>JBDKRL010000004.1:0-288689 GCA_039683415.1 Clostridiaceae bacterium
TTCCGGTGGTTTAGCTGAAGGGTTCCACCTGTTCCCATTCCGAACACAGTAGTTAAGCCTTCATACGCCGATGGTACTTGACTGGAAACGGTCCGGGAGAGTAGGTAGCCGCCGGGATCCAACAAACAAAAATGCCCACGCAAGTGCGGGGCATTTTTGTTTGTCAGGTCTGGCTGGTTCCGACTCTCTCGTGCCTGCATCCGGTTTGCGCGCAGCGCTTGACTGGAAACGGGCGGAGGTTCACGCCGGTGCGCAGCAGAAACGTTCCAGCGGATTGTTGAGAAACACAGACATAATTACATCCCTCTTACACACGAACAAAATAATAACATATGGAAAGCAAGCACAATGTAACTCATAAGTAACATTCCTTGTTGTTTCTGTTCGTTTTTAGGAAAAGTTACTAAAAACAAATTATTAAAACAGTAATATGCAACGGATATGTAACGATTTTAATTTATACTGATACCACAGAAAACATAGGAGGCGTTGGAATATGAAAAAAACACTGGCAAAGATCGTAATCGGAGCTATCGGCTTGCTTGTTCTGGCAGCAATCGTTATGGCCGGCGTTCGCTTTCTTCCGAGCAGCATTCACTCCAATGTCGTCTATAACGAGAATACGGCGAATGCCACGATGGAACGCATTTCGGACACGCGCCCGCCGCTCGCAGCTCCAACCGCACATAACGTATCAGCAAGCGAAAATTCGATTACTTTTACCTGCAATTTTGAGTCAGAGAACACAACACTGCCTGTAGACTAAAGAGAAAAAGCAGTACAGTTGCCATGAGAATAGGTGAAACACAAAAGAACGCTCCGAATAGAGCGTTCTTGTTTGTATGCGGTGATTACGGGCGCTTTGCTCCGCAGACGGTGCAGAACTGGACGTCTTCGTCCATCTTTGCGCCGCAGACCGGGCAAATCCAGCTGTTGATGACTTCCGCTTCCTCGACGGGGTCTTCCACGGGTTCTTCTTTTGGCTGCGCCGCGCCGCAATGCGGGCAGAATGCAACCGCAGAGTCAATCAATTCGCCGCATTTTGTGCATTTGCGGCGTCCGCAATGCTGCAAAACTTCCTGTTCGAGCTCCTCAATCTCTTTTTTCATGGCTAATGCACGTTCACACTGCTCGGGGAACTCGCTGCCGGATTCCGAACCGTGTTTTTCGCAGTATAGCTTGCCAATTTCAGCATAGGCTAGCCGGAGTTCGCGCTGTTTACCCGCAATCTCGGTGTTTTTGCTGAGAACGTTGAACACGTCCGTCGTCTTTTTCCAAATATCCTGACCGAACTGCTCGACTTTTTTGCCGAAGTCTTCCGCCATAGGTATTCTCCTTTCGAATTGGGGTTCATTTGATGGAATATGTATGCTATGCGTTGAGTATAACATTTGCCGAAGAGAATCTACAATCTCGCGTATGTTTTTCTACAAAAACATTGCAATTGGATCATGATTTTGTGTATAATAATCCTCGCGCGAGCAATTGACATGGAGGGTTGTCAGAGTGGTCGATCGTGCGGCACTCGAAATGCCGTGTCCTTAACCGGACCCAGGGTTCGAATCCCTGGCCCTCCGCCAAAATAGAAGAGACGCTGTAAAGCGTCTCTTCTATTTTGCTTTTTTTCAAAGGGATTCGAAATATGGGGGAATTAGCATTTCGGGGACAAAGAAACCATTTTACAAAGGCTAAACTGGTTCGACGTGCATCCCGTTTTGAAAGGACAAGCTCTCGTTTTTTAGAAATTCGTGCTATAATATGGATTTAAATAGGATGAAAGCGGGTGATGCAATTGAAAAAGAGTCGTTTTCTGTTTTTCGCTTGTGAGAAGAATACCTTGCTTACGGTTTTAACGATCCTTATTACCGTTATGATGATCGGCTGTCAGCCGCAGGTGACTGCGCCGGAGACGACGCCGGGAACGGAACCGACGCCGACTGCGACAACCGCCCCTGTAGAACCGACCCCGACGCTCATGCTGACGGAAACGCCGCTTGCTGAAACGCCAACGACTGTACCTGCTACGGATGAGCCGGGCGCTATGGCAGGAGTCAAGCTGAGCGACGTGCTGGACAACGTTGCAAAACTGCAGAATGGCACCGCGGGCATCTCGCTCAAACAGGCTTCCGCCGCGGCGAAGGTGCTGGACTGGGCGGAGGACAACGAACTGACGGAGGAAGAGATTGAGTCCAAGATTGCTTCTTATCTCGACAGTCTTGCGGATCCCGAAGCGGTCGGGGCGTTCATCGTGAATTTTGAACTCGTTTCCGAAATTCCGCAGAAGATTCTCGACGGGGATGACAGCACGATCGGAATGGTGTCCGATGCGGGGTATTCGCTGGAACATACGTCGTACACCCAGTCGAAATGGGATACCTTCCTTGCGGCATACAAGGACAATCTGCCCAGCATGTATACCAGCTATGCGGACATGGTATCGTTCGATCCGGAGACCGGCTGGGCGCTGTTCGATTACTGGGATATGCTCAAAGGCAACGAAGCCAAGCAGTGGCTTATCGATAACGAAGGGTATACCGAGGCGAACGCGCAGGAATACGTGACCAACATGAGCGAAAGCGAGTTCATCAAGAAAAACAACAATACGCGGCTTCGCGCGGTCGATATGGACGCGGTTTCGATTACGATGATGTATCAAGCGGACGGCACGCCTGTGGACGACGCGAACCCTGTAGCGCTGACGTTCAGTGAGTTTATGAATCTCTACGCGTCTCATCCCGACAGCGTGCTGGATTCGTATTTTTACTACCTCACCGTCCAGAGCGGGGCGGTCAAGGAAGTAGAACAGCCGTATTGGCCGTAAGACGACGAAAGGCCGGAACAGCATAAATTGGGATGGTTTTGTCGGCAACAAGGTGGTTTCCGAGGTTAACGAAGCCGTCAGTCTGACGTTGCTCCGAGGCTGAGAGACATGCTGTCTCTTGCGAAAAATTATGGATTCACGCAAAAAGGTCGCTGTTCAAGCGGCCTTTTTTGATTCGTAAAAGAGAAACATATTATGCTATAAAAAGCATTACCCAGAGTTCGCTACAGGCTTTTCTGCGTGTGTCCAAAGTACATCAGTTCCCAGATGGCCGGATCGGATACGTGCTCGGTCAGTGCGCCGTTTTCGTAGTGCTCCAGACTTGCCGTGCCGGTAAAGCGCAGGTAAGCGCCGCTAAAGCCGATGAGCTTGGCGAGTATGCGCGCGGGCAGCGGCAGCGTATCGGCAAACCTTGTGCGGAGGAGATCCTTTTCGCGGCGGTAGGTGACGACGTACCGCTCGTTTCCGTTCGTATGGTCGTACACCAGCTCGTCGTGAACAGGTTTCTTCGTAAAGCTGTCCAGATGCTCCCCACACTGTGTAAACACGGGGGAATCGAGCGAACTCTGCGCAACCATCACGCCGTTTTTCGCCAGCAGAAAGACGGGAAACGTCCGGTAGCCGTACTTTTTTTCGGCGGTGATAAACGACGATATCACGGTGTACTCGCCGATTTTCGCGCGTCCCCAGTACCAGTGGTTCATGAGGCTCAGCATGCTGACATTTCCCCAGTTATGGTCGTGGTAGCCGGTTCCGACGATGCGCTGTTTTTGTCCGTTGATGGTGAGTTCGCCTTCCACGCTTCCTTCGGGAACGGAAGGCAGCCAGGCAAAGAAGTGCTCGTCGTGCTTGCCAAAGAAGATCTGACCCGTGCCCGGCCGCCAGGCGGGGACGCGTCCGGTGAGCGTGAGTTCCGCGCGAATCTGCTTTCCGGCCAAACGGATCGTGTATCGATTCAGGTCGCCGGAAAAGACGTTTTCGCCCATACGGACGTCGCAGCGTTCGCGTGAGGCGGAAAACTGCGTCGCGGGGAACGTGAGCATCTCCTCGTAATGCGTGCCGTCCGGCGCGTCGTACTGGAGCGTGATTGTCGGCGTCAGCGGACGGTTCGGGGTGACAAAACTCTTGGTGAGAAAGACGATCACGAGCTTGCCGCCGTCGTCGAGGTGGCTGTCGAAATACCACCATTCGTAGCTGCCGCGCCCGCCGTCGGTGCGCATGCCGTCCTCCCAGAGCTCGACGCGCACGGGGTTCAAGCCGAGGCTTTGGAAATCTTCTTTTCTGAGGCGGATGCTGGAAGGGATCGGTTGTTTCATGGCGGATTACCTCACCTGTATGGAATAAAGGATTGGATTACTATCAATGATTCTATACAAGATAGTGAAGAATGACAAGCGGAGGAGCTTTGCGAAAATCAAAACACCCCGCGTTTTTGCGAGGTGTTGAATATTTAAATTACTCTGTTTCTTTATTAACCGAGCGAAGCAGCTCTTTTTCCGCCGAGCAGGCGCACACGGCGTAAACGTGCGCGGCTCCGGCCTTTTTCAGCGCGGCGGCACAGGCAAGTAACGTGCTGTGCGTGGTGGTCACGTCGTCTACGAGCAGGATGGAGCGCCCGGCGGCGGCAGGGGACGCGGAGAAGGCGTTGGAGACGTTCTTCGTTCGCGCGTCCGCGTCCAGCGCGGTCTGCGTGCGCGTAAAGCGCGTGCGTAAGAGGAGCTTTTTTTCCAGCGGCAGCCCGTACTGGTGGCAGACCACCTGCGCGAGCAGTTCGCTTTGATTATATGTCCTCAGCCAGAGTTTGAGCGGGTGCAGCGGAACGGGCACGACGGCGTCGATATGCCATTCTTCGGGAATGCGCATGGCGCTGCCGAAAAATTCCGCAAGTCGCGTCTGCTTGGCGTACTTCAGCGCGTGAATGCCGAGAGATGCTCCGCCGTTATAAACAAACGCAGCGCTTAGCCCGTCGAGCGGCTCCGGCGCGGTCATGGGCGGGCAAGGGATGAGAGTTGCGCGGCAGTTATCACAGAGGCAGTCTTCGCCCAGAATCGTTTCGCTGTTGCAGAGCCGGCAGGCGACGTTGGAAGGGTACAGCGCGTCAAACACGCCGTCCACAAAGGCTTTCAGGCCGTAGCGCTCGTCTTTCTGCGGTTGGTTCATGCTATGTTCTCCATAAAAAGAATGAATTCTATTGGAACATTCGTTACGGCAGATTTCGGTTCTACTTTTTACGCAACTCGTGCAGTTCACTGAGACGTTCACGCAGCGCGGTATATCTGCGGTCGGTGCGGTTGTTGCTGACCATGCTCATCAGTGCGTCCCGGCGGCCGACGCAGACCACCTGCCGCTTGGCGCGCGTGACAGCGGTATACAAAAGGTTTCGCGTCATCATGGGAGAAGCGCTGCCGAACATCGGCAGAATGACTACCGGAAACTCGCTGCCCTGGCTCTTGTGAATCGAAATGCAGTACGCCAAATCCAGCTCGTCGAGATGCGTAAAGTCGAACACCGCAAGCCGCTCGTCGTCAAACAGGACGCTGATGGTGCGGTCCATTTCGCTGAGGCGGTAGATTGTGCCAAGGTCGCCGTTAAACGCGCCGCAGCCGTCCTCCGCGCCGCCGCCGGGGAGCTTCTTTTTCCACTCCACGCGGTAGTTGTTCTTCATCTGCATGATGCGGTCGCCCTCGCGGAAGGTTACTTCTCCGCTGACATGCTCGTGCTTGCCCTTTTCGGGTGGGTTGAGCGCGGCCTGCAGGCGGGCGTTGATATTCCAAACACCCAGCGCGCCTTTTTTCATGGGCGCGAGCACTTGGACGTCCATCACCGGGTCGCTGGTTGCCAGCGTGCCGCGCGGGTGGACGCAGAGGTCGATGATGCGTTCCAGAATGCGATCCTGCGACGCGACGTCCTCGAATAGAAAGTCGGATTCTTCCATGTCGAGCACAGGCTGGAGCCCTTCGTTGATGCGGTGCGCGTTGGTTACGATCATGCTCTTTTGCGCCTGACGGAAAATTTCGTCCAGACGCACCACGCGGATGGTTCCGCTGCCGATCACGTCCCTGAGCACATCTCCCGCGCCAACGGACGGGAGCTGGTCGCTGTCGCCCACCATGATGAGCCGCGTGCCAACCAAGATCGCCTTGAGCAGCGCGTGCATGAGCGGCACGTCCACCATGGACATCTCGTCAACAATCACCATATCGCAGAGCAGCGGGTCGTCGCCGTCCCGCATGAACCCTTCGCCGGGAATGTATTCCAGCAGGCGGTGGATCGTCCGCGCGTCGTGCCCGGTTGCATCGCTCATGCGCTTTGCGGCGCGCCCGGTCGGCGCGGTGAGTTCGACGGTGAGTCCCATGCTCTCCATAATGGCCGTGATGAAGCGGATGATCGTCGTTTTGCCCGTGCCGGGGCCGCCGGTGATCACCAGCGCGCCTTCGTTGAGCGCGGCAAGCACCGCGTCCCGCTGCTGAGAGGAAAGCTCCAGCTTTTGGGAAGCCTGCGCCGCTTCAAAGTCGAAAAACGGGTTGTCCACGGGTCTTTGCGAAAGGTTGAGGAGCTTTTCGGCAATGTTGATCTCCATGCGCTGGAGATACGGCAAAAACACGCTCTCCGTTTCACCAACGTACTGCAATATCGCCTCACCGCGTTCGATGAGGATATCCAGCGATTCGAGCACGCGCTCCGGCGGCACGCCGAGGAGCTTGCCCGCATAGCTTGTGAGCGAATCCTTGGGCAAAAACGTATGACCGTATTCGCCGCTGGCGTTTTGCAGCGCGTAGAGAATTCCCGCGCGCAAACGCGATTCGGAATCGAACGCAAACCCGGAAACGTTCTGCGCGATCTTATCCGCCGTGATAAAGCCGATGCCGTCCACATCCCGAATGATCTGGTACGGGTCTTCTTCAATGCGGCTTAAGCACAGTTCGCCATAGATTTTATAGAGCTTATACGCCTGATTGACGGTGATTCCATAAGGTTCAAGCGCGAGCAAAATATCACGCATCATGCGGTTTTCCGTGTAGCTGGCAAGGATCATGGCGCGGCGTTTTGCGCCGATGCCGGGAATCTCCGCCAGCCGCGCGGGTGTTTCGTCCAGTATCGAGAGCGTTTCCATGCCGAATTTGGCTACGATGGCCTTTGCCGTCGCGGCGCCGACGCCCTTGATCAACCCGCTGCCGAGATAGTTCTCAATGGCGCTCATCGTGGCAGGCGCAAGGGTTTTGTAGCTGATTGCCTTGAACTGGCTGCCGTACTTGGGATGCGAGGCGTAATCGCCGACGAGTTCCACGCGTTCGCCAACGGAAGCGAGCGGAAGCGCGCCAACGACCGTGAGCTTTTCGCCCTCGTCGGGCGTAAGCTCCAGCACCGTCCAGCCGTTTTCGCTGTTGCGGAAGATTATGGAATTGACCACTCCGCTGATTTCCGCCATATTCGCTCCCGTATCGATACGCCGCGCCGAAACGTTCGTCCGGCGAGGCTGATTCTTGCTGGCCAGTAATAAAACAGACCCCCGCGTTTGCGGCGGGGGCGTTGGATACGTTCTTAGAAGTCGAGACGAGCTTCGATGTAAGCGGTCAGCTCGTCGATGGGCAGCCGCACCTGCACCATCGTGTCGCGGTCGCGCACGGTGACGCAGCCGTCGGTCTCGGTATCAAAATCGACGGTGACGCAGAACGGCGTGCCGATTTCGTCCTCGCGGCGGTAGCGTTTGCCGATGGAGCCCGCGTCGTCATAGTCCACCATAAAGCACTTGGCGAGCTTGGCGTAGACCGTCTGCGCCTGGTCGGCGAGTTTTTTACTCAGCGGCAGCACGGCGCATTTATACGGCGCAAGCGCGGGGTGGAGATGCAGAACGGTGCGCACGTCTCCGCCTTCCAACGCTTCCTCGTCGTAAGCGTTGCAGAGGAACGCAAGCGCCACGCGATCCGCGCCCAGCGAAGGCTCGACGCAGTAGGGAATGAATTTTTCGTTCGTGAACGGGTCGAGGTATTCAAAGCTCTCGCCGCTGTGGGTGGCGTGGCTCTTGAGGTCAAAGTCCGTACGGTCGGCAACGCCCCAGAGTTCGCCCCAGCCGAATGGAAAGAGGAACTCGATATCCGTCGTACCCTTGCTGTAGTGCGAAAGCTCTTCCTTGGCGTGTTCGCGAAGGCGGATGCGCTCGTCCTGCATGCCCAGAGAAAGCAGGAACTTATGGCAGTAGTCCTTCCAGAAATGATACCATTCCAAGTCGGTGCCCGGCGCGCAGAAGAACTCCAGCTCCATCTGCTCAAACTCGCGGATGCGGAAGATGAAGTTACCCGGCGTAATCTCGTTGCGGAAGGATTTGCCGATCTGCGCAATGCCGAACGGCAGCTTGCGGCGGGTCGTGCGGAGGACGTTTTTAAAGTTGACAAAGATGCCCTGCGCGGTTTCGGGCCGCAGATAGAGTTCCGAAGCGGTATCTTCGGTCACGCCCTGGAATGTTTTGAACATCAGGTTGAATTTGCGAATGCCCGTAAACTCCGTTTTGCCGCATTCGGGGCAGACGATGCCCTGTTCGCGGATATACGCTTCCATCTGCGCGTTTGTCCAGCCGTCCGGGCGGACGTCCGTGATGTTATGCTCGGCAATGTAGTCCTCAATGAGCTTATCCGCGCGGAAACGGGCGCGGCAACTCTTGCAGTCCATTAGCGGGTCGGAAAAGCCGCCCACATGGCCGCTGGCGACCCAGGTTTCCGGGTTCATGAGGATGGCCGCGTCCATGCCGACGTTATAGGGCGATTCCTGCACGAACTTGCGCCACCAGGCGCGCTTGATGTTATTTTTGAACTCCACGCCCAGCGGGCCGTAATCCCAGGAGTTTGCAAGACCGCCGTAGATCTCGCTGCCGGGGTAAACAAAACCGCGCCCTTTGCAGAGGGCGACGATCTGATCCATCGTAAATTTCTTTGTCGATTCCTTCGGTTCGGTGGCGCTGTTTTCCATGGTTGTTTTATGCTCCTTGCTTGTCAGTCAACGCATATTATCGCAGGAAATACGCGCTTTTGTCAAGGCGCGCGGCAGGTATACGCAGAACGGAATTCATTGCAGGCGGACAGGAATCTCGTTAGCTTTTTGCTGCTTCTTGCGGCGGCGCGCATAAAACAGTACAATAAATCTATCGAAGCGAAGAAGAGAAGTGTGACTTAGTCATCGAACGCGGAAATTCCCTTGTGATACACTTAATAAAAGATTACCAAGGAGGCGAACGTTTTATGACAACTTATCAACTGACGGTGGAAGGAATGGGCTGCTCCAGCTGCGCGGGGAGGGTCGATCTGGCGCTCAAGGAAGCCGGTTTTACCGTGCTTTCGACCGACGTAGGCAGCGCGAAGATTCAGTCTTCCATGAACGTTGACACGCTCAAGAAGACCGTAAGCGAAATCCTTGAGGATATGGGTTACATGCTGACCGGCCTCAAAGCCGAGTAACGGATACTCCGGAACAAAACGTCACTTTCTTCTTTTCGCGCGCGAAATTTACCAGGCAATTCGAGGCATAGTACATTGAACAACGAACTGCATACCGGGCATGTCGTGGTAGGCATGTCCGGCGGCGTGGACAGCGCGGTCGCCGCGTCCCTGCTCAAAGAGCAGGGATACGACGTCGTTGGCGTGTTCATGAAAAACTGGGAAGAAGAGGACGAGGAAAACGGCGTCTGCACTGCGGCCAGCGATTATGAGGACGTTAAGAGCGTCTGCAACGCCATCGGGATGCCGTATTACACGGTGAATTTTGCCGAGGAGTACCGTGAGCGCGTCTTTTCGTATTTTCTCGACGAATACCGGCGCGGGCGTACGCCCAATCCGGACGTTCTCTGCAACTGCGAAATCAAGTTCAAGGCGTTTTTGGATTTTGCCGTCTCCACCGGAGCGAACGCTCTGGCAACGGGGCATTACGCGCGGCTCGACAAATCGGGCGAATGCGTGAAACTGCTCCGCGCGTTGGATGCGAATAAGGATCAAACCTATTTTCTCTCGGGGCTGACGCAGGCGCAGCTGAAAAACGCCATCTTTCCCATCGGGGGCCTTGCTAAAAGCGAGGTAAGGCGCATCGCGCGCGAACGCGGCTTTTCCAACGCGGCAAAAAAGGACTCCACTGGCGTCTGCTTTATCGGAGAACGGAACTTCAAGCAGTTTTTGATGCAATTTTTACCCGCGCAGCCGGGCGACATGGTGGATGAAACGGGGCGGGTGATCGGCCGCCATGACGGGCTGATGTACTATACACTCGGTCAGCGCAGGGGGCTTGGCATTGGAGGCAGGAACGACGGAACCGGCGAGAGCTGGTTTGTCATCGGCAAGGATTTACAGCGGAACCTCCTGATCATCCAGCAGGGCGAGCACGACGAGTTGTTTTCGCTTTCGCTGGACGCCGAAACGATCCACTGGATTGCGGGCGAACCGCCGAAGGGCGAGTTTGCCTGTACGGCAAAATTCCGCTACCGCCAGCCGGATCAAAGCGTTTTCGTCACGGTGCAGGGCGCGGGCGAGCATGTCCGCTTTGATCAGCCGCAGCGCGCGGTCACGCCTGGACAATGGGTCGTGCTGTACGACGGGGAAGTTTGTTTGGGCGGCGGCCCGATCGACCGTGTGGAACCGAAGAAAGAAATCCTGATATAATGCAAGGATTTCATCCTTGCATTATATCTAAATTTTGCTTAAAAGACACAAAAAATGGTTTCTGGATTTTTGAGTTAATATTTGCGGAAAAGACACAATGCAAACTGGTAAGCGGTTTGCATTTTGTTTTGATGTTTTTTATAATAAGTTTGTATGGAATTATCAAAGCAGCGAATTCATCCGCGCGAGCGGCTTGCCTGCGCTATGGAACTGCTCGGCGGCGCAACGGTTGTTGCCGATATCGGCTGCGACCACGGGCGGCTGAGCTGCGCGCTCGTCCAGAGCGGCAGAGCCGAACGCTGCATTGGCGTCGATATCAGCGAGCCGTCGCTGATAAAGGCTGAAAAGCTCGCAGATCTGCTCGGCGTTTCGGATCGCGTGGAAACGCGCCTTGGCGACGGGCTGACTGCGCTGAAAGACGGCGAAGCGGATGCGCTCGCGATTCTCGGCATGGGCGGCACGCTCATGGTGCGTATCCTCGAAGCGGCAAGCACGCCGCTGGCGGGGGCATCGCGCTGCGTTCTGCAGCCCATGCGCGCGGCGGAAGATATCCGCAGGTGGCTCTTTAAGCATAATTACCCTGTGCCGGACGACAGGGTTGTGCTGGATACAGGACGGTTCTACCAGATTTTCTCCATTGCGCCGCCTGCGAACGCGCGGCAAACAATGCCCGCAGGCTGGCCGGAAGACTGCTTTCTCTTGGGATACAGAGCTTTTGAGCGGCGCGAACCAAATCTGTTCCTACTGGCGGAGCGGATGCTGCAGACCACCGAACGCAAACGCAAAACGCAGAATTCCCAAATACTCACCAGGCAGGCGGAACAGCTCCGCCAAATCCTATCGTTTCGGGAGGAACCAATATGAAGCTCAGCGATTTTACCGCCGTCATGGAGCGTCTTGCTCCTGCCGATCTGGCGCTGGAGTTCGACAATCCCGGTTTGCTCATTGAGCCGGATCACGGCGAAATCAAGCGCGTATTGGTTGCGCTGGACTGCACGAAAGCTGTTGCGGAGGAAGCAGCCGAACTGGGCGCGGATCTCGTGCTGACGCATCACCCGCTGTTCTTCCATCCTGTTCAACAGCTTTGGTACAGCGCGCCGGAAACGGCGGCGGCCTGCGTGCTTGTTCGCCACGGAATCGGGCTTTTCTCCGCGCATACCAATCTGGACGCGGCGCAGGGCGGCGTCAACGATACGCTTTGCGAGCGGATGGGCGTTCTGGATACCATTCCGTTCGATGAAGGCGTCGGCCGTGTTGGAACGCTTAAGGAACCGATCACGCTTTCGGAATTTGCCTCCCGCGCGGAACAGCTGCTGCAGGCCAGCGTCCGCATCGCGGGCAACCCGAACGCCGCCGTCAAGCGCATCGCCGTGATGGGCGGCAGCGGGGGAAGCTCCATCCGTCCCGCCGCGGACGAGAGTGCGGACGTGCTGCTCACGGGCGAAATCAAGCATTCGGACGCGATTGACGCGGTCACCCTGGGACTGAACGTGATCGTTGCCGGGCATTACGAAACCGAGTGTGTTGTGCTGGAACCCCTGATTCGGCGTTTACAGAACGAATGTTTTGATGTACAATATAATTTATCGCGTGCGGACGCGAATCCGTTCGTGCGCCTTTAGGAGGGAAATGCCGTGAGAAAAATGGATGCCCTTTGGGCATATCAAGAGGCCGAAGTGGCAAAGACTTCTGTAGAAGCCGAGATCCGCTCGACGCCGGCGAGATTGAAACTCAATAAACTGCATAAGCAGTTAAAGTCCCAGCAAGCCGTGATCACCAAGCTCGGCGAGGATATCGAAACACACGAACAGCAGCTCAAAAAGCTGACCGACCAGGTGGAAAAACTCGAAGCGCGACTGGAAGTCGAGAGCGGGGAACTGGTCACCATTCGTCAGGACGACGAAAGCACCGCGGAAGAGATGACCGAGCTCAAGCGGGATATCGAGCGCCTGAGCCGAGAAATTTCGCAGGCGGTACGGGAAGCCAAGTCGCTGGTGACGGAAATTGAGCAGGCGACGGACGAATACCAAAAGACCCTCAGGGCGGCGGGCATCGCCAAGAAGGAATACGACACGCTCCGCGTGGAGTGCGAAAAAGAGCGCGAGAGCCGCGCAGGCGAGCTGGCCAAGCACGACGCAAGGCTGGAAGAACTCGGAAAGCAGGTTGACGCGGCACTGCTGGCACGATATGAACAGGTCAAGCTGCATCACGCCGTACCGATCGCGCGGGTGGTCAGCAGTAAGTGCGGGGGCTGCAATATGTCGCTGCCGATGGTGATGCTTAAAAAAATCGCGACAACCGACGGCATTGTGGAGTGCGAAAACTGCGGACGCATCTTGTACTCCGGCATGGAATAAAAGAACCAATCGGTACCTTTACAATTTGAGTAAGGAAGGCGACCGCGCCCGCAGAACTGCGGGTGAGGAAAGTCCGAGCACCATAGGGCAGAGTGCCGGGTAACACCCGGTGGAGGCGACTCCAAGGAAAGTGCAACAGAAATAGACCGCCCGCGGCAACGCGAGTAAGGATGGAAAGGCGAGGCAAGAGCTCACCCGCGTCCCGGCGACGGAGACGCGCTGTAAACCCCACTCGGTGCAAGATTGGTATGAGAGCATTCAATAGCTGCCCGCTACGCTCTCGGGAATCGCATGAGCCTCTCGGCGACGATTGGCCTTAGATAGATGGTCGCACTCGACAGAACTCGGCTTATTCCTTGCTCAAAGTTTATCTTTTCAAAATCGCGCCTAACGGCGTACGCAGAATAAACGTTGGCGAACCACCCTGCCGGGTGGTTCGCGTAGAAGTACAGACGCGCCTAACGGCGCAGCTATACAAGAGTTGACGAACCACCCTGTCCGGTGGCTCGAAGAAAAGCACAAACGCGCCTTGCGGCGCGTTTTGCAAAAAGAAGCGCGAACGGTAACCCAACGCGCAGGAACAACAAACTGGGGGAACAGGTCATGGACACAGCGAAAACAACAAGCAAACCAGCGGTGCTCAGCGGCATTCAGCCGACGAGCGTATTAACCATAGGCAACTACTTCGGTGCGCTGAAAAACTTTGTGACTATGCAGGACGAGTTTGACGCGTACTACATGGTTGCCAATCTTCACGCGCAGACGGTGCGCATGGATCCAACGGAACTGCGTCGGCGTGGTTTGGAGACTTTTGCGCTGTTTCTCGCCTGCGGACTCGATCCGAACCGCTCGACCATCTTCGTGCAGTCGCATGTGCCGGAGCACACCATGCTCACCTGGGCGCTGATGTGCACTTCTTATATGGGCGAGCTTTCCCGCATGACGCAGTTTAAGGAAAAGAGCGCGAAAAGTACGGATAACATCAACGCCGGGCTCTTTACTTACCCCGTGCTCATGGCGGCGGATATTTTGATCTATCAGGCAAAGTACATCCCCGTCGGTGCAGATCAAAAGCAGCATGTCGAGCTCACGCGCGATATCGCCATCCGCTTCAACAACGCCTTTGGCGAAACGTTTATCGTGCCGGAGCCGTATATCCCCAAGATCGGCGCGCGGATTATGAGCCTGCAGGAGCCGGAAAGCAAGATGAGCAAGTCCGATCCCAACCCGAACGCGTATATCCGTATCCTCGACGATCCGGACACCATCACGCGTAAATTCAAACGCGCTGTGACGGACAGCGAAGGCGTCATCGCGGCCAACCCCGAACGGGCGGGGGTCTACAACCTGCTTTCCATCTACTCGGCCTGCCGCGGCGGGACGATAGAAGAGGCGGTTGCCGCGTTTGAGGGCAAGGGCTACGGCGATCTCAAATCGGGAGTGGCGGAAGCGGTCATCGAACTGCTCCGGCCGATTCAGACGGAGTACGCGCGTGTGCTTGCGGATAAGGCGTACTTGACCGAAATGATGAAGTTCGGCGCGGAGCGCGCGCAGAACACCGCGCGAAAAACCGTGAATAAGGTATACCACAAGATGGGGTTCGACGTATAACGAAAATGGCGGCGGGGTTTCTCCGCCGCTTCTTTATTGGAAAGATGAGAGGGAATCATGTTAAGCGATAATCAATTTACGTTGCTGCGCGAACACGCGCTGGCGTTTGCGCATTCGTCGTTTACGTATCTGGATTTTGAGGCGGTGGAACACTATACCGTGCTGGCGGATGGGCAGGAAGGCGTTCTGCTTGGCGGCGAAAAGCCGGAAGCGGACGTCTACGAGCTGCATTGGGGCGCAAACGATCCCGCGCTCGTCATCGGCGCCGCGCAGAAGACGGGGCGGGAAACGCTGGTAACGTTCGTACCGGAAGATTGGAAAGGGCGGTTTTTCGCAGGCGGTTTTGCCGAATACGGCATTCTGCGCGAATATTGGCTCAAGCCGCTGGACAAGCCTTTTTCGCCGCGAATCGTCTGCGAACCGCTCACAACCTCAGACGCGGCGGAAGCGGCGGTCGTTACCCAAAGCTGCCGCCTGCAGAGTCGCGAATTCTTTGGCGAATCAACAGAAAAGATTGCAAACTGGATCAACGCCGTCTACCCGGTTGGGAACGAAAATGCATTCGGCGCGCAGCATGAGGCGGTACTTGCCTGCCGCGACGAGGAAGGAAAGATTGCGGGCGTGGTGCTCACGGCGGTCTACGGCTACGGCGAGAGCTGGGGGCCGGTTGGCTGGGTGCGGGAGATCGCGGTGCTGCCGCAGCATCAGAACAAAGGGTACGGCAGAGCGCTGGTGGAGAGCGCGCTGAACTATGGCCTTGAACGGGGCGCTGTCAAAGCGTTTCTGATGGCGGACGACTGCAACGCGCACGCCATTTCGCTCTACCGCTCGATCGGCTTTGAACCTAGCGACGAAGTGCAGATCGACCTTGTATACAAACCCTAAAAGGGGATTCCAAAGGGGCTTAACCCCTTTGGCAGGAGTTTGAGGGCGGAGCCCTCATAATCAATAATCAAAATGCCGCCTTTGCAAGCGGCATTTTGATTCGTTTATTCTAGCCGAGCAGCTTTTCCAGCGCGGCGATTTTGAGAGAGACGCAGAAGACTTCCATCGCTTGCTTGACTTCGGTAATCGGCGGGTACGACGGCGCGATGCGGAGGTTGCTGTCCTGCGGGTCGTTGCCGCCGGGGTAGGTCGCGCCCGCGCCCGTGAGCGCAACGCCGATCTCCTTGCAGAGCGCGACGATCCGTTTTGCCGTGCCGGGCATGGCGTTGAGGCTTACGAAGTAGCCGCCCTTCGGACGATGCCAGCTCGCGATGCCGAGCGGGGCGATCTGCGAATCCAGCATGTCGCAGACGAGGTCGAACTTGGGCTTCATGAAAGCCGCGTGCTTCTGCATGTGCAGCAGCGTTGTTTCGCGATCCTTGAGGAAGCGGACATGCATGAGTTCGTCCACTTTGTTCGGGCCGATGGTCTGGTAGGTCATCAGCGAGAGAACGTACTTGATGTTCTCCACGCTCGCGGCCATGCAGGAAACGCCCGCGCCCGCGTAGGTCACCTTGCTGGTGGAAGCAAACTCGTATACAAGGTCGGGATGACCCGCCTCGCGGCAGAGGCCGATGATATCCGGGAAGGCTTCGTCGCCCGGTTCGAAAGCGTGGATGCAGTACGCGTTGTCCCACATGAGCGCAAAGTCCTGCGCGGCGGGAGAGAGTGCGGCAATCCGTTTGCAGGTGGAAAGCGGGTAGACATAACCGTCGGGATTACTGAACTTTGGCACGCACCACATGCCCTTGACGGCGGGGTCTTTGACGAGTTCTTCGACCATGTCCATATCCGGGCCGTTCTCGTCCATCGGCACGGGTATGAGTTTCATGCCGAACGAAAGCGAAACGTTGAAGTGCCGGTCGTAGCCGGGGAAGGGGCAGAGGAACTTGACTTCCGATTCCTTGCTCCAGGGACACACGGAGTTCTTCAGCCCGTGCGTGTACGCTTTGGCAATCAGGTCGTACATCAAATTCAGGCTCGCGTTGCCGCCGCAGATGACTTCCTCCGGCTTGCAGAGCAAAATCTCCGCAAACAGCTTGCGGCAGGCGGGCAGTCCTGAAAGCTCACCGTAGTTGCGCGCGTCAATGCCGTCCGAAACGAAATTGCCGTCCGCAACGGTGGCAAACATTCCGTCAGAGAGGGCGAGCTGCGCGGTTTCGGGCTTGCCGCGGGTCAGGTTGAGGTTGAGTTTGTGGCCGCGCAATGCTTCGTATTGCGTGCGGGCGAGTTCGAGCTCATTGGCGAGAGTGGGTTTGTCCAGTTCCGAATAACGCATGGCAAGAATTCCTTTCCGTTCTATTTTAAAAAAAGCCCGAAACCGGTTTGTTCGCGGCTTCGGGCGGCTAAACGAAACGATTATTCCATATGCTACGATATTTTGGGACGGATTTCAATCACCAATATTATATATATTCATATATATATGAAAGAACGCCGTATAAAGTGCATATATGGAACCTGCGTTTTGCTCATTTAAAGGGGAGCAGGGCGCGCGGTCAGGCTTTGCCCAGCCGCTTCTTCATCGTCTTTTCGACGGCGTTGAGGATGTTTTCATACCCCGTGCAGCGGCAGAGATGGCCGGAGAGGAGCTTACGCAGCTCATCGCGCGTGTATTCCTTGCCGGTTTCGAGAATCTCCACGGCGGTCATGATGAATCCCGGTGTGCAGAAGCCGCACTGAACCGCCGCTTCGTCCACAAACGCCTGCTGGATGTCGCTCAGTTCGCCGTTGGGGCCGAGCAGGCTCTCCAGCGTGCGGATATGCTTGCCTTCCGCCCAGACGGCGAGGTAGATGCAGGAGTTGTAGCATTCCCCGTCGATGATGACGTTGCAGGCGCCGCATTCGCCGACTTCGCAGCCTTTTTTGACGGAAGTCAGGCGGTAGTCGTTGCGGAGCATGTCCGTCAGCGACGCGCGGACGTCCACATACGTTTCCACGTCCTTGCCGTTGATATTACACTTTACTAATTGTTTTTGCATTAAAACACACCTCCTGCGCGCTCGATGGCGGCTTTCAAGCCACGGCGGGCGGTCTCGCTGATGATCTGTTTGCGGAAATCCGCCGTTGCGCGCCAGCTCGTTCTGGGGGTGACATCGTTGAGCACTTCTCTGCCGGCAATCTCGATAGCCGCTTCGCCGACGGGCTGACCCGCAAGCGCGGCTTCGGCACTTCTGGCGCGCATGGGCACAGGACCCGCGACGCCGTACGCAATGCGTGCGCGCTGAATGGTCTTTTTATCCGCACTGAGCACAACGTTGACCGAGCAGCCGATAGTAGCGATGTCCATGGCGTTGCGCATGGCGTATTTGATATAGTAACCAAAGCAGTTTTCGTAGCTCTCCTTGGGAATCAGAATCGCCGTGAGCAGTTCGCCGGGTTCGAGGGCGACCTTGCCGGGGCCTTTGTAAAAATCGTGGATGCTGAGCCTGCGTGTGCCGTTTACGCTCGTAATCTCCAGCACCGCGTCGTAAGCAACCTGCGTGGAGGCGGTGTCCGCGCTGGTCACACCATTGCAGATGTTGCCACCGAGAGTGCCGATGTTCCTGAGCTGCGGCCCGCCTACGGTATCCGCGGATTCGCCGAGCACGGGCATGTATTGTTGGAGCACGGGGCTTTTATACGCATGGGAAAAGCTCGTCATGGGGCCGATGCGCAGCGCGCCGTCGGGATCAAGCGTGACTTCGCGCAGTTCATCGAGCTTATAGAGGCTGATGAGCTCCGCGCCCGCGAGCTTGCCTTCGCGCATTTTGATCAAAACGTCGCTGCCGCCCGCAATCAGGACGGCCGACGGATGCGCCTGCATGAGTTCCACCGCGTTTTGCACGCTGGTGGCCTCGTATAATGCGGAAAAGTCGTACATATGCGTCAGCTCCCTTCCTTACAGCAGCCCGGCTTCTTTGAACTTTTCAAAGAGCACGTGCGGCGTCATGGGCGTTTGATTGATGGCAATCCCCGTTGCGTTCAATATGGCGTTGCGGATGGCGGGGGCTCCCGGGCAGGTGGGCGGCTCGCCAAGCGCTTTCGTCCCAAAGGGGCTGGTCGGTTCCGCGTTTTCCACAAACTCCGCGCGCAGATCGCAGTGATCCATCATTGTACAGAGCTTGTAGTCAAGCAGGTTGTTGTTGAGCGGTTTTCCGGTCTTGGGGTCAAAGAGCAGCTGCTCGCCCATGCCGTAACCGATGGCCATACTCATGCCGCCGTGTACCTGCGCTTCGGCCAGCTGCGGATTGATGAGTGTTCCGCAGTCGTGAACGTTGATCATTTTTATTAGTTTGACTTTACACATGGGAATATCCACTTCAACTTCGACAAAACCGCAGCCAAAGGAATAAGCATTGCTCTTGATCTGCGTGGTGCCCTCTGCGCTGAATTGCTCTGCCTGGTCGAGGGAGTAGAGCGCGGTGGTGGCGAGTTCGTCAAGCGGCATGATCTTTACACCGGAGGTTTTTTCAAACACGATTCCGTCCGCCATATCCAGCGCATCCGCCGGTTTTCCGGTCAGGTACGAAGCGTAGGCAAGCACCTTGTTTTTTAGTTGGGTGCCGATGTTCTGGATAGCAAATCCGGCCACATAGGTCTGGCGGGAGGCATAAGCGCCCGTGCCAAACGGGGTAACGTCCGTATCCTGCGTGGAGACGACATGCACCTTGTCCAGAGGCACGCCCACCGTATCGGCAACCATTTGCGCAAACGCGGTGTCCGCGCCTTGACCGATCTCCGTTTCGGCAATAAAGAACTGCACCGAACCGTCCTGATTCATCACCATGCGGCAGCTGGAAGCCTCCAGCGAAATCGGCCAGACGGCGGTGTTGTACCAGAAGATCGCCATGCCGACGCCGCGGCGAATGGAGCCGGTCTGGTTGGCGTACGCCGCGTGTTTTCGTTCGTAGTCGATATATGCTTTACCTTTTTCGATGCACTGGTTGAGCGAATCGAAATAGTTCACGTTTTGCGAAAACGCGTCGCGGTAGCCGACCGGCATCATATTCATGCGCCGGAGAACGAGCGAGTCGATGCCCAGCACCTTGGCCGCATCTTCCACGCTGCTTTCAATGGCAAATGACACCTGCGGGATTCCGTAAGCGCGCATCGCACCCGCGGCGGGCAGGTTGGTAAACACCGTGTATGCGTCCACCTTGGTGGCGACGGCGTCCACATAGATCTGCTTGAACGCACTCGCACCTTTGGCAACAATGCCGTGGCCGTGGCTGGCGTACGCGCCCTGGTTGGAAAAGGCTTCCATCCGGCGGGCGACAAAGCGGCCGTCCTTGCGGGCATAGGTCTCGATATGGTAGCGAATCGCGTGACGAACGCGGTTACTCACAAACGTCTCCTCGCGGCTGACGTCCAGTTTGACGAGCCTGCCGCCGACCTGCTGGCAGCAGTAGCCGCAAAGAGGCTCATACAAAGCGTCCTGCTTGTTGCCGAATCCGCCGCCGATGTAGGGTTTAATCAGGCGGACGCTGCCCCAGGGCAGACCCAGCGCCTGGCCGCAGATGCGGCGTACGATATGCGGTATCTGCGTGCTCGAAACGATCACGATCTTGCCGTTCTGTTCCTCGGCGTAGCAGATATGGTTTTCGATATGGCAATGCTGGACGATGGGCGTTTCATACCAGCCTTCGATTTTCACGAGGCCGGGTTCCTGAATCGCTTCGTCAAAGTTACCCTCTTCGTAACTTGTTCTACCGAGAATGTTGTTCTTAAAGCGCTCATGCAGCTGCGGCGCGCCGTCCTTCATGGCTTCCTGCTGGTCGAGAACGAAGGGATATGCTTCGTATTCCACCTTCAGCGCGCGGACGCCCTGAGAAGCGGCAACTTCGTCCTCGGCAATGACCACGGCAACATCGTCGCCGTAGTAGCGCACATGCTTGTTGAGCAGCAGACGGTCGGCAACGTCCTGATGATGCGGATCGGTGCTCCAGGGATGCCCGGCCGTCGGGAACGGAAGGTTCGGCACGTCGAAACACGTGAGAACCTTCACAACGCCGGGAATCGCTTCCACGGCGGACGTATCCACCTTCGTGACCATGCCGTGCGCGATGGTGGAGTGATAGATTTTTACGATGAGCGCGCTTTTATCGGCAAGATCGTCCGTATACTTTGCACGGCCCGTCACCTTGTCGATTGCGTCAACGCGCTTGACGCTTTTTCCAACGACCATAGTACCCTCCCGATCATGAAAACAACTGAAAATAGAATTCGTGAAAAGCTTGATCGCGCGATCGCTCGTCGATTAAAAACTGGGATCACGCAACCGCTTTTTTATCAAAAAGCCTTTCGCGCGGCCCACAAGTGCGGTCTTGCGGGCGCACGGCGGGATTCTTGCGCCTGACTGGATCATTCCCGCGAAAATCGCTGGAATATCCTTGATTAATCATACCATTCCGCTTGCGATTGAAAACCCGATTTCAAAATTGTCTACCGGAATATCACAAGTTGATCAACATATTTCGAATATTCGTTGATAGAATGACAGCATAACAGGATATGCTTCAAAATGCTGTTTGTTTTACAACGCCGCTGAAAGAATGCGGACTGTTGTTCAGCGGTTGTCTTTTTCGAAGAATTCCATCTTCGTTACGTCGAACAGCCCCATGTCCGTCAGCCGCACGTCCGGAATCACCGGCAGCGCGATGAACGAAAGCGTGATGAACGGATCGCTGACCGTATGGATGCCGAGCTTGGCCGCAGATGCGAGCAGTTCGTGCTGATGCTTGAGGATGTTTTCCAGCGGCGCGTCGCTCATTAACCCCGCAACCGAAAGGACGAGCTTGGCGAGCACTTCGCCGTTGCTGACGACCACATATCCGCCGCCGCATTCTTCCAGCGTTGTGACGGCTTTGAGCATGTCCGCGTCGTTATCGCCAACGACGACGAGGTTATGCGAATCGTGCCCGACCGTGGTGGCGATGGCGCCGTCCTTGACGTCGAACCCGCGCAGAATACCGAGGCCGACGCGCCCGGAGGCATGATGCCGCTCCAGCACCGCGAGCTTGAGCAGGCCGTTCTTCGGTACGAAGCAGCCGTTTTCGGTGTAGACTTCCTCTTCGTCCAGAGCGGTGATGAGCTCCTTGGGAATCAGGCGGATAATGCGCGCCTTGCCGCTCACCGGCAGGCGGAAAACGTCCGGCTTGCGGGGAGCCAGATGAACGCTATTGTAGATCTTCGGGTCGGGCTTGATATGCGTATCCACGCTTGGCTCAAAGAGCTTGCCGTCGGTAATCACGAACTGCGGGTTAAAGTCCGTGAGGTTATCGAAAAGGACGAGATCCGCGCGGTAACCGGGCGCGACCGCGCCGTAGTGGCGGATTCCGTAGGTGTTGGCGGTGTTGATGGTCGCCATCTGGATGGCGTGCATGGGGGAGATGCCGTTTGCCACAGCTCGGCGGACGATGTAGTTGATGTGGCCTTCCTCGCGGATATCGGCAAGATGCTTGTCGTCCGTGCAGAAGGACATCCGCCGCGTGGGCAGGTTATGCTCGGCAATCTGGCGCATAATGGACTCGACATTGCGGTTCGCGCTGCCGAGGCGCAGATGGATGCGCAAACCCTTGCGGAGCTTTTCGAGCACCTCTTCGTAGGTGATGCATTCGTGGTCGGTATGCGGGCCTGCCACGCAGTAGGCGTTGAGTGCGTCGCCCGTGAGCGCGGGGGCATGCCCGTCGATCGGATGGTGGCGGAAGAGATGGAGTTTATCGAGCATTTCGCCGTCGCCTTCCACCGTTGCCGTGTAGTCCATCACTTCGCCGAGACCCAGCACGCGCGGGTGGCCGATAAAGGTTTCCAAATCGCGCGCGGTGAGCTTTGCCCCGCTGGTTTCAAACGCCGTGCAGGGTACGCAGGACGGCACCATAACAAAAACGGAAAGGGGAAGCCATTCCGTTTGGTCGAGCATATATTGAATTCCGTCCACGCCACAGACGTTCGCAATTTCGTGGGGATCGGCAATGATAGAGGTGGTGCCTTTTTCGAGAATCACATTCGCAAAACGGGAAGGATGCGCCATCGAGGATTCGATATGCACGTGCCCGTCGATGAGTCCCGGGCAGAGATAGCCGCCTTTTGCGTCGATTTCCGCCCTGCCGGTATAGGACCCAACGCCAATGATGATGCCGTCGCGGATGGCGACGTCGCCTTCAATGATTTCTTCCGTAAATACGTTGACGATTTTTGCGTTTTTGATGACAAGAGCAGCATTGCGGCTGGCCGCGTTGAGGATGGCGGCGCGGAGACGTGTTTTTTGCATAATGCTCACCCACCTTTTTGTTAGTATAGCACAAAGATTGTTAGATGCAAATACTTTCCAAACATTTTTTACTGTGCTAAAATAAATGCAGGCCGCCACAGTTTCTTTTCTTTTTCCTGCATTTTCTTATGTTAAAATAGAATCATAAAAACGTACTCGCACAATGAAAAACGGAATTGGGTTAAATGGTAATTTTGTATAACATCAGCGATTCATACAGGCGAAAAACAGAGATTCACCGGAACGAATCGCTCAACCAGGGAGGCGGAATAAATCGTGCTTACGCTCATTAAAAACGGAACCATCGTGCGCTCAAGCGGCATAGAACAAGCCGACCTTTTGATCGAAAACGGGCTGATTCAGACCATCGCGTCAGGCTTAAGGGTCACGGCCGATGAAACGATTGACGCAAGCGGCAAATATGTGTTCGCCGGATTTATCGATACGCATACGCACTTCGATCTCGATTTGGGCGTGACCGTCACGGCGGACGACTTCATCACCGGCTCGCGCGCGGCGATTCTCGGCGGCACGACAACGGTGCTGGACTTTGCCACGCAGGACCGCGGCATGTCCATGCAGCAGGCGTTCGACCTCTGGCAAAAGAAAGCGCGGGGTTCGAGCTGCAACTACGGCTTCCATATGGCGATTTCCGAATGGAATGCCGAACGTGCGGCGGAGATTGAACGGATGCGCGCGCAGGGCGTAACGTCGTTTAAAATGTATATGGTGTACGACGCCATGCGTCTCAGTGACGGTGAAATCTACGCGGCGCTCAAACACATGGCGGCGCTCGGCTGCATTTCGGGCGTACACTGCGAAAACTACGATTTACTGAACGAACGCATCCGCGAGCTTATCAGCGCGGGCGTGCATTCTCCGCTGGGGCATCCGCTTTCCCGTCCGAACGCGGTGGAAGCCGAAGCCGTGGCAAGGCTGATGCGGATCGCCGAGCTTGCCAAATCGCCGGTCTGGGTCGTGCACCTTTCGACGCATGAAGGGCTGGAAGAGGCGAGAAGGGCAAGAGCGCGGGGGCAGGAAGTCTACCTCGAAACCTGCCCGCAGTATCTGGTGCTGGACGATGCGCGCTATGGGGATACCGACGCGGAAAAGTTCATCATGTCCCCGCCGCTTCGAAAAACGGAAGATCAGGACGCGCTGTTCGGCGCGATGGCCGCGGGCGAAATCGACGTCATCGGCACCGACCACTGCTCGTTTACGATGAAGCAAAAAGCGCTGGGCGGCGGCGAATTCAATAAAACGCCCAACGGCGGCGCGGGCGTACAGAACCGCGCACAGCTCGTCTATACCTACGGCGTTCTGGCGGGGCGCATTTCACTTTGCCAAATGGCGAGCCTTTTGAGCGAAAATGCCGCGCGGATGTTCGGTATGCAGCCCCATAAAGGCGTGCTGGCCGAAGGCGCGGACGCGGATATTGCGATCTATGATCCCAGCGGCGACAGCGAAATTTCCTATAAAACGAACGCGCACAACTGCGACAACTCTCCTTATGAAGGTATGCCGGTGCGCGGAGGCGTGACGGACGTGCTGCTGGGAGGCAAAACCGTTGTCAAAAACGGAAAAGTCGTACGCGAAGGTGAAGGGAAATACGTTTTCCGCACCCCTTGCGCAAGATACCGCGCGTGAACGTCGGGTGCGTGCTGCTCGCGGCGGGTGCGGGCAAGCGGTTCGGCGGCGACGGCAAAAAGCTTTTTTACGAAGTGGGCGGCGTGCCAATGATCGTCCGAGCGCTGTCGCTGTACGGCAAGATTTCGTTTGCCGCGAAAGTCTGTGTGGTTCGCACCGGGGCTGCGCGGATATGCGCGCTGGCAAAAGCCGCGGGATTCACTCCGGCAGAAAACCCGATTGCCGATCAGGGCGTCGGCACGAGCGTTTCGACCGGCACCATGCAGGCGCTCAAATGGCGGCCGGATCTGGACGGTATCCTCTACGGCGTTTGCGACCAGCCGTATTTAAGCAAAGCGAGCGTGCTTCGGCTGCTCGACGCGTTTGAGAAAAATCCGGACAGGATCGTCTCGCTCTCGTTTCAAGGCACACGCGGAAACCCCGCGGTCTTTCCGAGGGAGCTTTATCGTGAACTGCTTGCGCTGGACTCGGATATCGGCGGCGGCGCGGTAATCAAGCGTCATCCGGAATTATTGACGCTGGTGGAAGCGGACGGCGCGCGTGAACTGGCGGATATCGACTGTGCGCGGAATCAAAACATAAAACAGAAAAACTGGGAAACACTGGAACATTGTGCCCAAAAAGCGGGCCGCTCAGAAAACGAGATCGCCAAACTGTTCTTCGGCGTGAACGAGGGCGATCCTGCCGTACTGGAAGAATGCCTTGACCTGCTGATTTACGAACTGACAGGGAGCGGGCTGGACGACAATTCGGAACCGAACGCCTGGGGTTTTGCAATCGAAGACGCCGTAGCTCTGTTTTCCAGAATGCTGCAGCGGGCAAACGACAACGAAAATAGCAAAGAAACTGGTAAACCAAAATGACGGAACAAAAACGAATCGAACTCATCAAAGGGCACATCGTCGAAGCGAAACGCTTTGGCGATCCCGTGATCACGGAAGACGGTTATCTCGCCGTTGAAGACGGCGTGATAGCGGGCGTCTTTACCGAACTGCCGAAGCGGTATAGGAACCTCCCGATAACAGATTATACCGGCAGGCTGATTTTGCAGGGTTTTTGCGACATGCATCTGCACGCGCCGCAGTACCCTATGCTTGGTATGGGCATGGATCTGCCGCTGCTGGACTGGCTCAAAACCTATACGTTTAAAACGGAAGCCCGCTTTGCGGACGCGGACTATGCGCGCCGCGTCTACCGCAGGCTTGCCGAGGAGCTGGTGAAAAACGGAACCACGCGCGTTTGCATCTATTCTTCCACCCATGCGGACGCAACGCTCGTGCTCATGGAGGAGCTGGAGCGCGCGGGTGTGAGCGGATTTGTCGGCAAGGTCAATATGGACCGCGACAGCGGCGAATGCCAGGAGGCAACCGAGGAGTCCAAGCGTGAAACGCTCCGCTGGCTGGATGAATGCGCGCGCTTTTCCCGCGTAAAGCCCATTCTGACCCCGCGCTTTACGCCTTCCTGCACCAACGAAATCATGGATTGGCTCGGCAGATTATCCGCCGAGCGCGGCTTGCCAGTACAGAGCCACCTTTCCGAAAACCGCGCGGAGATCGAACTGGTGAAGAAGCTGCACCCCGACTGCAGTCAGTACTGGGAAACGTATGAAAAATACGGGCTTTGGAAAGATCACACCATCATGGCGCACTGCGTCCATTCCGACGAGCGTGAACAGGACGCGATGATACGGCATAACGTTCTCTGCGTACACTGCCCGGATTCAAACATCAACATCTGCAGCGGCTTTACGCCCGTACGCCGGATGGTCAACCGCGGCGTCTGGCTTGCGCTGGGCTCCGATATCGCTGGCGGCGCGCAGCTGCCCATGATGCAGGTGCTTACAGGTGCGCTGCGCATGTCCAAGGCAAGAACCATTTCCACCGAGGGTGAGGACAAGTTTTTAACCGTAGGCGAAGCATATTATCTGGCGACCAGCGCGGGCGCGAAATACTTTGGCGACGGCGCGGGGTTTGCCCCCGGCAACCGCCTGCACGCGGTTGTGATTGACGACGCGAATTTCCCCGAAAGCGCGCGGGCGCTGACGGTCAAAGAGCGCTTTGAACGCGCGGTATACCTTTCCGACGCGAGCGCCGTCTGCGCGGTCTACGGGGACGGCGAACGGATCCGCTGAACGGGCAGGATACGGTTACCGCTGAATGATCAACGGCGCAGTTTTTTTACCGGACTGGTAAATCGCGCTTTTATGACGTATTATATATTATAAACAATAACCAAAAGGAGGGGGAAAGAACAGGCGCAAAGATTTCCTCACGGTTTGGTCGAATTCGTTCACCTTTCCGGCAGGGAAAACACATCTTTCCATCGAATAATAACAATAGGGCGGAATCAATTGAGAATCCGCCGGAGAAGGAGTGGTAACATGCGTATTTCGATTACAGGGAAAAACCTAGAGATCTCCGATTACCTGAGCGACCTTGTGGAAAAGAAAGTAGGCAAACTGGAACGCTACTTTTCGCAGGACACCGAAGTGCAGGTAACCCTTTCCGTGGAACGGAGCCGCCATATCGTCGAAGTGACGATTCCTTACGAGGGCGGGGTCATTCGCGGCGAGGAGATCACCGGGGACATGTACGCCTCCATCGACAACGTTCTGGATAAGCTGGAAAAGCAGATTATCCGCCATCGCACCAAGCTCGAAAAGTGCCTCCGCAGCGGCGCGTTCCGCTACAGCGAGCCGCTCTACGGCGGATCCTTTGAGGACGCCGAAGAGGAGGAAGGGCCGAAGATCGTCCGTGTCAAACGGTTTGCCATCAAGCCCATGAGCGAAGAGGAAGCCATGCTCCAAATCGAGATGGTCGGGCATTCGTTCTACGTATTCCTCAATTCGGATACGAACGCGATGAACGTGCTCTACAAGCGCAAAGATGGTAATTACGGTCTGATCGAGCCGGAACTGTAAATAAAATAACAAAGTGCCCGGCGCTGCCGGGCACTTTTTATATGGATTTTTTTAAGTTAAGCGAGGAGTTCTTTTGCTTCTTTTCTTTCGAGAAAAGAAGCGTATCTCTACTTCAGGTTCTCCGGATTCAGGCAGTCGAGTTCGGGGAGCACGAAGCGGCCGTCCTTGCGGATGAGCACGTCGTCAAACCAGAGTTCGCCTCCGCCGTATTCCGGCGTCTGAATGAGCACGATGTCCCAGTGCTGGGAGCTTTTGTTGCCGTTGTTGCAGTCGTCATAGCAACTGCCGGGTGTAAAGTGAATGCTGCCCGCAATCTTTTCATCGAACAGCGTGTCCTTCATCGGGAAGGTGATAAAGGGGTTCACGCCGATGGCAAACTCGCCGACATAACGCGCGCCTTCGTCAATATCGAGCTGCTCGTTGACGCGCGCGGTGTCGTTGGCGCTGGCTTCGATAATCTTGCCGTCCTTAAAGGTGAACTTGATATCCGTATACGTAAACCCGCCCTCCAGAGACGGCGTGTTGTAGGCGATGGTGCCGTTGACGCTGGTTTTGAGGGGAGCCGTGTAAATTTCGCCGTCAGGAATGTTCATGTGCCCCGCGCACTTGATGGCGGGCATACCCTTGATAGAGAAACGAAGGTCGGTGCCGGGGGCGACCAGACGAACCCGGTCCGTACGCTCCATGAGCGCTTTCAGCGCGTCCATCGCCTTGTCCATCTTGGCGTAGTCCAGCGTGCAGACGTTGAAAAAGTAATCCTCAAACGCTTCCGTGCTCATATCGGCCAGCTGTGCCATGCCGGGGGAAGGGTAGCGGAGGATGACCCATTTGGTCTTGGGCACGCGGATCTGCCCGTGGACGGGCGTCCAGTAATGCTTCATATAGTCGTTGAGCTTTGCGCTGGGCACGTCCGACATCTCGCTTGCGTTGGGGCCGCCGCGCACGCCGATATACGCCTGCATCTGTTCCATGAGGGAAGCATCCACCTTGGCGCGGCGCTGGAGCTGCTCAACGTTGCAGTGCATGACGATTTCGCGGTCGTAGGCCTTGTCGCCAAGCCATAAAAACGGATTTCCTCCCGCGGCGTAAACCGCTTTGATCAGCGCGCGGGTCAAGTCTTCGTTGCCGCCAATACTCTCAATGAGCACGTTTTCGCCCGGCTTGACCGAGCAGGAGAAATTCACCAGCCCGTCGGCCAGCTTTAAAATACGCGGGTCAAACATACATTTTCCTCCAAATGATCAGATTCATTGTCTGCCTCGAAACGCTTGATTCGAAATTCATCTTATTATTGCACAGGCAAATAAAAAACGCCAGAGCAGCTCCGGCGTTGCGTTTGCGTTTTCGAAAATATATAAAACAATAAACCGGCAGACCGCGGAAGCTCTAGACGTTGACGTTGTAAAGCTCTTTGACATGCTTGCCGTTCGGCACAATGATTACAAATACCGAAATCAGCGTGACGGCCATGGAGACGGCGACGATGCCGCGGATGGGCAGTACGTCGCCCAGCGCGCCCGCAATCAACTGGCCGATGATCGTGCCGAGAATGGCGAACATCTGGAAGATGCCGTTGAATCTTCCGCGCATGTCTTCCGGCAGGTAGTTCTGGGTGCTGGAAATACGGATGTTGTAGCTCGTCACGCCGAGCAGCCCGTCCGCAAGCATGAACAGCAGCATCGCCCAGAACGGGAAGAACAGATACGCCCCGTCGATGATGGAAATGGCGATATAGACAAACAGCGCGATGATGTATTTTTTATCCTTCGGGTAGCGGAAGAAATAGTGTACGCCGCCGCCGATCAGCCGTCCAATCGTGTTGGCGCCCATCACGAAGGTATACTGCATGACCCCGTCCACGCCGGTCAGCCCCTTGAAATACGGCAGGGCAAGCGTCATGCAAACCGAACTGGACAGCATCATGACAAAGAAAAACCAGGTGATGGTGTTCAACCCGCGTTCGCGTTTGAGATAGTTGATTCCGTCCCGAAGGTCGCCGATGAAGCGTTTGGAGTCGAACTTTTCGCTAGCGCGCTGCTCGGCGTGCGTTTCCACCGCTTTAATCTGTGTTTCCGCAACGGCGGCAACTAAGAACGTCACTGCGTTAAAGAGAAACAGCGGGGCAAGGCCGATGGTCTTATAGCAGAGTCCGGCAACCGGAACCATGATGGCGCTGCTGAGCGGGTAAATCAGGCTGGAAATCGAATAGGCGCGCGTGTAGTTGCCCTCGCTGATGAGAGTCGGGTAAAAGCTGTCGTAAGCCACGCTGTACACGCTGTCGATCGAACCGATCAGCATCGATACCAAAAGATAGGCGACATAGTTGAAAAACCCGCCGGACAAGAGGAAAAAGATGATCAGATACAGTCCACAGGAGAGAAAATCCAGCGAGTAGATCACGCGTTTTCTCGGAAAGCGGTCAAGATACGGTCCCGCGAACATCGGCAGAACGATGCGCGGCAGACTGTAACAAACCATGAAGAGAGAATACAGCAGAATGGAATCCGTATAGTCGAGTACCAGCAGACCAATGGCAAAGCCTGCCACCGCATTGCCGAACATGGAGACTACGGTGCCGAGTGTGATAATGGTAAAATCTCTCGTCCAGAGCTTGTTTTTGACCGTTTCCATGACGTGTAATATATCATGCACGATCAGGGGTTGTAAAGCCGAAAATTACAGTTTGATACAAATCGAAATTAAACCGGCTTCAAATAGCCTTTAAACAAAAAAAGCGATGAGAATTTAATAAATATATAATCGGCGCTTCTGTATCTTTTTCGCATTATTCAAAAAATTAAAAGAGGGCGAATACGCAAAAAGTCACAATTTTTCGCGATCTCCAAACGATAAACGTTCCTAAAAAGATATTGACTTGTAGACGCGGGAACCCCTATGATAGAGTCATTGTAATTTTACGGGTCAAAAATATGTCAAATCAACGAACCGGCTTCTTAATCTTGACACTTTTTGTTGTATGAATTACAATTAACAAGATAATATATGCAAAGTTTCCGTGGGAAAGTTTTTTTGCTTTTTATAAGAGAATAAACAATTCCGGGCGACTGAAAAAGGGATGGCGTAATGAATAAAGCGAAGCTGACTCGGATTGCAATCATTTTGTGCGTGGCGATGGTGTGCTCGTTTTTCGCCGCCTGTTCAAATTCGGGGCAATCCGCCGACCCGGGCGCCTGGGGCTATGACTGCCAGGTGACTTACGACGCTTTGGGCGGATTGGTCAATGCACGCGAAATCCGGACCACCTACTATTTACCGAATTCCTATGTGTTCGAACCGTCCGGTTCGAGCAATATGCTTGTCGAGCCAACCCGCGACGGGTATATCCTCGCGGGATGGTACACGGCCAAAACAGATACTCCCACCGATCTTGGCGAGGACTACACGTTCAGCGCCGATGACCGCTGGGACTTTTTTCTTGACCGCGTCCAGGAAGACATGACGCTTTACGCGCGCTGGCTGCCGCAGGGCAGGGTTGATTATGTCGACGCGGGCACAGGAGAAGTCATCTTCAGCAAGAACATCACCGCGGATTCTCCCGTGCAGGAGCTTTCCGAGGCGGTTGTCGAATTCCGCAAACCGGCAGGTACGACGCTGTTCGGGTATTATTCCGACGAGGCCTGCACACAGGAATACGATTTTGCTTCTTATGTACATTCCGAGCCGCACCCGACACAGCAGCAGCTATACGATACGCTGTATGAGATGTTCCCGCAGTATCTCGAAAAAGTGGAATATGTCGAGCCGGATGAAGACACGGTTGACGAAACGACAGATACGTCGTATCTCTTCCTGAATGAGATCGGCTACCAGCTTAAGACGACGGACGAAAAAGCGCTTGCTGAGATTAACGAAGCCAAGGATCAGCTTGTTGAAACTTCCATACAGAATTATCTTACCAACACGGCAGGAAAAGTCGTTTACATGAAGTTTGTAGACGGCAACTTCATTCGTGTTACCACGCCGGGCGACATCAAGATTGCCGGTAAGTACGGCTTCTTCGGCACGGACGCCGCCGGCAACAAGATCGACGGTTACGTCATCGAAAACGACGTAGACTTCTCCGGCGTCACGCTGACCATGGCGGACAGCTTCACCGGCGTGATCTATGGCAACGGCCACACGCTTTCCAACCTGACGCTGAGCGTCGGCAGCAAGAAAGTCGATAAGGACACGGAAAAGTCGATCGCGCTGTTCAACGAGCTCAGCGATACGTCCATTGAGAATCTGACGTTCGAAAACGCCGTGATCAACGTTCAGGTGGACGAGGGAGTCGCGGTCAAGGCGGCGCTGCTTGCCATCAGCGGCAAAAATGTGACTCTCACGAACGTCAAAGTGCTTGGGCTGACCATCAGCTCCGGCAAAGGCGACGTGGAAGGCGCAAAGTATTCGCTGGGCGATTTGTTCGTCACCTCGAGCGGCATCAAACTCAACGACTGCTTTGGCGAAGGTCTGGTCGTGAACGTTGCCGAAAGCGCAAAGATCCGGCTGACGCTCCTGAAGCTTGCCGAAACCGCCGAACCGACCCCCGCACCGTAATAATCCGATCTTTGCAGGCGTTTTTACGCGTGAAGAGATCTATGATAATCAGCTTTGACAATTACCGGGGGAGGGTACCATCCGGTGATTCTCAAAAAATAAAAATGGAGGTATCGAAATGAAAAAGAACAGAATTGCCCAACTCCTGGCAGTTATGCTTTGCGCAATGCTGCTGCTGACAACCGTTGGCTGCAAAACCAGCGAACCGGCCAAGACGACGGAAGAAGAAGCCGCCGCAACGGAAGCTCCGGTTGTTGTTCTGCCCGACGTACCGGCAGACCGCTATGATGCAACCGTTACTCCGAGAACGGGAAACAATGCCACAACGCCGCTGGTCATCAGCTCCAGCACGCTGGACGGCAAGTTCAGCCCCTTCTTTGCGACGTCCGCTTATGACGTGACGGTGGAAGGCATGACCCAGCTCGGGCTGCTCTATCTGGATAAGATGGGTTCCCCGCAAGCAGGCGTTGAATTCCCCTGCCTCGCGTATTCGTATACGCAAGATGTCAGCGACGATAAGTCCACCTCGACTTATCAGTTCGTTCTCAAGAACGGCATCACCTTCAGCGATGGCACCCCCATCACTGCAAAGGATGTTCTTTTCACAATCTATACCCTCTGCGACCCGCTGTATGACGGCTCCAGCACCTTCTATGCGCTGGATGTTCAGGGCCTCAGCGAGTACCGCCTCCAGACCAGTGCGGAAGCCCTCGCGGTTGCCGATGCAATCGTTGCCGCAGGCATCGCCACGGCGGAAGACGGAACCATGTCCATGCCCGCAGCCGACGGCGCAACTGCCGAACAGCAGGCGGCCTTCTGGGCATACCTCGACCAGGCTGGCGAAGAATTCGCGCAGGAAATCGTGGACTATGTTTCGAACAACTATTTGTCCGACGACTATGTCCAGGGTTACTTCTCGCCCGACCTGACCGCCGAGCAAGTTAAAGCCAGCCCGTTCTTGACCGTTGCGTTCGGCATGGGCATGTGGGTTTACGGCTCCTATGCCGATGGCAAGTTCACCGACGCTCTGGGCAATGTCTATGACGAGACGACCGGCCTGACCGTGAAGGATTACTGGACCAACATCCTCACCACCTACGGCTACGATCTCTCCGACGCCGGCATCAACTATGAGAAAGCCGGAGACATGCGCATTGAAGATTATGTGCGTGACCTGTATATCGCCAATGACGGCGCGGTTGCGGGCGGCGTTGCCAGCATCAGCGGCATCACCACCGGTACGGTGACCGGCGAAGACGGCGTGGATCGCGAATACATCCAGATCGTCATCAACGGCATCGACCCGACCGCCATCTTCAAGATGGGCGTCGAAGTTGCCCCGATGCACTACTACACCGATGGCTTCACCGGCACGCTGAACGAATACGGCGTATCGATGAACGATCCGGCGTTCATGGAATTACTCAAGACCAAGAACGTTGCTCCGCTCGGCGCTGGCCCCTACGTGTTTGAAAAATACGAGGACAACGTCGTGTACTACACCGCAAACGACAGCTACCTGCTGGGCTCGCCCAAGATCGAGAACTTCCGCATTCAGGTTATTGAGAGCGGTTCCGAACTCGACTCGGCGCTGACGGGCGTTGTGCATTACACCGATCCGTCCGCTTCGACGGCCATCATCAACGACATCACCGCGGCACAGGGCGACTATGCCAAACTGTCTTATACGCTCGTCGACAACGACGGTTATGGCTATATTGGCATCAACGCGCAGTATTTCCCCGAATGGCAGGCTCGTAAGGCGATCGCTTCCACGTTCAATACCGAACTGTGCATCAGCGATTACTACGGCGAACTCGCAACGGTCAACTACCGCACGATGACGAAGATCCAGTGGGCGTATCCGGAAAATCCGGAAAACCTCTTCCCGTATGACGGCACCGGCGAAACCGCCAAGGCCCTCTTCCTCGAAGCAGGCTATGTCTACGACGAAGCTACCAACATCATGTCCTACCCGGCGACCAGCGACAAAGCCGGCGAGCAGGTCACCATCAAGGCGACCCTGCCGATGGATGCCGCAAACCACCCGGCTGGCAGCGTTCTGATCAACGCGCAGGCCGTCCTTGCGACAATCGGCGTCAAGTTGGACATCGAAGTTGACGACACCGTGCTCAACAAGCTGAGCACCGCCTACGAATCCGGCATTCAGGTCTGGGCAGCTGCCTGGGGCAGCGGCGGCCAGGATCCGGATATGTTCCAGGTCTGGTATTCCGACCCGGATGTCAACCAGGGCACTTCTCCCGCGGCAAAGGGCCTGTACTGGCTGTTTGCCAATGGCAGTGACGATCAGAAAGCCGCCCTTGTGCAGCTCAACGCTCTGATCGACGCAGGCCGTTCCACGCTGGATACCGAAGAGCGCAAGACGATCTACGCCGAAGCGCTTGAGATTTCCACCAGCCTGGCGACTGAAATCCCGACCTACCAGAGAAAGAACATGTTCGTCTACAACAAGGAAGTCATCAATGCCGACACCCTGTTCAGCGGCGAAGACGTCACTCCGTTCCAGAGCCCGATTTCCTTCATTTGGAACGTCGAACTCAACGGCTAGTCTCGAGCTTGATTTCAATTTGAAATTCAGCTGGAACAGTTCATTTCGCAACACAAGGCTTGGCGATGAGCCAAGCCTTGTGTTGATTCGAAAATTTTGTTAAGGGCTTGGTGATGGAGTATGTGGAAGTACATTCGTAAGAGACTTTTGCTGGCGGTAGTCATTCTCGTCGGCGTATCGATATTGATCTATATGCTTTCTATGCTGATGCCGACCGATTATATCGACCGGCAGACGGCGCCTGCCGTTGCAAACGGCACGATGACGCAGGACGATGTAATGCGCTTAAAGGAGCTCTATGGTTTGGCCGACAAGAGCTTTTTCGGCATCATCAAAAGCTATCTTCGCTGGCTTGGCGGCACGTTCACGGGTGATCTGGGATTCTCATTTTTGTTTGGCAAGCCGGTTGCGGCGGTGATCAACGACTATATGTGGACTTCGTTCATATTGGCGCTGCTCGCTTTCATCATAGAAACAAGCGTATCGATACCAATGGGTATCCGCGCAGCAGTCAACCAGTACGGGGGCTATGATTATACCGTCTCGGTGCTGGCAATGATAGGAACCGCGCTGCCTTCGTTCTTTCTTGCGGCCTTGCTGATGAATGTTTTCTGTATTCAGCTTGGGTGGTTCCCGTTGCAGGGGCTCACAACCGCAACCAAGATATTTGCCGAAGACGCGCATTTCCAAATCTTTTTAGACAAGGCCTGGCATCTCGTTTTGCCGACGTTGGTTCTTGTCCTTCTGGGCATCGGCGGCCTCATGCGCTTTACGAGGACGAACATGCTGGAAGTTATGAATTCGGATTATATCCGTACCGCGCGGGCAAAAGGTTTGTCCGAGCATACGGTCGTATATAAACACGCGTTCCGCAACACCCTGATTCCGCTGGTTACTACGCTCAGCGGCACGCTGCCCGGACTGTTCGGCGGCGCGATGATCACGGAAACGGTGTTCGCCATCCCCGGCATCGGGTATACGGCGCTGCGGGCGACCATACAGGGCGATATTCCGTTCATTATGGGCTATAATATGTTCCTTGCGATTCTGACGGTCGCGGGCATGCTGATTTCCGACCTGATGTACATGGTCGTTGATCCGCGCGTGAAACTGAAGTAAGGGAGGCGCGTTACGCTATGAAAGAAACTAAGAAAGCACCCGGCGCGAATCCCCGCGCGCAGGAGCAGAGAAAGAAATCGAAATATACGGACGTTTCCGGCGTAGAGATCATTGCGGATGAGAATTTCCGCGTCATGTCGCCGGGGCGCATGGTTGCCAAGCGGTTTTTCCGCAGCAAACTTTCGGTCATCGGCCTTGCCATGATCGTGTTTGTGTTCCTCTTTTCGTTTATCGGGCCGATCATCGTCAACGCAACATGGAAATACGGCGAGACGCAGGTCTTTAAAATCGAGCGCATTTCGAGCATGGTGACGACCGCGACCTTTAACGCCGCGGACGGAAGGCAGTATCAGTACTACGACGAATCGCAGTCGTATATCTATTTTAAAGCACCGATCTCGAAAGATCATTGGCTTGGCACCGATACGAGCGGGTTTGATATTTTTGTCCGTTTGATGTACGGCGGGCGGATTTCGCTGACCATATCGTTCCTGGTAATCTTCCTCGAAACGACGTTGGGCGTGTTCTTTGGCGGCATATCGGGTTACTTCGGCAAGTGGGTCGATCAGTTGATCATGCGTATTGTCGATATCTTCTTCTGCCTGCCGGGGCTGCCGATCCTGCTGATTCTATCGGCAACCATCGCTTCCATCGATGCGATTCCGCCGGAGCACCGTATCTACTACCTGATGGGCTTCTTAACGCTCATCGGCTGGTCGGGCACCGCCCGGCTTGTCCGCGGCCAAATCCTCATGCTGCGTGAGCAGGAGTACATGATGGCGGCCGAAACGACGGGTATTCCCGCGCGCAAAAAAATATTCAAGCATCTAGTGCCAAACGTCATGCCGCAGCTCATCGTAACGATGACGCTCGGCCTTGGCGGCGTTATCCTTTACGAATCGACGCTGTCGTACCTTGGCCTTGGCGTACCGTTCCCGCGCGCCGCGTGGGGGTCGATGATTGCCCTAGCGGATCCTTCCAAGGGGCAGGAAATCCTGGCCAACTATCCGAACATGTGGGTTCCCGCCGGTATCCTCATAATCATCACCGTACTGGGATTCAGTTTCATCGGCGATGGTCTGCGGGACGCGTTTGACCCGAGAATGAAGAGGTAACGGCAATGGCAGCAAGAAAGTTGTTTCAAAAAAAGCAGATAAAAGGCGTTGACGACGTAGCTTACCTTTCACTGAAAGAGGAGCGCCGCATCAGCCGCGAAAACGCGAAGGTCATGCGCAACTTTGAGCACCGCATGAACCGCAAGAACGTGGATTCGTCCGAATATGCCTCTACGATGCACGACCCAAACAACGTCGTGGAGTTCGACGATCTGCACACGTTCTTCTATACCGATATCGGCACCGTCAAAGCCGTCAACGGCGTGAGCTTCGATGTCCCGCGCGGAAAGACCGTCGGCGTCGTGGGCGAGAGCGGCTGCGGCAAATCCGTCACGAGCCTTTCGCTCATGCAGCTTGTGCAGGCGCCGCAGGGGCAGGTTGTAAAAGGGCAGATTCGGTTTGCCTCGAGCGACGGACACTGCTACGACATCGCCAAGATGCCGCGTTCCGAGATGCTGCATATCCGCGGACGCGAAATCTCCATGATCTTTCAGGAGCCGATGACGAGCCTGAATCCGGTGTTCACCATTGGCGAACAGATGGACGAAGTCGTTCTGCTGCACGAACCCGGCATGACGCCGCAAACCGCAAAGGAACATTCGCTCCAGATGCTTGAACTCGTTGGCATCGCCATGTGCGACAAGGTTTACGCAAACTTCCCGCACGAACTCTCCGGCGGAATGCGGCAGCGCGTGATGATCGCTATGGCGCTGAGCTGCAACCCACGCCTGATCATTGCGGACGAGCCGACCACCGCTTTGGATGTAACCATTCAGGCACAGATACTCGACTTGCTGCGCGATATCAAACGCAAGATCAACGGCAGCATTATGCTCATTACGCACGATTTGGGCGTTATCGCCGAAATGGCGGATTATGTGGTTGTCATGTACGCGGGCAGAATCGTTGAAAAAGGCACCGTGTTTGAGATTTTCGATAATCCCAAACATCCGTACACGATTGGTTTGATGCGCAGCAAACCCAGCATCAGCAAGCGCATCGGGCGACTCTACAGCATTCCCGGGCAGGTGCCAAACCCCATCAACATGCCCAATAACTGCTATTTCAAGAATCGCTGTGAGCATTGCCTCGAGCGTTGCGAAGGCGAATATCCGCCGATGATTCAGTTCAGCGAAACGCATTTTGCCGCCTGCTACCTCTATGAGGACGATCCCAAGGCGGAAATTTTTACTTCGCTCAACAGCCCGTCGAAGGCGTGAGGAGGAAGCATGGAACAAGATAACATACTGGTCGTCAAAGACCTGAAAAAATACTATCCGATCACGGACTCCATCTTCGGCAAGGCGAAAGCATATGTTAAGGCTGTTGACGGCGTATCGTTCGAAATTGAACGCGGAACTACAATGGGTCTCGTCGGCGAATCCGGCTGCGGTAAAACCACCGTCGGACGTACAATCCTCCGCCTGCACGACGTAACCGACGGAACGGTGCTCTTTAACGGCGAGGATCTCGCCAGGGTGTCCAGAGAGCATTTAAGGCGTATGCGCCCGAAAATGCAAATGATCTTTCAGGACCCGTATTCGAGCCTTTCTCCGCGCATGCCGGTCGGCGAGATCATTGGCGAGGCGGTGCGCGAGCATAACATCGTACCAAAGAGTCAATACCGTTCGTATATCCTGAAAGTTATGCGCGACTGCGGGTTGCAGCCGCAGTATTTCTATCGCTATCCGCACGAGTTCTCCGGCGGACAGCGACAGAGAATCTGCATCGCTCGCGCGGTGGCGCTCAACCCCGAACTCATCATCTGCGACGAACCGGTCAGCGCGCTGGACGTTTCGATTCAGGCACAGATTATCAACCTGATGATGGACTTGCAGAGCGAGTTCGGCTTTACATACCTGTTTATCTCGCACGATCTCTCCGTTGTCGAGCATATCAGCAAGACGATCGGGGTTATGTACCTGGGTTCGATGGTGGAGATGGGCGCTAAGGATTTGATCTTCGACAACCCGATGCACCCTTACACCCAGGCTCTGCTCAGCGCGGTGCCCATGCCCGATCCTTCGTACAAGATGAACCGCATCATCCTCAAGGGCGATATTCCGAGCCCCGCCAATCCGCCCTCCGGCTGCAAATTCCGCACGCGCTGCCAGCATTGCATGGAAATCTGCTCGCAAAAAGCGCCGGTCTTCAAGGAATACGAGCCGGGTCACAAGGTGGCTTGCCACCTCTACAGCCAGGACTGAGCGGAGGAACGCATGAGCAAGCGCAAGCGCGAAGACTGGGTGGACGACGGCCGCGTCATCGCCAATATGGACGTGGACGGCATGCCGTATACCTTTCGGCGCGGCGCTCGCAGGAACGTTGACGCATTCGGCAAAAAGCGTCAAAAGTCCGAGCCGATCGACTTAACGAAAAAGGAAAAACGCGCCATTGCCTGGGGTGCGGCTTCCGCTTACCTGCTTTTGATGGGTGTTTTCATCGTCGGTTTTACGCTGATTATGCTGTTTGCCAGTAAGGTTTGGCTCAACTAATGTATACGAAAAAAGCCGTTTCTCACGGAAACGGCTTTTCTTAACTGGCCGATTATCCCGTGCTATAAAAACGGATAACGAAAAGTCGGCAGGGGATTCCGCTGAACGAATGAAAACCATACCGGAAAGAATTGAAACCGGAGGAGGGAGCATTCTTTGATCAACGAATTGACCGCACGCGCGGTTTTGTTTGAAGCCCAAAAGAGCGGAGCGGACTATGCAGAAATCTACCTTGAGGACAAGGAGAGTACGCAGATCGAAATGCGCGACGGCAAGGTTGAAACGGCCAACTATACGCGCATCTGCGGCGCTGGTGTGCGCGTGCTCAAAGGCACGCAGAGCGCCTACGCCTACTGCGCGGACTTCAGCGAACAGGCAATGCTAAAAACCGCGCGCGCCGCTGCAGCGGCTCTTGGCGAAGCGAAGCATACGCCGGGCGGCGCAATAGCGTTTGAAGTCAGGCGTTACGGCGGAAAGATGGCCAGAGCCTTCGATACTGTTGCCAACGCAGAGCGCGTGTCGCTGCTGCGCGAAGCCGCGCTTGCCGCAAAGAGCGTTTCGGAAGAAATCTCCCAGGTGCAGGTGCGGTATGTTGACGTGGTGCAGCGCGTTGCCATTGTCTCTACGGACGGCGTGTTCGCCTTTGACGAACGTCCCCGCACGCGTGTGTTCGTTCAGGCGGTCGCCATGAAAAACGGCGAAGCGCAGACGGGGTTTGAAAGCCCCGGCAGCGGACGCGGATTCGAAGCATACCGCGAGACGGTAGACGTCGCGGAGGCGGGGAGAGTGGCCGGCAATATGGCGGTCACCATGCTGCATGCGCCGGACTGCCCGGCGGGATTCCTGCCGGTGGTCATTGACGGCGGCTTTGGCGGGGTAATCTTTCACGAAGCCTGCGGACATTCGCTGGAAGCAACCGCCGTGGGGCGCGACAACTCCGTGTTCTGCGGAAAACTCGGCACCCAAATTGCCGCGGACTGCGTGAGCGCCGTGGACGACGGAACGCTGCCGGGCGAATGGGGTTCCATCAGCATTGACGACGAAGGAACGCCGGGTCAGCGGAATCTGCTCATTGAAAACGGCATCCTCAAAGGATATTTAATCGACAAGCTCGGTTCGCGCCGCATGGGAGGCATGCCTGTGACCGGCTCTTCGCGGCGGCAGGGCTATACGTATGCGCCGACTTCCCGCATGACAAACACCTTCATCTGCCCGGGTACGGACGACGAGGACGAGATGATCGCTTCCATGGAAGAAGGCTTGTTTGCCAAAAAGATGGGCGGCGGCTCGGTGAACCCCCCTACGGGAGAATTCAACTTCTGCGTTGAAGAAGGATACTGGGTCAAAAACGGCAAGATCGTTTCACCTGTGCGCGGAGCAACGCTGATTGGCAAAGGTTCCGAGGTGCTCCAGAAGATCGACCGCGTCGGAAAAACCATGTGGATGTCGCCAGGCATGTGCGGTTCGCTCTCCGGCTCGGTGCCAACCAATGTCGGCCAGCCGCGCTTGCGGGTCAGCGGCATCACGATTGGCGGCAAGGGAGGAGCAATTCAATGACGAGTTCGGAATTTTCCGCGCTGGCTTCGGCTTACGCGTTGAATCAGGGTTGCGAAGGCTGCGAAACATTCTATGCCGGCGGCGAAGCGTTTGAAGTAAATGCCAACGCCGGGGAGATCGACCGCTACAGCGTCAGCAGAGAGGCGGGTATCTCAGTTCGCGTTTCCTATCGTGGCAATCTGGGGTATGCTTACACGGAACGGCTCGACGAGCCGGAAAAGCTCGTTGACCGCGCCATTGACAACGCAAAATGCATCGAGTCGGAGGATAACCACCCGATGCAGAAAAAATGCGGCTATGCCGTCATCAACCGCTCGCCCTCCGCGCTGGCAAAGGTTGGCGAGCAGGAGCGAATCGCTCTGGCCAAGCGTTTGGAACAGGCCGCGCTGGAAGCGGACAGCAGGATCAAGCGCGTGGTGTACTGCAGCGTGATCTATGAAGCGGGAAGCGTGCATATGGAAAACACGCAGGGATTATGCGCGGATAAACAGACTGACGTCTCCATTGTCTACGTCATGCCGTCCGCGCAGCAAGGTGAAGAAGTGCAAACCGGGTTTGCCTTCCGCATGGGTGCAGACGCGGCGGACGTGGAAGGCTGTGCGCGCGAGGCCGTTGCGGACGCGCTGGATAAGTTCGGCGGCACGCCCGTTGATTCCGGCATGTACCGCGTACTGCTCAAACCCTATGCGTTTGGCGATCTTCTCTCGGCGTTTTCTTCCATGTTTTCTGCGGACGAAGCGCAAAAAGGCTGCTCGCTGCTGGCAAATAAAGAAGGCGAAAGCATTGCCAGTTCGCTTGTGACGCTGACGGACGATCCGTTCGATCCCGCGGCTCCGCGCGCATTCGACGGCGAAGGCACACCCTGCAAAACCAAAGCGATCATTGAGCGCGGCGTGCTTATAACCCTGCTGCACAACCTCAAAACCGCCGCAAAAGCGGGGGTGGAGAGTACCGGCAACGCCAGCAGGGCCAGCGCGGCTTCTCCGGTCGGGGTCGCGCCGACGGTGCTGCGCGTGGAACCGGGGGATCAGTCGTTTGAAGAGCTAATCAACACGCTGCAAAACGGTTTGATCATTACGGAACTCGAAGGCACGCACGCTGGCGTGGACGCCATCTCCGGCGACTTTTCGCTCAAGTCTGCCGGGTTTCTCGTGGAAAACGGCAAATTAGTTCGCCCTGTTGCCAACATCACGGTTGCGGGCAATTTTATCGCGCTGCTCAAAGGCGTCGTTGCAGTTGGAAACGATATCAAGTACGCGCTTCCGCAGATCGGATATTTTGCGTCTCCGAGCGTGCTTACCGAGCGGCTGAGCGTTGCGGGCAACTAGTCCCCGGACGCCTGATGATTTAAGGTTTTTCCGCGAAAAATCAAGGAAATTTAAACATTTTATTGACATCGCCCCTTTGCTATGGTATCTTTTTAAGGTGCCCCGCAAAGGGGCTCGCTTTATGATGTTTCGACCTTATTAATGGAGGGTTTTTGACCATGGCAGCAGATGCACGAGTGAAAATCACATTGTCCTGCACCGAGTGCAAGCAGAGGAACTACAACACGTTCAAGAACAAAAAGAACGACCCCGACCGTCTCGAAATGAAGAAGTATTGCCGTTTCTGTCGCAAGCACACTGTGCACCGCGAATCCAAGTAACGGACATACGAAAGAGGAACGATATGGCACAGGATATCAGCAAGTTGAATAACGGCGGAAAGAGCGCGCCGGAGAAAAAGCAGATCGCAAAAATCGACGCGCACGCGCATAAGAAACTTCTCTGGAGCAGTATTTCCAAGAAGTTCCTGCTGCCCGCGAGCATCCTGTTCATTGCGGCGGGTCTATTCCTGACAGTCTTATATACACTGCAGATGCTGCAGGTTCTGCCGCAGACGGAAACCATGACGCTGGGCATGAAGATCTCCAGCATCGTACTGGGTGTATTCCTCATCGTTACCGGTGTATTTGGTCTGCTCAAGAAGCGTAAAAAACTGATCATGGCGTTCTGCGTGATGGTGCTTATTTACGCGATCATCCTTCTGACCGCGACGGCCAAGGCTGGAACCATTGCGGTTGTCTCCGGCATCACCGTCATCGTGCTCAGCGTCGTTTTCGCCATCGCGTTAGACGGCATGTTTGATCTCGGGTTAATTCGCTTCTTCCGCGAAATGATCGGAGAAGTCAAAAAGCTCACTTGGCTGACTCGCAAGGAGCTCGCTTCCCATACGCTGGCCGTGCTCGTGTTCGTGCTGGCTATGGCGGCGCTCATCTATTTGCTCGATCTCGCTTTCTCTTCCGGATTTGGCGCAATCAGCAGCATCACACTCGGGTAAGCGAAAATGAGCGTACAGGAAGCAAAATGGTACGTGGTTCATACCTACTCGGGGTATGAGAACAAGGTGAAAGAAGACCTTGAAAAGTCCGTTGAGAACGCCGGGCTTCAAGATATTATTCTTGAGGTCAAGTACCCCACGGAGGAAACCATCGAGATTTTGCCCAACGGAAAACGCAAGGTTACCCAACGCAAGGTATTTCCCGGCTACGTCATGGTGAAAATGCTCGTGGACGTGGTCGAAAAAGAACGTCTTGCCGAGCAAGGCGGCGGTAAATCCATCGATCTCATCATGAACCCCCGCGCATGGTACGTTGTTCGCAACACCCGCGGCGTAACCGGCTTTGTGGGTCCCGGAAGCAAACCCGTTCCGCTTTCCGATGAGGAAGTAACGGCAATGGGCGTTGAGCGGATTCCGATTGTGCTCAATATCGAAGTTGGTGAGACGGTTCGCGTAATCAACGGCCCGCTGGAAAACTTCCTGGGTCGTGTGGAAACACTCGACGCGGAACGCCAGAAGGTCAAGCTCACGGTATCGATGTTCGGCCGTGAAACTCCCGTCGAACTCGACTTCGTGCAGGTACAGCGGCTGTAGAGCCGTTTTCCCGCTCAGAAAGCGGAAGCAGTATCGTCTATCCAACGCAGGCAGTTTTGTTTGCGTAAAATAGAACCGTGGAAGGGGAGGCACCCCGTACCACATATTTTTTAACGGAGGGAACAGCAATGGCAAAGAAAATTGAAGGCTACATCAAGCTTCAAATCACTGCGGGCAAAGCGACGCCCGCACCGCCGGTAGGCCCTGCACTGGGTCAGCGCGGCGTCAACATCATGGCGTTCTGCAAAGAGTTCAACGAACGTACGCAGAAGTCCGCCGGGTTAGTGACACCCGTCGTCATCACCGTGTATCAGGATCACTCGTTCTCGTTTGTCACCAAGACGCCTCCCGCGGCCGTTCTGATCAAGAAGGCCTGCGGCATTGAGACCGCGTCCGGCGTGCCGAACAAAACCAAGGTCGCCACCATCACCAAGGCGCAGATCCGCGAGATCGCCGAGCTGAAAATGCCCGACCTCAACGCGGCCAGTCTTGAGACGGCCATGTCCATGATCGCCGGTACCGCCCGCAGCATGGGCGTTATCGTCGCTGAGTAAGGGGGAGACGAGCGATGAAACACGGCAAGAAGTATCTCGAAAGCAAAAAGAGCATCGAAGCCCAGAAGCAGTATGAACTCCGCGAAGGCCTCGAACTCGTATTGACCACCGCGAAAGCGAAGTTTGACGAAACCATCGAAGCATCCGTCCGTTTGGGCGTCGACCCGCGCCATGCCGACCAGCAGGTCCGCGGCGCAGTCGTTCTGCCGCACGGCACGGGTAAAAAGGTTCGCGTCCTCGTATTTGCCAAGGCCGACAAAGCGCGTGAAGCGCAGGAAGCCGGCGCGGATTACGTGGGCGACGAAGATCTCGTCAAAAAGATCCAGACCGAGAACTGGTTTGAGTTCGACGTCTGCGTCGCTACTCCTGACATGATGGGCGTCGTCGGCCGCATTGGCCGCGTGCTCGGCCCCAAGGGCCTCATGCCGAACCCGAAGTCCGGCACGGTTACCATGGACGTTGCCAAGGCCGTACAGGACATCAAAGCCGGTAAGGTTGAGTACCGCGTCGACAAGACCAGCATCGTGCACTGCCCGATCGGCAAGGCTTCTTTCGGTCTTGACAAGCTCGAAGAGAACCTCACTACGCTGATGGACGCAATCGTCAAGGCCAAGCCGTCCGCCGCCAAGGGCACTTACCTCAAGAGCGTTGTCATCAGCGCAACGATGGGCCCCGGCATCCGGTTCAACACCCTCAAGTTCTAAACAAAATACCGAAACGGCTGCGATTGCATCGCCACCGTTTCGGGTTCCTCAGTCCGCGAAAGAAGGCCGCCGTTTTGCTTGACAAGGCAAACGGAGTATGGTACGATTCAACGCGGTAACGATCGCCCAAGACAGCCGGCAGCGGGAAACCGCATAAGTCCTGCCGAGGTGAAGCGTGCAACGATTCATTTTGTTTGTATGCAATCCTCCTGTCTTGTTGAAAGGCGGGAGGATTTTATTATTTCAGGTTTTCCAATGTGGTATTGCAAGGAGGTGAAACAACAAATATGGCAAACGTTCAGAATATCGAACGCAAAGCGGAGCAGGTCGCCATCGTCGCTGAAAAGGTGAAAAAGGCGCAAAGCGTTGTGGTGTTTGATTATCGCGGGATTTCCGTTGCCGAGGATACCGAGCTGCGCGCGGAAATGCGCAAAAACGGCGTGGAATACGTGGTCATCAAGAATCATATCATGTCTCGCGCTTGTGAAGCGGGCGGCGTGCACGAGCACGTTGAAAAGATTCTCAAAGGGCCGAGCGCGTTCGCGTTTGGTTACCAAGACGTAGCGGCTCCGGCGCGCATCCTCAAGGCTTTCATTAAGAAGGCTAAGAAATGCGAACTCAAGGGCGGTATCGTCGAAGGCAGCGTGCTTGACGCACAGGGGATCGAAGCGATCGCCGACATGCCGAGCCGCGAGGTGCTGATTGCAAGGATGCTGGGTTCCATGATGTCCCCGATTTCCAAGTTCGCAATCGTTCTCGATCAAATCGCCAAGAAACAGGGCGGGGCGGACGCGCAGGCGGAATAACCCGCAAGAACCAAAACAAAAAATATGCGGGAATTCCGCAATAAAAATTAATGGAGGAAATTATGGATAAGGAAAAATTAATCGCTGAGATTAAAGCGATGTCCGTTCTCGAACTGTTCGAGATCGTTAAGGCTCTCGAAGAAGAGTTTGGCGTATCTGCCGCCGCGACCGCGGTTGCAGTCGCCGGCCCCGCCGCCGCTGCCGAAGAAGTCGAAGAGAAGACCGAATTCGACGTCATCCTCAAGGAAGTCGGCCCCGAGAAGATCAAGGTCATCAAGGTTGTTCGCGAGCTGACCGGTCTGGGCCTCAAAGAAGCCAAGGACGTCGTCGACGGCGCCCCGAGCAAGGTCAAAGAAGGCATCAACAAGGAAGAAGCTGAGAAGGTCGTTGCGGCGTTCAAAGAAGTGGGCGCAGTCTGCGAAGTCAAATAAGCGAAAGCTTGAGTTTAAGTGGCATGAGAACAATCTCGTGCCGCTTTTTTCATTTTGGCTGCAATAGCAGGGTTGGCGCAGTCTGCGAAGTCAAATAAGGGAGAGCTTTTCGGTGAAAACGGGGGTATGTAATGGATTCCATTTTGTTTTGATTATTTTCGAATGTTTCAAAAAATTCAGAGAAACTTCCGGCTTAGCGCGTTGTAATATAGGCAGGCGTTGTGGTATCCTCAACATAAGAACACAATTTCTTGATATTGCCTGACATTAACCGAACACTGGGGGGATTTCATTTGATCATCGTCGGCATTTGCGGCGCGAGCGGCAGCGGCAAAAGCACACTGGCAAAGCGAATCGCAGATTCGCTGGCCTGCACCTGCACCATCATCGGCCAGGACTGCTACTACCGCAACTTTCCCGAATTGCCACTTGAAAAGCGCGTCAAACTCAACTATGACGAGCCGGAAATCTTCGATTTTGACGAGATGTACGCGGACGTAGTAAAGCTCCAGCACGGAGAAGCGATCACCACAAAAGGATACGACTACACCAACTATCTGCGCGCAGACTCACCGGATGTGCTGATTCAGCCGCCGGAAGTTCTGATCCTTGAAGGCATTCATATGTTCTATGATAAGCGAATTTGCGACCTCATGTCGCTCAAGGTCTATTTGCATGTGGATGTGGACGTTTGCCTGCTCAGACGCATCAAGCGCGATATCAAGGTGCGCGGAAGAGCAATCGACAATATTGCCGAGCAGTATATGGAGACCGTCAAGCCTGTCTATGAACGGTATATCGCCAACTACATCAACGACGCGGATTTTGCGGTCATGCGCGGCGGAAAAAACAAAATGGCCATTGACGCCGTCTCCGCTTACCTGACCACAAAAGTGCTCGCAGAGCGCTTTGGCGGCGACCCGAAAGCGGCATCCGCGCAGACAAAACCCGTCGAGCCCGCGGCGGACGACCTGCCGGAGTCGCCTGACGGACCATACGCAAATGAAAAAAAGCCGGAATCCTCGGAAACCGAACTTGAGGGCGACGACCCTTTTGACCTAGACAGTTACACCGAAAAAGGCTCCGCCGAACAAAAGAAAAACGACGGCGCAGACGCGGAAGATGATACGGAAGACGACGAATACACGGACGAAGACAGCGGCAGTTACTCCAGGACGTACTATAACAGGCGGCGTCGGCGCCGCAGAGAGACGGCAAATATCTTCGGGTTCTTCTTTTCCAGCATTTTCATGAACTTCTGTATTGCGGTGTTCGGGCTGTTTATGTTTGGAAAGGTGCTTGCGTTCGACTGGACAGTTCTTTCGGCCGGCGGACTAACCGCCATGCGGGACGCGGGCGTAGAGGTGTTTCTGCTCGTTCTGCCGGTCATTCTGACCATCCTGTTCAACCGACTGCTGTATAAGTGTTTCCATCTCGATGAGTACTACGCTCCGGGGCTGCCGGCGTTGGCTATCGCCAGCATTGTCCTGGTACAGGCGGCGGCGCTGTACTTTATCCTGCAATACGGCTTCCTTGGCGGCGCGCCGTTTTTCGGCGTGGCCAGCCTGATTCACTAAACCCCGGTTGCCGGGCATAGCCCAATAAAGATTAGCAGAGGAGACGGAACTATGGACCACAACCACGAATACTGTCCCGAACCGCCGATGCTTAAGCGTCACGGCGCAGGGCGCGTCACCGCGTTTTTCCTGACGCTGGCGGTCATCAACGTTCTGCTCGGCGTATACACGCTGTATATGCTGGGCTTTGCGCTTTCCTATGACTGGACGCAGCTCAAGACCGGCAGCGCGCAGGCGATATTGGAAGCGGCGCTGCAGCTTTTGCTGCTGTTTTCTCCGGTGATTCTGACGCTGATCATCAACCGCCTGCTGTTTCGGGCATTTCGCGGCCACGGGCGTTTTCCGCGCGGGGTATGGTTTTTTGCCATTCTGGCGGTGCTTGCGGTGCAGACGGCGACCGTGTTCGCTATCATCGGCTTCGGGTTTGTGGATGGGCTGAACGGCTTCAGCATCGATTCCCTTGCGGAGATACAGATTCCGGCAAACTGAGGCAAAACTAAAATTTCAGTGGCAACAGGCTTTTCTCTTTCAAACGGCAGCAAAACCAAGTGCAGGAGAAATCATTTTTTCCTGCACTTTCTTGTTTTGATGGTATTCACCGCGCAGGTATGTTAGAATATCTTTACATTTACGTGACGGAGTTCCTGCATGAAACTATTATTAAGCAATGACGACGGCGTTTTCGCGAGCGGCATTCGCGTATTGGCCGAAACGCTCAGCAAAACCCATGAGATAATCATTTCCGCGCCGGACGCCGAGCGCAGCGGGGTCAGCCGGTCCATGACGCTGTTCGACCCGCTCCGCGCAAAGGCGACAAAAATAGAAGGTTTGCCGGATATCCCGGCGTACGCGGTGAGCGGAACGCCTGTGGACTGCGTCCGTCTCGCGCTGGGCAATCTGTTCCCCGCGCCGGATATCGTCGTTTCCGGTATCAACCTTGGCCCGAACCTTGGAACGGACGTTCTCTACAGCGGCACGGTGGCGGCGGCGCACGAAGCGGCGCTGCTCGGCTACCAGGCCATTGCCGTGAGTTCGCTTTCCTACAAAGGCGAATATCTGGAAACCGCCGCACGCATCGCTGCCATGGCGGTGGATTATATCTGCGCCAACCCGATGGAGTTCGGCACATTGCTCAACATCAACGTGCCCGGCATTCCGTTTGAGGAGCTCAAAGGAATCAAGGTGACCTCCGCCTGCGTTCAGCAGTATGCGCTGGAATTTGTCGAACGGGAAGATCCGCTTGGCAAAAAGTACTACTGGCCGCCGCATGGCAGAACCTCCTGTTCGGACGGAATGGATACGGACGACCGCTGGGCAAGGGAAGGGTATGTCACGATTACGCCGCTGATGTACGACTTAACAGACTACACGCGCTTGCGGCAAATGGAACAGGCTCCGCCGGAATGGTTACAGACGCGGTGAGCGCGCATATTTGCTGAAACGGAAACCAACGATCAGGGGGAAGAGACGAAATGGACGCTTTGTTTTCACTGATAGAAAAACAGTACCCGACGTTTTCGAAGGGGCAGAGAAGAATTGCGGAATACATTTTGAATTCCTATGACGACGCGGCGTTTATGACGGCGGCCAAGCTTGGCGAGCGCGTCGGCGTTTCGGAATCCACGGTCGTTCGCTTTGCGTACATGCTTGGTCTCGATGGCTACCCCGCGCTGCAGGAGGCGCTCCAGGACCTGATAAGGCATCGGCTCACGAGCGTCCAGCGCATCCGGCTTGCCGCCAACATTCCGCAGCAGGACGTGCTCAAAACCGTTCTGACCTCGGATATGAACAACATCCGCACCACGATCGACATGATCGACAACGAAAGCTTCGAAGGCGCCATCAGCGCTACTCTCCGTGCGCGGCGCATCTATGTGCTGGGCATTCGCAGCGCGATGTCGCTGGCGCAGTTTTTAACGTATTATCTCGATTACGTCTGCGACAACGTGATGTTTGTCAACGGCGCCGTTCAGGATATTCACGAGCGCATGCTCCGGGTCGGCCCGCAGGACGTCTGCTTTGGCATCAGCTTTCCGCGCTACAGCGCGCGTACCGTGGACGCCATGAAATACGCAAAATCCAAGGGAGCCACCTTGATTGCACTTACCGATATGCCGACTTCGCCGCTTGCGAAGATTTCGGACTATACGCTCTGCGCGCGCAGCGACATGGCGTCGTTTGCGGACTCGCTCGTGGCGCCGCTTTCACTGATCAACGCCATTATCGTTGCTGTCGGTCATGCCCGCAAGGACGAGGCCACCCAGCACCTGACGCAGTTGGAAGATATCTGGCACGCGGAGGGCGTTTACCTTTCGGAAACGATTAAAGAGGAGAAGCCCTCATGATCGTGTTCGTCGTCGGCGGCGGGCCCGCGGGCATGATGAGCGCGCAGTTCGCCGCGCAGAACGGCCATGCCGTTACGCTTTTTGAGCGCAACGAGAAGCTTGGTAAAAAGCTGTATATCACCGGCAAAGGCCGCTGCAACGTGACCAACGCAGCCGATCGTGACGTTTTCTTTTCGCATGTACTGCAAAATCCGCGCTTTCTCTACAGCGCATTTTCGCATTTTGACAATCAAGATCTCATGGAACGGATCGAACGCGCGGGCGTTCCGCTTAAAACGGAACGCGGAGGCAGGGTATTTCCCGTTACCGATAAGTCCAGCGATATTCTGCGCGCCATGGAACGCCTTGTGCGCGAATCCGGCGTGACTGTCAGGCTCAATACGCGCGTGGAAGAAATCCTTGTGGAGAACGGCGTTGTTACGGGGATTAGCGCTAACGGCGAGCGGCTGGCCTGCGACGCGGTCGTTCTCGCAACCGGCGGCGTTTCTTACCCGCAGACGGGTTCTTCAGGAGACGGCTATGACTTTGCAAGAGCGCTTGGTCACAGAATCGAACCGCCGCTTGCGTCGCTGGTTGCGTTGATTACTGAGGAAACCTGGCCGGGCGAACTGGCGGGAATTACGCTAAAAAACGTAACGCTTACCGCGCGGCGGGGGAAAAGCGTTGTCTTTTCGGAACTCGGAGAATTGCTCTTTACGCACTTTGGTGTAAGCGGGCCGCTGGTTCTCTCGCTTTCCGGTGTGATCGCGCAGCAACCAGCGGGAACCATGCTCAGCATCGATTTAAAGCCAGCGCTTTCGCAGGAGCAGCTTGACGCGCGGTTGCTTCGGGATTTATCGGAAAGCGCGCGCTCACAGGTGAAAACCGCCCTCCATGCGCTGCTTCCGGCAAGACTGCTGACCATCGTGCTGGAGCAAAGCGGCATTTCGGAGTCGCTGCTGGTCGGGGAACTCACCAAAGCGATGCGGCTGAAACTGGTGGAAACGCTCAAAGCCCTGCCGCTGACCGTTTCCGGCGCGCGCGGCGTGGAGGAAGCGGTGATTACGCGCGGCGGTGTCAGCGTTAAGGACGTTAATGCTTCCACCATGGAATCGAAACGCGTCAAAGGATTGTATTTTGCCGGAGAAGTGCTCGATGTAGACGCGACAACCGGCGGTTATAACCTCCAGATCGCCTGGTCGACGGGCGCGCTCGCGGGGGACAGCATCGGCAAATGACGGAGGCGTTTATGAGTGAACACCTGAATATCGCAATCGACGGGCCGGCTGGTGCGGGTAAATCCACGCTGGCAAAAGGCGTTGCGGCGCGGCTGAACATCCGCTATCTCGACACGGGGTCGATGTACCGCGCCATGGCGCTGTTTGCGCAGCGAAACGGCGTGGACGTCCGCGACGAAGCGACGCTCCAGCCAATTCTCGACAAGGCGGAGATCAGCGTAAGCTACGACGAGCGCGGCCAGCGTGTTTTGCTCGGCTCCGAGGACGTGACCGACCAGCTCCGCACGCCCGTGCTTTCGATGGGCGCTTCCACGGTCAGCATGCATCCAAGCGTACGCCAAAAACTCGCCGAACTCCAACGCGAGGTCGGCAGAAATTACGACGTGGTCATGGACGGGCGCGATATTACGACAAACGTTTTGCCGCATACGAAGCACAAATTTTACGTGACCGCATCCGCCGAGGTGCGCGCCGAACGCAGGCTCAAAGAACTGCGCACGCGCGGAGACACAACCGAGACCTACGAGCATGTGCTCGACGAAATACGGGCTCGCGACCACCAGGACAGCACGCGCTCTTATATGCCTCTGAGAAAAACGGACGACGCGATGCTGATCGACACGAGTGCGCTCGACATTGAGCAGGCGCTCGATCTCGTTCTGGACGCTATTAAAATGAAAGAAGCGCTCTGATCCATGTTCTACCTATTCTTTAAATATCTGCTTACGCCGTTCTTTTTTCTTCTCTTTCAGCCGAAAGTGAAGAACTTTGGCCGTCTTTTTTTCCGCGGGCGGGGAATCATCATCTCCAACCATTTTTCGCTGAGCGACCCGATCCGGTTGGCTCTTGTTGCACCGCGCCCGGTGCATTTTATGGCCAAGCAGGAGCTGTTCTCTACGCCGTTGATTCGCTTCTTCCTCAAACAGCTGCTCGCGTTTCCGGTTTATCGCAAGCATGCGGACATGATTTCGCTCAAACAGGCGATGACCGTTCTTGAGCGCGGACGTATCTTTGGCATCTTTCCGGAAGGCCGGAGGTCTATGACAGGCGAACTGGACACGTTTGAAAAAGGCGCTGCGTTTCTTTCGCTGCGCTGCAACGCGCCGATTATTCCGATTTATGTTGACCCGGACTGGAAAAAACATCGCCGGATATCGATGATCGTTGGCGAAGTGATGGACGTAAACCAGATTGCCGAAGCACACGCGGGGCGCGGTGTGGACGCTGTGACGGAAGCCATTCGCGACCGCATGCAGGCACTGAAAAATGAAATGGAGCTTGAACTGAAATAAAATGAGAGTATTACTGGCAAAAAACAGCGGATTCTGTTTTGGGGTTCGCCGCGCGGTTGAAATGGCCGAAGCGCTGGCAGGCGAACGCGGAAGCGTTTATACCTATGGAAACATCATCCATAACGAGGACGTCGTTGCCGAACTCGAGCAAAAGGGCGTGCATTCGGTGAGCGATCTGTCCGTGCTGAACGCGGGGGATACGCTGATTATCCGCGCGCACGGCGCACCGCCCGCGGTCTATGAGGAAGCGCGCTTGCGCGGCATTCGTCTGGAGGACGCGACCTGTCCGTTTGTCAAACGAATTCATGCCATCGTACAGCAGGCTGCCGCCGAGGGGAGACGGGTGTACATCGCCGGCAAAGCGCTGCATCCCGAAGTCGTCGGTATCTGCGGCTGGGCAGGCGAAGGCGCGGTCGTTCTGGAAACCGAAGAAAACGCGAAATCCGCGCCGTTTTCGCAGTTTGCGGCGCTTGTTTCGCAGACCACGCTGCCGGAAGAAACGTTTTTTGCGATTCGCGACATGCTTAAAAAACGCACCGGAGAGCTTGCCGTATTCAATACCATTTGCGATACGACGCGCGCGCGCCAGAGCGAAGCGGTGCAGATTGCGCAACAGAGCACACGCATGTTCGTGCTGGGTTCCAAAATGAGTGCGAACACGCAAAAGCTGTATGAACTCTGCATAAAACATTGTATTTTAACGCAGAACATCGAATCGATTGATAAACTTTTTCTTGATAAATTACCATCCGATGATATAATAGGTATTGTTGCGGGCGCATCGACGCCGGACCGGATGATTAGGGAGGTACTACGAGTAATGAGCGAACAGGAAAAAACGACGATTGAAACCATTGAAGCGGCAGCTCCCGCTGAGGATATCGTCGTACCCCAGGAACCCCAGATGACCGAAGAAACTGCCGCGGCGGAAGCAGCCGTGGAAGCAACTCCTGAAGCCGCGCCCAAGGCCGAAGAAGAAGAAAAGGTGGAAGCCAAGGCCGAAGAAACGATCGAAGAAAAGATCGAAGAAACGATCGAAGAAAAGATCGAAGAAAAGATCGAAGAGAAGATCGAAGAGAAGATCGAAGAGAAGGCTGAAGCAGAGGTCATCCCCGCTCAAAAGGAAAAAGCGAAGGCGCCCAAGAAGAAGACCGAACATGAGGATAACACCGAGTTTGCGGAAGCATTTGAAAAGACCATGACCCGTATTCATAACGGTCAGGTGCTTCAGGGAACGGTCATCTCCATTGTGGACGGTGAAGTATTCGTCAACATCGGATACAAATCCGACGGTATGATTCCCGCGGGCGAATTCTCCAGTGATCCGGATTCGAAACCCGAAGTGCTTTTCCACGAAGGCGACCTGATCGACGTTGAAGTCACCAAGGTGAACGACGGCGAAGGCAACGTACTCCTCTCCCGTAAAAATGTTGAAAGCAAAAAGCTCTGGGACGAGCTTCTCAGTCAGGAAAACATCGAAGAAATGATCTTCGACGCGGTTGGCAAGGAAGTTGTCAAGGGTGGCATTATTGCGGACATCAGCGGCATCCGTGCATTTGTTCCCGCGTCCCATGTATCCGTAAAGTATATTGAGAACCTCAGCGAGTTCATCGGAAAGCCCATGAAGCTCAAGGTTCTGGAAGTAGATCGCCAGAGAAAGCGCATTGTCGCTTCTCATAAGCAGGTTCTCCTCTCCGAAGCGGCAGCGGAAAAGCGCGAAAAATGGGAAGCGCTCATCGTTGGCAGCAAGGTAACCGGCGTGGTTCGCAGAATCGCCGATTTCGGCGCGTTTGTGGATGTCGGCGGCATCGACGGACTCGTGCATGTGACCGACGCAGCCTGGGGCCGCGTCAAGCATCCGAGCGACGTGTTCACCATCGGTCAGGAAATCGAAGTTTTAATCCTCAACGTCGACGTTGAAAAAGAGCGCGTTTCCCTTGGCTACAAGCAGCTGCAGCCCAAGCCCTGGATGCTGGCGGGTGAAAAGTACCCCATCGGCTCCATCGTGGAAGGCAAGGTCGTCCGCATTGTGCCTTTCGGCGCATTTGTGGCTCTGGAAAGCACCATCGACGGTTTGATCCATATCTCCCAGGTTTCCGTCCATCGCATCGCGAAGGTCGAAGACGAGCTAAAGGTTGGCGACGTGGTTCGCTGCAAGGTGCTCGAAGTCAACCCCGAGGCCAAACGCATCAGCCTGAGCCGCAAGGAAGCCCTTCTGGAAGAGGATCCCGAACTCGCCGAGAAGCTCAAGGCCGAAAAAGCCGAGCGCGACCGTCAGTACGCCGAACGGCAGGAGACAAGGACCCAGCAGCGCGATGTGCAGACCCAGCAGCAGCGCACCACGCGGGATAATCCCAGCCCCCGTTCGAGCGAGCGTCCGTCCGGCAGTGATTCATATACCCGTGATTCTTCACGCGGCACAGATCGCCGCCGCCGCAACAACGAGGATGGCGACTACGAACTCCCGCCGGTGGAAGAAGCGAAAACTTCTCTCGCATCGCTGTTCGAAGGCCTCAACGTTGACAAGAAGTAAACCAATCACAAATAAGAGCCGCCTATACGGGCGGCTCTTTTGATGCTTCAAGGTTGATTGAAAAATAGCGTTTCCCGCCGGTAGGTGGTTATGCTATACTACGCTTATGGAAAAAAGCAAACACAAACTCTTGTCCGTAAGGGAAGATTCGCGCCTGCTGAGTCAGGCGCTTCGTTATGGGGCGGCGGCCTTTCTGGGCTTTGCCGCGGACTACCTGACGCTGCTGCTGCTCAAAGAAACATGCGATCTGCACTATCTCTTTGCCGTGCCGGTTGCGTTTGTCGTTGGAGTTGCGGTCAACTATCTGGTTGGCGTACTGTTCGTGTTCCGGCGCGGTAACTGGTCCATGCGAATGGAATTGTCGCTTTTTGTGGTCATTTCGCTGCTTGCGCTTGCGGTCACGGAGCTTTCGATGTATCTGCTGACCGATCTACTGCGCGTGGACTACCGCGTCTCACGCGTGCTCTCCGGGGTCATTACGTATCTGTTTAACTTCTTTTCCCGCAGAATGATCCTCTACCGCCATCAAAACAGAGAAGAAGCCAAGAAGAAAGCATAAAAAAACGGGAACGATGATTTCGTTCCCGTTTTGTCGTTAAGTTACGATTCTGGATCGATTGAAGGTGTAACGGACGGCTCCGGCGTGGCCAGTGTGCCGACTTGTATTTTACCCTGGTTACCAGGGTAACGGTCGGTATGGAGGAAGATAGATTCCTGCAGTTCACCGTTAAGGTAGCGGTCGATGTATACGTCAACGACATATCCATCGCGGCTTTCAACCAGGGTCTTTGGCTCTTCATCGACATACATCGACTTGGAGTACACGATGATATCGTCGCCCGCCGGAATTGTTTCCGCCAACACTGTGCGGGTTTTATACTCTGTGCCTTCCGGCAGCGCTTCTCCGTAGATCAAAACGTGAATGTCACGTTTGCGGCTCGACGCCATCTTGTTTTTGGTAACATAGGCGAAGATATAAATTGGATAATCAGAGTTGTTCGTAAACGCAAAATCAATATGGTTGGTATCGACGGTTGCATCCAGCCCCTTATCAACATAGGTAGAGGGCCAGGAATGGTTCGAACGGTCAAAAGTGTCGGCAAAGTAGGGATATGCCTGCAGGAGTGCGTTATAGAGCGTCGTGCTGACCTGGCAGACGCCGCCGCCGAATTGAAGTTTCAATGTATCGCCGCCGAAGATACCGTTGGCTTCCAGCCAGCCGTTTTCCGCAGTGCGGTCGCCTACGACTTCGTTAAAGCTCCATTTTTTGCCGGGCAAAACTTTCTGGTTGTTGATGAGCCCCGCGGCTTTTTCCACGTTGAACGCACGGTCCGGGATGATGGCGCGCTGTTCCTCCGTGTCTTCAGCGGTGCCTTTGAAGTCATACGTGGTATAAAAAGAGCCAATCAGCGTAGTATGCGCTTGCAGGTCGGCAAGCGTCTGCGTGGGCTGAACGGTCGTTACGGAAGGTTGAATCGTGGTTTGAAGCTGCCCCGCGACGATGGCATCCTTAACCATCTGCACGGTGGAAGCAACGTCAAGGGCGTAACCGGGCGTGCCGTCGACATAGTTGAACGAAGGCTTTCCACTATCCGAAATATCAATGGTAAACGAAGGCTCCGTGGGGGCGGAGGTCATGGAAGCGTTGATATCCTCAATGCGTTGGGTGAGAGCCGTGTCGTCAACGGAAATCGTCGTGTAATACACCTGGTTTGCGCCGCCTTCCAGAGCGGTCTGGAGCAGCTCGTTCAGGTTTGAGCTGGCGTTCATATCCGCGCCGGTAATCGTCGCGTTAACGGCCTCGCTGCTCAGCGCGATGGCGATGTTGTTGAGCGCGTACGTCTCGTTGGACTCGAGCTGGGACTTTACCTCGTCGATGGTTTTGCCCGAGATGTTCATGCCGTTGATATAGACTTCGCTCCGGAATTTACCCGTTGCGACGTCCACGGTTCCGCCGCCGTCACAGCTGCGCACCAGAACGACGACGGCAACGATGATGAGCGCAAGGAAAAAGAACGTCATCACGGAGAGAACGAATCTGCGTTTGCGAATCTTTGCGCGTTTGCTGTTCTTACGCTTACCGGAAGCGGAAGAGCCGCCGCGACTGGGGGAGTAATAAACATCCATGCCGCCGTTGTTTCCTTCATATTTTGCATTGCGCGCGGAGGGGCGATCAACTCCCCGGCCGTCGGCTTGCGATGTGGTTTTTGTGGTGTCGGGCAGCCCCGAATATTTTTCGTACATGCCATCCTCTGGTAGAAAGCTACATATTTACGCGCATCATACACGCAAGCTATATTATACAACGCAGACGGGCTGATCGCAACTCCGAACGAGTGAATGAAACGTGAACTATAACAAAAAACGCATAAGTCGGGAAATCCGCAGAAGGATACCGAGTGTTCATTGTCATAAGGAATCAGAGAAAAAGCCGTTGCCATATCAAAAACCATATAATGAACATGTTCATATAAGCATTGACACTAAACCTGTAAGCATGTATTGTTTGAATACAACGGATCGATTACCCGGCAATAAAGGACGTGCAAAGAAATGCGAAAAAAAGACGACTCCCTGCGGGAACTGCTTCTTGCGGCGGCGCGTGATATCGTTGCCGAAAAAGGTTCGGAAGCGCTCAATATTCGTGTTCTCGCAAGCCGCGCGGGTATCGCGACCGGCACGATTTACAACTACTTTGAAAATAAGGACGACATACTGCTCTCCCTTGCGGACGAATACTGGAAAAAAGCGCTTGTGGAACTCAAGCAAAGGTTGATTTCCGGGCGCTTTGCGGATCAACTGGATCAGATTTGTGCATTCTTGCGTGAGCGCATCAGAGACTCCCACGGGAACCTGATGAGCAGCCTTGGCAACGTACGCGTTACCGCGCGGGAGCGGATGCGCAGCATGCAGTCGCTTGTGGTAGGTGAACTGATTACACAACTGGAGGAAGATTTGGCAATCCGACCAAATCTCTGGACAAGCAATTTTACCAAAGAACGGTTTGCGCAATTCGTTTTCGAAAATCTGCTCAGTTCCATTTCTTCCGAAACCTGCGAAAGCGCGTTTTTGGTGGAAGTTGTCAGCCGGATTCTTTATGGAGAATAGATAAGGGTTATTGCGGTAAGAATTTAAAAAACAGACAGGAGATAAAACAAATGGCACAGGCATTGGCGGAAACAATTTTTGACGTACTCTATTTGAGTTTTGTCATCACCGCAGGCATCATGATGGCGGTAAAAGGGAAAGGCAACTCTCTGATCAGAAAGTTCGGGTTCATGGCGGCACTGCTGGGCGCAGGGGACGCGTTTCACCTCGTTCCGCGCGCGATTTCGCTCTGGACAACCGGGTTGGAAGCAAACGCGGCAGCTTTGGGCATCGGAAAACTGATCACTTCGATTACGATGACGGTATTCTATATGATCCTCTACTACATCTGGCGCGAGCGGTATCAAATCTCCGGCAAGCGCTGGCTGAGCGTTACCATGTGGACGCTGGCCGCAGCACGCGTTGCGCTCTGCCTGCTGCCGCAAAACCAATGGCTCACCTATCGTCAGCCGCTGGAATTCGGCATCCTGCGCAACATCCCGTTTGCGATTATGGGCGTCCTCATCATCGTGCTGTTTGCGCGGGAAGCAAAAAAAGCGAACGACAACGCGTTTCGCTTCATGTGGCTTGCGGTCACGCTCTCGTTTGCGTTCTATATTCCGGTGGTGCTGTTTGCCGAAATCATCCCGCTCATCGGCATGCTGATGATTCCCAAGACGCTGGCGTATGTCTGGGTCGTACTGATGGGCTGGTCGATTTTCCGCAAGGAGCAAGCAGCGAAAAAAGCGTCGCTCAGCGCGTAACCACACGCCGGTTTGCGGCATAAGCGGCCTGCAAAACGAGAATTCACTCGTTTAGAATCCGCTTTCCGCCAAAAGCATGAATCGTACGCGTTTGCGCGGCGCATCGACCACATTGCGGCGTTCCGGCGGGAATCAAAAATTCGTCGCCAGGATGGAGTACGGTTTCGCCGTCCGGCAGGCAAACGGTGTACTCGCCGGATAGGACAACCATGTACTCGTCAAACGGGTGCGTATGCGGTTTGGATTCGCGCGCTTCGGCACAAGTCCAAAATGCCACTTGACCGCCAGCGGAGGACTCGTAAAAGTACCCTTCCACATCCTGCGTATTTTGCAGGGAGGAGGGTACTTTTTTTGCGGTGCGCTTGATAAAACCCGGAAATTCCCGCAGCATGTTATTGGCTCCTTTGTCATTTTTCGTTTTTGATTGCCATTACGCCTCGTTGCCGGAATAGCAAAGGCAGAACGGATGCCCTTCCGGGTCGAGCATCGTGACGAAAACCTCCCCGCCAAACTGCGCCGGGGCTTTTTTTGCCCCAATGGATTCCGCGTACGCCACCGCTTCGGGGACGCTGGGAACCTGAAAGTCGAAGTGCATCTGCTTTTGTTGGCGGCCATTCTCTTCCGGCCAGACGGGCGGAACATAATCTTCTTCCTGCATAAACAGAAGGATCACGCCGTTCTCACCGGTGAGCGCCGGGCGGCCAAAGAGCTCGCTCCGCCGCAAGCCGAGCAGAAGCTCATAAAACGAACAAAGCGATTGCTCATCTTTGCAGTCGATCATTACGTTGCCAAGGCGGATTCCCGGAATCATGTTCAATCCCCCTCCGAAATCGACTAAATACTGTTGTTTGAGGAAGCTATCTCTGGTCTGTTATAGATTCGAGCGACTCCGGCGAGCGCTGAAACAGCAGAAGGAATGCGATAACGAGCATCCCTCCCGGCACCCAGACCGCGCGCTCGGCGATCCAACCGGTCAAAAACACGCCGAGAACGGCGCCCAGGATGAAGATGAGTATGATGGCGTAATACTTCATGCCGCTGGAAAGCAGCGAGCGGTCTTTGGTTTGGAAATAGCGAAAGATGCACTCCGTCCCGCTGCGCAGGTTGCCGGTGCACATGGTTGTTGCGTACGAAAGCCCGTGCATCGTGCGGAACGCTTCCACCTGCAGCGCGCAGACAAACGAAACCGCAATATTGACGTAGGGGTTCCAGTCTCCGTCCGGCACGAACCCGATTGCGCAGAGCAGCAGGATTTCAATCAGGAGTACGACCTGCCGCCAATGGACGATACGCTGATGCTTTAGTACGAACTGAATCCACTCGGCGAGCAGAACGCCCGCCGCGAACGCGAGGATAGGGATGAGGTAGCGCACTGCGCCGCTCCAATCCCGCTCGGCGAGGCGAACGCCGAGAAGCACCATGTTGCCAGTTTGCGCGTTGGCGAACACCCCTCCGCGGGAGAGGTAGGTGTATGCGTCCAGAAACCCGCCCGCAAGCGCGAGCAGGGCGCCGACGGAGAAGGATTCGTGGATGGATATTTTGTTTGCGGCATGCTGCAATGGCATAGAATTCCTCGCGCTAAAAAGCGGGTACGATTACGAATAAAACTGAAAGCGTTTTTCAGGGCTTCGGCTGCAAGCGCCGCAGAATTACGAGTGCTTTTAATGTGATAAACCGGCTGGGTAAACCGCGCACCTCCATAGGGAAATGGACCGCGCCTTTATGCTCCAGTTCCAAATTCCAGAACCCTTGGCCGGAGCGCTTGCTTTGCAGCCATTCGAGAGCCGAAAGCATCGGCGGCGAAAGCGGCAAGTTTTGCATCGAACAATATTCCAGCGCACGCAGCAAGTCATAGCGGTATCGAAACGGATAAGCAAGTTTTTGATACCTTGCATCGCCGCCCTCGAAAAACAAAGCGTTTGCCAGGAGAAAAGCAACCGCCTTTGCCTCCGCTTCCGCAATTTCGCTGATGCGATACATTTCACCGGAAGCGCGGAATTCCGAGAAACCTTCCAGCACGCAAATGGTCGAGTGCGGATCGCCGTAAGCAGATAACGCGTCCCAGGTAAAGCCGCCGTCGGCTTTTTGCGCGGCAAGCAGATGATCGATTAATTGACGCAACCGGACGTCTCCGGCCAGGAAATAGGAAACGTAGCCGAGCGCCATGCCGTCCACACAGACGTCGCTGGGATGCGCATGCCTTGATAGATTCAACCCGCCGTCCGGCAGCACGCATTCGTTCAGCATCCGCCCGGTCATTTCCCGGCACGGCTTGCACGCAGCGGGCATACCGAGGTTCTTTAGTTCAAGCAGCGTATAGTGCGTGGACGTCCATTTGAGCTGATAATAATACAGCCCCCAATGCCCGTCTGCGTTCTGACAAGATAAATACGCCGCGCCGTATCCTTCGGCGGGAATTCTATTCTGCAGGCGCAGTAAAACGTCCGCACCGGAATCCAACAGATAGCGATGCGTTAGGTATTGAAGGGATACGTCGCCTTCCAACAGCCATTGAATCACGGCGTCCATAGCGCTTCCTCCCGGATGCATTCGTTCAAGCTCATTATAGCAGAAATTACGGAACGTGAGATCTATCGATAATGCAAAAGGACGAGGGCAAAGCGAAATAAAAAGGGGAGAATGAACTAATAAAAAGGGTGGGGTTCTATGAAAACCCCGCCCTGATGAGTATGCGTTAACGTTTGAAATCAGTCCGGACTATTTTTGCCAGATTCGCCCTCTCGGCGTGATCCGCTGGAGGCAGACGTCGCCGCCCGTCTTGATGCTCTTAAGTAGTTCCACTTCTACTTCGCAGCCAAACGCGCGTTCGAAAAGCACTTTGCTGTAACCCTGTGTGCACTGGCACCAGGTATCGTTTTCCAAACGGTCGACCGTGGCGAGCATGGGGCAGGGGCAGAAGAAGAACTGCAGATACAACGCGCCGTTGCTATAGTACATACCCGCCGCGCGCGCCTTTTCGAGATTGGCGAACTCCTCCAGGCTGGACGATTCTCCGATCAGCTCACGCAGGAGCGCGAGTTTGTCTTCCATCCCGTAACCGCACTGGCAGCGCATGCGGATTTGCTCGACGGCTGGTTTATTGAAACTGTTTTCCAGCCGCCGCATCGCGGATTTGACCCAGGCCGCGTCGTTTTCCTGCGTTGCGTTGGGGATGCCGTAAGCCACTTCGGACGCGGTTTGTTCATCGCTCGCCGCGCGGACATTCTCGTAAAGCACCTGTTGCTGCATCGTTCGGATGTCAAACATATTCAAACCTCAATTCTTAATTTATTATTTGGACTGTGCAGGCAAGCAGCCGCCAGACGCGCAAAAAATAAACGCAATCCGCGCAGGCACTCACAATGCAATTGATTTTTTTGAAAACAAAATCAGGCTATTTGTCATAGCCGCAGTCGGGAAACTGCAAAAAATTAAGAATGGAATGGTTCGAGCAAGACCGAAGTACCTCACCGAAAAAATCTACGGTAGTAATACCACGACGGAATAAAATTGTCAAGCGTATCGTTTGGAACAAATGCGTTTCACAAAGGGGAAGCGGGATGCCGCGCAATCGGTTCCTACACCCGAACACTGCCCCGGAAACCCCTGACGCCGTAGTACGATTCCGCGCCGTTGTGGTAGGTGAACACGTGGTCGTACCTGCGGTCACAGAACAGCGCGCCGCCGCGTTTTCTGATTTCCGGCGGTGTCAGAACCCAGCTGGAAGTTTTCAGGTCGAATTCGCCCAACTTTTGCAGTTCGCGGTACTGCTCTTCCGTAAGCATAGTAATTCCCATGGCGTCCGCCAGTTCCATGGCGCTGGATTCCGGCTTGAATGTCTTTCGGGAATCGAGTGCCGCGCGGTCGTAGCAAAGGTTCCTTCTCCCGGCGGGGCTTTCCGGCGAGCAGTCGAAAAAGAGGATTTCGCGCGTTGCCTTGTCGTTACCGACAACGTCCGGCTCGCCGCCGGTGCGCTCCATTTCGTAGAGCGAAAAGAGCTTGCCGGGATTGCCTTCCAGCCGCTGCAGCACCTGCGCCCAGTTCAGGGACGGGTGGCGGGCGGCATTCTTTTCAAAGCGGGATTGCAGTGTTTTGAGCAGTTCATCGCGTTGCTGCGGGGTCAGTGGTTGAGCTGGCATATCAAAACCTCCCTTGCTTGATGGGAAAAGTATACCATACAATAAGAAATTCCAGAAATATCATTGCGAAGGTGAATCAAAAAGGAATTCCAAACGGAATCCCTGCTTGTTTTGGTCTGGGTGAAAGGATTTGAACCTTTCGCGGCCCGGGGCGTGCGATCGCTCCGCAATGCTCGCGGTACCCGCGCGCCCGTTTGCGGCGCGGCTCTCAGTTCGCAATAGTCGCGGCGCGTCGGGGCTGAAGCCCGCTCCTTCCGCTCCTTTGCTCACTGGGCTGACGGCTCGCTTCATCGCCCGCAGGGCGCGCTCGCCTTTGCCCTCTTGAACCCCATTCAGGGGTTCAATCGACTAAGAGCGCAATACTTACATCAGAAGGAAACAAAAAGAGGTTCGAACGAACCTCTTTTTGCTTAGTATGTGTACTGTTATTGATTTTTTAATTTAGTTCCAAACTAAAGGATTACTGGCATCAAAAAGCAGTATTTCCTCGAAAAGAATTATGAAAGCAGAAAAACACCGACAACATTTTAAGTAAACTGAATTATTTAATGGTAAATATCTTTTTATTTATGCTATACGACACCATTTACTATTGTTTTTGTATATTGAATTGTGTATAATTGAAAAAAAGCTTATGATCCTTTTGTAAATGTCATTATTGCTTGATAGGTGTCGACTTGAAATTACTGTCTCTTTTATGCTTCTTATTATCAAAAAACATTTTCATATTTTCCGTTCTTTCTTTGTGATTTTTTAACTTAAGGCACTCAGAGCATTCGGCTTTGTGTAGAGAGAAAGTGCCTACATATTAATGAATAAAGACAATATGGTTATATGACTATTGCATTGAGGAGGATAGTTTATGGAATTTCGAGTCTTTATCGGGTCATCTTCGGAGAACCGTCATGTTGTTAATAAAATTTTAAAGATTATCTCGGAAATACAGCCTGTAGGAGAGTTGACTGCAGTTGCACGGCCTTGGTATTCAAACAGTGTATTCACCCTTGGTGATGTAGCGATTGAAACTGTCGAACGTGAAATTAATAACATTGAGTTGGCAATTTTTGTTTTTGCGGATGATGATGAGTTAGTCTTTCGGCATAATAGATATATGTGCCCTCGCGATAATGTAGTGTTTGAAGCTGGCTTATTCATGGGCAAACTCGGAAGAAAGAAAGTCATATTGTTAACACCAAAGGAGGGGACGATCAGCAATGGATTGTCGTTTAAGCAATTATCTGACTTAGCTGGACTGACTGTAATACCAGCTGATATTCGAGATTTACCGGGAGGGTTTTCTCGTGAAGTCGAGCAAAGATTAAAAGAGACGATTGTTGATATGATGAATGATGACCCACGAAAGAACAACGATCCGATGACATATAAATTAATAACTAACGAGACCCCAGATCCAATATCACCTATTAAGGACTATTCTAAAATTATCCCAAAATCATTAGGAGGTGCAAAAAGATGAAAAAAGTTCCTGTATCTCAATTCATAATTGAATTCCTTACTACTAACAATAGTCAAATGGGTGGTGAGGATTCTTCTGCATTTTTAGCCACCTATGAACTATTTGGAAGCCAATCAGAATTTCATAATGTCAGTGCCGAGTTTGCGAGAGCAAACCAATATCAGTTGGCATGTCATGTTCTAGATTGTGGGTTAAGCTTATATCCGAATGATACCGATTTGCTTGCCGATTATCTTGAGTATGGGGTGAGGTGTGGAAAAGAGGAAAGAGCCAAAGAATGTTATGACAAACTAGAGGAAATCCCAAAGGAATTATATACCTGGCGTTCGTTTACATTTATGATAGATTATATATTGTACTGTTATACTGCCAACATGTTTAGTCACAAGGTAGATGTGAAAAGCGCGTGCGATGCAGTAATATCAGATTATAAGAAATTTCTTCCACTGCAAGAAAAAGCGTACATGGCTGAATACGAAGTAGCGAAAACATTCGGAGCGTCGGATGAGGATCTTTTGGAAATTTTAAAAGCAGCCATAGCGAAAATTAAAGTTGCTCCGCAGTTATGCATGAGATTTGTTGATAAAAGCTTAGAGCTTGGTAATTATGATGATGTTATATTTTACTCTCGCAGAGGTTTAAGTGCTGCGGCACAAGAACAGGAGTCAGTAGATACGGGATATTTCTACTATGCAATGGCACTTGCTATGGATGCAAAATGGTATGATGATAAGGATGAGAAATTCGGGGATATAGAATACGCCAAAGATATTATTAAGAAATATCGTGCCGCCGATGCCTCACTCGACGGGAATAAAGATACTTACCGAAAGCTTCTAAAGAAGCGTGTAAATATGATAGCTACAGAAATTGGGATTGATTTGCCTTATTAATTAACCTAATAAGGGAGACATATAAATAGATACTGGTTACAAAAAATGATTTTATAATTTTCTTACATTTGCGGTTACTAATTAACATCATATTTGGTAATTTACTATTTGTCCTGAATGGAAGAAACTAAACCTCGCATTGACAGCGTCGTGCGACCGCTCCGCAATGCTTGCGGTACCCACGCGTTCGTTCGCGGCGTGGCTCTCAGCTCGCAATAGTCGCGGCGCGTCGGGGCTGAAGCCCGCTCCTTCCGCTCCTTTGCTCACTGGGCTGGCGGCTCGCTTCATCGCCCACAGGGCGCGCTCGCCTTTGCCCTCTTGAACCCCATTCAGGGGTTAATCGGCCAAGAGCACAATACATACATCATAAGAAAACAAAAAGAGGTTCGAATGAACCTCTTTTTGTTTTGGTCTGGGTGAAAGGATTTGAACCTTCGGCCTCTTGAACCCCATTCAAGCACGCTACCAAACTGCGCTACACCCAGAAAAATTCGATTTTTATGGTTACGGGTAAGCCTTTTGCTTTGTATCAAACTCTTTGCCCTGCCAGAAAAATACAACGGCACTATGCCGTTCAGACCTCGCCTATCATAGCATCTGAAAGGGAAATTGTCAACACTCGAACGCATGCGCCGCCGCGCGGAACCGCAAAAAATTTTTCGCAAAAAAGTGTGGTTCCGCATGCGACGGAAAATCGTTCTTTTGAGTGGGAAACCTGCTCGGAACGAGCCGTATCGTCAGAAGTATTCGGACTCTTCTTCCACGGGATGCGCAACGACCAGCAGGCGGATGACGCGCAGCTTGCGGCGCTTTTTGATCGTGATGGTCAAATTGCGGTAATCGAACTGGTCGCCGACGCGCGGATAGCGCCCCAGCTGCTCAATCGCCCAGCCGCCCAGCGTGGTGTTGTCGTCGTCAAAGTCCCGGTCGTCGATATCCAGCTCTTCAAAGAAGTCCTCAATGCGCATATCCGCATCGACGTCGAACCGTCCGCCGCCGAGGGAGACTATTTCCTCGTCTACTTCGTCCGACTCGTCCCAGATATCGCCAACCAGCTGCTCCAGCACGTCCTCCATGGAGAGAACGCCCATCGTGCCGCCGTATTCGTCCGTCACGACGACGAGATGGCTCTTGCGTTTCTTCATCACCTTGAGCACGTCCGGCAGCGCCATGGTCTTATAAACGAACGTGGCGGGCATCATCATCTGCGAAAGGTTGATCTCAGCGCCGTCGGCCAGCGCCTTGAACACGCGGTTGAGATGCAGAACCCCGATGACGTTATCCACTGTATCCCGGTAGATCGGGATGCGCGAATAGGGCGAATCGAAGATCGTCCGCAGGATTTCGTCCTTTTCGTCGTCGATATCGATGGCGACCATATCCACGCGCGGCGTCAGGATTTCGTAAGCGAGCACTTCGTCGAAGTCCAGCGCGCTCTGCAGCAGATCCGCGCGGTCCTCGTCGATAACGCCTTCATCCTCAACGGTGTCCAGAATTGTCTCCAAGTCTTCTTCCGTCACGCTGGGCGATTCCCCGACGCGCTTTTTGAGAAGTTTGTCTACGCCGTTGAGCAGCAGAGACAGCAGCCAAACAAACGGAAACAGCAGCGTCATCAGCGCGCGCAGGGGGATGGATACCGCGCGGGCGAATCCCTCCGGCACCTGACTGGCAACGATCTTGGGCACGATTTCGCCGAACGTGATGATCAGAACCGTCATAATCAGCGTCGCAATCCAGGCGCCGTTGTCGCCAATCAAAGCGACGGCAATCACCGTGGCCAAAGACGACGCAGCTATATTGACAAGGTTGTTGCCGATCAAAATCGTAACCAGCGCGTTATCGTATGCCTGGTAGATATAGTAGGCGACTTTCGCCAACAAACTGCCCTCTTCCGTTGCTGCGCGAAGGCGCAGACGGTTGGACTTTGCATAGGCAATTTCGCTGCCGGAGAAGAACGCGGATAAGGCCAGAAGCCCCACGATGGCGAGATACGACCAAACGTTGACGGTTGTCATAGCGCGGTTCCTCCCGCGTCAAATCGATCGTCCTCGTCGTAGATTTCGCCGACAAGCTCTTCGAGGATATCCTCGACCGAGACGATGCCCAGCACCTCGTCCTCTTCTCCAATGACAATGGCAATCTGCGTGCGCTGCGCGCTCATCAGCGGCAGCAGGTCGTCGATTGCGGTATTGGCGCTCACAAAACGGCAGGCATCCATTATGGTATCGAGATGCACAGAGCCTTTCAGGTATGCTTTTAAGTATTTGCGGATCTGCAGCATGCCGACGGGTTTATTCTGCGCGTCCACAACCGGCAGGCGGGAGTGGATGTTGTTTTTAATTACGTCGAGCACTTCCGCCTCGCTCATGGCGGCGGAGATTTTAACGACATTATCCCATGGGGTGAGAATGTCAAAAGCAGACGTATCCGAGAAGTCCAACGCGCTCTGCACGAGCTCCGTCTTCTCGCCGTCGATCACGCCTTCGGTTGCGACGGTTTCTATGATGTCGTAGAGTTCGTCCTCGGACACGGTCGGCGGGTCCGCCTGCTTGCGGAACGGTTTGCCAACAAGCCGCCCCAAGGAGGAAAACATTCTGGCAACGGGGGAGAGAATCTTCATTAAAAAGATCAAACTGCCGGAAACGGCGAGCGCGTAAGGCTCGGAAACGGATTTCGCGATGCGCTTTGGCAGCATTTCGGCAAACAAAAACACCACCAGCGTCGTAACAAACGTGGCGGCCGTCACCGCGGATACACCCCAGAGCTTGCTGACAAACAGCGTTGCTGCGGAAGCGCAGGCGATATGCGTAATGTTGTTGCCAATGAGGATGGTGGTCAGCGCTTGATCGAAGTGATCAAGAATGTATAAAACCCGCTTGGCGCGTTTATTGCCGTTTTCGCTCAAACTCATCATCCGTATGCGGTTGACGGTCGCCATTGCGGTTTCCGCCGACGAGAAATACCCGCTGATGAGAATGAGCAGTACAATCAGAACGATGAATCCTATCGGACTGCCGTCGTCCATGGACGAAATCACACTCCTAATGTTTAATGCCGTATTCAAGTAATACTTTTCAGATTATATAGGCGCGACGAAAAAAAAGCAAGCGGCGAGGCCTGCTTACGGGTCTCCTGTGTAAAATATATGCCCGCAAATCCGCCTGCAGCGGCGTTTACTCAATAAACCGACGCATTTTCCGAGAGATTTTACATAACGCTCATCCGAATGTAAAATAATCTTAACAATGCCAAAAAATATCAAGATCGTGTAAGGATTGCGTAATGTTCGTGTTATAATGATAAATGGGTAAGAATTTGGCAATATTCGGGGGATAGGAATGAAATGACAATTACTTTTTCCGACTTCGTTGCGCGGATCACTACAAGCCTGCCGCTTCTGGTGACTGTGCTGCTCACGCTGGGCGTTATCATGGTAAACGGCTGGACGGACGCGCCGAACGCGATTGCGACCTGCATTTCCACTCGTTCCATGGCGCCGCGGCCTGCAATTATCATGGCGGCGGGGTTCAACTTTCTGGGCGTGCTTGTCATGACGCTGCTCAACGCCACGGTTGCGCAGACGATCTATAATATGGTCGACTTCGGCAGCAACGCGGGCGACGCGACTATCGCACTCTGCGCGGGGATGTTCGCCATCGTGCTCTGGGCAACCATCGCCTGGTGGTTTGGCATTCCAACCAGCGAGAGCCACGCGTTGATCGCGGGCATCTCCGGAGCGGCGGTCGCCATTCAAAACGGGTTTTCCGGCATTAACGGCTCGGCGTGGATCAAGGTTATTTACGGATTATTGCTCTCCTCTCTGCTTGGTTTTTTCTTAGGATACGGAACGTCGAAACTGGTCAAGTTTCTGTTTCGCAAAATGGAAAGAAGAAAAGCGGAGAGGTTTTTCAAGTCCGGGCAAATCGCGGGCAGCGCGGCCATGGCGTTTATGCACGGCGCGCAGGACGGACAAAAGTTCATCGGCGTTTTTCTGCTCGGTACTTTTCTGGCAGGCGGACAGACGGATGTTACGACGTTTGTCATCCCGATCTGGCTGATGATTCTCTGCTCGCTCGTGATGTCGCTTGGCACCTCCATCGGAGGCCTCCGCATCATCAAAGCGGTCGGCATGGATATGGTCAAGCTGGATAAATACCAGGGTTTCTCGGCGGATATCGCCGCGGCGGCATGCCTGCTGCTTTCCTCGCTCACCGGCATCCCCGTAAGCACGACGCATACCAAGACCACCGCCATCATGGGCGTAGGTGCGAGCAAGCGGCTCAGCTCCGTCAACTGGGGCGTGGTCAAGGAGATGGTTTACGCCTGGGTGCTGACGTTCCCCTGCTGCGGGTTGGTCGGCTACCTCATGGTCAAGCTGTTCCTCGCAATCTTTTGAAGTATGACTTGAAGTTTGCGATTCAGATTTTATGACACTTTAAATTGGAGGATGGAAAAAATGAAAAAACAGCACGTCAACGAATACTTTGAAGGCTTTGTTACCGGTATGGAGAGCGCCTGCAAAGCAGCGGAATACCTCGAAACCATCATTGAGCATTTCGACCCGGAAAAGCTGGCGGGTCAGGTGGAGGAAATGCACAAAATCGAACACGGGGCGGATATTGAGAAGCACAAGCTCATGCAGAAACTCGCCAAGGAGTTTATCACGCCCATCGAGCGCGAGGATATCATCCTGCTGCTGCAGCAGATTGACAACGTGACGGACTTTATTGAGGACGTTGTGCGAAAGATGTTCATGTACAACGTGACTTCCGTGCGGTACGAAGCGCTGGAGTTTGCTTCTATCGTGCGGCAGTGCTGTATGGAATCACGGGACGCGCTGTGCGAACTGCCGGGATTCCAGAAAACGAACGCGCGACTGACGGACGCGATCATCAAGGTCAACGAGTTTGAGGAAGCAGGCGACCGGCTGTACTGCGCCGCGATCCGCAGGCTTTATACCGAGCATGCCGAGCCGCTGGAGCGCATCACATGGACGAACATGTTCGACTGGCTCGAAGCCTGCTGCGATGCCTGCGAGGACGTCATGGAGAGCGTCGAGATGGTCATTATGAAGAACAGCTGAGAAGGCTGTTTTTCAGAAACGTCGAGATGGTTATTATGAAGAACAGCTGAGAAGGCTGTTATTCAGAAGCGTCGAGATGGTTATTATGAAGAACAGCTGAGAAGGCTGTTATTCAGAAGCGTCGAAATGGTCATCACGAAGAACAACTTAGAAAATCGTTATTCAGAAGCGTCGAATTAACAATCAAACAGAATAGCTCTGCAGGATTGCTGCAGCAAATTCGCCGGCGAACGCTGGCGTTTTTTTTACGCCAAGAGCGGTACGCAGATTGGGACAGCGGCGCGGAGAGAAAAAAGGCAGTGCTCAAAAGAACAACATGCCATATTAGAACGAAAAAACAAATGTTGACGATACACGAACGCTAGCATTACAATGCAAATAAGTGCAGGAAAGCTATATAAACGGTAAGTTTCCGGCAGACGGGGAGGCGGCTTCATGATCAGGATTCTCATTTTCATCCTTTGCGTTCTCTATTCCATATTCCCGGCATATTTCGAAGGCGCACAGGCAACCGTCGCCGACAGCGGCGCGCAGGCTGCTGTCGAAGCAGAAGCTTCTCCCGCCGCGACGGAGACGCCCGCGCCGACGCCGACGCCCGTATCGGGGCCGACCGCCACGCCCTGGATGAACGAGGAAGACACCGCCGCGTTGAATCAAAAGATTCAGGACTTCCTGAACAAAGAGGGCGACTACACGGCGGAGAAAATTTCCGCCAAGATGTTCGATCTATCCGGTTTGCTGGATAAAAGCAAAGTGCAGCTCGGATTGGTTGACGCTACGCATATCGAAGGGTATTTCTTCGACTATATCGAAAAGGACGGAAGCTTGCTTCTGCTCGTCGGCTTTGACGGAAACGACGGCGGCAGATTTGTCGTGCCGATCCAGATTCCGCTCTACTTCATAGAAGCGGATCTGACCTCACATTTCTGCTTCCTGCAGTACCACGCGGATAAGGGCTACACGGAAAAGAAAGCCGACGTGACCGAACTGGACGTCGATGCGCTGCATCAGCAGCTCTACGGCCTGATCGGCAAGTGTATCGCGTTTTCACCCGCGCGGATACCGTTTTCCGCTTCGAGCACCGGTTACAGCGGCAGAGCGAAAACATATTTTTTGGAGCATAACGATAAAGTCAACCGCGCCGAACAGCTCATGCTTGCCGTCTGCACCAACGAAGAGAACATTGCCGTGAAGATGACTTTTTCTCAGTTTTACGACGTGCTCAACAGCATCGACGAAAGCGCGCTGGAAGGCGTGACCATCCCGCACATCATGGAACTGAGCGATGTCGCTTCGTTCGACCTTTCCAGCGTGCCGATGATCGATCCCGCAATCATCTACTGCAAGTAGGACGCGCCGCCATCCGCTATTTCATTCCTCACAATCGGGCTGGAACGATCGCCTCAAACTAGAATAAAAAAAGCTGACTCCGGCTGCATGCTGAGGTCAGTTTTTTGTTGCCGTTTTCGCTGTTTTATTCAGGTCTTTGGGTGAGCTAATAGAGCCGACCTTACTCGAACCGCATTTTATCTGCCATCATATCGGCTGCGCTCACGAGCGGGTGATGGTACCGTTTGCGGTTCTCCGGCAGTTTCATCATGCGCGTAAAGAGCGTATCCAGCTCCGCCCGCTGCTCCGGCGGATAGCGGTACTGGATCGCCTTGTTGGGACAGTACGCAATGCAAGCCATGCAGCAGCTGCAATGGTGCAGGAATACGGGGCGTCCGTCCGCCAGCTCGATATTCTTTTTCGGGCAGACGCGCGCGCAGACGCCGCAGGAAACGCAGGCGTCCGAAGTAAAAAATCCATAATCCAAGTCCGCTTGAACCGCGCGGTACTTCGGCATCATCTTCGGATAGATCAGCCGCGTCAACAGCCCCGCTTTGGAATAAGGGCGCTCGACGCGCTTGTTCAACTCGTCGGCGGTTTTTTCCAGCGCGCGTTCCGTGGCGGGCACACGACGTTTCTCGGAAGGGAACGGAGTGTAGACGATGCAGAGGTTCGCAACGGAAAAGACTCGTTTCCCATAGTGCAGGCGGGCACCTTTTTGCTGCAGGAGCTGGTCGAGCACTTCAAACGCATCGCCGTTGATCCGGCAGAGCGTGGATACGGCGAATATATACGCGTTCGGATTGATCCGCACGTGTTCAACAAACTCTTTTGCGGCTTCATGCAGCGTCCAGTGGTAGATGGGGAACACAAAACCGATGATATCCGAGTCCATTGCCGGAACTTCGGCGGGATTGCACCGCATGGAGACAATCTCGGTATTTCCCAGCGCTTTTGCAATCACTTGCGCCGCGCGAAGACTGTTGCCCGTTCCGGAAAAGTAATAAATCGTGCATTTGGGTTTGGCCGTCATGAGCGAATCCTCCCTTAACTGACACACTTGTGACATCTCACGTTTCATAGTATATTAGTCAAGAAACGCGCTGACAATAGACCCGGCGCAAGTGCTACAAAATATAAAAGTTGAGACACAACAAACGGAGGAGCCGAAATGATCAAAGAAGCGCAGAGTCCCCTCGCGATCCGCTCCCAGCAATGGCTGGCGGATGCCTTGCTATTGCTGATGGAGGAAAAGGACTTTCACAGTATCAGCATCACGGAGATCGCCCAAAAGGCGGACTTGTCGCGGCGGACGTTCTACCGCGTGTTCGATACCAAGGAGGATGCGCTCGCCTGGCATGCGCGGCAATTATACAAAGAGTTTTTGCTCCTGCTGGAGCGTAAGACGGATCGGCAGTTTCCTGCCATCGTTACGCTGTATCTGGAGTTTTGGTACCGGCATAAGCATTTCTTCGAACTGCTCAAGCGCAGCGAGATGCTCCCGTTTATGCTCAACCAGTACCTGCGGGTCTTCCCGGATGTGTTCCAGATGGTCAAGGGCGACTATCCGCTTGCACAGCATCCCGATGCGCTGGCCTATGCCATGGCGTTCAGCGCGGGAGGCCTACTGAGCGTGCTGCTCAAATGGGCGGACGACGGCATGGACAAAACGCCGCAGGAGATTGCGCATCTGGTGGAAGTCATGCTCCAGACGCCGCAGCAAACCGCATCGAACGAGACTGGCGTGAAAATCTAGTCACGCACGGTAAAAAAGCCGGATGTTTTTTAAATAAGTTGACACCAAACGCCTTCCATTCGACGCATATAAGGCAAACCGGTTGATGAAAGAGGGACACTATGGAATCTAGGGACGCCTATTTTGACAGGGTATACGGTGAAAACGCAGCGCGGCTCAAGCAGTTCATCGTCGTACGCATCCAATCCGTTTCGGACATGGAGGACGTGTATCAGGAAGTCTGGAAACGGTTCTACGAACGCACGACGGTTCTTCGACCGGCTGAGCCGATCCGATACCTTGTCACAATTGCAAAAGGCGAGCTGGCGAAGCGGTACCGTGCGCGGGCAGGAAAAAGCGAACGAGAAGAACCCTTCAACGAGGACATGCCCGACCGTCTGCCGCCGTTTGAACACGCACTGCTCGAACGGATGGACGCACAGGAGATCTGGCGTATCGTCAAATCCGAGCCGCTGTTGAGCTACCAAACGTTTTCGCTGTACTACGGCTTCGACCAGTCGGTAAAGCAGATTGCAAATGCGCTGCATCTCAGCGAAGATGCGGTCAAGGCGCGGCTCTACCGGACGAGAGAACGAATCCGGTCGGAATGGAAAGGAGAAATCGAGCGATGAAAAAACAGGATCAAAACGACTGCGCCGCTCTGGAACAGGAGCTGTTTTGCGACGCGGTGACGCATTATATGGTAAACGACGAACGGGTGCGGTACTGGAGCAAGTTCCGCGAAAAGCGCCCCGCCGCAAGGCGAATCCTGACGGCGGCGGCCTGCCTGCTGGCGGCGGCGGTCATCACGACGTTTGCCATTCCCAGCGCGCGGGCTGCGGTGGAAGAGTGGTTCAACGGCTGGTTCAGCACGAGCGGATACCTGGGGGAGGAGAGCGAAACGCGAACCAAGGAACCGACGGTAGAAGCGATTACGGAACAGCTTGGCGAGCAGGTTCCCGTTACGATTACGAGCGTAGGCAGCGACGCGTTTGCCCAGTCTATGGCGGACGAATTCGGTCTGATGATAGACGAAGTTGCATTCAACGGCAAGAGCATCTTTATGACCGGATGGTTTACCGGACAGTCCGGCAAGTTCCTTCTGGAACTGTACACGGGCGCGTATGTTTGGAACGAGGTCGGTTCGGAAATCTATGGCAGTTTGGACTTCCTCCTGCCGGACGGATCACACTGGTATGGCAGTCTGGAACTCGTCATGACGGATGAAGTACGCGCGATTATGAAGGAATGCGCGCCGTATGCCACCCGGGATGCGGAGGGGAACCCAACCAGCAATGCCTATGCCGACGAAAAGTGGGCGGCGTACATGGCGGAAAACGGGCTCCGCTTCACACTGGAAGCCAACCCCGGCGCGGTGGACGCAAAGCCGCTCACTGGTGAGGTGACCGCTAAACTCGTGATGGATGAAATGTACTTTGATGAGGCAAGCGAGCAAACCGTGCCGATTTTTTCTGCCGATCTCGGCACCGTAACGTTCGATGCGGACGCTTACAAAGCGAATCTGCAGGAAAGTGCGGTGGAACAAAGCGTTGCGCTTTCCGGAACGCACCGTGTTCTGATTCAGGAGTCGATGACCGAACCGGGGGACACGGAGAGCGACTATTCAGTAAAGCAATATAACCAGATGCTCGACTTTACAGGCGTCACGCTGTCGATAGACGCAATCGCCTTCCGCGCGGACGATACGGTGCTGAGTGTCAGCGGCGTTCTTCCGGAAAGCTGGTCGCTTGCCGAGCGGGATAATGTTGGACACGAGGAACTGCGGCTCCTGTTCCTGCTGGATGGAGAACCCGTGGAAACGCTGTTTTCCGGTATTGGCAGGGACAGCGACGAAGACTGTCTGACGTTTACGAGACGGTATGAAAGCTCCACCATTCCGCCTTCCGCGTGGGCGGCGGCAAAGACGCTGACGATCATTCCGTATATCGCCTCGCCGGACAAAATGTCCGCGGTCGATGACGGGGACGCTTCCACGCTGCGCGAAGTAGAGATGCTTCCGGGCGCGGTCATCACCGGCAGGTCGAACATCACGCAATTTTCGGATATGGACACGCTGGTTCTTGACCAAATGGACGACTGCGCCATCACGCTGACGCTGGACGATTACCGGTAAAGCATAGAAACGCAACAGTGCGGCAGGCCAAACGGCTTGCCGCTTTTTTATGATGGAAGGATAAACAGGCGTGGTATACTATATAGGTGCAGCCAAACAGAAGGGAAACGCGCAAATGTTTTATAAAAAAGACTGGATCCTGCGCCAAATCCAGATGATAGCGGATATGATCGCGCACGCCGTTTTTGGAACGAGCGCTATTTCATATATGAGCGAAAACGAAGCCGCTCCGACGGAGACCGACCAGCTCTATCTCAAACTCGACATGCTGATTGCGCAAAAACGCATCGGGGAAGCGGAGGATGATCTGCTTGAACACATAGAAACCGGAAACAGGAAGCATCTGGAACTGGCGCTGGACTTCTACCAGAAGGTCAACCGCCTCAGCGACGAGGAACTGGAACAAGCGAATTTCCCCCGGCAGGAAATCATGGACGGCGTCAATTATATCATCGAAAAGTTCGGGCTGACCGATCTGGTAAACTAAACGCAGCCCGAAATGCGGTATAGTAAAAGAGCGCACCCGTTCGGATGCGCTCTTTGCATTCCTGCGCTATTTCTTTTTCGAAATGCCTCTTTGGATTGCTTTGACGATTTCCACCACCGGGATGACGAGGATGGCAAGCGCCATGGCTACGGCGTATTCCACAATGCTGATGTGCTCAAAGCTGAACGCGGTGCGGAGGAAGGGTACATACAGCACCGCCGTAGTGAGCAGCAGAGACAAGCCCGCCGCGCCCCAGAGGAACACGTTTTGCTTCTTCATGCCGAACAGGCTGCCGCGCTGGGAGCGCATGTTGAAGCTGTGGAAGATCTCCGCCATGCTCATAGTCAAAAACGCCATGGTTGTGCCGTCCGTGCTGTTGGCAATCAGCCACGCGCCGTTCTGGATGCGCTCGCCGATGAAGTACGCCGCCATGGTCAGAACCGTTACGAGCAGGCCCTGATACGCCACGTCGAACCCGACGCCTCCGGAGAAGATGCCGTCCTTGGTGGCGCGCGGCTGGCGCTTCATGAGATTGCTCTCCGCGGCTTCGGTGCCGAGCGCGAGGGCGGGCAGCGAATCTGTAATCAGGTTGATCCACAAGAGATGCACAGGCTTGAGGATGATGAATCCCAGAAGCGTCGCAAAGAAGATCGAGAGCACCTCGCTCATGTTGGAACTGAGCAGGAACTGGATTGCTTTGCGGATGTTGTCGTATATTCTGCGGCCTTCCTCAACGGCGGTGACGATGGTTGCAAAGTTGTCGTCCGCCAGCACCATATCGGCAACGTTCTTGGTCACGTCCGTTCCGGTAATGCCCATGCCCACGCCGATATCCGCGCTCTTGATGCTGGGCGCGTCGTTTACGCCGTCGCCGGTCATGGCGGTGACAAAGCCGTTTTTCTTCCAGGCGTTGACAATGCGCACCTTGTGTTCCGGCTGGACGCGCGCGTACACGCTGTAGTTACCAACGGTTTTCAGGTATTCTTCGTCCGAAATCTCTTCGAGCTGCGCGCCGGTGATGGCTTCCGAAGCGTCCGCAATCATGCCGAGCTGGATGGCGATGGCAACTGCGGTGTCCTTGTGATCCCCCGTAATCATGATCGGGCGGATGCCCGCTTCCCGGCACTTCTGAATCGCGCCGATGACTTCCGGCCGGACGGGGTCAATCATGCCGACAAGGCCGATAAACGTTAAATCGTGTTCCAGCGAAGCGGGGGAAACGTTCTCCGGCGGCGCGTCGTGCGTTCGCTGTGCCGCGCAGAGCACGCGGAGCGCCTTATCCGCCATGGCCTTGTTGGCCGAGAGGATCTCCACGCGGACGTCGTCCGTCAGCGGGAGCGCCTTGCCGTTTTTCCAATAGGTTGCGCACTTTTTGAGCACTTCGTCCGGCGCGCCCTTGGTGTACTGCACTACTCCGTACTCCGTGCGGTGGACGGTGGACATCATCTTGCGCATGCTGTCGAACGGCGCTTCGGAAATGCGCGGTTCCATCGTTTTGAGCTCGAACTTCGGCAGACCTTTTTCGAACGCGTAGTTGACCAGCGCGTTTTCGGTCGGTTCTCCGATCACCGCGCCCTTGTCGTCCGGCTCGGAATCGCTGCAAAGCGCCAGCGCCTTGGCAAGCAGCGGCACGTCGTCGGTATACTCTTCCACGACGGTCATGCGGTTCTGGGTGAGCGTGCCGGTCTTATCCGAGCAGATGATCTGCGCGCATCCGAGGGTTTCCACAGCGGTGAGTTTGCGGATGATGGCGTTCTTCTTACTCATGTTGGTTACGCCGATGGAGAGCACGATGGTGACCACCGCCACGAGCCCTTCCGGAATGGCGGCGACCGCAAGGCTGACCGCGATGAGGAACGAGTCGAGGATGTAGCTTTCGCCCGTGCCGTGGAAGCGCAGGATGTTGACCCCGAAGATCACTACGCAGATGCCGAGCACGAGCCACGTGAGAATTCTGGAGAGCTGAGTGAGCTTGATCTGCAGCGGGGTGAGGCCTTCTTCCGCCAGCGCGAGCGCGCCCGCGATCTTGCCCATCTCGGTCTGCATGCCGGTGGCGGTCACAATTGCCTTGCCGCGGCCGTATACCACGACGCTGCCCATGTAGACCATGTTTTTACGGTCGCCCAGCGGCACGTCCTTGGCGTCTCCAAGAGTAAGCGTTTCCGCCGATTTGCTGACGGGGACGCTCTCGCCGGTGAGCGCCGCTTCTTCGATCTGCAAACTTGCGCTTTCCAGCACGCGCCCGTCGGCGGGCACCGCGTCTCCCGCTTCCAGCAGGATTACATCGCCAACCACGAGCTCTTCCGTTTTAATGCGGACGGGCTGGCCGCCCCGAAGCACCTTGCAGGTTGCGGCGGACATCTTCTGCAGCGCTTCGATGGCCTTTTCCGCTTTGCTCTCCTGCACGACGCCCAGCACCGCGTTGATGATCACCACCGCGAGGATAATGATTACATCCGCAAAGCTATCGCCTTCGATCACGGCGGTGATGCCGGAAATGAGAGCTGCGGCAAGTAAAATGAGGATCATGGGATCTTTCATCTGCTGGAGGAAGCGAACAATGATCGGCGTTTTTTTACCTTCGGCGAGATTGTTCGGCCCGTTGTCGCAAAGCCGCTGCTGCGCCTGTTCGGCGCTTAGTCCTTGGGGAGTGCCGCCAAGGGCTTTAAAGACCTCTTCCGGCCGGGATAGATAATGCTGCATTCTGGTTTCACCCTTTCTGGATGTATTTGCATTGCAATCATGACTGCGAGGGAAACGCCGGTAAAAAAAGAAAAAACCCATGTACGGCAAATAAACTGTCGTACATGAGTCTGGTTATTTCATCCAAGCCAGACGCCCATGCGTCGTGCCACGATGTTGACTTGGAACGCAGCGTCACCGCCGCGCCAACTACTCCCTCACGCAAGAATAGTATAGCAGAAGCGCCGCTGTTTGAAAACGGGTTTTGCGTTCAAACCGGCGTAAAAAATTGCGAATAAATCCGCTCGTAAATTTGATTGATTCTGTTCGATTCCAAACGGTTGTGATATACTTGTGAAAAGTTTGCGGCGGCACGGAAATTTTACGGGTACGCACGCCAAAATGCTGAGCAAAACAACGGAATATAAATAGGGGATGGATATGGAAGAGAATAAAAAAGTCTTCAACATCGGCAAACGCTCCTTTATCACCGCGCTCATCGTCCTGTTTGCGCTGATGGCGTTTACCTACGCGCTGACGTTCTTCGTACCCGCCGGCGAGTATGAGCGCGTGGTCACCGATGGCACGGAAAGCATCGTCAACGGCACGTACCACGCGGTCGAAGGCGGCATGCCGCTCTGGAAATGGCTACTCAGTCCGATTCTCGCGCTGGGTTCCAGCGGGGCGTTCACGGTCGCCGCGATCATCCTGTTTTTGCTGATCATCGGCGGCGCATTCAACGGTCTGGACGACTGCGGCGTGCTTTCGTACATGTTTAATCGGATCTACCGGCTGGCGGAAAACCGGAAATACCTCTTGCTCCCTTTGGTATCGCTGTTTTTTATGGGGCTTGGTGCGTTTGTCGGCTCCTTTGAAGAATGCGTGCCGCTTGTACCGATTGCCGTAGCGTTAGCGTACTCTCTGGGATGGGATGCGCTGACCGGCCTTGGCATGAGCTTGCTTGCGGTGGGGTTTGGCTTCAGCACCGGCGTGTGCAATCCGTTTACGGTGGGAGTAGCGCAGGAACTCGCGGGGCTGCCGATGTTCTCCGGCATCTGGATGCGGCTCTTGACGTTCGTACTTATCTACGGCCTCTTGATGGCGTTTTTGATTCCGTATGCCAAGCGCATTGAGCGCAACCCAAAGCGTTCGCCCGTGTACGACCCCGCTCTGATCGAGCGCTGGGTTTCGCTCAGGAGTGATTTTGCCGCGGACAAAAAGAAGGATCGCGCGCTGGTCTGGTTTGCCGTTATCCTCGGCGCGGGCATCGCAATGATTCTTTGCTCCAGCTTTGTGCCGCTGCTGCAGGATATTATCATGCCCGCCATCGGGCTGGTCTTTCTGCTTGCGGGCACGATCTCCTCGCTCGTTTCCGGCATGGAGCTGAAAAAGTACCTCAAATCGTTCGGCAAGGGTATGGTCAACATCCTGCCCGCCGTGCTGCTGATTTTGATGGCGAACTCCATCCGGTACACCATGCTGGAGTCGAAAATACTGGATACGATCCTTTATAAGGTCGTTTCGCTGACACAGAACGCGCCGAGCGGAGTTGTGGTGTTGATGATCTACGCGCTGGCGCTGATTATGGAGCTGTTCATTTCGAGTGGCTCGGCCAAGGCGTTTCTGCTCATGCCGCTGATTTCGCCAATCGCCGACCTCAGCGGGATCTCGCGGCAGATATCGGTGTTGGCGTATGCCTTTGGCGACGGCTTTTCCAATGTATTTTACCCGACAAACCCGGTGCTGCTGATTTCACTCGGCATCGTGGGTATTGGCTACGGCAAATGGTTCAAGTGGAGCGCAAAGATCCAGCTGGCGATTCTCGCGCTGACCAGTGTGCTGCTGCTGTTTGCCAACGCAATTGGATACTGAAAATAACAACGTCGGCGATTCTCTTTTTTGGAGCGCCGTAAATCAAGGCGGCAAGCCTTTTTAAGCAGGGTGATAGGAACTATGGCGGATGGGTTGGAATCGGCGGAACTGCTGCCGGTTGGAACAAGGCTGTTCCGGCGGTACATCATAGACGGTGTCATCGCGCGGGGCGGCTATGGAATCACTTACGAAGCGCACGACGAGCGCTCGAACGCGCGACTTGCGCTCAAGGAATACTTTCCCGGCGCGCTCTCTATACGGGCACCCGGCAGCACGGCGATTTCGCCAAAGAATAAAGCCTGCGGTGCGCTGTTCTTTCTAGGTTCGGAGATGTTCTATCGCCAGCACCTGGCGCTGACCGATGCGCGGGGCAGCAGCAATGTTGTGACTGTGTACAACGCGTTTTTCGAAAACGGCACGTCGTATGCCGTGATGGAGCGACTCGAGGGCGTCACGCTGGAATCGTATCTGCGTCTGCGCAAACGCAAACTCACGCCTGAGGAAGCGATGTTTATCGCGGCTTCCATGGCGGATGCGCTGCTTGTGGTGCACAGTCTGAATTCGTTGCACTACGATATCAACGCAAAGTCCATCTTTCTCTGCACGGAAGGCAGCGTCAAGCTGATCGACTTCGGCGCGGCAAAGGCGGGCTTGCGCGCACGGCGGGAAGTGGACGATACCGAGCCATGGCTCGACTTGGGCGCTTTGGGAAAGACACTGTACGAGGCGATGAGCGGACAGACGCTCTACGGCGGACAAATTTCGCCGCACGCCAACATCCCCATGCCGTTTTACGATCTGCTACTGCGGATGCTCCATCAGGACGGCGCGCGGCGGTTCAGTTCCGTGTTTGAATACCGGCACGCGCTGGCCTGCCTGGAAATCGGTGCGGCGTGCCCGGCGGTGTCGAGCGAGGAAGCGGGCACGGTATTGCCGCCGCTTAAAAAGGCGGAGAACAAACGCGCCGAACCCCAGCCGCAGATCGCGGAAGCGCCGCCGCAGAAGAAAACGATCCTCGACCGCGCGCTGGATACGATCCAGGAAGCGGTGGAGTTTTCGCCGGAGCAAAACACGCCCGAAGTGGAACAAAAGCGCAAACACCTAACCCGCCGGGTGATCCTCGTCTATGCCGCCATCGCGGTGGTTACGCTGATTGCCGCGCTGGTGATCAAGAGTTTGGTCAAGTAACACCGGCGCAATTTAGTGCCATAAACACGAATCCGGTTTTGCAGGCGCAGTTTGAAAGAAACCCTATAAGCCATCCGTTACCCGCGTTCAGCGCGGAGGCCGGATGGCTTTTTGTTTGCGCATTTTCGAGAAAAAGTTGACGGAAAATGAGCACGAATCGATTATTAACGATTGTATGCAGTGAGTATTATTTGTATAATATGTTACAAGTATGCTTTGTCCATGCGGACAGGCAAAAAACAATGGGGGGCATTATGAAACGGGTCATTTCTATTCTGATCATTTTTGTTCTAATGAGTTCTCTTTCCGCCTGCGGCGGAGCAACAGTTTCAACCGGTAACGAACAGAACCAGCAGGCAGCGACGGAGGCTCCGGCCGAAGAAGCAACCGCAGAGCCGACGGCAACGGAAGCGGCTCCAACGCCGTTTCCGGAAGTAAAGATCGTTGAGACGGACTGGGTCAGCCTGAAGGCAACCAGTATTGAGCAAGACAGCCTGGGAGGATATTCGTTTACGTTCTCAGTCAAGAACGAACTTGACGTTGGCCTTTCTGCCTTCATCGTTTTCACTTTTAACGGCTGGATCGCAACGGAAAACCCTTTCTCGTTCACGGTAGAACCAAAGGCGGAGGAAACCGAACAGTTTTCGGTCCCTGCGGAGTTCTTTTCGTCCTGTGGAGTCGATGCGGTAAATGAAATCATTCTGCAGTACACTATATACGGCGACGATAACAAAAGTTTAGTAATAGACTCAGCGACAATTTACCCGCTGGGTGAAGAAGCCGCAAAGAGCGCAACGGCATACCAGTATGTTGCCAAGGAAAGCGACATACAGCTCTGCGAGAGCGAAGAAGCGATTGCCGCCGTCACCGACTTCGGCATAAACAGCGAAAACGGATGTTCTATGACGTTCTACGTCGAAAACACGTCCGACAAGACTCTGAGATTCAAACTTTCCAGCTGTGGGCTAAATGAGTATGTATCTCCGTTGGGGATCTTTTCGCCCAAAATGCTTCCGGGAACGCGCTTTATCAAGACTTGCACGATCGACGCCGATGATCTGGCTAAGGATGGCATTACCGAAATTACGCGTGTTGATTTTAACTTTTCACTGCTTGACAACAGCGATTTAAGCGATGTGTTCGTCGGCACCAAGACATTCTATCCTTCCGGCGCGGAAATGCCGCGGGTGGAACGCACGCCCGTGGAAGGCGAAGTCGTGCTGGTGGACAACGCTGATTTTACGATCATTGTGACCGCCTGTCTGGATAAGCCGGGTTCGAGCCGCTACGGTCTGAGCTTCTATGTGGAAAATATGTCTGATAAGGAAGTCAGCATTGAAGTACAAAACGCCGAGGTCAACGGGCAACCCTGCTTGAGCAACAGCACGATTGCTGATCTGCCCGCGGGAATGAGAACCAACACAATATATACCTGGAACACCGACGCGTTTGAAAAAGCGGGTTTGACGAAGGATACCGTCGTCGAACAAGTGACGCTGCCGATCTATATCTTCAGCGACGGAAATCGCAAGGCGGGCGACGAAGTATACCAGCACAACTTCAAGATCAAGGTCTGGTAAGCTGACGCAGTGCTCTGCGCTTTCAACGATATTCGAACGTATAAAAAATCGCCCCGCGAATGCGGAGCGATTTTTTGTGCTTTGTTACGCTTTGGCAGCTTCTTTCTTTTTGCCAAGCTTGCCCCAGAATTGGAACGTCAGCGGCCAGACCGCGCCGCCGAGCGCGACCATCAGGAAATACCGGATCGTGTGCGCCACATTGTGCCCGCCGCAGAGCGAAAGGAGCGGTTCCTTGAGCAGCATGCGCACCGCAATCACGAGGCCCAGGCCGAGGACGGCTTTGAGGATCTGCGCCCACCAGACGGCTTTTTCGCTGAACTTGATGTATTTCTGTTCGATCCAGAGCACCAGTGCTAGTCCAAGCGACGTGCCGAACATCGTATACGCGGTCTTTGCGCCGTCGGTCGAGAATTCGAGGATGGCGTTGGCGGGCAGCGGCACGAGTTCCACATACAGCAGCAGCGCGACGCCGGTTAAAAGCAGCACCCCGATGAGCAGGATAAACCACTTGCCGTTTCTCCACGCGAGCTGAAAGAGCGGATACGCGCCGAACACCAGCAAAAGCGCTACTCCCAGCGAAGTCAGCACGTCCGCCGGGGTATGCACGCCAAGGTACATCCGCGAAAACGCAACCAGCAGCGTGATGGCGACGCAGACGATGCGGATCCAGACTTCTTTTCGAATCCGCGCAATGCCGAGGAAAAGCCCCGCCGCGCTCTGCGTATGTCCGCTGGGGAAGGAATAGCCGGTTGCGGCGTCGCGCGCGCTCTCGACGATGGTGAAGTTCTTATCGAGCACCCAGGGGCGCGGAACGCAGAAGACCAGTTTGAGAAACTGGTTGATCGTTCCGCCAAGAAAGCTCACATAGAGCAGGAAGTAGCCGCTCTTTTTATCGACGCACCAGAAAAACACCATGGCGAGCACCATGAAAAGCGTTTCTTCGCCAAAGAGCGTAAAAAACTGGAAGATCGCGTTGAACAGCGGCGTGCGGATTTCCTCGAGCAGTCGTAAAAACTCCATGCAGAATACCCCTCCCAAATTTCAATTTCGTATAGAGAATAACAGACCCGATTTTGTTCAGTATAACATGGTTCAATCGTTAAAAAAAGCGGCGAAGGCCGCTGTTAAATTTAATTCGGAAAGGCGGCGAAAGCCGCAGATAACTTCAATTCGAAAAAGCGGCGAAAAGCCGCCGTTCTTATCTGAGTTTTTGAAAAAATGTCGTAAGCAGGGCTTTACAGTCCGCTTCCAGAACGCCGCCCCAGGTTTCCACGGAATGCAGAAAGCAGTGATCCGTCAAATCCATTTTGGTTCCGCAGCAGCCCGCCGCTTCATCGAACGCGCCGAACACGAGCCTAGTGAGCTTGGCGTTGACGCAGGCGCCCGCGCACATGGCGCAGGGTTCGAGCGTTACAAACAGCGTGCAGTCCATCAAGCGTGCGCCGAGCAGTTCCATCCCGCGGCGGAGGCACAGGAGTTCCGCATGCGCGGTTGCGTCGTGCACTTGTTCGCATTCGTTATGCGCACTGGCGACAATCTCGCCGTTATGAACCAGTACCGCGCCGACGGGGACTTCGCCCTCGCTTGCGGCGAGCTTTGCTTCCTCCAACGCTTCGCGCATGAAGCGCTCAAACGAATCGCTCACCGGGACAGCACCTCCTCGGTATCGAACTCGTCGTAGACCACCCGCATCAGCATGAGCCCGTGGGCGGGTGCGGTTGGTCCCGCGTCCAGACGATTCTTCGTTTCCAGCGCGTGCGCTATCGCATGTTCAGGCAGGTTTCCCGCGCCGATTTCCAGTATGGTTCCAACGAGGATGCGCACCATGTTGTATAAAAAGCCGTTCGCGCTCACGTCGTAGTAGTAAAAAGCGCCCTCGCGCGTCCATTCCGAGCGCGTCACCGTCCGCACGGTTGACTCTATCTTTGAACCCGTCGTCATAAACGCGGAGAAATCGTGCTCACCTAAGGCATCTCTTGCGGCAATCGCCATCCTGTCAAAGTCGACCGGCGTATGCAGATGTAAGGCGGTATCGCGGCAAAACACGTCCGCATGCAGACCCGTCTGCACCGTATAGCGGTAAGTTTTGTTCTTGGCTGAAAAGCGGGCGTGGAACTCCTCCGGCACTTCCTCGGAAAAGAGCACGCGGATATCGCGCGGGAGGCGCATATTCATGGCGATGGCAAACTTATTGGCGGGCATGCGGGCGGTCGTATCGAAGTGCGCTACCTGCGCGCGGGCGTGTACGCCGCTGTCCGTTCGACCAGAACCGTGGACGCGGATCTGCTCGCCCGTGACGGCCAGCAGCGCTTCGTTGAGCCGTTGCTGAACGGAAACGCCGTTTTCCTGCAGCTGCCAGCCGACGTAATTCGTGCCGTCGTAGGCAACGATGATGCGGATGCGGCGGCTCACAGCGGCAGCCTCTCGCAGACAGCGATACCTGCGGTTACAAGCGCAAACAACAGCACCGCAAACAGATCGCCAAGGTGGAACTTCAGCTCGCGCATGCGCGTTCTGCCTTCGCCGCCGTGATAGCAGCGGGACTCCATCGCCATGGCCAGCTCGTCCGCCCGGCGAAACGCCGAGACGAACAGCGGCACGAGAATCGGAATCATGCTCTTGGCACGCTGAATGATGTTTCCGCTTTCAAAGTCCGCGCCGCGCGCCATCTGCGCTTTCTGGATGCGGTCGGTCTCTTCCATCAATGTAGGGATAAACCGCAGCGCAATGGTCATCATCATCGCGAGTTCGTGGGCGGGGAAGTGGAGTTTGCGCAAAGGGGTCAAGAGCTTTTCCAGCCCGTCGGTCAGCGCGATAGGGGAGGTGGTGAGCGTTAGAATCGAAGTACCCGCAACGAGCAGCACAAGCCGGAGCGTCATGAACACCGCCTGCAACAGCGCCTCCTGTGTGAACCGGATGATCCACCAGCTCCATAATACCGTTTCTCCCGCAGTGGCAAAGAGGTTGATCACGAACATGAAGATCAGCAGCCAGCGCATGGGTTTGAGCGAGGAAATAAAGTACGATGCCGGAATGCGGGCGAGCAGGAACATCAGCACCAGCAGCAGGGAAGGAATCGCGAACACCCAAAGCGACTTGACCAGAAAGACGATCACGATATACACGATCATCAAAAAAATCTTGGTGCGCGGGTCGAGCCGGTGGACGGCGCTGTTGCCCGGCAGGAATTGACCGAGCGTTATGTCAGCGGACATGCTTCCACCTCCCGACGAGCTCCTGCTCGAGCTCATTCATGCGGAAATAGTCGCGTTCGATCTCTACGCCGCGTTCTCGCAGCGCACGGACAAGCCGTGTCGCCTGCGGAAGGTTCAGCCCCATGCCGAGCAGTTCTTCACTGCGGGAAAAGACTTTTTCCGGCGTATCGATCATGGCAAGCGTGCCGTTGCTGAGCACGGCGATGCGGTCGGCATACATGGCGACGTCGTCCATCGAGTGGCTGACCATCACGATGCCCGTATGATTGCGGTTGCGGAGCGATTCGATGAGCGAGAGAATCTCCGAGCGTCCGCGCGGGTCGAGCCCTGCCATCGGTTCGTCGAGCACAAGGTATTTCGGACGCATGGCAAGGATTCCCGCGAGCGCCGCGCGGCGTTTTTCACCGCCGGAGAGCTCAAAGGGTGACTTTTCGCAGAATTGTTCGGGCGGGAGCCCGACAAGCGTCAGCGCTTCCAGCGCGCGTTCGCGGATTTCGCCTTCGGAAAGCCCCATGTTCTTGGGGCCAAAGGAGACGTCCTTTTCGACGGTCTCCTCAAATAACTGATACTCCGGGTACTGAAACACCATGCCGACCAGCGAACGTATCTTTTTGCGGAGCTTCTTTTCCTTCGTGTCGAGGCCGTCTACGGTGACGCTGCCTGCGGTTGGCAGCAAAAGCCCGTTGAAATGCTGAATCAACGTGCTCTTGCCGGAGCCGGTATGCCCGATGACGCCGAGGAATTCGCCGTCTTCAATCGTCAAATCGATATTCGAAAGCGCGGGGTACGCAAGCGCACTTCCCGGCATGTAGGTATGGCTGAGTTGCTGGATCAAAATTGGCATCGTTCGGGTTCCTTACTGTTTCTTAAAAAACATATTGCGCAAAGATCGTGTTTGCGGGAAGTGCGCAGTACAGGGTTCATACGTTTACTTTTGGCAAAATCGAAGCAAGCGAGTCGGCGAGGGCATCGCAGGTCATCGCCTTTGGCGAAACGGGGAGTCCCGCCGCAAGCAGGTCGTCTCGGAGTTTAACGAAAGCGGGCGCATCCAAACGGCTTTTACTGAGCAGTTCGCGCTCGTTGAACACCTCTTCCGGCGCGCCTTCCATAACGAGCCTGCCTTCCGAAAGCACGAAAACCCGGTCGCATCCCAGCGTTTCTTCCATAAACTGCGTAATCATGACCACCGTCATGCCGCGCTCACGGTTGAGGCGCATCACGGTGGAGAGCACTTCCTCACGCCCCTTGGGGTCGAGCATGGCGGTCGCTTCGTCGAGCACGAGCACCTCCGGCTGCATGGCGAGAAGGCCCGCTATGGCGACGCGCTGTTTCTGTCCGCCGGAAAGCGCGTGACTTGCTTTTTCCGCATAGTCGCGCATTTCCACTTCGCCCAGAGCAGCGTCCACACGCAAGCGAATTTCCGCAGGCGGCACGCCAAGGTTTTCCGGCCCAAAGCCGACGTCTTCTTCCACAATCGTGGTGACGAGCTGGTTATCCGGGTTTTGAAACACCATGCCGACACGGCGGCGGATTTCGAGCGTGTTCGCTTCGTCCCGCGTGTCTATGCCGTCGACGGTGACCGTGCCTTCGGCGGGCAGCAGCAGGGCGTTGAGCATTTTACAGAGCGTGCTCTTGCCCGAGCCGTTGTGGCCTACAATAGCGACCACTTCGCCTTTTTTAATCGAAAGGCTCACGCCGCTGAGCGCGGGATGTTCCGAGCCAGCGTACTGAAAGCCGATATTCACAAGTTCAATTTTTGTTTCCGGCGTCATGCGCAATTCCTTTTCCGCCCGACTGAATCCGTTCTGGATGCGCGCTGCGGCGCAGCCGGATTCCTTCGTTTTTTGCCCGAACTGCGCGAAAAAAAGCGCGGTTTCAAGCCTTGTAAAGCATCTCAGTATAGCAAAAACCTGTACAACTGGCAAGTTCTTATTCTATAATGGAACAGCCATCCGGATAGGATCAAACATGAACTGGCAAGTTCTTATTCTATAATGAAACAGCCATCCGGATAGGATCAAACATGAACTGGCAAGTTCTTATTCTATAATGAAACCGCTACGTATAGGCTTACAGCCTGCGTCGCAGAGGAGGTTGTGTATGAAAACACTCCTGAAGAATATCCATACGCTCGTAACGTGCGATGACGCCGACCGCGTCCTGCACCATATCGACGTCCTGTTCGACGGCGGCGCGATCGCGGGCGTCGGCTCGTTTGACGCATCCTCAGCGGACGAAACAGTAGACGCTTCCCAACTCATCGTCTATCCGGGGCTGATCAACACGCATCATCACCTCTACCAATATTTTACGCGGAATTTGCGTCAGGTGCAGGGGCTGGAGCTGTTCGATTGGCTCACCGCGCTCTACGATATCTGGGCAAACCTCAACGAGGATACCGTTCGTCTGAGTTCGCTTTGCGGCATGGCGGAACTCATGAAATACGGCTGCACGACCTGCTTTGACCACCACTACGTCTTTCCCAACGGCGCGGGCGACCTCCTACAAGCGCAGTTTAGCGCGGCGGAAACGCTCGGTATCCGCATGGCTTCTTCGCGTGGGAGCATGAGTCTTTCGAAAAAAGACGGGGGATTGCCGCCGGATTCCGTCGTGCAGACGACGGATGAAATCCTGAAGGACAGCCAAACTGCCATCGAAACCTATCATGACCCGAACCCGCTTTCCATGCGGCAGATGGTGCTGGCTCCCTGCTCGCCGTTTTCCGTGACGGGCGAACTCATGCAGCAGAGCGCGAAACTCGCCCGAAACTACGGCGTGCGGCTCCATACGCACCTCTGCGAAACCAAGGACGAAGAGCGTTTTACCAGCCAAAAATTCGGCATGCGTCCGCTGGCGTATATGGAGAGCGTGGACTTTGTCGGTTCCGACGTGTTTTACGCGCATGGCATCTATTTTAACGACGAGGAACTGCGTTTCCTGGCGGACTCGCAGACGGGGGTTGCGCATTGCCCCTGCTCAAACATGAAGCTCAGTTCCGGCGTCGCGCGGGTGCCGGAGATGCTCAAGCTCGGCGTTCCGGTGGGACTTGCCGTGGACGGCAGCGCGAGCAACGACGCTTCCAATCTGATGGAAGAAATCCGTTCGGCGTATCTCATGCATCGCCTGCAGTGGGGCGCAACAGCGCCGAGCGGCTACGACCTGCTGAAAATGGCGACGCGCGGCAGTGCAAAGCTGCTGGGGCGTAAAAAACTCGGCCAAATCGCAACAGGCTGCGCGGCGGACGCATTCGCCATCCGTTACGACCGCGTGGAACTGGTCTGCGCGGAACAGGACGAAGCGAATTTGTTCGGTACGGTGGGCTACCACCGCCCGGCGGATTACGTCTGGGTCAACGGCAGACTGACCGTCAAGGACGGAACAGTGCTGACGCTGGACGAAGACAAACTCGCCGCGGAAGCGCGAACCGAAGTAAAACGGCTGCTCGAACACGCGTAACGACGGATTTCAAAATCACAGAGGAGGCCGGGCGGGCGCCCGTTTACACATGAAAAATTTGACGGTAAGGGAACTGGTGCGCGGGGCGATCATCGCCGCCATCTACGCGCTTTTTACGATCTTTCTTGCGCCGATTTCATCCGGCCTGATTCAGTGCCGGGTGGCGGAAGCGCTCTGCGTACTGCCGTATTTTACGTTTTCCGCGGTGCCGGGGTTGTTTATCGGGTGTCTGGCCGCAAACCTGTTCACCAGCGCGCCAATTTACGACGTAATCTTCGGCAGCCTTGCCACGCTGATGGCCGCGTACACCACCTATCTGATGCGAAACCGCGTGAGCAAGTACCTTGCTCCGCTTCCTTCGGTGGTGTTCAACGCATTGATCGTCGGCGCACTTTTGGTGTATGTGTACGCGGTTCCCGTGACGTACCCGGTTGCGGCGGCGTATGTGGCGGTGGGTCAGTTGGTTGCGTGTGTTGCGCTGGGGCTGCCCTTAATGGCCGTACTCGAACGTTTTCGGGGCAGACTGTTCGACTGATCCTGATTGATATGCCGAAAAGCGGGGGAGGCTCCGCTTTTTTCATGCAGTCCGGCCATCCGGCACGTTCACAAAAGGGGAATATATTATTTTCAATTTTGCAAGGAATCTTGCATTAATAATTTCAGAAATGAAAATAATTCTGAACAATCGGCGGAATTCCTGCAAATACAATACGCCGTTGATTGACAGTTGACTTGCTTAAAGTTATAATTATTTGCGGTAATCATTGGGCTTTTTCACTCAACTATTGATAAAAAGGCTCGATCCCATACACATCACTTAGGAGGCATCCACAAAATGGCAAAAACTATGACAATCGACGGGAATACCGCCGCGTCGCACGTTGCGTATGCGTTTTCGGACGTAGCGGCGATTTACCCGATCACGCCTTCCTCGCCCATGGCGGAAGTTGCGGATGAGTGGGCTGCCAACGGCAGAACGAACTTGTTTGGACAGACGGTCCGCATCGCCGAGATGCAGAGCGAAGGCGGCGCGGCAGGCGCAGTGCACGGTTCGCTCAAAGGCGGCGCGCTGACGACGACTTTCACCGCTTCGCAGGGCTTGCTGCTGATGATTCCCAATATGTACAAGATCTCCGGCGAGCTGCTGCCTGGCGTATTCCATGTAAGCGCCCGCGCGCTGGCCGCACATGCGCTCTCCATCTTTGGCGATCATTCGGACGTCATGAGCTGCCGTCAGACCGGTTTTGCCATGCTGGCTTCTTCTTCCGTTCAGGAAGTCATGGATCTCGGTCTCGTAACGCACCTTGCCTCCATTAAGAGCAGCGTGCCGTTCGTCCACTTCTTCGACGGCTTCCGCACTTCCCACGAAGTGCAGAAGATCGAAATGATCGAATACGAGGATATGGGCAAACTGCTTGACTACGACGCGGTCAAGGCATTCCGTGCCCGCGCGCTGAACCCCGAGCATCCGCATCAGGGCGGCACCGCGCAGAACCCGGATATCTATTTCCAGGGCCGTGAAGCGGCGAATAAGTACTACGACGCAGTTCCCGGCATCGTTCAGAATTACATGGACGAAGTTGCCAAGCTCACGGGACGCAGCTATCACCTTTTTGACTATGTTGGCGCACCGGATGCGGAAAACGTCATTGTCATCATGGGCAGCGGCGCGGATGTCACGGAAGAAACGGTGGAATACCTCAACGCCAACGGCGCAAAGCTCGGCTTGCTCAAGGTTCGTTTATACCGTCCGTTCGTTGCGGAAAAATTCGTCGAAGCGCTCCCCAAGAGCGTCAAGCGCTTAGCGGTGCTCGACCGCACCAAAGAACCTGGTTCCCTTGGCGAACCGCTGTATCAGGACATCATCAACGCGCTGGTGGAAACCGGCCATAAGGATATCGAAGTCGTCGGCGGACGCTACGGCCTCGGCAGCAAGGAATTCACGCCTTCCATGGTGGACGCGGTCTATGCCAACCTAGAGGAGAAGAAACCCAAGAATCACTTCACCGTCGGCATCGTGGACGACGTTACCTTTACTTCGCTCAAAAACCGTCGTCAGGTCAACGCCGCGCCCGCAGGCACCATTGCCTGCAAGTTCTTCGGACTTGGTTCGGACGGCACGGTCGGCGCGAACAAGAACTCCATCAAGATTATTGGCGACCATACGCCGCTCTATGCGCAAGGGTACTTTGCCTACGACTCCAAGAAGTCCGGCGGACTCACGGTTTCCCATCTGCGCTTTGGCAAAAAGCCGATCCAGAGTCCGTATCTCATCGACAATGCGGATTTCGTGGCCTGCCATAACCCGTCGTATGTCACGCGCTACGCCGTGGCCGACGGCATCCGCGAAGGTGGCGTGTTCCTGCTCAACAGCCCCTGGACGCTGGCCGAAATGGAATGCGAGCTGCCCGCGGTCATGAAGCGCGCAATCGCCCGCCAGAAGCTCCGTTTTTACAACATCGACGCGGTCAAACTTGCGCGCGAAGTCGGCATGGGTGGACACATCAACACGATCATGCAGAGCGCGTTCTTCAAACTCGCCAACGTAATCCCCGCCGAAGAAGCCATTGAGTACATGAAGTCCGCCGCCAAGAAGAGCTACGGCAAAAAAGGCGACGACGTAGTTAAAAAGAACTGGGATGCCATCGACGCGGGCGCAACCGCCATCGAAGAGATCAAGTATCCCGCTTCCTGGGCGGACGCAACCGACGGCGCAGTTCCGGTCAAGACCACGGACGACGTGTACTTTACCGACTATATCCAACCCATCCTCGCGCAGGAAGGCGATAAACTGCCCGTTTCCAGCATGAGCGCGGACGGCACAGTTCCGACCGGCACGACCCAGTACGAAAAGCGCGGCATCGCCGTTGACGTTCCCAAGTGGATTCCGGAAAATTGCATCCAGTGCAACCAGTGCTCGCTGGCCTGCCCGCATGCGGTCATCCGTCCGTTCCTACTCACCGCGGAAGAAAAAGCAGCCGCTCCCGCCGGATTCGAAACCAAGAAGGCAGCGGGTAAGGAGTTCGAAGGCCTCGAATTCCGCATCCAGATCAGCCCGTTCGACTGCACCGGCTGCGGCAACTGCATCGACGTCTGCCCGGCAAAGGTCAAGGCGCTGGAGTTCCGTCCGCTGGCCGACGCCATCGAAAAGGAAGAAGACAACTGGAACTTTGCCGCAAAGCTTCCGGAAAAGGCGCTCACGCTCAACCGCGGAACCGTCAAGGGCAGCCAGTTCCTAAAACCGCTGTTTGAGTTCAGCGGCGCCTGCGCAGGCTGCGGCGAAACGCCGTATGTCAAGCTGGTCACGCAGCTCTTTGGCGACCGCATGGTCATTGCCAACGCAACGGGCTGCTCCTCCATCTACGGCGGCAGCGCGCCGACCTGCCCCTACACGGTCAACGACAAAGGCCGCGGACCTGCATGGGCAAACTCGCTGTTTGAAGACAACGCGGAGTTCGGCTTTGGCATGAACCTCGCCAATGCGCAGCGCAGAGGAAAGCTCGTCGATATCGTCACCAAGCTGATTGCGGCGGAGTACACTACGGAAGCGATCCGCGAAGCGGGCAAGGAATGGCTCGAACAGAAGGACGATGCGCAGGGTTCCCGCCTTGCTGCGGACAAGCTGATCGCGGCCTGCAAGGAAGGCGTTGACCTTTCCGGCACGGAGTGGGAAGCCGAATGGCTCAAAAACGGCAAGGTCTGCTCCTGCGACGCATGCCAGCTGGCTACCGAAGTGCTCGATAGCGCCGACCTGCTGACCAAGCAGTCCGTTTGGGTGTTTGGCGGCGACGGCTGGGCATACGACATTGGCTACGGCGGACTGGATCACGTGCTTGCCATGGACGAGGACATCAACGTTCTGGTCATGGATACCGAGCTCTACTCCAACACCGGCGGCCAGTCCAGCAAAGCGACCCCGACCGGCTCGGTTGTGAAGTTCGCAGCGGCCGGCAAGCGCACCAAGAAGAAGGATATCGGCCTAATGGCCATGAGCTACGGCTATGTGTACGTCGCCAAGGTCGCCATGGGCGCCAATCCGAACCAGCTCATGAAGGCCATCTCGGAAGCGGAAGCTTACAAGGGCCCGAGCCTGATCATCGCCTATGCGCCCTGCATCAACCACGGCATCAATATGGGCCATTCGCAGATGGAAGAGAAGAAGGCCGTTGAAGCCGGTTACTGGCCGCTGTACCGGTACAATCCCGATCTCGCGAAGGATGGCAAGAACCCGTTCACGCTCGACAGCAAGGACCCGACCGGCAGCTTCCAGGACTTCATCCTCGGCGAAGTCCGGTATGCATCGCTGAAAAAGGCATTCCCGGAAGTTGCGGACGAACTGTTCGAACGCGCGGAAAAGGAAGCCAAAGAGAAGATCGAATACTACAAAAAGCTCAACAGCATGGAATAAGCGAATCCAACACCAAAGCGCCGCGCGGTTTATCCGCGCGGCGCTTTTTCGTTTGCCGACGGCTACGTATGCCGAAAAATTGCACCGACAGTTTTGTTACACAAAAAGTTCGCTTTCATAGACTCAAATTGACAAGATTTGACCCGGATACTTAACAAAAACTTGAACCATGCGAGCCTATAATAGGGCAAGAAATCAGCGAGGTGTCGGATTATGGTTCAGCGAATCAACAGAACAGTTGCCATTTGGGGAGATTCTCTCGCAAAGGGAGTTATTTGGAACAACGACAGAAGGCGGCTGGGATACTCCAGGACTACGGCGGCGGAAGTCGTGGGAGAGAAACTTGGCATACAGATTCTAAATCGCGCTAAGTTTGGCTATACCGCGCCGCAGGGGCTGGAGATGATGGAGCGCGACCTCGATGGCGGCATGGTCTGCGATACGGCGGTCATCGAGTTTGGCGGAAACGACTGCAACTTCGACTGGGCGGAAATCTCCGCGCATCCGGATCAGCAGCATGATCCCGCTACTTCGCCGGAAGCTTTTGTTGCGTCGCTGCGGAGCATGGTGAACTGGCTCTATAAAAAGGGAATCCGCCCTGTGCTCATGACGCTGCCGCCCATCGACTCCGAGCGGTATTTTCGCTTTCTCGTGGGGGACAAACTCAACGCGGGCAATATTCTGAAATGGCTTGGCGATGTGCATCAGATTTACCGCTTTCAGGAAATGTATTCGCTTTTAATTGAGAAAGTGGCGCGTGAATGCCAGATCCAGCTTCTGGATCTGCGACAGCGATGCCTGGCGAAAAACGGATTTCTCAAGGATTTGGTCTGTGAAGACGGTCTGCACCTGACCGAGGAAGGCCAGCAATTCATTGGCGAACAGCTTGCCGACCTTGCGATATTGGCGGAAGAGGAAGAAGTGGCAAATTTGCGAAAAATGGCACTTCACGCATAAGTAACGAACATAACAAACCCCCGGAGCAATCCGGGGGTTTTGTATGTGCAAAGTTCTTTTCTGATTGATTATTCCTGCGCAATAATGACTTCCACGCCGTATGCTTTTGCCTGCGCGGCAACGTCCGGCGGGAGAGGGGACTCTGTAATCAGCGTGTCGATATCCGCAAGAGCCGCAAACGTAAACGGCAGCGAGCGCCCGATCTTGCTGGAGTCCATGAGCATGACGACCTTGGCAGCCTTTTTAATCACCGCGCGTTTGAGCAGACTTTCGTTCTGCGCGCCGCTCGTAAAGCCGTTCTGGAGTGAAAAGCCGGAGGGCGCCATGAGCGCAAGATCGATATTGATCGTGGAGATAAACTGTTCCGCCTGCGCGCCGGAGCAGGAGAGCGTATTTTCGCTGATCTGTCCGCCGGTGAGCAGCACGTCGCAGGTATGCCGCTGGGAAAGCTCAATGGCAATATTCGCGCCGCTGGTAACGATGGTATAGCGCTCGCTGCCCATGTGGTTGGCAACGGCCATGAGCGTGCTGCCCGCGTCGAGATACACCGAATGCCCGGGGCGGATCAGCGAGACGGCGGTTTTTGCGATGGCGATCTTTTCGCGCGTGTTTTCCCGCGCGCGCTTGCTGTATACGCCTTCCACCTGAAACGAAGCGGACTGAACGGAGATGACCCCGCCGTGGACGCGCCGGATGCAGCCCTGTTCTTCCAACTGCTTTAAGTCGCGCCAGATCGTCATGGAGGAGTAGCCTTCGTACAGGCTCTGCAGCTCCGACACGCTGACTTCGCCGCGCGATTGGATGTAATCCCGAACCTTATTCATGCGTTCGTTCATCATAGCTTTGCCTCACCGCCTCCCTTATAACAAGTATTATAACACGCATGTTAAAAAACAACAAGTCATCCGAAATTTCCGCCCATTTCGCGTTAAATTGTCCGGACAAATGGTTGACAAACTCGACGGTTTGCCGCATAATTGAGATGTGAAATGTACGGTACAAATGGAGGCATTACGGTATGAAAATCCATGTCTGTTCAAAGGAACAAGCCGCCGAACAAGCGGCAAAACGATACGTCGAACTGCTCAAGCGAAAGCCAAACGCCGTGCTGGGGTTTGCGACGGGTTCCACGCCGCTGCGCCTCTACCAGGAATTGATTCGGCTCTACAAAAAGGGAGAACTCTCGTTTCGGGAAGCGACATCGTTCAATCTGGACGAATATGTCGGGCTGGATGGCTCCAATTCGCAGTCCTACCGGTACTTCATGAACAAGAATCTGTTCGAGCAGATCGATATCCCGTTAGAACAAACTTTTGTGCCGGACGGCACGCACTGCTCCGCCGAAACCGCGGCGGAATACGATGCGGAAATTCAAGCGGCGGGCGGCATTGATCTTCAGCTGTTGGGTGTCGGAAGAAACGGGCACATCGGCTTCAACGAGCCGGGCACCAGCTTCGACTCCGTGACGCACCGGGTGCAGCTATCGCGTTCCACACGGGAGGCAAATGCGAGATTCTTTCATTCGCTTGAAGAAGTGCCGACGGAAGCGGTCAGCATGGGCATCAAGACTGTGATGAACGCGCGGGCGATTCTGCTATTTGCGCAGGGGGAAGAAAAGGCGGAGGTCATCCAAAAGGCGGTCTACGGACCTGTAACGGAAGACGTTCCGGCTTCGATCTTGCAGCTGCATCCTTTTGTTGAGCTTTTTCTCGATCCCGAAGCCGCAAAACTTCTTTAAACGAGAGATACATAAAAAGTCTGCCGAAAGGCAGACTTTTTTATGCAGAAAAGGGTATCCAAAGGGCAATGCCCTTTGGTCGGGGTTCGGGGTGAAACCCCGAGATTAGCCCATCCGCACGAGCACATCCGCGAGCTTGGGCATAGCGGGAATGCCGCCGCGCCGCTCGACGCAGAGGGAAGCGGTCGCGTTGCCAAAGCGCGCAAAGTCCGCACCGTCATCGAGAGAAACTTCCTTGAACGGCTTGCCGGAGGCGAGAAAACGGCTCAGGAATCCGCCGAAAAACGCGTCGCCAGCGCCCGTGGTGTCCATGGCCTGCACGGTAAATCCGGGCACATAACAGCCTCCCTTGCCGACGCGGATGTAAGCGCCGTCCTTGCCCAGCGTGACGGCAACGATGCGCACGCCTTGATCGGCCAGCACGTCCGCCGCCGCTTCCGGTTCCGTTTCCCCGGTTAAGAGCGGCAGTTCCTCATCCGATACCTTCATGATATTCGCCGAGGCGATTAAAGAGCGCATGAACTGAATCGCCTCGTCCTTGCTGTTCCAAAGCGACGCGCGGTAGTTGGGGTCGTAGGTGATCACCGCGCCCGCGCGCCTGGCAATGTCGATTGCTTCATACGTTGCCGAACGGACGGGTTCTGCCGTCAGCGAGAGCGAGCCGGTGTGGAAAATCTTTGTGTTTTGCAGCAGTTCGCGCGGCAGTTCATCCGCGCGGTAGCAGGTGTCCGCGCCGGGTTTGCGGGCAAAGGAAAATGTCCGTTCGCCGTTGGCTGCAAGCGCTACGAACGCAAGAGTCGTAAACACATCGGCGGATTCGATTACGCCGCTTGCGTCCACGCCGGAATTGACCAGCGCTTGCTTGAGAAAGCGCCCGTGCATATCCGCACCGACCTTGGCAAGAAGCGCGGTTTTCGCGCCGCATTGCGAAGCCGCCGCAACAAGGTTTGCAACAGCGCCGCCCGCGTTCTGCTCAAACAGGCGCTGACCGGCGGGAGAAACGCCGCTCTCGGTAAAATCGATCAGCAATTCTCCTAACGATACGATATCGACCATCGTAAAAGCCTCCGAAAAAGAATGTTTGGAAAAACGAGCAAGCGATTAGTATTCGTCCGCGCAGTAACAGACCTGTTGTGAAAAAACATCCCGAAACGGCAGATAGCCGCAGAGGAACTGCATGAGCCTGCCTGCCGAGAGGAAACCCGGCGAGGAGCCGGAAACGCGGTTACCCGCGCCGTCGAACACGCCATTGTTCCAGGGCAGGGTTTCGTCAAAAACTTCCAAGTGGAGCGCATCCGGATTTCCGCAAAGCGCGTCGAGCAGATACGGCACGTCGATTGGAATCACGACGCCCTGCGGGTAGAGCTTGCCAGAACAGTTGGCGTCCGGCGGAAGCTTGACGGCCGTACCCAGCGGCAGACGCGAAAGCAGAGCTTGATACGCTTTCTTTGACACGGCGAGCGCTTCCTCACAGTGAAAACCATCGTCCTCCTGAGAGGCGAAGAGATACCCTGCGAGCTTGCCATTTTCATGAAAAGTCATACAGCGTCCGCCGTCGCAGAGCAGATCATCGATACGGCTTTGCATCTGCAAAACGCTTCGAACGACGCATCCGCTGTAACGGGCGGTTGCGCGCTCGTAAACGGAGAGCAGTTCGCTTGCGGTAGGAACTTCATCCCAAACCGGCGGGGAAGAAGGCGGCGTTTCGCGCGTATACAGCAAAGCGCCCGCGCAGGGGAACTCACCGAGCTGGCGGTAGATGGAAAAATGCGACGGCGTATGAAACGCCAGCGGAATCTTCTCAGCGCGGCAATGATCGAACAATTCAAACATCACCCGTTTCATAATGCCCTTGCCCTCAAAGCCGGGCATAGTCGCGACGCCTGAAACCATCATGGCGGGGAAGACCTGCCCGCGAATGCGTAGATTCATAGGCGAACCGTGCGCAATGCTCACAATGCGGCCGTTTTCCTCGGCGCAAAACGAAGTTTCGGGGCTAAACCGCGCGCGAAAATACCAGTCAATAAAGGAAAGGGAGTCGTGAAACCGCAACTCCCAAATCTCCATTGCCTGTCTTTTGTCCGCTTGTGTCAGCGCGCGATACGAAATCATAACTAGATGATGTAGCGTTCGTTCTTTTCGGCAATGGCCGCAAGCTCCGCGCGTTTTTCGTCGTAGCCGGGTTTGCCGAGCAGCGCGTAGGTCGCCTTTTTGCCTTCCTCCACACCGGGCTGGTCGAAGGCGTTGATATTGATGAGCTCGCCCGCGAACGCCGTTGCCAGTTCAAAGAGGAACAAGAGCTGTCCCACCGTAAAGGCGTTGACTTCAGGCAGAAGGATCGTATGGTTGAGGTGGCCGCTCTTGCTGACGGCATACTCGGTCGCCTTGAGCTCGGCGGCAATCAGCTCGTTTTGCGTGTGCCCGCAGAGGAAAGAGACGTCCGGCACATCAAAATACCCGTCGCTGATCATGGTTTCGCAGCGGTAGCGGTCGACGGCGAGGAAAGTGATGACCTTATCGAACGGGCCTTCCGTATAGAGCTGCACCTGCGAATGCTGGTCGGTTACTCCCAGACTCTTGACGGGCGTCTGACCGGCGTTGACGACGTTTCCGTCCCAGTCAACGCGCTTGCCGAGGGATTCCGCCCAAAGCTGGGCATACCAGTCCGCCATGTAGCGAAGCGAATCCGCGTACGGCATCATCACGCTGATGTTGCAGCCGCGCTGGATACTGGCCACCTGCAGGGTTGCGAGCATATAGGCGGGGTTCTTCCAAACATCCCGCTGGGAGTCGCAGATTTCGTCCATGAAAGCAGCTCCCGCGAGCAGTTCGCGGATGTCGATGCCGCAGACCGCCGCCGCGAGCAGGCCGACCGGGCAGAGCTCGGAGAAACGCCCGCCGACGCCTTCCGGGATGAAGAACGTCTTGAGGTTTTCCGCGCGCGCGATCTTGATGAGGTTGCCCTTGCTTTCGTCGGTCGTGGCGAACAGGTGCGTACTGATGTCCTTGCCGAGCTTTTCGTGCAGCAGCGAGGAGATGATGAGCAGCTGGCTCATGGTTTCGGACGTGCCACCGGATTTGCTGACCACGTTGAACGCGGTCTTTTCCACATCGATGACGTCCAAAAGCGCGGCCATGCGCTCGGGGTCGATGTTGTCCTCCACGAATAAACGCGGGCCGTTGCGTTTTTCGCGGGGCAGATCGTTATAATGCAGATGGTTGAGCGCCTGCTGCACGGCGATGGGGCCGAGCGCGCTGCCGCCGATGCCAAGCACGACAAAATCGTCGAACTGTTCGCGGATCGTGCCCGCCGTTTCCAGAATGGACTTGACCACGTCTTCCTGATTGTAGGGCAGTTCGCGCCAGCGCATGATCGGGCGCTTCATTCGCATGTTCGCAATCGAAGTGTCGATCTGCTGCTGCATGGTTTCGATTTCACGACGGTACAGGCCGCGTTTACCGAGCTGGTCGGACATCATGTTGTTGTAGTCAACCCGCAGGCGCATGCTCTGCCGCCAGGATTCGTCTTGATAGCGTTCCATCATCTTAAGCCTCCATTTGGTTTCATCTCATCATACCATAGACCGTTTTTATAAAAAAGCGGGTATCTGTGAACAAATCGTTGCTGCAAAAAACCTCGTTTTTCCAGTGGATTCGCTCCTTCGACCCGTTCAGCGCGAATCAACGCGTTCGGCAACGCGGATCATGCGCGCGCGGCTTTCGTAGAGCGTCGGGATCTCGTCGTACATGTCGCTGTAGACTTCGATAAACGCAGGTCCACGATAGCCAACATTCGCTAGCGCGGTGAACATTCTGTCAAAGTCATAAGCGCCAAATCCCGGCATGTCGTAGCGCACGGCGCCGCTTTCCAGCTTTGTTGCGTCGCAGAGATGCACGTTGACAATCTGGCTTCCCACGGCGCGGATAAAGTCGAGCGGGTCGAAGCCGCTGCGCACAGCCTGCTTGACATCCAGCGTAAATTTGACGTCTTCGGAACCGATCGCTTCGAGCAGACGGAGACCATACTCCGGTTCATTGAAGACGCACCAGCTCACGTTTTCGAGCGTCAGTTGTATGCCGTAGGATCGCGCAAGTTGGATGAGCTCGACGAAGATGGGCGCAACCCGCGCAAGCTGAATGTTTTTAACCCCGCCAAAGAGACGCGCCGGGCCGTGCATCACATAATGCCTTGCTCCCAGCGTCTGACCGTCGGCCAGCACCTGCTCATAGACGCGCCAGGCGTCCGCGCGCTGGCGGGGATGTACGGAAAAGAGCTGGGGCTCGAACTGCATGCTCATGGGGTGAATGCTGAATACCGCAACGTTACCCGCGCGCAGCCGTTCGGCAAGCAAGGATACAAACGCCGGTTCGTATTCCGAGTAGGTATTGAGGAACACTTCGCAGAGCGGAACTTGATGCCGGGCAATATCCAGCGCCGCGTCCTCGATTTGCAGTTTATTGAAGTAACTCGCGGTAGAAAGTCCAATTTCCATATTCACCCTCGTTTGGCTCTGCATAAAACGAACCTGCTAAAAACAGGCACGGCGTTTCACGCGGTAAACCTCTGCTGTATTGTAGCACGGCGGGGGCGATTGCGCCAGAGAACACGCGCGGATTTTACACTTGTGCATCTTGCTTGATTGCGGTTACAAAAACGGTTTCAGCGTGGTATAATCTGCCTATGCGTCAAACAGATTCAAAGAAGCATCCGCTGCGCGGACTGGTGATCAACTCCATTGCTGCCGCCGCGTTAATTTGGCTCGGACTCAGCTGGCCGAAAATTCTCAGCGGAAAATCGGCCTGGATCGAGGCGAATTACAGCGAAACTGTCTACCAGTGGATTCGCTGCGCGATTTCTTCGGTCACTTCGCTTGTGCCCTTTTCCATTGCGGAGATCCTGCTCTACGCGCTGGTGATCTTCTGCGGCGTGTTTCTGCTGGCGAAACTCTATCTTTTTGCCAAAAAATGCGAAGGTCTGCCGCAGCTGCTCAAAGGGATTGCCTCACTTGCGCTTGCCGGCGGAATCCTGCTCAATCTGTTCTACGTCACCTGGGGATTCAACTATTTTCGGCAGCCGCTTTCCGAACGGATGGGGCTGGAGATTACCCAGCGCGGAACCGACGAGCTGGAAGCCTTTGTGCTCGACACCGCCAGCCAGGCAAAAGCGCTTCGTGAAACGCTTCACGAAGACGAGGACGGCGTATTTTCGCCGCAGGAATCCTGGCACACGGTGTTTCAAAACCTTCCGCAGGCGTATGAAGCCCTTTCCGCGTCGTTCCCTGTGTTTTACAGCGACGTGACGCAAGCAAAGTTCGTCATCTGGTCGGAAGGACTGTCCATGCAGGGAATCTCCGGTATCTATATCGGACTGACCGCCGAGCCGAACGTGAACGTGCTCCAGCCGCCGCTTCTGCTGTATCAGGCGGCGGCACACGAGATGGCGCACCAGATGGGCATCGCTTCCGAAAACGAAGCGGAGTTTACGGCGTTTCTTGCCTGCGAAAACTCCAGCGATCCGAATGTACGCTATTCCGGCCTGATCTTTGCGCTGATTATCAGCGGCAACGCGCTCTATCAGGTCGATCCCGACCGCTACATCGAGGCAACGGAGACGTACGGGGACGCGATCTGGCGCGACTTAAGCGATTACGACGCGTACTGGGACTCGTTTGATGGGGAAGTGCAGCAGAGCGCGGACAAGAGAAACGACGCATATTTAAAGCACAATTCCCAGCAGAGCGGCATTTTGAGTTATGGCGAATCCGTCGATTTGCTGCTGGCTTACTATGCGCAGTATGGTTTGATTACGGATAACGCAGCCGCTGTCGGTTGAACGAATCGGAATTCGGTCAAGCAACCTAACAAAAAGTTAGTTTACATAAATATATTTCAATTATTTGGCCGTTTTGGGTTTACAAACAAGTTGCGATGTTGTATGCTGATACCGTAAAAAGCGTACTTTATCTATATTAATTAACAGGAGCGAAGCACATGATTGATTTGACCATGAATCGTGATTGTCTCAAACGCAGCGTCGAGCGCGCGCGTGAAAAGGGCATTATCATCCCGACGTTTGCCCAAATGCGGAATCCCGCGCTGATTCCGGACAAGATCAAGCAAAAGCTCACGAGCGTGGGCCTTTGGGACGTCAACCCCCTGAATCTCTTTCGCGTCAGCTGGCATAACGAGCCGAAGGATTTCGGCGGCACGTTCGGTGGCGTCAACTTCATCGAATTTCCAAAGGAACTCACGGGCGTCAAGGCGCGCATCATCATGCTCACCGGCAAGTGGTTCCCGACCGGCTGCCACAAGGTCGGCGCTGCGTTTGGCTGTCTCGTTCCGCGTCTGGTCACCGGGCAGTTCGACCCGACCTATCATAAAGCAGTTTGGCCGAGCACCGGCAACTACTGCCGCGGCGGCGCTTATAACTCCGCACTGCTTGCCTGCGAATCCGTTGCTATTCTGCCCGCCGAAATGAGCAAAGAGCGCTTTGAATGGCTCAAGACCGTGGCCGGCGAAATCATCGCAACCCCCGGCTGCGAGTCCAACGTCAAAGAGATTTTCGACAAAACCTGGGAACTCAAGACCACCCGCAAGGACGTTGTGATTTTCAACCAGTTTGAAGAAATGGGCAACTGCGTCTGGCACTATCAGGTGACCGGCCAGGCCATCGAGGAGGCGTTCGAGAGCATCCGCCGCGAAGGCGACCGGTTTGCGGGCGCGGCCTTCACTTCCGGCAGCGCGGGAACCATGTCCGCGGGCGACTACCTCAAAGAGAAGTTTCCGGCCTCCAAGCTCGCCGTCGGCGAAGCGCTGCAGTGTCCGACGCTGCTCAACAACGGCTTCGGCGGCCACCGCATCGAAGGCATTGGAGACAAACATGTGCCGTGGATCCACAACGTCAAGAATACCGACATGGTCATCGATATCGACGATGAGGACAGCCAAAAGCTGCTGCGCCTCTTCAACGATCCGGTTGGACAGAAATATCTCATCGAAGTGATGGGCGTTCCCGCGGAGTTCGTCAAGAAGCTTCCGCTGCTGGGCATCTCCGGCATCGCGAACCTGCTTTGCTGCATCAAGATGGCCAAGTACTATGAACTCACCGAGCACGACGTGCTGGCTACCGTGGGCACCGACTCTTCGGAAATGTACACCAGCCGCATCCACGAGCTGGAAGAAGCGGACGGCGCTTACACCACCGCCAAGGCCGCGGCGGATTTTGCCGAGCATCTGCACGGAATTCGCACGGACGTGATGGAAGAGCTCACCTACACGGCGAGAAAGCGCATCCACAATCTCAAGTACTACACATGGGTCGAACAGCAGGGCAAGACCTACGAAGAGATCAATCAGCAGTGGTACGACGAGCATTACTGGACGGATATGCACGCGCAGGCAAGCGAAATCGACGCGCTCATCGACGAGTTCAACGCCGAAACGGGCGTACTCAAGAAACTGTAAACCAAAAGCTGGAACAGCAAGTAAAAAATCGCCGCTTATGCGGCGATTTTTTTGTTGTAAAAACCGTTACAGCCCTTTCACGAAGCATCCGAGGGTCAGCAGCAGCCAGCCTGCCGCAAGAATCCAAACGGCGTACACGGAGACAAAGGGAATGGTGATGATTGTACCGAGAATACCCAACAGACCGAGAACCAGCGAAATCCAAAACGTGATTCTCTTGGGTGCGTTAACATGGAACTTTTTCTGAGCGCTCATGCAGTTACCCTCCCACAAATTGATATAACGATTCCTCGTCTGTTTGCAGTATATACCGAACAAACGATTACCGCAAGGTTCGGAGGTCAATCGTAACGGCTGCGCCGAAATTTGAGTCGCGCGGCTGTAAGTAAACACGCGTTAACCAGCCGGGGTTTCGGTCACGGGTTGGAAGTTCGTTTTGATCACGAGCTGGAATTCCATCGCGGTCACGTCGATATCCGTGTTGATTTCGGCGTAGATTGCGTTGGTTCCCGTTTCCAGAACGGTGGTGCCAAACGCGTTGTGGATTTTGCCGATGCCGCAGACTTTTCCGGAATCCGTGTAGTAAACGATATCCACTTCTCCGTCGAGCGGCAGCGGGAACGCGTTGACGCAAAGCCCGTCCAGAAACGTTCCGTCGTCATACTCATACACGCGCAGTTCGCCGAACGACAGATACTGAAAATAGTGGTCGTCCAGCAGGATCTGGTTGCCGAGCAGGTCGGTTGGTATCGGCTCTGCGGTAATCACCGCGGAAAACGGATCGGGCAGCGGGGTTGGCGTTGCCGCGGGCGTCGGCGTTGCGGCAAGAACAGGCTCCGCGTTCTCGCAGCCAACCAGAAAAAACGCCGCAAGCGCAAGCAGAAGGCTGAGCGCTCGTCGCGCAGCCTTACTCATACATGCGTTCCAACCGCCTCGCGCAGAAGCTTCTGCTTGAGGTCGTAGAGGCCGTCCGAAAGGTCAACCTTGTAGGTATGCGGCATCAATAAGCGTTTGTATTCGTCCCACATCGACGCGAATTCCTTTTTAGCGTACGCGGCTATTTCATGGATATCCGGGCAGCGGTACACCTGCTTGCCGTCGATAAAGACCGGCTCGAGCAGTTCGCGAACGGTAAAATCGGTCAGCGTCATGCTCTTGTAGGTCTGGATCGGGTCAAAGATGCGCAGCGGCTTGCTGGGGTCGATCGTCTCGTGCTCGAGCGCGATCAGATCCGCAATGGCCATACCGTCGTGGTCATACAGGCGAAAGACCTTCTTATAGCCGGGGTTGGTCACTTTGGCGGGGTTGTCGGAAATCTTGATCTTTGGCACGAGCTTGCCGTCTACCACTTCGGCGCTCATTTTATAAACGCCGCCGAGCGCGGAATTGCCTTCGCTCGTAATCAGCCGGGTGCCGACGCCCCAAACGCTGATGCAGGCGCCCTGTGTTTTGAGGTCACGGATCAGATACTCATCCAGATCGCTGGAGGCGGCGATGACGGTGTTGGGGTAGCCCGCCTTATCCAGCATGACGCGCGCCTTTTTGCTCAGGTAGGCGAGGTCTCCGCTGTCCAGACGGATGCCCTTTGGTTCGTGCCCCGATGCGCGGAGTTCGTCGAATACCTTGATGGCATTGGGAACGCCGCTGCGGAGCGTATCGTAAGTATCGACCAGCAACAGGCAGGTATCCGGAAACACCTTTGCATACGCGCGAAATGCGCTGACTTCGTCCGGAAAGCTCATCACCCAGCTGTGCGCATGCGTGCCGGAAACGGGGATATCGAACATCTGCCCAGTGAGCACATTGCTCGTTGCGTTGCAGCCGCCGATGATGGCGGCTCTCGCACCGTAGATGGCCGCGTCCGCGCCTTGTGCGCGCCGGAGCCCGAATTCCAGGACGGAGTCGCCGTTTGCCGCGTAGCAGATACGGCTTGCTTTGGTGGCAATCAGCGTTTGGTGGTTTACAAACGTGAGAATTGCCGTTTCAACGAGCTGCGCTTCCATAATGGGCGCACGGACGCGGACGAGCGGCTCATAGGGGAATACCACCGTGCCTTCCGGCATGGCGTAGAGTTCGCCTGTAAAACGGAAACCTAGAAGATAGGTTAAAAAGCCTTCATCAAACAGGTTCAGCGAACGCAGGTACGCCACGTCATCCTCGGAGAAATGGATGTCGTTGATATAGCTGACGACGCTCTCCGTGCCCGCCATAATGGCATATACGATATCCTCTTTGGGACGGAAAAACAGGTCGAAGATACCTTCGTTTTTTTGCATGCCTTCCCTGTAGTAGCCGTACATCATAGTCAGCTGATACAGATCGGTCAGCATGGTTAAATTGCGCATGATTGTTTATGCCTCCTTTGGTGATTCGTCCTTCGGTGAGGCTGAAGGATCGCCTGTTTCCGACGTTTCGGTGGCGGACTCGCCGTCCGGCGCGGCTTCGTCCGCGGGCTTGACCGTTTCGGAAGGCTGATCTTCAGGCATGGAATCCGTTTCCGGTGCGGGTTCGGCAGCGATTGCGAGAACGGGCTTTTTTGCGCGGATGATCAACATCAGCAGCGCGGCAAGCGCCAGCGAAGCGCAGAGAAGCTGAGAGAAGTTGATGTTCAAAAACACGTATTCGCTGCCCTGACGCAAAAACTCCAGCGCGAAATGTCCCGCGCCATAGAGCAGCACGTACCAGAGCGTCACCGCACCGTCCCGGCGGGCGCGTTTGCGGACGATGAACCAAAGCGCGGCAAAGATCAGCGCGCACCATACGAATTCATAAAAGAACACGGCATAGTGGATGGTGTCCGTTTTTTCAATCAACACCGCAAATGGGAACCAGCCGAGAGTGGAGGAGGTAACTTCCGCACCGTAGTTGGTCTGGTCGAAAAAGTTGCCCCAAAGCGCGAACCCCTGCGCAAGCAGCAGCCCCGGCGCAAGCAGGTCGGTCAGCGCAAAGAATTTGAGTTTCTTTGCCAGCGAGTAGACGACGATTCCGGCAAGAACGCCGGCAACCGCGCCGTAGACGGAAAGGCCGCCGTCCCAGAAATAGAGCATCATGAGGGGGTCGGCTTTGTAATACGAAAAGTGCAGAAAAACGTACGCCAGACGCGCGCAAACGACGCCCAGCGGAATGCCGATCAGGCAGAGATCGACTGCGGTGTCGTCGGGCAGTTTTTTCCGTTTGGTTTCTGCCTGCGCAAGCAGGATGGCGGCGATGATGCCGACGGCAAGGAGAAGGCCGGACCAGTAAATATCAAAACCGGCAACGGAAAACGCAACGCGGCTTGGGAGCTTCATAGCCGATGCAAAGGGCTGGAGAAGATGCAGATACATGATATCCTCCAATAACAATATGAAATGATTGTTTCTATTATAGCGCGTTTTTGTGGCAGATAAAAGGACACGGTAAGGAACGATTTTGAAACATTCTATTACGCGGTTTTTTACGGCATTTTGAAGGTCAAATTTTCATGAAAAAGAATTGACAAGAAAACGAGCGGCGGCTATAATGACATGGTGCGCGGCAGTGCTGGAATTGGCAGACAGGCACGTTTGAGGGGCGTGTGCGTGAGCGTATGGGTTCAAGTCCCATCTGCCGCACCAAAAGGAAAAGGGCTATCGGAAGATAGCCCTTTTCCTTTTGGTCAACAGTTCAGAGGGACTTGAAGCCGCGGCCGCCGCGACAGCGGCGGACAAAACGCCGCAGTATCGGCGTTTTGAGCGGCCGGCTTTGCGAAAAAGACCGTTTGCGCCAGCGCGGAGCGCAAGCAAACGAGTCTGAATTGAGCAAAGAAGTCCCATCTGCCGCACGGATCAGTGGGGACTTGAAGCCGCGACCGCCGCGACAGCGGCGGACAAAACACCGTAGTATAGGCGTTTTGAGCGGACGGCTTTGCGAAAAAACCGTTTGCGCCAGCGCGGAGCGCAAGCAAACGCGTCTGAATAGAGCAAAGAAGTCCCATCTGCCGCACGGATCAGTAGGGACTTGAAGCCGCGGCCGCCGCGTCAGCGGCGGACAAAACGCCGCAGTATCAGCGTTTTGAGCGGCCGGCTTTGCGAAAAAGACCGTTTGCGCCAGCGCGGAGCGCAAGCAAACGCGTCTGAATTGAGCAAAGAAGTCCCATCTGCCGCACGGATCAGTAGGGACTTGAAGCCGCGGCCGCCGCGACAGCGACGGACAAAACGCCGCAGTATCGGCGTTTTGAGCGGCCGGTTTTGCGAAAAAGACCGTTTGCGCCAGCGTGGAGCGCAAGCAAACGCGTCTGAATTGAGCAAAGAAGTCCCATCTGCCGAACGGATCAGCTAAAGCGACTTGAACCTGCGCATTCTTTCGCTTATGATCAAAGAATCAAATCCGTTTGAAAGAAGAGTAGATGGAACAATTTACAAACGACGAACTTTCCGAAGCGCAGCGTGCAATAGAATCCGCACTGAAAAAGAGCGAAAAAGTTTTGCTAAAACTGCGGGAAGGAACATTTTCGCACTCTTTTACCGCGCGGGGAATCGCGGCTTACGATCTCGCGCTCGAGCTGATTCAAACAGAACTGCACAAGAACGGAAGCATCGTCGCAAATGTACAAAATCGAACGGTACAGGAACTGGACGACGCGATTCGTTTTTTTGAATATGCAAGAAACAGGGTAGAGAAAGTTCTGCCGAAATTTCAGAAGGGAACGCCACAGCATACGCTTGCCGTCAGAAGAATTCGGGCGTTCGAGATTGCGGAAACACTGATCAAAAGCGAACGGAGAGAAAAACCCAATGCCGTCGACTAAACAAACGAGCAGATAAAAAATCAGCCGGTGAATCAAAAAAATGCTCGATAAAAAATCGATGTTCAGTTATAAATTGATGTGATACAATACAAAAAGAGAGCACAATATACAATGTTCCGCGCAATACGGCCAGCGCGGACGATGACGAACCCGAAAGCAAATCCGAACGGAGCAAAAGGTTTTGTCATGGGCGGGGGGCTGCTACAAAAAAGATACGTAGTTGAAGGGAGCCGTTATGAAAAACACAAAAAGGGTACTTTGTCTGCTTGCCGCATTTCTGTTTGCGCTTTCAGCGGCAAGCTGCAGCTTTACAACTGCAAAGGTTGACAGTCTTGCCGTCACCGACATAAGCGGAAATAAAGTAGACGCTTACACAACTGCCGATCAGACGTTCTACGCGCAGGGGTCGGTCTCCAGTGCGCCGGACAGAACAAAGATTACGATTGTCTGGACCTATGTTACAACGAATCAAATCGTCGATCAAACGGAATACTACACGGAGGAAAGCTCCGAGGTAATCCCCGCCACCCTCGAAACGTCAACGTCGTTTCCCGCGGGCGATTACAAAGTTGAATTTTTTGTCGAAGACAAGGAAGAACCCGATGCGACCGCGGCCTTTACGGTAACGCAAGTGCTTGCCAGCATTGAGGACGCGCACATGACGTCCTTTATGGACGAGGGCGGCGTTCCAACGGACACGATTACGACCGTGGAGCCGACGGGAACCTGGTATGTTTCCGCAATTCTGAGAAACACACAGCCGGATACAAACGTACGGTTTGTCTGGCTGGATACCACGAACGGAGTGATCGACGAATACACCTTTGACCCGGAAGGAAAGAGCGACGTCTATGTTGGCGGAACGCTTGCGCTGAGCCAGGTTGCGCCGGAAGGGACGTATCACGTTGAAATCTATCTGGACGATAAAACAACGCCCGAAGCGACAGTAGAATTCGAAGTAAAGAACCTCAATCCCGAAGACGCCGCCGCGGCGAGCGCCGATTACTCGGTATATACGCAGACGGAAGGCGGATTCACCATTTCCTACCCGACCGACTGGCTGGATGTTGGCATCCCCGAATCTCTTGCCGCCGGGTTCTACCCGACCGAATATGAAATCACGGGTCAGGACGAAGTCAACGCGGTTCTGGTGGTCAAGGTTCCGGACGTAGGATACACAATCGACGAAGCGCTGGAAGAATGGATTGCGGAAACCGTTGCCGAAGAAAACGAGAACTATGTCAATCTCGACAGCACGGTAGACACCGTCAACGGCCGCGACATGGCGATGTTCGCCTATTCATGGACGCGGGACGGATACAGCCTCTATACGTTCGACTTCCTCGTTGTCAACGGAGCCGACCTGTACGTGATTACATTTACGGCAACGGAAGAAGCGCTTCCAACGCTCTATCCGTACGTCGAGCAAATGGTGCTCTCATTCGACATTCTGTAAAGAAGAATAGCATCAAAACAAACAATCCGGGTTGCCGCTTTCAAACGGCAGCCCGGTGTTTTTTATGTTCGGATGCAACTGCAAATTGAATCAACGCTGAAAATGTTGGTTGAATCAACGGAGAGAAATAGACAAACGCGGCGGGAATATGGTATCATCCAACGAGAAATGAAACATGGGGAAAGGCGCACGGCACACAAAGCACATGAACGTACAGGAAAAAGGTCAGTTGGCAAAATCGTATTTCGAACAGGGTTACAACTGCGCGCAGGCCGTCCTGCTCGCGTTTTGCAAAGAGACGGGGTTCACGCCGGAGCAGTCCGCAAAGCTTGCATCGGCCTTTGGCGGAGGCATGGGGCGCATGCGGGAAGTCTGCGGCGCAGTCAGCGCCATGCTGATGGTTGAAGGCTTGCTGCAGGGCTACGACGACCCGAAAGCCAAGGAAGAAAAAACAGAACTCTACGCGCGCGTTCGAACGCTGGCAGACCGGTTCCGCGAACAGAACGGCTCCATTATCTGCCGTGATCTGTTACTGGAAACCGAAGTGACGCCCGGCTTCGAGCCGGAGCAGAGATCGGAAGCATACTATCAGCGCCGCCCTTGCGGCTGTTATGTGGAAGACGCGGCGCGCATTCTTGCCCTCTCGCTTGGCGGAGAAGAATAGAGATCTTTTAGGGTAGAAGGCGGTGAAACGATGCCGATTTTTGCGCAGGGCGTCACAAAAAACAAGCTGACGATTCTGTACTATATCCACGTGAGCAAGCTCGACATCACACGCGAGCAGCTGTATCGCGCCATCGCGGAAAACGACGCCATGAACTACTTTGACTTTGAAAGCTGCACCCATGAGCTGGAAGAGGACTCGTTTATCGCCGCCGTGCCGCATGTGTTCGGCCAGGGGTACCGCGTTACCGTTCGTGGAACGGACATTCTGGAGCAGTTCGTGGAAAGCCTGCCTGTATCGCTGCGCGAAAAGCTGGATCGTTACGCGCGCGAACACATGGAGCAGATGCGGCTGCAAACACAGATTGTTTCTGACATGGAGGAGCTTTCCGGCGGCGGGTATCTCGTGCGGCTGCGGGCGCTGGAGAACAACGCGGCGATTCTGGAACTTACTCTGCGCGTGGCAACGCGGGATATGGCGCAGAGGATCCGGTCAAACTGGGAAAGCGAGTCCCAGGAACTCTACGCGCTGCTGTTAGGCAAACTGCTGAAAAACGAATAGCATAAAATAAAAAGCCGCTTTGCGGCTTTTGTTTTCTAATTTAAATCAGATTCATTCGCAGCGCAGGCGGCGGATCATATCCGCAGGGTCGTTTGCCTGGAATACCGCGCTCCCGGCCACGAGCACCGTTGCGCCCGCTTTGACGCAGAGCTTTGCCGTCTCTGGATTGATACCGCCGTCGACTTCGATTTCGGTCGAAAGTCCTCGCTCGTCGATCATCGCTCTCAATTCTGCGATTTTACCCAGCGATTCCGGAATGAACTTCTGCCCGCCGAAACCGGGGTTGACGGACATCACCAGCACAAGATCGCAATAAGGCAGCACTTCTTTTACCGCGACTGCGGGTGTTCCGGGGTTGAGCACGACGCCCGCTTTCACGCCGCTTTCACGCAGACGCTGCAGCGCGCGGTGGATATGCTGTTCCGCTTCCACATGAAAGGTGACGATATCCGCGCCAGCCTTGATAAACCAGTCGAAAAAGAGGGAAGGCTCGTCCACCATGAGGTGCACGTCGATGGGCAGCTTCGTCAGCGGGCGGATGGAGGAGCAAAGGATGGGGCCAAAGGACATGTTGGGCACGAAGTGTCCGTCCATGACGTCAAAATGAATCCAGTCTGCCTTCCAGTCCGAGAGGCGCTCGATATCGCGCCCGAAGTTGGCCAGGTCGGAGGATAGAATGGAAGGCGCAATTTTAATCATAACGGTGTTTTCTCCTTATTAAAATCTCAGATCGAATCGCAATATACCGCTCATACCGTCCAGGCGAAATGCCGCCCTGTGCGAGCAGCTCTTTCACCGCGCAGTCCGGTTCAGAAGTATGCCCGCAGCTGGAAAAACGGCAGTTTTCATATGCTTTCTGGAACTCCGGCCAGCTTTCGTTGAGCTGATCCTGTGTGAATTCCTCAATTTCGAGCAGCGAGAAACCTGGCGTATCGAGCACCGCGCCGCCCAGCAGCGGCCAAAGCTCCGCCCGACGAGTCGTATGCCTGCCTCGATCCGTCCTTTTGGCCAGCTCACCCGTTTCGAGTTTGAGTGCGGGGAAGAGCGCGTTGAGAAGCGAGGATTTGCCAACGGCGGACTGCCCGGCAAAGCAGGAAATCTTGCCCGCTAGATGTTCTTTCAGCGCGTCGATGCCGTTGCCCGCTTTTGACGAAACGAGAAGCGAACGAAACGAGGCGTAATCGACCTTGAATTCGGCGATGACCGATTCATCCCCGAGATCGATTTTGTTGAGCAGCAGCAGCGGCTCAATCTTGAGCGCATGGCACTGCAGCAGCAGTTTATCGATCATGAGCCAGTCGGGCTTGGGCGCGCTCGCCGCGGCAACGATGATCAGCTGATCGATATTGGAAACATTTGGGCGCACCAGCGCGTTTTTTCTGGGAAGCAGCTCGTCGATTGCTGCAAAGCCCGTTTCGGGGAGCGAAATTTCGACCAAATCGCCGACCATGGGTACGATATGCTCATTACGGAAGCGCCCGCGCGCTTTGCAGGTTACGCTGCTGCCATCTTCCAGCAGCACTTCGTAAAACCCGCTCACGCCTTTGATGATCCGGCCGCGCCTCATTAAACTTTCACTATCCCGGTGAATAACAAATTCTTCAAATCAATCAGGCTCCTTTATGAAAAACGACTTTTGAAAACGTACTATTTTTGTTGAAATGCAATGCATTTTATGAATAAAATCAGTTCGGTGCCTTTGCCGTAAACGTATAATCCTGCCGCTTGATCTCCTTGCCGTCCTGCAATAGAATCACTTCCCGCGTGCCTTCCACATCGGAATACGCGGTAAACGAAACCGGCACCTTGCTGCCTTTTTCGAGCGTGTCTTCAAAGAGTACGCGGTCGTAAGCAAGACCGTTGTAGGTCTCCTGAATCACGACGAGCACCTTGGTTCCGCTGTTCTCAATATCGATGTTAAAGGCAATATCCGCCTCGTAGTCATAGACGGGTGCGCCGCAGACGGTGAGCGTAACCGGCGTTTCCGGCAGCACCTGCGTATCGGGCAGAGGATCCTGTAAAAACACCACGCCATCTTCGATGGTGTCTGAAGCCGAGTAGCGAACAAAGATATTGTTGAACGACGCAAGCCGCAGTTGATCGAGGATCAGGTTGAGCGGCTCATCCATGGCGTACGGCATGGCGAATGTGGTTTCGGAGGATGCGCTGATGACGATATCGATGACCTGCCCACTGGTCGTCTCCGTTTCCGGCACTATGGACTGGGCACAAACATAACCGATAGCGGTCTCCGAAATGCGGTAGGTCACTTCGCCAAGCACAAGCCCCAGTTCTTCGAGCGCGCGCTTTGCTTCATCCGGTGTCATGCCGATTAAATCTGGAACGTTCGGGGCGGCCGGCCCAAGGCTGATGACGCAGTAGATGGTCGTTCCCAGCTTGGCTTTGATTCCTGCTTCCGGCGTTTGGAGGATGACGTTTCCACTGGCGACGGTATCGTTGTTTTCGTAGTCCTGAATGTCGAACGCAAAGCCGAAATTTTCCGCTTTTTGCCGCGCTTCGTCAATCGAGCGGTCAATCAGCGTTGGCACGACTTCCAGCGTGTCGGCGTCCGTTGAAAACGCGGTTCTTAGCACGATAAACGCGGTAATCAGCACGACGACCACCGCCGCTACAGCAAGGCCGATTTTGAGCGTGCCGTGCGCTTTTTTCTTGACAGGCGGTTTCTTTTCCGGCGCGGGTTTGGCAACTGCGGCAAAACGCGCGAATTCTCCGGTTGGTTCTTTGAGCGCCCTGCGCAAATGCGCACTCATTTCGTTTGCGCTTTGATAGCGGCGGTTGAGATCCTTATTCAACGCGCGCATGACAACATCGTTGAGCGCGGGCGGGATCTTCGGGTTGAGGTCGGCGGGGGGCTTTGGCATATCGCTGATGTGCTTAAGCGCGATGGCGACGGAATTATCCCCTTCAAACGGAACTTGACCTGTGAGCATTTCGTAGAGCATGATGCCCGCGGAATATAGGTCGCTCCCTTCGGTGACGGGCTGACCTTTTGCCTGCTCGGGGGAAAGGTAATGCACCGAACCCAGCACCGTCGAACCGGTAAAGGTTACGGTGTTGGCGTCCACTTCGCGCGCAATGCCAAAGTCCATGAGCTTGACTTTGCCGCTCTGCATGACGATGACATTCTGCGGTTTGACGTCCCGGTGGATGATGCCTGCATTGTGTGCGGCGTTCAGCGCGTCGAGCACCTGCACGACGAGCGCTACCGCGATACGCGGCGGCATGGGGCCGTTTTCGTCCAGTATTTCTTTGAGCGTGCGGCCGTCGATGTATTCGAGCACGATGTACGGCAGGCCGTCGGTATCTCCAACATCGAACGCGCGGACGATATTTTCATGCGAAAGGTGCAGCACCGCGCGTGCCTCGCGCTCGAAGCGGCGCAAGAACTCCGCGTCGTTGCGGAACTCGTCTTTGAGTACCTTAATCGCAACGATCTTGCGGCTGCTGAGGTTCATGGCGCGGTAGACCTGCGCCATTCCGCCTGTACCGATCAGTTCGATGATGCGGTAACGATGTCCAACTATGGTTCCCGAAGCGATCATACCGCATCCTCCTCTTGATTTTGAATGAGGATGATGGTGATGTTATCGGTTCCGCCGTTGTTGAGCGCGCGCCGCGTCAGCAGTTCGCACTTGGTTTCCAAATTGAGGTCGGACTGCAGCACTTCGACGATGTCCTCTTCTTCCACCGAGCCGTGCAGGCCGTCCGAGCAGAGCAGCAGCATGTCTCCCGGCGCCCAGTCGCGCTCAAAGAGGTCGACGTCCACGACCGGGGAAATGCCCATGGCGCGCGTAATAATATTGCGCTGCGGGTGAAAGCGCGCCTGCTTTTTTGTGATGGCGCCTTTCAAGACCAGCTGCTCGACCAGCGAATGATCCGTTGTGATGCGGGTGATCGACTCGCCGCCGAAATGATAAAGCCTGCTGTCGCCAACGTTGGCCGCGATATACTGATTGCCGAGGATCAGCGCGCAGACGAGCGTGGAACCCATACCCCGCAGCGCGATATCGTCCTCGGCGGTTTCGTACACGTTTAGGTTGACGCGCTCAATCGCGCCTTTCAGCTGTTCGATTTCGTGACCGGATTCAAACTGAATCGGGCTGCCGGAGAGGCCGTCCACCAGGAGCTTGCTTGCCACCGCGCCTGCCGCGTGCCCGCCCATTCCGTCCGCAACCGCAAACAGACAGGTCTCGCAGCCCGTCGGTGGCAGCAGATAGCTGTCCTCGTTATGCGCGCGTTTTCCAATATCAGTTCTCACCGCGTATTTCATGCAAAATCCTCCTGCGGAGCTGTCCGCATGCACCTTCGATATCGGTGCCCATCTCCCGGCGTACGGTTGCGGAAATTTTTCGTTCGGTTAATCGGTCGCAGAACTTCTGCGCGTCTTCACGGCTGACGCCTGAAAGCCCGCGTTCAGGAACCGGGTTGAGCGGAATCAGGTTGACATGGCAGAGCATACCGCGCAGTCTGACTGAAAGCGCGTCCGCGTCTGCCATCGCGGCGTTCACGCCGTCGATCAAGGCATATTCAAAAACGACCCTGCGGCCGGTTTTTTCCGCGTACCGGCGCGCGGAAGCGAGAACCGAGCCGATCGGATACGCGCGGTTGACCGGCATGAGCGAGGTGCGCGTTTCGTCGTCGTGCGCGTGGAGCGAAATCGAGAGCGTGACGTGCGGCGCGTCGACAATGAACGAGTCGATCTTCGGCACAATGCCGCAGGTGGAAACGGAGATGTTCCGCGCGCTGATGCGCAGTCCGTCCTGCGCGGTGACAAAGTTAAGAAACGCCACGACGTTTTCGTAATTATCCAGCGGCTCTCCGCTGCCCATCAGCACAAGATTCGTCACGTTCCGGTGCCCGGGTTCCGGGGTTGGTTCGTCCCGTTCAACGGCGTGGATTTGCCCCAGCAGTTCGCCGATGCGCAGGTTACGAACACACCCTTCCAAGGTAGAAGCGCAGAACTTGCAACCCATATTGCAGCCGACCTGCGTGGAAAGGCACAACGTATTACCATAATGATAGCGCATCAATACGCCTTCTACAAGGTTTTCATCCTCCAGACGGAAAAGGTACTTGACCGTTCCGTCCTTTTGCGAAAGGAATTTCTGCTCAATCGTAACACCGCCATAGGGAATGGAGGCGAGTTTTTCACGCAGCGGTGCGGGAAGGTTCGTCATCTCGGCAGGACGCGCGCCTTTCTTCAGCCATTCGAAGGCTTGCGCGGCGCGGTATTTCGGTTCGCCCCATCCGGCAAACAACTCGGCAACTTCCGATCTCGTTAAATCCGCTAAATACATTTTCGCATCCTCGAAATAAAAAATCCGTCGGTGCCGTGCCGATGCGGCAAAAGTTGGAGTTTGCCGTCGTTCTCCAGCGGAAGCGGCATGGCTTCCAGCGCAAATTTCGGATGAGCGTTCAAAAACCAGTCGATCATGCGTTCGTTTTCCCGGCTGGAGATGGTGCAGGTCGCGTATACGAGGATTCCGCCGGGAGCGACATAGCGGCAGCAGGTTTCGAGAATGCTTTTTTGCAGCGCAGCGAGAGAAATGATATCCGTATCGGACTTGCTGTAGCGAATATCCGGCTTGTCGCCCAAAAGTCCCAGCCCGCTGCAGGGCGCGTCCAGAAGAACCGCGTCAAATGCACTAGTAAAAGCCGGATCAAATACGGCAGCGTCTTTTTGCAGCGTTTGAGCCGAAACGCGGAGCCGTTCGAGCGTTCGATCCAGCAGTTCGATACGGTGTTCGTGCAGCTCAAAGCAGGTCAGATGAATGTCGTTTTCGCACAAACTCGAAAGGTACGCGCTCTTTCCGCCGGGAGCGGCGCAGGCGTCCAGCACAAGCTTGCCACGAACGTTGCCCAGCGCGCGGCAGACGAGCATCGCGCCCTGACTCATCACGGTGTATTTGCCTTCTACAAAGAGCGGGTCGGAGGCGACATCGAATCCTTTTTCCAGCGCAACTGAGTTTTCATCCAGTGTATTTACCGTGCTTTCGACCGAAAGGGTGCGGACGAGTTCGGCGGTGGTAAAGGGGTACTGTGCGCGGACCTCCACCTTTGCGGCAGGGCGGGAAAGCAGCGCTTCCGTTTCTGTTTCTCCATACGCCTGCATCCAGTCGGCAACGATCCATTCCGGATAGCTGTATTGTATCGAGAGCCGCCGGAGCGGTTCCTGCGGGAATGCGGGCAGGTGCTCGCGTTCGCGTTCGACGCGCCGGAGCACGGCGTTGACAAAGCCGGAAAGCGCGGGCTTGCCAACTTCGCGCGTCAGTTGAACGCTTTCGGAAACGGCGGCGTGCGCGGGGGTGCTGAAATACAGCAGTTCGCAGACGCCTAGGCGCAGAATGCCGCGAATGACAGGTTTTTGCGTGCCTTCTAAAAAATGCGAAAGATAGTAGTCGATGGTCAACAGGTGATCCAGAGTCGTATAAACAAGCGCGGCGGCATGTTTCGCCTCGCGCTGCGGCAGGTCACGGCTGAGTTGTTTGACGCGCAGGTTCGCGTAGGCGCCACGGTCGGTGACGTCGCAAAGCGCATCAAGGGAGTATTTTCTGGGATTCAAATCAATGCCTTTCTTACGTCATCAAATGTTGTTCGTTTCGGCTGGAATTCAAATCAATACCTTTCTTAAGGTATCATTGCAGTGCGGTTACTGCCGGATTACGCGAGGAGTTTGCCTACCAGCGGATGGCCTTTTAAAAAGTCTTTTGCGTTCATGCGCTTGGCTCCGGAGGCTTGCAGTTCGACAATCTCCAGCCAGCCGTCGTTGCAGCGGACAAACAGACCCGTTTTCGCGTCGCCTTTGAGCGTGCCAAACGGAGCAGAACCAAAGTCGAGCGTGGAGAGCCTTGTAATATGTACTTTCAGCGGTTCACCTTCGAGCAGGGCGCAAGCGCCCGGCCAGGGATTCGTGCCGCGCACAAGGTTGTGCACTTCCCGCGTGGTCTTTGTAAAGTCAATCTTGCCGTGCTCCTTTTTGAGCATAGGGCATTTTGTCGCCTGCGACTCGTTCTGCGGGGTGCGGACGAGCGTACCCGCTTCCAGCGCGGCAATTGTACGTCGGAGCGTTTCCGCGCCGAGGACGGAGAGCCGCTCAAAAAGTTCACCCGCGGTTTCGTTTTCGCCAATAGCGACGCGGTCGACCAGTAAAATATCGCCTGTGTCCATGCCGACGTCCGTCAGCATGGTCGTAATGCCTGTTTCCGTTTCGCCGTTGATCACCGCCCATTGAATGGGAGCCGCGCCCCGGTACTTGGGCAGGAGCGAACCATGAACGTTGATGCAGCCGTATTGCGGGATGGCGAGGTTTTCAGCCGAGAGGATTTGGCCGAACGCCGCCGTTACCATTAAATCGGGCGCGAAGGCTCTCAAGGCTTGCACACCTTCCGGCAAACGGATCTTTTCGAACTGGAACACGGGTATGCCGTGCGCCTCGGCATAGACTTTCGTCGGCGGCGGGGTCAGAACCGCGTGCCGTCCTACGGGACGATCCGGCTGGGTAAACACCCCCAGCGCATGACCGCTTCTTTCCAGCATGTCAAGCGAGGGGAGCGCAAATTCCGGTGTTCCGAGGAAAGCAATCTTCATATTATTGATATCATCCTTTACAGGCTGGTACGCAGTATTGGCTTAAACGTCTTCCTGTTCTGCGGAATCCCGCTGGAAGCCTTCCGGCGGATCGGTAACAAGGGTCAGATACACAACCCCATCCAGATGATCCAGCTCGTGCTGCACCGCGCGGGCAAAGAAGCCTTGCGTATCGTAGGTATGCAGCTTGCCTTTGCGGTCGTAGCCTTCCACAATCACATGATCCGCCCGTTCGACATACCCGGATTTACCGGGAAACGACAGGCAGCCTTCATAGCCGCACTGCAGTCCTTCTTTACTGATAATGCGCGGGTTCACCAGTTCCACGCGCCCTTCGCCCGCGTCAATCACCACAACGCGGCGGAGCACGCCAACCTGAGGAGCAGCCAAACCTGCGCCTTCGGCAGTGTCCATTGTCTCAAACAGATCGTCGATCAGATCGGAAAGCCTTGCGTCAAACCGTTCAACCGGCCGGCAGACCTTATATAAACAGGGATCATCATCCGTGCGAATTGTTCTCAGCGCCATGTGTAAAATCCTCCTTTGATTACCATAGGTATTTTAACTGAAATCGAGCAAAGTGTAAAGGCAAGCATCTGAAACAGGTGATTCTACCTGTGGTTGAGAGAAACTATCCGATCAACCAAAAATGAATTTGTAGCAAAAGCAATGGTTGTATGATATTCTACCTATGGTTGATATAAAAATCGAAACTCGAAAAATACGCTATGGTAAAGGTTTTTTCGCCATGACATAATAATGCCATCAAGTGAAATGAATTCGAAAGGGAGAAACACAGTATGGAACAGCAAACAATGGGCAAGCGGATCGCGCAGCTCCGAAAGGAAAAAGGCTACACGCAGGAACAGCTTGCCGAACTCGTGGGAGTGTCCGCGCAGGCGGTCAGCAAATGGGAAAACGACGTATCCTGCCCGGACATCTCGATTTTATCGCAGCTCTCAAACGTGCTCGGCGTCTCGACGGACGAACTGCTGGGCGCAAAACCGATCGAACCTAAAGTCGTCGTCGTAGACTCCGGCAGCACCAAGAAGGGTAAAGATGGAAAGTTCTCCTTCAGCTGGGACGCCGACGTCGGTTCCAAGAAGGATGGCATCTGGTTTGCCTTGGTCGTTATTGCGCTGGGTGTAGCGTTCCTGCTGCAGAGGCTCAACGTGATTTCAATCGGCATCTGGGGGATCGTGTGGCCGGCGGTGCTCATCGGTCTCGGCGTGGCATGGATGATCAAACGGTTCTCGTTCTTCAGCCTTGCTGTGGCAGGACTCGGCCTGTACTTTCTGCTCTTTAACCTAGGCGCAACGGCATTCGTGCTGACCTGGGGCGTCATCTGGCCGAGCCTGTTGGTTTTGCTGGGGCTGACGATCCTCTACGAAGCGCTGATTCCTCACCGGAAGCACTGGACGTCGTGTTTTGGCGGCGACCATAAGCCGGTCAGCGAGTTCACCGAAGAAGGCGGTCGCGTGCACATGGAATGCTCGTTTGCGGAGGAGAACCGCCGCATCGTTTCGGATACATTTGCGGGCGGGGATGCCGACATTTCCTTTGGCAAGGCGGAACTCGACCTCACGGGCGTCAAGCATTTTCTGGGCGGAGCTACACTGAACGCGGACGTCTCGTTTGGCTCAATGGAGCTCATTGTTCCGAAGTACGTTCGCATGAGCGTCAAGTCCGACAAATCGTTTGGCTCAATCCAGACGTTCGGCGAACCGGATTTGAACGCGCAGGAAGTGCTGACCGTCAACGCGGACGTCTCGTTCGGCAGCATGAACATTCGCTATCGCTGAATAAGCAAACAAAATCCGCACGGTGCAAACCGTGCGGTTTTTTATTTTGTCGTGATTCAAAAGAGCTGTTACGCGCCAACAAGGAACAGGTCGTAGATCAGGCGGATGAACAAAAGCCCAAGCACAACAAGGATGAACGGCTTGACGATCTTTGAGCCGCTTCTGAGCAGCAACCCCGCGCCGAGGAAATGACCAGTAATCGCGAACACCGCCGCGATCAGCCCGAGTGGCAGAATGGTCTGACCGTGAATAAGAAACACGATCAGGCTGCCGACGTTGCTGGAGAGGTTGGCGATTTTGACGTTGCCCGCGGCAATGTTCAGCGGAAGCCGCGCCAGCTGCGTATACGCCAGCAGCAGGAACGTTCCCGTGCCGGGACCGTAGAACCCGTCGTACATGCCGACCACGAGCGCCGCGGTGAGGATCACCACGAACTGACGTTTCCGGCTGACCGGCGCAAGCTCCGTGCCGGAGAGGTCGCGCTTTTTGAGCACGACGAACGCCAGCACGGGGATGAGCACAAGCATGACGTACCGGATTGCGTTGTCGCTGATGCCGAGCACGAGGTTTGCCCCCGCGACGGAACCGAGCACCGCAAGCGCCGCGGAAGGAATCGCCGTCGGCCAATCCACGCACTTGTTCTTGATGAACCGTCCGGTGGAAGCGACGGTGCCGATGCAACTCGAGAGCTTGTTGGTGGCAATCGCGTTGTGCGGCGGAAGACCCGCCAGCAGGTAGGCAGGCAGCGAAATCAGACCTCCGCCGCCCGCAACCGCGTCCAATAGGCTTGCCAGAAACACCAGCGGGCAGATGATCAGCAGCGACCAGTACGACCAAGTCATGCTTTATTGCTCCTCCGAACTGGCGTTGCCGAGCGACTCCGCCGTACGGTCTTCGCAGAACTGCTGTGTGTAGAGGTCGTAATAATACCCGTGCTGCTGAAGCAGTTGTTCATGCGTACCGTTCTCTTCGATTTTGCCGTTGCGGATGACCAAAATGCGGTCAGCCGTGCGGATGGTGGAGAGGCGGTGGGCCACGATAAAGCTCGTCCTGTTGTTGAGGATATGCGTAATCGCATTTTGAATCAGCTGTTCGGTCTCCGTGTCGATGGAGCTTGTCGCCTCGTCCAGCACGAAAATGCGCGGGTTTTTGAGCACCACGCGCGCAAACGACAGCAGCTGTTTCTGCCCGGTGGAAAGGCGCGCGCCGCTTTCGCCAATTTCCGTGTCGTAGCCTTTTTCCTGCGCTAGGATGAACGGTTCCGCACTGACAAGGCGCGCCGCCTCGTGAACTTCTTCATCGGTGGCGTCGGGTTTGCCAAAGCGGATGTTGTCCTTGATCGTGCCGGAGAAAAGGTGCGGTGTTTGCAGAACGTACCCAAGACTCGACTGCAGCCAGAGCTGGGAACGCTGGCGGTAGTCTGCGCCATCCACCAAGATAGCACCCTCCGTCGGCTCATAGAAGCGGCAGAGCAGGTTAACGATGGTGCTCTTGCCCGCGCCGGTTTCGCCGACGAGCGCAATGGTTTGACCCGCGCGCACGTCCAGGCAGAAGTCGTCCAGCACCTTTTCGCCGTTTTTATACTGGAAGGTGACATGATCGAATTTGACGTCACCCACAATCGGCTCCCAGTGTTCCGTTTTCGGCTGCATGATGGTGCCGTACTTTTCAATGATCTCCGGCGAATCCACGACGTCCGGCTGCGTGTTCATCAGCGTGATCACGCGCTCGGCGGAGGCCTGCGAGCCGAGCATTTCCGCAATGATGTTCGCCAGCTGTTGAATCGGGTCGAAGAGCTGGGTACAGTAGGTGACAAACGCCACCAGCGTGCCCGCCGTCATGGCGCCGATGAACGCCGTTTCGGGAGAGAGTACGCCCGCGCCGCCAAACGACAGCGCAAGCCCCGTACCGATGGCACCAAGGGACATCACGATGGGGAAGAACGAAGCCGATATCAAAGCACTCTTAATGGAAGCATGGCGGAGTTTTTCGGTCAGTCCGCTGAATTCGTCGGCGTTCTGCTGCTCGCGCACGAGCGTCTTGGTGGTGACCGCGCCCATAATGCCTTCGTTGAACGCGCCGGTGATGCGGGAGTTCTGTTTACGCGCCTCGCGTTGGTGTTTGAGCATCAGCTTTTGCAGCTTCATGCTTACATAAGCCAGCGGCGGCAGAACGGCCAGCGCAATCAGCGCAAGCTTCCAGGAGAGGACGAACATCGTAACGATGCACCCCAGCGCAAAGAGCACCGACCAGAGGATATCCACGAGGCTCCAGGCGATCATTTCGGAAAGGCGGGAGACGTCCGAGACCATCCGCGCCATGATGTAGCCCACGGCGGTGCGGTCGTAGAACGAAAACGACAGCTCCTGCAGGCGCGTAAAGGCGTCCTGCCGGATATCGTAGGAGATGGACATCTCTAAATTCCCCGCATTGCGGATAAACGTAATGACGCTGAAGCCCTGCAGCAGGATGATTACGCCATAGAGAATGGCAAACGGCGCAAGCCCAACCACTGTTTTTGGTACAACAAAGTGGTCGATGGCATAGCTGGTGAACAAAGGGTAAGCGATATCGAAGCCCGCGACGAGAAACAGCGCCACGATGACCACAATAAAGTTTTTGCGGTGTTTGAGCGCATAGAGATATAAACGTTTCCAAACGTTCCAATCAATTTTCTTCGCGGCGAAATCCTGTTCTTCAGGCATGTACATACTGTTTCGCCTCCTTTAGTTCAAGGCGTCCTGTATTTCGGCAATGCGCCGGTACAGACCGTCCTGATGAATTAATTGTTCGTGGGAACCCTGCTGGGTTACGCGTCCGTCTTCAAGGACGAGGATGTTGTCCGCTTCCCGCAGCGTTGTGATGCGGTGAGAAATCAAAAACGTGATTCCCTCGCGGCAGAGCGCAAGCAGCGAGCGGCGTATTGCGGCGTCGGTTTCCGAATCGACGGCGCTCATGGAGTCGTCAAAGATCAGAATCGGCGCTTTCTGCATCAGCGTTCGTGCAATGGCTACGCGCTGCTGCTGACCACCGGAGAGGGTCACCCCGCGCTCACCGACGATGGTTTCGTAGCCCTTTTCAAAGCCGAGAATCACTTCGTGCACGCTTGCAGTGCGCGCGGCGGCGTATACGTCCTCTTCGGACGATTCCGGGTCGCAGATGCGGATGTTTTCGAGGATCGTACGCGAATAAAGGAACGGTTCCTGCAGCACGATGCCGATGTTTTTACGCAGGTGCCCGTGTTCGATGTCGTTGACGTCCACGCCGCCAATGGTGATGGAACCCGCGGTGCGCTCATACAGCCGCTGGAGCAGCTGCACAAGGCTCGTCTTGCCGGAGCCGGTCGCGCCAAGGATAGCGATGGTCTGGCCGCGCTTTGCCGTAAAGCTCACGCCGTCGAGCACGTCGTTGAAGCGCTCGTAGCCAAAGCACACGTTGTCAAATACAATATCGCCTTTGAGGTCGGGGGTAAGCGCTTTGCCGGGTTCCTGTTCCAATGGTGCGGCGAGGATTTCGTCCAGACGACCCAAAGAAACTTTCGCTTTACCGAGATCGGCCAAGATTCTGCCGAGCTGGCGCACCGGCCAGGTGAGCATTGCCACATAGGTGGTAAACAGCGCGACGCTTCCGAGAGTGAACGTGCCTTTCGTCACCGCGACAACGCCCATGCAGAGCGAAAGCGCAATCTGCAGGTAACCGATGCTGTCCGACATGCCCCAGTAGAACGCAAGCAGGCGGATGAGCTTGAGCGTTTTATCGCGGAACGTCGCGTTGAGGGTTGTGAATTTGCCGATTTCGCTCTTCTGTTGGCCGAACGCCCGTACCACGCGCATGCCGGTCAGGTTTTCCTGCAGCATGGTGGAGAGCGCGCCTTCCGCCTCGTCCGAAGCGGTAAAGTAGCGCGTCACGAGCTTGAAGTACACAAACGACGTCACCGTGAGAATCGGCAAAAACGCAAGCGAGATCAGCGTCATCTTGACGTTGATGGTGAACATGACCGCCGCCGCGAAGATGAACATCACGAGCGTCCGCACGATTTCCATCATCTGCAGCTGGATGAACTTTCGCACCGTGTCCACGTCCGACGTGCAGCGTTGGACGAGGTCGCCCGTGCTGGCGTGCTTATGGTAGTCGTAAGGCACGTCTTCCAGATGGCGGTAGAGACGGTCGCGCAGGCCTTTGGACACGCCTTCGGACGCGTAGGCGATGTTGTGCCTGCGAAGGTAGGTGAACAATCCGTTCAGCGCGGTGAAGAGAAACAGCGCGATGCCGCAAAGGTACAGCCTGCTGGTAAACAGCGCCCGCCCGCCAAGGGAATCCAGCAGCGGCAAGAGGAAAGCGGGGGTCGAAGTGTCGATCCCCTGAATCACATAGTCGAGCGTAAAGCTTGTGACGTACGGCACGGCGTAGGCAAACGCCGTAGAGAGCAGAACGCACAGCGTTGCTATAACGATGTAGTGGTTATAGCCCTTCAGGATTTCGCCAACGAGCTTCCAGTTGGTCTTTTTCTGTTCGGTCTTCTGTTCCTTGGGAATCTCTTCCTTTTTTGGGGTTTCATTTTCCGGCCGGCACGAAGGCTCGGCAGGTTGGTTTGTTCGCTTTTTTTTCAGCTTCTGATTCTGTTTCAACATAAATTGTAATTATATAACGTTGGTTTGTCCGGCTTGTGGAAGCGGATTCGCGTTTTTTGAAGCATCCCGCGGAGAGTATCCGACGCATAGCAATTTGACTTTGCGTCAGAGCATATCCTGCGGGTTGACTTCGATCATGGCGAAGAGTTCGCTCCTGTGGTCTCCGGCAAACGCGTAAATCGTTTGGATCGCATCGCTTAAACGCGCCGTGCGCAGCAACTTGATCAGTATCTGGAAACGGTATACACCCTGTTTGCGCTTGATCGGCGCGGGGGAAGCGCTGTAAAGGAGGATGTCCTTTGCCGCGTGCTCACCGAGGCGCTCGGCAAGCTGCTCGCGCAGCGCTTCGGAATACTGTGAAACCGCCTTTTGCAGGGCGATTTCGTCCTCCCCCGAAAACAGAATGCGGACAAACAGCGAAAACGGCGGAAAGACGGCTTTCTTTCGCTGTTCGAGTTCATAGACGTAAAAGCTCTTGTAGTCGTGCGTCTTTGCAAAGCGGATGGCGGGGTGCGCAGGAGAATAGGTTTGAATCACCACCCGCCCGGGGTTTTCGTCCCGCCCGGCTCTTCCCGCAACCTGGGTTAGCAACTGGAACGTTCGCTCCGTGCTGCGGTAGTCGGGAATCATGAGCGTCGCGTCCGCGGCGACGACGCCGACAAGAGTGACGTTGGGGAAGTCGTGGCCTTTTGCGATCATCTGCGTGCCAACGAGGAATTGCGCCTCTCCGCGTGAAAACGCGCCGAGCATCTGCTGCATGGAATCCTTGGTGCGCACCGTATCGGTATCCATCCGAAGCGTTACCGTGCTGGGAAACAGCGCGTTGAGCTGCTCTTCCACCTGCTCGGTGCCGATGCCGAAATACTTGATAAACGGCTTTCCGCACTGCGGGCACTTGCCGGGGAGCGGCTTGACCGCACCGCAGAAATGGCAGCGAAGCCTGTTTTCGCCTTTATGGTAGGTCATCGAGATATCGCAGTTGTCGCAGAGCATCACATAACCGCAGGAACGGCAGGAGACGAAAGTGGAATACCCGCGCCGATTCAAAAAGAGCATGGCCTGCCGCTTTTGCTCCACGCATTCGCTCAGCAGCTGGACGAGCCTTCCGCTGAAGATGCCGTTGTTGCCGGACTGGAACTCCTCGCGCATATCGACGATTTCCACGCTTGGCAGCGGGCGGTTCTGCACGCGTTGTGGCAGCTCAAGCAGCTGATAGCGTCCGGACTGCGCGCGGTAGTAGGTCAAAAGCGAAGGCGTTGCGCTGCCGAGTACCAGCGGAGCGCCGGAAGATTTTGCTCTGTGCGCGGCAACTTCGAGTGCGTGGTAACGCGGGGTCACCTCGCTGAAGTAGCTGGGTTCGTGTTCTTCGTCCACAATGATGAGGCCGACGTTTTCCATGGGCGCGAACACCGCGCTTCTTGCGCCAACGGCGACGCGGGCTTTACTCAGCCGGATCCTGCGCCACTCATCGAAACGCTCACCCGCGGAAAGCCTGCTATGCAGAACCGCGATCTCGTCCCCGAATCGCTCCCGAAAGAGTCCGACGGTCTGCGGGGTGAGCGAGATTTCCGGCACAAGCATAATCGCCTGTCTGCCTGCGGCTAAGCACCGCTCGATGGCGTGCATGTAGACTTCCGTTTTGCCGCTGCCGGTCACGCCGTGCAAAAGAAGGGTGCCTTCCCGCGCGTTCTGCGCGGCGGCAATCGCTTCGATCGCTTGATTCTGCGCGGGGGAGAGCGTCACGTGTTTATCCGGTGCCTGCGCGCCAAAGTCCGGACGGCGGAAGGTCACATGCCCGCCTTCCACGAGATATCCGCGTTTGATCAGCGCGTTGATTGCAGCGACGGAGCCGGGGATATAGGCACAGACGTCCGAAACGGAGAGTTCGAGTTTGGATCGAATCATTAGTTCCAGCAATTCCGCTTGCTTTGGCGAGCGCGGCTTGCCGGTTTTATCCAGCAGGGAAGCGCGCATCTCCTCGGCGTGATCGTAATTTTGCAGCTGAATAGTACGCTCGATTTTTTCCTTGACGTGACCGCCGCGCATCTGCGATGGGATCATGAGCCTGAGCGCATCCACCAGCAGGCAATGGTAACTCTTTTGCATCCAGTACGCCAGCTCGATCTGCTCCTGCGTGAGGATTGGGTAGGGTTCGAGCACGCGGAGCACGTTTTTGAGCGTGACGGCCTGCTCGCCGGATTCGTCTGCGGGCGTTTCCGTGAAGTCGAATACGCGGATGACGAACCCTTCGCGCGGGCGGTTGCCGGAGCCGAACGGCACGAGCACATGGCTGCCCGCCGGGAGCGTGAGCCCTTCCGGCAGAAGGTATGTAAAGAGCCGGTCGACGTTTGCGTGCGCAATATCGACAATGACTTCACAAGCCTGCTGCATACCGTTCACCTCCTTGAATCATTTTTTCGAGGGCGACGCCCTCAAGCTCCTGCTCAAGGGGGTTACCCTTGAGAATCCCGTATTCATGTTTGCCAAAACCAGAAACAGCCCGCAAGCGGGCCTGTGCAAGCCGTACCCGCACACGGAATTTAACCGGATCGGGTTCGGCAAGAATTCATATCATTCGTATGGAAACGGGAATGACGAATCCCGTATAGAAGCGGGCTGTCAGTCCTGATAGAATTCCTTCGGAAATTCCAGATTCAACTTATCGTGATATAGTTCATCTACTGCGACAGAAACAGGCTTGCGCCCGTCGAGTTTATCTGGATCCGATTGCAATTGGCGCGCTCTTTGTGAAACGGCGGTCACCAGCATATAGCGGCAACCTGCTTTCTCGATCAGTTCGTCCAACGGTAAATTCATCATAATTCGTTCCTGCCTCCCAGTAATTTCTCGATCAGTTCGCCGTTGCGGACGCTTCTGCAGCGTTCCGCGGATAAAATGTGTTCGACTCGCGCAATGGCGAGGTCCAGAATATCGTTTACGACGACATAATCGTATTCTTTTACGTAGTCCAGTTCCTTATAAGCGGTTTCAAACCGGCGCTCGACGGCTTCCGCACTTTCCGTGCCGCGGCCGATCAGGCGGGTTTTGAGTTCGCTCATGGACGGAGGGGCGATAAAGATGAGCACCGCGTCCGGATAGGCGGCTTTGACGCGCATGGCGCCTTGCACGTCGATTTCGAGTACGACGCTGCGGCCTTCCTTGAGTTCCTGCTCGACGAAACTCTTTGGCGTTCCGTAATAATGGGTGTTAAACACGCGCATATACTCGAGGAACGCGCCTTCGTCGATCATCTTTCTAAACTCTTCTTCACTTTTGAAGAAGTAATGCACACCGTTGATCTCGCCGGGGCGCGGGGAACGCGTTGTGGCGGAAACGGACATGCGAATATCGCTGTTGCGCTGAATCAGCGCGTGATTGATCGAGCCTTTGCCTACGCCCGCGGGGCCGGAAACGACCAGCAGGAGACCTTCTCTTGTCTGCTTCATAATACGAATGTTCCTCTCGCGGTTAATCGTCTGCCTCGTCCGATTTGGTGTCGAGACGGTTGGCGATGGTTTCCGGCTGGATGGCGGAAAGGATCACATGATCGCTGTCCGTAATCACAACCGCGCGGGTGCGCCGTCCGCAAGTGGCGTCGATCAGGCGGCCGCTTTCGCGGGCTTCCTGCACGATGCGCTTGATGGGCGCGCTTTCCGGGCTGACAATCGCAATCAGGCGGTCTGCCGAAACGATATTGCCAAAGCCGATATTCACAAGTCGCAGATTCATCATAAAAGCTGCTCCTTCTAAAACTTTTTTACAGTGCCGGAGGTTCGAACTGGCGATTAACCCCTTATTCGATATTTTGCACCTGTTCGCGGATGAAAAATCTTGCTGGCACGCTCACTCGATATTCTGCACCTGTTCGCGGATCTTCTCGATTTCCGCCTTGCCGGAGAGCACGAGGTTGGTGAGTTCGCCGTCGTTGGCTTTGGAACCGATGGTGTTGAACTCGCGGTTCATCTCCTGCACCACGAAGTCGAGCTTTCTGCCGGAAGGTTCGTTTGCGTTCAGCAGCGAGCGGAATTCCGTAATGTGGCTGTGCAGGCGGGTGATCTCTTCGTCGATGCTCGCTTTGTCCGCAAACAGCGCAACTTCGGTTGCCAGCCGTGTGCGGTCGACTTCCACTTGACCAAGCAGGGTTTGAATGCGATCGTCGAGCTTGGTTTTATACTCGCTGACCACGACCGGCGCGCGTTTGGAGATTTTCTCTGTGAGCGTAAGAATCGTGTCAGTGCAGTTGGAAAGGTATACTTTGAGCCGCTCTCCTTCCGAAAGGCGCATGCCCAGCAACGCGTCAATGGCAATGTTGAGCGCGGTATGCGTCAGCGCGAGAACCGCTTCCGAATCTTCGTCCGCTTCGCGCACGTTGGAAATATCCGGCAATCTGAGCGCGCTTGTCAGCGTGAGGTCGTCCGGCAAGCCGAGCGTTTCGTTTGCCTTTTTTGCGGTGGAAACGAAAGCAAACAGCAGCGGAACGTCGATTTCCACCATCCGCGCGTCGCTGCGCACATTACGGTAGTTGACGAATACGTCGATATGCCCGCGCGAAAGCCGCGCGCTGAGCAGAGAGCGGATGCCGTCCTCTAGAAACGAAAGATGGCGGGGGAGCCGCATACCGACGTCCAGGTAACGGTGGTTCACACTCTTGAGCTCCACCGTGATTTCGCGCCCGTCGCCGGAAGCGCTGCCCTTGCCGTAGCCGGTCATGCTGTACATAAACACTTACCCCCAAGTCGCAATTACAAAGTATATCATGCCTGACGCGATCCTACAAGCAATTGATTTATCGGCAGCCAATCTACGCGCGGTCATACAGGCGGTAGATTTCGTCCGCGTGCGGTTCTTCCATCGGCGTTCCGTCGAGCAGGCAGGTTTTTCCCGCAATTGCGCGGCCGATAACAGCCGCATCAATTCCGCGGGATTGCAGCGCGTGAACCAGCGCGTCTCCGTCTTTGCAGGCGATCAGAAGGCTCCCGCTGCCGATGAGTCGGAGCGGGTCGAGCCGGAGCGCTTTGCAAAGTGCCGCCGTTTCCTCGCGGACGGGAATCCGATCTAAAAAGACTTCCGCTCCGCATCCGTTGGCATAGGCCAGTTCCCAGACCGCTCCGAGAACGCCGCCTTCTGTCACGTCGTGCATGGCGACGGCTCCAAACTGCATGGCAACCGCGCTTTCCGGTACGATGCTGAGTTTGCCGCAAAAGGCGCGCGCTTTTTCAATCGTCTCGTCGGGAACGCTGACAAGCAGATGCGGAAAGTCTTCCGAAAGGATGGTCGTTCCCTCGATGGCGGCGGACTTCGTCATCAAAATCTCGTCACCGGGCTTCATGCCAATAAGCGCTTTGCCGCGCGCCTGCCGCGCAACGACCGTCGTGCTGGTCACGGGTCGCGTGACGGAATCCGTCACTTCCGTATGTCCGCCGAGGATATCCACATTCGCCAGCTGCGCCGCGGCGGAAAGATCGTCCGCAATGCGGCCAATCACTGCCAGACTGCTTGTCGGCGGTAAAAGAAGCGTAACCAACAGTCCCACCGGTTCCGCGCCGGCCGCCGCCGCGTCGTTGCAGCAGACGTGCACCGTGAGCCTTCCCAGATGCGCGCTGCTGGCGGATGTGATGGGGTCGCAGCTTAATACGATCAGGTCGTTTGAAAAATCGAGCGTCGCGCAGTCCTGCCCGATTGCGGGCGCGGAAAGAGATTCCGATCTTACGCGGCGGAATTTATGAAGTACCAGTCGTTCCAAATCGTCGTTATCGAGTTTGCCGAGCCGAAGCATGCAGGGTTCGTTCTCCAATCCTATTTATCGTCCGTTTGGCTGTGCTCAGCCGATTAATTTCAAAAATTCTTCTTCCGTCAATAGGGGGATGTTCAGCTCTTTTGCTTTTTCGAGTTTGCTGCCCGCGCTTTCGCCGTAGAGCACATAATCGGTCTTTTTGCTGACGCTGCCCGCCGCCTTGCCGCCGTTCTGCTCAATGAGCGCTTCGGCTTCCCGACGTCCAAGAGTCGGGAGTGTTCCGGTGACTACGATGGTCTTTCCGGAGATGGGAGATGCAGTGTTTGCCGCCTGTTCGCTCTGCGGGGCAACGCCGTAGGAGAGCAGCGCGTCGATCTGGGCGGCAATGGAAGCGTCCGCAAAGAACTTTAGGATGCTGTCGGCTACGATTTCGCCGACGTCCGGGATGGCGAGCAGTTCCTCGCGCGTGGCTTTTCGTACCGCTTCCAGCGTGCCGAAGCGCTTTGCAAGGTCCTTGGCGGTTTTGCTGCCGACGTTCGGGATACCCAGCGCAAAGAGGAACGCGCCGAGCGGACGAGTTTTGCTTTTTTCGAGTGCGTCGAGCAGGTTCTGCGCTTTCTTTGCGCCAAAGCGGTTGAGCGAAACGAGCTGTTCGTGCGTCAGCGCGTAGAGTTCCGGAATCGAGGAGATGGATAGTTCCTCAATGAACTGCGCCACGGTCTTGTCGCTGAGCGTATCAATATCCATCGCGTCCCGCGAGGCATAATGCGCAATACGGAGCGTGATCTGCGCCCTGCAGGAAAGCGAGTTGGTGCAGAAAATGTGCGCGCCGCGCTCCTCGACATGCGCGCCGCATTCCGGGCAGCGTGTGGGCTTTTTGATCTCTTCGGTGGCCGCGTCGTCCGGCACCGCGCCGAGGATTTCGGGGATCACGTCGTTGCTTCGGCGGATGAACACGCGCGAGCCGCGTTTGACGTGTTTGCGCTGGATATCGTCGTAGTTGTTCAGCGTGGCGCGCTGGATGGTCGCGCCTGCGAGCTCGACGGGGGTGAGGTGCGCAAGCGGGGTGAGCTTGCCCGTACGCCCGACTTCCCAGGTTACTTCCTCCACTGTGGAGGTCGTCTCCTCGGCGGCGAATTTATACGCCATTGCCCAGCGCGGGAACTTTTCCGTTTCGCCGAGCGTTTCCCGCAGGGCAAAATCCGTTACCTTGACCACCATGCCGTCGATTAAAAAGTCCAGCTTTCCGCGCGTCTGCTCGGCGAGGTCGATTTCGTTTTTGAGCTGTTGCGCGCTGTTGCAGTAGCGGACGTACGGGCTGACGGGAAAGCCGTTTTCTTTCAGGAACGCGAGCATCTGCTTTTGATCCGTCAGTTCCTGCCCCTCGATGTAGCCAACATTATAGCAGAAGATATCGAGTCTTCGGGCAGCGGTCACCTTTGGGTCGGTGTTGCGCAGCGCGCCCGCGGCGGCGTTTCTTGCGTTTTTAAGCGGCTCGTCGCTCGTTTTGTTGAGCTCTTCCAGAACGGACAAGCGCATGATGCACTCGCCCTGTACTTCCATTTTATCCTTGAACGGAATCGTTTTTGGGATGGAACGGATGGTCAACAGCTGGTCGTAAACGCCTTCGCCGGTGACGCCGTTGCCGCGCGTCGCGCCCTGCACGAACAAGCCGTTGTCGTAAGTCAAACAGACGGTGAGCCCGTCGAACTTGTATTCGAGCGCGAAAACGGGCGCGTTGCCTTCCGAAGCGGCGATGACCTTGCTGACCCAATCACCCAGCGCGTCCTCGGTTCGGACTTTATCGAGGCTGTACAGCCGACGGATATGCGTATGCGGCTGAAAGCTCACGACTTCCGATCCCACGCGGAGCGTCGGCGAATACGGCGGGGTAAAGCCGCTCTCCTCTTCGAGCCGCTTCAACTCGTCGAGCAGTTCGTCGTATTCCGCGTCGGAAATCAAAGGAGCGCTGTGGTTATAATACGCTTCGTTATAACGAATCAATTGTTCGGTCAACTCTTCCTGGCGCGACATAACAATTCCCTCCAAGAAAATTTTACTCGATGATGTCGATGGGCGCGAACGCCGCCGCGAACTTTTTGTTTGCGCCGGAGTCGAATGCAATTTCCACAATCGCGGAACTTCCGCTGCCGTTGACGTTTAAAACCGTTCCTTCGCCAAACGACTTGTGCCTGACGCGCTGGCCGCCGTGGTAGGCGACTTCGCGTTCTTCAATCTTTGGTTCCGCGCGCGTCATGTCCCGGCTCGCCGGCTGCGGCTGCGGATGGTGCGAACCGCTTTTCAGCGTGTGCATCGAGATACCGAACGCCTGCTGGGGCGGCGCGCTTTTAGGTGCGGGCATCGGAGCGGGCTTTGCGCTCTCCGGCAGCGCGTCCTGCAGTTCCACTAAAAAGCGGGAGGGCATGGAAGGCGTAATCTTTCCGTAGAGCATGCGCTGCTTGGCGGTGGAGAGATAGAGTTTTTCTTTTGCGCGTGTGATGCCGACATAGCAGAGCCGACGTTCCTCTTCGAGCTTTTCCGGATCATAGATCGACTGTGTGGAAGGAAACAACCCGTCCTCCAACCCGGTGAGAAACACAAACGGGAATTCCAGTCCCTTTGCGCTGTGCAGCGTCATCATCGAAACACGTCCGTTCAGCTCGTCCACATCGTCCGTGGCGGAGAACAGCGCGACGGTCTCTAGGAAAGCCGTGAGAACGTCCACCTTGGTTTCGTCCAGCGTGCTGGTGAACTCACGGATGTAGCCCACGAATTCCTTGACGATATCCGCGCGGGCTTCGTAATTTTCCTTGCGGTCGGCCATCAGGTACGCGTCGTAGCCGATCACTTCCAATAAATATTCCACAACGTCTGGGAACGACTTGTTGCCGAACTGGGCATAGACGTCCGAAAGCAGTTCCGCAAACGCGACGAACTTTTCGCGTACGCGCGGCAGGTCGTTGCACTCAAGCTGTAAAATGGCGTGCAGCAGCGGGAGCGTGCGCTCCGTGGCGAATGCCTGAAGCGCTTCGATGGAAGTATCCCCAATGCCGCGCCGCGGAATGTTGATGACCCGAAGAAGCGCGATATCGTCCGCCGAATTCTGCAAGAGCCGCAGGTAGGCCACGATATCCTTCACTTCCGCGCGCTGGAAGAACGACATGCCGCCGTAGACACGGTAAGGGATATCGTAGCTCTTTAAGTACATTTCCAGGATGCGGCTCTGCGCGTGCGTACGGTAGAGAATCGCGTAGTCGTCGTACCGCCGGGTGCCGTAGCGCGCGCCTTCGAGGATGCGGTTGCAGATGCGGTTCGCCTCGTCGCGCTCGTCCATGGCTTCGTAAACGTCAATCGGCTCGCCGCCGAGACGCTCCGTCCAGAGGTGTTTCTTTTTGCGGGAGCGGTTGTTGGAAATCACGATATTGGCGGCGTTGAGAATCACTTCCGTCGAGCGGTAATTCTGCTCCAAACGAATGACCACCGCGCCGGGGAAGTCCTTTTCGAATTCCAGGATGTTGCGGATGTCCGCGCCGCGCCAGCCGTAGATACTCTGGTCGTCGTCCCCAACCACGCAGATGTTGCGGTGTCGTTCGGCCAGCATATGGACGATGTTGTACTGCACAAGGTTCGTGTCCTGATACTCGTCCACAAGGATATACGAAAACTTTCTGCGGTACTTTTCCAGAATCTCCGGAAACTGCAAAAAGAGCTTCATGGTCAGAATCAACAGGTCGTCAAAATCGACCGCGTTGCACTGCTTGAGGCACTTTTGGTAATGAACGTACGCGCTGACGATTTCCTTTGCCGCGTACGACTCGCGAAAATACGCCAGCGGGTCGAGCGAATGGTTCTTGGCGTCCGAAATCCGGCTCGAAAGTTCGCGCGGCGTGAATACTTTTTCGTTGATATTGAGCTCGCGAATGACCTTTTTAAGCAGCGATTGCTGATCCGCGTCGTCATAGATGACAAACGTGCGCTCGTAACCCAGCGCTTGAATTTCCATTCGCAGGATGCGCGCGCAGGCGGCGTGAAAGGTGGTCACCCACATATCGGCTGCGCTGGAACCAACGAGCTTTTCCACGCGCTCGCGCATTTCGCCCGCGGCCTTGTTGGTAAACGTCAGCGCTAGGATATTCCAGGGCGCGACGCGCTTTTCCTGAATTAAATATGCGATGCGGTGCGTCAAAACGCGTGTTTTTCCGCTGCCCGCGCCCGCGAGAACAAGAAGCGGCCCTTCGGTCGTTTCTACCGCTTCGCGCTGACGGTCGTTGAGAAGTGAAAGATCCATGGAATCCCCCTTAAAGACATCAATGCATTATATCATACTATCCCTTTGGCTTGAACCCAAAAAATACGAACTTACGTTCTGATTCCAATGCCCAACTGGTGCTTTTACGCAGACGAACGGTTCGGCAAAGACGAAACCAGCGCGCAATTTCCTTTACGGAGCGGCGTTTCTCTGCTAGAATAGCCACAGGATTTTACAGTTGAGAAATGCTGTACGGATAAGGAAAAAAGAGTGATGAAACTGATTCTGGCCACCAATAATGCGCACAAGATGCGCGAAATATTCGAAATGCTGGGCGGCGACTTTCCCGATATGCAGACGCTTTCCCAAGCGGGGCTTTCCATCGATGTGGTCGAGGACGGGGACACCTTTCAGGCGAACGCGATTAAAAAAGCGGAAACGGTGCTGAAGGAATCCGGCTTTGAAGCCGCGCTTGCCGACGACAGCGGGCTGATGGTGGACTACCTCGGCGGCGCGCCCGGCGTTTACAGCGCACGGTACGCGGGGGAAGGGCATAACGACGCGGACAACAACGCAAAACTCATGGCGGACATGAAAGATGTTCCTAGGGAACAGCGCGCCTGCCATTTCGTTTCCGCCGTCGCGCTGGCAAGAACCGGAAAAGAGACCATCTGCGTCGTGGGCACGGTCGATGGAATTCTTCTTACCGAAGCGCATGGGCAGAACGGGTTCGGATACGATCCGTACTTCTTTTATCCGCCGATGAACCGCGCCTTTGCGGAACTCTCAGCCGAGGAGAAGAATTCGGTCAGCCACCGCAAGCGCGCTTTGGAAGCGCTGAAGCGGGAACTGAAAAAAGAAGCATGAAGCGCGTTGCGGTGTTTGCGGATACGCATAATAAATTCGCTCGCCTGCCGGAAGCGATCGAAAAGATGGGCAAAGTGGACATGCTGTTCCACCTTGGCGATTTTGGTTCGGACGCGGAAACGATAAGTGAGAAGCTCGGCGTGCCGTGCTTTGCCGTACGCGGCAACAACGATTACGCTTCCGTTCTGCCAAAACTTCGCGTCGAGCGCGTAGAGGACGCCTGGGTTCTGCTCGTGCATGGCGACGGGTACTATACGCTCGGACAATTGTTTGACGAGGCGGAAAAGCACAACTGCCTTGCCGTGCTGTTTGGGCATTCGCACGAATCGCTGCTCTCGGCCAGCGGAAAGGTGCTCGCGCTCAACCCGGGCAGCCTGTCGCTTCCGAGGCACGGCTACGCGCCGTCGTTTGCGGTGCTGGAAGTGGAAGGCAAGGATGTCAACGCGCAGATCATAACGCTGTAAAACAAGAGCCGCTCAAATGAGCGGCTCATTTTTTTACTTGATTTTTTCTGACGGACGCTTTCATAAACGTCAAACAACAGGGATTTCCCCACCGGGCGATTCCGGTATCTCCTGTGAAAAGCGCAGGTACTCCGGCATTTCACCGAGCGAGTGGATGCCGAACTGGCGCAGAAACTGATCGGTCGTGCCAAAAAGCGAAGGGTGGCCGACAGTATCCTTACGGCCGACTTCGACGATCAGGTTGAGCTTTTGCAGCTGGGTCACCGCGTAATCGCAGCGCACGCCGCGCACTTTTTCCACATCCGCGCGGGTGACCGGCTGACGATAGGCGATCACCGCGAGCGTTTCCAAAAGAGACTGTGAAACACCCTTGGTTTCATCGGGGTTGAGCAGCTTTTTGACCGCGTCGATATAGTCCCGATTGCTGACCAGCTGCGCGGTGTCCGACGTAACCAGCAGCTGAATGCCGCGGCCTTCGCTTTTATAGAGCTGTTCCATCTCGCCGAGCGCGCCTTTTGCAACCGCGAGTGAGCAGTCCAGCACGCGCGCAATTTCGCTGATGGATACGGGATCTCCCGCAACGAACAGCATGCACTCGATGGTGTTGATCAAGGTTCTGTCTTCCATACCAATCCCCAAAACTATCCCAAATTCATATGACAGATTTTCTCTTATACGAAAGCTTAGTCTTCCGACTCGTCCATATATTCGTATGTTTCGTCGTTGAGCAGGAGCTTGTCCGCGCTGATGCGGATGGGCGCAAACGGCGCGCTCTGCTTGAGCAGGATTTCGCCACGCGCAATCATTTCGAGAAGCGCCATGAAGGTAACGATCATTTCCATTCTGGTGGTGTCGTCTTCAAACAGTTCCTCGAAGAATACGGCGGATTTTTGCTGGAGAATCGAACGGATCTTGCCCGTCTGCGTGCGGACGGTGTAGCGGTCGGGACGCACCTGCTGGGGGCCGACTCGCTCCGGCTCGTCCCTTTTGCGTTCGAGCATAATGAGAAACGCCGAGAACAGCCCGTCCATGCTGGCCCCATCAAGAGTAACTTCCTTGGGCGGCAGAGGAACATCCTCCGGCAGGCGCGTTTTGCCGTTCTGAGCGGATTCAAACAACTGACGCAGCTGTTCGGTCGCTTCCTTGAACGCCTTATACTCGCGCAGCTGGCGAATGAGCAGTTCCTCGGGGTCTTCCTCCGCTTCGTCCTCTTTGGGCGGGCGGGGCAGGAGCTGGCGGGACTTGATATAGAGCAGCGTTGCCGCCATGGTGAGGAATTCGCTCGCGGTGTCCATATCCAGTTCGTCCACCTGCGCCATATACGAAAGGTACTGCGCGGTGATTTCGGAAACGAAGATGTCCTTTACGTCCAGCTCCGCATCCTCAATGAGGTGCAGCAGCAGGTCAAGAGGCCCTTCGAATTGTTTGAGCTGTACGAGGTAAGCCATCGTTCCGCCTTAAAAGAATCGGCAAACCATTCGCCCGGCCGGATAGCCGGTGAGAAGTTCGCTTTTAAAATAGGTTGATCAACCAGTTCGCCGCGGAGATAAAGCCGCTTGCCACGCCGGAAACCAAAAACGAAAGAACGCTGGTTGCAGCGCCGGTGATCAGCAGTACGATCAAAACAATCTGCCCGTATTGGCGCATGAACATAAAGAAGCGCGGAAACTTTCGCACCAGCAGGCTTTCGAGCACGTGCGAGCCGTCCAGCGGGTAGATCGGAATCAGGTTGAACATCGCCAGAGATAAGTTGATCGTGATGATCGCGCCAAAGATGCTGATAAACGCTTCGTTCGTGCCAAGCCCCCATTTGACGTAACCCAGTACGTAAACAAACGAAAACAGGAACGCGACGATGAGGTTCATCGTGATGCCCGCAAGGGAAACGATGATATCGTCCCGGCGGAAGTTTTTGAAATTCCGGCTGTTGACCGGCACGGGTTTTGCCCAGCCGAAACCGACCAGCAGCAGGCAGAGAAAGCCGAACAGGTCGAAATGTGCAAGGGGGTTAAGCGTCATGCGCCCCATATTCTTGGCGGTCGGATCGCCGAGTTTATAGGCGGCGAACGCGTGCGCCCATTCATGCACCGTCATGCCGATGATGATGGCGGGGAGAACGTATAAAAGCTGCAGCGGGTTTTGAATCAGCGTAAATAAGCGTGACAATTCGCTCAGTCTCCTTAAAACCTTTTTTCATTGGGCGCAGCGAAATAAAACATAGCCTCGCGCAAGTTTCATTATACGGGAAACGGTGCATGTGCGCAACTCATGCGCCGCGATGAACGCGCTTTGCCACAAAATGTTCACGCCTGAACCTTGTTGCGAATTCCGGCCTGACGATTCCCGCTTTTCCCAGATTCGTCCGGGTTATTCGCTCTGCGTTTTGAGCCGCTGGATCAGCGCGGGGTCGGGGGTGACGTAGAGCGTGCGGTTGGTCGAGTAAACCACCATGCCGGGACGCGCGCCGGAAGGCTTTTTGACAAACTTTCGCGGCGTATAATCCACTGGGACTCCGCTGGACTGCCGTGCCTGCGAAAAATAAGCCGCAAGCAGCGCCGCCTCTCGGAGCGTCTGCTCCGGCGGGTTCCCTTCAAAGTCGATGACGACATGCGAACCGGGGATGTTTTTCGCGTGCAGCCAGAGATTGTCCGACCGTGCGGACTGCAGCGTCAGCGCGTCGTTCTGGCGGTTGTTTTTGCCGACGAAAATAATGATCTGATCGCTGGAAACAAACCGCATCGGCGCGGAAGCCTTGTTGCCGGGCTTTTGCGTGCGCGCTTTTTCCGGGCGCAGGTATTTTTCGCGGATCAGTTCGTCCTTGATTTCATACAGCTCATAGAGCGTGTCGCACTTTTCTATGTTCTCCAGCTGCCCTTCGAGGTAAGCGATTTCGGTGGCAAGGCCTTCCACCTGCGATTCGGCGTAAGCCTTGCCCAGTTTGCCTTTTCGGTATTGCTTGAAGAACTTTTTTGCGTTGTCCTGCGCGGAGAGCGCGGCGTCGAGCGGGATTATTCTTTTTACAGGCGGGTCGACAAAGTAGTCGTCCACAATCAGTTCGCTGGCTCCGGGGCGGCAGAGGTGCAGATTGGCAAGCGTCAGTTCACCGTTGACGCGCGCTTCTTCGTATTGTCCGGTCTGCGCGATGGCATCCTGAAACGCGGCAAATTTATTCTGCGCGCGGCTCAGCGCGTTGGAAACGACTTTTCGCAGATCCGAGCCGTGCCTGCGGATGCGGACAATCGCGTCCCGGTCGGCATAATAACGATCCAGCGCGTCGCTCATCCGCTCGAACGGGTCCACCCGCGCGAACATGTCGACGGGGCGAAACGGCAGCGCCGCAACGGGTTCTCCATCGGCGTTATACGCAAGGCAGGGCTGATACCGGCCTTGCTTCATTTGCCGAAACAGTTCCGCCAGAGTTGACGGGGTGGGGCAGGCGGAAAGCAAAGCGGTCGCGGTCTGCTTGGAGATGCCTCCAAATGCGCTCATCAGCGCGCGGACGGGATCGGCGGAAGAAAAAATCGGTTCAAAATGCTTCTGCTCCGCCGTGAACGGGTCGAGCTTTTCCTGCAGGGGTATCGGTTCGTAAGGAAAGCCCGGCAGCAAAATGCGCGAGGAAGTATCCCCCGCGGAAACGCGGCGGACGCAATCTACGATGTTGCCGTTTGGTTCGAGAAGGATCAGGTTGCCGTGTTTGCCGGTAAGCTCGATTACGAGCTTGAGGGAGACTTCGTCGAACAATTCATTGCGCGCGGAAATGACGATTTCGCAGACGCGGTCGGAGCCCACTTGCGAAATCGAGCAGATTCTGCCGCCGGTGAGCCTGCGCCGCAGCAGCATGCAAAAGGCGATTGCCTGCGCGGGGTTATCGTAGCTCTGGCAGGTCAGCTGGATGCGCCCGTTTTCCGAGTGTGTGGAAACAAGCAGCCGGTGCGTGCCGGAACTGGCGCGTATAACAAACAGCAGCACGTCTTTTTCCGGCTGCTGTACTTTGTCGATTTTTCCGCCGACAAGCGATTGAATTTCGGAAATGACCGCGCCGAGCGCGATTCCGTCCATGGACATACGGGTTTGTTACTCCAATGATTTCACTCTGTTATTTCTCTGGCTTTTTCATCCGGTCGAGCACCAGCCGGTAGCCGCCTGCGCCGTATTCCAAACAGCGGTTCACGCGGCTGATGGTTGCGGTTGAGGCGTTGTATTGATGCGAAATTTCCTGATATGTGACCCCCGCGTTGAGCTGACGCGCCACCTGCCAGCGCTGCGCCATCGCCTGCAGCTCGTTGATGGTGCACATATCCTCAAAGAAACGATAGCATTCCGATACGTCATTGAGCGAGAGGATGGCGGTAAAGACATCGTCCAACTCTTCGCATTGCAGTCTGGAAACATATGGTTCCATATAATCGCACCTTTCGAACGGATAGGATCGTTGGTCATGAAGTTTTCTTTGATTATCATCTTAACAGGTCAACTCAATTCTAGCCGCTTTCACACTGGAAAGCAAGAAAAACAGACTTGCCGTTTTCAATACAGTCGTGTTCATACTAATAAATAAAAAACAGGCGCGCCGTTTCCGGTGCGCCCGCAAAGGGACAACCAATCAGGGTTATTGCGCCACAGTGCGTTTCTTAGCCAACTGCGCTTTTTTGCGAGCTGCGGCATTTTTGTGGATCATGCCTTTCGCGGCGGCATGGTCGACCGTGCTGACGGCCGTCAAATACGCTTTATCTGCAGCGGCGGCATCGCCGGATTTCATCGCTTCATCGAAACGGCGGATGGTCGTCTTCATTTCAGACTTAGCCGCGCGGTTGCGAAGGGTCTGCTTTTCCGTGACCTTGACACGCTTGATGGCGGACTTGATGTTTGCCAATATCATTCACCCCCTGTATCAGTCTACAATTCACTCGAACAGATGACAGTTTAACATACGCTTTACGCGATTGCAAGCGAAATCTTGAATTTCATCCGCTCTCACCGCTCGCTGAAACGCTTTATTTGATCCATTTTTCAACTGTGTTTCGCTCAGGTGGACGTTGGGCGGAAATGCGCTTGCAAACAGCGGTTTTTTGCGCAGGCTCGCGGTACATTTCACATTTTCGTTGCATTTATAAAGTTGACTTGAAAAGCAGTCGTGGTATAATGAAAACCGTGATTAGCACTCGACCGAAAAGAGTGCTAACAGATAGAAATACAGAGAAATCAAATAAAACCATTCATTGTAGGAGGCGTAAATCGTATGAAACTGAAACCTTTGGCGGATCGCGTTGTCGTCATCAGCATCGAGAACGAAGAAGTGGTCAAGGGCGGCATTGTTCTGCCCACCGCCGCAAAGGAAAAGCCGCAGATGGCGGAAGTCATTTCCGTAGGTCCCGGCGGGATCGTGGACGGCAAGGAGATCACTATGTATGTCAAGGCTGGCGACAAGGTTATCTGCTCCAAGTACGCGGGCACCGAAGTCAAGCTTGACGACAAAGAATATCTCGTCGTTCGCCAGGGCGACATTCTCGCGATTGTTGAATAACGTAAGGAGGCAGAAATATTTATGGCAAAACAGATTAAATACGGCGAAGAAGCCCGTAACGCGCTCAAATCCGGCCTCGACCAACTGGCCGATACCGTAAAGATTACACTCGGGCCCAGAGGGCGCAACGTAGTGCTCGATAAAAAATACGGCGCGCCGCTGATTACCAACGACGGCGTAACCATCGCCAAGGAAATCGAACTCAAAGACCCATTTGAAAATATGGGCGCGCAGCTTGTCAAGGAAGTCGCCACCAAGACCAACGACGTCGCGGGCGACGGCACCACCACGGCGACCCTGCTTGCACAGGCAATCGTCCGCGAGGGCATGAAGAACGTTGCCGCAGGCGCAAACCCCATGGTGCTGCGTCGCGGCATTGAAGCGGCTGTCAAGGCCGCCGTCGAAGGACTGCAGGAACTCAGTAAGCCCGTTGGCAGCAAGCAGGCCATCGCGCAGGTTGCCGCAATTTCCGCGGGCGACGAAACCGTTGGCCAGCTCATTTCGGACGCGATGGAGAAGGTCGGCAACGACGGCGTTATCACCGTTGAAGAGAGCAAGACCATGCGCACCGAACTGACCATTGTTGAAGGTATGCAGTTTGACCGCGGCTATGCTTCGGCTTACATGGTAACCGACACCGAGAAGATGGAAGGCATTCTGGATACGCCGTACATCCTCATTACCGATAAGAAAATCGGCAACATTCAGGAGATACTGCCGCTGCTACAGCAGATTGCGCAGCAGAGCCGGACGCTGCTGATCATTGCCGAGGACGTCGAGGGCGAAGCGCTCACCACGCTGGTTCTCAACAAGCTCCGCGGAACGTTCAACTGCATCGCCGTCAAGGCGCCTGGCTTCGGCGACCGTCGCAAGGCCATGCTGCAGGATATCGCCATCCTCACCGGCGGCGAAGTCATCTCCGCGGAAGTCGGCTTGGAACTCAAGGACACGCGTCTTGACCAGCTCGGCACCGCCCGCCAGGTCAAAGTCGATAAGGACAAGACCATCATCGTGGAAGGCGCGGGCAATCCGGCAGACATCAAAGCGCGCGTTGCCGCCCTCAAAGTACAGATCGGCGAAACGACCAGCGATTACGACAAGGAAAAGCTTCAGGAGCGCCTTGCCAAGCTCGCGGGCGGAGTCGCGGTCATCGCGGTTGGTGCAGCCACCGAGATCGAGATGAAAGAGTTCAAGCTCCGCATTGAGGACGCGCTCTCCGCAACCCGCGCGGCTGTGGAAGAGGGCATCGTCCCCGGCGGCGGAGTCGCTCTGCTCAACGTGATTCCTAAAGTCAAGAAGATTGCGGACGAGTCGACTGGCGACTTCAAAACCGGCGTGCACATCATCCTGCGCGCGCTGGAAGAACCGATCCGTCAGATCGCAATCAACGCGGGCACGGACGGCGCGGTCGTCGTTGAAAACGTCCGTCGTGAAAACAAGGTCGGCTATGGCTACAACGCAGCAAAGGATACCTACGGCATTCTTGCAGACGAGGGAATCATCGACCCGACAAAGGTCGCTCGCAGCGCGCTGCAGAACGCGGCTTCCGTTGCGGCCATGGTGATCACCACCGAGAGCCTCGTGACCGACATCCCGACGCCTCCGGCAGCTCCGGCGGCTCCCGGCCCTGACATGGGCGGCATGTATTAATCGAACGAATCACAAAAGAGCGCGGCACAAGCCGCGCTCTTGTTCTATTTTTTATGATACTTTTTTTGAAAAGTATCTGGGCATGGGCGGCATGTATTAAGCTAAGCAACACAAGAGAGCGCGGCGCAAACCGTGCTCTTGTTCTATTTTTTATGATACTTTTTTTGAAAAGTATCTGGACATGGGCGGCATGTATTAATCAAAGCAACACAAAGAGAGCGCGGCGCAAGCCGCGCTCTTGTTCTATTTTTTATGATACTTTTTTGAAAAGCATCTGGAGATGGGCGGTATGTATTAATCAAAAACAACAAGCAAGAGCGCGGCAAAAGATGCGCTCTCTTTTTGAGCTTCGGTTGATTATAATATAAGAAAAATCCAATCCATTGAGTAATTCTTCAATTTACTTCGTATTATAGAGTGACTAGTCAATAAGTAACCAGCGGAGGTACAAACGTTTGACGGAGAAACAACTGCTGATAAAACTGCGGGTAGGCGACGAGCGCGCGCTCGACGCGGCAATACAAAATTATTCCCGCATGCTGTGGAGCATCGCGCGTTCGGTTCTGCATCACGTCGGCACCGCCGAGGACATGGAAGAGTGCGTCGCGGACGCGTTTATCCAGCTTTGGAAGAACAGCGGGAGCCTCAGTGAGTCGCGCGGAAGCGTAAGAACCTACCTTTGCGTTGCGGTCAAAAGCCGGGCGATCGACCGTTACCGCAAGGCGGCGCAAAAAAGCGAAGTCGGGTTGGACGAACAGCTTGCCCAATGCGGAACTGGTATTTTTGATCAGACACTGAGTGCTGTATTGCAGCGCGAACTGCTTGCGGCCATCCAGGCGCTTGGCGAACCCGACCGGGAGATCATCTTGCGGCGATTCTACTATCGCCAAAAGCCGAAAGACATCGCCGTTGCGCTTGATTTATCGACAAAACAAGTCGAAAACAGAATCTTCCGCGCAAAACAGAAACTCAGGGAACAACTGGAAGGAGGGTTGACATGAATCAAACAGGAGACGTGTTCAACCGAAAACATATGAAAAATATTCGGCAAAAAGTGGAGCAGGGAACAGGCGCGGCACTCGGCAGGCGCGCGCCGCGCAGCGCCGCCGCCCGCGCAGGTATCATATTTGCGGTGCTTGCCGCGTGTGTGCTGTTTGGCACATCCGCGCTCGCCATGGGCGTTCCGGAGGTGAACGCGCTTTTATATTACGTTCTGCCGGAAGCGGCGCAGTTCTTTAAACCCGTGCAAAAGAGTTCGGTTGATCAAGGGATTGAAGTCAGCGTGGAGAGCGCGTATATCCACGGCGCGGAAGCGGAAGCCGTCATTACCGTTCGCGATTTGACTTCCGACCGGCTGGATGAGTCCATCGATCTGTACGACAGCTACGACATAAAAACCGGTTTCGACAGCCTCGGAACCTGTTCGCAGATCGGATACGACCCCGAAACCAAGACGGCGACATTTTTGATTTGGATGAAGAGCATGAACGATAAAGACATCATCCGGGGAGAAAAGATTACAATTTCTGTACAGACACTTTTATGCGGAAAAACCGAAACGCTTGCGCTTGCGATTCCGATGGACTGGAACGCTATACCGGAAACAGTGCAGACGGTTGAGTCGGATCATTACAATACGGACTTGCTGGTTCAAGGGGATAGCATATTGGAAATACTGGACGGCTTCAGCGTAACGGGCGTTGGGTATGTGAACGGCAAACTGCATATCCAGCTCTATACGCCGCGTAGATACCTTTACGATGATCTTGCGTTCCTGTATTTGCTGGATGAGCAGGGGAATCGAACGGAAGCGGATATGCTTTATCGAGGCGCTTACAATGTTGACGATGCAGAGATAGAAAAGAGCGCGGATTATGTTGAGTACGCCTTCGACGTGCCGCAAAGCGAACTGGAACATTACAAGCTCTACGGCGAGTTCTACTCCGCCGGTTCGCGCATCGACGGCAACTGGAGCATCACGTTCCCCTTGGAGAATCAAGGCTGAAACAAACAAAAGGAGCGGGTAACCGCTCCTTAATTCTATGCTATTCCGCTGTAATCTCCACTTTCATGCGGTCGGGGTCTTCGAAGAACACCGCATAGTAATCATCGCCTCCCGCGTAGGGGTGGCGGTCTTCGTAGAGAATGGTCACGCCGCGTTCGCGAAGCGCAAGCGTCATCTCATCCACAAACGCGCGGCTTTCACCGTGAAACGCCAGATGGTTCAGCCCAGCGCGGCAGCGGTGGTAGGGAATGTCGAGGTGCTTTTCTTCAGCCTGCACAAACACAAGGTAGGTGTCTCCGAGCAGGTAGCTGATTCCCGCGTCCCACTCCTGAAACACTTCGTATCCAAGCTTATCCAAAAGCCAACCCCAGAAATCCTTGCTGACCGCGAGGCTTTTGACATAGATTTCAACATGGTGCAGAGCGCCTTTCATTTGTTGCCTCCCTAATATACCGTGATTCTTATTCATCGTCTTCGTCTTTGCCGAGCCTGCGAAGATACCGCTGCGGTTCGGCAAGAAAATCCCGCAAAAACGAGATGTTCTCCAGCGCTCCAAAGCTTGTTTCCGTCAATTGCCCTTCGCTGAAAGCGTAAAGAGAGGCTCCCGGATACGCCAGCAGAATGGGGGAGTGCGTCGAAAGGATGAACTGGCAGTCGCGCTTGACCGCGTCCGCGATCATGTTCATGAGCACGTATTGGTTGTAGTAAGAGAGCGCGCCTTCGGGTTCGTCCATCAGGTACAGTCCCTGCGGCTGGAGGCGGGAACCAAAAAAGTCGATATACCCTTCTCCATGGGACTGCTCACCAAGCTCGCCGCCGTACATGTTTTTCATCGCGGAAAGGCCGGAAGCATGCGGCATGCGGGCGAGGTCCTTTGCGTAGCCGGAACGGCCATCGTACTCCCGCTCGATGCGTCTGAGTTCCTCGGCTTCTTCGCGCATGCGGTCTTCCCGCTCGTCGATATAGCGCGTAAAGTCTTCCGCAAGAAAGAAGAAATTGCGCTTGGGTTTATGCGTAAACTCCGGACGAAACGCTTTGACCGCCTGCGAAAATTGCTCCTTTGCCCGGAGGCTGGCGCGTGCGTCGCCAATGCGGACGGCACTCGTCAGCGCGGCAATCAGCTCCACGAGCGTGGTCTTGCCGCTGCCGTTGTCGCCCGCAAGCAGTGTAACCGGCGCGGAAAATTCCAGCCGCTCGATTGCCGCAATCTGCGGCAGGCTGAGCGGGTACTCTTCGAAGTTCGCTTCATATTCGGTTCGCTTGATCGCTTTGAGAAAGACCATATTGAAATTATAGCATGTTCTTATGTGGGATAAAAATAAACGACTTTGAATATCAAAGAGGAGCGGTTCAAACCGCTCCTCTTTGCTGGAGAATCACTAGCCAACGATAACGGTTCCGTCTTCTTTGACTTCTACCTTGGCTCCCGTCTGTACAGCGGCGAGGAACTCGTCGCCAAGGCCGTCCACAACGGGCATGCTTGCGTCCGTCCAGACGTCCGCGAGGATCGCGCCAGCCGCGGCGAGGGAGTCGATGGGCTTACTAAACAGCAGGCAAGCGGGCTGCTGACCCAGCGCCGCCGCGCAGTAGAGCACCATGCCGCCGGTCGTGGAACCGATGGTCTGCGGCAGGCAGAGCGCCACGCCGTGCATCGGCTTTTCGTAGATATCGGGATTATTCTGGTCGGAGCACTTCGCGTCCTTATCCTTAAACATCAGCGCTTTTTGAAAGCTCGCCAGCGTGTTGAACCCCTGACGCGAAACCAGCGCTGTGGCGCTGACCGCGCCGGGGACGACGGGGCGTCCTTTAAACGATTGGGCCATGTTCATTTGCCCCCTTTCGAAAGGAGTTCGAGAATTTCGGCATCCTTATGGTACCGCGCGGAGGTATAGGTGCGCAGTTTGTTGGAATTCGTAATCACCGGCTGCTTGCCGCAGAGCGGATTGTTCATGTACATGAGCGGGCAGATGTAGGAGAGCACCACGCCCATGTCCAGCAGCTTTTGATAGTCCGGCGTTTGTTTGAATTCCTCCTGCACCGCAACCGAGGAAGTGAATACCGTCGGGATTGCGACTTTCTTACGCCCCTCTTTTGCGAGCGCAGCGGAAAGGTCGCTCGTCCAGTCGTGCAGCTGCTTGATGGTGAGATGCGGACAGCCCACAAAGCAGAGCTTGGGTTTGGCGGAAGCATCCTTCCAGATGCAGGGATAGCTCTTGCGCACGCGCTCCAACTCCGCATCGTCGATGACGTAGGTCTTTGCGCCGAGGACGATCAGCTTTTCTCCGAGTTCAACCGCTTCCGGCGTGAGGCTTTCGATGTGGTAGAGCCCCACCGCGCCGTTGCTGGCGGTTGCCGCGCCAAAGTCCTTAAGGTAGGCGGTCGCGTCCGCGTCCAACTCGTGACCAAGGAACTTGTCCAGTCCGCGCACGTACGGCACGTCTTCCATGACCTTCATGCCGATGGCGCTGCCGAGGATCTGCGCTTCCGGCTTTTTGGTGGTTTTCACTTCAACAATCCAGGTCGCCTGGCGCCCCTCGTCTGTCAAAAAACCGAAGCAGGGGACGCAGCCGACGATGCTGCCGAAGAGTTCGAGGATGCCGCTGTTGCGGTTGCAGCGCGCGCCAAGCACACTGTTGGCATAGACCACAGCGCTGCTCTCCGCCCAGCTCAGCACGTCGCCCTTGTTCGGCTTGTTGCCGACCTGGTCGAGATAGCAGGCGCAGGTGAACGCGTCCTTGTTGAGCAGGCCAAGCGTGCTTAGCTGTGCTTCGTAATCGGTTTGCTTGCTGTACATAAAGCCGAACACGAGGTTCTGCAGAAAGTTTGCGGGTACATTCTTATCGAGCGGACGGGGATCGACCGAGAACTTCTGGCCGGAAAGCGCGCCGCCCTGGATGAGCTGATCCATCAGCGTATAGACGGGTTTCATGACCGAAAGGCCGAAGCTCGTGACCAGATGCCCGTATTCGCCGGTGACGGGTACCATTTTGGTTGCTCCGAACGTTTCGCCGTAGACGACGAGCGTCTTCATCACCTTGGCCATCGTTTCGCCCTTTGCGCCGTCTAGAATAGATTGTTGTTCAGGTGTCAGTACCATGTTTGCCATCGATCATTCGCCTCCCTTAAATGCGGGTTGCCAGCGCGTATGCCGCGCGGCAGGCTTCGAGCACACGTCCTGCCGCAAAGCTGTCACCAATGTTATACAGTTCGGGAGCAACGTTCAGCTTCTGACCTTCGAGATACGCCGCGTCGTCGGGTCTGCCGCCCATGGCGAGCACGACGAGGTCGGCTTCTATCTCGATGCGTTTTGGAACATTTCCGATCTTGGGTGCGAGCGGGTTTTCGATGTTCTCCGGCAGGATGGGCGCCCAGGTATTGTAAGGATTCGGAACGTTCTTATGCGTGTTTTGTTCCACAACAACGTGCTTTTCGTCGAATTCCTGCACGGTGGCGCAGTTGAGCAGCTCCACGCCCTGATCCTTTAAGTAGTGGATCAGGTGACCACGGTTTGCGGTGCAGGCGCCCTTCATGAAGTAGGGCAGCATCTCGACGACCTTGACTTTGCGGTCTTTTTCGTAGGTGAGCCAGTAGGCCGTTTCGCAGCCGACAACGCCGCCGCCGACGACCACGATATTCTGTGCGTCGCCCAGCAGCGCTTCGTTGACTAAAAGGTCGGTCGCTTCCACATGCGGAATCTTATCCAGCCCCTTGAGCTTGGGCGTGCCGCTGCGGGTGCCGATGGCGTAGATCACCGTGTCGAACTTCTTTGCCTTGAGCGTTTCGCTCGTGACTTCCGTACTGAAGTGCGCTTTGAGATCGAAAGTTTTTTCGGCCGCTTTCAGTTCACGCTCCAGATAGAACAGGTAATTCTGGATGTCGTATTTAATCCTTGGCACGCTGCCGGGGATGATCTTGCCGCCGATGCGGTCGGACTTTTCGTAGAGATCGACCTTGTGGCCGCGCCGCGCCGCCTGAATAGCAAACAGCACGCCCGCGGGACCGCCGCCGACCACCGCGATGTGCTTTTTGACTTCCGCGGGGGCGATGGCTTCCGGCATGATCTCCTCAAAGCCCGTACGGGGGTTGACCGCGCACTGCGGATGCCCGCCGTCCACGAACTCGTTGATGCAGCCTTCCTGACAGCCGATGCAGGGGCGGATTTCGCCGACCTTGCCCGCGTAAGCCTTGTTCGGCCATTCCGGATCGGCCAGCAGGGGACGACCCAGCATGATCATATCGCACATGCCGTCGCGCAGGGCTTTTTCCGCAAGGTCGGGGTAACCAAGCTTGCCAACCGCGACGACCGGCACGGGTAGACCGGCGTTGCTGAGAACTTTGCGCTCTTCAAAACGATCCTTCACAAGCTGCGCAACATCCAAGAAGCATCCGGCGGGCATGCCTGCGGGCGGATGCGGCAGCCACCAGTTGTCGTAGCAGCCGAGATCGACGTCGAACATGTCCACGCCCGCTTTGACGAGGTTTTCCATGTAGTCGAGCGTCTCTTCAATGCTCCTGCCGTTCTTGAATTTGCGGAGCGCTTTGACCTGCATGCCTTCCTCGCCATAGGTTTCGTTGAGGGCAAGGGAGAGGTCGATGCGGTACATAATGGGATATTTCGGCCCGCCGCGCTTGCGCAGTTCCTTGACGAGGTCGATGCCGAAGCGCTGCCAGTCGGCGTAACGCCCAAGCTTGCGGCGGTTGAACGCGGGGTTGGTGAGCTGTTCAAGCAGGTATCCTTCGTGGCCGTGCAGATACACGCCGTCGATGCCGCAGGCTTTCGCGTCCGCCGTGGCCTGACCGCCGTTTTTGATGATTTTGCGGAGCTTTCCGCCGGAGAGCGGCATGCAGGGGATTTCGGAAATATAGAAGTTCGGGTTCAGCGAGGCGGAAACGGGGAACTTGAGCTGGGTGATCAAGCACTGCGGATTGCCTACGCGTCCAAGGCCGGGAGTAAGCTGGATGAACAGGCGCGCGCCGTAGTTATGGCAGCCCTGCGCGAGATCGCGCCAGCCGGAAAGCACTGTGCGGCTGCGGTCGATGCGGGGAAAATAGGAAAGTCCGCCGAGTTCCGTAATGGAGTTGTCGATGCCGTGGCTGATCGGGATGAGCCCGGTTGTAATCAGGCCGACGCCGCCTTTTGCGCGCGCAAAGAAATACTGCTGCATTTTTGCGTTGGGGCGGCCCGTCTCTTCGCACATGTCGATATTGCCCATGGGCGCCATGACAAGGCGGTTTTTGAGGGTGACCGAATTCACGCGGATTGGCGAAAACATGTGGTCATACGGATACAGCTCGCTGGTAAAGCGCGCCGAACCGCCCGCGCGGTTGTCGTTATCCGCAGCGCAAACCCAGTTTCCGTAGCTGTCTACCAGCTGCTGAACAAATGCGTCCTTTTTCAAGATGTGTTCTCCTCGCTTTCGAAATGATATTTTATGATGAGAAATCGTTAGATTCTAACGTATACTTTACCAAAGCCCAGCGGCACCGTCAAGGCGCGTAAGCGTGTATTCGAGAATATAATATCGATTTAATTTTCATTTTACATGCGATTCCGCCGGAATGGATTTGGCGCTGCGTTTATGTGACCTTGATGCAGGGCAGTGTTGGCTTGATGCAATCTTATCCGGATTTGATGAAGGATTTGGCAATTTACGCCCGCGGTGGTATAATGGCATTATGGAAAGTATGCGTAGAAACAGTCAACTCATCAGCGACGTTTTGCCGGGCTCTCCGGCGGAGCGCAGCGGCGTTTTGGTTGGGGAAACGCTGCTGGACATAGACGGCGAACCGATCGTCGACTTGATCGATTACGAGCACCTGACCGCGAACGAAACGCTGACGCTTTCGCTGTTGGATCGAACGGGCACAAAGCGGATGATCACCATCCGAAAAGACGAGTATGAGCCGCTTGGCCTTTCGTTTGCCACGAGCCTGATGGACGATATGCGCACCTGCAAGAACCACTGCGTGTTCTGCTTCATCGATCAGATGCCAAAAGGCGTGCGCACCAGCCTGCATGTCAAGGACGACGACTGGCGGATGTCGTTCATTATGGGTAATTACGTTACATTGACCAACTTGGATGATAGCGAACTCGAACGCATCATTCACCGGCGCGTCAGCCCCTTATATGTTTCGCTCCACGCCAGCGACCCGGACGTGCGGGTACAATTGATGAAGAACCCGCATGCGGGCGACGCTATGAAACAGCTCAGGCGTCTTGCCGAAGCGGGGCTGAAGTTTCATCTTCAGGCGGTGCTCTGTCCCGGTTTAAACGACGGGGAAGTGCTGCGGCGGACCATTCGGGACGTGACCGCGCTGCTTCCTTATGCACAGTCGTTTGCCATTGTACCCGTCGGGCTGACTAAATTCCGCGAAGGACTGACTCCACTGAGGCGGTTTACGCCGGAGGAAGCGCAGGAGATGATCGACGAGATCGAACCGATGCAAAAGACGTTTCTCAAGAAGTTCGGCACGCGATTCGTGTTTTTAGCGGATGAGTGGTATACTTGCTGCCAGCGAAAACTGCCTGAGTATGAAGCCTACGAGGACTTTCCGCAGATCGAAAACGGCGTTGGCCTGCTGCGGCTGTTTGAAGGAGAAATGCTAGAAGCGCTGGAGGAGCGTGAACCGCTGAACAAACCGCGCAGGTTCCTCATGGCGGGCGGCGTCTCCGCCGAACCGTTCTTTCGGGAGCTGTACCGCAAGCTCGAACCGTATGGTATAAAAATCGAAACGCGCGCAATCGAGAACCGCTATTTCGGCGAGAGCGTGACCGTCGGCGGGCTGGTGACCGGAGGCGACTTGGTGAGCCAACTGGCAGGAAGCGATTTTGGCAATTCACTGCTGATTCCGCGCGCCATGCTCAAAGCGGACGAAGCGGTCTTTCTCGACGGCATGACGCTGCAGGAAGCGGAGCGCAGACTCAAAACGCGGATCATTCCCGTTTCGTCGGGGGACGATCTAATCGAGATCGTGTTCGAACCGAATGAAGAAGAATAACGAATAGAAATTATCAACTAATTAATTCGAAATAATCGCGTCGCCACGGGTGACAGAAGATAATGGTTTCGTCTCATATTAGAATAACTCGCGTCGCCACGGGTGACCGAAGAAAATGGTTTCGGCCAATAAGTTTAGGAGTAAATCAAGATGAAAAAACCCTTGGTGGCGATCGTCGGCCGCCCGAATGTCGGCAAATCGACGCTGTTTAACCGCCTGATCGGGCACCGCGTCTCAATTGTGGAAGATACGCCCGGCGTGACCCGCGACCGGATCTATCAGGACGCGGAATGGCTGAATTATTCCTTTACGCTCATCGATACCGGTGGCATCGAACCCGCCAACGACGACATCATCTCCGCGCAGATGCGCCGTCAGGCGGAGCTCGCCATTGAAACGGCGGACGTGATTATCTTCCTTGTGGACGGCAGAGAGGGCATGACCAGCGCGGATCTGGAAGTGGCCGAACTCCTCCGCCGGTCCAAAAAGCCGATCGTGCTGGGCGTGAATAAAGTGGATGCGAAAAAATTCGAAGATTCCGCGTATGAATTCTACGCGCTTGGGCTTGGCGTGCCGATTCCCATTTCGTCCGCGCAGGGGTTGAACCTGGGCGATTTACTGGACGAAGTCGTGCGCGATTTTCCAAAGGATTTGGAAACGGAGCAGAGCGAGCGCATCAACATCGCCGTGGTCGGCAAGCCCAACGTCGGCAAATCCAGCCTCGTCAACGCGCTGCTTGGCGAAGAGCGCAGCATCGTCAGCGAAATCCCGGGCACCACGCGGGACTCCATCGATACGCCGTTTTCCCGCGACGGGCACGAGTTTATGATCGTCGATACCGCAGGCATCCGCAGAAAGCGCAGCGTTGAGGACGAAACCATCGAGCGCTATAGCGTGATTCGTTCGCTTTCCGCCATCCGCCGCGCGGACGTGGTGCTGATCGTCTGCGACGCAAGCCAGGGCTTGAGCGAACAGGACGTCCGCATTGCGGGCTATGCGCATGAAGAAGGCAAGGCAAGCGTGCTGGTCGTGAACAAGTGGGATTTAGTCGAAAAAGACACCAACACGATGAACCGCTTTAAAAAAGATCTCGCCGCCGATCTGACGTTTATGGACTATGTGCCAATGCTGTTCATCTCGGCCAAAAACGGTCAGCGCGTCGGCAAGGTGCTCGAAACCGTCGTTTCGGCGTTTGAACAGAGCCGCCGCCGCATTACAACCGGTCAGCTCAACGATACCGTCAGCGAGGCGGTCATGATGAACACGCCGCCTTCGGACAAAGGGCGCGTGCTCAAGATTTATTTTGCCACGCAGGCGACGGTGCAGCCGCCGACGTTTATCATCTTTGTCAACGATACCGATATCGTACACTTTTCCTACGAGCGGTATTTGGAAAACTTCTTTCGTAAGTCGTACGGCTTCGAGGGAACGCCGATCCGGCTTATTTTCCGCAACAGAAAGAAGGACACCGAGCAATGACGTTTTCTTCCGGAATATGGACTCTCAACCTCTGGACGGTTCTGGCCTGCATCCTCTCCGGGTATCTGCTGGGCAATATCCAAACCGCAATCATCGTCAGTAAATGGTACTATCACGACGACGTTAGAAACCACGGTTCCGGCAACGCGGGCAGCACAAACATGGTGCGCGTATTTGGGTATAAGCCCGGCGCTGTCACCTTCGCCGGGGATTTTATAAAAGCATTTTTAAGTGTTCTTGTGGGGCAGCTGCTCTGCGGGACAGTCGGTGGGTATCTCGCGGGGCTGTTCGTCGTTGTCGGTCACTGCTGGCCGGTCTTCGCGGGATTCCGCGGGGGAAAAGGTGTTGCGTCATCCGCGAGCCTGATGATTTTTACATTTCCGCTCGGCGCGGGCATTGCTCTTGCGGTCGGCGCGATTATTCTCGCCGTCAACAAGCGCGTTTCTATCGTCTCCATGGCGAGCATTCTGTTGTTCTTTATCTGCACGCTGATCTTCCGGCTCAACGACTTGCCGCTGGTCTTGTTGGCAGGGCTTCTCGCCGTCATCGTGTATGTGCGTCACATCGAGAATATCAAGCGTCTGCTGCATGGCGAAGAACAACGCCTGAAAAAAGAAGGGCTATAAATTTCAAAACAAACAAAAAACGCTTCCCGGAAGGGAAGCGCTTTGCTTCAGTCTTCTCAGCCGATGACGAACTGTGCTTTTACTTCTTCAACCGCCTTCAGCGCGTCGATAGCGTCCACGCAGAATTCAATGCGCGTTTCGCTGGTGGTCACGAGCCAGATATGAATGTTGGCCTTGCAGAGCGTGGAGAGCAGCTGCGCGGCAACGCCGTGGCGCAGCGCCATGCCGGTTCCTTCCAGCGTCAGTTTGGTCAGATCGGAGCGCGTCCGGCAGGAAAAGTCCGTACCGCCGAGCTTGAGCTCGTTGAGCGCGTCAAGCGCCTGGCAGAGATCGCCGCCGGCAAGCGAAAAGCCGATGCTCACGCTGGATTCGTCCGGTTCACCGCAGGCGATCATATCGATAAACACACCGCGCGCGGCCACGGCGTCGAACAGGCGGGAGACGAAGGATTCGTCCTTTGCGGGTGCAAGAACGCTCACCACCGCCTGATCTTCCAGCGAAAGCAGGTTGGAAGCCGCGTCGCGCTCGCTGACGACGTTTTTCATATTATATAAGCCGTTCTTTTTCCCTGCCACATAATGTGCCGCACGGAGCGCGCCCTGCGCAAAGATCTGTTTGCTGAATGCCCGGTGCGTGACTTCTACGATTTCGTCGTTGCCGATGAACTGCACCGCGTGCTCGCCGACGACCGTTCCGCCGCGGAGGGAATGGATGCCGATTTCGCTCTGCGTGCGGCGCTTGTTTTTTTCGTGCCTGCCGAACACCAGTTCCATTTCGTCCGGCGAGCTGGAAGCCACGGCGTCCGCCAGCATGAGCGCGGTTCCGCTGGGAGAGTCCACCTTTTTGCGGTGGTGTGTTTCTACGATTTCCACATCGAAATCGCTGCCGAGCGTTGCCGCGGCAAGGCGCACCAACTCCAGCTGAAGATTGACGCCAAGCGACATATTGCCCGTTTGAAACACGGGGATGCGTTCGCTCGCGGCGCGGATGAGTTTGAGCTCGCGTTCTCCAAGACCCGTGGTGCCGATGACGGCGGCAATCCCGCGCGACTGCGCAAAACGCAGAACGGTGGGAACCGAAGCGGGAACGGAGAAGTCGATTACGACGTCCACGGCTTCCTTTACGTCTTCAATATCGCGATAAACGGGGCAGGATAGCTGCTCTTTGCAGTCAAAAAGGTCCACGCCCGCTGCGGTGGAAAAAACGCCGCTCTGCGCTTGACAAGCAGCATACACGGCGCGTCCCATCTGACCGCAGATTCCGTTGATTAAAACAGAAATCATACGTCCTCCAGAATTTTTTAATCGTTCAGATCAGTTCATAACCTTTCAATGTTTCTTCGATCAGCCGCATATCGGCGGGCGTCGGAGAGACGAGCGGAAGGCGAACGTCCGGTTCGCAAAGCTGCATCAGCCCCATCATGGCCTTGATCGGGATGGGGTTCACTTCGCAGAATGCCGCTTTCCAGAGCGGGATCATCTGCAGCTGCAGCTGACGCGCCAGCGCGATGTCGCCCTTAAAGAACGCTTCGCACATGGCGTGCATTTCGCCGGGGACGACGTTGGCGATGGTGGAGATCACGCCCTTGCCGCCAATGCTCAGAATCGGCACAACATGGTCGTCGTTTCCGGAATAGATGTCGCACTGCGGGCAGAGCGCGGCGATGTTGACGATCTGCTCGATGTTGCCGCTGGCTTCCTTGGTGCCGACGATGTTCTTATGCGTGCAAAGCTCCGCCATGGTCTGGGGCAGAACGTTCAGCCCGGTGCGGCTGGGCACGTTGTAAACGATAATCGGCGTATCGACGCTGTCCGCCACGGCAAAATAGTGGCGAATCAAACCCTGCTGCGTCGTTTTGTTGTAGTAAGGGGTGACCACCAGCAAACCGTCCACGCCGATTGCTTCGGCGGATTTGCTGTTTTGAATGACTTCCTCGGTGTTGTTGCCGCCGGTGCTGGCGATAACGGGCACGCGCCCGTTGACGCGCTCCACGACGAACTGGATGATGCTGAGCCGTTCGTCCAGACTGAGCGTTGAGCTTTCGCCCGTCGTTGCGCAGCAGACAATCGCGTCCGTTCGGTTCGCAATCTGCAGCTCAATCAGCCTGGTATATGCCGTAAAATCGATCGAGCCGTTTTGAAACGGCGTGACCATTGCAACGGCGGAACCCCGAAAGATAGACATAATTCTTTACGCCTCCCATTGACGAATCAGTTCCTGAGCAATCTGAACGGCGTTGGTCGCCGCGCCCTTGCGGATATTGTCCGCAACGCACCAGAAGTTAATGCCGTTATCAACGGAGAAGTCGCGGCGGAGCCGACCCACGTAGACGGGATCGGTATCGGCCGCTGTGATAGCCATGGGGTAGAGGCTGTTTGCCGGATCGTCCTGCACAACAAGCCCTTCCGTCGCTTCCCAGATAGCGCGGATGTCCGCCAGTTCAAACGGCTTTTCGAGTTCGACGTTGATGCTCTCGCTGTGACCGTGGAACACCGGCACGCGGACGGTCGTCGCCGTGACGCGCAGGTTCGGCAGACCGAGAATCTTTCTCGACTCGTCGACCATCTTCTGCTCTTCCTTGGTGTAGCCGTTGTCTAGGAAGACGTCGATCTGCGGCAGGCAGTTGCCCGCGATGGGGTGCGGGAACTTCTGCGGGGCGATGCCCTTGAGACCGTTTTCGAGGTCGCTGTAGCCCTTCATGCCCGCGCCGGACACGGCCTGATAGGTCGAGTAAATCACGCGCTTGAGGCCGTATTTGACCGCGAGCGGCTTTAGCGGAACCATCGCCTGGATGGTCGAGCAGTTGGGATTGGCGATAATGCCGCGGTTTTTATACAGCGGAATCGCGTCAGGATTGACTTCCGGAACGACCAGCGGGATTTCCGGGTCCATGCGCCAGCAGCTGGAATTGTCGATGACCACCGCGCCGGATTCCGCAACGATGGGCGCAAAGGTTTTGGAAGTGCCCGCGCCCGCGGAAAACAGAGCAATATCCACGCCGAGGCCTTTGAAGGCGTCGGGAGTCAGTTCGCGAACGGTATGCGTTTTGCCCATAAAGGTGATTTCGGTGCCCGCGCTGCGTTCGGAAGCGAAGAGGAAATATTCCGAAACGGGAAGTTTCCGCTCTTCCAGCACGCGGAGAAACATTCTGCCAACCATTCCTGTGGCGCCAACGACTGCGACTTTGTACTGTTTCATGGTTTGTTACCTGTTTTCTCGACTTCGAGAACTTCGCCTTTCTGATTTAGTTTTTTTATTGCGCAAGTTCTGTTCAAACCGCATCAATCCTATCATTAAACCATGTTGGATGCCGAAACAGGATAGAGACACCCATTCAAGCTTCATACGTTTTGGTTAGACTGATTCTAATAAATATTCACTGGTTTGTCAAACAAGAACAATAAGAATATAGGATATATTTGTTTCGATTTGAGGTTGTGACGACGGGATTATCCTGCATAACGCAGGCAGAAAGGAACGGCAATTGCGGAAAAATTGTGATACTTTCGGGTAAAACGGCGTTTATGAAGGGTTCTGTTTGCTAGACGCGCGGATATGTTGTACAATAAAAAACCGAGCGTATAATCTTGTGAAAAAAGGAGCATTGGCGCGATGGATTCGGAATATGGTCGGTTTGCAAACGTGTATGACGCGCTGATGCGTTCTGTCGATTACGACGGCTGGGCGGACTATCTTGTTTCGCTGTTGTCCGAGCACGGTGTGCGCCCCGGCGATTCCGTTGTGGACTGCGCCTGCGGAACGGGAGAACTCACGATACGGCTGAGCAAGCGGGGCTTTCTTATGACCGGCGTCGACCGTTCGGAAGAGATGCTTGCCGTTGCCCAGAAGAAAGCGCGGCTTGCGGGACAGAAAATTCCGTTCGTCTGTCAGGATATGCGAGAACTTTCTCTGCATAAACCGGCAAGCGCAATTGTCTGCGCCTGCGACGGTGTGAACTACCTGCTGACGCAAAAGGACGTGAATGCGTTTTTCGGCAGCGCGCATCAAGCGCTCAAACCCGGCGGCGCGCTGCTGTTTGATATCTCTTCGGCGTACAAACTCGAATGCGTTCTCGGCGCGGAAACGTACGGAGAGGATACGAGTGAATGCGCGTATCTCTGGCAGAACGCATTCGACCCGGAGAGCCGTCTTATCGAGATGAACCTTTCGTTTTTTGTTCCCGACGGGAGCGGAAAATATGAGCGCTTCACTGAGCAGCATATACAGCGGGCGCATACGGTGGAAGACCTGCTCGCAGCTCTCCGGCAAAGCGGTTTTGCCTCTGCGGATGCTTACGAAGCATTTACAAAGAACGATCCGGGGGCAGCCAGCGAGCGGATTCAGTTTGCCGCACGCAGAGCCGAAAAAGGCGAATAAAGAAAACGATACGGCAAGCCGTATTTGGGAGTATGATGAATCAGGAACAACAAACAGCATGCCCGGATCGTTTGATCCAGAGCATTGCTTCGGAGGGAATGCTCCGTATCACTTTAATTGAAGCAACGGCGCTCGTACGGGAAGCGCACAGGGTACACGGGCTATCGCGCGTTGCCACGGCGGCGCTTGGCAGGCAACTGATGATGACCGCCATGATGGCCGCGGACCTCAAGCACGAAGACGACAAAATTTCTACCATCCTCAAAGGCAACGGCCCCGCCGGCAGCATGATCTGCACTGGTAACGCCGCGCTGGAAGTGAAAGGCTCCGTGACAAACGGCGCATCGGAACTGCCGCCTACGCCGGAAAGCAAGCTGGACGTCGGCGGGTTCGTGGGCTGCGAAGGCAAACTCACGGTCGTCAGCGATATGGGGCTCAAAGAGCCGTATGTGGGAGTAAGCAACCTCGTTTCCGGCGAAATCGCGGTCGATTTTGCGCAGTACTACGCCGTGAGCCTGCAGCGCCCCGCCTTGATCTATCTCGGCGTTCGGGTGAATGCCGAAAGCGGGGAAGTCCTTGCCGCGGGCGGCGTGTTTGCCGAGCCGATGCCGGGATGTCCTGACGAGCTCATCGACCGCCTGCAGCAAAAAAGCGAAGAGATATCCGCTCTTTCCAAAAAACTGGTCGAGGGCGAGACGGCGGACGCGTTTCTGCAGCGCGTGTTTCGGGATTTGGATCTGGAGATCGTTTCCGAACGGGAACCGCGCTATTTATGCGACTGCTCGCGCAAACGCATTGAACAAGCGCTGATTGCTACCGGCGCAGAGGAACTGCGCGACATGATGGAAAATGACCATGGCGCAACCGTTACCTGCCGGTTTTGCGACAGGAGTTACGCTTTTACGGAGGAAGATTTAAGGGAGCTGATCAAAACAGCTTCCGGGAATGAAGATGAAGACAGCTAAAAGTGGAAAAGTGATCCCCTTCAGCCAGAACGCTTCGTTTTACAGAAAACGCGGCGAAAAGGAACTGGAAAAAAACGATTTAATCGCGGCGATTTATAAATACCGCGAAGCTTATGAGCGCGCGCCGGAAGACCCGGAGATTTTGATAGCGCTTGCGGAAATACTCAGCCAGATGCAGCGTTTTGAGGAGAGCAACCGCATCCTCCTGCAGCTGATGGCAAGCGAGCAGGATCTCCCGCCGGAAGTGCACTTTGGCCTTGCCTGTAATTATTTCGGTCTGCAGGACTACGACTGCGCGGCGGACAGCCTGGAAGACTATCTCGACGAAGAGCCTGACGGCCCCTTTGCCGCGGACGCGGAAGATTTTCTCGACCTCATCGACGACGACGACGCGATGTTTGAAACGACGGGCCTGAAGACGGACGACGATTATGAGGACAACGCCGTCTGCCGCTACGCGCGTTCGCTGCTTGCCAGCGGGGACGTCGGCTTTGCCGTGGAGGAACTTGAGCACCGCATCGGCCAGAAACCGGATTCCGTCAAGGTGCGCGAGCAGCTCGCGATTGCGTATTTTTGCGACAACCGACGTTCGGATGCGGAACGTATCGCCAATCAGCTGCTCGAAGAACGCCCGAACGACGTCCTCGCCGTCTGCACGCTCGCGCTGGCGGATCTCGACGCAAACAATCAGGCCGCCGCATTGGAAAAGCTGGAAATGCTCTCGCAGATCAAGACCGCCGAGCCGGAAGAGCTCCACAGCATCGCGGTGCTGCAGCTTGATTTGCAGCGGTTTGAGGAAGCGGAAAAGACGCTGAGCCAGCTTGTGGTACTCATGCCATACGATGAGAATGTGCTGCATAAAACAGGCTATGTCCGGTTTATGCGGGGGGATGCGGAGGGAGCACGCGTGTGCTACCAAAAGCTGTTACGCATCGATCCGCACGATACGGTTGCGCGCTATTACCTGAGCCTTTGCCGGCATACGGACGGTTCGGCTAAGAACGTTGCCGCGCGGTGGATGATTCCGTACCAGGTGCCGTTTGGAGAAGCGTTCCGCAGGCTCAACCATATTAACCGCGCTTTGACGCAGCCGCAGGAAGAACTGTATCACACCTGGACAAACGACGCGTATTTTCGCGATTTGCTCGTCTGGGCCACGACACTTTCCGACATACGGGTCAAAAAGAGCATGCTTTCACTGATCTTCACGTTTGGCGATCAGCTGGCCGAGAGGATACTGCGGGATTTTCTGCTCAAAACCGACCAGCCGGACGATTTGAAGCGCGCCGTGTTCGGTATGCTGCGGCAGATGGGCGCAAAGGAGCCGTTCCGCGCGTACCTCAACGGACGCTGGATCAGCGGGCGCGTAAACATGCTGGAACTCGATTACAAGATGCCTGCCTCTTATGAGGGCGTTATGCAGGTGTTGCTGCAGTTCATGCTCGGCAACTGCCGAGAGGAATGCGCAAACGAAGCCGCGCGCATCTTCCGCCGCTATATCGAGAGCCTGAACCGTAAGTTCCCGCGCATCTCCGCTTCTCAGGAAGTGAGTTATGCCGCGGCGCTGGAATACCTCGGACGCAAAAACTGCGGCGAGGAAGTAACGCAGGAAGAGATTGGCGAGATCTACCGCGTGTCAAATTCGCGCCTCAGAAACGCGATTCTCAAATTCGCGCCGTACGCAAAAACCCCGGAGGATGAAACATGAAATTTTACGCAACCTGCAAAATGGGGTTGGAGTCGCTCGTTACTCGTCAGCTTCGCGACCTGGATATCGAAGTGCTGGAAACCGAGGACGCGCGGGTGAGCTTTGCCGGCGGTGCGGCGGATATGGCGCGCGCGCTGCTCTGGCTGAGGACGGCGGAGCGAGTGCTGCTCGTGATCGGCGAGTTTGAAGCGGAAACCTTCGACGCGCTGTTTGAACAGACAAAAGCGTTGAGTTGGAAACGCTATCTCAAGCCGGAAACGAATATCCATGTCAACGGCAAGTCCGCCAAGAGCACGTTGTTTTCGGTAAGCGACTGCCAGAGCATCGTCAAAAAGGCGATCATCGAAAGCCTGAAGGCAGGGTATCAGCGCACCACAATTCCCGAAGGCGGGGATGAGATCATCGTCGAAGTAGGGATTCTGCGAAACAAAGTCTCTCTTTGTCTGGACTGCTGCGGCGCGGGGCTTTCTCGTCGTGGCTACCGTACATTCAACGTTGCGGCGCCGCTTGCGGAAACGCTGGGGGCCGCCATCGTGCTGCTTTCGCGCTACAAGGCGGAACTGCCGCTGATCGATCCCATGTGCGGCTCCGGCACTATGCCCATCGAGGCCGCGATGATTGCGCAGAACATCGCGCCCGGGCTCAACCGCTCGTTTGCCGCGGAGGGATGGTGGTTTTTCGACAAGTCCATCTGGGTGGCGGAACGCGCAAAAGCGCAGGAGCAGAGGACGAATCAAAAGATACAGATTTCCGGATTCGACGTCGATCCCAGAAGCATCGACCTTTGCAAGATGCACGCAAAAAAGGCGGGCGTTTTCTGCGACTGGGGCGTTCGGGACGTCAAGGATTTTTCGGCAGCCGAACAGTTCGGCGTCCTCGTCTGCAACCCGCCCTACGGAGAACGGATGCTGGGGGAAAAGGACGTCAAGGAGCTTTACCGGCAGATGCGGCGCGCGTTTGCTCCGTATCCAGGCTGGAACGTCAATATCTTTTCGGGTATGCGCGAGTTTGAAACCGTTTACGGCAAGCGCGCCGATAAACGCAGAAAGCTCACCAACGGCGGCATACCCTGCACGCTGTATCAATACTTTGGAGTAAGGGACATATGAAATACGCGGTAATCCTGGGTGACGGCATGGCGGACTGGCCGCTGGACGAACTGGGCGGCAAGACGCCGCTGGAAGCGGCAAATCATCCTTCTATGGACAAGCTTGCGCAGGCGGGGACGTTCGGGCTCGTAAAGACGATTCCGGACGGTATGAAACCCGGCAGCGACACAGCAAACCTCGCCGTGTTCGGCTACGACCCGCGCGTCTACTATTCCGGACGTTCGCCGCTGGAAGCGATGAGCCTCGGCATTGCGCTGGAAGACAGCGACGTGACGTATCGCTGCAACCTCGTGACGCTGACCGGCGGAACCGAAATAACCGATACCGTGATGACCGATTACAGTGCGGGCGAGATTACCACCGAAGAAGCAGCCGGGCTGATTGCCTATCTCAACGAGCGCATTCAAAGCGACGGCGTGATGCTCTATCCCGGTTTTTCTTACCGGCATTGCCTCGTGCTTAAAAATGGAGCGGACGGCGCAATCCTCACCCCGCCGCACGACATCTCCGGCCAGAGCGTATCCGGCAAGCTTCCGCAGGGAACGAACGCCGGAATGCTGATGGAATGGATGAAGCAGGCGTTTGCCCTTCTTGCTGGCCATCCCATCAATCAGGCGCGCGTTCAGGCGGGCAAGAACCCGGCCAACGCCATCTGGTTCTGGGGCGAGGGGAGAAAGCCGAAACTCTCTCCGTTTATCGAGAAAACGGGTCTGAGCGGCGCGGTCATCTCCGCCGTCGATCTGATTCAGGGCATCGGTAAATGCGCCGGCATGGAAGTCATCAAGGTCGAAGGCGCGACTGGCACATTCGAAACGAACTTCTCCGGCAAGGCGCAGGCGGCCGTCGACGCGCTTTCCCGCGGGATCGATTACGTCTATATTCACCTCGAAGCGCCGGACGAATGCGGCCATCACGGGCAAGTCAAAGAAAAGATTTACTCGATTGAGCAGATCGACGAAAAAGTACTTGCTCCCGTTTGGAACTATCTTGAAAAGAGCGGGGAAGACTACCGCATCCTGCTGCTGCCGGATCATCCGACGCCGCTGAAAATCCGCACCCACAGCGCCGAACCCGTGCCGTTCGTGCTGTACCACAAGGGCGACGCTGAGAACATACCTGTGCGTTATTGCGAAAAAGACGCCGCGAGCACACACGTTTCTCTGCAGGAAGGCTTTCAGCTGATCGACTGGATGTTGCGGTAACGTCCGCGGTTCCAGCCGCCGCAAAGCGATAAAAGCAGGATGTATTTTGCATCATTTTAGTGTCGCTGAATCACACAAAAAGTATTGCAAAACGAAACGCGTTCGTGTATGATACTCATTGCGTCGAGTTTACCGAGCCGTGGAGAGATGGCTGAGCTGGTCGAAGGCGCACGACTGGAAATCGTGTTTACCCCTTAAAGGTAACGTGGGTTCGAATCCCACTCTCTCCGCCAAAAACCAAGGAGCACCATCCGGTGCTCCTTGGTTTTTTATCGCATGGGCCATGCTAAAGCAAACCAAGGCCTGCCGCTGATGTTGCAATAAGGATTTTTATGTAATTTCTTCGCCAAGTATATCGTTGGCAAACAGGCGGACGATATCCGGGTCAAACTGCGCGCCGGCGCAACTATAAATCTCGACCAGCGCCTCCTTGACGCCCAACGCGCTTCGGTATGCCCTGCCGCGGGTCATCGCGTCGTAAGCGTCGGCAAAACCAACGATACGCGCTTCCAGGCAGATTTCGTCTCCTTTGAGTCCGCGCGGATAACCGGTTCCGTCCCAGTGTTCATGATGCTCTAAAACACAAACGGCAATTTCCGAAAACTCGCTGACCGAGCTTAATATACGGTAGCCGATCTCGGGATGGCGCTTCATATCCTCCCATTCGGCGTCGGTCAAACGCGTTGACTTGTTCAGGATGGACTCGTCAATGCCGATCTTTCCGATATCGTGCATCAAACCGGCCGTCTTTAGGTTGCGGATGTTTTCTTCGCTCAGCCCCATTTTTGCGGCGATGAGCTCGCAGATTTCTCCGACGCGTTTGGAGTGCAGCATTTCGCGCGTGTTCTTTTCGAAAAGCGCGTTGAGCACCAGACTGATCGTTTGGCTGCGCATGCTGAGGCTTTCGTAGAGCTTGTGACGGTAAAGATGGTCTTCCGCGCACTTGAAGATTTCCGACATGCTGTCTTGCTCGTCGCGTTTGATTTCGTACCCAAATGAAACCGAAAGATCAACCGCGTTCACCTTTTCTTTTTCCATTAGTTCCTTGATGCGTTGAATGACTTGCTCCGCGCCGAACGAATCCGTCTTCGGAAGAACGAGAACGAACTCGTCCCCGCCGAGCCTGGCGAGGATATCGTCCGCGCGGCACGCCGCCTGCATGACGGAAGCTACCTTTTTGAGCAGTTCATCTCCAACGATATGCCCAAAGGAATCGTTGACGAGCTTTAAGCCGTTGACGTCTCCCATTACGATGGCAAGAGGCAGGTTTCGTTTTGTATCCAGCCTGCTGAGTTCTTCTTCGTAAAACCGGCGGTTATACAGCCCCGTGAGCTGGTCGTGGTAACTTAAAAACTCGATCTTTTTTTGTTCCGACCGCTTTTCGGAAAAGTCCCGGAATACCAGCACGCTGCCGACAACGGCGCCGTTTTCCTCGATGATGGGTGCAACGGTGTATTCAACGGCTCGTTCGATTCCATACCTCGTAATCAGAAGGATGTGCAGATCCCGCTCGAACATTTTTGTGCTTTCAATCTCTTCCTGCAAGATGTTTTCGCTTTTGCGCCGCGTGAACTCGTCGACAATATGAAAGACGGTTTCCAACGGCAGGTTTTTCGCTTCTGCCTGCGGCCATTCGGTCAAGAGTTCCGCAGCTTTATTGAGAAAAATGATGCGGTTTTTATTATCGCAGGAGATCACCCCGTCGCCAACGGAAAGCAAGGTGATTTCGTACATGCGTTTCTCTTTTTCCAATGCCGCTTCCAGCCGTTTTCGCTCGGTGATATCCCGAATATTGCATTGAATCACCTTGCGAGTGCCGACCATGTAAACGTTACTGACGAATTCAACGTGAACCTGTCTTCCGTCCACTGTTTGAAGAGGAAGGTTTTCATAACGGATGTACTCCTTGCGCTGCAGTTCCTGAAAGTGATCGCGGTTTGCCAGGATATCACGAAATACGCCCAGGTCCCAAACGAATTTCTCGAGAAATTCGTCTTCGGTATAGCCCAGCAAATTGACCAGAAACGGGTTTACGCTCGTAATTTTTCCGGTTTCCGCATCCAGAATGAGGATTCCGTCCTTTGCCGCCTCAAACAATCGCCGGTAATTGGCTTCGGATATAATCAACGCCGACTCCGCTTTCTTTTGCTCCGTGATATCAAAGATCACCGCGGTCAGAAATTTGTGTTCATGCGGATAAGCGATAATCCGGTACCATTTCTGCCTTGTTTCAACAAATTGCTCCAGCTCGGCGACTCCGTTTTGCAGTACCTGTGCAAGGAACTCCATGATAGGGTCAATTTCCGGTTTTTTAATCGGCAATAGGGCGTTGGAAAGCCTGCTGCCGACGATATCGACATATCGCTGCGAAAAGAGCGCTTCAAACGCGAGGTTGACCTGTGAAAATTCGAAATCGCAGGGAAGACCTTTTTGATCAAAGACGACTTCGAACCGGGCGGAAGCCAGCGGCAAATCTTGAAACCCGTTTTGATAACTATATCCATTCATATAGATCGCCATCCGTATTTTTTTAGAAGGAACATCGGTTTCTGGCCGATCTGGATACGAGCTGCGATACGGCAGAGCGTGGGTGCTGCAAGGGTTATTCTGAATGCGGCGTGCCATATTGACGATACAATCCGGCAAATTGCCGGCAAGACAGCGGCGTCTAAAATGTTGCCTGTGGGGCAAAGTGTTCGCGATACTGGCTCAACAGCAGCTTGAATTCGCTCATTTCGGCCTGCTGCAGCGCGCTGCTTTCGTACTGCAGCTTGATTGCCTGAATTTCGTCGAGTATCGCAAAGAAGGCGTCCACCACCGCGGGGTCAAAATGGCTGCCGCTCCCTTTGCGGATCACATCGAGCGCATCCTCCAAGGGATATGCTTCTTTATACGGACGCGCGGAGCAAAGCGCGTCAAAAACATCCGCGATGGCTGCGATTCTGCCGTAAAGTGGGATATCCTCTCCGCTCAGTCCGGCAGGGTACCCGCTGCCGTCCCATTTTTCGTGATGCGTGCGCGCAATGACCTCACCAACTTGCAGCAGTTCGATCTGCGAGTCCTTCATAATCTCCGCGCCGATGAGCGTATGTTTCTTCATAATTTCCCATTCCAGCGGGCTGAGTTTTGCGGGCTTGAGCAGGATTTTGTCCGGAATGCCGATTTTGCCCAAATCGTGCATGGGGGCTGCGAACTGGATCAATTCCGTTTCTGCCTCGTTCAGCCCCATTTGCCGGGCAACGGCGGCGGCGTACCGGCTCATACGGTCGATATGGTAACCGGTTTGCTCGTCCTTGCATTCGGCGGCGGCGGACAATCGCTGAATGATCTCCAGCGCCGCGGCTCGTGTGCCTTCCAGAGCACGCCGTAGTTCTTCCGTTCGGATTGCGATTTCGGACTCCAGCTTTTTTTGATACTCGCCCGTCAGATCGTGATAGGCTTTTACTTTCAGTAACGCGCGAACGCGCGCGACCAACTCGATTTTCTCCACAGGCTTTGAGATAAAATCATCGCATCCCGCTTCAATTCCTTTCACGTGATCTTCCGTTTCCCGCAGAGCGGTAACCAGTATGATGGGGAGCAGCCGGAACGAAGGATTTTCGCGTATGCGTCGGGTCACTTCGAAGCCGTCCATGCCGGGCATCATGACGTCGAGCAGAATCAAATCAATCTCACCGGAGAGGTTGGAGAGCGCTTCTTCGCCGCTGCTCGCGCGGATGATTTGATATCCCTGAGGAATCAGAAACGCTTCGAGCAGTTCGATGTTTTGTATTTGGTCGTCAACGGCCAGAATGACCGGTTTATCGTTCATGTTGATTCCTTTTCTTCCTGCGGTTTTATATCGCTGCGCGCGTTTTCCAGATAACGGCTGATTTCCTGCGCAAAGGTGCGCGTGTTGATCGGCTTACCGATAAATCCGATATTTGAAATGCCTTCCGTTTCTTTTCTGTCTTCCTTGAGCACGGAAGCCGTCACGAAGATGATCGGGATATCCTCCATAGCTGCTTCCTGCCGCAGGATCCTTGCGGCTTCGGTACCGCGCATATCCGGCAGGCGGACGTCCATCACGATGATATCCGGCCGCTCTTTTTGCGCAAAAGCGATGCCCTGCTGTGCGTTTTCCGCTTCAAACACCTCAAACCCGGCTACTTCCAGAATGTCCGTCTCCAGAACGCGGTTGTTTTTGTTGTCGTCGACAACGAGAACCCGTTTTCTCATGCTTGCCCACCTCCAAGGGAATGAACCGGTAATGTGAATCGAACAGTGGTACCAAGATTGAGTCCGGCGGATTCTATGGTCAGCGCTCCGCCGTGCAGTTCCACCAGCTTCCGCGAGAGCGGCAGGCCAAGTCCTGTTCCCTCCGTGATTCTGGAATAGGGCGTATCTACGCGGAAGAACCCTTCGAAGATTTTGTCCATGTTTTCTTCGGCGATTCCAATACCCGTATCCTGGATGGTGATTTCAATATTGGAGCCGGAGGTCTGCGCATATAAATGGATTTCTCCGGCTTCAGGCGTGAATTTTACCGCGTTGGCCAGCAGATTATAGAGGATTTCCTTCAGCTTCAGTTCGTCAGCTTCGATATCCGGCAGGTTATCGTCAATTTCCAGCGTCATTGTGATAGCTTTTTTGCTTAAGATGTCCTCTACCAGCATGGCGATCTCATAAAGCATGTTCTTTGTGGCCACATTGGATAATGTCAGGTGCATTTTGCCGGATTCCACTTTCGCCATGTCCAGGATCTGGTTGATCAAGAGCAGCAGGTGCTTTCCGCTCGTCAGCACATTGCTGACATAGCTCTTTTGTTTATCGTTGAGCGGACCGAACGTTTCATCGGAAAGCACTTCGGAAAAGCCAATGATCGAGTTAAGCGGGGTTCTGAGTTCATGCGACATGTTCGCGAGAAATTCGGATTTTGCAAGCGCCGCGCGCTTGAGTTCAACGGACAATATCTTCAGCTCTTCATGCGCTTTTTCAAGGCCGTTTTCAAAGTCTCTGCGCTCGGTGACGTCCTCGATGGCCAGAAGAATGATGTGTTCTTTTCCAAGCACCCGGTGAATCTGGCGCGCGTTGAGCAGCATGATCCGTCTGCCGATCGTGGTAAAATCGTGCTCGACTTCGTAATGATCAAACGTCGTTTTTTCGGGGAGTATCGTTTCGAGCAATTCCCGCAGCTTCGGGATATCCCATTGTTTATTGCCAAGGTCATAAATCAGCTCACCGACAGTCTCTTCGGGGTTCACCTGAAACACTTCATAAAAAGACCGGCTGGCCGTAACAACGCGCAGGTCCTGATTGAGTACTATCAGCGGCTCGCGCACGGTGTTGATGATGCTCTCGGAATAATCGTGCGCTTCGTCTTCGGAAATTTTAATATCCGCGAGTTCTTTTCGAGCCTTTTCGAGGCCGATTTCAATATCCCTGCGTTCGGTGACGTCAATGATTGCCAGCAGGATAATTCGTTCTTTACCAAGTACACGCTGAATCTGCCGGGCATTGAGCAGCATGATGCGTCTGCCGATGGTCGCAAAATCGTGCTCGACTTCGTAGTTGTCAAACGTCGTTTTTTCGGGGAGGATGGTTTCCAGCAACTCCCGCAATTTTGGGATATCCCATTGCTTATTGCCCAGGTTGTAGATCAGTTCTCCGACCGTCTCTTCGGGGTTGACCTGAAACACCTCGTAAAACGACCGGCTGACGGTGACAACCCGCAGGTCCTGATCCAATACAATCAGCGGCTCGCGGATGGTGTTGATGATGCTCTCGGCATATTCCTGAGACTTTGTGACCGGAAGGTTATTTTGAACGGATGTCGGCGGGCGCGCGCGCTTCACCGGTTCGCGGGTTGTTGTTGGGTTCATAGAATGCCTCCGTTTCATTGCGTCCGTGTTTCATTTTCAATGTCGAGTTTCTTACAGCGATTACATAGTGATCTTATGATTCATGATACCGCATTCAAATAGATATAGATAGTATAATATGTATAATAATTATAACGATAATTTGCTTGCCACCGATATTCATAGAAAAAACATAAGAATTGGCTGCTTTAACAGATTAGGAAGGTAATCACGTGCAATTTTACTTTATTTCCAACTGAGCGAACGTTTCGATGGAAAGTGTAGTATAATGGACTCATACAAAAAGAGTTAACAATTAATTGTAGTTTGAGTTATACAAATATTCAAGTTATTTGATGAGTTGCACTCTAGACTCAACGAGGCAGGATAGTATCGCGGTGCAGTTTGGCAAGGCTCCGAAAAAACAGATTGAAACGTGCTCGCCGTAGTTTTTAACACCGGCAACAGTCTGCTCGATGCTCCTACGCGGCGGAACCGAACGTAACGCGCGCGCCAGCAACCATCCCGCGACGGGATACCGGTTTGGAAGGAGCAATGAAAAAGTGAATACTCTATTATTAGGCATCTTATTATCAACAGGTGCCTTTTTGTTTTTTTTGGCAGTGATGGTGGTGACTTTTCGGGAACGGAGCGCGGGCAAAGGCGTAGCTTCACTCTCCATTGAAGACCCGCAGACATATGCGCGCCAGTCGACCATAGCGCATATGGTTTCGAAAAAACGCAGCACGCGCGACTGGCCTCTCCCGGAACTGAAAAGCAGCTACAAACTGATCCGTTCAGCCTGCGCGTTTCTCAACGACGACCTCATAAAAAGTCTGGATGTCCCCGCGCAGGCGGAGTGGCTGCTCGATAACTTCTATATCATCGAGTCCCAGTACCGCATACTTTTGAGCGAACTAAGGAAAAAGGAATACCTTCGACTGCCGGTGCTGCAGTCCGGCCCGTACAAAGGATATGCGCGCGTGTTTGCGATGGCTATCGAACTGATATCCGGCAGCGGGAACCTGCTGGATGACGCGGCGCTTGCGGCGTACTTCTCTGCCTATCAAGCAAAGAATATCCTGCTGGAGCGCGAGGTTCGCGCGCTGCCGGTTGTGCTGCGGCTGGTTACATTCGAAGATATTCGCTTTCTTTGCGAGGATATCATCTCCGAGGTGAAAAGCCGTGAAAAAGCGGATGCCGCATACGATGAGTTTATGAAGGACAAATCCGCAAAGCTGCAGCGGTTTCACGCTGTTTTGACTTCCGGCGTGCAAATGGGTGCGTGTGTCGATTTAACTTTTGCCGAGCACCTGTGCTTCCGGCTGCGCCGTTCGGAACGGAGTCCCGCGGAAGCGATGCAGGCGCTGGACGAGGTGTTATCCAAACTCGGAACCTCCGCGGACGAAGTGACGCAGCTAGAGCACAGCGCGCAGTCGCTTTCCACGGTTGCCATGGAGAGCTGCATCAAGCGCCTGCACTACTTTTCTTCGCTGGACTGGTCGGTGCTGCTGCCCGCCGCGAGCAGGATTGAGCAGATCCTTCGAGAGGGTGGCGACGGCGTTTATGCGGAGATGGATTTGGCAACAAGGGACGCGTATAAACAAAAGATATCCCGCATCGCCGCGTTTGCGCACTGTTCGGAAGTGCATACCGCGCGCGAGGCGGTGCGTCTGGCCGCCGCTGTAAGCGGAACGGAACCGGACGCAGAGCGGAAGGGGCACGTCGGGTATTATCTCGTAGACGAAGGCGCCGCTCTTTTAAAAAGTCAATTGACAGGCAAAAAACGGGGGCTTAGCCAAAGCGGGCGCGGGAAGCGGCGGTGGCTTTTTTACCTCTCCGCGCTCGCACTGGTTTCCGCCGTGATTACCGCGCCGGGCGTACTCTACGGCATACACGCGGCGGCGAGCGCAAAGGCGTTCTACGGAATTCTCTGTGGGTTTGCGTTGCTGCCGATTGCTTCGGCTATGGCGGTCTATCTGGTCAACCGGCTGATTGGTCGCGTGATGAAGCCAAAACTGATGTCCAAGCTGGAACTCAAGGATGGCATTCCGCAGGAACTGAGCACGATGGTGATTATCCCAACGCTGCTGCCGGATACGGAAAGGGTTGCGGAAGTTTTGCAGTCCATCGAAGAACACTACCTGCGAAACCGCGAACAAAACCTGTATTTCGCGGTGATCGGCGCGTTTGGAGACGCAGCGGCGGCACATATGCCCGGCGACGACGCGGTGACTGCCGCCGCGCTTGCGGGCGTCGCGGCGCTCAACGCAAAATATGCCGAGGGAGAAGAGATTTTTTACTTTTTCCATCGCGAACGGCTGTATAACAAGAGCAACAACGTATGGATCGGCTGGGAACGCAAACGCGGCGCGATCATGGAGTTCAACGACCTCGTGCAGGGCTTGTCCGACACCAGCTTTGTCTGCAAATCTTCCGACGCGCCACCGTTTGAATGCATTCGCTATGTCATCACGCTGGACAGCGAAACGATACTGCCCATCGGCATGGCAAAGCGCTTGATCGGGACCATGGCGCACCCGCTGAACCGGCCGCTGATCGACGTCAGGCGCGGCGTCGTGACAAAAGGGTACGGCTTGATTCAGCCGCATATCGAAATTGAGAGCGCGGGAGGGACGCTGTTTTCCCGTATCTTTACCAATCAGGATGGAATCGACCCGTACTCCGGCGCGCTTTCGGACGTCTATCAGGACTTGTTTGGCGAAGGGATCTTCACCGGCAAAGGCATTTACGATCTCGGTACGTTTCAGGCGGTGCTCAAGGGCACAATCCCCGAAAACACGGTGCTCAGCCACGACTTGCTGGAAGGGTCCTACCTGCGGGCTGGGCTCGCGACCGACCTGATCCTGACGGACGGGTTCCCCGCGCAGTATCATGCATACGCCGCCCGGCAGCACCGCTGGATTCGCGGGGACTGGCAGCTGCTTTCTTATTTATTGCCGATGATCAAAAACATCGGTTCCAAAAAGATCACAAACCCGCTTTCGGCGCTCTCCAAATGGAAGATGTACGACAACCTCCGCCGCAGCCTGCTTTCTCCCGCGATGATGCTCTTTTTCCTGCTTGCCGCAACCATTTTGCCGGGGAATCTCGCCGTTTGGCTGGGATTTTTGCTGCTGAGCATGCTGCTTCCGTTCATGGGTGCGATTGCTAGCAGCCTGCTTTCCCTTGTGAGTAGAAACTCGCGCACACGGCGGTATATCCCTGTGATCGATTCGCTCAAGTCCGCCCTGTTGCAAGGGCTGCTGGAGATTTCATTTTTGCCCTATCAGGCATGGCTGGCAGTCAGCGCAATTCTGCTGACGCTCACGCGGCTGCTCATCACCAGGAGCAACCTGCTCGAATGGGTTACCTCCGCCGATTCGGAAGCCAGACGCATCACATCTCTCGGCGGGTACTACAGTTGGATGCAGGCGGCAATCTGGCAGACGCTTGCCATACTCTTGCTGGCGGCGCTGACCACGCGCGGAGAGTGGTTTTTGCTTCTGCCGTTTGCGCTGATGTGGCTTGCTTCGCCCGCGCTTGCCCGCGCAGTTGGCAAAGAAACCGAAGAGCCTGTGCCATCCGATCCGGAAGAACGGCTGGAACTGGAAAAGACCGCGCGGAAAACCTGGCGGTATTTTGAAGAATTTTCCGGCAAGGAAACTCATTTTCTGGCTCCGGACAACTATCAGGCGGAGCCGTACAGGGGCGTTGCCGCGCGCACGTCGCCGACAAACATCGGCTTTGGCCTGCTTGCGGCGCTGACCGCGCGCGACATGGGTTATATTGGCGCCATTGAGATGCTGGAGTTGCTGGAAAAAGCGATTGCGACCGTCGAAGGACTGCCAAAGTGGAACGGGCATCTCTACAACTGGTACGACACGGGTACGCTCAAGCCGCTGTTTCCGGCGTATATTTCGACCGTGGACAGCGGGAATTTTACCGGGTACTTGATGACGCTGGAACAGGGATTGCGGGAGTATCTCGATTGTCCGTTGATCGATCAACGATTTTTCGAGGGGTTGTATGCAACGGTTTCCTGCGCGGAAGCAACGATTACGCCTATCTGGCAGCAAGCCGTCCGTCAAGCACGGGAAGCGGCTGAGCCGTTAGCGGAAGCGCCTGCGCCGGATATTCGTTCGATGTTTGCGGCGCTCGTTTCACTGTTGAGCCAGCTGGATGACGCGAGCGTTGAAAGCGACGTTTGGCTCTATAAGGCAAAACAACAGGTACAAGCGCAGCTCGACATGCTAAACGGCTACTGCGCGGCCTTTATAGTACTGAGCCAACTGCCGGAACCGCTGCGTGCTTATAGCAGGGAGAACGCTTTTTCCGAGATCGGAACATTGCTGCAAATGCTTACCGGCATATGCAGCTTTGGCGAACTGCCCGCGCGCTTGCGGGCGGCAGAACTGCAGGTTCGGCATATGATTGATCAACCGGAACCCACGCAGCCGGAAGCCGGCGGGGAAGCGGCGGTCTGGCTGCTGCGGCTGCACGCCGCCCTTTCGGAAACCGCCGAGCGTTCCCTGCGCGCGGTGCTGCGGCATACGGCGCTGATTAACCGCGTCCATGCGCTGGCGGCGGCTGTCCGGTTCCGCCCGCTGTACAGCGAAAAAAAGAAGCTGCTTTCCATTGGATACAGTATCGAGGACAGCAAATTGACGGACTCCTACTACGACCTGCTTGCTTCCGAAGCGAGGCTGGCAAGCTATATCGCAATTTCCAACGGAGAAATCCCCTCCGCGCACTGGTTCAGCATGGGGCGGACGCTGACCGTCGTTGGTAAATACAAAGGCCTCGTTTCGTGGACGGGAACCATGTTCGAATACCTGATGCCGCTGCTCATCATGAAGAGCTACCGCAACACGCTGCTGGACGAAACCTGCTCGTTTGCCGTCAAGAGCCAGATCAAGTTCGGCAAGACGCGAAATATGCCCTGGGGCATGTCCGAAGCGGCATACAACTCGCTGGACAAGCGAAACGACTACCAGTACAAAGCCATCGGTGTACCCTGGCTCGGGCTCAAGCGCGGTCTCAGTGAGAATTCCGTCGTTGCGCCGTATGCAACGTTTTTAGCTCTGCTCGTAGCGCCCCGGGAGGCGATAAAAAACATCGCCCGACTCAAGAGCGAGCAAATCGACGGGCCTTACGGATTTTACGAATCCGCGGACTACACCAAAGAACGGCTGTATTTTGAAACCAAGCGCGTCGTGATCAAGAGCTTCATGGCGCATCATCAGGGCATGACGCTGCTCTCTATCAACGAGTATCTCAACGCAAACCGGATGCAGGAACGCTTTTTAAAAAATCCGGCCGTTCGTGCCTACCGCCATCTGCTGCAGGAGAAAGTGCCCGCCAATATCGCAATGACCAGAACGACCCGGGAAAAGGTCGCGCCGCTGACGTTTAAATTCTCCAAACAGGAACTGCCGGTTCGCATGTGCGGCGTTCCGAACTCGGTTTTACCGCGCGCACACATCCTCTCCAACGGGAACTATTCCATCCTGCTAACGGACGCCGGAACGGGATTCAGCAAAAATAAGGTTGCGAGCATCACACGCTGGCGCGAGGATAGGACGCTCGATCCGTTCGGGACGTTTTTTTATCTGCGGGACGCCGAGAGCGGTGCTGTTTGGTCGGCCGCCTATGCGCCGCTGAACAAAACGCCGGACGAATACGAGGTGGAATTTTCCGACGACAAGGCGGTCTACCGCAGGTCCGACGGGGAAATCGACACCCGTACCGAAGTATACGTTACAACCGACGAAAACGCGGAAATTCGAAAACTAACGCTCAAAAACAATGGCGAAGCGGCCAGAACGATTGAAATCACGAGTTACTGCGAAATCGTGCTCGCGCCGCGCGCCGCCGACCTGGCGCATATGGCGTTCAGCAACCTCTTTGTGGAGACGGACTTTTACGCGCAGGGCAGGATGGTCACCGCCAAGCGGCGTTCGAGGTCGGCGCAGGAAAAGGAACTTTGGCTGGGCGCGTTTCTCGTGCAAAACCCGGAAACAACGGAGGAGATCGAGTTCGAAACCGACCGCATGCAGTTTTTGGGGCGCGGAAACGACGCGCGTCGTCCCCGCGTACTCAGCGGCAGCCAACCGCTCTCCGGCACCGTTGGCGCGGTGCTCGACCCGATTATCAGTCTGCGAACAAGGGTGACGGTTCAGTCGGGCAGGACGGTTTCGGTTTCTTTTGTGACAATCGTTGCGGAAAGCCGGGATCACCTGATTGCGGCGGCAAAGAGCTTTGATACGCCGCGGGATGTTGAAGTGGCGGCGCATCGCGCGTTTGAACGCAGCCGGATCGAGACGAAATACCGTGACTTCAAAGCGTTCGAGATCGTGCTGTTTCTCGACATTCTGCCGCACATCTTGTTTTTAAGCCCCGCAAGGCGGGAAAACAGCGCGCTGATCCGCCTCAATCATCGCGGGCAGCCGTCGCTCTGGCGCTACGCGATCTCCGGCGACCAGCCGATCCTGCTGGTTCAACTGGACGAAGAAAACCAGATTCCGCTTCTGCATGAGGCGATCAAGGCGCACGAATACTGGCGGCTGATGGACGTTGCCGTCGATCTGGTCATCATCGTTTCCGAGGAGCACTCCTACAATTCTCCGCTGCGGGATCTTGTGATGGGGATTGTGGAATCTTACAAGCGTTTTGCTTCGATTCTTTGCCCGGAGGACGTTGTGCTGCTCAATCGAACGGACATGACGGAAGCGGATCTTTCACTGCTGATTGCCGCTGCGCGGGTATTTTTGCAGGGCGGAAAAGGGAGCATGGAAAAGCAACTGGAAGCGTTGGGCATCCGCCCGCTTCCGTCAAAAACCGCGTTTACCGACGACACATCTGTATACCCGCCTGCAGCGGCGGAAGAGTTGGAATTACTGTATGACAACGGCTTGGGCGGTTTCCGCCCGGATGGCAGGGAGTATATTCTGCGTCTGGGGAAGGGGAATACGCCCGCTCCGTGGATCAATGTGATTGCAAACCCCAACTTCGGCTTTCTCTGCTCGGAGTCGGGTTCAGGGTACACCTGGTGCGACAACAGCCATGAATACCGGCTGACGCCCTGGTCGAACGACGCTGTTTCCGACCCGCCCGGAGAGGTGATCTACCTGAGCGACCGGGAAACCGGGTGCATGTTTACCCCAACCGCACTGCCTGTTCGAGACAGCGGGGACTACGGCGCGCGGCACGGATTCGGGTACTCCGTATTTACGCATGAGTGCTATGGCGTTTCTCAAACGCTGACCCAGTTTGTGCCCGTCAGGGATACTGTGAAGATCAGTCTTCTGACAATCAAAAACATGACCGGCAAGGTTCGGCGCCTTTGCGCGGCGTATTATGTGCGCCCCGTGCTGGGTGTCAGCGACCAGACCACCGCCATGCACGTTCAAACGTCGCAGAACGAGTCCGGGATGCTCATGATGGAGAATCCGTATAACGAGGATTTTCCCGGCAGGGTCGTCTTTATGGACTGCTCCATCCGGGAGCGCTCGCTAACGAGCGACCGCGGCGAATTCTTTGGCCGCGGCGGGGTGGATGCGCCGGACTGCTTACTGCGGGACTGCCTTTCCGGCGCGCTCGGAATCGGGCTGGATCCCTGCGGTGCGATACGCGCTGAAATTTCTCTTGAGCCGAACGAGGAAAAGACGATTGTGTATCTGCTCGGCGCAGCGGAAAGCCCGGCGGCTGCGAAACGGCTCAGCGGCCGATACCTCACCGCGCAAAGGGCGCACGCGGCGCTGACAAGCGTTGTCAGCTACTGGGAATCGGCGCTGGGCGAAGTGCGCGTGGAAACGCCGGACGCCGCCATGAACCTCCTACAGAACGGATGGCTGCTGTATCAGGTGATCTCCTGCCGCCTCTGGGCGCGAACGGGATTTTACCAGTCGGGCGGCGCATACGGGTTTCGGGATCAACTGCAGGACGCGCTCGCCGTCGCGGCGACGAATCCGGGACTGGCGAAAAAGCAGATTCTGTTGCACGCAAGACATCAGTTTACGGAAGGGGATGTTCAGCACTGGTGGCACGAGCCGCAGGGCAGCGGCGTGCGCACGCGCTTTTCGGACGATTTCCTCTGGCTGCCGTTCGTAACGGCGGAGTATGTTCGAATCACCGGGGACAAATCGATTTTGCAGGAGGCAATTCCGTTTATCCGCGGCGCGGCGCTTTTGGAACTGGAACGCGAACGGTATGAAAAAGCGGTGGTTTCCAGCGAAAAAGCGACGCTGTATGAGCATTGCCTGCGAGCCATCTACCGCGCGCTGCGATTTGGCGAGCATGGTTTGCCGCTGATGGGCGGCGGGGACTGGAACGACGGCATGAACACGGTCGGCGAAAAAGGTCTGGGTGAGAGCGTTTGGCTCGGATGGTTTTTATCGAGTGTACTCGAACGCTTTTCTGTGCTCTGCGCCAATGACGGCGACGAGCAGACGGCGGCAACCTTCCTTGATGCACGCCGAACGCTGTTAATTAATATGGAAGAATATGCCTGGGACGGCAGCTGGTACCGCCGCGCATACTTTGACGACGGAACGGCGCTGGGCTCGATCCACAGTCAGGACTGCAAAATCGACTCGATCGCGCAGTCGTGGGCGGTGCTTTCGGGTGGCGGGGAACCCGAACGCGCGCGCAGGGCGATGGTCTCCCTGGAAGACTATCTGGTCAACCGAGAAGACGGCTTGATTAAACTGCTCACGCCCCCCTTTGACAAGGGCAGCAGCGAACCGGGCTACATCAAGGGCTATGTACCGGGCGTTCGCGAAAACGGCGGGCAGTATACGCACGCCGCAGCATGGGCGATTATTGCTTTTGCAGAATTGGGCGAAGGCGCAAAAGCGCTGGAACTCTACGACCTGATCAATCCGATCCACCATACCAGCAGTTACCGCAGCTACGTCAAGTATAAAACCGAGCCGTATGTGCTCGCCGCGGATGTTTACGCGGTCTGGCCGCATACCGGCAGGGGCGGCTGGTCCTGGTATACCGGGGCGGCGGGTTGGCTGTACCGCGCGGGGCTGGAGTCGATTCTGGGCATCCGCAAGGAGGGAGGCCAACTCTATATCGAACCCTGCATTCCGGCAAGATGGCCGGGGTTCGGCGTTGAGTACCGCTATTTCAGCGCGACGTATCATATTACGGTTCGAAACCCCGACCACGCGCAATCGGGCGTTCTGCGCGTTGCGGTGGATGGTAAAAAAGTGCTTGGCGCGGTTGTGCTGCAAAACGACGCAGCCGAGCACCGGGTCGACGTACTGATGGGCTGATTACGGCAACAAAGCGGGAGCAGCAAACCTGCTCCCGCAAAACTTTAATCTGGTTCAGAAGAAAAGACGCTTAAACGACCGGCTTTTTCACCCGTTCAACAGGCAGCGCCGCAAACATGGCGGCGAGTTCCTGCTCGTCGAGCGTATCGATATATTCGATAAACGCGGATAGTTTTTCGTATTCTGTTGCCGAGATTAAAACAGCATCCGGCTGGTTATTTTTTAGAATAAAAATTTTGCCGCAGCCTTCCGCTTTTTCCCGGCAAGCCTTGTAACTTTTAATCATCTCCGAGTTCGAAACGATAGCGTTCGTTGAAATCTTCATGCAGAAATCCATACCCTTTCATACCGCTCTTGGTTATTCTATATGGGCTAAAACGATCTGTCAAACGATTCGTCAATCTTTTTTACATTTGTTTGTTATTCGGTTTTTCCTCCGTAGACCTGGAATAAAACGAATCGTTTTCGACCTGATTTTATAATTCGTTTCTATGTAAATCGCCGTTTGGTCGGCGGCGCGAAAGCATCCATCTTACTATTTCGACTAAACCATGTGATTATTGGGTTAATGAATCATTATTGCCAGGCGAGCAGAACAAGGGCCTCTTTTTACAATCAATTTACACCGTGCTTAACCTGTGGCGCAGCGCGCTAACATCAGAAAGGAAGTGAGACTTATGATCTATTCAATCAAAAATGGGATCCTGTCGTCCGACTCCGGCGAACGGCCGGCCCGCTTGGCGGAAACGCAGTACGTATGGATCGCCGGCGCAAAAGAGATGGATGCCGTCGGCGGCGAACTGCATTTGAGCAGTGCGCTGAAAAAAGAAATTCAGACGGCGGGGGACGTTTCAAAGCACGAAAGTCACGAGGGGCTGGATTTTATCATGCTTTCGATCCCCGCCGACCTATACATGGAAAAAATATCCCAACGTGTGTGTCTTTGCCTGACCGAAAATTTGCTCATTTTGATTTGCGAAAACGACAGTGTGATGGAAAAAATCATCTCCGACTACCTGAGCGAGTCCATCAAAAAAGCCAGTTTGAGCAGGATTTTGCACCAGTACTTCGACCGGCTCACGTTTGACGATTCACTGGCGCTCAAAAAAATCGAGCAGGAGATTTCCGTGCTGGAGGAAGCGCTGGTCGTTTCAAAAAAGAGCGACTTCTTTTTTCTTGTTTCCTACCGCAAAAAGCTTCTCGAACTGAAGGTATACTACGAACAGCTTCTCGAAATTTTCGAAGCGATCGAGCAAAACGAAAACGAACTGGTTGCAAAAACCGAACTGCGCTTATTCCGCATTCTGGCGGGCCGCGCAAACCGGCTTTACAACGGCGTCACAAACCTCAGGGATTACGTTACTCAGGTGCGGGAAGCCTATCAAACGCAGATCGACATCAACCTCAACAGCGTGATGAAGGTGTTTACCGTCATCACGTCCATCTTTTTTCCGCTGACGTTGATTGTCGGGTGGTATGGCATGAACCTGCAAATGCCCGAATTCGGATGGCGGTTTGGATACTTGTTTGTAATCGGGCTGAGCGCTATAACGGCGGTTGCGACGCTGCTCTATTTCAAGAAAAAGAAGTGGTTCTAAGAAAAACGGGGGTCGGAAGCGCTGAGAAACGGCGGCTGATGAAACAACGCTACAGAGCGAGCGCGATGGATCAACAAAAGCTTTTTGATTGATCGTAAAAAGCACTGCCGACAAAGACAGTGCTCTTTTTCTGTTGAAGCGCAGCTCAAACAACGCGCGGGAATGAAGCTATATGACGTTCAGCAGCTTCAGAATCAGCAGAATGACTGCGACAACGACAAGGATATGAACCCAGCTTCCGAGCCTTGGGGCGCGGGGGATCACTCTTGAGCCGAATGCACCGAGCAGCCAGAGAACTAACAGTACGATGATTACAGTCCACATATCTTGCACACACCTGCCTTTCAGACTATTCTCGAGTGGAGAGCATTAGTCGCTTACAACGAATGAAATTTTGGCGTTTACCCTATATTTGAAGATCTTGCCGTCCTTGACGAAAGCCTTCATGTCCTGAATATATACGCTTTTGATCATTCGAATCGTCTTAGAAGCTTCCGTGACGGCCACTTGCGTGGCGTCCTCCCAGCTTTCTGCAGACTCTGCCAGAATTTCAACGACTTTGACTACAGACATAATCATTCGCTCCTTTCATCGATTGACCGATATTGCAGCGTTGGATTACACGCCGCGTCCACGCCTGCGGATGAGGTTGTAGAGAAAGAGCAGGACAATTGCTCCGCCGATTGCGATGAGAAATGTTGAGAGGTTAAAGCCGTAACTGACCAGGCTGTTGCCGGTAATCAGGTTGATTAAAAAGTTTCCGGCAAATGCGCCCAGAATGCCAACGATGATGTTTGCAATCAGACCCATTCCCGCATTGTTCCTTGTCAGCATACTGGCAATCCATCCGGCGACGCCGCCTAAAATAATCCACGCGAGCCAACTCATGTTGTGATCCTCCTAATTTATTTTTTGTCTATGTGCGTGTACGTTTTGCAAAATGATGCAGGTGCGGTTATTTCGATTTACGCTGTTCGTGCTTGCCGAGAGAATCGTTGACCTTTTTTGCAACGGATTGCTGGATCTCTTCGATTTTTTCCGAGATATCGGTTTTACCCTTAGCGGCGGACTGCCTGAGCCGGCTGATCTGTTCACCTACGTCCGTCTTTTCCTTCAAATCGGCTTGGGCGGTTTGCATTCTCCCCTTGAGCTCCAGAACCTCGTCCCCGGAAATCTTTCCGGCCGCCTGATTCACAGCGCCGTTGAACCTTCCTTTTGCGCGGTCCATTTTTCGTTCAAAACTTTTCATAACAAAATCTCCTTATATTATATTTGGTTGTTTGTGCAGCGTTAGGAAGCTGAAAAACGAGCCGCCGAACCGGATTCGATGTGTTTTTGCTTACGCGGCTGCTTGCTCACTGCTTACATCCTGAATCATAACGCCAAGCAGCGATGATCCTTTGTTTCCGAGAATGGCGCCGAACAGAACGCCAAGAAAGCTCAACAGCAGTATTGCGGCCATGCCCAGTGTGCTGAACACCTCGTAGTTGATCAAGATGGCTGCTATGCACGAGAACACCAGAAAGAAACTGCCAAGCTGGATTTTTTGCTTCCGAATGCGGCTGACCGAGTTCTTCAAACGTGTTTTTGCGTCGAATACACCCGCTGCCATTGCCGCGATGATCGTGAAGGGCAGAGCGATGGAAACGATTTTTTCAATCAAAATCAGCTCCGCTTGTATCTGGCCGCTGGTGAGAAAGATCAAAACGAGAAAGACGAACGAAAAAATCGCTAAACTCTGCGGGAAATGCACCAGGATTGGATGCAGATGCATGTTGAGCCTCTTCAACCGCTTTTCGTCAATCCCATACACATAGCTGCTGAAATTGTCGATTGGCGCACCGCAGGCGGGGCAGACATCTTTTGTTTTGCCTTCCTCGGCGATATAACCACAGACGCTGCACTTTATATAACTTTTCATGCCGGCACACTTCCTTCTTTACCATTCATTATATAGATCATACAATAATAAGAAGAATAATACAACAAAAATTAAATATAATTATCATACATGACCAATTCTGTGTTATGCTGAAGGCGTCCCTTAGGGGGTGTGAGAAAATTGCTTGGAGAAATAAACACAATTACCTGAAAGATACGGCAGAACCATATTACAATGAGCAGTATGTTGTTTGGAAAGGAATTCATGGTCAATTTACAATGCCTGACGGACGAAACATTGTCCACATGCGGCTCTTCACTGAAGATTCTCAATGGGAAACAGGAAACGATTATACCGATCAAACTGATTGCGGAGTTTGATCTTCAGTTGCCGGACACAACCCAAAACGGGGTGATTCGCATCAGCACCGTTAAGCCAAGGATCGGCTCGGTCATCTATAGCATTGGCGGAATAGGAGCAAAAAACGAAATCATTTTGATCTTTCTGGAAAAAGACCTGGCTGCGGCAAAAGCGATTCAACGGTATGCAAAGACATTTGCGTTTCGATTCGCGTTTTATTCAAGAAGAAACAAGCGAGGTTCGGCAGAGACTGACTATAAAAATTCATTATGAGCGGAGGAATAGACGCAGCCATCGCGGGCTTCAGCTGCGACTCATCAGAAAGCGATAAAAGGCAGGCGGAGAATTCCACTCTTTCCGCTAAAAAACTATGGAGCACCATGCGGTGCTCCTTGGTTTTTATCGGGATGGAGGGATTCGAAGGGCGGATCGGCAAAGCGTTTACCACTCAAGACTGGTCCATTGTCTTACGCAAACGCCATCCGCGCGCGCATAAAAAGCGGAAAGGATATCGTCCTGCGGGCTGTAGAGCTTACGGGTGACGACTTCTTCGCCGGAAGCATCGTGCGCGTAAGTTTCTTCCAGTATATATACCGTGGCGGTTTCGGTTTTCAGCATTTCAGGCAGTTCGCCGGGCGTATACTCTTGGCGGGATACGATTTCGCTGTTTTTGTCCATCTGCAGAATGACGATCTTTTCCGGCGGACAAAGCGTCTCAATGGAAATCTTAATCGACGAAATAACGGTTTTGCTGACTCCGTTTTCCGTTACGGCAGTTTTTTCTTCCAGCGTTTGTGCCATTCCCGCGCCGCCGCACATTTCCATGCCGTCTCCGCTGACGGCGTAAACGCTGCCATCCTCTGACTGATAAACAGGGTTGATATAGCAACTGTAGTTTCCGGACAGATTGGCTAAGTAGATCGTTCCGTCCAGCGTGATTTTATCTTCCGTGTCGCTGTAATTCATGGACAACAGTCCGTCGCTGACCGCTTCATCAGAACTGGTAGTGATATAGCTTTCGCTTTCTTCCGTTGCCGGTATTCTGGCGGCAAAGTAAGAGATGCCTTCTACACCCGGAAATACGTATTCCTGCGTTGTGCTTTCTTCTCCGGAATCACTGGTCAGCGTTCGATCCTGCAGCGCGGCATACAAACGGCCTTGATACTGCTCGCTGCTGCCATCCAAAGAAATTTCTCCGCCGGAAAGATTCTGAAAATTATCGTTAAGGTACCCCTTGGCATCAAACAAATCAAGGTATTCTCTTGTGACAAATACGCCAATCAATCTGTCATTTCCGGCCGATCCGCCCGCATCTTCGCGCGCGAGCTGGCAGCCGCAAAAGGACATCGTCAGCAATACGGCTAAAAACACCGTTATGATACGCTTAATCTTCATCGTTATCCTCCAAATTTCCGTCGAATCTAAAAATGTCGCCTACATCGCAGCCGAGATAGTAACAAATCTTGTTGACCGTTGAGAAGCGCACGCCTTTTGCCTTTCCGCTGCGCAAGATAGAAAGGTTCGCCTCCGTGATGCCAATTTGTGCGCACAGTTCCTTGGAGGTCATGCCTTTTGCTTTCAGCCGCTCCTCAAGGTGGGTTAGAATTGCCATGCGAACTCCTTAAATAATGCTGTCGTTGTCTTCTTTGAGCAGTTTGTTCTCCGCGACCAATCGGGAGAAGAGCAACGCCGCCAGCACAAACGCGATGGAGAACAGCGGAACCTGCAGCGCTGCATGAATATTGAATAAAAGCTTTGCAAAGATCATCTGCAACAGATTTAAAGAAGCGATCGCCAGCACCGTAACGCTCAGTGCCGTTCCGCATAGTCTGGACAGCCGGGAGGCCGCCAAGACCGTCGCATCCGAATAGCGGTCGCTTGCCAGATTGCCAAGCAGCTTGATTCCGGCAAACACGATCAGCAGATCGAATCCATAAGGAAGAACATCCACGAGGTATTGCAAAGCGGCAAACACATAACTGGCGCCAAGCAGATATTCGTTGCCGACGTTGCCCGCCTGCAATGCCGCAATGTCGTCAAGCAGGCTTTTAACACCTGCGCCAAAGATCAGATAGATAAATACTACGTTAAGAAGCCCTGACAATACCACAAGATAGCGCTGCAATCGCCCAATCTCGCTGGTGCGGAATAATCTTAATATGCGCAATATGAAGTAGGCGATCAGTATGGAATAAATCGTGCCGCCAAGCACAGCTTTCCCGGCTGGAATGCCCTGAAACCATTCTGCTATAATACCCGGATTGATCATGAAATAGATCGCAGCAAAGAGTGTGATCGACAGAACCGGTAATACACCATCTTCCGGGAGAAGAACTCGCTTACGCCTGATAAAAAATATGCTGCCGACCGGGAGCAGGCAAAATGCAGCATATAGTAAGAATGCGCACGCGTTTCCTGCCGCACCGGATAACGACAGCACTCTGAGCCATATTCCGATCTGCTCAAACGGGAAAGCCACCATGGCGAGGAATGCATCACTCACCGATGCTTTGAACACAGACAGCAGAACACAGAGGAAAGCTTCTGCCACAAGAGCGATCTTGTATAGTTTGCGTTTCACAACTCAACCTCCGAATTATCGTTGTGCGATAATATATCGATTATAATACTTGAGTTGTTATTGTTTTGCAATAATTATCTTTAAAAAAACGAATGTTTCCTTCGGCGACGGCAAAAAAAGCAACCCAAGCAACTTGACGCTGAAAATCACTTGCTTGACACAACCAATACTGATAAGATGAATTAAGAACATTTCTCAAAAAATCAAATTTTCAAAAACAAATATTCGTTTCGGCATATGGAATAATCTGTACAACTCAGCTTGGAACGTCTGAGCAGAAAGGATTACATATGGCTATTGATATTCGGACGGTAGCGCTTTTCTATTTCATCGCGAATGTAATGAACAACAGCTTGATTTTGATTATATGGCGAACATATAGAAAGCACTTTCGAGGATTATCATTTTTACTCGTCGATATGTGCCTGCAAACGGCAGGTTCACTCTGCCTGCTGCTGCGCGGGGTTTTGCCTGATCAGCTGTCGATTGTTCTGACGAATCTTTTTTCGGTGTCCGGGACGTTTTTTATATTGGGCGGATTAGAACGCTTTTTCAACCATCATGAACCGCGGGTCTATAATTATCTCTTTATCTCAATCTACATGTTTCTCATTCTTTTCTTTTCGATTTTAAAGGACAACCTTCTTGTAAGGAATCCCCTTCTTTCGAGCATGGTTATATTGGCGAATGGGCAAAGCAGCTTCCTGTTGCTTCATGAAATCGGGCAGGATTTTCGGCGGCTAGCGCGATTCACGGCATATACACTGCTTGCATACTGTATCGTCAGCATGATCAGAATAGCGGCTCTTCTGCTTCTTCCTCAGCAAAGCAACGACTTCTTTGACTCCGGCATAGTAAATTCTAGCGCGATGATCGTATACAGTACCCTGAATATCTTGCTAACTGCAGGACTGATTTTGATGGTCAGTCAACGTGTTTTGAACGAAATGCAGACGGAAAAAGACAAATACACCAAGGCTTTCCATTCTTCCCCCAACTCTATACTTTTGACAAAGGTTTCGGATGGGAAAATATTCGAAGTGAACGAGAACTTCGTAAAGACGACAGGCTACCAACCGGAAGAAGTGATTGGAAAGACAACTTTGGAAGTTGGACTTTGGATTGCTGCGGAAGATCGTGCGGAATTTGTCAACGACCTTATGGACGGAGATGTGCAAGGGAAAGCGCTGCATTTTCGAACAAAGGGCGGAGCGAGCATTATTGGCCTTGTTTCGGCAACAAGAATCATGGCGTATGGCGAAGACTGCATCCTGACAAGCATCAGTGATATCACGGAAATGACCAGAATCAAGGAAAAGCTGGAAGTCATGGCGCTGCACGACACAATGACCGGATTGCCAAACAGGCAATTGTTCTATGACCGCGCCGGGGTTGCGTTTGCAAATGCTAAAAGGGATCAATTGAGCGTGGCCGTCGTTTCCCTCGACGTTGACCGGCTCAAGGCAATCAATGACCGCTGGGGCCACGCTGCTGGCGATCAGATTCTGGTTACGGTCGGAAGCCGGCTTTTGAACCTTTTAAGGAAGGGAGATACGGTTTCACGTTTTGGCGGAGACGAGTTTTTAGTGCTCCTGAACGGCATAGACCGTACGGAAAACTTTACCGCCGTTGTTCAAAGAATCATCGACTGCGTTTCCGAGCCGATTTTGTTCGAGAGCAGCGAAATCGTAGTCTCCGTGAGCGTTGGAATTGCAGTCTATCCTTCCGACGGTTCCGAGATAGAAGCACTGATTCGGAAATCGGACGAAGCGATGTATTACACAAAGGAGCATGGACGCAACGGTTTTAAATACTACAACGAAATCGGGCAATAATGCGGTTTTCGAACTGCGATTCCATCCCAGGGCATTTCCTTGCAGCAGGAAGATGACAATTCTCTGGATTTTTTAACAAAACGCAGATCATGGGAAACCGGGATTCCGGCGAATCTGCGGCGGCCTGCAGAACCGTCGCTTGGCTGCGAATTTTCATGCAGCGAGCAAATTGTAATGATGTATTTCGGTATCGGGCTTGGTGCTGAACAAGATATGACATGATTTTTTATGAAGATGACGGATGACGCAAGCTGGATTCAGGTGAAGAATCCAGCTTGCCTTTTATTGTCCGAGACGGATTAAAGCCTTGACGTAAACTCTCCATCTTCAGCATCTGATGCTAAATCGGCACCTGTTTTCAAAAACATGCTATTTTCCTGCGGGCAACTCTCTGCTGCCGGGCTTTTCCAGAGGTAGAGAACCCGCCTTGCAGAGCGGACAGTCGTCCGGCTCGTAGGAGTCGATCGTGAGTTTGAGCGCAGCAAAGACCGGCAGGGGAAAGTCGCAGTCCTCCGCGCGCCGGTCGGCAATGCAGACCGCCCCGATCACTTCCGCGCCCATGTCCTCAAGCACCTTTACCGTTTCCAAAGTGGACTTTCCGGTGGTGATGACGTCCTCGGCAATCAGGATTTTATCCCCTTTGCCAACTGAAAATCCACGCCTGAGCTGCATTTCGCCATCCTTGCGCTCGGTAAAGATGCTCTCCACGCCAATCTGCCGCGCCAGCTCGTAGGAAACGATCACGCCGCCCATCGCGGGGCCGCAGACCTTGGTGACGGGCAAATCTTTTACTTGCCGCGTAACAGTGGAAAGAACCTGCTCTGCGAGCGCGGGGAAGCGCAGAAGCTTGGCGCACTGGCAGTAGCCGCCGCTGTGGCGACCGGAGGAGAGCAGAAAGTGCCCTTCCAGAAACGCCTCGCATTGCTTTAGAATCGTCAGATTGTCTTGCATAGAAATCTCCTTCTGGTTGTGATGACTCTTATAAAATTCCGCGAATCTCCTGAAGATTCGTCAGGCCTTCTTCTTTACAGTAGGCTTTCAGCCCGTCGATGATTTGCAGCATCGTCTGCGGATTGGCAAACGTCATGGTGCCTACCTGCACCGCGCAAGCGCCAACCATCATAAACTTCAGCGCGTCCTCCGCCGTGGAGATGCCGCCCATACCGACGACGGGAATCTTGACCGCGCGCGCCGCCTGATGCACCATTCTGAGCGCGAGCGGCAGGATTGCCGGGCCGGAAAGACCCGCGTAGACATTGTCAAACACCGCTTTTTTGCGTTTGACGTCTACCGTCATGCCGAGAAACGTGTTCACTAAGCTGATAGCGTCCGCGCCCGCGTCCTCGCAGGCAAGCGCGACGGCGACGATATCCGGCGCGTTGGGCGAAAGCTTGACCATCAGCGGATGGCGCGTTACCGTTCGTACCTTCCTTGTGATGTCCGCCGCCGTTTCCGGAAGCAGGCCGAACGCCATGCCGGCTGCTTTTACGTTGGGGCAGGAGATGTTGAGTTCCAGAATGTCGAACTCCGCCTCGTTGAGCAACCGCGCGCCTTCGAGATAATCGCTCTCGCAGTGCCCGCCAAGGTTGCAGATCACAGCAGTGCCGAGCGAACGCATATAGGCCGCCTCGGTTTCCACAAATTTCTTGACCCCGGGGTTCTCCAGCCCGATGCTGTTGAGCATGCCGGACGCTGTTTCATAGATGCGCTCTCCGGCGTTTCCCGCGCTTGCTTGCAGAGTCAGACCCTTGCCGCAGATGCCGCCGAGGCGCGAAACGTCCATGAGGACGGCATACTCGCGGCCAAAGCCGAACGTGCCGCTGGCGGCGATGACGGGGTTTTTCAGCGGTACGCCGCAGAGGGTGAGCGAAAGGGGATTAGAGGACATTTTGCACCTCCCGATAGTCGAACACGGGCCCGTCCTTGCAGACAAGTTTGGCGCCGCCTGCAGTCTGACAAGTGCAGCCAAGGCACGCGCCAACGCCGCAGGCCATGCGCTTTTCAAGCGAAACATAAAGACGCGCGTTTGCTGCCTGCGCCTTTTCGGCTGCCGCACGGAGCATGGGTTTTGGTCCGCAGGAATAGTAGGCTGCGTTCTGTGTAAAGTCAACTTCGTTGGTGACGATTCCGCCAATGTTGATCGCAACAGAATTTGCATACCGTTCGAAATCCGAAACACAGTACGCTTCCTCACGGAATCCAAGAAAGACTTTGATGATCCGCGCAGGATCGGCAGCCCGAAGCTCCTTGACAAGCTGGAACAGCGGGGCTGTGCCGATGCCGCCGCCAATGACGATCGAATGGCCGGGAGAAAGCGGGAAGCCGTTGCCAAAGGGGCCTTGCGCTTCGATGGTTTGCCCCGGAAGAAGCGCGCAGAACTGCGTCGTGCCGCGACCGACTTTTTGGTACACAAAAGTAGTTTCGCCGGAATCGGCGTCGCATTCGAAAATACTGATCGGCCTGCCCAGCAGCGGATCAAGCGCGCCGGGTACGCGCAGCAGATAAAACTGTCCCGCGCGACCGAGCGGCACGCCGGTAACGGTCATGCGAAAAATGTCTTTCGCGATTGTTTGATTCTGCAGAATTACAGCCATTTCAAAATGTCCTGTTTCATATCGATCACGGCGGCGCGGACGAACGCTGCAAAGTCTTCGCCCTCGGTTTTGCCCTTGTGCGCGGTGATCAGCCCGCGTGAGGAGTTGACCACACCGCGGATGCCATCCCGGAAGAATCCCGCGATATCCTTGCCGGTGCCGCCCTGCGCGCCGTAGCCGGGGATGAGCAGAAAGGAATGCGGAAGCAGCGGGCGGATGCGCTCGAACTCCTCCGGGTAGGTCAGTCCCGTGACTGCGCCGATGGCGGAAAATCCGCTTTCGCCGAGGAAGCGCTCACCCCATTCGGAAACCTTACGCGCGGTGCGCTCGTAAAGTGTTTCGCCGTCGACAAGCAGATCCTGAAAGTCTTTTCCGCTGGGGTTGCTGGTTTTGACCAGCGCGAACACGCCTTTATATCCGGCCAGATACGGATAATAGGGGGAAACCGCGTCTTCGCCCATGAAGACGTTGATGGTCATTACGTCCGTTTCAAAATCGCCGGAAAAGTGCGCTTTTGCGTACTGCTCGGCGGTGGAGGAGATATCCCCGCGCTTGGCGTCCGTAATGGTCACGTTGCCGCGGCTCCGCGCGTACTGCAGCGTTTTGGAAAACGTGCGCATGCCGTCCAGGCCCAGCGCTTCGTAAAACGCGATCTGGAGTTTAAAACATCCCGCCTCGTCCTCGGTTGCGTCGATGATGGCGCGGTTGAACTCGAAGATCTTTTCGCCGTCCGACCAGTCTTTTTTGATCAGGTAGTCCGGCAGGAACGAAAGCTGTGTATCAAGCCCTACGCAAACGGGGCCTTTCTTTTTTGCGGCGAAAACTAACTTATCCATGCTCATATCGTGTTTCTCCCTGTTTCAGAGTAATTTTTTATCGGCGGTTGATGGAACCTTCAGCCGATCTTTTCGTATTCGTACCGCGCTTCGCCTTCGACGATCGTGGTCTGAATTCTGCCGCGCACATGCCAGCCGTCGAACGGCGTGTTGTGCGATCGCGAAAGCATCTGTTCCTTTTGAATGACGGAATCTTCCGAAACGGAGAGGATGGTCACGTCCGCCGGGTATCCCGGTAACAGCAGCCCCGCCTTCAAACCAAGGCGTTTTGCGGGCGCTAGCGAAGCCATCTCAGAAAGCCGCGTCAGCGGGATTCCGTTTTCCGTAAACACCTTCAGGTAGACCTGCATGGCGTATTCGATGCCGGAAATACCCGGCGCGCCGTTTGCCTTGTCCGCGTCGGTATGCGGGGCGTGGTCGGTGGCGAGGCAGTCGATCGTGCCGTCCTTGATCCCCTCGATCAGTGCGAGCGAATCCGCGGGCGTGCGAAGCGGGGGATTGACCTTGTAGCTAAGACCCGCGCCGATCAGGTGGTGCGGCGTGACTTCGCAGGTGAGCGAAAGTCCCTCGGCTTTGGCACGGCGGATGAACTCCACGGTCTCCGCGTGGCTCACGTGACCGACGTGGAGATTGCCGCCGACTTCCCGCAGCAGAGCGATGTCCCGCGCAACAGTTTTTCGTTCCGGCTGGCAGTGTGTGCTGATAACGAATCCGTATATTACAGAATCGATCAGAAGCTGGCGCATAAAATCGTCCGAGAGGATCGTTTTTCCATCGTTGCTGAAGAGATTGGTTACCCGGCTCAGCGCGGCGCGGTCGGTCGGCGTTTCGTCGCATAGACGTTCGCCGGCGGCGGCGGCCTGTGTGAGCCGGCAGAGGCGTAGGCTCGCGGCCTTACGCTGATTCGCTTCCACGAGCGCTGGCGTCTCCATTACGGGATTGGTGTTCGCCATGGCGCAGAGGTGCGCATACCCGCCCGCGAGCGCCGCTTTCATGCCACTCTCCATGGTTTCCTTTTCCGGAAAGCCGGGATCGCGCAGATGGCAGTGCAGGTCGATAAACGCGGGCATCAGCGCAAAACCGTGCACATCAACCGTCCGGTCGGCGCGCCGCCAGTTCAGCGGCCCGCAGGCGACGATCTCACCGTTTTCCACGCAGAGGTCGCCGTAGCGTTCCCCTGTGGCGTCGATCAGGCGGGCGTTGCGATATTGCGTAATCATAACCGTTTCTCCTTACAGGCGCGTGCGCGCATTTTGATATTCTACTGTCAATCCGTTTGGTTATTACAAACGTGTACGAGCGTTCTGATATTGTATTTCAATTTCGTTTGGCTCCTACAGGCGTGTGCGCGCGTCGCAGTATTCGCAGGCGTATTGGTTTGTTGCAGCGTCCACGAGGTGAAAGTGAACGTCCTTGATCGGCTCCTGATTCGAAATGCACCGCGGGTTTTTGCAGGTGAGGATGCCCGTTACGGTGGTCGGCGGCGAAAGCTTAACCTTCTGCACGCAGACGCCTTCCTTGACGTAGCTGAGCGTTACGCCCGGGTCGATAAGCCCAAGCACGTCCAGATTCAATTCGAGGTTCGTTTCGACCTTGATGAGGTCTTTTTTGCCCATCTTCGTGCTGTCGACGTTTCGCATCAGCACCACCACGTCGTCAAGCTTATCCAAGCCGAGCTGAAGAAAAATTTTATATCCCTGACCCGCGCGGATGTGGTCGATTACGATTCCTTCCTTGAGCTTTGAAACATTGATCATAAATGCTTTCCCTCCTGTATGATTTCGTAAACCAATTTCATCAAATATTCAGTCCTGCGGCTCCTGCATGCCGAGCAGCTTCATGATGAGCGCCATGCGGACATACATGCCAAATTTGACTTGATCGAAATAGACCGCGCGGGGATCGCCGTCGATCTCGGTCGATATTTCGTTGATGCGCGGCAGCGGGTGCATGACGATGGTATCCGCTTTGGCCAGTGCCATCTTTTCCTGCGTGAGGACAAAATAGTCTTTCAGGCGCAGGTATTCTTCTTCGCTGATGAAGCGCTCGCGCTGCACGCGTGACATGTAGAGCACGTCCAGTCTGCCGATGCAGTTTTCCAGGCTTGTCGTCTCCTCATAGGGAACGTGATTTGCGTCCAGTTCTTCTTTGACAAACGCGGGCATGCTCAGCTCTTCCGGCGAGATAAAGAGGAAGCGCACGTTTTCAAACCGCGCTAAGCAGGTGGTCAGCGAGTGGATCGTGCGCCCGAACTTGAGATCGCCGCAGACCCCGACTGTGAGGCCGTCGAACGCGCCTTTATAGTGGCGGATGGTCAAGAGGTCCGTAAGCGTCTGCGTCGGATGGTGGTGCCCGCCGTCTCCCGCGTTTATTACGGGGCAGTCCGCGTAACGGCTCATGAGCCTGGCGGTTCCTTCCTTGGGGTGGCGAACCACGATGAGATCCGCGTACTTCCCGACGGTGCGCGCGCTGTCCGCAATGGTTTCACCCTTTGCCGTGCTGGAGGTGTTTGGGTCGGAGAATCCCAGCGTGCTGCCACCGAGGCGGAGCATTGCAGCGTCAAAGGAGAATTTAGTCCGCGTGGAAGGCTCGTAAAACAGACTTGCGAGGATCTTGCCTCGACAGACTGCTGCGTACCGTTCGGGGTTTTGGATGATGCGTTCCGCGAGCGAGAGCAGTTCTTCGATTTCGTCGAGGGAAAGATCGCTGGGGGCAATCAGGCTTTTGTTCTTCAGCATTCGTTTTTCGCTCCTTTAACAATTCATTGTGCATATTTAGAAAATCGGACATAAAAAAACACCGGTTCTAAAAACCGGTGTTAGAAAACGAATGGAACACGGAAACGTCAATGAAAGGGGAACGGCGAAGAAGAATTTTTGAAATACGAATCCCGCAGTCGCGTTTCCTTCTGGTTTTTTGCACGCTGCCCGGGTTCATCTTCTCAGCCTCCGTTCTTCTTGACTCATTTTCAGTAGAATACGAAATCCTGAACCGTTTGTCAAGAAGAATATAGGATTCTGCGAAAATAAGTTCAGTTCAGCAGTTCCGCCTTCTCCAGCGCTTGCTGCAGCGCCGTTACAAAGTCCGGCAGGTTGTCGAGCTGAGGGAAGTGCCCGGCGTTTTTAATCGTGACAAGCTGCTTGTAGGGCGCTTCGATCGAATCAAAATAAGCCGAGGCGATGGGAAACGGCGTTTGGTAGTCCCGATCGCCCAGGAGGTAAAACACGGGGGTGTCGTACCGTGCGGGGCGTTCGTAAAGGCTGAACGTTGTCATGACCCACTCGATCATCTCACGGTTTGCGGCAAACGATGCCTTCGCCGCTTTGAGGCCGGACAATCCGTTATGCGGCGAGCACAGCACCGCCTTAAAAAAGCTTGCGCCGAAACGCACCGCAAGGCCGTATTTGCGCTGAAGCTTGCGAACGCGCATGAGTTTGTCGAACGAAAACGGGCTGCCGACGCCAAACGGATATTCGCCGATGGCGTCGAGCGCGGCGAGGTCTTTGCTGTTGCCTGCCTCGAGGATTTTTGCTCTCAGCATTTCGCAGCCCACGCGCTCATTCTTTTGCCCGTCGATCAGCTGGCCAACGCCGATGTAGCAGAGCAGGTCTTCCGGATGCTCCAGCGCATAGACCGAACCAAGTCCGGAACCCCAGGACTGCCCGATCAGCGCTATTTTGGACACCTGATAATGCTGCTTCAGGTGCGCAATCACGGCGTGCAGATCCTCCAACAAGAGCCGCATTTCCGGCTTGGCCGCAGGATTTTTCAACAGCGTTCTGCCCGTTCCGCGCTGATCGTACGTCACAAGACTGCAGATAGAGCCAAACGACGTTTTGAAAAAGTGCATGAACGGAACCGTGCTTTCGCCTGGGCCGCCGTGAACGAACAGAAGGACCGGTTTATTACTGTCTTCCGGGTAATGGAGCAGGTAGGTTTCGATTCCGTTTGTCGAAACGTACTCCTCGAAATATCTTTTCTTGTTCATGTTGTCGTTTGCTTAAAAGCCGACGGCGATGGCAAGCCCGATCAGCGCAACGCTCAGCGCGGCGCAGACGAGGACATACTTCCAGAGCCACTTGATCCAGGCCTTATACCGGCAGCCGAGAATGGCGAGCGTAAAGATCAGCAGGCTGTCCGTCGGGTAGAGCATGTTCGGGAACGCGTCGCCAATGGCAAAGATGAAGCTCGTGCTCTGGCGCGAAATGCCGGAGAATTCCCCGAGCGGTACAAGAATCGGCAGAATCGTCAGCGCTTTGACCATGGTGCCCGGCAGCGCGACTTCCACAATGAGCACAAACGCGCACATGATCAGCGCAGCTCCGAACGGAGAGGCGTTCGCGGTCAATTGGGATAAGCTGTAGATGATCGTGTCGAGGATGTTGCCTTCTTTGATTAAATACTGCATGCCAAGAATCAGGCAGGCGATCAATCCGGTGGGAAGGATGTTGAGCGCGCCTTTGAAAAAGTCCTTGATGAATTCCTTGAAGGGATACTTGCGTTTTTCGCACATAAAGAGCGCCTGACCGGTGTACTGGTCGCGCCATTTTTGATCCGTGTCGTAGGTAAAGGACTTAAGCGGGTTCTTTTCGATGCGCTTTGCGTAGAAATAGACGAACACAATCAGCGCCGCTGCGGTTACCGCAAAATAGACGAACCGGAGCCACAAGCCCGAATAGACCGGAACACCAGCAATAGTCTGCACCATCGCCGTGCCGTAGGGGTTGAGCGTGGAGGCGGCGTAACCGCGCGTTGTTGCAAGATAGCAGAGCGCAACGCCGACCAGCGAATCCCACCCGAAGGAAATGGACATCAAAATCACCAGCGGGATAATGCCGATGATGGTTTCGCCAAAGCCGATGGTGGAACCAACGATGAGGAACAAGGACATCATAAAAAAGAGTATAAAGTATTTCTGCTTGCCGAACTTGCGGTAAATCCAGGCGATGAGGCGCTTGAGCACATTCGCCTTGTCGAGCACGTAATAGATGCCGCCGACCATGACAGAGAGGAAGATAACAAACACCACGAGCGGACCGTCGCTTGAAAAGAGTACTTCAACGGGAGCCGTGAACCATTTCCAGACCGGCAGCGTCGTCGGATTTTCGATGAGCTTGTAGGTTCCGTTGACGATGGATTCCTGACCATCGACCACGGTGCGCTCATAGGCGCCCTGCGGCAGCACCTTGGTCAGGATGCCGATGCCGATGAGGAGCGCAAAAAACAGCGCGAACATGCCGATGACCATCTTGGGACTGATTTTTACGCCGTACTGGCGTTGTTTCTCCGCGTTGCTTTCCATTTGCAACGTCCTCCTGTTTCTTTATTATCACTCGACGGAAGATAGACGAAGCAATGCCTGAAGCAGGCAAAGCGTCTATCATCAATCGTTTGAATCGCATAGGGCGGACTTTTTCATACCACTCGACGGATCATCCGTGATCAGCCGATTGAAATCGCATATTGCGATATAGTAGATTTGACCTGTTGCCAGCCGCATAGACAACACAAGACGTTTTGTTCACAATTTTCACTACTTTATCACAACAGAGTGCCGCCGTGCAATACGAAATGCATAATTATTACTAAAAATGCTGTAACGCCGTAACAATACACACTGCTTACAGCTTTGCGGGGGGTAAGAGAAAAAACAAATACAAAGAGACGTATCGATCCGGTGCTTTCTTGAGCTAAAAACGAGCAACGACTGCACAGCGGACTTTTTCAAAGAAATGCTTGACAGAAAAATTGCGCTGATCTATATTGGGATAAAAGGAACAATAAGGAATAATAAGAAATGGAAAAGAAGTTTTTTACCGTTGAGCAAATTGGAGAACTCCTGAAGATGCACCCAAAGACCATCCAGCGGTACATCCGGGAAGGGAAACTCCGCGCGGTCAAGTACGGCAAGGGCTGGAGAATCTCCGGTCACGATTTGAGCGTGTTTACCGAAAGCGCGTCGTATGAAGAAGCGCGGCAGGGGCAAAGCTTTGCTGCGTCCGGCGCGGAACGGGCGGTTGCTTCCGCCGTCGTCGATATGACCGTTTCCGGCAGAGAGGAAGCGATTCGCATCCTCAACGCGCTGACGGCGGGGCTGAACGCTAAGCCAAGGGAATTCGGCAGCTCTTCCATGCAGGCACAGTATATTGAACAGGAACGAAAAGTACGCGTCACCCTTTGGGGCGAACCGGCGGTCGTGGCGGCGGTGCTCTCGTCCGTTTCGGAACTGACAAAGCGGGAAGAATGAAGAAAATTGAAAAGGAGAGGGAACATGGGCACGACGAACATTTTTAAAAGCGACGAAAAACGAGACGCCATCCGCGCGCGCTACAACGAGTTTCTCGCCGGCATGCCGTTTATCAAGCGGTTTGTTTCAACCAGCTTTGGGGATACGTTTGTCCTGGAAGCGGGCAAACAGGACGCTGAACCGCTGATTTTGCTCCACGGTTCTTGCACCAACAGCGCGTTCTGGTTTAACGAAATCGCTGCGCTGTCGCCGATGTTTCATGTGTTTGCAGTCGATATTATCGGTGAAGCGGGCAACAGCGCATCCTACCGTCCCGACTTAAACAGCGGCGAATTTTCCGGCTGGCTGAGGGAAACGCTGCAGCAGCTGGGCGTTGACTGCGCGGTCATCGCGGGCAATTCGCTGGGCAGCTGGCTTGCGCTGAACTATGCCGTCCGCTGGCCGCAGAAGGTCAGCGAGCTCGTTTTGTTTGCGCCCGCGGGTCTATCCAAACAAAACGACGCGTACCGGGAGCGCGCCGAAGAAGCGGAGGCTAACGACGAGCCGCTCACGCTCGAAGACGGCGGAGGAATGCCGCGGGAGATCGTTGATTTCATCAACCTGATCCTCTCGGGGTTCAACCCGATTGCCGAAGAACTGCCAAGGTATTCCGATGAGGAGATCACACGGCTTACGATGCCGATTCTGATGGTTGCCGGCACGGAAGACGATCTCCTGGATGCGCAGGAAGCGGCAAGGCATTTAAAGGCACTCGCTCCGCAGGCGGGAATCCACTTGCTGGAGAACGCGGGGCACATGATACTGAACCCATACGCGTTTATGCTTCCGTTTTTCGAACGGCGCAGAACAAAGCAATGAACACGGCGATGAGTCAGATAGAACCATAAAAAAGGCAACGTGTGCCCACAACAAAGATTATTCTGGGAGCGAAGGGACTTCGTGCAAACGGAGTCCTTTTTGTTTTCGTAATAACGGCAAAAGTACTGAAAAAATAAAATTCATTAAATGTTACATTGTAATCCGTTGCATAATTTGTGTTATAATAACGCATATCTGCGTATGCATTCCGGCAGGAAGTTTCAATCGTTACGGCATCCCCTTTTTTTGATGATTTTCAGCGATAACAAAAATCATCCATTGCGGCGCACCGAAAATAACTGTACTATAAATACAGTGGAAGATGGAACCCGGTCAGCGCTTCGAATATGTCATGGAATGAACGTTTACGAACGTCAGGTGGAGCATCATGAGCGTGAAACAGACGAAAAGCCATTCTCCCGCCAGAAACGCGCTTGCAAAGTCAACGCTGATCACGTCGGTCTATGCGTTGTTTGGTATCACTTGGATTGTTGTGACGGATCTTTTTGTAGCCAATCGATTTGGCGAGAGCTTAGAAGCTTATCTTGCCAGCATCGCTAAAGGGCTGCTTTTTGTTTTACTGACGTCCGCGCTGATCTTTATCCTTGTATATTTGGGGTTTCTACGGATACTTCGTGACGGCGAAAGCCGGGATCAGAGCGAAAACGCGCTTCGCGAAGCGCAGCGCCTTGCGCATATCGGCAGTTTTTCGTTTGATATCACAAGCAGGATTCTGTATTGCTCGGAAGAATGCCTGCGGATAGCGGGTATTCCGGGCGATCAGTTTACAGGCGCGCCGGAACAGATCTATGAGCGGATCGGGCGCGAAGACTCTCTGCGCCTGATGGCGGAATGCAGACGGGTCATCCGGCTTTGCAAGGACACGGAATTTACCATGCGTTTAACGCGGGAACCAAACGAAGAACGGACGGTGAGTTTTCGCCTCATGCCGGTTGTAGGCGGTGCAGACAAAGCCACGAAGCTGCTGGGTACCGTGCAGGACATTACCGAGCAAAAACGAGCGGAAGCGGCGGCGCTCGAGAGCCAGAGCATCTATAAGGCGCTGATCAGTTCGAGCTGTGATTTGGTATATGTAAAAGACGATCAGCTTCGCTATATCGCCTTGAACCAGCGTATGGTGGACTACTACGGCATACGATCGGAGAAAATGGCAATCGGCAGACGCGTTTATGAGATGCTGCAAACCGAAAGCGCGTTGAAGTGGGAAGAGCGTGACAGGCTCGTAGTTACGAGCGGGCAGGCGATGACCGTTGAGGAAACCGTTGGCAGTGAAACCTATGAAACCATCATTTTTCCGGTCACGCTGGCAAACAAGAAAACGGGCGTCGGCGGCATTTCCCGCATCATAACGCAGCGGTTCCTTGCGGAATTGGCCGTGGAGCAGGAACGCGACCGCGCGGAGATGTATTTAAACCTTTCTCCTATTGTCTTTGTTGCGCTGGATCTGCAGGGAAGAGTAACAATGATCAACCGTGCGGGCTGTGAAATCCTCGGCGCATCCAGAAAAGACATTCTGGGGCAGCACTGGGTCGACCGTTATGTTCCAAAGGAAGCGCAGCTGGAAACGGAAGATATTCTCAGCGCGTTTGAACGAAGCGACAATGCCGGGTATTTAACGCATGAAAACGCAATCCTTACGCTGCGCGGCGAACGGCGAGATATTGAATGGAAAAACGTTCTCATGCGGGACGAGCAAGGAGCGGTTACCGGAATACTCGGCGCGGGAATTGACATTACCGAGTTGAAACGCACGATGAGCGCGCTGCGTGAAAGCGAGCGTAGCAAGACCGTCTTGCTTTCCAACCTTCAGGGAGTTGCGTTCCGTTGCCTGTTTGACCGCAAGTGGACCATGCAATTCGTCTCTCAGGGTTGCTTTGCGCTGACCGGATATCAGCCGGATGAGTTGGTTGGCAATAGAACGATTTCGTTCGACGAGATTATCTGCGAGGAGTACAGGGAATTTATTTGGCGGGAGAGCACTTGCGCTCTGGAGGAACACCGCTCCTGCCGTTATGAATACGAAATACTGACCGCATCCGGTGAGCGGAAATGGGTTTTGGAGATCAACCAAGGCGTATATGACAGCACCGGCGCCGTTGAAGCGCTGGAAGGCATTATCATCGATATCACGGAATCCAAAAAGCAGTTTTTGCAGATTCAGTACTTGAGCGATCACGATCAGCTTACAGGTTTGTTTAACCGCATGTATTACGAAACGGCAAAAAACGCACTGGATCGAGAGCGGCAATTCCCGCTGACGATCCTGCTTGCAGATATCAACGGACTTCGCTTGATCAACGATGCGTTCGGCTACGACGCAGGGGACAGGATGATCAAACAGACGGCGGCAATCCTGAAAAGCTGTTGCCGCGAAAACGATATTCTCGCGCGTATCGGCGGGGACGAGTTTGCACTACTGCTGCCAAACGCAGACCCCGGCGAAGCGTATGCGGTCATGCTCGCCATTCACAAGGCGTTTGAGGAGTATAACGAAGCGCTTCCAGACAAGGCGAAGGTTATCAATCTCTCCATCGGCAGCAGCACGAAGTGTTCCGATATCGTCAGCATAAAGGAAATCGAAAAAGATGCGGACGCCAACATGTCCCGCCGCAAACTATTTGACCAAAAGAGCCATCATAACGCCGTGCTCTCTTCCATTACGGCGACAATGTATGAACGCAGCTACGAAACGGAAGCGCACGCCGAGCGGATCGCCCATCTTTGCGCCATGACCGGCGCAAGCATGGGGCTTACGCACGAAGAGATCGACAAGCTCCATCTTTTCAGCATGCTGCATGATATCGGGAAAATCGGCATCAGTGATTACATCCTGAAAAAAGCAGGCAAACTCACCGATGAGGAATGGGAAGAGATGCGCAAGCACCCCGAAATCGGATACCGAATCGCGATGTCATCGCAGGACTTTGCGAATGTTGCGGACTATATTCTGACGCATCACGAACGCTGGGATGGCAACGGATATCCGCGCGGGCTTGCGGGCATTGATATTCCGGTCCTTTCCCGTATTCTCGCGGTGGCGGACTCTTACGACGCCATGACGGAGGATCGCGTTTATCATAAGGCAATTACGCATGGCGAAGCGATGGAGGAAATACTGCGCTGTTCCGGTACACAGTTTGACCCCATGGTTGTCGAGGTTTTCACGCGCGAGATGGAAAAGCGAATATAAAAAGCGATCCGACAGGAGCCTTTGCAAAAAAAATTGCGAAGGCTCTTTTTTGTCTGCAAATGTTCCACTTTTTTCTGTTCAAACCGTGTTACAATAGGATAAAATCTTGTATATACAGTACGAGTCTGTGAGGGCGTTTTTTGAACGAATCATATCAGCGCTGCATCGAACAATGGAATGAAATCTACGCCGCGGAAACCGACCGCGTGCCCCAAGCGCCGTCGTCTGGCAACGAAGCGTTCGACCGCGGCTTGCGCTGGCTCGCCGAAGGCGGCGAAAACGTACTCGACTTCGGGTGCGGCAACGGATCGGCGTTGTTCTTCTGCGCGCTGCTGGGAACAAAACATCATATCGGGATCGATCTTTCCACGGCGGCAGTGGAGAATGCCATCAAAAGAAGCCGAAAGATGGCAACCGGAGAATTCACTTTTATGGAAGGCGGGGTGGAACGGTTGAGCGAGCTCGCGGCGGATTCGATGGACGCCGTCGTTCTTTGCAACATCGTCGACAACCTATACCCGGCGGACGCCGAAACGGTGCTTGCCGAATGCGCGCGCATCCTGAAATCCGGCGGCAAAGCGCTGATCAAACTCAACCCGTTTTTAACGGAACAGCAGATTACACAATGGGGTATTCGCGTGATCGAAGGCAGCCTGCTCGACGACGGGCTTCTGCTGTGGAACAATACCACCGAGCAGTGGCGCGCGCTACTTGAGCGGTTCTTCAACATTGAACACTACGAAGAAATCTACTATCCCGAACACGAGCAAACGAACAGGATGTTCCTCGTAAGAAAAAAATAAAAGCCTTACATAACAGAAGGAACACGCAACGGACTTGCGAAGGTAAAATCATTCAATTTGTGTGCAGTTTGCTCACCGCAGGAAGATTTTTGCATGCTACAATAAACGCAATACAATGAAATTGGCGCAGTCTGGTTTCATCGAGCTGAAAATGCGTATGTCAGCGACATCCAATATTCTCATTACAAAACGTTCCCAATCAGATGCGGAAACGGGGAGAAACGAAATGTCCGGCAAAATCACAATTCAAGTAGTAAAAGGGCTGAACGCGGGGAAATCTTTTGTTTACACGCAAAAGGAATCCCTTGTGCTTGGCCGAAAGAAATCCTGCGCAATCTGCTTCCCGGAACGTACGGTCTCGCGCTATCATTGCCTGCTGGATATCGCGCCGCCCAACGTCATGGTGCGTGATTTTGGCAGCAGAAACGGGACCTGGCTCAACGGCAGTGTTATCGGCCAGCGTCCCGCGGACATGAGTCCTGAGGAAGCGCAGAAAAGCCGTTTCAATGAGTTTGAACTCCACGATAGCGATACGCTGCGTCTGGGACCGGATTGCGAACTCACGTTTCAAATCGAAATTCCGCCCGCGTGTGAAATCTGCGGAGCGGAATTGAAAAAGGACGAAACGCAGCGAACCAGCGACGGCAAACACATCTGCGGCGCTTGTCTGCAACAACAGCAGGAAGCGGAACGCAAGCTCTGCGAGCAGAAAAAACGTGATGCTGAGCAAGAACGGCAAAAATCTGAACTGGTTCAGGTCAGAATTGTTTTGCCGGGCGAGCACGCATCTTGCGCGGCCAGACGCTGCAGCGTATGCGGTGCGCCGATCAAAGACGACCCGAATTCTCCGGACATCTGTGAAAACTGCAGGAAGGATCCGCTGCGCCTGCTGGAATGCCTGATGAACCGCGCCAAAGAAGGCGAACCGGATGCGGTGGAACTGCAGGGCTACGAGCTGATCGAGAGCCTTGGCAGCGGCGGAATGGCGCAGGTATGGCTCGTGGAAGAAACAGCGACGGGAAAACGGCAGGCGCTGAAACTCATGCTGCCAAAGGCTGCAAGCGAACTGCGCCAGCGCAATCTGTTTGCCCGTGAAACAGAGTTGCTCGGCCAGCTCGAACACCCCGGCATTGTGCGGCAGTATTCGAGCGGCGGACTTGGAGAAACGTTCTATATCCTCATGGAGTACTGCGACGGAGGAACGCTCAGTCATTACCTGAAACGCAGCGGCAGAAGGCTGACGATTGCAAAATCGACGCAAATCATCTGCCAGATACTGGACGCATTATCATACGCGCATAAAGCGGCGATTACGATTCACACTTCTACAGGGGAAACGATGTCTGTTCACGGCGTCGTACACAGGGATTTAAAGCCGGATAACATACTCATTCATGAGCAGGGAGGCAAACAGGTTTATAAGATTGCGGACTTCGGTCTGGCAAAAGCGTTTGAAAGTGCAGGGCTCACCGGGCATACGATGACCGGAAAATACTGCGGAACCATGATCTATATGCCAAGAATTCAGATTCTGGACTGCCGCAACAGCAAACCGACGGTCGATCTTTGGGCGGCGATGGCAACGTATTATGAAATGCTCGTTGGCAGGCCGGTCAGGGAGTTCAGCGTTTTTGACGACTACGCATATACCGTACTCAACAAAAACCCAGTACCGATCCGTGAACGCGATGCCGATATCCCGAAAAAGCTTGCGGAAGTCATCGATTACGTTCTGGCTGCGTTCGACGAGGAATGTCAGGACGGATTAACAGCGGAAGAACTGAAAGCAAACATCAAGGAGGCGCTCTCGTGAAAAGCGGTCTTTGCGCATATGAATTAAGAACCGGAAGTTTGATCGACATCGGCAAAACACGTTCGTCCAATCAGGACGAAGTGATCGTTTGCCCGGAACTTGGCTTCTTTGCGGTTTCCGACGGTATGGGCGGGCTCAAGGACGGTGGAAAAACGTCTTACATGATCCGCGAAGTTCTTCCCGGCATGATCGAACAGGCGCTCAAACAACTGGAAACGGAAAAAATGAATGCGCGCGAACAGCCGACGGATCATGTCAAGCCAACAGAATCCACGCTGGACGCACCAAAAAGCGAGCCGCTGGAGCTTGCCAGAAAGCTGCTGGAAAGCAGCGTTGCGGTGCTCAGCGACAGTATTTATGAATCCGGAAACGAAGGACACACCATTGAATTCGGCGCGACGCTTTGCGGCGTCTGGCTCGTGCAGAAATACGCGTTGTTCGTCAATATTGGCGACAGCCGGGGATACATTCTGAAAAGGGGCGCAAAGACGCTTACGCAGGTGACAAAGGATCACAACATTGCCGCTCTTTTGGTAGAAAGCGGAGACTTAACCAAGGAACAAGCAAAGCACCATCACACGAGTTCACGCATTACACGGTTTATGGGAATGCCGCATCCAGCGGTGCCGGATACGTTCCTGATGGAAGCGGAACCAGGCGATATTCTGCTGTTTTGCAGCGACGGACTGCACGGAATGTTGGAAGACGAACAAATTGCCGCCATTTTAATTGCAGAAAAAGATCCGCAAGCTGCGTGTAAACTACTGATCGATGCGGCAAACGAAGCGGGCGGCAAGGACAACATTTCGGCTGTGTGCGTGCGCATCATCAAGAACGAACCAACGCGCGAAGCAATGATCAAAGCGGCGAAAAAATTTTCGTTGGCGCGTCTGTTGAATCCAAAATCCACAGCGGGTAAAATGGACGAATAAAGCTGCAGGCACAAATCAAACTGCTATGCTAAAAAAACATCGATTATCCTAATGATCCAACAGCAATAAGACCGGGTCGGGAGGTAACGCCATGGTACAGAGTAAAATGACGCAGTATATCTTACTTCGCGCCAGAGCGGATGCGCTTGCGATGGGTGCGCGTACACCGCAGGTTGAGCATGTTTATCTGGCGATTTTGAAAGTATCCGTTCTGACGTCCGAAAAGATTGCTCCTTCTTCCTCGGAACGCGTTTCGATAGACGAGGAGATTAAAGAGCTGAGAAAAGTTTTTGAACGCGAGCAGATCAACACGGAAACCGTCGGCGTCGTGCTGCGCTCTTATTTAAAAAAGGGAAAGTTTTCAGCGCAAGCCGATGCGGAAGCCGCGGTGAAAGCGATGCTTGCAAGCGCTTCGGAAAGAGCTGGCGAAAAATTGACTGCCGCCGCAATACTGCGAGCAATCCTCTCCGAACCAACGGAGATGATTCGCCGCGCAAACGACGGCGAACCTCCGGAGCAGCAAGACGAAAACGACGAAGAAGAAATTTTCAACGCCGAAACGCTGCCGGGGGACGATTCCGAAATGATCCCGCAACAGCCGCATGAAAGCGGGGCTCCTCCGCGGTTGGAACAGGAACGAGGAGAACTTTACGCCGTGCCGGGCGCAAACAGCCAGAGCGACGGAGGATCCGAACGTTCGTCTTCCGACCGCAGCAGCGAACAGAGCCCGAATAAACCCGGCGCCAAACGGGGAATCGTGCTGCCCTCCTTCGACCCGAATGAGTTCAGCGGCCCCTCGCTGACGATACATAATCTCGGCAACGGCGACGGACCGATTTCCGGTTCGTTTGATCTTGACACGGAGAGAAAACCGTCCGGCGGCGATCATGGCGATGATCCGGACGACGAACCAAAAACAAAACCGCAGTTCGGCGCAGAAGAACCACCCGAAGAGAAACCGGAGCCTCCCAAGAAAAGCGGAGCGCCGAAAAGCGAGGGGGTTGACCTTGGCGCTATCATGGCCGAACTGAGGCAAAAGCGGATGCGCGGCGAAACCGCATCAGACGGCGAAGCCGAACCTGAACAGCCTGAAAAACCCGAGCCGATTACGCCTGCTAACGAAGAATCCGAGCCGAAACGCGGCGGCGTCGACCTTGTGGCCATTATGGAAGAGCTCCGTCAAAAACGCATGAGCGGCGATGATGCGGCCAGCGGCGACGGAATTCCTTCCAAAGAACCAGAAAAGAAACCAACGGAGAACGGCCGAAAGCCGGACAAGGATGCGCCGCCACTTAAATCCACTCCGGTTCAGCCGCAGGCTCCAATCGTTAATAAACCGGCAGCCGTGCAAAAGCCGCCGGAAGAAACGACTGTGATTCCACACATAAAGCCGCCATTCAGCAAGCGCAGGTTTCGAACCACGGAATTTCTCGGCAGCACTTACAAAGGCGGGCCGGTTTCGGCATTGCTGCGGTACCTCCTGCGCATCAGCCTGATTTTCGCTGCCATCATTGGCGTATACGTATTGATGAAACTGTTTGTCCCGTATCCTGCCGACAGAGAACTCTACGTCCAGTGGTTAATCAGCGCCTGCTTCACGCTCGCCGGGTATTATATCCTTCGCGCTATTCCGGGTTTGATTGAGCTTCGATATCCGCCGTTCGGACAATGCATTAAAAGCGTTTTGTCCGTCGCGGCGATAGGCGTGATCGTTGAGCAATTCACTTCGATGACTCCTGTTTCAAACGGCTGGGTAATTACGCTCAAAATTATCGCCGGACTGATCGGCGTGATCCTGCTCAATGTGGGATTTGGGAAAGTGAGAACCATGCCGGACACGCGCGGCATTACGCGCGAGATGAAGTTTTGGTTCGGAACGCTGAACGGCTCGCCAGACAAGGTGTTTTTTCAGGCGCTTCTGGTTTCCTTGATTGGTCCGCTGATGGTTTTAACGGCATTCTGGATTCTCAAACGTCCGTTGAACGCCGTTGCGGCGATTTATCTGTTTGCCGTAGGTTGGTACACGCTCTTTTTCCTGCCGAGCAGCCAATCGCAATGGTATTCTGAAAATGATTCTCTTTGCAAACAGAAAGATAAAAAGCGCATGAAGCGCAATCAGGTGCTCATGACGCAAGTCGTACTGCTGGCGGTTCCGGCGTTCATTTTCTTTTTAACGCTGCTGTTCAACTGGTTCCCGATTCCGGTTTGGACGATTGTGATTTACAGCATTTTCGGTTTTATTTACCTTGTTGGCACTGCCGCATCGATTTATGCGGTGAAAGACTAGCGCAATAAAGCAAACAGCAAAAAGTTGCAGATCCTTTGCCCGGAGAAAAGAGGTACTCAATGCAGACAAGCGAGATCAGGCGTGAATTCGCCAATCAAAAACCGGAGGATGGCTACGCTCCGGGTCACGTGCTTGCGGGACTGTACCGTGTGGAGTGCCTGCCCATCAAGGGCGGAATGAGCATGGTTTATCGCGTTCATCATAACGAGTGGAACGTTGATCTCGCTATGAAGCGCCCGTACGAAAGACTCTTTTCTACCGAAATGGAACGCGAGCTGTTTATCAACGAGTGCACATCCTGGATCAATCTGGGAATACACCCGAATATTGTCGTTTGCTATTATGTCCGTGAAATCGATCGGATCCCTTCGATCTTTTCCGAATGGATGGATGCGGGAAGCCTTCGGGACTGGATCGGGAAGCGCGTTGAAAATCCAACGACCAACGAGAGCAAATTCGTACCCGGAAGACTCTACGTTGGCCGAAAAAAGAGCGAAGTCGTGGAACAGATACTGGATATCGCCATTCAGACCGCGCGTGGGTTGCACTATGCGCACAAGCATAAACTCATCCATCAGGACGTCAAACCCGATAATATTTTGCTCACGAACGAAGGCGTAACGAAAGTTGCGGACTTTGGCATTTCACGCGCGCGCCATTCCGCCGCCTCGAAAATCAGCATCAGCAAAATGGAAGCGGATGGAACCATGATCACCGAAGGCGTTGGGTCTACAAAGGAGTACTGCTCGCCTGAACAAATGGAAAAGCGAAAGGTTACGAGGCGCACAGATGTTTGGAGCTGGGCGCTTGTTGTGCTTGAATTGTTTCTGCAGGAGCGGCTCTGGAACGACGGTACGGTGGGCGGTTATGGCTACGACCGGTACTGCAAACTGGCGAAATATGAGGTTCCGCCTGGACTCGACGACTTGCTGCGCAGATGCTTTCAAAATAACGAAGCGGACCGCCCTCATGATTTTGCGGATATCGAAATGGAGCTGCTCGTCATTTATGAGCTGACAACGGGCCGCGAGTACCCAAGGAACTATCTTGAAGCCGTGGACGAAACGGCGGACTCGCTGAACAACCACGCGCTTTCCAACATAGACATCGACAAGCCGATTGAGGCGGAAGACTTCTGGCGGCGCGCATTGCGCATTGACCATAATCATTTAGAGTCGATTTTCAACTATTCGCTGTTTTTGTGGCGAAATGGTTCAATTGACGATATGGAACTGCTGCGCCGATTGAACGTTTGCGCGCAGAACCACGCGGGCGACGGAAGGATTTGCCTGATGACAGGGCAGGCGCACTTGGAACGCGGAGACAGAAAAGCCGCGCTGGACAGTCTGCAGCGCGCACTGGACGACCCGTGCACAGAACCCGCCGCAAGGCAGCTGACAGCGTACGCCGAAGGGCTGGAGCAGGACGGAGTGGCACGAACGTTTACGGAACGCGCCAGTTCCATTACGTCTATCGATTTTTCGCCGGACAGGAAGCGGATACTCACCGGCTGCGATGATCACGGGCTGATTTTATGGAATGCTGAGAGCGGCGAACAGATTGCGTCCATGATTGACCATACTGGCGCAGTGCGTGGCGTACGCTTTCTTGCGGACGGGCGGCATGCCGTCTCCAGCGGGGAGGACAAGGACTGCTGCGTTCGGTATTGGGATCTGGAAGAAATGAAATGCATCCGAAGGTTCTCCGGTCATAAGGACGAACTGCGCGCGCTTGCTGTCTCGCCCGACGGAACATATACCGTAACGAGCAGTTCGGACGGCGAAATCCGCCTATGGAACAATAAAAGCGGGGAATATGTCCGCTCCTTTACCGAGCATAAAAAAAACTGCGCCGAACTGCGCTTTTTTAGCGACGGCACTCGGTTTGCTTCCGGCTGCACGGACGGGGTCATCAAGATCTGGCGCTTGGATCGGGAAGGCAGCCTTGCAACTTACGAGGCTGTCGGCGGGCTGATTCTTGCCATTGACGTTTCATACGACGGAACAATGGTTGCTTCCGGCGATAACGAAGGCATGATTCACTTCTGGGAGGTTGCTTCCGGCGAGTGTGTACGCACCATTCGCACGCGAGCAGGGGACATTGACGTTGTCCGTTTTTCAAAGGACGGTTCGACGATAGCCTGCGCCTGCGAGGATCGAAAACTGCGCATCTTCGATACGCGGACGGGATGCTGCCAGCGCACGTTTGCGCCGCAAAGCCGCGTGTTGCGGCTCATGGAAGCCAATGACGAACTCACCAGCATTCATACAATCAGCGGCAAAGAGATTGTGCAATACCAAAGACCCAACTATGAGTACCGTGCGGGATGGGTGATGAACAGGATTGTTTCCGCTACGGAACGGTTCATGCAGGAGGAGCACTTTCAGTCCGTTTATGAAGGCGCCGAGCGTGCGCTGAAGAACAAAGAAGTTATGGAATCTCTGCAACTGCTCGACCAGGCGCGTTCCATCCCCGGTCACGAAGATGATGAAAAGTGCCTGCTGCTCAACATCACGGCAGGCAGATTCTGCAAAACCGCCGCCGTCCGTTCCGTGAAAGAACGAAGCGCCTGCGAGACGCATCCCTGCAGGATACGATCGGTTGCGTTGAGCGGGGATGCCTCCTTTATTCTGGCTGGCGCGGATGACGCCACATTGAAATTGTTCGATACACGCGAACTGAAATGCGTTCGAACGTTTGAGGGACATACTGACAAGGTGCTGATCTCCAGATTCAGCGGCGATGAAAGCAGGATTGCGTCTTATTCCAAGGATCGTACGCTGCGCATTTGGGATGCTTCGAACGGATCGGAGCTGTTCTCCGTCAAGCCGTATACCGGCAACTATGAAGTGCTGGCCATAGCGCTGAATGCCAACGGGACCATCGCGGCGGCGGCGGGCGATGATAAAAAGATCTATATCTATCGGGTAAAGGACGGCGAACAGATTGCCGCGTTGGATGGGCATGCCGATTCCGTCAATGCGCTCTGCATCAGCCGAGACGGCAAAACGCTCTTGAGCGCCGCATGGGATCACACACTGAAGCTATGGAATCTCGAATCCAAGCGATTGATTAAAACGCTCGAAGGGCACACCGACGATGTGGTAAGCGTATGCTTGAGCGCGGATGGAAAACACGCGCTCAGCGGCAGTTTTGATACAAGGATGATCCTTTGGGATCTGGAGAACGAAACGATGATCCACGCATACCGGGAGTCGGTCACGCAAGCGAACAAAGAGCCGACCGCCGTAACGAACGTGGAGATGAGCGCTTCGGGAAGATATCTTTTTGCGGGGTATCAATCCGGGCAAATGGAATTGTTCGATTCGGAAAAACACTTGAGCCTGAGAACATTTTCCGGCCATACGGACGGCGTTTGCTCTTCCATCAGTCAGAACGGGCGTGCTGTCGTTTCGGGCGGAAAACAGGGAACTCTGAAAGTCTGGGAAATCGACTGGGTTTACGAGTTTCCCGGCTGGACGGATTGGGACGACCAGGCTGCGCCGTACTTTGAACAGCATATCCAGCTTTACGGCAGCGAGTGCGAGGATAAAATCGATCTGCTCATCAACACGCTTCAAAACAATGGTTTTGGCTGCTTGCGGTTTTCCGCGGTCAGATCACGGCTGCAGAAGATGTGCGGCAAGGGCTGATGATGAAACATGCACTAAACAGCAGGCGGCAGAACAGAACGACTGAACGCGCCTGATCAATTCAATCGGGAGGGACAATATGGAATACAATACGCCGATGCGGTTCGTCATGGTACGCGCTTCCGCGGAAGTCAACGCTTCCAGCGCCGCGCAGATGTTTCCGGAGCACGTGTTTCTTGGAATACTGAAACTCGCGGAGCTGAAAACGACGGATTTCGCGCCGAATTCCGCTCATGCGGAAGAGTCCGACAAAGACATCAAAAAGGTACGGGATCTGCTGCGCGCGAAGAAAATCGACACCCAGAAAACGCGGGCTCAGCTGCGCCGTATTCTGAGTACGTCCCAGTTGGAGGGCGACGCCGAAGGAATGATCGCGGTGCTGATGATGAACGCCAGCCGCGGCAAGGATACCATCACCGCTGAGGCGGTCACGGCGGAAATGTTTACGCGACCAACCCCACTGATCAAATCTCTGCTGGATCAGGCCGCAAAAGGGCAGGTTGAAGCGGCGTCGGAGCCGGCGACGCTCTCCGGCGAAGGGGAAGTTGCAAAATCCGACGAGATGAGCATAGCATTTTTGCCAAAGCTCACCGACCGCGTCCGCAGCATGCGGTATGCCCTTCTCAACACCGTGCTGGGGCAGGATCACGCGGTGCATGCGTTTGCGGAAGGAGTCTTCAACGCCGAAGTCATTGCCGCATCGGACGAAAAGAGAAAACGCCCGCGCGCAATCTTCGTGTTCGCGGGGCCTCCGGGCGTCGGCAAAACGTTTCTTGCCGAGCAGGCGGCGGAAACGCTGAAACTGCCGTTTAAAAAGTTCGAAATGACGGCGTTTGCCGACGAATTGGGCTTGAACGTGCTGATCGGTTTTCCGCCGAGCTTCAAGGATGCCAAGGAAGGCACGTTGACAGGGTTTGTCAATGAAAATCCGCACTGCATTTTGCTTTTTGACGAAATAGAAAAAGCGAACATCAAGATTATCCAGCTGTTTTTGCAGATTCTCGACGCGGGCAACCTCCACGACGCGTTTACGGACAGCGATGTTTCGTTCCGCGATACGATCATCATCTTTACCACCAACGCCGGAAAACAGCTCTACGAAGGCGACCATAAGGCAAACGCAGCGGGTATTCCGCGCCAGACCATCGTCAACGCTCTTGAAACGGATAAGGACGCCAAGACCGACCAGCCCTATTTTCCGCCGGCCATCTGCTCGCGTTTGGCAACAGGGTATCCGATCATGTTCAACCATCTGATGGCGCACGATCTCGAACGGATTATCGCCAACGAACTCGGTCGCCTCAGCGCGCTGTTTTTCAAGCAATACGGTATCCGCGTGCAGACGGACCCTCTGGTTGCCACGACGCTGCTCTTTGCCGAAGGCGGGCAGGCGGATGCGAGAACCGTTCGCGCACAAGCGGAGTTGTTCTTTAAAAATGAGATTTTCAAGCTTTGCAGGCTTTGGAGTCAGGAGAGCTTTGAAGAAGCGATCAAAGGGATATCGGATATTCAATACAACGTCGAGGAAAAACAGATACCGCCCGAAGTTCAGTCGTTGTTCCAAACGAGCGAATCGCCGGAGGTGCTTGTCTTTGGCAACCCCGGCTTTGCGGAACGCTGCCGCAACGCCATGCCGGGCGTAAAATTCTTCAGCGCACAGACGGGCGAAACAGCGTTTCAGACAGCAGGCGAGCAGAACCTGACGCTCGTGCTCATGGACGTCGTCACCCGCGCTGCGCTGGCGGGAGAAGAAAACGAGGAAACGATACCGGCAGGGGATGCGCGGCTGCAGAACAAAACCACCATCGCGTTCGACAACGTGCCCATTGGCGCAAGCGCACTGCGCAATTCGAGAAAGTTCTTTTTTAACCTTCGCGAACGTTTTCCGGAAATGCCGGTTTATCTGCTGGAAACAGAACATCTGATCATCGACAGCGAACTGATGACTTCGTTTGCGCGCGCGGGCGCAAGGGGAAAGATGACCATTCCTTCCGGTGATATCGGCGTATTCGGCGAGGAGCTGCTGAGAATCTGCACGCAGCTCTATATGCAGACTTCCGCCGCCAAGCTCTACGCGGAACACAAAATCCTCTATTTTGAAACCGCTCCAATGCTTTCGGCAGACAAAAAAAGTGCGAGCATCCGGATACGCGACCTGTCGCTCAAGCGCGCGATTTCTGCGGAGGATACGGGCGAAGTACTCGAAGACGTGGAAAAGCCGAACGTCTGCTTTAACGACGTCATTGGCGCGGATGAAGCAAAAGATGAGCTGAAGTTTTTTGTGGACTATCTGAAAAATCCAAAGTCGTTTGCCGCCCGCGGTCTGAAACCGCCGAAGGGCGTGCTGCTCTACGGACCTCCGGGGACGGGTAAAACCATGCTGGCAAAGGCGATGGCGGGGGAATCGAACGTAGCGTATATCCCGGCGGCGGGCAGTGCGTTTGTAACCAAGTATCAAGGCAGTGGGCCGGAAGCGGTACGCGCGCTCTTTAAGCGCGCCAGACGCTATGCGCCCGCCATCATCTTTATAGATGAAATCGACGCGGTTGGCCGTTCGCGCGGAAACACGCCCGCCGGGATGTCCGGCCATGAGGAAGAAATGGCGCTCAACGCGCTGCTTGCGGAGATGGACGGATTCTCCGTTGATCCCAAGCGCCCCGTATTCGTTCTTGCGGCAACGAACTTTGACGCGGAAGAAGGTCAGGGGGGCATCGGCGTACTGGACGCGGCGCTGGCACGGCGGTTTGACCGAAGAATCCGGGTGGATCTGCCAAACAAGGAAAACCGCAAGCAATACCTTGCGCGCATGCTCAAAAAGCAAAAAGACGCCGCTGTCAGCAACGATATGATTGAAACGCTTGCCGGACGCAGCGCGGGGCTGAGCCTTGCAAACCTCGCATCCGTTCTCGAGCTGGCCGGGCGCATGGCGGCAAAACAAAATTGTGTTGTGAACGACGCCATTTTGGACGAAGCCTTTGAACTCACGCGTCATGGAGAGAAAAAGGACTGGGGCAAGGAGTATATCGAACGCGTCGCCCGTCACGAATCCGGCCACGCATACCTTTGCTTCCGCGCCGGATCGACGCCCGCTTACCTGACCATTGAAGCGCGCGGCGGACACGGCGGGTATATGGAGCACGCGAATACGGAAGATCAGCCGCTGCTGAAGAAAGAAGATCTGATCGGCAGAATCCGCACTTCTCTTGGTGGACGCGCGGCGGAACTGGTCTATTATGGAGCAGCGGACGGCGTTTCCACGGGCGCTTCCGGAGACTTGCAGAACGCAACTCAAATCGCGCGCGCAATGATCTGCAATTACGGTATGGACGAAGCGATTGGGCTGATGACCCTGACTCCAGAGGAAGCGCAGAAAGGCCCGATGGCAGCACAGGTCAACGAGCGGATCAACACGGTGCTGCGGGACGAAATGGCAAAAACGATAGAATTGATTCAATCCGGCAGAAAGAAGATTGATCATCTGGTTGAGCGCCTCATGGAAAAGAACAAACTCACCAAAGAAGAAATCGAAGAGATCCTGAAAGATTAAGAGTCTTCTTTTCTTGATTGAATAGAAACAAAAGAGCCTCCTTTTTTATGAAGGAGGTTCTTGGTTTAGTGAGTTAAAGAATAATTCCTCTTGGTATACCGGAAAGCGGAGCTATTTACTCCGCTTTGACGAGAAACAGCACGCCCAGCGTATTCGGGCCGCAGTGCGAACTGATCGTGCAGCTCGCATCCGTTTCAAAGATTTCTTTGAACGGCTGAAGCTCCCGAATCCGCGCGGCAACGCGCTCGGTCAGCGTTGGATCGTCCAGCAGGGAATGCGTGATAAAGACGCGGTCGAGCACAATGTCCGTTCTGCCTTTGAGCTGGTCTTCGACATATTTCAAGATAGCGGATTCCAGCTTGCCGAAATATTTTTTTCCAACAACCATACTGCCTTGGCGGTCGTTTTTAACGAGGATGGTCGGTTTAATGTTGAGCATTGCCGCGCTGAACTGCGTCATGCTGGAGCAGCGTCCGCCCGCGCGCATGAATTCCAATGTGTCCAATATGAAACTGGCGCGCGTATAGGGCGCCAGCGCGGTTACTTCCGCAACGATTTGCTCGACGTCAAGCCCCTGTTTGATTCGTTCGCCCGCTTCGCAGACCAGCAAACCAAACCCCGAGGAAAGGGAGCAGGAGTCGATCACGAAAACGCGCCCTTTTTCCGCAAGAAGCTCCGCAGCAATTTTTGCGTTTTGATTGCAGCAGGAAAGGCCGGAACCGAGCGAAATATGAATGATGTCATACCCTTGCTCCAAAAACGGTGTAAAATACGCAACATACTCTTCCGGGTTGATAGCGGCGGTTCGGGGCAGCAGCTTATGATCCCACCAGGCGCGGTAGATTTCCGCGGCGGTGATATCAAGGCCGTCCGTATACTGTTTTTCGTCTAGAATGATATGGAGCGGAAACAAGGAGACTTGGTAGCGTTCTTTTAATTCCGGGCCGATGTCGCAAGGCGTATCCGCGCTTAAAAAAATCTTTCTGTCCGGCATGGTAAATCTACCCCCTTGAATTCGGTTTTTCTATTCTAGCAAAACCTTCATGAGCGCGTCAATTCTCAATCCGATATCACTGCTCAACACTGGAAAAGCAATCTGTATGGATTGAAAACATGCAAGGTGCTTTTGTCTATTAAACATGATATTGAACCGGATTACAAGCACTGAATTACATTTCGGGTACAGAATCGCGTTTCTGAACGACTACGCAATATCTGCAGCGAAATACTCAGGAGTTTGTCTTTTCGATGGTATACAAACTGGAGCCAAAATCTCCAAGCATGCGAACACCCTTGTGATAGCCGGTGCCGATGAACTGATTGTTCAGGCGGACGCCGCGCATGAGCGTTTTTCCGCTTGCCTGATACGTTTCTACGCAGTCCGTCAACGCATATAACCGGTCGATCCAGCGCAGAAGGGGGCCGTTCGGGTTGACGTCGAATGGGAGGATATGCTTCAGCAGCGATCCAAAACGGCGGACAAAGATGCGCTGCGGCTTGGTTTGAATGCGGTATTCCGCCAGCGGGTCGAGCGCGGAAAGGGGAAGAACGTCGTTGCTTTCCGCGGCACTGACCAGCGTTTGAAACGCGCCGGCAATGGACGTTTCCAAATCCGCATCGACACACTGCCAATAGACCTTGCTGCTTTTAACGGAGTCATGCCGCAGCATGCGTCCGTACTGCAGTAAACGACGGTGCGCTTTGTAAAACGCAATCTGATTCTTGACTTCCTTTTGCTCCAGGCGCGTGAGGTGCTTGAGGTCGAGCTCGTAGCCAAGGCAGCCGAAGCTCGCGACGTTGAAGCGCGTGGAAAGCGCGGATTCGCGCAGCGTTTGCTGGTTGGGGGAGGCGGAAACGTGCGCGCCCATGGTAGAAAGCGGGTAGAGGTAGCTCAAGCCTTTTTGAATCTCCAGCCGTTCAACGGGGTCGGTATCGTCGCTCGACCAGACCTGCGGCGAAAAGCAGAGCATGCCGAGGTCGAACCGGTTGCCGCCGCTGGAGCAGGACTCCAATAAAATCCAGGGACGAGGGCGAAAAATCCGTGCGAGGATATCGTACAGCCCCATGATATAGCGGTGGTAGAATTCTCCCTGAGAGGAAAGCAGCGGGGAATACGCGTCGCTGATATGGCGGTTCATATCCCACTTGACATAGTCGATCTTTGCGTCGTCTAGGATGCGGGAGACGTTTTCAACGATATAATCCCGCACATCGGGATTGCATAAATCGAGCAGGAGCTGATTGCGGCCAAGCAGTGCGCGGCGCCCCGGCGTGGTCACAGCGTATTCCGGATGCGCGCGGAACAGGTCGCTGTCCGGATTGACCATCTCCGGCTCGAACCAAAGCCCGAACTTCAAGCCCGTGCGGTGGATCTCTTCGGAAAAGGAGCGCATACCCCGGGGCAGCTTCTTTTTGTTGACGCTGTAATCGCCAAGGCCTGCCTTGTCGTTATTACGTTCGCCAAACCACCCGTCGTCGAGCACAAACATCTCGACGCCGAGTCGTCTTGCCTGCCGCGCAAGACGGAGCAGCTTACTCCGGGTGAACCGAAAAAAACAGGCTTCCCAGTTGTTGATCAAAACCGGCCGTTCCGTGCCTTTCCAGTCCCCGCGAACGATGTGGTTATTGACAAAATCGTGAAAGTGCGCGCTGAGCCCGTTAAAACCGGAATCGGAGAACGTCATCACCGCTTCCGGCGTTTCAAAGCGCTCGCCCGCGGCAAGCGGCCATTCGAAGCAGTGCGGATTGACGCCTATCTGCATGCGAACCAAATCCGTCGGGCTGCGTTCCGCAAGGCCGAGATGGTTACCGCTGTAGACGAGGTTGAAACCGTACACGTTGCCGTGTGACTCGCTTGTGCCGGCTTCGCAGAGCAGGAATCCCGGGTTGTGGCGGTTGCTGGAAGCGCCTGTCGTCGAGGAGTTGACGAACTGGCCGTACTGGAGCGTTCTGTCGTGGCGGTGCGTTTCCTTGATCCAGGCGCCGTCGAACGTTACGAGCGAAAAGTCGTTGTTTTCGAGATCGAGCTGGAGGCTCATCAGCCGCCGGATTGTAACCGTCTGCGCGCCGCTGTTGATCAGTACGACGCGGCGGGTGATTACGTCCGTTTTTGCATACACGGTATAAATCAACAGCAGCGAAAGTCCGGCTGCATCGTCCTTCAAGGTCAGTTCCAGCGTTTCCGCTGAACCGGTCTCGTCATACGCGCCGGGAAGTGATTGCGGCGGCAAGCAACCCGTAAGGATCCGGTGCGAACCATACACAAAATCTGTGCGGAACGAACCGTCGCCCAGCTTGATTTCCGCAGGCGTCTGGCGATAGTCGCCGCAGCCGACACCGGACCATTCCAGGCGCGTGGTATCGAGACTATACGCGGGATCCTGCTCCGCGTCGTAAAGCACGGCGCTGCCGGTTTGGATGACCTGCTTGGTCAAGAGCGATTCTATGCTGCCCGGATCGACTTTTGCGCCGTAATACACGTTTTCGGGATGCCCGAATTTACCGATGCGCATAAGATAGCTTGTGGAATCTGTTTCCAGGTGAAAAACGGGGAACTGGTCGAGAATCATACGCGTACGCCCCCTTTATCATGGTGAATATACCGGTAAAAAATGCGATGCGCCGCGAATATGCGCGGTATGTCTATTTTATCGTTTAATGATTTGCGCGTCAATGCGCCGATCCATTCGGTGGCCAATGCGGTGGAAGCGAGTAGAAAAACAAGCTAAAAAGAATCGGAAATCAGCGGAAAAAACGAAAAAAACTTCGTGAAGCATGTAAGGGTGCCGGATTATATATCATCGTTACATTGCTATACAATCGCTTACATATCTGTTGACAAACCATAGCCCGTATTGTTAAATGTAGACACAAACAGGAAAGGGAGTTGGGGTATGGATACACAGTTAAAAAAGAAGTATGGCCTTCTCACCGCAATTTCGATGGTCGTGGGCATCGTCATCGGAAGCGGCGTATTTTTTAAGGCCGAAAAAATTCTGAATACCACCGGCGGAAATTTGCCGCTGGGTATTCTCGCATGGGTCATCGGCGGCGTCATCATGATGATCTGCTCGTATGTGTTTGCCGTCATGGCGACGAAGTATGAGTATGTCAACGGCGTTGTCGACTATTCCGAAGTCACGGTCGGCAAGGGTTACGGGTATATGGTGGGGTGGTTTTTCGCCACGATCTATTACCCGACGCTGACCAGCGTGCTGGCGTGGGTCTCCGCGCGGTACACGGCGGTTCTATTCAACTGGTCGATCGTTGGGCCGGAGTGCATGGTGATTGCAGCGTTCTACCTGATCGCAAGCTACGCCATCAACGCGCTTTCGCCCAAACTCGCGGGCAAGTTCCAGGTCACCACGACCGTCATCAAGCTCATCCCCTTGCTTTTGATGGGCATTGTCGGCTGCATCGTCGGTTTTACAAACGGGCTGACCGTGCAGAACTTTACACATGCGGTAACGGAAGTTGCCTCCACGAGCGGCGCACTGCTCACGGCGGTCTGCGCAACGGCGTTTGCCTATGAAGGCTGGGTTATTGCAACGAGCATCAATGCAGAACTGCGCGACGCAAAGAAGAACCTGCCCATCGCGCTCGTTCTTGGCGCGCTGATCGTCATTGTGGTCTACATCCTGTACTATGTCGGCCTTGCGGGCGTTGTCACCAACGAAACCCTTATGGCGGGCGGTCAGGAAGGCGCAAAGCAGGCGTTTACGAATCTCTTCTCGAACGTCGGCGGAACGCTGCTGTTCGTGTTCGTCATCATCTCCTGCCTTGGCACACTCAACGGTCTGATGATGGGCTGCACGCGCGGCTTCTACTCGCTGGCGGCGCGCAAGGTTGGCCCGAGCCCCTCGACTTACATCGAAGTCAGCCCGAAGACCAACATGGCGACCAATTCCTCCGCGCTGGGGCTGCTGCTCTCCGCGGCTTGGCTTGCCTACTTCTTTGGCGCAAACCTGGTGGAGAAATCCTGGTTTGGTCCGCTTTCGTTTGACTCCTCCGAACTGCCGATCATCACAGTGTACGCCATGTACATTCCGATGTTCCTCGCGTTCATGATCAAGGAAAAGGACCTCAACTGGTTCAAACGTATTCTCATGCCGATCCTCGGCGTGCTGGGCTGCTTGTTCATGGTGTACGCGGCAATCGTCTCCCATAAGATGGCGGTTGTGTGGTACCTCGTGATCTTTGTTGCGATCATGATCGTTGGTGTTTTCTTCGGTAAAAAGAAAGAAATCGATATCAAATAACAGCATACTTTATAAGCAAGCAGCCCGCCGGAAACGGCGGGCTGCTTTATAATTTCGCAACGTTACTCGTGATATGGTTTCTTTTTGAGATCGCGCGGTCGAAGCCCGTTGCTTCTCGCCTGCATCTTCCAGCCGAAGTTGCCCATCATGAAATAGAGTTTCCGCGGGAACGTGACGGAAGCACGCATGGTTTCAACAGCATCATCCGATTGCGTTTGCGCATCCTGCCTGAGCAGATCAAGGAAGCCGTCGATCTTTTCCATGACGCCTTTCATAAACGGTGCGTCCTTTGTGCCAAGAATCATACCGCCGCCGCCGATCATCAGGCCGAAACGATATCGCGCGCCGATAGAACGGCTGAAGCTCTCCACAACCCGGAGCGCTTCACCGTTGATTTCGTCTTCCGGGAAACCGCAGTTGACCATCGCATAGACGCGCGGCGGGTTACCGCTGCGTTTGCTTTTTTTCGCGAGTTCGGCGTAATCCTGCAGGAACCGTGTTAAAATTCCAGGCATGCAGAAAAAGTAGAGCGGGAAAATCAGCAGGATCGCATCGGATTCGAGCATGGAAGCATACGCTTCCGCCGAGCTGCCGAGCACGCTCTTTCTTGCGCTGACGCACTCAACGCGGATTTCCTCGCATTCAATGCGCGTTTTGGCAAGCGAAGAAAGATACTCCGAAACGGAGGGGTCGCTTCCCGGTTTCGGGCTGCCGTTGACAATCGTAATATGCATCGTTTGCTCGCTCATAACATGCCTCCGATTCGCTCCATACGGATGCCGTCGAGTTCTTGGCTCAGCGCGGCGGCGTCTCCGCGAAAGATTAGCACATCCACGCTGGAACGGTGTTTTTTATTGATGTCCGTAAAGAGCGCAGCGTCTTCAGCAGAAAGAGAATCGCCGTAACCGATCATGATCTGCCTGGGGTAATCCTTGTACCGTGGCGGATGCATGGTGGAACCGTCCGGGCGGGTTAAAAAGAACGGAAGCATATTCGGCAGCCAGCGGTCGATGACGTTTTTCATGTTGGCGGAGAACTGGCCGAATACGACGGGGCAGAGGTAAACCGTCACGTCGCTGTTCATGGCAAGACGGTTGATCTCGCCAATGCCGTCGTTCATGACGCATTCGCCGGGCTTTTTCACCCAGCAGCCAAAACAGCCGACGCAGGAAGCGAGTTCCCCTTTTTGGACGGTTGTTCTCTCAATGGAAAAGCCTTTGTTGGTCAGGTACTGCTCTAGCAGACCGCCGAGCGAGCGGCAGAGCGGCGTATCAAATTCGGCGTCGGAAACCAGGTATGCCTGCATAGCGGCTCCTTTCTATGTTTTCTTACAACAACATAATTAAGTATACCGTAGACAGTCGGCGCAGTCGAGTCAAGTAAAATATATCAAACAAAGCACGGGATACGGTTTTGATATACGTTTCACAACGTTTCACATGTGTTTGGCTTAGAACGCGCCTTGTGCGGCGGGGATGTTTACGGTATAATACCTTGAAAATAGATCAAAAGTGCGGTGAATCGAATGAACGTTCGGGAAATGGCGCGGCAGGCAAAAGCCGCTTCCGGCAAGCTGGCGGTAACGTCCGCAAAGGTACGCAACGACGCGCTCAACGCCATGGCGGAAGCGCTGTTGAAGCAGGCCGAAGAAATCCTCGCCGCCAATGCCGAGGACGTGCAGGCCGCTAAAACGGCAGGCGTGCGCGCTTCGTATATCGACCGCCTGACGCTGGATCAAAAACGGATCGAGGGTATGGCGAACGGATTAAAGAAAGTTGCGCTGCTTGCGGATCCCATCGGCAAAAGCGACTGCGCTTTTACGCGCCCGAACGGGCTGCATATTGAAAAGCGGCGCGTGCCGCTCGGCGTCATCGGCATCATCTACGAAGCGCGGCCGAACGTGACCGCAGACGCAATCGCACTCTGCGTCAAATCCGGCAACGCCTGCGTGCTGCGTGGAGGGTCTGAAGCAATCCGTTCCAACAGCGCGGTTTGTGACTGCCTGACCACTGCCGCCGAACTGGCGGGAATTCCCGCTGGCTCGATTCAGCTGTTGAGAAACACCAGCCGCGAAGAAGCGGGGGAGATGATGCGCCTCAACGGCCTGATCGACGTGCTGATTCCGCGCGGCGGCCCTGGGCTGATCAAGAGCGTCGTCGAGCAGGCGAGCGTGCCGGTTATCGAAACGGGCGTCGGCGTTTGCCATGTGTATATCGACGAAAGCGCGAAACTCGAGATGGCGGCGAACATCATTGAAAACGCGAAATGCTCGCGCCCTTCCGTTTGCAACGCGGCGGAGACGCTGCTGGTGCATGCCGCCGTTGCGCAACAAGCCCTGCCGGAGATTGGCAAACGGCTGATCGCCCGTGGCGTAGAACTCAGGTGCGACACGCGCGCAAAGGCGCTGATTCCCGGCGCGTTGGACGCGGTGGAAGAGGATTGGTCGACCGAGTACGGGGATTTGATCCTCTCGGTCAAGGTGGTCGATTCCATAGAGGAAGCGATGGAGCACATCCAAACCTACGGAACGCACCACAGCGACGCAATCGTAACGGAGAGCTATGCACAAGCGGAGCGGTTTCTAAACGAAGTCGATTCCGCGGCAGTCTACGTTAACGCTTCCACGCGTTTTACCGACGGCGAGGAGTTTGGCTTTGGCGCGGAGATCGGCATCAGCACGCAGAAGCTGCATGCGCGCGGCCCCATGGGGCTTGACGAGCTGACAACGGTCAAATACGTCGTCCGCGGAAACGGGCAGATTCGGTAAATCTTCTCAAAAATACGAAATGAAAGATCGTGAAAATGGCAATTCAACTCATCGCACTGGATATTGACGGAACGCTCACCAGCAAAGCGCAGCAGGTCAGTCAGAAAAACCGGGACGCCGTCAAAGCGGCAATGGATGCGGGCGTATTCGTTACCCTTGCAACCGGCAGAGGATGCATCGCAACGCGGCCGATCTGGCGGCTTTTAGAGATTCACGGCCCGTCGATTCAGTACGGCGGCGCGCTGACGGTGGATGCGGATACGGAGATGCCGCTGAGCATGCATGCGCTCGATCCGGCGCTGATACAGGACATTCTGGAATTCGCCGTCGAAGTCGGCGTACATGCGCAGATTTATGTTAACGACGTGGTGATCTTTGAAAAGAGCAGCCCGTTTGCGGAACATTATATCGCCCGGCATAATCTGCCGTTTGAACTGGACCCGGATATCCGCAAAAAGCGGTTCGAAAACGTCCCGAAGATCCTCGCGTTTTCCGCACTGGATGTGCAGGACGAAATGCTGGAAGCCTTCCGCGAACGGTTCCGCGGGAAAGCGCAGGTTTCACGTTCGCTGCCGGGGTATATTGAAATTAACTGCCTCAACACAACAAAAGGCACCGCGCTGGAGGAACTGGCAAGAAAGTTCAGCATCCCGCGCAACTGCGTTGCCGCCATCGGAGACAACTATCTCGATCAGGAGATGATCGAGTGGGCGGGCGTAGGCGTCTGTGTGGCTGACGGCGCGGAATCCGTTAAGGAGATGGCGGACGTGGTCGTTCCCACCTGCGACGAGGACGGCGTGGCATACTTTATCGAACGGTTTGTACTGTAAACTGCATTCAGCGTGCATTCGGCATTTTTCGCATTGCGTCGTCAGGCGCAGAGATGATTGACAAGACTTTTAGGAGGAACAGAATATGTTTTCCATCGGCGTAGATATTGGGGGAAGCAAGATCGCGGCAGGTCTGGTCAACGAGGAGATGAAGCTGATTGCAAAAAAATCGCTTCCGTTTCCGCATACGGGCAATCCCATGGATTCCATCGATGTAATCAAAACTCTGATTGATACGCTGCTTGCGGACAACAGCCTTTCCATATCGGACGCCGTGTGTATCGGCCTTGCGGTGCCGGGCAGTATCGATTACGACAAGCAGGCCGTCATCGACGCGCATAATCTCGACTATCACGATTTCCCGCTGGGCGATCATGTCCGCGCGCTGTATCCCATTTGCACGGTGCATGTGGAGAACGACGCAAACGCCGCCGCTCTTGCGGAGTATTACTGCGGCGCGTTTCGCGGATGCTCTTCCGGACTGCTGATTACCATCGGCACGGGCATCGGCGGCGGGCTGGTGCTCGACGGCAAGCTCTTTATCGGCGGAAAGAAAAACGGCTTTGAATTCGGGCATGCAACGCTTGTGTTCGGCGGAGAAAAATGCACCTGCGGAAACCCCGGCTGCATCGAATCGTACTGCTCGGCGGCGGCGTTGGTTCGCGAAGGCCGCAAAGCGGCGGACGCGCACCATGAAAGCGCGATGTTTACGCGCGCACAAGGGGACTTGCTTAAGATCAACGCCAAGCTCGTCATGGACTGCGCGCGGGAAGGCGACGAACAGGCGCTCAAGATTTACCATGCGTATACGGACTATCTTGGGGCGACGGTCTGCACGGCGGTCGCGCTGTTCGATCCCGAGATCATCGCCTTTGGCGGGGGAGTGAGCAACGACGGGGAGTTTTTGCTCGCGCCGATTCGTGCGTACGCAAAGAAATACGCGTTCTTCAAAAACCACGCCAAGATCGTCACTGCGGAGATGCATAACGACGCGGGAATCGTTGGCGCGGCGGTTCTGTATTTGCAGAGGTAATACAGATGGTGCTTCAGGTCGAATCCGAAGAGGAGAAAAGGCGCGTCGCGAGGGAAGTGCTCGCCGATCTGCCGGAGTGGTTTGGAATCCCCGAAAGTACGGAAGAGTACATCGACGAAAGCGCAAAGATGCCGTTCTGGGCAAGCTATTCTAATAACGAGGCGGCGGGGTTTATCTCGCTGAAACAAACAAGCCCTTATACGGCGGAGCTTTATGTAACGGGCGTGAAGAAGCGCTTCCACCGGCAGGGAATCGGAAGGGAACTCTTTTCGGCATTCTACGAATTCGCCAAGCAAAGCGGTTACGAATTTCTGCAGGTGAAAACGGTAGACGAAGGCCGGTATGAAGAATATGACCAAACACGGCTATTTTATGAGAGCCTCGGTTTTCGAAAACTGGAAGTATTCCCGACACTCTGGGACGAATGGAATCCCTGTTTGATCATGGTAATGGCGGTAAAATAAGTAAGAGGTGCGCGAGCATCTCTTTTTTTCCCACTCTAACGAGTGGGCTGTCACCGCAGGTGACTGGGGGAGAGACGAAGATTGTTCACTCCCTCCGGCACTTCGTGCCACCTCACTCGTTTGAAGGAGGCTATGCTATAAGTAAAATAGACAAGGAGCCAATCCTGAATCATCTTAAATGTGGAGAATGTATCCGGAGCGAGTTGCGCCAAAAAAATAGACAAGGAGCCAATCCTGAATCATCTTAAATGTGGAGAATGTATCTGGAGCGAGTTACGCCAAAAAATAGACAAGGAGCCAATCTTGAATCATCTTAAGTGTGGAGAATGTATCCGGTTCAAGTTGCGCCAAAAAATAGACAAGGAGCCAATCCTGAATCATCTTAAATGTGGAGAATGCATCCGGTTCAAGTTGCGCCAAAAAATAGACAAGGAGCCAATCCTGAATTATCTTAAGTGTGGAGAATGTATCCGGTTCAAGTTGCGCCAAAAAATAGACAAGGAGCCAATTTCTTGGCTCCTTTGTATTTTCCGTCCGTCAAGCCTTTCTGATGGTGCCCTATCCACCGGAAAGTATTTATGAAGTTACGTAGTAGTTCGGTTACGCGGTTTAAGGAGGAAATCGGTAATGAAAAAACGAACATAACGGACGGAAACCTGTATTTCATCTTTTCGCCATCAGTATACCATCACATTTCAGGAAAAGCAAGCACCAAAGCGTAACGATTTGTGTCAAATTTATTGATTATCTGTGAATGTTGGCGTATACACGGCGCTTGCGGAATCCCGCTGCTGAATCAAAATGTTGTATAGGCCCAACGACAACGCATACGATATAACGCGGTCGTACTCCCTTGGCGTGATTCTGCGGTTCAGCGGAAACGCTGTTACATGCTCCTGCGGCGTGAACTGGCTCATGATCGAAAGCTGGGTGGAGAGGGGGAAGCGGGTAACAATATAATCCAGCACGTTCCGCGAATCGTCCACACAGTTTGGCAGTACCAGATGCCGGATGGCAAGACCTTTTTGCGCGATACCGTTTTCGCCAAGCTGCAGATCGCCGACCTGGCGGTACATCTCTTCAATGGCGGAAGAAGCAACTTTAAAATAGTCCGGCGCGCCTGAAAAACGCTGGGAAAGCTCGGTGGAAACATATTTCAAGTCGGGCAGGTAAATATCGATCAGCCCATCAAGCAGCCGAAGCGTTTCTGCCAGTTCGTATCCGCTGGAATTATACACAACCGGAATGCGCAGCCCCTGCGCTTTTGCGTTGCGCAGGCTTTCCGTAACGACGGGAACATGGTGCGCGGCGGTGACGAGATTGACGTTATGCGCGCCCTGCTCCTGTAACGAAAGATACGTTTGACAGAGCTGATCAGCGTCGTAAAACTCGCCGACGCCGCCGTTGCGGATCTCATGGTTCTGGCAATAGACGCATCCCAAATTGCAGCCGGAAAAGAATACCGTGCCGGAGCCGCTGACGCCGCTGATAAACGGCTCTTCCCAATAATGCAGCATTACCTTGGCAACTTGCGGCGTTTCAAGCGCGCCGCAAAAACCCTGCGTAACAGCGCGATCGATTCCACAGCGTCTTGGGCAAAGAAAACAGCGCATCAGAACACGCGCCTGCCGTTGACGAAGTTGCGCGTCCAGTAGGAAGTTGAGATGGAGCTCCTGATTACCTTACCGCTGCTGGACGAGGCATGTATGAACGAACCGCCTCCGCAATAGATGCCGGTATGGCTCACGCGGTCGGACGTATCGTTTTTAAAGAAGAGCAGGTCGCCTTTCTGCAGCTCGTCGATGGTTGCGACATTGCCCCAGGAGCTCACGGATGAGAAGCCGGAGGCGCTGTAGCGGCTCGTGCTCACCCCGCAGGTGCGCAGACAGAAATACACCAATCCCGAGCAGTCAAAGCCTCTGGCGGGACTCTCTTCGCTCCAGGAGTACGGATAGCCAAGCATGGCGGTTGCAACCGAGATCAACCCGTCCGCGCTGTAGGAAGCGGAATAGGATGGCGTGCTGTCCGTAGAAGAGGAACTGTCCGAGCCTGACGAATCGTTCGTTGTGGAGGAATCGCTCGAACTCGAAGAAGAGCTCGTGGTCTTTGGCGTCGCGGTGGCACTGGAGCTCTTGGTGGAAGACGGTTTCTTGGTTGCCTTGGGCGTCGGCGAAGGGGTGGGGGTAGGGTCGATCTTTGGCTTTGCGTCCGGCGAATACAATAAGTCGCGGTCGGAAACGTTGAAGATCCCGTCCACGTCGATTTTATTCTTTGTCTGGAAGGCTTTCAGCGCTTCTTCGGTTGCTACGCCGAAATAGCCGTTGATCTTATCTTCGTAATAGCCCAGTTCATTCAGGCGCGACTGCATGCTCTCCACGTCCGAACCGCTGTCGTTGAGCTTGATTTCGTAGGGCATCGCATCCGCGCTAAAGAGGTACTCCTGCAGATCGCTGGTGGCGATGCCGTCCATGGAGACGTTCAACGTGCGCTGAAACAATGAAACGGCAACGGTAGTTGCGGCGTTGTAAACGGTGGTCGGCTCGTCCGAGTCTAGATAGCCGAGTTCTACAAGCCTTGCCTGCAGCTGCTGGACGGTCGGATAATCGTCATTTTCCTGCAGGATCGTATAGTTCGAAACCTCCATGCCGGTCGTGGGTTCAGCGGTCGGTTCCGGCGTTAACACATCGCAGGCGGGCGCAAGTACATCCGCTTCGAACGGAATCGGCGTCGGCGTGATTTGGCTGTCCATGCGCGCCGCGGTGACATACACCGCGTTTGCACCCTTGCGGGAACTCATCACAAGCGGGATGACGATCAGCGCAACCGCGCCCGCGCAGACGATGGTCAGTATCCAGGTGCGCGCGGCGTTCGGAAACAAGCGGTTCGATCGACCGTTTTTACTGCCGTGTCCGTTTGTCAGACGCTGAGTTTTCAAAGCGGGCACCTCGCATGCTTTCCTGATATTTGATGTAACGCGACTTAACATACGCGCTTCCGTCTGGCTCCATTCTACCAGCGAATACCGGGTGTGAATTTGAACATTTTGCGAATTCACCGCATATTTGCCTGATTATGGATCAAAACGTACTTAATCTGGCACTTTTTGATCGATAAAACAGCGCGGCAGATGCAAGCGCCATTTTGCATTTGCGCGTTTGCTATGGTATGATAATTTGTCAAACTACTGGAGAAATTACAATGGCTTTCATACACGCGCAGGAGCTCATCAAGAGCTTCGGAGAACGAATTTTATTTTCCGGCGTCACGTTCGACGTGTTCGAGCAGGACCATATCGGCCTGGTCGGCGTGAACGGTTCCGGTAAAAGTACGCTGATGCGAATGATCGAAGGGCTGGAACCGCGCGATGGCGGTCAGCTTTCGGTTGGAAAAGGCGTTCGTTTTGCAACCCTCGACCAATCTCCCGTTTGGACGCAGGGGGCGACGCTGTTTGACGCCGTGCTGGAAGCAAGCGGGAAATGGATCGAAATGGAGCGCGAGCTCCAGCAAATTGCCGAGCGGATTGAACACGGCGGGCAGGCAACGGATGCGCTGATCAAACGGCAGGCGGATTTGCAGGACCGTTACCAGTCCGGCGGCGGGCTGACATACCGCGCGCGCACCCGATCGACGCTGCTGGGGCTGGGTTTTACGGAAGAAGAACTCGCGCGCGAGGTGAGCGTGATGAGCGGCGGTCAGATGCGAAAAGCCGCGCTGGCGCGCATTTTAATGTCCGACGCGGACTTGCTGCTGCTGGACGAGCCGACCAACCACCTCGACATCGCCTCGCTGGAATGGCTGGAATCGTATCTTTCGGTCTTTCGCGGCGCGTATATCGTCATTTCGCACGACCGGTATTTCCTCGACCACGTGTGCAATAAGATATTCGAAATGGAAGGCGGTGGACTGCGCGTCTATACCGGCAACTATACGCAATCCATGGAAAAAAAGATGGACGAACGCGAGTTTGCCATGCGAAAGTATAAAAATTCACTGCGCGAAATCAAGCGCATCGAAGGAATTATCGAGCAGCAGCGCCGTTGGAATCAGGCGCGGAATTTCGTGACCATCGCTTCCAAGCAAAAGCAGATTGAGCGCATCAAAAGCGCGCTGGTCAAGCCGGAAGAAGCGCCGCAGGCGATCCATTTTAAGCTCCGCGCGGATGCGCTCACCGCTAACGAGGTGGTCGTCTGCCGGGGACTTTCCAAGAGCTACGGCGGACAGACGCTGTTCCGCAATCTGGATCTGCTTGTGCGGCGGGATGAACGCGTCTGCCTGCTAGGTGCGAACGGCTGCGGAAAGACTACCTTGCTCAAGATTTTAACCAACCGCGTCGAACCGGACGCGGGCAGCTACAAGCTGGGCTCGAATGTGCATGTCGGTTACTACGAGCAGAGCACGGTGCGTCCCGGTGACACGAGAACAGTGCTGGAATCGCTGCATGCGTCGTTTCCCCGGTACGATCTGCAGGTATTCCGCAATCTGCTGGGGACGTTCCTCTTTCGCGGGGACGACGTATACAAGCACGTGAGCGAACTCTCCGGCGGGGAATACGCGCGCATCCAGCTGCTGCGGCTCATGCTCTCCGGCAGCAACGTGCTGTTTCTGGACGAGCCGACCAACCACCTCGATATACCGTCCTGCGAAGCGCTGGAAGACGCGCTCAACGAATACGGCGGCACGATGCTCATCGTAACCCACGACCGCTACCTTGCCAACCGGATTGCCGACCGCATCATCCTGATGGACGGCGACGGTGTGCGGGAGTTTGAAGGCGACTGGGACGCCTATAAGGAATTCCTTGCCGAGAGCGCCGCTCCCGCGGAAAAGGAAGCGCCCGCCGTTAAAAACGCTTATGTTCTCGCCAAAGAGCGGAAGTCGGCTTTCAACCGCGCAAAAACCGCGATGGATCGGGCGGAAACACGCGTTAAAACGGAAGAATGCAAGCTCTCCGAGCTGGAACAGCGCGTCTCTGCCCCGGAAATCGCGAGCAACTATGAAGCGGCAAAAACACTCTACGAAGAACTGGAAGCGCAGCGACGGATGGTGGAGACCTGTTACACCGAGTGGGAGCGCGCGGAGGCGGAGGTTCAAACTCTGCTCACGGAGGAAGAGGATTAATATGGACTATTCAAAATTCACGCTGGGCCTTCGGTTCGCCATGACGAGCGATTCCGCCCTCACACCAGAGGGCTACTGGAATCTCATCTTTTCGGAAGTGCCTGTAACGTATACGCTCGGAACGCACTTGTTTGGCGCATGGGACGACGTTGCGCGCGCGGAATCGGAATCGGCTTATATCTGTATGTTTTCCAACCTACCGCTCAGCACTGGCAAAGAATTCTATACGCAGCTGAGAAAAAAACCGAATCTGCTTTCGTACCTGACGATCTACCGCCCGTTTATCCAGAACAATCTCGTGGAAAAATGCGGCAAGGTGGAGTACCTTGGAGAAGCGCAGGCGGACGGTACCGTGACCAGCGGGGACGTTTCATACGGAGTGATGAAATTCAGCGGTACGGTGCCGCAAGAATGCAAAAAGAACACGAAATGCCCAAGCGTGTTAATTGCGCCGGACGTCTGGGAAGGCAAGTTCACCTCCGCGGACGCCGCGCGGAATATGATGCGCGCCGCGGCGCGCAAAATGCCGACAGCACGGATTCGCGCGCATTTGATTGCGGACGGCGGCCACGGCACGCTGGACGCGCTGGTCTGCTCCGTCAACGGACGGTATGTAAAGGCTGTGCTGGAAGAAGAAAACGGCGAAAAATCCCCGCTGCGTTACGGCGTACTGCCGGATGAAACGGTCGTGTTCGAATCAGAAACGCTCACGAAGGCACAAATCGAACTGGCGCTGACGCTGCCGCAGAACCGCGGCTATCATAACTACATCATCGCGGCAGGCGGAGGCGCTCTGCCGGAAACGGTTCCCGCCGATATCAGCGCAACGGTGCTGGGACGGAGAATTCCGGCAGGACAGCGAAACAGTTCGCAAATCGAATACCGCTCCGGAGCCGAGACGGTTCTGGAGGAAAGCCGGTTCGATTTTCGGCTCAACAAGGCGGACTGGCTGATCATCCTTTCCCGCATGCAGGATGAAAGCGCGCTGCTGCAGAACGCAACGACGGATACGCTGCTGTTTCACTGCGGAAGCCTCAATAAGCATGTCGCAGTGCTTGCCTTTACGGACGACGGGCAGTTCTTTGCCAAGTTTGACGAAAACGCTCCTGAACCGCTGTTCAGCCGATCCTTCGACGATGCGGCGGACGAGCTCTTTATCCGCATCCGCAAGCTGCTGCCGCAGAAGAAATCGCGCAAGGCAGCGCTGCCGGATACGCTCATCAGCGACCAGTAAATGATCGTTGCCAAGTTTACAACATATCGCTTCCAAGTGAACAATATTCGGAGGATATATATATGAGAATGGTAGATATTATCGAAAAGAAAGCTGCGTTTGAAGAGCTGACCACCGAAGAAATCCGCTTTGCGGTGGAAGGCTATGCGGAAGGATCGATTCCGGACTATCAGATGTCCGCGCTGATGATGGCAATCGTGCTCAACGATATGAACGAGCGCGAAGCGGCGGATCTGACGCTGGCTATGATGCGCTCCGGCGACACGGTGGACTTAAGCGACCTTCCGGGCGTAAAAGTGGACAAACATTCCTCCGGCGGCGTCGGGGATACGACAACGCTGGTCATTGCTCCGCTCGTTGCGGCCTGCGGCGGCACGGTTGCCAAGATGTCCGGCCGCGGACTGGCATTTTCCGGCGGAACCATCGACAAGCTCGAATCGATTCCAGGTGTGAATATTTCGCAGACGATTGCGCGCTTTAAAGAGATCGTTAAAAAAACGGGCGTTTGCGTCATCGGGCAGACTGGAAACCTTGTGCCCGCCGATCAAAAGATGTACGCGCTCAGGGATGTGACCGGCACGGTTAAAAGCGTACCGCTGATTGCCGCGAGCATCATGAGTAAAAAGCTCGCCGCCGGCGCGGACGCAATCGTTCTTGACGTCAAAGTTGGCAGCGGCGCGTTCATGAAAACGGTGGAGGAAGCGACCAGGCTCGCCACTCTGATGGTCAAGATGGGTAAGGTGCTGCGCCGTGACGTCGTCGCGGTCGTGACGGATATGAACCAGCCGCTGGGGCTCGCCGTCGGCAACGCGCTGGAAGTGCGCGAGGCGGTGCAGCTGCTCAGCGGGCTTGTGCCGGAAGGCGACGCGCTCTACGAAGTCTGCATGCTGCTCGGCACGCAGATGCTGCGGCTTTCGAAGCTCGCGAGTTCGGACGACGAAGCGCGTGAAAAACTGAAAAAAGCGCTCAATAGCGGCAAAGGCCTCGAAAAACTCCGCGCCATGATTCACGAACTCGGCGGCGACGAGTCGCTGCTGACCCCGGAGGGAATGGATTCGCTCTGTCAGGTCAAACGGCACGTGGAAGTCAACGCCGAGCTGGACGGCTATATCGTAGGCATGCAGGCGGAGCTGATCGGCAGAGCCGCGCAGGTGCTGGGAGCTGGGCGCGCCACCAAAGCGGACAAGATCGATCCCGCGGTGGGGCTCGTGATGCATAAGCGCGTCGGTGACCCGATCAAGCAGGGTGAGTCGATCTGCACGCTGTATGTCAACGACGAAACGTTTCTTGATGACGCAATTTCGACCATGCAAGAGGCGGTTGCCATTGGCCCGAAGCCGGACAAGGTTTCCCCGATGGTCTACGACGTGATCCGCTGATTCTATAACGAAGCAACCGAACCAACCGCGCGGCAGAAACGGGGAGTGAACGATGGAACAAAAGCTGACCAAACAACTCATTGCCATCGACGGCAACAGCCTGATGCACCGCGCGTATTACGCGCTGCCAAGCATGACCACGCGAGAGGGCTTCCCGACCGGCGCGCTGCACGGCTTTTTGAGCATGCTGTTCAAACTCCTTGAGCGTAAGCCGGACTACCTGGTCGTCGCGTTCGATATGCACGGGCCAACCTTCCGGCATGAGCAGTTCGAGGAGTATAAAGCGGGGCGCAGAGAAACGCCGGACGACCTGAGAGCGCAGTTTCCCGTGCTCAAAGACCTGCTGCGGGAAATGGGCATCGCGGTCTGTGAAACGCCGCGCTACGAAGCGGACGATATCCTCGGCACGTTTTCACGACTCTGCGAGGAAAATGCCATCGATGCACTTTTGGTCACGGGAGACAGGGACGCGCTGCAGCTCATCGGCGAGCACACGCATGTGCTCATGACGAAAAAAGGCATCAGTGAAACCATCGAATTTGACGAGGCCGTGCTCAAAGAGCACTACGGCCTCGAACCCGACCGCATGCGCGACTTAAAAGGTCTGATGGGCGACAATTCGGATAATATCCCCGGCATTCCGGGCGTCGGTGAAAAGACGGCGCTCAAACTGTTGGAAGACTATCAAACGCTGGAGAATGTCCTCGCCCATGCTGACGAGATCAAAGGCAAGCTCGGTGAAAAGGTAAGAGAGTTCGCGCCTTCCGCAAGGATGAGCTATGAACTCGGCACCATCAGCACCGACGCCCCGATTCCGATTTCCATCGAAGACTGCCGCTGCCGCGAGGACGCGTTCGCGGGCGGGAAAACCAGACTGATCTCGCTTGAAATGCGCGGCATCACCGCGCGTCTGCCGGGCGGCGGCGAAAGCGCGCCGAGCGAACAGGAACCGAAAAACGCTGCGGAGCGGGTGCCGCTCGACTCGGCGGAGCAGATCAAACGCGCGCTGGGCGACACGGGCAAGCTGACGCGCTTTGCCATAGACGCAGGGGAGACGATTACATTCGCGCTGGACGAAACCAGATATTTCGAAATCGAACAGGGCGCGGATCTGTTTTCCGCTCCGATAGAAGAAAAAGACCTCTGGGGCGCGCTGCGGCCGATCTTCGAAAACAAGAACTGTTTTGTGCTCGCGTTCGATACAAAGCGGCTGCGGCATCTTCTCGACCCGTTCGGCATCGAACTCAACGCAAGCGTGTTTGACGCGATGATTGCGGACTACCTGTTGGACGCAACGCGCCCCGCAACGACGTTTGCCGCGCTCTGCGAACGCTTTGACGCAAAAGCAAAACCCAACGCTTCCATGCTCTTTTCCATGCAGAAACGCATGACGCGTGAGCTGGAACAGGCGGGCATGACGAAGCTCTATACTGAGATGGAACTGCCGCTTTCGAGCGTGCTGTTCGATATGGAACGCGTGGGGTTCCGCGTTGACGAGGATATTCTAAAGGAACTGCAAGCGCGCTTTACCGAGCAGAGCGAAGAGCTGGCAAAGCAGATTTTTGCGCTCACCGGAGAGACGTTCAATATCCTTTCGCCCAAGCAGTTGGGGGAAGTGCTGTTTGTCAAACTCGGCCTGCCGACTGGGCGAAAGAACAAGTCCGGCTATTCCACGGACGCGGACACGCTCGAAAGCCTGCGCGAGCGCCATCCCGCGATTCCGCTGATTCTCGAATACCGTTTCATTACGAAACTCAAGAGCACGTTTGTGGACGGCCTGCTTTCCGTACGCAGCGAAAAGGACGGACGTGTCCGCACGCAGTTCAATCAGTGCGTGACCGCCACGGGCAGAATTTCCAGCACGGAGCCGAACATGCAGAACATTCCCGTTCGGACGGCGCAGGGGCGCGAAATCCGCAAAGCGTTTGTTGCTTCCAAGGGCAACGTGCTCGTGGACGCGGACTATTCGCAGATTGAGCTGCGTCTGCTGGCGCACATCAGCGGGGACGAAGGCATGATTGCCGCGTTCAACGGCGGCAAGGACATCCACCGAACAACCGCCAGCGAAGTCTTCGGTGTGCCGTTTGACGAAGTAACCGGCGACCTTCGCAACGCCGCAAAAGCGGTTAACTTTGGCATCGTGTACGGTATCAGCGATTTTGGTCTCGCGCGGAACCTCGATATCTCGGTTAAGCGCGCGAGCGAATATATCAAGCTCTATTTTGAGCGTTACCCGCGCGTCAAGGCTTATCTGGACGAAAGTGTGGAGTCCGCCAAACGCAACGGGTACGCCGTAACGATGTTTGACCGCAGGCGCGCCATGACGGAACTCAAAAGCTCCAACTACAACACCCGTTCCTTTGGCGAACGGGTCGCCATGAACATGCCCATTCAGGGAACGGCGGCAGATATCATAAAGCTCGCCATGGTCAAAGTCTACCGCATCCTCAACGAGCGCGGGCTGAAGACCAAGCTGATTTTGCAGGTGCACGACGAACTGATTTTCGATACCCCGCCGGATGAGCGAGACGAAGTCGTGCTGCTCGTTCACGACTGCATGGAGCAGGTGGCGCAGTTGAGCGTTCCACTCGACGCGGACGTGAAGGTTGGAAAGAGCTGGTACGAAACGAAATGAGCGTCCGCGCTTACAGGCGAATCGGGCTCACGGGCGGCATCGGCGCGGGCAAATCGACCGCCGCCGCGTGTTTTTGCGCGCTGGGCGCACTGGTGCTGGACGCGGACGAAATTTCCCGCAACGCGCTCAAAAAAGGCGGCGCGTGTTATGATGGCGTCGTTGCGCTGTTTGGCGGCGAAGTCCTACTGCCTAACGGCGAAATCGACCGCAAAAAGCTTGCCGGGATTGTTTTTGCCGACGAAGCAAAACGAAACGGGCTCAACGCAATCGTACACCCATATGTGATCGAAACCATGTTTTCCCGCGCGGAGCAGGCGCTGAGCAAGCGCGGCGGAGTCGCCGTTTTCGAGGCGCCGCTCTTGTTTGAAAGCGGGATGCACGAAAAGATGGATAAGAACATCTTGATCGTCTGCGGCGAAGAACAGCGACTGGAACGGATTCTGGCAAGGGACAATACCACGCGCCAAGCCGCGCTTGCCCGTATCCGCGCGCAGATGCCGGACGAAGAGAAACGGCTGTTATCGGATTATATTCTGGAAAACGACGGTACGATCGAAGCGCTGCATCAAAAAATCGACGCGCTTTATCTCGTATTGACTGGTCTTGAGATCAACGATGCAAAAAACGCGTAAACCCGTTCATCAGCGAACAAAGCGAAAACTCAGCGGCATACAAATCGCGGTGATCGTCGTTGCGTCATTGATTGCGCTGTGCTGCCTTGCATTTGGCGGATACTTGATCTACGAACGCGTAGAGTACGAGCGCGCGCTGAGGAATTACCCGGTCGCCTATACGGAATACATCAAGGCCAGTTCCGATGAATTCGAACTCGACCCATATCTGGTGCAGTCCATCATGCGCTGTGAAAGCAGCAACGATCCTCTCGCCGTCAGCGACGCCGGCGCAATCGGACTCATGCAGATCATGCCGGACACGGGAACCTGGATTGCGCATAAGCTCGATCTAGACGACGTCTACACGGAGGACATGCTCTACGATCCGGAAGCGAACGTTCGCTTTGCGTGCTGGTACATCAATTTCCTTTCCGGCCGGTTCGACGGCGACGTCATGGAGATCGTTGCCGCCTATAACGCAGGCCATGGCAGCGTGGAAGAATGGCTTGAGGACGCCCGGTTTTCGCAGAACGGAACGCTGACGGTCATTCCGTTCGAACAAACCGCGCGGTATTACGAAAAAGTGATGGCAGCATACGAAAACTACACGACGCTCTACCCGGAACTGTTTTCCGCGGAAGCTTCCACGGTTGAAGCGGGTTAGAAAGCATGCTATACTGAATCATCTTGTACGGAGGAAAAACGATTGCTGGAACTCATCATTATTATCGTCATCATGGTCATCGACCAGGTATCAAAATATCTGATTCAAGTGTATCTTTCGCCGGTTGGAACGTCGCTTCCGCTCATCGACGGCGTATTTCACCTGACAAATGCGCATAACACCGGAGCGGCCTGGGGTATGATGCAGGGATTCCGCTGGGTGTTTATTCCGGTTACGCTGATCGTCGGCGCGCTGATTCTTTATGTACTGATCAAGAATCACAAAAGCCTTTGTGTCTTTTCCCGCATTACGCTGGCGCTGCTGTTTGCCGGGGCGATGGGGAATCTCATCGACCGTGCCATCCTTGGCTATGTGCGTGACTTTTTCGACTTTTGCCTGATCAACTTTCCGGTGTTCAACGTTGCGGACAGCTCGCTGAGCGTGGGCTGCGTACTGCTCGTTATCGACGCGCTGTTTTTAAAGGACCGCTCCCTTTTTGAACGAGTTACCTTCAAAAAAGACGGCGCGTCTATGAAAACGAGCGAAAAAACGGACGAAAACGGCAATGCTTGAGCGGGAGGAATTCGTCTGCGGCCGCGCGCTCCGCTTGGACGCGCTGGTTGCGGCAGAAACGGAACTTTCGCGTACGCAGGCACAGCGGCTGATCCGTCTGGGCGCGATTACGCTGAATGGAGAGTCTGTCAAGCCAAACGCGGTGACGAGCGTTGGCGACCGTGTGGAGATTGTGTACCCGGAGCCGGAGGAAATCGACGTGCTGCCGGAAAACATCCCGCTGGACGTTTTATATGAAGATGAAGATCTTTTGGTCGTCAACAAACCTCAGGGCATGGTGGTGCACCCCGCGCCCGGCCACGCAAGCGGAACGCTGGTCAACGCGCTGCTGTATCATATTAAAGACCTCTCCGGCATCGGCGGTGAACTGCGGCCGGGTATTGTCCACCGGATTGACCGCATGACGAGCGGACTGCTCGTGGTTGCCAAGAACGACGCTTCCCACCGCGCGCTTTCCGACCAGTTTCGCGACCGCAAGGCGCACAGAAGTTATATTGCTTTGGTAGACGGCAATATAAAAGAGGATGAAGGAACGATTTCTGCTCCGATTGCGAGGCACCCTGTTGACCGCAAGAAGATGGCGGTTGTAATCGGCGGACGCGAGGCGGCAACGCGCTGGCGCGTGCTGGAGCGGTTCGGCCAGTATACGCTGCTTCAGCTCGAACTGGAAACAGGGCGCACGCACCAGATACGGGTGCACATGGCTTCGATCCATCATCCTGTAACGGGGGACGATGTTTACGGCAAGGAACACCAGCCGTTCGGACTGACCGGGCAGGCGCTGCATGGCTATCGGCTTGCGTTTTATCATCCGGCCGACGGACGCCCGATGCGCTTATATGCGCCGATACCGGCATATTTTCTCACCACTCTTCAAAAGGCGGGAGAGACGCGGACCGGGACAGAACTCATGGAACAATTAATTAAAATGGAAGATAAAGGAGAATGACATGAAGCGATCCATCAAATTGCTTGCGCTGATCATGGCGCTCGTAATGCTTCTGGGCACCGTTGCCGGCTGCAAAACGCCGGATTCAACGGAGACGCAAACCGTTACCATGAACGACGCAGATTCCGAAGCGACCGCTGCTCCGGAAGTCACCCCCGAACCCACGCCGGACTTAACCGTCAATCAGGCGGCGGCGGACGCGCTGGATGCGCTGGATTTAAAGGTGTTCTGCTGGTACGCAACAATGGACGGCTATTCCTACCATATGTTCGTCAACGATCCGACGCAGTTCGGTATCGACCCAAGCACGGTAACGATGACGCTGGGCGAGTTTACGGAAGAGGATTCCAAACGCCTCGGCCTTGAAGCGGGCGTATTTCTGGAAGAACTCAAGCAGATCAACCGTGAACAGCTGCCGGAAGAACAGCAGTTTTCATATGATGTGCTCGAGCAGATACTGATCGATTTTTCCGAAGAGACGAACTACGAATACTATTACGAACCCCTCACCGAATACAGCGGCATTCATGCAAACCTGCCGTTGTCGTTTGCGCTTTTTGAACTCAAGGACACGCAGGACGTGGACGACTATTTAATGCTTCTGGCGGACGTTCCGCGCTATATGGGGCAGGTGCTGGCCTATGAGCAGAAGCGTGCCGAGCTGGATATGTTCATGACCGAAGACGCGCTGACCGCTATTTTGGACGACTGCCAAACGATTATTGATTCGCGCGACACATCGTTTTTATACGCAACGTTCAACGAAGCCATCGACGAGCTAAATCTGCCCGCCGATCAGGCACAGACTTACAAAGACCGCAACACAAGCCTGATTCAGAATGAATTCATCGGTGCTTACGAAACGCTCTATAACGGGCTGGTCGCGCTGAAGGGCAGCTGCCGAACCTATGAGCAAGCCGCAACGCTCACCGAAAACCAGAAGAATTACTTTGAGTACAGCATGCAGAGCGACGCAAACAACTTCATGAGCGTCGAAGAAACGCTTGAGATGCTCAAGGACGAGTTCAATTACCTGCTCAACGATTACATCACGATCTACAGCGATCACCCCGATCTGGACGATCTGGACAGCAACACGGTGCCCGCGGTGACCGCAGAGGAGAACCTCGATTCACTCAAGAGCATCATGTCCCAACTGCTGCCTGCGCTGCCGGAGCACAACCTAACTTTGACGGACGTTCCCGAAGAGCTGCAGGATATGTTCTCGCCCGCGGCGTACGTCATCCCTGCGCTTGACGATTGGAAGGACAATATCGTCTATATCAACACCGCGGAGACGGATGACGAGAGCGATATTCCGGAAGGACAAGAAACCTACTACAGCGCGGTGAATATGCTTTCAACGCTCGCGCACGAGTGCTATCCGGGGCATCTGTATCAATATGTGTATCAGCGCAGTATCGACAGTATCAGCCGCATGCAGAAGGTTTCCAACTTTGGCGGCTATGCGGAAGGCTGGGCACAGTTTGCGGAGTATTTGGTTGCGCAGAATCAGACGAAGTATGACAAGAACTATTATATCGCGCAGTTCGACTACAACATGATGTTCAACGCGCTGCTGCCCGCGATTATCAGTATCCTTGTGGATTATTACGGATACACGCAGGATGCGCTCTCGGCTTACCTTACCGGCATCGGGCTGGAAGGCGAATATGTTGCGGGCATCTATTATCCGCTGGTCGTGGATCAGCCGTATTACTTCTTTGAGTATGCGATCGGCTACGCGCAGCTTGCGCAGATGTACCGTGACATCAAGAGCGACCTCGGCGATAATTTCGATCAGGAAGGGTTCCTCCAGACGTATATGGATCTTGGCCCGGGTTATTTTGAAATGATCAAGGAAAAGATGGACGTCTGGGCGGACAGCGTTATGAACGACGAAGCGGCGTAGTCAATTCAACTTGGCGTCCGGGGCATCAACCCCCCGGACGCTCTTTTTAAGCGCGTGAATTTGAGCAATCCTGCCTGCCGGAAGTGGCATTGCGCGCCGCTTGACAAATTACGCTATTTCGGCTAGACTGACGACAACTGGATATATCGATTACATGCTTGGAAGATGAGGAGTACGCGGGTTCGGTTCGCACCAGAGAGACTGCCATTTTTTTTGCTGAGAGGCGGTTTGCGGGCAACGCGGAAGGTCGCATTGGAGCAGGGAGCGTAAAGGGGCAAACACCCGTTCAGCGCTTCACGTTTTCCGCGTTAAGGAATTTTTTGAGAGGAGCGCGGCAGAAGAAATTCGGCAGCGTTCAACAAAGGTGGTACCGCGAACGTCCGCTTCGTCCTTTGGCGAGGCGGGCGTTATTTATTTTTAGATACAAAAGGCAGGGGGAAACAACATGCGTCCCGAAATGGAAAAGACATACGACCATGCGCGCGTGGAAGCCGCGCTCTACGAAAAATGGGAACAGAACGGGTATTTTCACGCGCGTCCCAACACCGGCAAACCGCCGTATACCATCGTCATTCCGCCGCCCAATATCACGGGAAGGCTGCATATGGGTCATGCCATCGACGAAACGCTGCAGGACGTTCTGATCCGCTATAAACGCATGAGCGGCTATGAAGCACTCTGGATGCCCGGCACGGATCACGCTTCCATCGCGACCGAAGTAAAAATCGTCGAGCAGATGGCGCGGGAAGGCATCACGAAAAAAGATATTGGCCGAGACGGCTTTTTGAAGCGCGCCTGGGAATGGAAAGCGGAATACGGCTCGACCATCGTCAAGCAGCTCCGCTATCTGGGCTCTTCCTGCGATTGGGAGCGGGAACGCTTTACCATGGACGAAGGCTGCAGTAAGGCCGTCACTAAGGTGTTTGTGAGCCTTTATAAAAAAGGACTGATCTACCGGGGCGACCGCATTATCAACTGGTGTCCGGACTGCAAAACCGCGCTCTCCGACGCCGAGGTGGAATACGTTGAGCAGAACAGCAGCCTCTGGCACGTACGTTACGACGCGCCAGACAAGAGCTACTCCATCACAGTTGCCACCACGCGCCCGGAGACCATGCTGGGAGATACGGCGGTAGCCGTCCACCCGGAAGATCCGCGCTATCAGTCGATCATCGGCAAGACCGTCGTGATTCCCGCCGTGGGGCGCGAAATACCGATCGTTGCGGACGAGTATTGCGAAATGGGATTCGGCACCGGCGCGGTCAAGATCACGCCCGCGCACGACCCAAACGACTTTGACGTCGCCATGCGGCAGAACCTGCCCGTGCTCTGCGTGTTTACAGAGAGCGGTATTATCAACGAGCACGGCGGCAAGTTCGAAGGCCTCGACCGTTTCACCTGCCGCAAAGCGATTGTCAAGGAACTGGAAGCGAGCGGAAATCTCGTGAAGGTGGAACCTTACGCGCATAACGTCGGCACCTGCTACCGCTGCCACACGACCATCGAACCCATCGTTTCCAAACAGTGGTTTGTGGATATGAAGCCTCTGGCCAAGCCCGCCATCGAAGCCGTCCGCAGCGGCGAAGTGAAGTTTGTGCCGGAGCGGTTTGAAAAAACGTACTTCAATTGGATGGAGAATATCCGCGACTGGTGCATCTCCCGTCAGCTTTGGTGGGGACACCGGATTCCGGCGTATTACTGCGACGCCTGCGGCGAAATGACCGTTTCCGAAGAACCGATTACTGTCTGCCCGGTCTGCGGCGCGCCCGTGCGGCAGGATGAGGACGTGCTGGACACCTGGTTTTCCAGCGGAATGTGGCCGTTCTCCACGCTGGGTTACCCGGAGCAGACGGAAGAGCTCAAGTACTTTTACCCGACGAGCACGCTCGTGACAGGGTACGATATCATCTTCTTCTGGGTCGCGCGCATGATCGTGTTCGGCTACGAAGTGATGAACGAGCGCCCATTCGAAACGGTGTTCGTGCACGGCATCATGCGGGACAGCCAGGGACGCAAGATGAGCAAGTCCCTTGGTAACGGCATCGATCCGCTGGAAGTGATTGAAAAACACGGCGCGGACTCGCTGCGCTTTTCGCTGCTGGCAGGAAACTCCGCGGGCAACGACATGCGCTTTTACTGGGAAAAGGTGGAAGCCGCGCGAAACTTTTGCAACAAAATCTACAATGCCGCGCGTTTCGTGCTCATGGGTGCGGAGGAGACGAGCGGCGAGCTGCCGCCTCTTGACCGGCTGGAGATCGCCGACCGCTGGATCCTGCAGCGCCTTGATGAGATCATCGGCGAAGTGACGCGGAATCTGGACGGCTTTGAACTGGGTCTTGCCGCGCAGAAGATTTACGATTTCATCTGGTCGGAATATTGCGACTGGTATATCGAAATCGCAAAATCCCGCCTCTATGGCGAGAATGCCGAGCAGAAGGCTGTCGTTTCCGCCGTGCTGATCCATGTGCTCAAGGCCAGTCTCAAGCTGCTGCATCCGTTCATGCCGTTCATCACGGAGGAGATATTCACAAAACTCTCCGACGAACCGACCATCATGCTCTCCGCATGGCCGAAGCAGGACGAACGCTTCCGCTTTGATGCGGACTGCGCGCAGATGAACCAGCTCATGGAGCTCGTGCGTGCCATTCGTAACCTCCGCGCGGAGATGAAGGTTCCACCTTCGCAAAAGATTGCCGCCCGGCTCGTTACCCCTGCCGATTCGGTCGCGGCGTTTGAAAAAACGTCCGGCTACCTTGGCAAACTCGCGGGCGTGGAACAGGTTACGGTCACTTCGGAAGCGGGGGAGATCCCCAGAAGCGACGTGCATATCGTCTGCGAAGGCGTGGAAGCGATGATTCCACTAGCCTCGCTGATCGATCCTGAAAAGGAAATGGCGCGCCTGCAAAAAGAGATTGAACGCGCTTCTGCGGATATTGCGCGCGCCAACGCCAAGCTGAACAACGAAGGGTTCCTCGCCAAAGCGCCGCAGAGCGTTGTGGACGAGGAAAAAGCCAAACTTGCCCTCGCTGAAGAGATGCTCACAAAACTGCGCGAGCGGTTGAAATCTCTTTGTTTGATCTAAAAAGCATGGTAAGATAAGTTCACGGAGGAGATCAACATATGTTCGAAGAACGCAATCAAAAGCTCCGCTTCGGCGTGATCGGCGCGGGGAATATGGGGGAAGCAATCGTCCGCGGCTTTGTTCAAAGCGGCAAGGCGGAGAATGCAGCGATTTCTTTTTTTGACGCCTGCGTGGAAAAAAGCGAAAAGCTCGCCAAAGAGCTTGGAGCAGCCTGCGCGGACAGTCTGGAGCAGCTGATCACGAACAGCGATATTCTGCTGATCGCGGTGAAGCCGAACGTATGTACGCATATATTTCACGAGCAGCTGGAACTCTTTTCCGGCAAGGCAGTGATCTCCATTGCGGCGGGATGGGGAGGGGAGAGGCTGAAAAAAGCGCTCCCCGACGACACCCGTATCTTGCGCGTCATGCCCAATACGCCAGCGATGATCGGCGAAGGCATGATCGTATTTGAAGCGGGGGATTCGCTGACGAGTGAAGAAAAGCAATTTGCCGAAGTTTTATTTTCATCCGTCGGTGAAGTCGTCACCGCCGAGCCCAAACTGATGGACGCGGTAACGGCCGTCAGCGGCAGCGGGCCCGCGTATGTGTATCTCTTTATAGAAGCACTTGCGGATGGCGGCGTCAAAGCCGGACTGCCGCGCGATCTCGCGCTGAAGCTTGCCGCGCAGACGGTCAAGGGTTCCGCCATGATGGTCAGCCAAACGGGCGTTCATCCGGGAGAACTGAAGGACCGTGTCTGCTCACCCGGAGGAACGACGATTGAAGCCGTAGCCGTCTTGGAGCAGAAAGGCTTCCGTGGGGCGGTTATCGCCGCCGTAGACGCCTGCCGTGAAAAGTCCGAAAAGATGAGCAAGCAATAGAATCTTTATATTATATATAATATATTATTAAGCAGGGAACCATGAAAAAGAAGGTGACAATCTATACGGACGGCGCGTGCTCCGGCAATCCAGGTCCGGGCGGCTGGGGCGCGATTTTGCTCTACAAAGATCAAACCAGAGAGCTGTCCGGATTCGAACCGGATACGACCAATAACCGCATGGAGCTTAAAGCGGTCATCGAAGGAATTCGCGCGCTGAAGATGCCGTGCGAAATTTCAATCCATACGGACAGCGCGTATGTCTGCAACGCGTTTCATAATGGATGGCTGGAGAATTGGTCGGCCAACGGCTGGCGGACGGTTTCTAAGAGGCCTGTAGAAAATCAGGATTTATGGCGCGCGCTGCTCGACGTTTTAAAGGAACATCAATATACATTCGTTAAAGTCAAAGGACATTCCGATAACGAATTGAATAACCGCTGCGACGAGCTTGCGCGGCAAGCCATCAAGCAGAACACGGCGCCGCAGGCGCCGAGCGATCAAACCACCTGATAATTGTTAATTTTTTACGGTATCTATTCGTTAAACTTGTCTTTAACGAATAGATGTGATAGAATAAATATTAAGAATACGATAAGAAATCATGCTGCTTCCCCTGTTTACAGACTTTAAAAAGTTTTATGGAAGGAGATCCTTCTATGGCCAACGCGTTTCAAGCGGAAAAGTTCAAGGATTATACGCTGAAAATCCGTGCGCTCCTGCCGGAACTTCCGTTGGTCTGCGGATCATTCTTCCGCGCGATTGAAAGTCAGACATCCGTTTTAACAAGGTATGCGTATGCCATCGACTTGCGCGGCTTCTTTCAGTTTGCATCCGCACAGGAAGACCTGTTCCCCGGAAAACCCATCCCCTCCCTTTCCGCGGGCGATTTGGAGAAGATCAAGGCGTATCATATCGAGCTGTACCTCAACGAAATGTCGTTCTACCAAAAAGGCGAGCGCGAGCTGGTCAATCAGGAGCAGGCAAAAGCCAGAAAGCTCAGCTCGATCCGTTCGTTTTTTAAGTATCTGCATAAGCAGGAGATGCTGCCCAATAACGTTGCGGCGCTGGTGGACATTCCCAAACTCCATGAAAAAGCGATCATCCGGCTCGAACCAAACGAGGTTGCCGACCTGCTGGATTTAACGGAAAACGGCGAAGGTTTGAATGAACGGCAAAAGCAGTATCACTCTCTCACAAAAATCCGCGATCTGGCGATACTGACGCTCTTTCTGGGCACGGGTATCCGCATCAGCGAATTGATCGGCATCGATCTGGACGACATGGATTTTGAAAATGACGCGTTCGTCGTGACCCGTAAAGGCGGCAGCGAGGATATTCTCTCCTTTGGTACGGAAGTGCATCAGGCACTGTCGGACTATCTGGTCTGGCGTTTGGCGCAGACTCCCCTGCCCGGAAATGAGCAGGCGATGTTTCTCTCGATGCAGATGAAGCGCATCGGCGCGCGCGCGGTGGAAAATCTGGTCAAAAAATATGCTCATTTGGCCGCGCCGCTCAAGAAGATTACGCCCCATAAGCTCCGCAGCACCTATGGCACGATGCTCTACCACGAAACGGAAGACATCTACCTTGTCGCGGACGTGCTTGGCCATAAGGATGTCAACACGACCCGCAAGCATTATGCCGCAACGTCCGAAGAACATAAGCGAATCGCCGCAAAAAAGATCAAGCTACGGGACGACTGACCGCGAAAAAACTCATTTTATGCGCTGTGTTTATACGAAGTACCGCCGGATATGCCGCCGTTTTGCGCGGCTGGCAGAAGCGTTGTTCAGCGTGGAAACGTCAAGACGGAATTCTTCCCGCCAGGAATCGTCCGTATCCAGTATGGGTTCCTCGTCCAAGTCGGGCATTACAGGAATAACCGGGTCGGGCGTAAAATCGTCCTCCAAATATACGCCGGCAATCGGGATTTCTGCAAACGGCTTCTCTTCTATTTCGAGGCACCGAAAGCAATTATCGCAAATCTTTTGTGGGTCTAGCTCGCAGCGGTCGTCGCATTCGCCGCAATTGTCGCAGGTTTTTTCTGCGTGAAGAACGCATTGTTTCACAAAATGTCACCATTCTTTCGAACATATGTTTGCAATCGCTGAGAGTATATGGTATAATTTCAAAAAAGTCAAGACGCTACAAATTTTGCTGTTTCACACGATTTCTGCCGGACACGAAACGGAGGCAAGCTGCAGTATGAAAAAATTAACCGATCCCCAACAGGTCATTTTAGACTACATGATCGCTTACGCCGATGAGCACTCCTATCCCCCGTCGGTTCGCGAAATCTGCGCGGCTGTTGGGCTAAAGTCCACCGCAACCGTGCACGCACACCTGCAGAATCTGGAGAAAAAAGGCTTGATCACGCGCGATTCTTCCAAGCAGCGCGCCATCTTCATCCACTCAGAAAACCTGCCGGATCGTGCCGAGCGCGAAGAGAAAAAATATGCGGTTCCGCTGGTCGGCCATGTTGCCGCCGGTGTGCCGATGCTCGCAACGGAGAACATCGAGGATGCGTTTCCCCTGCCGGACGTACTGATGCACGGCAAGGAGCCGGAAGAAGTCTACATGCTGCGCGTTGAAGGCGAGAGCATGCGGGACGCTGGCATTCGGGACGGCGATATCCTCGTTGTCAACCATAACTGCTCGTGTTCCAACGGCGATATCGTGGTTGCGCGCGTATCCGGCGAGAGCGCGACGGTCAAACGCTTTTTCCGTGAAAAGGACCGCGTGCGGCTCCAGCCGGAAAACGAGCATTTTGAGCCGATTTACGTTTCGTTCAACGAAGTCGAAATCTCCGGCAAAGTCATCGGCTTATTAAGAACGATTTAACTAGACCCACTCAACCAAACCAATCAAAAGCTTCTATGTTCGATCAAACGACCGAACGCAGGAGCTTATTCTTTTGTCAGCGCGTCGCAGGCGAGCATCGCCGCAATGCGCGCGTGCGCAAAGGTCAACGCTCCCTGCAAATACGCCGTGTAAGGGCTCCGAATCGGTCCGTCCGCGGAAAGCTCGGTGGTTGCGCCCTGCACAAAAGCGCCTGCCGCCATCACGACCTGATCCTCATATCCCGGCATATCCCAGGGCTCCGGCGACACAAAACTGTCGACCGGGGCCGCTTTTTGTATGGCGCCGCAAAAACGCACCAGAGCGTCCGCGTCTTGAAACTGCACGGCCTGAATGATATCAGAACGTTCCGCGTCGCTGGAAGGCATCGTTAAAAGGCCAAGCGTTTCAAACACGCGCGCAAACAGCGCTGCGCTCTTGACGCACTGCGCGGTAACATGGGGAGCCAGGAACAATCCCTGATAGAAGAGTCTGTAGTCGCCCGCAAAGGAGCCTACTTCCCTACCCATGCCGGGCACGGTCAACCGCTCGGCGGCGCGCTCGACCAAATCTTTCTTCCCCGCGATATACCCGCCCGTTGGCGCGAGTCCGCCGCCGGGATTTTTAATCAGCGATCCCGCGATCAAGTCCGCGCCGCAGGCTGTCGGCTCCATCGCTTCCACAAATTCGCCGTAGCAGTTGTCAACCAAAATGGCGGCGTTGGGGAAACACTCACGGCAAACTGCGAACGCTTCCGAAAGTTGGCGAACCTTCAGCGCTTCCCGCCAGGCATACCCGCGCGAGCGCTGCGCGAAAACGACTTTGATGCGTTCGGGTTTCGCTTGCCGGATCGCTTCCAGATCGATTTCGCCGTTTGGCAATAATCCAACGGAAACGAAGCGCACACCCAGTTTTGTAAGCGAGTTGGAAGCGTCTCCGCGCAGTCCGATCGCCGTGAGCAAAGTGTCGTAAGGTTCGCCCGTAATCGAAAGGATCGTATCTCCCGGCTCAACCAGCGAGGCCAGTGCGGTAAAAATCGCGTGCGTGCCGTTGACAAACTGCGGGCGAACCAGCGCCGCCTCCGATTGAAGCGCGCGCGCGAACACGCGATCCAGCGTGTCCCGCCCGATGTCGTCATAGCCGTAACCTGTGGTCGGCGCAAAATGCCTTGCGCTCACGCGCTCCGACCAAAAGGCTTCCAGAACGCGCTGCTGGTTTGCCATCTCAATAGCGTCCGCGCGCTGAAAGGTACCGGCTAAACCGCTCTCCGCGCTCCAGACGAGCTCGCGCGCGCGGTCGGAAATCTCGATCATTCGAACAACTCCTTTTCGTCCATCCAGCATTTCGCCAGCTCGGACGACTCCTGCATATAGTCGCTTTTCATTGCCTCATAGTCACCGACATCCTGCCAGCGGATGCGCTTGTCCCGACGAAACCAGGTCAGCTGTCGTTTGGCGAAGTGCCGCGTATCGAGCTTAATCTGCTCTGCCGCCTGTTCCAGCGTGGTTTCACCGTCGAACACGGCGAACAGCTGCCGATAGCCGATCGACTGCATGGCGGGGAGCGTTCTGCTGTATCCGGCGTCGTAAATTCGGCGCGCTTCTTCCACAAGCCCCCGCTCAATCATTTGGTCTACCCGCAGATCAATCCGCTGATACAGCAGAGCGCGATCCATATCGAGCCCGAACAACAGCGGCTCATACGGCGCTTCACTTCCCGAAATGTTTCGAAAATCATTACCATATCTCGAAAACGGCTTTCCGGAGCATTCAAACACCTCCAGTGCGCGGACAATCCTCTTTTTGTCGTTCGGATGCAGCCGGGAAGCGGCTTCTGGATCGATCATGGCGAGCCTTGCATAAGCCGCGTTCGAGTCCTGATCGTACAGCGCTTCCATGCGAGCGCGCGCTTGTTCGTCCCGCGGGACGGCAAACCCAAGCGGGAATGTCAGCGCGTTGACGTATAGTCCGCTCCCGCCGACAACGATCGGCGTTTTTCCGCGGCTCAGGATATCGTCAATCGCTTTGGACGCCATGCTGCGGTATTGGGAAACGGAGAATTCCGGCGTGTCGATGGGCACGCAGTCGATCATGTGATGCGGTATTCCCTGCCGCTCATCCGTCGTCGGTTTTGCCGAGCCGATATCCATACCGCAATACACCTGCACGGAATCGGCGGAGACGATCTCTCCGTTCACCCGTTCGGCAAGCGAAATGGAACATTCGGTTTTATGACAGGCTGTCGGTCCGACAACGCAGACAATTCGATTGCGGCGCATCATATCACAAAACCCGTTTAAAGAGTTTTTCGATTTCAAGTTTGGTCAGCCGCACCGCAACCGGCCGTCCGTGCGGGCAGGTGAGCAGCGCATCGCCTGAGCGGAATGTCTCGATCAGGCGGTTGAGCTCTTCGCGGCTGAGACGCTCCCCCGCCTTGACCGCGCTCTTGCAGGCGGCCTGCGCGATGGCGTCGCGGAACCATTCGTTCTGGTGCGACTCGTCCTGCGCGGAGAGGCGCTCCAGCACATCGTGCAGAAACGTGCCTTTCAGCGGCGTGCCTTTTACCTGCGGAACGGCAAGGAGAGTGACGGAAGTCTCCGTTATGTCGGAAAAGACGAAACCTAACGCTTCCAGCGCCGTTCTGTGTTCGAGAAACTGTTCCGCTTCCGAAGGCAGCAGGCGCACATCTTCCGGCAAAAACAACGTCTGAGAAACAACCGTCGTCGCACGGTTCATCAGCGCGTCGTAGAGCAGGCGTTCATGCGCGGCGTGTTGGTCGATCAAAAAAACGCTTTCGCCCTGCTGGACAAACCAGTACGCGTCAAACGCGCACCCGATGATGGTATACGGTTCGGAAAGCGATACGCCATCTTCTCCACGGGAGAAGAAAGACGCGCGGGGTTCCTGCGGGACGGTTCTTTCCTCTTTGGGGAAACTGAAAGTCGGCACGCGTGGCAGCGGCGAATACCCGTCCGACCGTTCGCGCAGCGTAACGTCCGCTTGCGGCACGGGTACGCGAAGGTCGATATCCGGCAGACGTTCCGCAGCCGGCGCGAAAACCCTTTGCTCAAAAATGGCATGCGTTTGTTCGGCAACATCCGGCGCGCTGTCGGTCTGAGCGGAATACGAAGGCACATAGCTGCGAATCAGCGCTTCCGAACAGGAGACGACGATGGAACGCGCAACCCTCTGTTCGTCGGCAAAGCGCACTTCGAGTTTAGCTGGATGGACGTTGACGTCCACCTCCTGAAACGAAAGGCTGAGCGCAATTACCGCAAAGGGGAATTTACCGCCCATCACCCGCGTGTCGAACGCGCGGGAAAGCGCGTTGCTCAGCGCGTTGGAGCGGATGATGCGTCCGTTGAGCGTGATGGTCTGCCCCGACCGGTTGGCGCGCGCCAATTCCGGCGTGCCGACAAACCCTTCGATCTTCAGGTAGCCGTCGTCAAACTGAACCGGGCAGAGCATGGAATCCGCGCTGACGCCATAGACGGAGAGCAGCGCGTCCCGCAGGACACCGTTTCCACTGGAACGGTATACGGTTTTACCGCCGTTTACAAAATGCACGGCAATCTGCGGTGCGGAGAGGATCAGCCGGGCAACATAGTCGCCAATGCTCGCGCTTTCGGCGCGGCCGCTCTTCATAAACTTGAGCCGTGCGGGCACATTGTAAAACAAATCTCGCACTTCCACGCTGGTACCGCGCGTTCCGCCGACGCGGCGGTGTTCCACCAACGCCCCGCCCTCAAAGCGGATCACCGTGCCGAGTTCGTCTTCCTGCGTCTGCGTCTGCAGGCGCACGCGTGAAACTGCGGCAATGGAAGCGAGCGCCTCCCCGCGAAAGCCCAGTGAACGGATGGAAAACAAGTCCCCCGCCGTCGCGATTTTGCTGGTTGCGTGCCGTAAAAACGCGGTCTCGCAGTCCTCATCCGCAATGCCAAAGCCGTTATCGAGAATGCGGATGAGATCGACGCCGCCGTTTTCAATTTCTATGGTGACCGCCGTTGCGCCTGCGTCGATGGAGTTTTCAACAAGCTCCTTGACCACGGACGACGGTCGGTCTACGACCTCGCCCGCGGCAATCTGGTTTGCGATATGCGGCGGCAGTACATGAATCTTTGGCATTCATTGCTCCAATCATTGGATATGTAAACTACTTCGACTTCAGCATGGCGTGCAGCGCATAGAGCTGATTAAGCGCTTCCAGTGGGGTCAGGTGATCGACATCCATCTCGCGGACAATCCGCAGTGCGCTTTCCTCTTTGCTTTCGTCCAGCAGCGAGGGCTGCACGCTGGCGAGCACTTTCGTGGCGGGCGCATCCTTCTTTGCGGCGATATCGGCGGATTCCAGTTCGGAGAGGATCTCCTTTGCGCGGGTGAGTACTTCCTCCGGAAGCCCTGCCAAACGCGCCACCTGAATGCCGAAGCTCTTATCCGCGCCGCCGCGAACAATTTTTCTCAAAAATACAATATCCTCGCCGATCTCGCGGACGGTTACACGGAAGTTCTTTACCCCCGCGATATCGCCTTCCAGCTCGGTGAGTTCGTGATAATGCGTAGCAAACAGCGCCTTTGCGCCGCAGCGCTTCGCGTCGGAGATGTATTCCAGAACCGACCAGGCGATACTGAGGCCGTCGAACGTGCTGGTTCCGCGGCCGATTTCGTCCAGGATGAGCAGGCTGTCTCGTGTGGCGTTATGCAGGATATTCGCGACCTCGCTCATCTCGACCATGAACGTGCTCTGACCGGAAGAGAGATCGTCGCTCGCGCCGATGCGGGTGAAAATACGATCGACAATCGCGATATCCGCCGACTGGGCTGGCACGAACGAGCCGACATGCGCCATCAGCGTAATCAGCGCAATTTGTCGCATATATGTGCTTTTCCCCGCCATGTTGGGTCCCGTGATGATCAAAAGGCGGTTTTCCGCACGGTCGAGTAGTACGTCGTTTGGCACGAACGGTTCTTTGAGCGCCCGCTCGATGACCGGATGCCTGCCGTTGACAATCTGCACTCTCCCCTGCTGGTTGAGTTTGGGGCGGCAGTAACCGTTGTTGGACGCAACTTCCGCAAGCGAAACATAAGCGTCCAGTTCGGCTAGCAGCGCGCCGTTGAGCTGCAAGCGTTCCGTGCTGGAGAGCAGAACCTGCCGTATTTCCAGAAACAGTTCGTTTTCCAGCGCGATCAGACGGTCTTTTGCGCCGAGAATCTTTTGCTCCATCTCCTTGAGTTCCGGGGTCACAAAGCGCTCGGCGTTGGCGAGCGTCTGCTTGCGCTCATAGTGATACGGAACCAACTGGAGATAGGACTTGGTTACTTCGATATAGTAGCCGAACACGCGGTTGTAGCCCACGCGAAGGGATTTGATCTTGGTTTGCTCCCTCTCCTGCGCTTCAAAGCGTTCGAGCCAGGTTTCCGAACCGTCCGCAATGTTCCGAAGCTCATCCACTTCGGCATGGTATCCCGCGCGGATAAATCCGCCGTCTTTCAGGCTTGCCGGCGGCTCGTCACAGATAGCGCGGATAAGGAGCGAAAATATATCCTCCATCGCATCAAGTTGTCCCGCAACGCGTTTGAGCGCGGCGCAGGCGTTTTGCGCCAGCGTTTCCTTGACGAACGGGACGCGTTCCAGTGTTTGCTGAAGCGCAATGCAGTCCCGCGCATGGAGCGTGCCATAGACGATTTTACTGCAGAGCCGCTCGATATCGTAGATGCCGTGGAGCAGTTCCTGCAGCTGTTTTCGTTCCGCAAGATTCTTTGTCAGTTCCTCTACCGCGTCCAGACGGCGCTCAATCGCCTCAACCGACTGCAGCGGACGGTCGACCCAGTCCCGCAGCATCCGTCCGCCCATGCCGGTTTTCGCCGTGTCGAGCAAATTGATGAGCGTGTTCTTTTTACTGGCGCCAAAGCGGAGCGGCTGGGTCAGCTCAAGATTGCGGCGCGTGGTTGCGTCCAGCACCATGTAGCTTTTTCGGTTGAGCAGCCGCATGCCGTGGATATGCGAAAGAGCGTTTTTCTGCGTTTCGTCGAGATAGCGCATCAGCGCGCCTGCGGCGGAAACGGCGTACGGCGCTTCGTCCACGCCAAAGCCGCTCAGGGAAGCGACGGCGAAATGCCGCTTAAGCATATCCTTTGCGCTCTCCGGCAAAAAGGCGTTCGCGCCATACTGCTCCAGGTAATAGGCGCTGGAGAGCTTTCTAGTTAAAAACTGCTGTAAAAACAGCGAAGGATCGGCTATGATCTCGCGCGGGCGGATGCGCTCCATCTCGTCCAGCAAGGCAACGGCAGCCTGTTCGCCTTCGAGCTGCAGCAGGTAGAATTCTCCCGTCGAAACGTCCGCGTAGGCAAGCCCGATCGCCTGATCGCCCAGCGAAACGGAAGCGATGTAGCTGTTCTGGTTTTCTTCCAGCATGCGCTCTTCTATGACCGTGCCGGGCGTAATCACGCGGATCACGTCCCGTTCGACCAGTCCCTTGGCGAGCGCCGGATCCTCCATCTGCTCGCAGACGGCGACCTTAAAGCCTTTTTCAATCAGCTTTGCAATGTAGTTATCCACCGCGTGGTACGGAACGCCGCACATTGGCGCGCGTTCGCTGAGCCCGCAATCACGCCCCGTCAAGACAAGATCCAGCTCTTTGGAGGCGGTTTTGGCGTCCTCGAAGAACATCTCGTAAAAATCGCCCAGCCGGAAAAACAGCAGGCAATCGGGATATTTCTCTTTCAGGTCGATATATTGCCGCATCATCGGCGTCATCGAAGATGGCATGCGTTCCCTCCGCGTCAGTGTTTGCAGCCGCCGCAGCTGCCGCAGTCTCCCGCGCAGCTTGCGCTCGCGCTTTCGCTTGTTTCGCCGCCAATGCAGGCGTTGATTTCATCGTTGATGGAACGCAGCACCATCGAAAACGTCGTCTGCGCTTCAATGAGTTCCAGGAACATCGGGTTATCCTGCAACTGCCCTTCCAGACGGTCGATGTCGTTGGTCAGGCGCAGAGCTTCCAGATTATCCGGCTCTTCTTCCGCGAGAATGGACACCAGGCGTTCCCGCTTTTCGTTGAGTTCCTTCAGCAAAGCGTTGATCGCGTCGTTTTTTTCAACAGCGCTCTGCGCGCATTTCATACGGGTAAATTCAGCGGAGTTGGCAAGCGCAAGTCCCAGTTCTCTTGCTAATTCGATCACAGGCTGTTTTCCTCCATCTCTCCCGAAAGAGAGCTCTTTCTTGTTTGTTTCACATTGACGCGCACATAGCGTCCGATCAGTTCCGGCCCGCCCGGGAAATAGACCATTTTAAAATTCGAGAATTTACCGTAACAGACCGGCTCGTTTCGCGTGTCGCAGTCTTCCACGTGCACAACGCCGGTTTGACCTATGTACTTTTCATTGTTCTCGCAGGATTTTCGTTCCTGCAGGTCGTTGAGAACGCGCAGGCGATCGCGCTTGACGGCTTCCGGCACCTGATCGGGATACTCCGCCGCGCGCGTTCCCTTTCTTGGCGAATATTTAAAGGTAAACGCGGAGGCAAACCCCACTTGATCGATGATTTCCAGCGTATCGGCAAAATCCCGCTCGGTTTCTCCCGGAAAACCAACAATGATATCGGTCGTGATCTCCACATCATCCATCGCGGTGCGAAGCTTTTGCACGATTTCAAGATACCGTTGACGCGTATATTTCCGGTTCATGCGGCGCAAAATTTCGGTTGACCCGCTCTGCAGCGGCAGATGCACATGATGGCACACGTTCGGCAGACTCGCCATTGCGGCAATCACGCGGTCGTTGAGGTCTTTCGGATGCGAAGTCATAAACCGGATGCGTTTCAACCCTTCCACGGCGGAAACCTGCGTCAGCAGCTCCGCAAAGTCCGTGCCTTCCAGATCGTTTCCGTAGGAGTTGACGTTTTGGCCAAGCAACGTAATCTCGCTGTATCCCTGTGCGACAAGCCGCTTTGCTTCCTCCACAATTGAAACAGGGCTGCGGGAGCGTTCGCGTCCGCGCACATAGGGCACGATGCAGTAGGTGCAGTAGTTGTCGCAGCCATAGTTGATGTTGACAAACGCGTTGATCTTGCCCGTGCGCGCGCTGGGCAGTTCGTCCTCAATGACGATGTTGCCTTCTTCGACGGCGAGCGTGCGCTCCCCCGCCTCTGCGTGCTCGATAAATGAAGGCAGTTTGGATAAAAGATTGGTCCCGAATACGATGCTCACAAACGGAAACCGGCGAAAGAGCTTTTGTGCCACGTCCGTTTGCTGCGTCATGCAGCCGAACACGCCGAGGATCAATCCGGGCTTTTCGTCCTTGAGGTCTTTGAGCGCGCCGATATTGCCGAACACCCGTTTTTCCGCGTGATCGCGGATGCAGCAGGTGTTAAACAGAATTACATCCGCTTCGGCTTTGCCTTTGCACGGTTCATAGCCAAGCGACTCCAATAGCCCCGCCGCGGTTTCGCTGTCCCGCACGTTCATCTGGCAGCCAAACGTTTCAATATAATATGCGCCCTTGAGTTTTGGGGTCTTGCCCGGTAAGGGCGATAAAACATCCATGATATACACTCCAAATCAATTCATACTATTATAACATAGAAGACAGAATGGAAAACAGATTTTGAATCACGATTTTCTATTTGCGGAGACGTTGAAAAAGACAGCTTTGAGCGTATTATTTTACTAATGCCAGCAAACGGTAAAAGAAAAATCAGTTTGATGGTCGGAAAATTTGGATTTTCCGTGTTGACATTTTTTTTTGCCTGTTGTATATTATGTAAGTCGCGATTAGCGGCCGTGCCATCTTCGGGGTGTAGCGCAGTCCGGTAGCGCACGTGCTTTGGGAGCATGGGGCCGGGGGTTCAAATCCCTTCACCCCGACCAAGAATGGCCCCGTGGTCAAGCGGTTAAGACACCGCCCTTTCACGGCGGTAACAGGAGTTCGAGTCTCCTCGGGGTCACCATCTTTTTTGTTCATGGACTTGGGCCTTTAGCTCAGCTGGTTAGAGCGGTCGGCTCATAACCGATTGGTCCGGGGTTCGAGTCCCTGAAGGCCCACCACTTCCGTTTGGCAATCAGCATGGCCCGGTAGTACAGTTGGTTAGTACGCCAGCCTGTCACGCTGGAGGTCAGGGGTTCGAGCCCCCTCCGGGTCGCCATCTTTGCCTCGGTAGCTCAGTTGGTAGAGCAAGGGACTGAAAATCCCTGTGTCGGTGGTTCGACTCCACTCTGAGGCACCAGAATCTCGCTGGTGTAGCTCAATTGGCAGAGCAGCTGATTTGTAATCAGCAGGTTGCGGGTTCGAGTCCCATCACCAGCTCCATTGATAACTACATACCTTTTCCCCACACGTGGATGGGTTCCCGAGCGGCCAAAGGGAGCGGACTGTAAATCCGTTGTCGCAGACTACGATGGTTCGAATCCATCCCCATCCACCAATTATTCTTGCAGGAATGGCGGAATTGGCAGACGCGCACGGTTCAGGTCCGTGTGAGGTCACACTCATGCAGGTTCAAGTCCTGTTTCCTGCACCAGAGAGAGCACCCAGAAGTGGGTGCTCTCTTCATTTTTGATAATAAAATCGAAAACATTTGGTTTTCAAATTTAAGAATTTGTTATATGTTAATGTAGATTAATACAGGAATCAGATTTGGGAGATACGAACATGAGAGTAAAAACCAAAGCAAAAACAATTCGCCTAGTTCTGGTTTTTCTAGCATTTCTGTTCGTTTTATACTCTTGTTTGGCTTGTTCACAGAAAACAATATCGGCAGAAAGCGAATACGGCGTATTCCTTGGCGTCAACCCGGAGGATGCGGATATTCTGAAGGGCTACGATACCGTTGTAATCGACGCAGCGTATTATACGAAGGACGAAATCACCGCCATTCGGCAAAGCGGCGCAAAGAAGATTTACACCTACCTCAACATTGGCTCCATCGAGACGTTTCGCGAGGACTATGCCTCCCTTTCGGACTGCGCGCTTGCCAAATACGAAAACTGGCCGGGCGAATACTGGGTGGATGTTGCGCGCCCGGAATGGCAGGCGTACATCGAACGCTCGGCAAAGTCGCTGGTTGAAAAAGGCGTGGACGGATTCTTTCTGGACAATGCGGACGTATACTACCTCTACCCCACCTCGGAGATTTTTCAGGGCCTTGTGTCCATTCTTGATGGTCTCTCAGCATATGACAAGGATATTTTGATCAACGGCGGGGACGTCTTTGTGAGCGAAGCCGTATTAAGCCGTAACGAACCGCTGATTCGGATCACAGGCGTGAATCAGGAATGCGTGTTTACGAATATCGATTTTGCGAACAATACGCTGATTCGGCAGGATGCGGATACCAGCGAGTATTACAAGAGCTACCTAGAGCAATGCAAGGAAAAAGGGCTTATGGTGTACTTAACCGAGTATGCTAAGAGCGAGGATATAATTGAACAAACGATTCGAGAGTATTGCGGCAAGCAGGGTTACTTATACTACATTTCCCCATCAATCGGACTGGACGGTTGAGGGCATAGAACTAAATAGAAATCTATATGGAGGACTACATAATGGACAGAATCATTCGCGTCAACACAGACGACGCAAGCTGGAAGCACCGCAACGAACACCCAAAATACGAATATTACCGCCAGAACCTTATCCCATCCGGCGAAGCAAAGCAGTGCACGTGCGCGGTCTATCGGCTCCCGCCGAAAAAGGCCAACTTTCCATACCACTATCACCTGAAAAACGAGGAGTCCTTCTTCATCATCAGCGGCGAAGGAATCCTGCGTACACCGGAAGGCGAACGGAAGTTAACCGCGGGAGATTTCGTGTTCTTCCCCGCGGGAGAATCGGGCGCACATCAGCTCAGGAACGCCTCGGAAACAGAGCTGCTTGTGTATCTGGACTACGATACGGATAACGATTTGGAAGTGTGTTTTTATCCGGACTCCGGCAAAATCGGTGTGTACGGCGAAACGGTGCGCCAGCTTTATAGAACAAGCGATCAGGTCGAGTATTACGAGGGCGAATAAGGCAAACCAGAAGTATCCTTTTCATAATATCAGAAAAGCGGAGCAAGGTTTCAAACCCCTGCTCCGCTTTTTTATCCTGCCGTTACAGATTCCCCTGAAATACGGTATCCGCATCCAGGCAAAGGTATTGCACTGCCGTCCGCCCCGACGTCAGCGCGACGGGAAGTCCGCCCGGCGAGCGCAGTCGCTGACCCGCAAAGTAGACATTCTTTATCGTTTCCGGTTTACATGGGTAGCTGATATTCCCCTGCCCTTTCTTCATATACGTCATCCAGGAGCCTTTGAAGGAACCGAGGTAGCGCTCGTATGTCAAAGGCGTTGCAACGTCCCAAACGGCGACCTTGCCGCGAATCTGCGGCACCTGCTGGCTAAGCGCTTCTATATACGCTTCCGCGAATTTCCGTTTTTCGTCTTCATACGTGCCGTTTTCGCGGGCGTTTTTCCAGAACGCGTAGCTGTCGCCCATTACGACGGCGGTTAACGCCGTGCAGCCCTCTGGCGCATATCCGTGAAATCCTGCGTAATTATTGAAGCCGATGACGGAAACAGGGATTCCGCCAAAGACGAACGGCTGATTCAACCGGAACATCAGGTTTTCGGGAAGGCTGTTCAAGTCCGCTTCCACGCCCAGGCTGACGAAAGTATCCAGCATGGGAATGGTATCGCGGCGCATCTGCTCCGCCCAGGGTTCCCGGATCGGCTCGTCGAACATCGTATCGATGGCCGAAAGCGTATCGCGGGTCACGATGACCGCGTCTGCGGGAATTTGCTCGCCGCCGATGATTACACCGTCTGCTATGCCGTTGACAACGGAGACCTTCTCAACGGGCGTACGGTAAACAATCGATCCGCCGAGCGTAAGAAAATACTTGGCCATCCTGCCAGCCATTGCGAGCGAACCGCCTTCGGGATAACCGCCGTCGCCGGAAGTCAGCGTAGCCATCGTAAACACCATGCCGGAAGCGCTGTACTCCTCGCCGATGATGTTCTCCAGCAGTAGTCGGAGCGTCTCGCTTTGAAAACGCGCGGCATACTCCTTGCAGGAAAACTTGGCGTAATACGCCATTCTTGGCAGCGCAGGCATTATCGAAAAGAGCATCGAAAACGGCATGGACGTTTTGTTCTTTACCTTGACGCCTTTGATATCCATCGCCGGCATCTGTACGCTGGAAAGAAGTCTGACGTCCCTGCAGAGCCGGTCGATCTCTTTTTTATCTTCCGGCGCAATCGAAAGAAAGTGCTCCCGAAGCGTCTTTAAATCGCGGTATAAACTCGCTGTCTTCCCATGGCAGCGAAAATTAAAGAACGGGTCGCGATGGCTGATTTTTACGCTCTCGTCCAGCGCGCCGACTTCGCGCCAGAGGCGGTTTAGCTGTGTTTTCTCAGAAGAACCGGTCAGCCAGTGCATGCCGCCTTCAAAGAGATAACCCTTCCTGCGCCAGCTTGTGGAAGCGCCGCCGGGGATGCTGTGGCTTTCGTAGATTACTGTTTCGAACCCGCTCTGCCTGGCATAGACGCCCGCGGCCAGGCCGGAAATTCCCGCGCCGACGATGATCACTTTTTTCATTTCTTTACTCCTGCTTCTTTTTAGTCAATGTAATTTTGTTTATACCTTGTGATTTCGAATGATATCGACAATCCATTCGCTCTTTGGAGCAGGAATATTCGGATAACCCGCGCAAAGCTCCGCCATGCCGGAAATAGCGCTCCAAAAGGCCGCCGCCAGAGACAGCGGATCGCCGTCGCGGATCGATCCGTTCTGTTGGCCAAGGCGAATCAGCGCAGCGGTTGGTGTGTAAACATCGAAACTCTTCAGCCGTTCTTTCGCCTTTTGCGGAACGTCTTCACTCATGAACGACTGATTCATAAAGAGAAACATTCTAGCAACAAAAGAATCCTCGCGGATATAGGTCAGCACCTGCTCCGCAGTCACTTCAAAAAACGCTATGGGTTCAAGTCCGCTTGGCGCCACGGCGTTCATGGGGCCTGAAATGCCGTATTCCACCAGCGCGCAGTAGAGTTCCTCCTTGGATGGAAAATAATGAAACAGCAGCCCAAGACTCATGCCGACCTGATCGGCGATATCCTTGATTTTTGTGGCGGTATATCCTTTTTTTACAAACAAATCCAGCCCCGCGCGCAGGATATCTTCCCTGCGCTTTTCTTTCTGGTCGTCCCTTGCGGTCAATCCGGTTCCCCTCCTTTACTGTTGCTGAAAAGCAAATTAATATTGAATGCTTATTCAATGAATGTACGTTCAATATAATATGAGATAATCTGGTTTCTGTCAATAGCCTGTATGCAGGCAAATCGCCCACTGTAAACAAACGGATTTTCGCTGTTTGCTTTACAAACGAAGCGGATTTGCATACTATTAAGTAAGAAAGCATTTTGGCGAGGTGACAACGATGGCGCGCATGCCCGTTTTGTTTGTCGGCCACGGTTCGCCGATGAACGCAATTGAACAAAACACATTTTCCGACCGCTGGATTGCGCTTGGCAAAGAAATTCCGCGTCCGGAAGCGATCCTATGCGTTTCCGCGCACTGGTATACGCGCGGCACACGGCTGAATACCGCCGCCGTACCGAACATGATTTACGATATGTACGGCTTTCCGGACGAGCTGTACCGCGTTCAGTACCCCGCCCCCGGTTCCCCGAAATTTGCGCGTCAGGCAAAAGAGCTTCTGGGTGATCTTGTTAAAACCGATAACGGCTGGGGACTCGATCACGGCGCATGGTCAGTGCTCAAGAGAATATTCCCCGGAGCGGACATCCCCGTTTTTCAGCTCAGCGTGGACGCCGCATCCCCGCTGGAGAAGCATTACGCAATCGGCAAAGCGCTCCGGCCGCTCCGCGATTATGGCGTGTTGATTCTCGGCAGCGGAAACATCGTCCATAATCTCGCGAAAGTCAACTGGAACCTGCCGGGCGGATATTCCTGGGCTGCGGATTTTAACGGCTATATCAAAACGAACGTGCTCACGCGCCAGGATGAAAACGCGATCCGTTACGAGCGTGCGGGTTCCTCAGCGTATTATGCGTTTACTATGCCGGATCACTACGCGCCGCTGCTTTACGCGCTGGGCGCTACCGGCGAAGAGGATGAAATTTCCGTATTCAACGACGCCTGCGTGATGGGCTCGCTCTCGATGACGAGCTATCGTTTCGGCTGAAGACGCAGCGAGTTTCAGGATCAACCAAGCCTCTTGCGATGATCTTCAAGATAAGGTGATCGCTTCGGCTGAATATAGAGACGACGGCGAACGAATTCCGCTCAATAGGTTTGATTCGCCAAACGGAACAGCAAATTCTGACCAAGGAGGAAACAAGATGCGGCTTTGTGAAATTGAAAAAACCGTTCGAGGACAGCGCGCCGTCGACGGCGCAGGCGTCAGCCTCGTTCGGGTGCTGGGTCACCGGGACGTTTACGACTTCGACCCGTTTTTGATGCTGGACTCCTTTGATTCTACCGACCCTTCGGATTATCTCGCGGGTTTCCCCATGCACCCGCATCGCGGCATCGAGACCATCACCTACCTGCTTTCGGGTAAAATCGAGCACGAAGACAGCCTTGGCAACAAAGGCGTGATTCGTTCGGGTGAAAGCCAGTGGATGACGGCCGGCAGCGGGATACTGCATCAGGAGATGCCGAAAGCGTCCGAGCGGATGCTGGGTTTTCAGCTTTGGCTGAACATGCCAAAGAGCGAAAAGATGGACGACCCCGCTTACCTGAGCATTACGCAGGAGATGATTCCCGTCGTCCGGGAAGGCAGCGCGGAAGTGCGCGTGCTTTCCGGCGCGTTCAAGGATATAAAAGGCGTTGCGCCGCGCCATATTCAGGCAACGATTCTGGATATTCATGCGACTTATGGTGAAGAACTGACAATACCGACGAAAAAGGACGAAACGGTTTTTGTATTTTTCATCGAAGGCGACGGCATGATCAACGGCCATTTAATCGAGTCTAGAACGGCGGTGCTTTTTGGCGCCGGCGACGCCGTCCGAATTTCGCCGACGCCGGAACGTTGCTTACGGTTCATCTTTTTCTCCGCAAAACCGCTGCACGAACCGATTGCCTGGGGCGGACCGATCGTGATGAATACACGCGAGGAGCTTGAGCTTGCGTTTGAGGAGCTCAACAAGGGAACATTCATCAAGCACGCGTGATCCGTCGCAGTCTGCGAACTTGTAAAGGTATCATCTTAGAAAGTACGAGAAAGAAACAGTCTATGGAACAGATCCAGATATTAGCCATCGTCGGTTCCCTGCGGAAAGATTCACTGAACCGTCAGCTGGCGATGCTTGCTCAAAACGCCGTTGGAACGCGCGCCGCGTTCGAACTGCTCGACTATTCAGACGTCCCTCTGCTCAATCAGGACTTCGAATACCCCGCGCCCGGACCGGTGCGGCATGTCCGAGAACTGGTGAAGACTGCCGATGGAATCTGGTTTTTTACGCCGGAATATAATCACGCGGTTCCCGGCGTGCTGAAAAATCTGATCGACTGGCTCTCCCGCCCGGTGAGCAAAGAGGAACGGCAGGTGCTCTTTGGCAAGCCCGCCGCCATCAGCGGAAATACGCCGGGTATGTCCGGCACGGCAATTGCGCAGGACGCGCTGGTTGCGCTTATCAGCCTTCTCAACATGCGCGTGATGAACGTGCCCAGGCTGACCATTCCCAACGCGGCGCAACAGACGAATGCGGAAGGAATGCTGGAGCTCACTTCCAGCGCGCCCTATCTGCAAAAGCAGGCGGATGCGTTTTTACGATTCATTGCGCAAGAGCAAAACTGAAAGCGGAAAACAGAGTGAGCGAAAAAACGGAACGAATGAAGATTAAAATCATCAAAAACGGACCTTATCTCGTCACCGGCGGCGTACCGCTCGTTGAGCGTGTGATCACGCCGAAGGGCGAAGGCTACGAGTACCAAAACGGGCGCGAACTGCCGCAAAAAGAAGTTTATTCGCTTTGCCGCTGCGGAAAAACCTCCACCCCGCCGTTTTGCGACGGCGCGCATATCGCCTGCGGGTTTGACGGCACGGAGACCGCCTGCCGGGAAGATTATCAAACGCGAGCAACGCTGCTTGCCGGCAAAGGGATTGATATGCTGGACGACGGCAGATGCGCGTTCGCGCGGTTCTGCCACCGCGAAGGCGGCGACGCCTGGGAACTGGTGGAAGAATCCGATACGCAAGGAAACCGTTCGGAAGCGATCATCGCCGCCAACGAATGCCCGGCAGGCCGCTTGACCGCCGTTGAAAAAGACGGTACGGTGCATGAACCGAAATATGATCCGGCAATCGAGATTCTGCAAGACCCCGAAGAAGAAGTCAGCGCGGGCATCTTCGTCAAGGGCGGGATCCCGATAGAATCGCCGGACGGAACCACGTATGAAATTCGGAACCGCGTCGTGCTCTGCCGCTGCGGAGAATCGAAAAACAAACCGTTCTGCGACGCGGCGCATATCGTTGCGGTTTACAAAGACAATTGAAGAACAAATAAGAAAGATCGAAAGGAGCTGCAGTATGAAAACTATATTATTGGTGGTGGATGTGCAGCAGGCGCTTGTGGAAGAAGGTCCCGCGCATAAAGACGAATTCCTGCTGAATCTGAAACTGCTGATCGAGCAGGCGCACGAATCCGAAGTCGAAGTCGTCTATGTCCGGCACGACGGCGGCGAAGGCGATATCCTCGCTATGGACACCGCGGGATGGCATCTGCATTGTTCGCTTTCTCCCCGCGCGGATGAAAAAGTCTTCGACAAACGCTTTTCCAGTTCGTTTCGCAAGACCGGCCTACAGGAATATCTTGACGGAAAAGGAGTGAAACGGATTGTGCTTTGCGGCATGCAGACGGAGTACTGCATCGACACCACCTGCAAAGTCGCGTTTGAATTCGGCTACGATGTAGTGATCCCTTCCGGCGGAACGACGACTTACACCAATCCCCTTCTCTCCGGCGAAAAACTCATCAACTATTACGAGCGCTTGATTTGGCACCAGCCGCTTGCGAGCGTAAAGCCGATGGAAAAAGTGCTGGAACTACTGAAAAACGCAAACAAGTGATTCGATTATCTTCTCCTCCGTACTGCGGGGGAGTTTTTTTGCATTCGATGGAAAGTTAGCTTGACATTATAGAATTTTATGGTATTCTAATGGAAAGCATGCTTTCCATTATTTCGATTAAGCAGCAAGTACAGCCGATGCTGAAATACTCGAAAGGAGTCAATTATGAAAAATCGCTTGGAAGAACTGCGTAAACAGCGCGGCGTATTGCAGGAAACGCTGGCCAACGAACTGGAAGTGTCCCGCCAGACCATCGGCTCCATCGAAAACGGCAGATACAACCCTTCCATCATGCTGGCGTTCAAACTGGCGCGCTATTTTCACTGCGCCATAGAGAAGATTTTTATTTACGAAGAAAACGAAAACGGTTAAATGGAAAACTATAAAACGATTTTATTACGCATAATCAATAAAGGGGAGACAGAACATGAACAATCAAACTAAAGGAATTTTGCTGCTGATGCTGAGCTTTGTCATGCTGGGTGCCGGACTGTATTTTGCTTTGAGCGCGGTGAACCAGGAACCAAGTGGCATCATGATCGTGCTTCCGTTTGTACTCATCGGTTTTGGCAGCGGGCTGATCGGCGCGAGCGTGAGCCTGATTATCAGGGATAATGCCGCAATGAAAAACCCGGACTATCAAACAAAGAAACGCATTGAACAGAACGACGAACGCAACATCATCGTTTCGAACGCGGCAAAAGCCAAGGCGTTCAGTGTATCTATTTATCTTTACGCGGCAATCTTGATTGCCTTTACGCTCATGCGCGTTTCCGCAGTAGGCATTCTGATTCTGGTTGCGGCATATGCCGCTATGATCGTATGCTTTATCGTGTTCTACAATAAGCTCAACAAAGAAATGTAAGCGCACTCTTTAAGGCCGATACCTGCGTGTTTCGCACGCGCGGGTATCTTTATTTTTGGCTTGAGTTTCCGTATACAGACGATGAATCAGAACTTGATTTGATTGACAATCCAGCGTAAAAAACAATATAATACGCACATCATTAACAGTCTGCGGAAGATGTGTTGACCGCAGAAAAGGAGCTTTTGTGAACGACACGTTTCCCCGGTTCGACATGCTCGCTTTTCCAAAACGCCAGAGACTACGGCTCCTGGCCTGGCTGATCAGCTTCCCCGCCGTTTGGGGCCATCGCGAAATCATCACCAAGGTACGCACCGACGGATTGAAACCTCCCTATCTTCTGCTTTGTAATCACAATGCTTTTCATGATTTTAAAGTGACCACCGCCGCCCTGTTTCCGCAACGCGCGAACTACGTAGTCGCCATCGACGGCTATACCGCGCCGACGAAAAAAGGGTTCCAGAGCCGTGAATGGCTCTTGAGAACGGTCGGCTGTGTCTGCAAACGAAAGTTTACCAACGACGCCATTTTGGTGCGCCAGCTTAACCGCGTCATCAAAAACGGCGATATCGCGGTTCTCTACCCGGAAGCGCGGTACTCGCTCTGCGGCACCAACGCCGTATTGCCGGAATCGCTGGGTAAACTCTGCAAGCTGCTCAAGGTGCCCGTCGTATCGCTGATTATGAGCGGTCATCACGTTGATTCGCCCTACTGGAACCTGCGCGAGCGCGGCATCCGCCACACGGAAGCGGTGATGACGCAGCTCTTTACTGCGCAGGAACTCGCCGCAGCTACAGTAGACGAGATCAACGAACGCATCCAAGCCGCGTTTACGTACGACGATTTTTTATGGCAAAAGATACGCGGCATTCGTACGCCGCAAGACTGGCGCGCCGAGGGACTGCACAAAGTGCTCTATCAATGCCCGCACTGCAAAACGGAATATCGTATGCGTTCGGAGGGAACCAAGCTGATATGCTCCTCCTGCGGAAAGACCTGGTCCATGAGCGAGCTTAGCGAGCTCTCCGCGGACAGCGGCGAGACGGAATTTTCGCATATTCCGGACTGGTATGAGTGGGAGCGCGCTAATGTGCGCCGAGAAGTCGAAGACGGTTCTTATGCCATCACCTGTCCGGTACGCGTGGAGTCGCTGCCAAACTCGGACGGGTATATCCATCTTGGCAAAGGAACAATGACGCATAACAGCGACGGTTTCCACGTCAGCGTCAGCGGACAGTATGGCGAGTTCGAAATGACAAAGCCCGCCCTGTCGCTCTACTCCTGCCACATCGAGTACAATTATCTCGGCAAGTACGGCGATTGCGTGGATTTAAATACGCTCGAAGACACCTGGTACTGCTACCCTTACGACTGCGATTTTGCGGTGACGAAATTCGCTCTCGCCACGGAAGAGCTTTACCAGCAAGAAAAAAGGAAAATGCATAAGAAAGAATAGACGGTGTGAAACAGCGTCCTTATGAAACAAAAAGAACCGCGAAAGCGGTTCTTTTGTTCTTACGTTATGCGGTCTGCAGAAGCACTAGACGATTTTTACGCCAAGCATTACGGCAAGGTCGACCGCCTGAGAAAGGTCGATTTTAGCGCCGTAGAGCTCACGAAACGAATCGGAAACCATGATGCCGGAGATCACGCAACTCGAGAGGTCAATTCCCTTGAGCGGCGTTTTAAAGAAGTCCGCGCGGCTGAGGTCAACGGTATCCAGCATGAGCTTTTTGAAACGCGATTCGGTGAAAAAGGCTTCTTTGCAAAAACAATGGTCAAGAGTGCAACTCTCCCATGCCGATTTGGTGAAATTCGCATAACAGAACGAACCGTTTGAAAAAACAGTCTCTTTCAGATGGCTGCAGCTGAAGTCCGCGCCGTCTCCCCTGTTGTCTTCCAAGCGGGTTTGCTTCCAAAAACTTTCAGCAAACGCGCACCCGCCAAAATCGCAATGCGAAAAGGTGGAAAAATAAAATCCGGCGCGCCTGAAGTCGCAACGTTCGAATTTGCAATTGACGAAGCGTACCGTTTTGAAGTCGATCTTGGAGCAGTCCGCATCCGAAAGCGTTTCGCCTTCAAACAATGCGCCCTCGATGGGATCATCTTCCGCTTTTGCCAAACAGACTTGTTCGATCAGCATAAGGAAACCTCACTTTTATTTTCGCGTTACGACGGTATCATACTACAAACGAACAGCAGCGTGAAGAACTGACGGGTGCACATCCTGATGAAAATTGCTTTCAGGAGCAACAGAAAGCCACCCTTTCGGATGGCTTTCTGCTTGGTACCCAGTAGGGGAGTCGAACCCCTGTCACCGCCGTGAGAGGGCAGCGTCCTAGGCCACTAGACGAACTGGGCGCGATTGCAAGCAACATGATACAGAAAAATCAGGCTCGTGTCAATAGAATGTTTTGCTGAAAAACGATCCTATTTGGAGTTTGCGTTGAAGCTGAATATGGCGCGAACAGCTAAACTCTTTGGCGGTTTTTCCATTACGGTCAACGAGAAAAACGAGTTTGACTGCATGGTTATTACGTTGCTATACTGTATGAAAAAGATGAGTGATTCATTATATTTCGCAGTTCGCGTTTTAGGAGAATAATATGGATTATCAGATTGGCGATCAAATCCCCTCCCACTTTCAGCCGGAATGGCCGGGACAATTCGACTTGTTTTCGTATTTCGAATTTGCTTGCGGGATACCGCAGCTGCTGTTTGCCATTACAACCTACAAAGAGGGTGAAGTGCCAAACGTCTGCCCGCAATCCTGGAGTTCGTTTGTCAGCGGCAAGGACGGTTACTATGTGGTGCTTGGCGGACTGATGGAACGGACACATACCTACCGCAACATTCTGCGCGAGCGGTGTTTTTGCGTCAACTTCCTTTCAAAGGATCATTTCGACAGCATGATGCGCTCCATCGAGCACAATGAAGAAGAAGCGGACGAGTTCAAGGTTTGCGGTTTTTCCAAAATGCCGTGTGATACAATCCATGCGCCGCGCATTGGTGAAGGTTTCCTTACGCTGGAATGCGAACTCAGCCAAGAAGCGGAAGCAGCCAATGGCGCATTAAAACTGTTAATCGGAAAAACCAAACACGCGGCTGTTTTAGAGGGATATGCCGCAGGGATAGACGCGAAATACGGTTCGGCAGGATTCCCGCTTAACGTCCACTCTCCGATCAACTTTGAAACCGGCATTTGCGATCCCTTTGCCATTGCAACGCTGAAGATCGAGCGAAAGCTGGTTTAGCGTGAAAGATCAAGAATGCCCGCCGATGGAGGATCGGCGGGCATTTGTGTATTGCGAATCGTTTCTTACTTACTTCCAGAGCGCTTTCATGAGTTCCGGGTATGCTTCGTCCACAATAGTGATGAAGCGGACAAGCAGGTTAAAGCAGACTTCGGCGGAAGTTTCCGCATTTAGCAGGGAGTCAGAGTTGCAGGTGACTTCGTCGTCGCCATCGATGTAGAACGACAGCCAGCGATACTTCACATTCAGCGTGTTGACGGACTCGAGCATAGCGGCCCGTTTGTCCTTGGGCACCTGGCAAATCGTAAAGCACTTAGCGCTTACGCTCTCGCCATCCGCGTCAAAGAAGAACTGCGTCGTAATCGCGGGGCAATTCTTCCCCGTGAAACGCACCATGACCCAATCTTTGCCGCCATCAATCTCTTTGGAATCAAACTTAATGTCCTTCGACTGCAATTCGCGAATGAAATTCTTCGCCGGTGCCTTCATATGCTAACTCCTCCGACAATTTTCTTATAGAATAACATGGATAATCTTGATTGTCAAAGTCAAACAAAGAAAATTACAATGAAAATTGGTTGATTTATGCATATTTTATGAATGCTGTCTGCACACAAAACACGCTTAAATGGTTATATTGCGGTCTGATCGAAAAGTTACTTTTTAACAGAGCTTCCAGCTCAGTTGCCTGTATCCTCAATGTCGTCTTCCACCGATTTGTCTACGACCGGGGTAGTAATTACAAATTCCGGCGTGTAGATGGCATGATACGGGTTCTCCGGATCGGGATCGCTCGGATCCCAGCCGAGTTCATGATCGCTGTCCATATACGGCTCTTCATAGATCAGCGCGGGGATTTCCGGCGGCTGCGGGCCGTTGTCATCCGTAATGATAACCGTAGTGCCGATTGGGCAGGTCATGTAGATCCAGTACGCGTCAACGCAGCGGAGCCGCACACATCCGCCGGAAGCAGGCGTACCGAGACGCTCGTAATACTCAACGATCATCTGGTGCTTGCCGTTTTCCTGCGAGTAGCGCTTCTCTCCGCCAATCGGTACAGAGTGGAACAGATAGCTGCCGGTGATGCGGCTTGCATATTGCGAGTACACGTTTTCGCCGTCAACCTGACCCATTTTCTTATACAGGTATTGGCGCATGAGCGCGAAAGTTCCGCGCGGCGTCAGCTTCTTGCTGCGCCCGGTCGAGCAAATCATAATACGCTCTTCCGTCCATTCGCCGTTTTCGGCTTTAAAACAGACCACGGACTGCGTGCCAATATAGACAATCAGCATGCGCTCGCCATCGGTTTCCGGCGGTGTTTCCGGCATGTACGCGGGAACCGTGATATCCACGGTGGACTTGAGCGCGCCGGGAATCATCGTTCCGTCCGCATTTGCGGGATAAAACGCGCCTTCCCCTTCCCCAAACGAGCCGTATACATACTGGACGCCGTTCTCATCGGTATAGACGCCAATTGTCTCCAGCGCTTGAAAGCCGGTTTTCAGCCGCAGCGTCTCCGGGATGGCGGAAGGTACGCATACGCCAAAAGACTCAGTTGCCGGGTCGACAAACCCTTCGGAGGCGTTCAGAATCGCGCCTGTTTCATCCGATTGATAATAGCCGGTGAAGGCTTGCGTCTCAACGCCGTCGGTCAGTTCGCTGTAACCGCCGAAGACCCGGTATTGAACGGTTCCTTCCGAATCTGTAAACGCAAAGAGCGAAACGGATTTGTTTTCCAGTACAACCGCCGTGTACCCGGCAGGAACGGATTCCGAAGCGGGCATGGGCAGCGTATAAGGATCGCTGGTGGTGATGACGGGCGCTGCGGTAATGACGGCGATTTCCGGTGTCGGGGTTGCGGCAGGAGCGGTCTCTTCCGCGGAAGAGCATCCCGCAAAAACCGCGATTAAACCAACCGTGAGAAGCACAAGGGCGGGCTTTTTCCAAATCGATTTCATATTCATGGGTATTATTATAGCGGAAGGGACTGGCGAATACAACCTTTCCGGCAGGATCCTGAAGCCGAAAAACGCGGAATCAATGCCGTTTTATGCCGTTTTTGATATTCAGCCGATGTTTTCAGTCCGGATCAGATAGCGCAAGCGGCAGTTCCTGATGAAACGCGCGTTTACAGATACGGTGCGTCATGCTAGAATATTCATGGAATGAATAGGACGGAATGCATATGATGAGACAAGTTTTTTGCGCTCTGCTTGTATTGGCTCTGTTGCCTCTGACGGTATTGCAGCCCCGTGCTGCGCTTGCGGAAGAGACGGATCCCATGGACAATCTGGAAGTGCCGAATTGTATTGTTGTGGATCAAAACGATCCAACTATCGTACTATATGAGCGGAATGCGGACGACAAGAGCATTCCCGGCAGCACGATGAAAATCATGACTTGTATTTTGGCCATTGAATTATGCAAGGATCTTGAGCAAGAAGTGACGATTACCGGGCAAGCGGCAAGCTTAAAGGAAACGAACTCTCTGATGGGAGTGATCCGCGGAGAAACGCTGACCGTTCGACAGCTGCTTTACGGACTGATGCTGGAGTCCGGCAACGACGCGGCGCTCATGCTTGCCATCACATTTGGTGGCAGCGTGGAAGGTTTTGCGGAGCTCATGAACCAGAAAGCCGCGGCACTCGGCATGACGAACACGCATTTCGTCAATGCCAGCGGCGCTTATAAAAGCGGACAATACTCCACCGCGCGCGATATGGCGGTTTTAACCTGCTATGCCATGAAAAACGAGTTGTTCCGAACGCTCGTCTCTACGGTGAACTATACCATTGAGCCAAACGATGTGCGTTCGCGCTCCATGGAGATGACCAACTCCAATAAACTCATCTCCGATCCCGCAGACAGTGACCTGTATTACGAATATGCCACCGGCGTGAAGACGGGTTCCACCGAGCGCGGCGGCAAATGCCTGGTCGCTTCCGCAACAAAGGACGGAGCAAGCGTAGTAGCGGTGCTGCTGGGCGTCACCGAAGGCGGCAGCAAACTCGCGCGCATGTCCCAGGTATATGAGGACGCAATACGGATTATGGATCTCGCGTTGAGCGAGCGGTATGTCTCCGTCACCGCCGAAGAACTCGGTCTTCCTGTTTCATTTGAGGCCGAAGTAGAAGGCGGAGAACAGACAGCTGTTTCTGCGACTGCCGTATTTTCCGAGCAGACCGCTCGCCTGCCGGATGTGCTGATTGAAAAACTCAAAGCCGATCCTTCTCTGATTACGGTCAGTTCGGATATCTGCGCGCTCACAGCACCGGTATCCGCCGGAGATATCTGCGGAAGCGTCGAATACACCTATCAGGATCAGACGCTTTTCACCGCCGAGCTAGCCGCGGAAAGCGGCGTTGCCGAACCAAGCGCAGCGCCGATTGTCACGGTGGCGCCGGTTGTTACGGCCGAACCGGAAACGGAACCCGTCAGCGAAAATACGCAGATACCCCTATGGATATGGGGCGTGGTTGGTGTGGTCTGCCTTGCCGGCGCATTAGCTGGCGTGTTGATTTACAGGAACGAGAAAGCGAAGAAGAGGAGAAAGAAACGGCGATTGAGCGCTGCGCAAAAAACGCGCTGACCGGCAGTAACGACAGAACGACACATCGTATTGATCAAAGTGAAGAGAAACGCGGATCAGTTGCGGCTTCTTCCCCATCCGATTTCAAAAACAATATAGGAGGCGCTCGATGAAGACGAAAGATATCGACAAGTTCAAGGGCTGCTTGTTTGGCGGAGCGGTTGGCGACGCGCTCGGCTATGCGGTTGAGTTCCAAAATATCGAGCAGATCCGCGAGCAATACGGCAGCGAAGGCTTAACGGAGATGCAGCTTTCCGACGGCAGCGCATGGGTGTCCGACGACACGCAGATGACGCTGTTTACCGCCAACGGCATTCTCGTTGCGGAAACGGAGAAAAGGCTGCTTTGCGACGAAAAAAGCCTGGAGCGGCACCTGCACAATGCTTATCTGGACTGGCACCGGACGCAGCGCGTCGGCCCAAACAGAGCAAAAGGCGTAACAAGCTGGGTCTACCATGTTCCGGAGATGCACTCTGTCCGTGCGCCCGGCGGTACGTGCCTGCGCTCGCTGGCCAGCGGCATACTCGGAACAATGGAATTCCCGATCAACTCCAGCAAAGGCTGCGGCGGCGTGATGCGTTGCGCCCCGATCGGATTGTTTTATGACCGCGCGCATTACCCGATCGAAACCGTAGACCTGTACGGCGCGCGTTCGGCAGCGCTGACACACGGCCATCAGCTCGGATTCTTATCCGCAGCGGCTCTCGTGCATATCGTCAATCAATGCGTCTACGGCGATTTTTCCGGCGAAAACGCGCTGTTTGACATTGCCGCAGATTGCGTCGTTGCCATGAAAAAGGAGTTCAGTTCATTCGATAAGGTCACGCAGATGACAGCGCTGCTTGAAAAGGCAATCGAACTGGCAAAGACGAATTTACCGTCCATAACGGCAATCGCCGAACTTGGCGAAGGCTGGGTCGCGGAGGAAGCCGTTGCCATTGCGCTCTACTGCGCGCTCCGGCATAAGGACGATTTCCGCGCGGCGCTGATTGCCGCGGTCAACCACAGCGGAGACTCGGACTCTACCGGCTCGATTGCCGGTAATATTCTCGGCGCTTATCTCGGCTACGACCGGATTCCGGCGAGCTTTCTGGAACATTTGGAACTCTTCGAAGTAATCAAGATCATCAGCGAAGATCTTTATGCGCTGGCAGGGACGGAAACCAACGACGTCTGCTATTCCGAACACTGGCAGAAAAAATACATCAAGGCAGATTTTAGAATATCATGATGAAAGGAAACTCTACCGCCGCTTCCCGGCGGGCAACACTCCTTCGAATCCTTTGCCTGCTTTTGGTGGTCGCGGTTATCACCACAATTATCGTCGTTGCACTCAACGCGATTCTTCCCGGGTTCATCGACACGCTGGAACAGGGCGACCAGTCCGCCATTGAGCAGTATATCCGCAGTTTCGATAGTTACCAGAGCGTGCTGCTGGCATTCTTCCTTCAGTTCGTTCAGATTCTCAGCGTATTCTTCCCCGGCGGCCCGATTCAGATTGCCATTGGTATCGTATTCGGCACACTGGATGGGTTCCTCATCTGCCTTTCGGGTTATGTGCTGGCGAACCTCTTTGTGTTTTTTTCCGCGAGAAAGCTGGGCAACCGGTTCGATCAACTGTTTTCCAACAGCAGCAATACGAAAAAGCTGAAATTCATCTCCGAGGCAAAACATCCCGGTTATGTGGTTACGCTGTCGTGCCTCATCCCGCTTCTGCCAAACGGGCTTGTGCCGTATATCGCCGCGCGTACAAAGATCACCACGCTGCAGTTCTTTATTTCCGTGCTGACTGGCAGCATACCGACGCTTTTGATGCTCTGCGCGATTGGCAACAAGATTTTAATGGCGGACTATGGAATCGTAGCGCTGCTCTGCGCGCTGCTCGTGATCGGAGTAGCTCTGCTCTATCTCTTCCGCAATCGTCTGTTTGCGCTGGCGGAACGGATTCATTCGCATCTTGAAATTCGTAAGGAGTCGCGCCTCTGCGGCAAATAGCGAATTACCACCAAACGTCGATTGGTACAAAAAGCGGCGTCCGAAAACGGACGCCGCTTTTGATGTTGCGTTCTGCTAGTCGAGGATTGCCTGATCCTGAATGTCCTGCGCGGTTTCCGCAAAGCCCGCAATGGCATTGGCGTCAACCAGACGTTTGATGGTGGCATTCACGGCTGCGGCGAGTTCCGGGCTGTCCTTGGGCAGGCCGACGACGTAGCCGGTCGCTTCGGTTGCAAAGCTGATGCCGGTCGCGATGGCGAGCTCGGGGTTGTTGGCGATGTACGATTCCGCAATGGGCTTTTCAACGAAGATCGCATCCAGTGCGCCCGCTTTGAGTTCGGAAACAAGCTGGGTAACCTTCTTGAGGGCGACCTTTTCTGCGCCGGTTGCCTGCGGGAAATAATCCGTTTCCAGCGTGGTGCCGAGCTGAACGCCGACTTTCTTGCCGTTAAAGCTTGTTGCCAGATCGGTGTAGGTATCCGCGGTGTCGGCCATGACAAGAGCAACAACTTCGTCAATATAGTACGTGTCGCTGAAATCCATGACTTCCGCGCGCTTGTCGTCCGGGTTGTAAGCAGCCAGTATCATGTCGATCGTGCCCATCTGCAGGGCGCTGTCGAGGCCGTCAAAGTCTACTGCTTCGATTTTCAGCTCGACGCCCAGATCCTTGGCGATTTCTTCCGCGATACTGATGTCGATACCCTTGTACTCCATTTCGCCGTTTTCACCCGCGACAACGAATTCGTAGGGCGGATAGTCCGGCGACGTGCCGACGACAAGAACGCCGGCGGCCTGGATCTGCTCCAGTTTGGTGAGGCTGGCCGTGTCGGCCTGTTTCGTACACCCGGCGAACATGCCGAGCGCTAGGGCGGCGCACAGTACGATGGCAATCAGTTTTTTCATTGTTGTATTCCTCCGTTTATTTTAATTGTTGTTTGTATTGTATTTGTCGTTTTGGTTTGCCCTACAGCACCTTCGATAAGAACGCTCTGGTTCGCTCGTTGCGCGGGCTGCCGAACAACAGCGCGGGCGCCTGATCTTCCAGCACCAGTCCTTCGTCCATGAAGAGCACTCTTGAACAGGCTTCCTTGGCAAAATTCATCTCGTGCGTAACGACCGCCATGGTCATACCCTGTTTTGCCAGCAGCCGCATGACGTCCAGCACTTCCCCTACCATTTCGGGATCAAGCGCGCTGGTCGGCTCGTCAAAGAGCATCACATCCGGTTCCATGTTCAGCGCACGGACGATGGCGATACGCTGTTTCTGTCCGCCGGAGAGCTGACGCGGCATAGCCTTTGCGCGATCCGCCAGCCCCACGCGCTCCAGCAGCGCCATAGCCCGTTCGGTTGCGGACTGTTTGGATTCATGTCTTGCCAGCGTCGGCGCGATGATGAGGTTCTCCAGCACGTTCAGGTGATTGAACAGGTTGAACTGCTGAAACACCATACCCATGCGCTGACGATGACGGTTGATATCTACGTGCTTGTCGGTAATATCGACGCCTTCGAAGATCACTTTTCCGCTCGTAGGCGTTTCCAGCAGGTTCAGGCATCGCAGCAGTGTACTTTTGCCGCTGCCGGAAGGCCCGATGATGCCGACGACTTCGCCTTTTTCAATCGTGAGGTCTATACCGCCAAGCGCCGTCAAATGCCCGAACTTTTTCACGAGAGACTGCGTTTGAATCATGGGCTGGTTCATACCGCGCCACCTCTCTTCATACGCTTTTCCAGGAAGCCCATGAGCTTGCTGAGCGGGAATGTCAGGCACATATACAGCAGCGCCGCGACCATCAGCGGTTCAAACGGTCTTGCCGTTCCCGCGCGGACGAGGTCGGACATATACATCAAATCGAAAACGCCGACCACGGAGCAAATAGAGCTTTCTTTAATAATAGCGACGAACTCGTTGCCAAGCGCAGGCAGGATGTTGCGGTAGGCTTGCGGCAGGATAATCCTGCGCATGGTCTGCCCGCGCGTCAGCCCCAGGCTGCGACCGGCTTCCGTCTGGCCGACGTCGACCGCGTTGATGCCCGCGCGCATAATCTCCGAAACGTAAGCCGTCGAGTTAAACGCAAGCGCGATGACGCAGGGCACGAACACGCTGATTTTGCTCAGCACCGGGAACGCGATGATCAGCCCGTACCGAAAGAGATATAACTGAACGAGCAGCGGCGTGCCGCGGACAAACTCCACGTAGATGCCGGATAGGAATTTGAGCAGTTTATTGGTCGAAACGCGAAGCAGCCCCATCAGCGTTCCAAACAGCGTACCGAGCAGAACGGCAAAAACCGACAGCTCAAGCGTCATCAAGAGGCCGTCGAGAAAAAACCGCCCGTAGGTGCCTAAAAATTGGAAGCTGAACGTATAGCTCATCGATACTCCTCCATTGATATAACATTCGCCATTATAATGCATGAATATGCACTTGTCAATACATAATCTATAATATTATCGTATATTATTGCATAAAAATAGAGACGGCACGATTTCCGTCTCGTTTTGAATGTGAAAGCCTGTTTGATCGATTCAACCGTGTTCTGCGGGGGTAATTTTTTCCGAAAAGATGGTTTACGATTCCGGCCCGATTCCGCGGACAAGGCAGACGCCGATTTCGTTTTTGATTTGCTCCGCTGTTTTACGCACTTCCGCGGGCGCGTGCGCCGCCGGATCGGACTCGTTTCGCGGTCGGTACTGCTGCAGGTAAAACCGTTCGCATCCCTTCACCAGAAGCGCGGCCTGCACCGCGTCTTCCGGGGTGAGCTGCGGCGCGAACGTCAGCCGGAATTCGTGCTTAACTCCGCTGTTGCGAAGAATCGTAACACTCCGGATAATGGCAGAGTCCTCCACAGGAGAGCGCGTTATGAGGTCGTACTTCCCCAGCGGCGCTTTAATGTCCATAGCGACATAGTCGAGAAGGTTTTTGCCGATCAGCGACTGCAGCACCTGCGGCTTTGAACCGTTGGTATCCAGTTTTACAAGAAACTGTTTCTCCCTCACCCGTTCAATGAATGCTTCCAGATTCTGCTGGAGCGTCGGTTCCCCGCCGGATATGACGACGGCGCGCAGCAAGCCCACTCGTTTCTCCAAAAAGGCAAATACGCTTTCCTCGTCGAACAGCGGAACATCTTTCTTCAAAATATGCGCGTTATGGCAATAGCTGCAGTTAAAATTGCAATAGGGCGTGAACACGACCGCGCAGATCTCCCCCGGATAGTCGACGAAAGAATTCTTCTGCAGTCCGGCAATCAGCATGCTGCTCCCCTTTCCCTGTTCAAAACCGCTGTTCGGCATGTGATAAACACAGGAGACATGTCGTTCAGGCACGTCTCCGGCGCAATGGTTCCCTTTGCTTTCTTCCCCGCAGTTGATCGAAGAGGCTAGATGACAAACTTCTTTCTCATCAGGTATTCTTCCTTCTTGCCGGGGTTGTAGTTCTGCACGGGGCGGAGATAGCCGACCACGCGGCTCCAGACTTCCGCGTTTTGTCCGCAGGTCGGGCAGGTGAAGTGTTCGCCTGAGATGTAGCCGTGTTCTTTGCAGATGGAGAACGTCGGCGTAATGGAGATATAGGGCATTTTGTACTTTTCAAACAGCGTGCGGATCACTGTTTTGCAGGTTTCAATATCCTCAATGCGCTCTCCGATATAAAGGTGCTGCACCGTGCCGCCGGTGTAGAGCGACTGGAGCTCGTCCTGCAGGTCACAGCATTCGAAAATATCGTCCGTGTAGCCGACAGGCAGCTGGGTCGAATTCGTATACATTGGTTCATGCTCGCCGGACTGGATGATGTCCGGATACCGTTCGCGGTCGAGTTTGGCGAGGCGGTAGCTTGTGCCCTCAGCAGGCGTGGCTTCCAAATTATAGCTATGCCCCGTTTCCTCCTGGAACTCAATCATCAGCGCGCGCAGAAAGTGCATGACTTCGAGCGAGAACTCCAATCCTTCGGGACTGCCGATATCCTTGCCGACAAAGTTGAGGCAGCATTCGTTCATGCCGACCAGCCCGATAGTGTTGAAGTGGTTCGACCAATACTCACCGCTGTGCGCCTTGACGCTTCTCAGGTAATGCATGGAATATGGGTAAAGCCCCTGCTCGGTTTGATGTTCGATGATCTTGCGCTTGATTTCCAGGCTCGTTTTGCCAAGCACGGTGATTTTACGCAGGCGCTCAAAGAAGTCTTCGCGGGACTTCGCTAAATACCCGATGCGCGGCAGGTTGATGCTGTAAACACCGATGCTTCCCGTCATGGGGTTACTGCCAAAGAGCCCGCCGCCGCGCTTTCTGAGTTCGCGTTTGTCCAGCCGCAGACGACAGCACATGGAAACCGCATCCTCGGGCGAAAGGTCGGAGTTGACGTAATTGGCAAAATACGGGATGCCGTATTTGCAGGTAATGCGCATGAAATCGTCCACAACGGGACTCGACCAGTCGAAATCCTTTGTGATGTTGATGGTCGGAATCGGGAAAGTAAATACCCTGCCCTTTGCGTCGCCTTCGAGCATGACACTGCAGAACGCGCGGTTGAAAAGATCCATCTGTTCCTGAAACTCGCCGTACGTATGATCCGTAAACTGTCCGCCGATGATGACCGGTTCATCCTTAAGGGTGGACGGTACGCGGATATCGAACGTCAGGTTGGAAAACGGGCACTGGAAGCCAACGCGCGTGGGCACGTTGATATTGAATACGAATTCCTGCAGGCACTGACAAACCTGTTCAAATGTCATCTTGTCATAAGCGATAAACGGCGCGCAGTAGGTGTCAAACGAGCTCCATGCCTGCGCCCCTGCGGTTTCGCCCTGCGTCGTAAAGGTGGAGTTAACAATTTGCCCCAAAAATGAACGCAGATGCTTTGCGGGCTTGCTTTCCACTTTCCCTTCTACGCCGCCGAATCCGTCGGTGAGCAGTTGGCGGAGGTCCCAGCCCGCGCAGTACGGGCCAAAGAAACCGAGGTCGTGGATATGCGCGTCCCCGCTTTCATGCGCCTTGCAGATATCGATGGGATAGATTTCGTAGAGCCAGTATTTTTTAGTAAACGCTTCGCGCACATAGTTATTCAGGCCGTTGACGCTGCGCTGCATGTTGGCGTTTTCTTTGACCCCCCAGTCGCGGTCGTCCAGATAATCTCCGAACATATCGATGGTGGCTCCGATGAGGGCGTTGATTTCGCGCGTGCCGCGCCGCTTTTCACGGTACAGGATATACGCCTTGGCGGTCTTGGCGTGCCCTGCTTCGATTAAAACTTTTTCCACAAGGTCCTGAATGCCCTCAACGTCTGGAACTGCTCCTGCGTACCGTAATTCCGCAAGGCGGACGACTTCGTCCGTCAGCCGCTCGGATAGCTGCTCATCCGTTCCGTTGACGGCCTGCGCCGCCTTCCAGATGGCATTTTTAATCTTGTTTTTATCGAACTGCTCACGGTGCCCGTCGCGCTTGGTAATCTCGGTAAACATATGCCCGCCCCCTGCTTTTTTGTGTCGTAATATCAGTTTAACTACGCGTATATCTTGTGTCAAGTGGAAGTCATGCATACAAGATATTGATATATTCAGTCGATAAACTGTGGACAATCATATAGTCGGAAGATGGAAATATCAAATATTCGTCAAATTTGCCCTTTTCCGGCTGTTTTGCAAGAGTGACTTTGTAACGAGGAATGCATACCCCTTGCATGGCGTGTATTTTCATGAATTTTGTTTATAAACATTTCATATTTCGAATTAGAATCAGACACAATATTTTGTATCATACAAACGATTTTTTACTATATCTTGTATTATTTTGCGCATTTGCTGTTAAAAATAAGCGCCGCTGCGGTTACCCGCTGCGGCGCTTTCGCGTTTTGAAAAGCTGCTTTTTCTACAGATTAAAGTACTTTACGAGGATATCCACGATCTCGGCGCCGATGCGCTTTTGCGCTTCTTCGGTGGAAGCGCCAATATGCGGCGTGCTGCTTACGCGCGGGTGCGAATAGAGCGCAGCGTTCTTGGCGGGTTCCTCGGCGAAGACGTCGAGGCCGGCGCCATACACTTTGCCACTGTTGAGCGCGTCAAGAAGTGCCGCTTCGTCCACGTTTGTGCCGCGGGAGGTGTTGATGATGATCACGCCGTTCTTCATCTTGGCGAGCGTTTCGGCGTTGATCAGCGGTTGTCCGGGCAGCGACGGAACATGAAGCGATACGAAGTCCGACTTGGCGAGCAGCTCATCCATTTCGACATAGCGCATGGTTTCGCATTCCAGTTCCGGAACCTTGTAGATATCATACGCCAGCACGTTCATGCCCAGCGCCTGGCAGCTCTTGCCGAGCGTCTGGCCGATGCGGCCGTAACCCACAATGCCGACGGTCTTGCCGCTAAGCTCGATGCCTTCGTAGGCTTTCTTTTCCCACTTGCCTTCGCGCATGGTGTGTCCGGCGGCGGAGATGAACCGAGCAACCGAGAGCATATGCGCCAGCGCGAGTTCGGCAACCGCGTTGGAGCTGGCGCGCGGCGTGTTGCAGACAGAGATGCCGTGGCCTTCTGCGCAGACTTTGTCGATGTTGTCGATGCCGACGCCCGCGCGGATGACGATTTTAAGCTTGCCTGTCATGCAGGCAGCGTCGATCTGCGGCTCGCGCACCTTGGTTGCGCTGCGGACGATGAGCGCGTCGTAGTCCTTGACCGCTTCGCAGAGCGCGTCCGGATCGTAAAACTGAACGTCTACCTGACAGCCCTTGGCTTCCAGCGCGGCAACCGCGCTCTTCTCCATGCCGTCGCTGGCGAGAATCTTAATCATAGTGCTGCTCCTTTTCCGCCGCGCTTACGCGTGCTCCGCTTCGAACTTCTTGAGGAACGCAACCAGCGCTTCTACGCCTTCTTTGGGCATGGCGTTGTAGATGGAAGCGCGCAGCCCGCCGACGCTCTTGTGGCCCTTGAGGTTGTCGTATCCGGCAGATTTGGTAGCGGCGACGACTTCCGCGTCGAGTTCCTTGCTCGCGGTAACGAACGGCACGTTCATAAGCGAACGACATTCCTTAACAACCGTGCCGCGGAACATCTTGCTCGAATCGAGGTAGTCGTACAAAACCTTGGCTTTTTCTTCGTTGATCTTCTGCATGGCGCTTAGTCCCCCGATCTTTTTGAGGAACTTGAAGACTTTGCCGCAGACGTAGATCGCCCAGCAGTTCGGCGTGTTGTACATGGAGCCGTTCTCCGCATGGGTGTCGTAGCGCATGTAGATGGGCGTCCAGGCGGGCAAATCGGCGCGTATTAAATCCTCGCGGATGATGACCACGACCATGCCGGCGGGACCGACGTTCTTCTGAACGCCCGCGTAGATCATACCGTAGTCGCTGACGTTGCAAGGCTTACTGAGGAACATGGAAGACTGATCGGAAACCAGAATCTTGCCCTTCGTGTTCGGCAGTTTCGGATACGTCGTGCCGTGGATCGTTTCGTTTTCGCAGATATAGACATAGTCCGCGTCGTCGTCGATCGGCAGATCGCTTCCGTCCGGAACGTAGGTGTAATTCTTATCCTTGCTGGAGGCAACGACGTTGACCTTGCCGTACTTGGCTGCTTCTTCGGCTGCCTTCTGCGACCAGGAACCGGTGACGATATAGTCCGCCACGCCGTTTTTCATGAGGTTGATCGGAATCATGGCAAACTGAAGCGTTGCGCCGCCCTGGATAAAGAGCACTTTATAGTTATCCGGAATGCCCATCAGTTCGCGAAGATCGGCTTCTGCTTCATCGATGATGATCTGGTAGACTTTGGAACGATGCGACATCTCCATGACACACATGCCGCTGCCTTTGTAGTTCAGCATTTCCGCCGCGACTTCTTCCAGCACTTCTACGGGCATCGTTGCGGGACCTGCCGAGAAATTGTAGATCCGATCGTACTTCATACCACACGCTCCTATTGATTTTTTTCAAGCGGAATCAACCTTTTTGAATACTTGCGCATCCATTATAACCTTGAACGAAAAGCAATTCAACCTGCAATCACTGAAAAAACACAAATATTCAAAATATATTTCTGTTTTGCTAATTTTTATTTTACTATCTTGACAAGACAATGTGAAAGACTAAACTATTATAAGAGGACAGCGTCCTTTAATAAAAGGAACTATTCGCCCTACAGGAAGGAATATATATGCGCCTGCAAAATGAGGCTCTACGGGTTGCCATCCTTGCCGCCGCAAAAGAGGAGTTCTTGGTAAAAGGCTTCGAAAAAGCGTCCGTTCGCGAGATCGCCGCCGCCGCGGGAACTTCCAAGAGCAATCTATCGAATTACTTCGCGGATAAAGACGCCCTGTTTTGCGCGCTCGCAGCACCTGCCGTTACGGAATTTGGCAGTGTTCTTGCTTCCATCTGTTCGGACGGCAAAGCGCCATACACGCTGGAAGCGCAGAAAGGAGCGGTGGAAGCAATTGCCGGGTTTGCGTTTTCCCATCGGGAATCCCTGCAATTACTGTTGTTCTGTTCGGGCGGCTCGTCGATGGAAGGGTTTCAAAAGGACGCCGTGCGCACATTATCGGATGTGCTTTGGAAATGGGCGCGTGCGACAGCGCCGGAAGCCGCCGTAACGGAATTGTTTGTACTCTCCGTATCGCGTTTTTATCTTGGAGCGATCGAGGAAATGCTGCTCAAAGGCTATACAACCGAGCAAGCGGTGCTCGAACTGCCGCCGTTTCTTGCGTTTGCATACGGCGGTTGGCGCGCTGTGTTCGGCGAATGACATTGGATTATGAGGATCATTATGAAACGCAGGATCGATTCAAAAACGTCACGTACGGCGGAGTTTACCTGCACGGCCAGATGCATTTCCTATCTGGAAAAACGGCCGCTGTACCATACGGGAGATTATGTGTCGCTGGAAATCATGAACTCGCTGGTAAAACTCCTGCTTCACTTTCCACCGTTTGTGCGTTCGTTTTTAAAATGTACGCCGGAGGGCATGTATGAATACGTCATTGCGCGGACGAGATATTTCGACGAAGCGTTCCAGCGCGCGCTGACGGACGGCACGGAACAAATATTGATCCTTGGCGCGGGTTTCGACTCGCGTGGCATTCGTTTTGCCGCAGACGCATCACGCGCGCGCGTATTCGAGCTGGACAGCCCAACAACGCAGACCGCTAAAAAGAAGCGTTATCTGCAGAAGCATATCCCGATTCCGGAGAATCTGACCTTCGTTTCCGTTGACTTTGATAAACAGCGGATGGAGGACCGGCTGCTTGCCTGCGGCTTTCTACAAAACAAAACGACTCTCGTTCTAATGGAAGGACTCACAATGTATCTTCAGCCGGAATCGGTTGAGGCGCTGCTGACGACGCTCCACTCCCTTCTGGGCAACGGCAGCATGATCGTATTCGACTTTATCGACGCGGCGCTGGTGAGTCAAAACGTCATTATCGAGGCGGAATCCGCGCTGGTTTCAAGCGTAGAGCGTTCCGGTGAAGCGTTCCACTTTGGCTTAACGCCCACTCAGGCCGCTCCATTCCTGCTGAACGCCGGATTTCTTCTCACCGATCTTAGTAACGCGGATCAGCTCAAAGAGCGCTTTTTTCGGGATGAATCCTGCAGTGGAGCCGTACGCATCAATCCGACGCACCACATCGCTACCGCAAGACTCGATCGGCAAAGTCTAACGTAATCTTGCTTTTTCATCCGGAAAAAAAGAGCCCGCGCTGTAAATGCACGGGTTCTTTGTTTGGTTTAGGCTGATATAAGCCTGTTTTACCGTTCCTCTCGGAAGTAGGCCAAGCCAAGGCTGGCCGGGGGCTGATCTTCGCGTTTTTTTCTGAGCGCGGAGATGACCAGCACGAGCACGGTAACAAGATAAGGAAGCATCTTGAAGATTTCCTGCGAACTTCTCGTGAGTCCCGGAATATAGAAGAACAGCCAGAACAGAGCGCCGAAGAGATAAGCACCCCAGATGCTGCGCTTCGGTTTCCAGGTTGCAAAAATGACCAGCGCAACCGCAAGCCAGCCGAGCTTTTCAATGCTGCCGTCCGTTGACCAGGTGCCTTTGATGTAGTCGATGGTGTAGTACAGCCCGCCGAGGCCGGAGATGCCGGCGCCGATGCAGGTTGCCAGGTATTTATACTTGGTCACGCTGATGCCCGCAGCGTCCGCCGTTGCCGGGTTTTCGCCGACCGCGCGGAGGTTGAGGCCGGTGCTTGTTCTGTTGAGCACCCAGCTGACAACAAAGGCAAGGATGATCGCAAGATATACTAAAAAGCCGTATGAAAAGAAGATTTTCCCGATCGCGCCAAGATGATCGGACAGGTATGGGACGTTCGTGCGGAACGCGCCGCTTGCAAGAGCAACGGAAATCTGTCCCGCGCCGCCCTGCATCTTATTGAGCGATCCGCCGAAGAGGTTGGCGATACCGCCGCCGAAGATGGTCAGCGTTAAACCGGTAACGTTTTGATTGGCGCGCAGCGTGATGGTCAGCACCGCGTAGATCAGCCCGCCGAGCATAGCCGCGGCAAACGAGGCAAGCAGCGTTAAAATCACCGCAACGCCCGCCGTCGGGTTTGGCGCGAGGTTTTCGTAGAAAAATGCGGTGGCAAGTCCCGCGATGCCGCCAAGGTACATAATGCCAGGAACGCCGAGGTTGAGGTTGCCGGATTTCTCCGCGAGAATCTCGCCTACGGCTCCGAAGAGAATCACTGTGCCGAACACAACCGCCGCCTGAATCAAAGAGATGATCTGCGTCATTTGCCGGCCTCCTTTCTTCCACCGCGGAAGCGAATTTTATAATTGATGAAGAATTCACTGCCGAGCACGAAGAACAGAATGATGCCTGTAATCATCTCGGAAACGAAGTCGTTCAAGTCGAACTGACTTGCAATCTCAATAGCGCCCTTATCGAGAAATACCATCAACGCCGCAATGCCGATCATCACGAACGTGTTGAACTTGGAGAGCCACGCTACGATGATGGCCGTGAATCCCCTTCCGCCCGCGGTATTGGTTGAAATCGTATGGCTCGCGCCCGCTACGGCGACGAACCCCGCGATGCCGCAGATCGCGCCGGAGAGCGCCATGGTGCGGACGATGACTTTTTTCACGTTGATTGCCGCATAACGCGCGGTGTTTTCGCTTTCGCCGACGACGGCGATTTCATAGCCGTGCTTGGAATAGCGCAGGTAAAGATACATCAGCACGGCGATGGACAGCACGATGATTACGTTGAGCATGTACATCTGTCCAAACACTGCGGGAAACCATCCGACTTTGGTCATTTGGTTGATGATGCCGACCGTGTTGGAGCCGAACGGGTTTTCCCACTTGGCAACGAAAAACGAAGTCAGCTGGATGGCGATGTAGTTCATCATCAGCGTAAAGAGCGTTTCGTTTGCGTTCCAGCGCGCTTTGAAAATGGCTGGTATCGTACCCCAAACGCCGCCGGCAACCATGCTGCCAAAGAACATGATTACAATCAGCGCCATGGAAGGAAGCGACTTGCCCAAGTAGATCATGCAGGCAGCAGCCGCGATGCCGCCAACGAGCACCTGGCCTTCCGCGCCGATGTTCCAAAATCGCATCTTGAACGCAGGCGCAAGACCGACAGCGATGCAGAGCAGCATCATGATATCTCGGATGGTAACCCAAACGCGCTTTTCCGTGCCGAAAGCGCCTTTGAACATTGCCCCGTATACTTTCAACGGGTTGAGTTTTGTCAGGGAGTAGATGATGATGGCGCAGACGACCAGCGCCAGAGCAAAACCGATCAGACGGACGCCAAAAGACTTCCAGAGTGGCATGTGATCCCTCTTGGACATGCGGATGAACGGTTCGTGGGTTTTCAGTTCACGCTTTTTGCTCATGGTTCACCCTCCCTTCCTTTAAGTAAGTCATCAGATAACCGACTTCGTCTTTGGTGGTCGTTCGCGCGTCGACAATGTCGTTGACTTGACCCGAACAGAGCACCATGATTCGGTCGCAGAGCTCCAAAAGAACATCCAGGTCTTCTCCAACGAAGATGACCGCAGCGCCCCGATCCTTTTGCTCGCTGAGCAGATGGTAAATATTATAGGAAGTATTGATATCCAGTCCGCGCACCGCGTAAGCAGACATCAGCAGCTGCGGCTGCTGGGCGATCTCTCTGCCGACGAGCACTTTTTGCACATTGCCGCCGGAAAGCCTGCGCACGGGTGTATTGAGATTCGGCGTGACAACTTCGAGATCGCGAACAACGGTTTCTGCGAGCTTGCGCGGTTTCTTTCGATCCGCAAACGGGCCCGCGCCGTCCGAATAGCTCCTGAGCATCATATTGTCGGTGAGGTTCATGCTCCCCACGAGACCCATGCCAAGACGGTCTTCAGGAACGAACGCAAGGGCGACGCCCAAGCGTTTGATGTCGATGGGATGCATGCCGGAAAGCTCGCGCGGTTTGCTGCCGTCTTTGGGTAAAAACTGCATGCTGCTGCAGGTCTGGCAGTACTGCAGACCCGCTATAGCTTCCAGCAGTTCCTTCTGTCCGCTGCCGGAAATGCCGGCAACGCCAAGGATCTCTCCGCCGTACGCGGTGAAGTCCACGCCGCTAAGTCGGGTCACCCCTTCTGAATCACAGACGGTCAGGTTCTTTACAACCAGTCTGGGCTGCGGATTCACCGGTTCGGTGCGCCCGATATCCAGCGAGACCGCGCGGCCAACCATCATCTCGGTCAGCTTCATGGCGTTGGTTTCACTCGTCGGAATATCGCCGATGTAAAAGCCCTTGCGCAGCACCGCGACGCGGTCGGAAACGTCCATGACCTCGTGCAGTTTATGCGTGATGATAATGATGGCTTTGCCGTCGTCCTTCATGTTGCGCATCACGCAAAACAGCTTCTGCGTTTCCTGCGGCGTCAGCACGGCGGTCGGTTCGTCGAGAATCAAAATGTCCGCGCCGCGATAAAGCACTTTGACGATTTCCAGCGTCTGCTTTTCGGAAACGGACATGTCGTATACTTTTTTGTCGGGTTCGACCACAAACCCATACCGGTCGCAGATCTGCTTGACGGCGGCACGCACCTTCTTTAAATCGACCACGGTCGACTCATTGAGGCCGAGAATGATGTTTTCTGCCGCTGTTAAGACGTCTACGAGTTTGAAGTGCTGGTGAATCATGCCGATATGCAGATCGAACGCGTCCTTCGGAGAAGCGATGGTCACCGCCTTGCCGTTGATGAAAATTTCGCCGCTGTCCGGGAAATAGATTCCCGCCAGCATGTTCATGAGTGTGGTTTTGCCGCTGCCGTTTTCTCCGAGCAGAGAAAGGATCTCTCCTCGCTTGATATCGAGGCAGACTTTGTTGTTGGCTACCACCTCGCCGAAGGTCTTTGTGATGTTGACCATTCGGATCGCTATAGAATTCTCCACACGCTTGACCCCTCTATCTTAGATTCAGACTTGCTTAAAATATTTTAGCATAGATGTTCTCACGGTGTAAACAAAAACATGGAGTAAACGAAAATAATAGTACCGCAGTGAAAACGGAATGTGAACGGGGTGCGTCGTCTTATGTTTGAACGGTAAGAGTTCAACTTCAATTTTAAACGAAAAAGTAAAAAATCGGGAACGGTTGCCCGTTCCCGATTCTCTTCATTTCTGAATGTCAGCTCTCGTTAGTTGAGCGTCGTGATGCCATCAATGATGATGCCAAAGTACGGCGCGCTGCGGAGCTTGCTCTCGGAGAAGATGCCGTTTTCGATGGCGGTGCCGGAATCCGGAATGAAATCGCCGTCGGTATCGATGAAGAACGTGCCGGGATCGAGCACCGCGCCACCAACGGTGAAGGTGGAGGTGTCGAACACGTTGACGGTTCCGGCGATGATGCCGGCGATGACTTCGTCAACCTTCTCCTGCGTGCCGGCTGCGCAGCTCGACCCGAGTGCGGAGATCATGTTGGCGCCGGTGGCATAGCCTTCGGACCAGTCGGTCGCGATGTCTTCGCCTGTCAGAGCGCAGTTGAACGCGTAGGTGTAATAAGCACTCCAGTTGTTCTGCGCAGAGGTCAAAGCGGCGGTCGGGGCAACGGCCAGCATGTCGATGTTGTAGCCAACGCAGTACACGGGCGTGCCTGCATCCAGAGCAGCCTGAACGGCGGACGGCGCACCGGTGGAGTCAGCGTGCTGGCTGATGATGCAGCAGCCCTTCGAGATCAAAGAGTTCGCGGCTTCTGCTTCGGCGGTCGGATCATACCAGGAGTTGGTATAGGTCACGTCCATGTGTGCATCGGGAACGATGCTCTTGATGCCAAGGTAGAACGCGGTGAAGCCGCTGACCACTTCGGCATACGGATAAGCGCCGACATAACCAATGTACGGATCGGTCACAACGCCCGCGTCAATCATTTCCTTGAGCTTCATGCCGGCGACGACGCCGGAGACATAGCGGCTCTCAAA
>JBDKRL010000005.1:0-8710 GCA_039683415.1 Clostridiaceae bacterium
GTGCTGAATCCCTTGGGCGTGCCTTCGCGTATGAACGTGGGGCAGATCCTCGAGACGCATTTGGGCTGGGCGGTCAAGGCCCTTGGCATGAAGGTGGCGACGCCGGTGTTCAACGGGGCCTCGGAAGACATGATCCGCCAGTACTTGAAGAAGGCGGATCTGCCCGAGACCGGCAAGATCCAGTTGCGCGACGGGCGTAGCGGCCGGCCGATGGACCAGGAAGTGACGGTGGGCCAAATCTACATGATGAAGCTCAACCACTTGGTCGACGACAAGATCCACGCGCGCGCCATCGGGCCGTACTCCCTGGTCACCCAGCAGCCGCTGGGCGGCAAGGCCCAGTTCGGCGGCCAGCGCTTCGGCGAAATGGAAGTCTGGGCGCTGGAAGCGTACGGAGCCGCCTATACGCTGCAGGAAATCCTGACCGTCAAGTCGGACGACGTGGTCGGCCGCGTGAAAACCTACGAAGCCATCGTTAAGGGCGACAACGTGCCGCCCGCGGGCGTTCCGGAATCGTTCAAGGTGCTCATCAAGGAACTTCAATCGCTTGCGCTGGATATCAAAGTGCTGTCCGACACGCGCGAGGAGATCCAAATTGGCGAGGACGACGACGACGATATCGCCCCGATGGACGTCAACCTTGGCGGCCTCGAAGACGCGCCAATCGGACTTGCTCCGCTGGGCGAGGATGAGGACGACGAGATGGACGACTTTGACGAATTTGACGACTTTGACGAAGCGGAGGACGAAGCGCTCGCGCCGGAAGAGGAAGCGGAGCCCAGCGGCGAGGATCTCGTCGGCCTGGACGAAGACCTCGGCGAACTGTCCGACGCGCTGGATCTCGATATCGATAAGAACTTAGACTGAGCGGCTTGTAAGGGAGAGATAGACTGTGTTTGAATTGACGAATTTTGACGCGTTGCAAATCGGGCTCGCATCGCCCGAGAAAATACTCGAATGGTCGCACGGCGAAGTCAAAAAACCGGAAACGATCAACTACCGCACCCTGAAACCCGAAAAGGACGGCCTCTTCTGCGAACGGATTTTCGGGCCGACCAAGGACTGGGAATGCCATTGCGGACGCTATAAGCGCGGCCGCTACAAGGGCATTGTCTGCGAAAAGTGCGGCGTGGAAGTCACCCGCGCCAAGGTGCGCCGCGAGCGCATGGGACATATCGAACTGGCGGTGCCGGTTTCGCATATCTGGTACTTCAAGGGCATTCCCTGCCGTATGAAGATGCTGCTGGATATGAGCCCCCGTTCGCTCGAACAGGTGCTTTACTTTGGCGCATACGTCGTTGTAGACCCCGGCAAGACGGGCCTGCAGTACAAGCAGATTTTAACCGATAAGGAATACCGCGAGGCGCAGGAGCAGTTCGGCGCAAAGGCGTTCCGTGCGGGCATGGGCGCGGAGTCGATCCGCGAACTGCTCACCCAGCTCGATTTGCCCAAGCTCGAAAAAGAGCTGCGCGACGAAATTTCCAATGCGTCCGGGCAAAAACGCGCCAACGCGATTAAGCGGCTCGAAGTCATTGAGGCGTTCATCCAGAGCGGCAACAAGCCCGAATGGATCATCCTCACCGTGATTCCGGTCATTCCGCCGGAAATCCGGCCGATGGTGCAGCTCGACGGCGGACGCTTTGCCACGAGCGATCTCAACGACCTCTACCGCCGCGTGATCAACCGCAACAACCGCTTAAAGCGTCTCTTGGAACTGCGCGCGCCGGATATCATCGTTCGCAACGAAAAGCGCATGCTGCAGGAAGCCGTTGACTCGCTCATCGACAACGGCCGCCGCACCCGCCCCGTGACCGGACCGGGCAACCGCCCGCTCAAGTCGCTTTCGGACATGCTGCGCGGCAAACAGGGACGTTTCCGCCAGAACCTTCTCGGCAAGCGCGTGGACTATTCCGGCCGCAGTGTTATCGTCGTGGGCCCGGAACTGCAGATGTATCAGTGCGGTCTTCCCAAGGAGATGGCGCTGGAGCTGTTCAAGCCGTTCGTGATGAAAAAGCTCGTCAAGGGCGGTTTCGCGCAGAACGTCAAAGGCGCAAAGCGCATGGTCGAGCGCGTGGATCAGGCCGTTTGGGGCGTGCTCGAGGACGTCATCAAGGATCATCCGGTACTCTTAAACCGCGCGCCTACGTTGCACAGGCTCGGCATTCAGGCGTTTGAGCCGATCCTTGTGGAAGGCCGCGCGCTCAAGCTCCATCCGCTCGTCTGCACCGCGTACAACGCGGACTTCGACGGCGACCAGATGGCCGTGCACGTTCCGCTTTCGGTTGAGGCGCAGGCGGAAGCCCGCTTCCTCATGCTGGCGAGCAACAACATCTTAAAACCGCAGGATGGCCGCCCCGTCGTTTCCCCGACGCAGGACATGGTCATTGGCTGCTACTATTTAACCATGATCAAGCCCGGCGCAAAGGGCGAGGGCAAGGCGTTCCATTCCGAAGAGGAAGCCGTCATGGCCTACCAGACCGGCGACATTTCGCTGCAGGCGCGGGTCAAGATCCGCCTCGAACGCGAATGGCAGGGCGAAAAGCGCAGAAAGATCGTTGACACGACGGTCGGCCGCGTGATCTTTAACAACGCCATTCCGCAGGACCTCGGGTTTGTGGATCGCTCGACGGAAGACAACCTCTTCGTCCTGGAAATCGACAAGCTGGTCGCTAAAAAGGACCTTGGCAACATCGTTGACAGCTGCTACCGCAAGCACGGGCCTACGACGACTTCCCAGGTGCTTGACCGCATCAAGAAGCTCGGCTTTACCTATTCCACCAAGGGCGGCATCACCGTGGGCTTCCAGGATATCCAGGTGCCTGCCGAAAAGAAGCAGATGATTGCGGACGCGGAAGTGCGTGTGGTAGAAATCGACAACCTCTTCCGTATGGGCATGCTCTCTAACGGCGAGCGCAGAGAGCGCGTCATCAAGGTTTGGGAAGAAACCACCGAGCGCGTTTCCCGCGCGTTGATGGCCTCCCTCGACGAGTTCAACCCGATTTACATGATGGCCAACTCCGGCGCGCGCGGCAGCACCGCGCAGATCCGCCAGCTGGCCGGTATGCGTGGACTCATGGCCGACCCGAGCGGCCAGATCATCGAAGTGCCTATTCGCGCCAATTTCCGCGAAGGCCTCTCGGTTCTGGAATTCTTCATCTCCTCTCACGGCGCGCGCAAAGGCCTTGCCGATACCGCGCTGCGTACGGCGGACTCCGGTTACCTGACCCGCCGCCTGGTCGATGTTTCGCAGGACGTCATCGTCCGCGAGGAAGACTGCTACGCCAAGCGCGGCGAAGCATCCAAGGGCATGGTGCTCTCCGAAATCCGCGAGGGCAACAAGCTCATCGAACCGCTCAAGGCGCGCGTGGTTGGCCGCTATACCGTTGAACCGATCACGGATCCCGTGACGCACGAAGTCCTTGTGGAAGCGGACACGATGATCACTTACGAGCAGGCCGAAGCAATTGAGAAAGCCGGCATCAAGAGCGTCCACTGCCGCACGGTCTTTACCTGCCGCGCAGATCGCGGCGTCTGCGCCAAGTGCTACGGCGCAAACCTTGCCACGGGAAACATTGTGAACATCGGCGAAGCGGTCGGCATCATTGCCGCGCAGGCAATTGGTGAGCCCGGCACGCAGCTGACGATGCGTACGTTCCATACCGGCGGCGTCGCGAGTGCGGACGATATCACCCAGGGTCTCCCGCGTGTCGAGGAGCTCTTTGAAGCGCGCAAACCCAAGGGGCTTTCCGTGATTTCAGAAATCAACGGTGTTGTGCATATCGATGATTCCAAGAAGCGCCGCGAAGCGGTCGTGACCAATGAAGAAGGCGAATCGGAGAGCTACCTCATTCCGTTTGGCAGCAAGCTCAAAGTCAGCGACGGCGACGCGGTGGAAGCGGGCGACGAACTCACCGAAGGCAGCGTCAACCCGCACGATATCCTCAAGATCAAGGGCGTCAAGGGCGTTCAGGCTTACTTGCTCAAGGAAGTGCAGAGCGTTTACCGCCTCCAGGGCGTTGAGATTTCGGATAAGCATATCGAAGTCATCATTCGCCAGATGCTCCGCAAGGTGCAGGTCGAGGAGAACGGCGAAACCACCATGCTCCCCGGCGAACTCATCGACATCTTCCGCTTTGAGGAAGAGAACGAGCGCGTGATCCAGAACGACGGCAAGCCCGCCATTGCAAAGCGCAAGCTGCTGGGCATCACCAAGGCTTCGCTGGCAACAGACTCGTTCCTCTCCGCTGCGTCCTTCCAGGAAACCACGCGCGTGTTGACCGAAGCCGCCATCAAGGGCAAGATTGATCCGCTCGTCGGCCTCAAGGAAAACGTCATCATCGGCAAGCTGATCCCCGCGGGCATCGGCTTGCGCCGCTACCGCAATGTCACCGTAACGGTCAAGGACTGAGCGGAATCCGTGTAACCACCCGAAAGGAGCCGAAATGGAAAAGCTGCCGGTGAATCCGAAGTGCGCGCTCTCGCAAACGCACTACTGCCAAACGCTCAACATGCGTTCCTGCAGCGTCTGCACCGTCCGTGACGCGGACAATGTGGACGAGATCATGAAAGATATCGACCTGTATGAAACACTCCTGCCGGAAGGCGGCATTGCCCGCCTGTTTGAATCGCGCGAGTGCCAGTTCTGCAAAACGCCCGAAAAGGGAAAAAGGAACGGATATGCCATCCTCGACATGGCGCATCCCGAACCGAGGCGCGTGCAGAAGTGGCTCCTGGGCAAGCGGATGTCGCACATCGGCACCATGGTTCCCGTGCAGATGTCGGTCTGCAAAAAGTGCCGTTCCCGCTTTTTGACCATGGAGTACCTGCCGATTCTGCTGCCGGTGCTGGTTGGTCTTGCGGCGCTGTTTGCCATTTCCGTCGACCCGCTCAAGACCACGCTGGCAAGCATCCACCTGTTTGCGCCCTTTGGCGTGTGGATTGCCTGTGTGCTCATTGGCGCGCTGGCTGGAAAGCTCATCACCGATGCTCTGGCAAAGCGCTGGGACAAGGAGATGCATACGGACGCGATGCTGCATCCCGTCATCGCCGAGATGACTGAAAAAGGCTGGGTGCCCATCACCGCTAAGTCGAGAACCAAACTGCTCTTCAGCAAGAGCCGTTTGAACAAAGGTCTTGGAACGGCGGATCACTGGTCGGACGAGGAAGAAACCGTTTGACAAAAGCCCAGGAATGCTGATACAATACCGTTTTGGCGGTCGTTGTTAGGGGCTGTTTGCTCAGCGGCGTCACCGCCGATGGTTTTACACGCTTTTAAAAACCTGTTTACAGGTTTTTAGGAGTTCTAGGATACAATGCTCCCTACAGGGGTTGCAGGGAGCGGTAATAGATATAGATGAAAAATATCGAAGGAGAATATTCATGCCGACAATCAACCAGTTGGTTCGAAAAGGCAGAGAAAAGGTGGAATATAAGTCCACTGCGCCTATTTTGAAACAGTGCCCGCAGCGCCGTGGCGTTTGCACAGCCGTGCGTACCATGACGCCGAAAAAGCCGAACTCCGCTCTGCGAAAAATCGCCCGTATCCGTCTGACCGACGGTCTCGAGGGCACCGCCTACATCCCCGGCATCGGCCACAACCTGCAGGAGCACTCCGTTGTGCTCATCCGCGGCGGCCGCGTCAAGGATCTTCCTGGCGTTCGTTACCACATCATCCGCGGCGCGCTGGATACGTCCGGCGTTGCCAACCGCAAACAGAGCCGTTCGCTCTATGGCGCGAAGCGCCCGAAGAAGTAAGGAGGGTCATAACATGCCGAGAAGAGGATTTATCCCGAAACGCGAAGTGTTGGCTGACCCGATTTACAACAGCACGGTGGTCACCAAGCTCATCAACCAGGTCATGATGGACGGAAAACGCGGCGTATCCCAAAAAGCGGTTTACGATGCGTTTGATCTCATCCGCGAAAAGACCGGTCGTGAACCCGGCGAAGTGTTCGAGCAGGCCATGAGCAACATCATGCCCGTTCTCGAAGTCAAAGCCCGCAGAGTCGGCGGCGCCACCTATCAGGTGCCGATCGAGATCCGCGTGGAACGCCGTCAGACGCTGGGCCTTCGCTGGCTCGTGAACTTTGCGCGCAAGCGCAGTGAACGCACCATGAGCGCCCGCCTGGCAGGCGAAATCATGGACGGCGCCAACTCCACGGGCAACGCCTTCAAAAAGAAGGAAGACACCCACAAGATGGCCGAAGCGAACAAGGCGTTCGCGCATTACCGCTGGTAAACCGCTGCATACACGGATTTTGCGCGCGGGCAGTTTACTGCCATGTGCCGTCGGTTATGCAAGCTAAGCACTTGTTGTCCCGGGGAAACAGGCTGGAAACGACCGTTCCTTTCGGGAGCAAAATGAGGAATCAACAGCCACGGGCCTGCGGTTCGGAGCAGTCAATCCGAGCCGCAGACCCGCGCAGTACTGTAAGGGTACAGAACTATCGACTAGTAGAGGGATACGATTTTGCCGAGAGATACCGCACTGGAAAAAACAAGAAATATTGGAATCATGGCGCATATCGACGCCGGAAAAACCACCACGACCGAGCGGATTTTGTTCTATACGGGCAAGATCCATAAAATCGGCGAGGTGCATGAAGGCGCGGCCGTCATGGATTACATGGTGCAGGAGCAGGAGCGCGGAATTACGATTACGTCCGCAGCCACGACCGCCTATTGGCGCTCGCACCGCATCAACATCATCGACACGCCCGGCCACGTGGACTTCACCGTGGAGGTGGAGCGCTCGCTCCGCGTCCTTGACGGTGCGGTCGCGGTTTTCTGCGCCAAGGGCGGCGTCGAGCCGCAATCCGAAACCGTTTGGCGGCAAGCCATGAAATACGGCGTACCCTGCATTGCGTACGTCAATAAAATGGACATTACCGGCGCGGATTTCAACCGCGTCTGCGAAATGATGCGCGATCGCCTCGGCGCAAACGCGCTGCCCGTTCAGCTGCCCATTGGCAGTGAAGACACGTTCCGCGGCATCATCGACCTTGTTTCGATGAAGGCGGAGATTTACTACAGCGACGATGGAACGGATATCCGCAAAGAGGATATTCCCGCAGACATGCTCAAAGCCGCCAAAGAACAGCGCGCAAAGTTGCTCGATACGGTCATTGAAGAAGACGAATCGCTTATGGCGCGGTATTTCAACGGCGAATGGTTCACTGCCGAAGAACTCATTCCCTGCATCCGCAAGGCGACGCTCGCCGGGCGCGTGGTACCCGTGACCTGCGGCTCATCGTACCGCAACAAAGGCGTGCAACCGCTGCTCGACGCCATCGTAGACTATTTGCCAAGTCCGCTGGACGTTCCCCCCATCACGGGCACGTCTAAGGACGGCACCGAGGAAATCCTCGTGGAACCGCGCGATGATGCGCCGTTTGCCGCGCTCGCGTTTAAAATTCTGACCGATCCGTTTGTCGGCAAACTTGCCTTCATCCGCGTTTACAGCGGCGTGCTGAAGTCCGGCTCTTACGTGTATAACGTGAGCAAAAACAAACGCGAACGCGTCGGCCGCATTCTGATGATGCATGCGGACACCCGTACGGAGATTGAGGAAGCGCATGCCGGGGATATCATCGCGATTGTCGGCCTGAAGGACACTTCAACAGGGGACACGCTCTGCGTGGAAGGCCGCCAGCTCCTGCTCGAGAGAATGGAGTTCCCGGATCCCGTCATTCAGGTCGCCATCGAACCCAAGACCAAGGCCGGTCAGGAAAAGATGGGGCTTGCGCTTGTGAAACTTGCGGAAGAAGACCCGACGTTTCGGACGTATACCAACCCGGAAACGGGGCAGACTATCATTGCGGGTATGGGCGAGCTGCATTTGGAGATCATCGTGGACCGCATGATCCGCGAGTTCCATGTGGAAGCGCGCGTGGGCAATCCTCAGGTTTCCTACAAAGAGAGCATCAAAGCACCCGTCAAGGCGGAAACGCGTTATGTGCGTCAGACCGGCGGTCACGGCCAGTACGGCCATGTGGTCATCCAGCTTGCGCCGCGCGAACCCGGAGCAGGCTATGAGTTCGTCGACAAGATCGTCGGCGGCGCAATCCCGCGCGAGTACATCCCCGCCGTGGACAAGGGCGCGCGCGAAGCGCTCAAGAGCGGACATCTGGGCGGTTACGAGGTCGTGGACGTGCAGCTCACTTTGCTTGACGGCTCCTATCACGAGGTGGACTCCTCCGAACTGGCGTTCACCATTGCCGGATCGCTAGCCGTGAAGGAAGCGCTTGAAAAGGCGAACTGCGTGCTGCTCGAACCCATGATGAAAGTCGAAGTGCTTGTACCGGAAGATTACCTTGGCGACGTGATGGGCAACCTCACCGCCCGCCGCGGAAAAGTCAGCGGCATGGAAGCGCGCCAGAACGTTCAGGTGATCGACGCGACATGCCCGCTTTCCGAAATGTTCGGGTATGCCACCGATCTTCGCAGCCGTACGCAGGGCCGCGGAACATTCACCATGCAGTTTTCGCATTACAGCGAAGTACCAAAATCGATCGCCGATACGGTGGTCGGTAAAAATAATTACCGTTTATAACGAACGATTGATCAGAAAAGAGGAGAGCTATTATGGCAAAGGCAAAATTCGAGAGAACGAAACCGCACGTCAACATTGGAACGATCGGGCACGTTGACCACGGCAAGACGACGCTGACAGCGGCCATCACGATGGCTCTGGCGCAGCAGAGCGGAGCCA
>JBDKRL010000006.1:0-505608 GCA_039683415.1 Clostridiaceae bacterium
CACCGAAAATCGGGCATTATTCTTTGCATAAAACAACTGAAGACAGCATAGTATCTTGAAACAGGAACAATCGCGCCGAGCAATCGGCAGCCAAATCAACCGCGAGGGGGAGGCGACAAAGTGAAAAAGAGTTCACGGTTGTTGATGACGCTTGTCGTGCCGCTCGTGCTGGTTGCCGTCACGCTGGGCATGCTGCTGCTGACCTCGACGCAGGCTTCCAAACGGACAAGGGAACTGACATACGAAATACTGAAAGCGGGCGCTTCCGAACAGCGGGACCTGCTCAACGCCAAGCTCGAAGGCGAACTGGCTGTTCTCGATTCGCTGGCGGGTATAGCCGCAACTTCGGATAACGGACACGCCGAAACGTTTTTGATACATTTGCAGGCAGCGCTGGCGTCGTCAGAGTTCACCGATTTCTGCGTGACGGATCTTGAGGGAAGCGGAACAACGGAAACCGGAAAGTCGGTTTATCTCGGCGACCGAACGTACTTTTTGGAAGCCGTTGCGGGAAACAGAACGGTTGCGTTTGTAACGGACAGCCTGCTCGGGGCGAACACCTCGGCGCTTGTGCTCGCCGTGCCGATCATGCAGGACGACCAGGTAACGGGCGTCATTGCGGGTTTGATCGGCGAACAGGGGCTGCAGCATCTGCTGCTGATTCAGTCCTACAGTGGCAGCGAATCGTTTGTCTGCAACAGCAAGGGAAGGGTCGTGCTCGGCAGCGGAAGCCTTTCCAGCCTGAACGAAAAAGACGATCTCAGCCTCGTATTCGAGAATGCCGATTTCGATAAACCATACCAGAAAGAAAGCGTTCTGGCGGACTTTCAATCGCAGGCGGAGGGATTTGTTTCTTACTCGGTTGACGGGGCACACTGGTACCTGGCTTACCTTCCGCTGGAGCGCAACGACTGGATGATTTGCACCGCAATCCCCGGCGAGATTGTGGACAGCACGCTGAACGCCGAGCGGGCGGACGGGTTTATCGTCATCGGAATTGCGATGCTCAGCGCCGCGCTCCTGATTCTGTTTGTCATCTCCCTTTATACGCTGGCAAACCGGCAGGCAAAAAACGAACGCGAGCGGCTGCTTATTGCCGAGGAGGAATACCGCATTTCCGCCCAGCAGAGCGGGGCTATGATCCTTCGCTACGATATCGAAGCCAACCTGCTGATGCCGAACGAAACAGCAAACGAGCAGTTCAAACTGCCTGTGGAGTCGACGAATTTCGACTATACTTGGGCGCTGGATACGCTGGTGGAAGAAGAGAGCCGAAAAGAATATCAGGCGTTCTGGGCAGCCATTCGGGCGGGCGAAGCGGGCGGCTGCGCGGAGGTGCGCATGACGAACGCCGAAGGCGCGCTGCGCTGGTACGCGTTTACTTTTTCCGCCATCAAAAACAGCGCGGGTAAAAGCGTCCAGGCGGTCATCACCGTGCGGGATATTACGATTGCGCGTGAAAAGCTGAATGAGTATGAACACTGGCGCGCCATGGTTTCCGCCCTGATCGGAAAAAGCGCGGCCTATATCGAAATCAACTTAACAACCGGCGCGGCGGAGCGTGTGGAAGGCCGTTTTGCGCTTAAACAGGACGGCGCAAAGGACGCGGCGGAAATATTGCGCATCTTCGCGGAAAACTATGTTGACTGCGGCGACCGCGTTAAATTCGCGTCGTTTCTGTCGCTGCCGCGCCTGCGCGAACTGTTGATTCGCGGGGTAACGCGCAGCGAGAGCGACGTGAGGCTGCAATTTCCGAACGGGGAAGCGCGTCTCTGCGCGGTCAGCGTGCAGATGTCCTACGCGCCGGATACCAACAACGCAAAGGCGATAGTCGCCATCACCGATCCGGGGGACAGCGGTTCCGATATGGAGCGCCTGAGCGATCTGGCATTCCGAGACGGCTTGAGCGGGCTGCTCAACCGCACCGCCGCGCGCGCCGCCATTGAAGAAGCGCTGCGCTTTGGCGGGGAAGAGCCGGTTGCCTTGTTTATGCTGGATATCGACAACTTCAAGCGCGTGAACGACTCCATGGGGCATCAGCAGGGCGATCAGGCGCTTGTTCGGATTGGCGAAATTCTTCGCGGTGTTTTCCGCGCAACGGACGTCATTGCCCGCATCGGCGGGGATGAATTCTTTATATTTCTAACAGGGCCTTCGCTTGGCGAACTTGTGGAACCCAAAGCCGCCGCGCTCTGTGACGCGCTCAGCTTTTCCTATTCCAACGGTTCGGCGAGCGTGCCGATTTCGGTGAGCGTCGGCGTTGTAACTGCAAGAAGCAATCAGGTGGATTACGATTCGCTCTACCGGGAAGCCGACCTCGCCCTTTACGAAGCGAAGAATGCGGGCAAGGACCGCTACTGCATCCGGCGATTGGATCAAACGCCGGAACCCGGCTCGAACCGTTCGCCCGGCGCTTCGTATTCGGTTCAGCTGTATTCGCTTTTGAAGTATGTGGACAGCGGTGTTGCGCTGTTTGCGGTAGGCAAGACCATTGAGCACCTCTTTTCCAGCGGAGGCGGCCTGCCTTCGAACGAACCGGGATGCTGCGGCATCGACGTGGTGCATCCGGACGATCTGAATGCGCTCGTAAACCTGCTTCATATCTGCGCCAAACAGGGCACATCGTTTGAAACGGTGTTTCGCAGGCGGCTGGGGGATGGCTCCTATGGCTGGCGGCATATGCGCGCCGAGCGTATACCGTATTTTGCAAGCCAAGACCCGGTTGTTATTGCCGCGGTGATGGACATTACCGAGCTGAAGCGCTCTGCCGGGGAGCTGGAGTCGATCGTTGCGGCAACGCCGATCGGTATAGCGATTGTCCGCTTTGGCGAGCGCATGGAAGCGACGTTTTTCAACGACGCGCTGCTCAATATGTTCGGTTTCAGCTACGAGCAGTTCCGCCTGATCGCGCGGGATTGTTCGAGCATGCTCCTGAAAGACAATCTGGCGCAATTGCATGCGGCGGTTGCGCGCGCGGAGAACGACGGCGCGCCGTTGGAAGTCGTCTTCCGCACAGCCAGCCAGCACGGGCTGGGCAAACGACATATCCATGTGCGCGGTGTAAAAGTGGACGAAGTCAACGGCGTACCGGCGTATCTGCTTCTGCTGACGCAGCTTACCGCATAAGTCGGGCAAATCCGGGCGGAATTGACCGCTTCTGTTTGTTTATCCGGGCAATACCTGTCAAACACAAGTGAAACATCAAGAAAAATGCAGGAAATCCTGCGTGTTTTCTTCTGCATATTTAGGGATTGAATTCCTGCAAAATCAGCATTTTTCGGGCATCTTTTCTATTAATCACGAACAATCGAACAAATGAGAATGCATATTCGGAAACAGTGCTGTCTGATTTGCGATTTTTCTTGCAACCATTCCACTGCGCGGGTATAATATTGATTTGTTAGATAAGAGAAGGAGGAGACACTGTGTCACATAAGTATGTTTATCTTTTCAAGGAGGGAAGCGCGGAAATGCGCGGGCTGCTGGGCGGCAAAGGCGCAAACCTCGCCGAAATGTCCAACCTCGGCCTTCCTGTTCCTTTTGGCTTCACCGTTTCAACGGAAGCCTGCACGCGTTACTATGCGGACGGCCAGACAATTGCCAAGGAAATCGTAGAGCAGATCGAAGCCGCTCTTGCCGTTGTGGAAAAGCAGGCCGGCAAAAAATTCGGCGATCCGTCCAACCCGTTCCTCGTTTCTGTCCGCAGCGGCGCGCGCGCATCCATGCCGGGCATGATGGACACCATCCTCAACCTTGGATTGAATGACGACACGGTGCTTGGCCTTGCCAGACTGACCAATAACGAGCGCTTTGCGTTCGACAGCTACCGCCGCTTTATCCAGATGTTCTCGGACGTCGTCATGGAAGTGGAAAAAGCGAAGTTCGACGAGATCTTCGACGAAGTCAAGCATCAAAACGGCTGCAAGATGGATACCGATCTCAACGCGGAAAATCTCAAAGAAATCGTTGTACGTTATAAAAAGCTCTACCTCGAAGAGAAGGGCGAAGAGTTCCCGCAGGATCCGCGCATTCAGCTCATGGAGTCCGTCAAAGCCGTCTTCCGCAGCTGGGATAACCCCCGCGCCATCATCTACCGCCGCATGAACGACATCCCCTCGGACTGGGGCACCGCCGTCAACGTGCAGAGCATGGTATTTGGCAACATGGGCAACGACTGCGGCACGGGTGTTGCGTTTACCCGCAATCCCTCCACCGGCGAACGCAAGCTCTACGGCGAGTTCCTCATGAACGCGCAGGGTGAGGACGTCGTTGCCGGCATCCGTACGCCGAGCCCCATCGACGAGCTCAAGAATTCGCAGCCCGAAGTTTACGCGCAGTTTGTTGCGATTGCCGATACGCTGGAACGGCATTACCGCGACATGCAGGATATGGAATTCACCATTGAACGCGGCCGTCTCTTCATGCTCCAGACCAGAAACGGCAAGCGCACCGCCGCCGCCGCTCTGCAGATTGCCGTCGAGCTCGTTGCCGAGGGCATGATTACCAAAGAAGAAGCGCTCGCCAAGATCGACCCCAAATCGCTCGACGCCCTTCTGCATCCCACCTTTGAACCCAAAGCGCTGAAAAACGCAAAACCGATCGCTTCCGGCCTGCCCGCCTCTCCGGGCGCGGCCTGCGGACGCGTGTACTTTACCGCTCTGGACGCTGCGGAAGCAGCAAAGCGCGGCGAAAAGGTCGTGCTCGTTCGCCTCGAAACCTCACCGGAGGATATCGAAGGCATGTACGCTTCCGAAGGTATCCTGACCGCCCGCGGCGGCATGACCTCCCACGCGGCGGTCGTTGCGCGCGGCATGGGCACCTGCTGCGTAGCGGGCTGCTCGGAAGTGACTATTTCCGAAAAGACGCATACGCTGACCGATAAAGCAGGGCGTGCGTTCCACGAAGGCGACTGGCTGTCCCTCGACGGTTCCACCGGCAAGGTCTACGGCGAAGCGCTGCCGACCATCGAAGCGCAGGTTTCCGGCAATTTCTCGACCATCATGCAGTGGGCCGACGAAGTCCGCACCCTGAAAGTGCGCACCAACGCGGATACCCCGCACGATGCGGAAGTTGCCGTCAAGTTTGGCGCGGAAGGCATCGGCCTGTGCCGCACGGAGCATATGTTCTTTGACGAAGCGCGTATCCCCGCCATGCGCGAGATGATCGTCTGCAACGACGTGGACAGCCGCCGCCGTGCGCTGGCCAAACTGCTGCCGATGCAGCGCAGCGACTTTAAGGGAATCTACAAGGCCATGGGCGGACGCCCCGTGACCATCCGGTTCCTGGATCCGCCGCTCCATGAGTTCCTGCCCACCGAGGAAGCGGATATCCGCGCCCTCGCCAAGGAAATGAACCTGACCTACGACGCGCTCAAGCACACGATTGAAACCCTCCACGAGTTCAACCCGATGCTGGGTCACCGCGGCTGCCGTCTTGCGGTCACGTATCCGGAAATTGCGGAAATGCAGACCCGCGCGGTCATCGAAGCGGCCATTGAAACCCGTCAGGAAACCGGCATTGAAGTCGTGCCCGAGATCATGATTCCGCTCGTTGGCGACGTCAAGGAGCTCGAATATGTCAAAGCCGTCGTCGATAAAACCGCCAAGGAAGTCATGGCCGAGCGCGGCGTTGAGATTCCGTACATGGTTGGCACGATGATCGAAGTGCCACGCGCCGCTCTCACCGCGGACAAGATCGCCGAATGCGCGGAGTTCTTCAGTTTCGGCACCAACGACCTCAGCCAGATGACGTTCGGCTTCAGCCGTGACGACGCGGGCAAGTTCCTCGACGATTACTACAAAAAGAAGATCTTCGAGTCCGACCCGTTCGCCAAGCTGGATCAGGAAGGCGTCGGCAAGCTGGTCAAGATGGCCGTTGAACTGGGCCGCAAGACCCGCCCGCATATCAAGCTGGGCATCTGCGGCGAACACGGCGGCGATCCGTCGAGCATCGAGTTCTGCCACCGCGTTGGACTCAACTACGTCTCCTGCTCGCCGTTCCGCGTGCCGATCGCCCGCCTCGCCGCAGCGCAAGCCAAGATCAACGAAAAGAAGTAACTGAGTTAAGCAAAACATCCGCCCCTGCCGGGGCGGATGTTTGTTTTTTGGGGGGAGGGAGAGGGGGTATGTTTTCTTTTTCTGAAGAAAAAGAAACAAAAAGACTTATTAAATAAGCACTGGATTTCTTTATTACAGGAAGACTATTTGTTTAGTTGGAGCAGGATTTGCTCTGCGGTTTGGGAAGGCTCCGTTTCATCGGAGCGAACCGCCAAATCGTTCGGAATGGAATCGAACATGCCGTGTTTTTTTGACAGCATCGCTTCTACCGGCGGCGGCAGATTTCCGCCCATCCGCGCGGCAAAGCGGGCTTTGATCGTTTCCAGACTCGACGTTACGAGTACGCGGAGGCACTTTTCCGGCAGGAGCGAAAGCTGTTCCGGCTCGGAGATGACATAGATAGTGTGTTCAATTTTATTGGCGGCGCGTTCGACAAGGCGCGCGGCGAACACCGCTTTTGCGTCCGCTTCGTTCTTTGCCAGACGCAGGTAATCCTTTCCGCTGAACACTTCCGCATGGAGCGTATTGTTTAATTCCGCCGCGAGCGTGGATTTTCCGGTGCAGCTTTCGCCGAAGAGCGCAATGAGCATGAGGGGAACTCCTTTTTGTTTATCAGTTCGCGGGGTTGGGCGTGGCTTCCGGGGCATAGGTTTCCGAATACTCAAACACCTTCCTGAGACCGTCGTTGCCGTCGTGCGAAATGCGGATGTTGTCCGTCAGCGTAAAGTGCATGCCGTCGCTGGTGGAAACATAGTAGTGTCCCCACTGGAACCCCGCGCGGTAAAACGAAAGTTCGTAGATGATGTAGTTGATCACCGTGTCCGGCACGGTCTGATATGCCCAGAGCAGCGCGTCGCCGGAGTAGGTGTAGTCATAGTACGAAACGCCGTTTTCCTGCTTGATGCCGTTGTAGACGAGCTTGTTGCGCACCTCGTCGTTGATGATGGCTATGTTTTCCTTCGTGTTGTCGTTGGCGTTCATGCCGCCGTTGATATCCGTCGCGGTGCCGAACGCGTGGTGGCTGATATGCTGCTCGCTGGACGTAAAGCGCGAGCAGTAGGTGCCGTTGTAGGTTTCAATCAAATCCCGCAGCAAGAGCACGCCGCTGTCCCCGTTGGTTCCGGAAACGCGGACATGCACGACGTTGAGGTAATACTTGACTTTCTCATAGTAAGGCAGCGCGTAGCGGTGGATTCGCCAGAGTTCCGTATTCGGCACGCAGTCGAAGTCCACGATATACTCGTTTTCCCAATCCGGGTCGGCAACGGTGTACCGTGCGTCCACCCACTGGTAGCGGTAGAGGAAGGCTTCCTTATCCCCAAAGAAGTTCAGCGCGGTTGCGTAGCTGTTGTTGCTGAAGTCGGATTTTTTGATCTGGTTCCACTGGTCGGAGAGCACATAGAACTTCGTCCGGTAGAGTTCGATCGGCGTTGACTGCCCCATGCTGCTCGCCGTGATGGAGAGCGTATGGATGCCGGTATGCAGTTCGGAAAACTGAATCAGCGAGTCGAGCGAAGCGCCCTCCTGCGTCAGCGAGTCGTCCAGCGAGTAGGAATAGACGTTTTTTGCCGGATCGAACGTGACCGTCTGTGTATACGGATAAAACAAATCCTCGCTGAACGCGCAGGTGATGGTGACCGTGACCGAAAGCAACGGGTAGTTGGACTGCACCGTCCCGCGTAAGCGGTAGGAGTGCCCCAGCTTGAGCCGGTCGGTAATCTGCGGCATGGGATCGTCCGCGCTTTCGTCGAAGGTCAAAAGCGAGGCGGGCGGTGGAACGGGCGTCGGCGTCGGTACCGCCGTTGGCGCGGGGGTGAATTGCGCAGTGGGAGCGGTCGCGTTGGCGTTAGCGCTGAGGATGCGTGTTCTCAGCGGCAGAACGACGGCGAGAAACAACGCGCAAAGCAAACAGACGCTCGCAAGCCCCAGGATGGCCGCCGTGCGCATGTCGATGTTTCGTCTCTTCTTTTTATCAAACTCCGTCATTGGTTTCTTTTTCTGCTCCGTTGTGCTGTTGGCTCGGTAAAATCGCTTTTTCGACCGCCGTTCGAGCGGTTGATTGAAAAGATTTACTCCATTTTAACACAAAACAGCCGTTGATTCCGGAAAACAAGAGTAGAATACTTGTAAACAAATAGTATAAACAACCGTATTCGTCGGCACTGGAGCGACGCTGCGGCTTGACGCGTTTTTGACACATGCCCCGCGAAATGATACAATATGCGCGAACATGGACGACCTTTCCGCCGCATTCAACGCGGCTTGAACGCGAAAAACGCGCATAAAGAAATCGAACCACAAATTTGAAACCACAAGTGAGGAATCGTTTATGCCCATATTGATGGCTTGTATTGTTCCGCATCCGCCGATCATTCTGCCCGAAATCGGCAAAGGGCAGGAATGGGAGATTCGGAACACTTCCGCAGCGTATAAAGAAATTGCCAAACGCGTCCGCGAAAAAAAGCCCGAAACGATCATCGTTCTTTCGCCGCACGCGACGAGCTATGCGGATTATTTCCATATCTCCCCCGGCACGAAGGCACACGGCGATTTTGCCCGCTTTGGCGCAAAGCAGGTGGAAGTGACCGCTTTTTACGATGAGGAATTCACAAAAGCGCTGGAAGTTGCCGCCAAGCGCGCCGGAATACCGGCAGGCACGCAGGGCGAACGCGAAAAGTCGCTCGACCACGGCACGATGATTCCGCTGACGTTTCTTGCCGAACGGGAACTGCCCTGCGCAATCGTCCGCATCGGCCTTTCCGGGCTGGACGCGGTGGCGCACTACCGGCTGGGCAAGTGCATCCGCAAAGTGTCCGACGGTCTCAACCGCGACATTGTAATCATAGCCAGCGGCGACCTTTCGCATAAACTGCTGGAGAGCGGTCCCTACGGTTATGCCGAAGAAGGGCCGGTGTTCGATCAGCTCGTGACCAAGGCCATGGCGGAAGGCGACTTCTTTACCATGATGACGTTCGACCCGCAGCTTTGTCAAGCCGCCGCGGAATGCGGCCTGGGCTCGTTTGAAATCATGGCGGGCGTGTTTGACCGCCAGAACGTAAAGAGCGAACTGCTCAGCTACGAAGGTCCGTTCGGCGTCGGCTACGCGGTTGCCGCGTTCGAACCCGGCGAAGCGGATGAGACGCGCGCGTTCGACGTCCGCAGTCAAAAAGTGGAGCGCGAACGGATTTCCGCCATCCGCGAGAACGAAGACCCGTATACGCGCCTTGCGCGAAAAACGGTCGAAGCGTTCGTCAAAACCGGCAAAACGCCGCCGCTGCCGGACGATCTGCCGGAGGAAATGAAGCAGGTGCGCGCGGGCGTTTTCGTTTCGCTCAAGATTCAGAGTAAGCTGCGCGGGTGCATCGGCACCATCAGCGCGGTGACCGGGAGCGTCGCCGAGGAGATACAGAAGAACGCGGTTTCCGCCTGCAGTCAGGATCCGCGCTTCGACCCCGTGACGGCGGACGAACTGGAGCGGATCCACTACAGCGTGGACGTGCTGGGGCCTGCGGAGCGCGTGGACGGCGTTTCTCAGCTGGACGCAAAGCGGTACGGCGTTATCGTAACGTCCGGCTACCACAAAGGGCTTCTGCTGCCCAATCTCGAAGGCGTATACACCGTGGAGGAACAGCTGAAAATCGCCAAGCAAAAGGCGGGCATCCCCGAAAGCGAGCGCTGCCGCATGGAGCGTTTCGAAGTGGTTCGGCATACATGAGCCGTGTGCTGGCGATGTTCGTGATTTAGTTCTTGTGGTTCGGCATACATCAATCATCAGACGGCGGAATGATTTTAGCATAGGTGGTGCGCGAAATATGAAACAGACCTGCGCAATCTGCCCGCGAAGGTGCGAACTGGCGGAAGGGCAAACGGGGTTCTGCCGTGCGCGGACGAACCGAGACGGCGTGATTGCCTGCGCAAACTACGCGCGCGTTACTTCGCTTGCGCTCGATCCCATCGAAAAAAAGCCGCTCCGGCGGTTCTATCCGGGTTCAAAGATCCTCTCCGTGGGCAGTTACGGCTGTAACCTTGCCTGCCCGTTCTGCCAGAACAGCGACATCTCGATGGCGGGGGAGGACGGCGTCGGCTGGCGGATCGTGACGCCGCAGGAACTCATCGAGCGGGCGGAAGCGCTGAAAGACGCAGGCAACATCGGCATTGCGTTCACCTACAATGAACCGCTGATCGGCTGCGAGTATGTAAAAGACTGCGCAGTTCTTGCCAAACAGGCGGGGCTGAGGACAGTGCTGGTTACGAACGGCTCGATTCTTTCCGAACCATGGCTGGCGCTTTTGCCCTTGATCGACGCGGCGAATATCGACCTGAAAGCCTTTACGGAAGAAGGATACCGCTCGCTCGGCGGCGATTTGGAAACGGTAAAGACCGCTATCGCGCTCGCGGCGGAACGCATCCATGTGGAAGTGACGTCCCTGATCGTGCCGGGGCTCAACGACGGCGAGGGCGAAATGCGCGCCGAGGCGAAGTGGCTCGCGGCGCTGCCCGGAGAGGCAGCGCTGCATATTTCGCGCTTTTTCCCGATGTATCATATGCGGAACTGTCCGCCGACGCCGCTGGAAACCATTGACAAACTCACCGCGATTGCGCGAGAATATCTACCGTATGTCTACAGGGGGAACTGTTAGCCCCAAATACCTTATAAAACAGATTCGGCGGAAGCACCGTCAAACAATTTATCCTGAATACATCTAAAAAAAAGATTCGGCGGGAGCACCGCCAAAAGGAGAATGGGTACATGTTAAAATCGGCAGGTCAGCAGACCGTGCGCGTGGCGGAACAGCTGCGCGGCGGCGAAGGCGTTGTAACGTTTCACGAGTTTCTGGCAAAAGAGGAATCCTACGGCGCGGGGCGGCTGTTTTCGCGCTCCGTATTGCCCGCAGGCGCCTCGATTGGCACGCATACGCACGAAGGGGAGTATGAAGTATACTATGTGCTCTCCGGCACAGCGGAAATTGACGATAACGGCACGATCATGAATTTGAAAGCGGGGGATACGCACCTTTGCCCGAGCGGACAAAGCCATTCGCTTAAAAATGCCGGAACGGATGACCTCGAAATGATCATGCTGATTCTTTATGAGAACCCCGCGCATCAATAAAACCGCAGACAGCTTGGATATACTGATTCTTTATAAGAACCCCGCGCATCAATAAAACCGCAGACAGTATGGATATGCTGATTCTCTACGAGAATCCGACGCATCAATAAACCATAGATCGAGAAAAAAGACGCTTTCAAAACCGGCGGTATGTGTTATGATAGAAAAAAAGCAAGCGAGGAAACAGCGATGGATTATACAAAGGAACTGATTGGCACCCTGCTTGGCGGCGACACCGTCGGCACCCTGAGCAAAACCAGCGGCGCAAAGCAATCCCAGGTGGAATCCGTGATTGGCGCGGCGCTGCCGCTCATGCTGGAGAGCATGCAAAAAAACGCCGCAACGAAAAAGGGCGAAACCGCGTTGACACAGGCGCTGAGCGACCATGCCGGTTCGGGTGAACTGGATGTAAAATCCATTCTCACGGGAACGGACGACGAGGACAGCGCAAAAATCCTCAGCCATCTGTTTGGAGACAGCACCAATCAAACCGTTACCGCGCTGGCGAAAAAAGCGGGTACGACCAAATCACAGACCGCTTCCATCCTGCTCAAGCTCGCGCCGCTGCTGCTTTCGCTGCTTGGCCAGCAGAACCAGAGTTCGTCCGGCGGCATCGGCTCCATCTTGGGCTCGCTGCTCGGCGGCAATTCCGGCTCCGGCGTCGGGGGATCGATTTTAAGCGCGCTGCTCGGTAACGAAACGAGCGATGCGGCGGGTTCGCTGGTCGGTTCGCTGCTGGGTTCCGGTTCGTCATCCTCATCCGGCGGCGGACTGGGCGGTACGCTGCTTTCCGCGCTGTTGGGGTCGGACAATACCAGTTCGTCTTCCTCGTCTTCGGGCGGGAGCCTCGGCGGGAGCTTGCTCTCCGCGCTGCTCACGGACGACGATGACGACAGCCAGAGTTCGAGCGGCGGCGGCAGTCTGCTGGGCAGTCTGCTCGGCGGTGGCGGTTCGGACTCGAGCCTCGCGGGCAGCCTGATCGGTTCGTTGTTTGGCGACGACTCGCAGAAGTCCAGCGGCACGAAGAAGAAATCCTCTTCCGGCACGAAGAAATCTACCGCGGCAAAGAAGTCTTCTTCCGCCAAGAAAACCACCGCGAAGAAAACTACCGCTAAGAAAACGACGACAAAGAAAGCGGCAACTAAGAAAAAGTAACGCGTTCGCGTAAAAATGGCCGCCCCAACGGGCGGTCATTTGTATGCATGTCAGTTACCAGATAAACGGTATCAGACGATAGCGAACCTGCCTGGCGTACGCCGCGTAACCGGTGAGCTCGCGGCGGAGCATCGCGTCTTCCAGCGCGGTGCGTACGACGATGATCGCCAGCGCCGCCAGCGCGATGACCGCAACCGGGATCGATTCAAACACCATCGAAACTGAGACGCACCATAGCACCACGGACGAATAGGTCGGGTGACGCACAAAGGCATAGGGGCCGCTCTTGCAGACAGTTTGGTTCCTGTCGCTCTGTATGCGCGCGGTCGACTCCAAAAACGGGTTGACCGCCAGCGCCCAGAGAGAAAGCGCGCTGGCCAGCGCCTGCAGCGCAATGCCGACCCAGAACACAACGCCGATTTCCGGCGCGGTTTTTGCCGAGATCCCCGCAGCCAGATAGACGGCAAAGAACGAAAGAATCCAGTACGCGCCGAGCAGCAACTTGTCCCAAGCGGGCGTGTTGCTGGCTGGCGTTCCGCGTGCGGCGAGCGTTTGGGGGCTGACGCGCACCATCACCGCCATGGACACGATGGCAAAAACGAAGTAACACACAAAGAAAATTCCCGCCCGAACGCTCAGCGCCCACCAGGAACCCAGCAGATAAAGCAGCAGTCCAAGCACCCTCTGCGCCATGACGCGGAGGAGATAAGCGTTGACGCTTTGCCGCATCGCATGGTCACTTCCTCTCCCGAATTTTCAGCTAATTATAACAGGCGCGCCTGCAGCAGCTTTTTTGCCTTTGCGTCGAGCAGCCCGCCGGAGAGCGCGCTGAGCAAATACGTTTCCACCGCTTCGCTTTTCTGCTGCGCGCGGGTGAGCAGCAGCACGTCGAGAATGTCCTGCAGCACGAGTTTGCGCATGGTTTCCTTGATGGCGGTAAGGTCGAGCGAGATCAGGCGCTCGGAAACAATCCCGCCGAGTTCGGGATGGAAAGAGACGATCGGTTTGAGCCCCTGCACGCACTGGCGCACGGTAATGGGCTTTTCGTCGGTCAGGCCGGCAAAGTATGCGTCCAGCGCCGTGGCGGTTTTTCCCTCCGTGTCCCAGCGCGCGTTTTCCGAAATCAGCATCAGCCCGATGCTGCGCTGGTAGGAGTTTTCGCTTTTGAGCTTATCCAGAAACGTCTGCCAAAAGGGGAAGACGTCGCTGGCAATCGCCGACCGCTCCCGCAGCAGCAGAAACGCCTGATAGCGAATGTCGTCTTCCTTCAAGGCGAGCAGTGGAATCAGCGCGGCAACATCCTCCTGCGTGAGTGATTTTGCGGCTTCCGGCAGGGCGTCTTTGGGAAGCGACAGCAGTTGATCCAACGAATGAGACATCGAAAAAACCTCCTGTTTCGTTTGCGCGTATGGCTGGCAAACGTATTTCATCGGGGTATAGCGGATGCCGTCGTTGAGCCGTTCTTCGCAGATGGCGGTAAACCCAAGCTTTTCATAGATCGGTTTGGCATACGGCGAAGAATGGACGGTGACGGCGTCTTCCAAACAACGCTCGATCACCTGCTGCATCAGCGCGCGGCCGATTCCTCGCTGCTGAAAACGGCTGTCCACAAAAAAGAGCGAGATATGACCGCCGTTGTTCTTTGTCGCGATCATGCCCGCGAGCGTATCCTCTGCAAACGCGCCATAGATGGCGAGCGCTGATGTAGCCTCGCCGCTGCTGACGAACGCGCGGAACGTTTCGATACCTTCGCTCGAATAGTCGGGAGCAACGTACTGCAGAAACACGTCGAGCGCAAGCGCGAGCGCGAGCGGGCGTTCCAGCGGGGTTAATTCTCTTACTTCCATAGATAACTCAACCCGCCTCCTGATTTGTAACTTTTCAAACAATCCGGTTCACGAGCGCGAGCAGATCGTTAGAAAACGCTTCAAACGCCTGCGCGAGCGTTTCCGTCAGCACGTCCGGGCGGTCAAAGTCCGGCTCGCCTGCCGCGACGGTTTCGATAATTGCGTCAACGCCCGGCGCGGGGCTGGTCAAACGGTACTTGCCAAGCGGAACGGCGGCAAGCTTCTGCGCGGTTTCCGCTTGCAGCGCGCGGTTGTTGGCGGCCAGCCAGAGCTCGAAACGGTGCTCGGTATGCAGGTAGACGAGCGCGATTTTGAGCTTTTTATCCCGCAGCGCGGGCGGCGTCAGCGCAAAATACGTCATGTCCAGATAGCCCTGATACAGCGCGCCGGTAGCGCAGGACGGAAAACGCGCAATCAGCGCGACCTGAAGCGCTGCCATATACGAAAGGATTCCCTTGTACGCGCGCTGGAATTCGCCATCCGAAAGCGCGCCGGTATAGCGGGTGACGGCTTGTTGAAGCGATGGCATAGGATTGCCCTCCTAAAAAGAATTATTGTTGATGACCGAACCGTTCAGCCACGCCGCTCTGCCATTTGCTGGAGTGCGGTGAGTGTGTTCCAGTTGCGGACGGTGCCCCGATAGTCCGGCTTTTGCAGTGCTGTGGCGAGCTTGGAAAGACGGATGCTTTGCTTGAGCAGCAGGTACGCATCCCGCCCGGCGAGCTGGAGTCGGTCGCCGGAAGAATCGGGTTGGTTCCATCGAACCAGCAGTTCCGCCGGCGGCGATTGGGGAAACAGGCAGACGTACAGACTTTCCGCGCCGGGGTTCGCCGTTTCGGCTGCTGAGATATCATCGCTTGTAAACGGCAGGTTCCGTATCAGACTGTCGAGTTCGTCTGCTGAGCGGATGACGACCGCGCCGCGGTAACCAAACGAGGCTTCCAGAAGAGATTCCATGCGGGCAACAAGCGCTTCCTCCGTCTCTTCGGAATCGAACAGGATGTTGCCGCTCTGGATATACGTTTCCACGCGCGTGAAGCCCGCCGCCAGAAGAACGCGCCGCAGGTCTTCCATCTTCATCCGGTTGCTCGCGCCGACGTTTACGCCGCGAAGCAGGGCAAGATATGGTTGCATAACGGCTCCTTGTGTGTTACGGCACGGAGAAAACGGCGCGCCCGATCGCTTCCGCCAGTCCTGCCGGATTTTTATCATCATTTATGGTTCAAAGTGGATGGCGCGCCCGATCGCTTCCGCCAGTCCTGCCGGGTTATCCCAGGCCATGCCGTGACCGGCGCGGGGGACGATTTCCACGCGGACGCCGTGGTTACGCAATTCGCTTTCGTCGGGGTCGGGCAGGGAGTGCTCGCCAAAGACGTACGTTTTGGGGCACTGGAGCGCATACAGCGTTTCCCGCCAGGGGATGCTCCCGCCGCGCGCGCCGGAAAGCGCAAACCGGTGCGCCGCAACGGGCGACCAGAGCGCAAAAGAAGCGGACCAAAGCGTGCTGCCCGACTGGCGGATTTGCTCGGCGAGCGCATCGAATCCGCCGGAGAGGAATTCCTCCATCGGCTGGCTCGCAATGCGGCTGCTGAGCACGCCGCTTCCGGCGGTGGGGTCGAGATTGGACTCCGTGAGCACCAGATGCCGGATCCGTTTTTCACAGAGCCGGGCGAGTGAAATGGCAACCGCGCCGCCCATGCTGTGGCCAAAGAGGACGAAGCTGTCCAGCTCCAGCGCTTCGACAAAGCGGAGCAGATAGTCCGCGTGATCTTCCGCGGCGTAACCGAAATCGTCCGGCTTGTCGCTGAAGCCCGCCCCGAGCAAATCCACAAGGATGCGGCGGTGGCCCGACAGCGGCTGCTGCGCAGCGACGGCGGGGTAGTCCATGGAACTTGCGCACCCCAGACCGTGGAGAAACACGATCGGCGTGCCCCCGCCCGGCAGGTCGTGGTAACGGATTTTATCGGACCGGTTGGGCAGAATGAATTCTTTCATACGTTTTTTCCCTTCCCGCGGCTGATACTGCGAAGGATCGTCAGGTGTTACGCAAGCGTGTCCGCGCGGAGCCGAGAAAAGACAACCAAGTCCACTACGCCCTTGCCCGTCCAGAAATTCGCCTGCCGCAGAAGGCCTTCGCGCACGAAGCCGTTTTTTTCGAGCACGCGCTGGGAAGCGACGTTTTGCGGCATCACATACGCCGCAATGCGGTTGAGTCCGACGGTGCTGAACAGATAGTTCGTCAGCGCGCGGACGGTTTGGGTCGCGATGCCGCGTCCCCAATACGCTTCGTTGAGGCGGTAGCCGATGGTGGCCATGTTGACTTTTGGGTCAAAGTCGAAGATTTCCGCTGTGCCGATGAGTTCGTCCGGTTTTTCTGCAAGGCAGATGCCAAGGGTAGCGGTCTTTTTATTGCGAAAGTCGCGTTCAAAATGACCGATCATATTGCGGACGGTTTCTTTGCTCTTCTTCACTCCGCCGGGAATGAAGGCAAAAACGTTGTCGTTGCGGTAGATTTCATACAGCGCGTCAAGATCGCTCTCGACAATCCGCCGAAGCGTCAGTGTTTCTGATTCGATCAGCGGCAACTGCGTAAAAGGGCTGCCCAAAGTTTCTACCTCCCTTTGGCAAATCGGTTCTTTCCGGCTTAGTTCGCGCTCAGCGGTTCCGTACCGCGCTGAAACACGCGGATTGCGTTGCGGGTTCGCTTTGCTTCGTAGAGCGCCTGATCCGCATGGATGAAGAGACGCGCTGCGTTATCCAGATCGGGGTCGTAGAGCGCCGTGCCGAAGCTCGCCGTAAACCGAAGCTCCGGCGCTTCTTCGATGGAAAGTTCCGTTAAATCCGCCTGCGCCAGTTCGCAGAGGGCAAGAAAGTCGGTTCTGGAAACGCCGTGCATCAACACGCAAAACTCGTCCCCGCCATAACGGTAAACGGAATCTTCCCCAAAACGTGCCTGGAGGACGCGCGTAAACGCAATTAAGCACAAATCGCCAATGTGGTGGCCGCAACGGTCGTTGACGTCCTTGAAGTTGTCGATATCCGCAATGGCGAACACATACCCATACGGGGTGATTCCCGTAGTGAGGTCGCGCAGCGCGTCATGCAGCGCTTTTCTGCTGAATACGCCGGTCAGCTCGTCGATTTGCAGCCTATGCTTAAGCGTTGCGCGTTCAAGTTCCTTTTGTATGCCCGCTTCGTTTTTCTTTTTTTCATAATGAATGATCACCGCGCAGACCGCGCCGCAGCCAAGCAGCACGACCAGCGCGATTAAAAAGTCGAACAGCCGCTCCGAACTTTGAAATACGCTGACCTTATCGACATCCCAGCGAATGAACAGTTCGGACACGATCAAGCTGGAAAACGAGAGCAGCGTGATCACGCCGGTTAAAACATAGTTTGCGTAAATCGTTGTGAGCAGAATGGCGATGCCAAAGAGAAAATACATCGAAACGAACGCGCTGTGCGCGGTGAAAAGATCAAAGCAGACCAGCGTATACAGGATCGAAACGGCGTAGACTTTAACGCTTTGTTTCACGCGCCTGGAGCGGACAACGAGCGCGCCGATGGCCACGAGCAGAAAGCTCACCGCGCTGGGAGCGGCAATAAATTTGAGAATATACCGCCCGACGGTCGTTGAAAGAATATCCGACTGCACGACGAGCGCGCCAAGCACGCACTCCGCGGCCAGCGCGAGAACCGCCAGCGCGATGCTGAGCTTGAAATGGAGCATCAGCCAGTCGTTTTCGATTCGCGAAAGCTCCTGCCGGATGGCATTGATATGGATCGATTCGAGGTGTTCCGTTTCCATGCCGCACCTTGCCTCGGCTGAATGCCGATTGTTCTTGCCTTTATTTTAACTGGTATGTGATGTGGATGCAACCGCGGCGGTGAACCTGAATGCCCCGCGAGTGATCGACAAAAACATTACTTGATTGGATATATAGGTGTCTAGCGCAGGGGGCTTGCTTCTCTCTGTAAGGTGATCGATCGGGCGCGCCACTCCGAGGCGAGGATTGCGTAGACGGCGTCGTCATGCCAGACGCCCCGCGCAAGAAAACTTAGCAGATGATGCGCTTCTTTTCGAAAGCCGAGCGATTCCAACAGGCGGGTCGAGCGCGTATTGTCGGGATCGACGGAAGCAAAAGCCCGGTGTATGCCGTGTGCGAGCAGAAAAAAGTCCAACAAGGCGGAAACGGCTTCCCGCGCGTAGCCAAAACCCTGATACGCGGGAGACAGCGTATAGCCGAGTTCGATCTGCGCGCCATCGGGATCAAAATGGACGCCGACGTCGCCAATCAATTCGCCGGAAGGCAGGCAGACGGCGATCTGGAACCAGCAGCCGCTTTGAAACAGGCGCGTTTCTTCGCTGTCCCGAAGAAATGTCTCGGCCTCGGCTCGGCTCTGCGGCTGCCAGCTTTGATACCGTGCGACTTCCGGCAGCGAACGGTACGCAAAAAGAGCGCCCGCGTCCGCCAAATTGAGTTGACGCAGACGCAGGCGGGACGTGGTAAGATCGAATGCTTCCTGCGCCATTTCGTTACGACCAGCTTTGCAGTTCAAGGATGTTGCCTTCGGGGTCGCGCGCGTAAACGAACGTCGCCTTGCGCCCGTCCTCGTAGACCGCGTGCACCAGCTCGCCCAGCAGGTTCCCGCCGTTTGCCAGCACGCGTTCCAGCGTGGCTGAAACGTCCTCCACCTCGAACGCCAGATGCGTAATCCCCCGCGTGTTGACCGGGCGCTCCGCCGCGGGCAGCACCTGATCGTAGGAAAAGATCTCCAGCGTCGGGTGATCCGCGCCGTAGCCGGGCAGGAGCAGGTGCTCGCCAAAGAGATGCGCGTTACGGATGCCGGTCATGCGGTCGAGCCATTCGCCGCGCAGATCCCGCGTTTCGCCAATGCTCTGGCAGCCGAACACGGTTTTGTAGAATGCGATCAGTTTCGCGGGGTCGCTCGCGATGATGTTGGTATGGACATATCGGGTCATATTGCGTTCCTCTTATCTGTCAGTATTTATTAAAACATATTCAGAAACCATGCTTGTTGAAACTAAGCCGGATGAATATTGCAGATCTCTTTCTGCCAACGGCGCTTAACAAAACGTCGCCCGGCGCTTATTGACGCAAATCCAGCCAGAGCATATGAACGGAACCTTGCGCGGCGATTTCGCGGTATCCCGCGTCCAGATACATTTGCAGCGTACCGCGGTAGCGCTTCTGCGGGGTTTCCTTGCTTTCGAAAGGCACGGCGATCATCGCGTCGTACCCGTTCGCGGTAAAATCTTCGATGGCGCGGCAAAGCAGCGCGCGGGCAACGCCTTTCTGACGCCAATCCGGATGGACGACATAGCAGATCGTGCAGCCGACTTTTTTCTCATCGCAGTAAGGTTGGATGTCGGGATAGATGCGCAGGAATTTTTTTACGTCGTTTGCGCTGCACCAGCCGACGCACCGCGCTCCTTCGAAAGCGAGATAGCCCGTCATCTCGCCGGATTGAATCGCGGCAACCGATTCGGCGCGGTTTTGTTCGCCCGTGCGCACCATCCAGTCTTCCAGCGGGCAGTCCAGATAGTAGGAGCGGCAGTAGCAGCTGGCCCAATGCGGTGTTGCCGAAAAATCGACGCTGCCGAGGAACTCCGCAAACGTTTCGGCAAGATCGGGAGAAAGCGGTTTGATTTCGTAAGGCATGTTGGACTCCTTTCCGGTTTTTGACGTCCGCCGGGGGAAGAAGGCTGCAATTCGTCATGTGCTTTATTATACCATCAGATCAGACAAAACATGAATCTGGTTTTTGGAACGAATCTTCTTTACATCGGCCCGTTTGCGTGCTATATTGAACGTGACCGAAACGGTCACGAATAGTACGGGAGCTGGAATCAATGAGTTTTGACGCGCTGGAACTGGAAAAGCAATCGGAAATCCTCAATGCCGCCTGCGAGGTGTTCGCCAAACATGGCTATCAGAAAGCTTCCATGATGGATATTGCGCAAGCGGCCGGGGTTTCCAAAAGTGTGCTGTTCAAGTACTTTTCGACCAAGGAAAACCTCTACCTCAAAATCTTCCGGCTGGCAACGGACGGCATCCTCGCGGCGGACGCAACCGCGCGCGCGTCCTGTCCGGACGGCGCGGACTTGTTTGAGCGGATGCGGAACTCGGTGCGGGAGCGTCTCAAGCTGTTTGAACGATACCCTTGGGTATTCCGTTTTTCCTACACGGCGGCGTTCGATCCCGATCCATTCGCCCAAGCGCTGGTGCGGGAGGAAATGGCGAAAACTTACGCGGACTACGAAGCGCGAAAAAAGCGTACGGGTGAGCAAACACTGCCGGAGTACCGCCCGCTGCGAAAGGATATTCCGCCGGATGCTGCGCGGCAGATGATCCTCTGGGTTTCGCAGGGATTTTTGGAAGAAAAACTGCACGCGGGAACGACGGAACCGAATGCGCTGCGGCAGGAGTTTGAGCACTGGATCGACTTACTGGAACTGCTGCTGCGCGAACAACAAACCGAATCCGCAACCGGAGAACAGGAGAAAATGAAATGAACGAAACAGAATTTACAGTCAAACAAGGCGGTATCGAGGGAACCGAGGGAGTTCAACATCGGGTGCTCTCCGTTTGCGGCGGGCCTGTCTCGGTCTACGAGGCGGGGGATCCGCAAAATCCCGCCGTCGTGCTGCTGCACGGGGCGATGTATGACGAGGCACGCTTCTGCTGGGATCAGCTGTTTCCCGAGCTGGCAAAGCAATACCACGTGTTCGCTGTCGATACCCCGCGGCATGGGGCGTCCCGCCCCTGGAGCGGGACGCTCGAGCGCGCGCGCCTGCTGGACATTCTGGAAGAAACGTTTGCGCAGATTCTGCCGAAGCGGTTCAGCATCGTCGGCCTTTCCATGGGCGGCGGGCTTGCGATTGAATACGCCGCGCTCCACCCCGAACAGGTTGTTTCGATGGCGCTGTTCGAGCCGGGCGGACTGGGCGAAACGGTCACTGGCGAGCTGTTTACGTATCTCTATATCCATACGCCGGGGATGCTGCGCCTGCTCAGTAAGAAATACGTCAAACTGGATCGCGGCAAAATAGAAAAGCTCCTTCGCTCCATCTACACAGGCGGGTCTGTTCCCACCGACCCGGAGCGGCTGACTGCGATTCTCGAGGACGAAATTCGCGGCAAGTTCGACAGCGGCGAAAACGATATGGACGACTGGCAGCTCAGCGCAATCGCTCCGTTCCGGCTGAAATGGAACCTGCTTGGCACGATTCCGCTGCTCCGCTGCCCGACGCTCTGGCTCAGGGGGAACAAGAGCATCCTTGTCAAGCAAAGCGAAATGGAACGCGCGGTCCTGCTCGCGCAAAAAAGCGGCGCAAGCGCGGAGCTCCTGGTGGTACCGAACGCGGGGCACATCCTGCCGCTGGAACGACCGGAGACGGCGAACCGGGCGGTGCTGGAATTTCTCGGCAGGACAGTGAAACAGGCAGACTAGCGAGATAAGAAAACCCGCCGCGATAAAAAACGGCGGGGGAACGCGCTTCGACCGGCAAAGCGGGATTCGTTTGTTGAGCGGAACCAGGGGTTAAGCATATTGCCATATGAGGATTATCGCAAAAATACAAATCAAGGCGTCAACGCATCTTCCAGGGCGGCAAAGAACGCGTTACTGTCCGCGGTGGCGCCGGAAACGGCGTCCACATCCGTCGACTGCGCGGCAAGCACACGGTCAACCAGCGTTTGAATCGTTTCCTCCTTGGCAAACACCTGCGGTTTGGTCTGCCGGATGGTTATCATTTCGTGATCCTGAACCGTAACTTCCACGGTATTGCTCCAGCGAAACCCGCTGTAGCGCCCTGTGTATGTTCCGTCGCTGACGGAAAGCGGGGTTAAGCCGCCGTGCGCAAGGTTCAGGGTTTTTTCCTTGCCCACCAACACAAACGCCGCCATACACCCCGCCAACACGACAAGCGTAATGAGGACACCGAGCAGCACCCGAAGAAGGGTTTTTAGAACATTTTTCAGTTTGTTCACAGCGCTGTTCCTGCTGATTCCGCGAGCAGACCCGACAGGAAGCCAACCAGCTCTTCCACCGCCGCCGAATCGATCTGCGGCGGGGAAGCGTGCGTTTTGGCGTATTCCTTCAGAATCATGTTCGCCATCGGGATGCCTTTCCCTTTGCGGATTTCTCCGCCGAGATGACGGTAATAAACCGAAGCGTTCGTGATGGAAGCGGGAAGCCGCTGCCATAAATACGGTTTGTCTTCCTGCTCCGTGCCGATTCCGCAGGTGAACAGGATCAGCTTTTTTTGAAGCAGACTCGTTTCGTGAACCGCGCAGAACCGCGAAAGTGCCTTGATGGGCATGCCCATATACATGGCGGTGCCAAGCGCAATCACGTCGTATCCGCCCAGATCCATCTTTCGCATGGGTCGTTTTTTTGCCGCGCCGGATGCATCGAGCAGCGTTCCGGCAATGCAGTCATACCGGTCGCATGCGGAGCCAAACGGTTTTGCCAGAGCATTGGCCGCGTCGCGCGTCGTGCCTGCTTTGGAAGCGTAAACGATGAGACATTTTTTCATATTCGATTCCCCTTATCATTCCGGCCGGATTGTCTTGTTTACTGTATAACCGCTGTAAACACGAGGGATTCCGGCATTTTTGCACAAAAGACTAACAATGTTAGCCTGATTATATGGGGTTGCGAATGCGCTGTCAAGCGGTTCTTTTTCAACCGCGGCATCTGCGGGCGCTTCGTAAAAACGGTGTAAAATCGCTTCTGTCAAAAAACGTTGACAATACTAACGACGTTAGTTTAAAATGATGAAACCGCGGAAAAGTCAACGGATTTGGCGGCGGGACGAACGACTAAGGAATTGAGTGAAGCGTATGCAGGGCGAACGCAGTTTGACCAATCGAGAGAGAATCTTTTATACGGCAATCGACCTTTTTGCGCAGAAGGGATACGCGGGGGTGAGCCTACGCGAGCTCGCGGGCGCCGTAGGGATCAAGGCCGCATCAATTTACAACCACTTTGCGAGCAAAGAAGCGATTCTGGAAGAGATTGCATTTGTGTTTCGCGATCGATTGATGGAGAAAGTCGTATCTGCTATTCAATCCGCAAAGGCGGAAGATATCCCTTCGTTCATCGGCGTGGTGACGCAGGCAAACGACGCATTTTTTGCCGACGCGCTGAACGAAAAAATGGGCTGGATCGTGCTGCGGGAGCAGTTTCTCAACGAGAATATTCGCGAAATTTTGCTCGATGTGCTGATCCGCCAGCCGCGCGAGCTGATTGCGGAACAGTTTGCGCGGTTCATGGAGAGCGGCAGAATGCGGCAGGCCGATCCCGTTGTCGCGGCAAAGGAATACCACGCGTTTTATATTTACGAGTTTTACGAAAACGCCCTCTCGCGCGACAACGGCCACTCACCGGAACGCGCGGAGCAGGAGAAGAGCGAGCATATCCGTTTGTTCATACAAAACTGGACGTCGGAGGAACCGGAGGAAAGATCAACGGATGCTGGATTTGCCCGCTAAAAGGAAGTCCAATGCGACCCTGTCGCGAACATGATGCACGGGTGTCAGCTTCCAAAGATCAGCATATACAAACCAACGATGCCGAGCAGAACCGCGACGAATTTCTGGAACCTGCTTTTCTCCATGCGCTGGATGAACCGATTGGCGGCGAATGTTCCGGCCACCATGGCAGCGCCCATGGATAATCCCAGCAGCAGAGTTTCCGCTGTGAGAAACAACAGCTTGGAATAGATGATGGTTTTGAGGATGTGCATGGCGGTGGCGGTGGCCGCCTCGCTGGCGATATACGCAACCGGCGAAAGTCCCAGCGAAAGGAACACCGCCGCGCCGATCGGCCCGCCGCTTCCGGCAAGGCCGGATAACCCGCCCGTAACAGCGCCGCCGATGAGCAGCGTTTTTTTATTTGCCTTGAGTTCGAACAGCTTGACCATTTGAAAGACGACAAGAAGAACCAGCGCGCCGCCGATGCAGCGCGTGACGATATCCTTTGGCAGTACGGAAAAGCCAAACGCTCCGAGCGCGGAAAGCGGCAGCGCGGTGAGACAAAACCAGCCGACCGCGCTCCATTTAATCTGCTTGAAACCAGCCGCCATGCGGGAGAGATTGCCGATGAGCTGCGCCAGCGTAATGACCGGAACCGCCGCTTCCGCGCCGATGTAGTACGTGATGACCGGCAAGAGCAGCAGCGCGCCGCCAAAGCCCGCCGCGCCGGAGATCAGCGCGGCAAGAAAGCTTGCCAGTATCAGTACAATCCACATAGGCCGCTCCTAACCGTCTTTAAAGAATGGAATCACGAAAAAACGAAGGCAGCCGCAGTTTACACGCGCCCGGCAATCCAATCGTTCATGAACGTCATCTGTTCTTCGGTATGGAACCAATGCTCGCCGTTTTCCATCACGGTCAGCTCACAGTGGAACCGTTCGGCAAGCGCGTCGATGTCGGTTCGGTCGGTCAGGTTCTCCAAACTGCCGTACAGCAGGCTGGTGGAACTGTTCCAACGATTGATGGGATGCTGTTTTGCGTAGCAGTAGTATTCCCAGCTCAGCGTTTGGCCAAAGGCAGTCTCGATGAGCTGCTTTGCTTCCAGCTCCTCTTTTGTGACGCCCGCCCAACCCATCATCTTTTCGATGAGATGCGCCATATCCAGAACGGGGGAGACGAGAAGGCTTTTTTCGATGCGCTTGGTTTGAAACGCAAGCATGCTGTACCAGGCTCCGATGCTGTTGGCGCGCAGAGCGATTTTGTCCGGCTTTGACTGCTCCAGAAAATCCCAAACGGCTTGAAGTTCCGGCACGACGATCCAGGGGAGGAACCGCCCGCTTTCGCCGGTTCGTTCGCCATGCTCCGGCAAGTCGACGCCGACGACCTGCCAGCCCTTGGGCTGAACGATTTCGGCAAAGGCGACGGCTTCCTCTTTGCTGCCGCCCTGTCCGTGGACAAACAGATAGACGTTGCCGGAAGGTTCGCCGCAGACGATGGCGGGAATGCCTCCAATGGTTGTTCGTTCGATCTTCATATCACTTAATCCTGCGAATCAGGATTCCTTTCATGAATCGTGTTTGATTATGAATCTGCCAGATCAGCTCTTTTTCCTGCTCCGTGCATCCGATCAATAGTTTGATCTCCGAATCCCGTTTCATTAAGTCCACAATGCACATGACCGCGTCGAGCCGTCTGCTTTCGTCGGAACCCAGCCAAACGTCGATTCCGCCGCCGTCCATGGATGCGGTTTGTTCCAAGCAGCCGTAATCCACCGGATAGATAAAATCCGGATACCGGGGGTGTGCCGTACCCTTTGGACGGTCGATGACCAGCTGAGAATCCTGAATCAGCGTTTCAAACGCCGTCCAGAACGCGTCGTTTTGTTCCATGGGATGGCCTCCGTACTTTATGAATATGTATTGATGTGAAAAAAGGCAGCAAGTAAAAACCACCGTTAGCTGCCTGATTCATGCGGGCAAAAAAGGCAGCAAAGACGTACGCCGCCGTTTGCTGCCGGATTCATTAATAAGGCCTACTCGTCATTTTATTTCGGCCGTAACACTTCGAACAGCGCGGTATACGTCGCGTTCCCTTCGACCGTTTCGGAAGGTTCGCTGTCCCAGCCGATGAAGCGCCAGCCGGAGCTCGCTGTCACTTCCGGAATGGTGATGGAATCGCCAATCGCCATGCCGCTGAACACCAGCGTATCGCCGGAGGTGCCTTTGTTGTCCAGATTAAACGTAACGGTATAGGTGGTCACCACATACTGCGCGGTGTAGACAGCGTTTCCCGTGACCGTCGTAACGGGAGTGGTGTCCCAGCCGTCGAACGTCCAGCCCTCGTCGGCGGTTACGTCCGGAACCGTGATCGTGTCGCCGGAGGCAAGCCCGCTGAACACGAGCGTATCGCCGGAAGTACCGTGTTCACCCAGAGCAAACGACACCTCAAAGTTTGACGCTTCCGCGTACTGCGCGACGTATTCCTTGTTCCCTTTTACGGTGGCGGAGGGTGTAACGTCCCAGCCCTCGAACGTCCAGCCGGAATTTGCGGTCACGCTCGGAACGCGGATATCGGCTCCGTAAGAAAGTCCGCTGAATACGAGGCGATCCGTGGAGGTTCCGTGGTCGCCCAGCAGGAAACGAACGGTGTAGGTGGTCTTTTGGTACTGCGCGGTGAACTGCGCGCCGCTTGTAAGCGCAAGCTGGCTGACCTCTTCGGAGCTCAGACACTCGGTGCCGCCTTTCGGCAGCCATCCGGCTAACGTGTATCCGGCGGGAGGGTTGACCGCTGGAATCTGATCCAGCGCTACCCGCAAGGTGGCCGAAAGGTCCAGCGCGGGCACTTCGGCATTGGTCAGCGACCCGCGGTCGCCCGCAAGGAAGGTGACTTCCATCGGGGCAAGCCGGAACGAAATCAACTGGGAAGCCCAGTTGCCGCTTCGCCCTGCGGTCAGGGTGCGCGTTTCAACTGCGCCGGAATCCTGCGTCTGCTCCGAAGCATACAGGACAAAGCCGCCGTCGGTCAGTTCGTTAAAGAGCGTCTGGATCCCTTCCGGATCATCCGGCGCTGTAAAACTGACAGAATTGTCCGAAATCCCGAACAGGGTGACGATAACAGCGGGTTCTTCCGTCTCGAAGCCGTCCACCGTCAGGTCGGTTCCGCTGCCGGTTTCGCCGGAAACGGTGCCGATGGGGTTCGTCGGGTCGATTCCACGGCAGATCAGTATCTTGCCGGAAACCTGCGCTTGTTCGTCGTCCGCGTTCCCGGTTGCGACGAGGAACGGGTACAAGCCCGGTTCTTCCGCAGGATCTTGAATGAATTTGTAGAAGCTTGTCATGCCGATGCCGGCTTCGTTGACCGTCCGCATGATGATGGTCCAGCCGGAGGCGGTCTCAACGGAAAAGTCTGCCTCACCGACGCAGCAAATCTGCGCAAGCAGCATGTCGCCTGATGACGCGCCGTCGGGCAGCGCAAGCGAAAGTTCGGTAACCGGCGTTTCCCCGCTTGCTTCGGCGGCGGGGTCCGGCACGGCGGATGGCGTGGAAGGCGCGGCATCCTGCACGTCCGGCGCACAGGCCAGACAGAAAGCGGCTGACAGGATAAGCAGGACGGCTAAAAGAAAAACGAACAGACGCGGCTTGGCATTGGCTTGCTGCTGCATGATGATCCCCCTGAACACTAAATTGGAATAGTTGGTCGGATGATGCTGAAAAAGAGATCAACTTGTTCAGTGTATGCAAGATAAGTGAAACTTCTATTCAGAACTGTAACGGTAAAATTATAACGATTCCATTTCGGCTAGTCAATTTAAAAGAATAAAACGCGTGAAAAATGATAAACGGTAAACAAAAACAAGCCTGCGCTCAGTCGTTTATGGCCTCGACGCCCTGATGCTTGAGCTTTGCCAGATGATCCAGCATGGCCTGCAGCACTTCCGGCGGATGCCCCTGCCAGTCTGTTACCTCGCCAACCACCTTGAGCGGAAATTTGGTGCGGTAGGAGCGGGTAGGATTGCCGGGGAACCTTTTATCCGTCAGGTTGGGATCGTTTTCAAACGCGCCCGTTGGTTCCACCCGATAGATGCGCCCGGGAGCGCTGCCCTGCGCAAGTTCCGCGCCCCAAACCGCCGCATCCAGCGTCGCGGTCAGGTAGACGAAGTTCGCCGTTTTACGTTCCCCGTAGTTGGATTCGTGCCGGGGTTCCAGCAGATCGCCGGGATGTAAATCGGCCTTTGTGCCATGGTAAAAAGGGCCTGCATCGAGCGGGGGAGCATTTTCGGCTTTTTCACCGAGCGAAAGACTTAAAAACACGGTGCCGGGGACCGGGCAATCGTAGTACGGCGGCACTTCAACAAAGCCCAATTGCCGGTACATCTTCTGCGCGCGCTCCATATTGGCGAGCGTGTCCAGTACAATCGCCTGGCAGCCGGTCTCCTTTGCGTCCTGAATGACGCGCAAAACAAGCTGCTTTCCAAGCTGCATACCGCGGAACGAATCGCGCACGTACAGCCGCTTCATCTCGGCGCGCGAAGCATCCAGCCTGCGCATGGCGATGCATCCGGCGGGTTCGCCTTCGGCCAGCACAAGGTAGAGCCTGCCGTCCGGCCGGGCGTATTTGCCGGGCAGGCTCGCCAGTTCCTCGGCGTAATTCTGGTAACACAAATCGACGGGCAGCGTGGCGGCGTATTCGCTCAACAGGGTCTTTATGTCGGCAATGCGGTCATAGGCTTCGATGATTTCCAGCTGCATTTATTACCTCTTGCTGTTCATGCAAATCTGCGTTTTGATGATCCTATTTTAACACAAAGTCAATTCGAATTCCCGGAATGGTTTTCTGCAACTGCATGCGAAAAGAGCCTGCTGCTGCACGAAAATTCCCGGTCATTGCCACAATCGCCGCGCAGATCCGAAAGGCATTGACTTTGTATCCAACATAGATTATAAGTTAATTAACCACACGACGCAGGATTTCCGCCGCAAGGGGGGGGAGGAGCGGCCGGCAAAGGCTATCGTATGGGGCGAACTTATCATTCATACCGCAGCGATCTGCAGGCAACCAAGGGCAAAAAACAATATAAAAGGGAGGTACATATGGTCGTTAACATCATCGCAATCGTCATCGGCATCATCGCGTGTCTGTTTGGGTACAAGGTATTTCGAATCTGGCTTGCTCTGGCGGGTCTGGTGCTGGGCGCAGCGCTGGGCTACTATCTAGGCGGTCTCATTGGCGAGCAGATATGGCCGATCGTCTGCGCAATCGCCGTAGGGCTGCTGCTCTGCGCGCTGTCCTACTTCCTCTACCGCGTCGGTGCAATCCTGATTGGCGCGCTGCTTGGAGCCGTCTTTACCTCGGTAATTCTCTCCGCACTCAGCGTGACTGCGCTGCCGTGGATGATCCTCGTCGGCGCCGTTGTCGTAGCCATCATCGCGGGGATCTTCCTCAAGCAGTTCATCATCATCGGCAGTTCGTTCCAGGGCGCATATATGATCGTTGTTGGCGCTTATGCGCTGATTACGGGCATGACGAGCTATGTCGGGTTTAGCAGCACGATGAACGCCGTCGAGCTGCCCTGGTATGTGCTGGCGATCGTCACGGTGGTCGGCATCTGCGCCGTCGTCATCCAAAACAGAATCGAGAAAAAGGCGCCCGCAAAGGCTGTTTCCGCATAACGCGGGGAGCCGGAGTTTCTCAACCAAACAGGCAGGAAGGGCTGAATGCGCAGGCGTTCGGCTCTTTTTTTCTGCAGTGAGCCGCCCGGATGAAGGAGAACGGCTTTCCCGGCATAGCGAAACGGGAGCTTCCAGGAATCAATGCATCCGGCAGGGCAAACGGGAGCGCCAACCGAAAATAAACATTTATAATTACATGTGTCGATAAATATGATACGATGAAGTTGAAACTCACCATGCTTGCGCATGAAAACGGAACCCGGAGTGACTGCTTCATCGTGGAGGTGTTTGTTTGACGATTGGAAAATTGTGGAGACCGGAAACATTTCAGGGGGCGCACCGCAGCAGGGACTATTTCGAAGGGTGGTATTTTAAGCTCATCGATCAGTCCCGCAGGACGGTGCTTGCCGTCATACCCGGCGTTGCGATAGGCAAAAGCAAACAGGATTCGCACGCTTTTATCCAACTGATCGATGCGGTGAGCGGAAAAACGGAGTATTTCCGGTTTCCGTTCAGCGATTTTTCGGCGGACAAACGCAGGTTCGATGTTTATATCGGCGCAAACCATTTTTCCGATCAGGGGGTCGAAATCGACCTTGAAAACGAGTCGACGCGGATCTCATGCCGCCTTCGGTTCGACCATATCGAGAAGTATCCCTGGTCGTTTTTTAACCCCGGCATCATGGGCCCATTTTCCTTTATGCCGGGCATGGAGTGCTACCACGGAATCGTGAACATCAGCCATACGATATCTGGTACGCTGTTCCACAACGGCGAGCAAATCGATATGACGGGCGGGGAAGGATATATTGAAAAGGACTGGGGCAGGTCGTTTCCGGAGTCCTGGATTTGGATGCAGGCCAATCATTTTGAAACGCGCGGCACGTCCTTTTTGTTCTCGGTTGCGCAGATACCGTGGCTGGGCAGGAGCTTTACTGGATTGATTTCATTTTTAAAAACGCCCTCCGGATTCTACCGGTTCGCGACATACAACGGCGCAGCGATACAGCGCCTGCGCATCGCCGGCAACAGGATAGAAGCCAGCATCAAAGGCGTGGCACATACCCTTGCGTTCACCGCGGCGTACGCGCGCGGAGGCATTCTGAAAGCGCCGAAAAACGGCATGATGCACAGAGAGATAGAGGAGAGCATTACGGCGGAAGTGAACGTCACCCTGACCGGGCGAACAGGCAATACCATCTTTACCGGATCAAGCAACCGCGTTGGCATGGAATTATCGGATGCGGGCAAGTTTCTGGGATAACCGCCCAGAAAAGCCTGGCGTGCCTGACAAAAAACATTTTTACGTATAAAGCGAATCAATTGAGAAAGATGGGGACAATTCATGGCGCTGCATTTGGAACAAGGGATTCAACTGGAAGAGGAGGAACGCTTTCGGGAAGCCATCGCGGAGTATGATTTGGCCGCGCTGGAAGAGCCGGAAAATCCCGTGCCGCTTTATCGAAAAGGTGCGCTGCTCAACGAGCTGGGCGACTTTGAACATGCGCTATTGAGTTTGAATGCCGCCTTAACAATCAACAGCCGGGATATCGACGCACTGGCGGCCAGAGGGGATGTTTACTCGTCGCTCAAACGATATGAAGAGGCGATCGCGGATTTTTCCATCGTCGTTTCGATCGTTCCGGATGACGTGGATTCATACTACAACCGGGGATTGGCCTATGCGGATACCGGACGGATTGAGCGGGCGATTCAGGATTTCTCCACGGCAATCCAGATGGATCCGAACCATGGCGGCGCATACAACAATCGCGGACTTGCGTTTTTCCGATCCGGGGATTATGCTGCCGCGCTGCAGGATTTTACGCAGGCAATTACGGTTCGCTCGGGATTTGCCTGTTCCTACACCCACCGAGGGCGCGTACAGGAAGCGCTGGGGGACGCTGGCAAGGCGCTGGAAGACTACGGCAAGGCGCTGGACATGAGTCCAACCGACGCTACGACGTTGTTTTTCAGAGGAGCGCTCTATTTTGCTCTGAACGAACCTGAACGAGGACGGCGCGATTACGAAGTTTTAATCGAAACCGCACCTCGCGATAATGCGTTTCGTACGCTGGCAATGAAAAAACTGGAGCTCGTTTAACCCGGTTCCGAAAGCGCCGACACGGGCGTTTCCAGCGCCGGGCGCCGTTTTGCGCCCTGCCCAATCCGGAGAGAGCGCGAAACAGGCGGAAAATGCAGGGATTGCCGACGAGTTACGGTGCGGGCGTAAAAAACGCATCCGGCGTCACGGCATTTGGCACATACTCCCAGAACGGCGGGATGTATTCCGGCGGGGTCAGCTCGAGGTAGAGATCGATCAGCTCGTCCTTGAGGAGCGGGATTTCCATATCGGCGCTGTACGCATCCCAGTCATACCAGGAATCGTTCTGCACTTTGTCCAGCAGTTCGTTGCCGTTGTACGCAATATCCCAATTGCGGTAATTGACGATCAAGTCCGCCAGCGTGCCGGAACCAAGAAGGTGCACGCCCTCCAGCATCGGGCTGCAAGCGCTGTAGTACTTCCACACATCCATGCACGAAAGATTGGCGGGGGCTGTTTCCCAATCAATGTAGTAGGAGAACAGGTATTCGCCGTTGAACAGGCTGTGCGCGTCGGTCGTGCCTTCAGGTGTGCCGTAGTAGTCAATCGCCCAGATGATGCGCTTAGAGCCGTTCAGCAGATAGTAATATATACTGATTTGACCGAATAGATAGCCCTCCTCAAAATCATCATCAACCCCCATTAAAAGGACTGCCTGCTCGCGGGAAAGCGCGGGCATCGGCGTTGCGGCGGGGGTGGGAGTAGGAGGATTGTCGAAATCAGCCGGCGTCACCGCGTTTGGGACATACTCCCAGAACGGCAGAAGATACTCCGTGGGCGTGGAGCCGATATAGGCGCTGAGCATCTTTTCTTTTGTCCAGGGGTACACGCCAAAAGATTCTTCCTCAATATACGAATTGATCACCATAAAAGGATCGCCGATACCGGCGGCGCTGAGGCTATTTTTGGTAAAAAATTCGTCGATTTCGAGGAGCTTGCCTGATGAGAGGAAGGTGTACTGACTGAAGGAATCGCCGAGTTGGGAGATATACTTTGTGTAGGTATTTGGATTCGCCTTGAGCTGGTCTTCCATCGGAACAGTCACCTGAAACAGCAGTTGGCGGTTGAACGCTTCGTAGAAATTGAATACGCCCTGTGTTGCGCTCGGTTCTTTGATTGCCCAGATCAGGCGGCCTTCGCCATTTAATTCAGCATAGAACAAAATAATATTCGTCGGAGCGTACCCGCTGTAGTCTTCGCCCATCCAAATCATGATCTTTTTTTGTTCATCGGTGAGCGTCGGCGTCGGCACCGGGGAAGGCGTTGGCGTTGGCGTCGGTTCACTGGTTGGCGTTAAAACAGCGGTCGTTTCCGGCGTCGCGGCCGACACGGCACTGCTCATGGCACAGCCTGCCGAAAAAAGAGACAGAAAAACAAAGACTGCCGCTGAAATGGCGGCGAAATGGCGAGTATTCAGCTTCATGGTTCCCCCCGAAACGATGATTTGAGCGAAAGGTCACTTCCGCAATTATGGCATACGGATGGATGAATATTCAACGTTGACTTTTCTTATTTTGAGCGTCCACCGTTATCTTCGGCAATCCTGTCGGATAAACGGTTCTTCAACCGTTTCCGAAACGAGCAAACGATACTTTTGCGGATGGCGGTAGGCGTTGCCGTGCACTTCTCTGCGGCGGTAATCCCGAATTTCGTCGATGGGGAAATCGGCAAGAAGAATTCCTTCCTCTTCGCCCGCTTCCACAAGGAGCGTATCTCTGGATTCGGGCAGAGAAGGCTTGTAGGCGATTCCGTCAAACGCGGTGGAATGCCCGTTGCAGTCCGGCTGGCCTTTGGGGTAGTTCACGGTTGCAATGCCGAGCATGTTTTCAAACGCTCGCGCGCGGAGCTGCGAAATACGGTTGATCTCCATGGGGCAGGCGTTCGGCACGAGGATAAGCTCCGCGCCTTTGAGCATCAATATCCTTGCGCTTTCGGGAAACTCCCGGTCGTAGCAGATCATGGCTCCAACTTTGACGGTTCCCTGCGCGGTGTCAAGCTCGGCAACGGCAAAGTCTTCGCCCGCCGTCAGCAGGCGTTCGTCGTCAAAATCGCAGGTATGAACCTTTGCGTAGATCAGTGCTTTTTTGCCGAACCGGTCGAACAGGTAAAGGGTGTTTCTCGGCGCGGGCGAATACGCTTCCAGAAACGTAACGCCGATGGCCATCTCCAACTCGCGCGCCAAGTTGCCGAATGCGCGGACGAATTCGCAATCGCAGGGGATGGCGCGTTCCTTCATTTCGTTAACGTTGCTGGAAAGCCGGTAGCCAATGCTCCAAAGTTCGGGAAACAGCGCGATGTCCGCGCCCAGTTTTTTTGCGTTCCGGCAGGCATCCAGCCCCTTTTTAAGATTTGCGTCCGGCGTGTTTTCCGGCAGAAGCTGCATCAGCGCAATCCTGAGATTCTTCATTGCTTGCTCCTTTTGACGTTTGAACGGCTCAGCTCAGTCGTTTGAGGGCGTTAGTTTTTTACAGAAGCAAATGATGCGGTTTGCTTCCTGAAACCCGAACTTCACGTGAAAAGCATAGCTGTTCATGTTGGTGATTTCGCAATCGCTGGCAAATTCAACGCAGCCGTTTTCGCGAGCCCACTGTTCGCAATTTTCCAGTAAACGCGTTGCAATGCCTTGTTTTCGGTGGCTTTCGATGACGAACACGCCTTCCAGATAACCAACCGGGCTGCTGTTTGTTCCTTCTACATAGTCGTGCCTGAGTTGGCACTGCGCAAATCCGGCGGGAATATCCCGATCGAAATACAGAAAGAACGCGGCGTTCGGATTCGAAAGCAACGCTTCGATTTCCTGCTTCAGGTCTTCGAACGCATGATTCGGCCACAGCAGAATTGCCAACTGCGCAAGAGCGCTCGAATCGCTGACTGCCGCTTTTCGTAACATGGATTTTCCTCCTTGCGTACGATCGTAAACTTGGTTGCGCCATGATGTGCGGCATCCGTATGACCTGCGCTATCTGGCGCGAGCAGGCCGGAATGACGCGGCTAGCATGCTCATTTTCCGTGGTGGATGATGACGGGCTTTTTTGCATCCAGTATGATGGACACCATGCCCAGATGATCCGCGTTGTTTCTGGTGTCGAATCGGTAAGAACGTCCTATCATTCCATCCGCTTCGTTCCAGTATTTATAGTGAAAATTTCCTTCGGCATCACAGTATTCGAGCAAATCAACAACAAATCCGGCACGCTCAAAGACTTCCCGAAAGGAGATGTTATCATAGACGATTTTGTGCGTAGAGGCGGGATGCGAGGGGTTCCCGTTTCCACCTGCTTTTACAAGGTTTTGATACCATTCGTTTCGAAAATTCCGATCAGGCACGGCAACTCGAAGATACCCGCCCTCTTCGAGATAATCATAACAGTTTTTCGCTGCCAGTATTCCTTCTTCATTTGTCATGTGCTCCCATACGTGTTCGGCAAGCATAGCGGAGATTTTACCATGCTGAGAGATTCGCTCGAAGTCGGAACGGCATAAAACGTTCAGCTCAGTCTCCTGCGTGCTGATCCAGCCATCTATTGTTGTTTTTCCTGATCCTATGATGATTTTCATATTTGCTACCTTGCATCGCGCTAATAAGCGCTGCTTTTCTTACGCACGGATTAAGCGCTCTCTATCCCCGCCGCGCGTTCCACATGGCGCGGGCAGGCCGGATTACTGTTTTGAGTGCGCTTCTGACTATTTTCGCCATTGGTACTATCATAGCGCAAATTGATCTATTTAGGAACAGGTTCGGGTCTGCGGTGAACTTGCGCGGGGTACATACAATATGAAAATACGGCGTGCGAAACGACCCACCGCAATTCATTTCCGAGCCGGTCTTTTCAAAATTGCCAAAGTGATTTTTTGATATACCATTTTGGTATGATCCTAAATGGTGAATCGTTCGTCTGCATTTAGGAGCTGCGGGCAGACCGGAGACGGCCGTTGATAGACAATAATCGAATAAAACAACGGTTGTGCGGACAAACAAACAGAAAACACCGATCAATATTGTAAAAATCAAACATATTTAATTGACTTGCGTTTTACAGAGTGCTATTCTAAATAAAATATATTGTATATAATTCAACTGACGAGAAGCCCTAAATCGAGTCCTTTGGATGTATACAAATGGAAGGAGAAAATGGTAATGAAACTGTTCAAACGCTTTGGCGCGATCCTGCTGGTTCTCGCCATGGTAACCAGTCTGGCGGCGTGCGGCCAAACGGCAGCCCCCGCGACTGAGGAAACAACTGCCGCAGCGGCAGAAGAACCCGCGGAAGCCGCAGCAACAGAGCCCAAAATCGTCAATGTTATGATCGAAGTGGAGGTTGAAAGCCTCGATCCTCAGGTTGCAACAGACGGTACGAGCTTTGAGGTAATCGCGGACATCACGGACGGCCTCAAGCAGATGGACGCCAACGGCGGCGTTGTCGATGCGCTTTGCTCAGCCGAGACCATCAGCGAAGACGGCCTGACCTACACCTTCACGATTCGTGACGATGCGGTTTGGAGCAACGGCGATCCCGTGACGGCGGCAGACTTCGTGTTCGGCTGGCAGCGCGCGGTGGATCCGGCACTGGCAAGCGAGTATTCCTATATGTTCAGCGACATTGGCCAGGTGAAGAACGCTGCTGCCATCATCGCGGGCACGCTGCCTGTGACCGATCTTGGCGTCACCGCCATCGATGAGAAGACCCTGCAGGTGCAGCTGGAAGTTCCGGTTGCGTACTTCAATCAGATTCTCTACTTCCCGACCTTCTATCCGGTCAATCAGAAGTTCTTCGAGGCCTGCGGCGACAGCTATGCCACCAGCCCCGAAACGCTGCTCAGCAACGGCGCGTTTGTGATGACGAGCTATGAGCCCGCGGCCACGAACTTCACGCTGGAAAAGAATCCTACCTATTATGATGCGGCGCGCATCCAGATTGACGGCCTGAACTATCAGGTCATCAAAGAGAGCCAGCAGGCGCTTCTGAGCTATCAGAGCGGCGACCTTGACACCATCCTCGTCTCCGGCGACCAGGTCGATCAGGTCAAGGATGACCCGGCGTTCAAGAGCGTCGGCGCAGGCTATCTGTGGTATATTTCGCCCAACATTGCGCAGTATCCGGAACTGGCGAACCTCAATTTGCGCCTTGCGATGACCTTTGCGCTGGATCGCCAGACCATTGTGGACAGCGTCGTGAAAGACGGCTCCACGGCGACCTTTACGGCGGTTCCGCCGCAGTTTGCAACCGGCCCTGCGGGGGATGACTTCTCCGCGGATCAGACCGAGTTTGCGGACGTCTGCGCGTATGACCTTGCCAAGGCAACGGAATATTACGAAGCTGCCAAGGCCGAACTGGGCACCGAGACATTCACCTTTGAGATGGTTCTGGACGACACCGAGATTCAGCAGAACGTCGCCGCCGTCATCAAGGAAATGCTGGAGAGCGCCCTGCCCGGCATGACCATCAACCTCAAAGTGGAACCCAAGAAACAGCGCGTTCAGGACCTGCAGGACGGCAACTACTGCATCGGCCTGACCCGTTGGGGCCCGGACTACGCCGACCCGATGACCTACCTTGGTATGTGGGTTACCGGCAACAGCAACAACTACGGTCTCTGGAGCGATGCGGACTATGATGCTCTGATTGCGGAATGCACCACCGGCAGCCTCGCACAGGATGAGACGGGGCGTTGGGCTGCGCTCAAGAGCGCGGAGAAGATTGCCATGGAACAGGCGGTCATCTTCCCGCTGTATACGCAGTGCAACGCGACCTTGATCAGCCCGAACGTTACGGGCATCGAGTTCCACCCCGTCGCTCTGAACCGCGTTTTCAAGAACACAGTCAAGAACTGACCTTTGGTTGTTGATGCGTAAAACTTGATCAGCGAACGCGCCGTGCAGTGGTTTTGATCAATAGTCAAGATTGCTGTACGGCGCGTCATTTTTCGGGTGCGCAGGGAAAACGTCCCTGTTTGCATCCTGCAGCAGTGTCTGTTATTACGGCAAGCGGGCAGCCGCGAAGCCGCGATTTTGTTTTGTGGAGGGAGAAGGGAACGACGTGCGAAGATACGTTTTCAAACGCGTGCTGATTTCCATATTTACCTTGCTTGCCATTACGCTGGTGCTGTTCATTCTGCTCCAGCTCATGCCGGGCTCGCCGTTTAACGACGAGAAACTGACGCCCGAGCAGCATGCGGCGCTGAACGAGAGATACGGCCTTGACCAGCCGCTGATCGTGCAGTTTTTCCGTTACGTGTTTAACATGTTCAAGGGAGATTTTGGCGTCAGTTACAAAATCAGCAAAAATACGCCGATCAGCCAGCTCATTGAGTCGAGACTGCCCATCAGCATCCGCGTTGGCGGGTTTGCTGTGACGCTCGGCGCTTTGGTTGGCCTGGTGCTGGGGATCGTTGCGGCGCTCAAGCACAATACGATTTGGGATACGGTTTGCACCATCATCTCCGTTATCGGCGTTTCAATTCCGAGCTATGTGTTCGCGCTGGCGCTGAGTTATTCGCTCGGCTTTAAGCTGAGCTGGTTTCCCATGCTGTATTCCAATCAAGCGCCGTTTGCTTCCAGCGTGATGCCGAGCATCGCACTGAGCCTGTTTACGCTGGCATCCATAGCGCGCTTTACGCGAACGGAGATGCTCGAAGTGCTCAGCAGCGACTATATGCTGCTTGCCGAGAGCAAGGGAATCAGCGGTTCGCCCCTGATACTGCAGCATGCGCTGAGAAACGCGCTGATTCCGATTGTCACCGTGCTGGCGCCGCTGATTGTTGATCTCATGACGGGCAGTCTGGTTGTGGAAAAGATATTCTCCATTCCCGGCGTAGGAAGCCTGCTGGTTACGGCGATTCAAAGCAACGATTACAACGTTGTCATCGCGCTGAGCTTTATCTACAGCGCAATGTATATCGGCATTATGCTGCTGGTCGATATTCTCTATGGGGTGATCGACCCGAGAATCCGCGTTGCGAAGAAGGGAGACTGATATGGCAAAACAGAACAAACGCAACCTGCCCGCCCCCGCGACGGAAGCGCCGTATCAGTTCCAGCCGGACGATTTTGCGTTCCGCGGCAGCGCGGATGACACGCGCATCGACACCAACTTTGCCAGCGAAAACTTCTGGAAAGAGGTGCGCAAGCGCTTCTTTAAAAACAAAGGCGCTGTCGTTTCGCTCATCGTGGTTCTGATCATCGGCTTTTTTGCCGCATTCGGGCCGAGCATGAGCGGGTACAGCTACTCCGATCAAAAATTGACGCAAAAGAACTTTGCGCCCCGGATTCCCTGGGTGGAAAAGCTTGGCATCTTCGATGGCGACGAAACTCTCAACACCACGACCGGTTCCAAAGTGATCAACGGCTATGAGGAACGAAACCTGCCGGATGTTTACTATTGGTTCGGTTCCGATACGCTCGGCCGTGACATCTGGACGCGCGTTTGGGAAGGCACACGCATTTCCCTCGGCATTGCGCTCTGCGCGGCGCTGATCGACTTTTTGATCGGCATGAGCTACGGCCTCATCAGCGGTTATTACGGCGGGCGTGTAGACAGCGTGATGCAGCGCATTGCGGAGATCATCAACGGGATTCCGCGGCTCGTGATTGTAACGCTCTTGATGCTCGTTTTACCGCGCGGATTTTTGACCATTGTGTTTGCCTTGATGATAACGGAGTGGATCGGCATGAGCCGCATTGCCCGCGCGGAGATGCTCAAGCTCAAGGAAAGCGAATTCGTGCTGGCGAGCCGCACCCTGGGCGCGCGGGATTTGCATATCATTTTCCGCGAGATCCTGCCGAACATCGTAGGCCCCATCATTACGCAGATCATGTTCAGCATACCGACGGCAATCTTTACGGAGGCGTTTTTGAGCTTTGTCGGCCTTGGCATACCGGTTCCGATGTGCAGCCTCGGCAGTCTGATTGCCGACGCGTTCAACAGCTTTACGACGCATTCCTATCAGATTATTCCGCCAATTATCGTGCTGGCGCTTTTGATGCTGTGCTTCAACATGCTCGCGGACGGGCTTCGGGAAGCATTCGACCCGAAGTTCAAGGGAATGTGAGGTGAACGATATGGAAGCAAAGAAACGCAAAAAAGTGCTGGAGATGCGAAATCTCTCTATTTCGTTTACCACGAATGCAGGGCTTGTGAACGCCATCCGCGGCGTCAATCTGGACGTGTATGAAGGGGAGACGCTGGCCATAGTCGGCGAAAGCGGCAGCGGCAAATCCGTCACCGCAAAAGCCATCATGGGTATTCTGGACAAGAACAGTGTCGTCAACAGCGGAACCATCCTCTTTCGATACCATCGTTCGGACGGCACGGAGGTGGAGTCCGATCTGGCGAAGCTGGAGAAAAAAGAATTTCGCAAACATATCAACGGCAAGCGCATCGCCATGGTTTTTCAGGACCCGATGACCAGTCTCGATCCTACCATGACGGTCGGCAGGCAGATCATGGAGGGCATGATCTGGCATTTTCACACACCGGCTGCGGAGGCTAAGAAGCGCGCCCTCGCGCTGCTGGAAGAGGTTGGCATCCCGGAACCCAAGCGGCGCATGAAGCAATACCCGCATCAGCTCTCCGGCGGCATGCGGCAGCGGGTGGTCATCGCCATCGCGTTGGCCTGCAACCCGGAACTGCTGATCTGCGACGAACCGACCACGGCGCTCGATGTGACGATCCAGGCCAAGATTCTGGAGCTGATCCAGCGCATCCAGAAGGAACGCGGCATCAGCATCATCTACATTACGCACGATCTCGGCGTGGTGGCAAAGGTTGCGGACTATGTCAACGTCATGTACGCGGGAAAAATCGTAGAAAAAGGAACGATTGACGAAATCTTCTTCGACCCGCGGCATCCGTATACCTGGGGCTTGCTCTCCGCCATGCCGGATCTTGACACGCGGGACGAGCGGCTCTATACAATCCCCGGCTCGCCGCCCAACCTGCTGCACCCGGTTTCGGGGGACGCGTTTGCGCCGCGAAATATCTATGCGCTGAAAATTGACGAGCGCGCAGAGCCGCCGATGTTCCGAATTTCGGAGACGCACTACGCCTCGTCCTGGCTGCTTGATCCCCGCGCGCCGAAGGTGGAGATGCCGCCGGAACTGAAAGCTCGCATAGAGCGCATGAAAAAGGAGGGGCTGTAAGCAAATGGCGGAAGCAATTTCAAAAACGCCTCTTCTGGAAGTGAAGGGGCTCAAACAGCACTTTCGGATCAATCGGAATTTCACCGTCCGGGCCGTGGACGGGGTGGACTTCGTGATCTATCCCGGGGAGACTTACGGGCTTGTCGGCGAAAGCGGAAGCGGCAAAAGCACGATCGGGCGAACGCTGATTCGCCTCTATGAACCGACCGGCGGCAAAATTCTGTTTGACGGAATGGACATCTCCGGGCGCATGAACCGCGCGGATCGAACGCGCCTGCGCATGGAGATGCAGATGATTTTTCAGGACCCGATGGCCTGCCTGAACCCGCGAAAAAAGGTTGAGGATATCATCGCGCTGGGACTGGATATCCATCACCTCGCAGCCAGTCGCGAGGCTCGGCACGACGCGGTCAGGGAAATTCTCGACAAGGTCGGCCTTGCGCCGGAGCATGCGAACCGCTATCCGCATCAGTTCAGCGGCGGGCAGCGCCAGCGCGTCGGCATTGCGCGCGCGCTCATTATGAATCCAAAGCTGATCATTGCGGACGAATGCATCAGCGCGCTGGACGTCTCCATTCAGGCGCAGGTGGTCAACCTCATGCGCGATTTGCAACAGGAGACGGGAACGGCATACCTGTTCATTGCGCACGATCTGTCGATGGTCAAATACATCAGCGACCGGATTGGCGTGCTGCATCTGGGGCACATGGTGGAGACGGGAAGCACGGAGGAAATCTTTGACAATCCCGTGCATCCCTATACGCGCAGCCTGCTTTCCGCAATTCCGCACCCGAACCCGCGCACGGAGAAAAAGCGCATTGCGCAGGCCTATGACTATAGAACCGAGAACATCGACTACACCACAGGAACCCAGCATCATTTTGGAGGCACGCATTACGTGCTTGGAACCGATGCGGAGATCGCCCGTTGGGTTAACGGCGAAAACAAGTAAAACGGAAGGGCAGGATTCTGCTGCCGCAGAAGAATGCTGCCGGATCACCGCAGCGCATATTCGCGAAAAAACGCACCTGTTCCGGGTGCGTTTTTATGTTGCGTGTGCGGATACAGAATATGCAGATCAATTGCGCCGATCATGTTTTTTACGCCTGGACCGAATCTGTCCTGCCATAACAGGAGCAAGCACCAACGATTGGTTCCTTTCGGCAAAGCAGGCGGGGGATCAAACATGCTGATTGCATCGTTATTGGACGGAACCCATCAGCGCAAAGAAGGATTCGGGTTTGTGCGTCAAAAAGAGATTGTACCACGCGTCCAGCGTTTCTTCGGAAAACACGCCCAAAGCCCGCAGTACCTGCACGGAGAATTCAAGCGGGGCGACGCCCGCGGCGGTGATCAGGTTCCCGTCGGTGACGGCGGGCTCGTAGGAATAATACGCCGCGCCCGCATAGCCGGGGCAGACCATCTGGAGATACTCCAAATCGTTACTCGTATGCCGTCTCGAATCCAGCAATCCGGCCTTGGCAAGCCCCATGGTAGCGCCGCAGATTGCCGCGACCAGTACGCCTTGTTCCAAACACCGCTCGGCGAATGCTAAGACGGGCTGGTGCATGGATTCCAGCCAGGTGTCTCCGCCGGGCAGAAGCAAGGCTGCCGCATGTTCGATGATGCATTCGTCAATCGTGGTATCCGGCAATATTTTCAAGCCGCCCATGGTTGTTACCGGCGTCTTGTTCATCCCCACGGTTACGATTTTCAGCGGGGCTAAGCCCTTTTTGAAGTACCGTCCGGCATTCAGTTCCGCGGTCAGGTAGCCAACTTCCCAGTCCGCCATCGTATCGAACACATAAAGGTACACGACATTGTTATTCATACAAAATCCTCCGTCCATTTACTGTACCGGGCAAATTTCCGCCGGTACGCAAGGTGTACCCTCATCATAAAACAGATTCACTGACATATACTGTCAGTGAACCCGTCAGGATCGATAATATTCCGTTAATTCCAACGCAACCGCGGCAAGGCGTTTTTTTAAACTCTGCGGTTCGACGACCTGAACCGCTGTTCCATAGGATAAGAGAAAACTGGGCACATAGGCGTGAACCGCTTGCTCGTCCAGCAGAAAGACGGCCTGATGATCCGTTCGCTCCTTCAGATGATGACCCAGGAACCAATGCAGGCACAAATCGTCCAGCGCCTCCGTCCTGCCTTGGAGTATGACCGGTACCATTTCAGCCTTGCCGTCGGAATCGGGCAGCAGGTTCTGCAGAAAAAACTCCCGTGTGGAGAATGCTTCCGGCCGCTGAAAGGTCGTTTGGGTGGGCGTAATCCGCAAAATCCGTTCCGCGCGGAAGCTTCGGATTTCGTTTCGGGTATGGCAGAATCCAACGGTATACCATTTGTTGTTCCAGTACAGGATTCCGTAAGGGTCGATTCGTCTTGCCTTGGGCTGTTCTTCGCGGCCGGTTCGGTACTCGATTTCCACGGAAGTTCCGTTTGCCGCGGCCTTTTCCAGCTCTACCAGCGTTTTGCTGACAGAAGGATCGATGTCCCGGCTGATCACGTCGAAACCGGCTAAATGGCGGTTGAGGATGCCTTCCTGTTCCTGAGTGGAATACATTCGCAGTTTTTTCGTCGCGCTGTCCAGCGATTCGCTGAACGGATATCCCGCCTCTTTGGCGAAGATCGCGGCGTGCAGCAACGATTTTTGCTCTTCCAGATCAAACACCAAGGGCGCGTGAATGAAGCTGCTCATTAAGTGATACCCGCCGTTTTGCCCCGCGTCGGAAACAATCGGCACGCCGCTGGCACAGAGGGAATCGATATAGCGGTATACGGTTCGGATGCTGATTTCCAGCTTTTCCGCAATCTGCTTTGCGGTGATCTTCGCGCCCGCATTCAGCATCCATAGAATCGCCAGCATTTGATCGTTTTTTGCCATGGATGCCTCCGTTCAGTCGTTTTCCACAGGAATGAAATCTGAGTTCTCCGGTTTGGCCTGCGTCAGGACTGCGGACTTGCAATCTCAAGGGCAAAATCAACTGCGTTTTTCAAATCCTTCGCGTTGGGATGAGGCAGCGAAACAAACAGGATGGCGCCCTTGCAGACGAACTCGTCTATCACTGGAATCCCTTTTTCTTCGAGGATTTTACGCAAGGCAGCCTGCCGCTGTTTGCCCGAAGCGCAGTTTGTGATCAGCGCAGCGCGTTTGAGCGCGGGCGCTTCCATCGCGGTTACAAACGTCAACAGCTCCGGCATGCTGACCCCGCCGTAAATACCGCCAACGATAAACAGCAGTTCGATATCCGTTAAGTTCGGGTTTTCCGTAATGTTTTGCGCTTTCACTTCTAAAGCCGAACCGACTGCTTCCGCAAGTTTCTTTGAGTGCTGTGTTTTGGTCGCATATAAAACGGCAACCTTTTCCATTTTGAATACCTCCTGTGATATTGTGTTGTTTACCTTATTAAGCGAGGCTGTTTTCGATTCTTTATTCGCAGATTTCCATGATGATCGGCTGCGAACTCGTCAAATTTTCATCAGGCCCAAAGCCTTCTCTGATTTTCCAGAAGCGAAGTGTAAACGATAAAGAAAAATCAGACCCCTCCGCTAATTCGCTTCCATCGTCAAACGAAGCAAGAATGACGAATCGCTCATGGGGGTAATTCTGCTCCAACTGCGCGCGCCAGCTTTTGATGACACCGACTGTTTTGAGATAAACCTCTACAAGATTATCCTTAAGTGGAGTATCGATCCTTATCTCGTTTCCGTCCCATTCCAGCCAGGAAAGATCAGTGCTCTCCGGGATGTGTTGATCGAGATTCCAAAAATCGGACACCCCGTAGTATGTTCTTCCAAATGCGTCCGTCTTTTGCCAGATTAAGTATTCGTCATCAACAGGAGCATCTTCGGTCGAAATCGCCCCGAACAAAACTATCGCACGTTCGTTCAGTATCATTGAATCGTTCCCCGCATAAAAGAATTCAAATAGGCACATATTTATTAGAGAAATATAAAGTACGACATATGCTATATCTTGGTAGTTGCGAGAATTTGCAGAAGCAGTTACTATTTTTCAAGAATTGAAGAAATTAAGTAAATAATCAGCATCAAAATAAACAAACCTACCGCCACGTAAGTTTTTTGCATATCCTGCTTCTGTTCAAGCTCTTTATTTTTTCGCTTTTCTTCTTGCTTGATTTGGTACCTTGTTTTCTTAGCAGGTTTCTTTAAGTTGTAATCTAGGCTCTTCTCTACCATGCCCTCGACATCGGTTTCGATGCTTGCCTCTTTTTTCAAAAAACTAAAGCTGAGTTTCATAATGTGTCTCCCTGCAATATTTTTTGCCCCAAAAGTCACTTAGAAAACATTAAAGGAACGCAATACATTCAAATCAAAAATGCAGACTGTTTGATTTCAGATTTTTAGGTGTCATACTCGACAAATTAAGTAATAATACTCTAATTACGTCGTTCCATCCTCACCACGCACTCCACATGTCCCATCCACGCGAACCTGTCATCGCAACGTGCGGCGCTCACTTGAGCCGGATCAGCTCGCCTCGGCGCTTGACGATGTTTTTGTAATCCCACTGAATTCGTTCCGCTTCATCGAGCCAGATGGCCAGCGAAACCGGATCGATCTCGGCAGCGTCGGTATACCGCGCTTCGGCTGCCTTGAATTTTCCAACGGGGGTCAAGCCCGCTTCGTCAAACGACTGCCCGCTCCAAAAAAGCAGCTGAACGTGCGTTTTGAGCTTGCAGTAGCCGACGATCGGGTTTCCGTCGATGAACCAGGCGGGGCTGCCGTGCCAAACTTTGCTCACGGCCTGCGGCAGGCGCTGTTCGATTGCATCCATCAATACCTGACAAATCTGCCGGTCGTGTTTAGTCAGCGACGCGGTATAGCTTGCAATATCCGGATTCATGCTCAACCTCCTGTTCAACAGTTGTGGCCAAAAACCGAGGAGCTTACTTACGGAACTCGCTGTTGGGCATTGGGTTTTTATTGTATTTTTTCCGCCAGAGTTTTTATACGCTCCAGAGCTTTGGGAAACCTGATTTGAAATATTTCTTCTTGTTCTTGCGGAACATCGGTTTTAACAACCAATGTAGTAACTCCATTTTTTTCGGTAAGAGAATAACTCTCCGTCCCGCCGGTCCATTCTTTTTCGCGTTCCTGCTGCCCGCTTTCTTTTGTGTCCGCACCATGCCTGAACAATACAAACGCATTCGGATTCAGCTTCTCGACCAGATCGGTCACGCCGTAACCATTTACGGATGATATGAACTGGATTTCGTTTCCTTCCTTCATAACTCCCTGCATATAGGTGCCTTCATCAAGGATACTTGCCCAGTCACGGAAGGTTATATCTTCCCAAAGAGTTGTCCAGACTCTTTCTGTTGAAGCGTTTATTTCGATTGAGAATTGCAGTTTCTTCATATTTTCCTCCTCAATATAAAATGTTTTACAGATTGAGAAAGGGCTTGAAAACGGAAAAAAACCGTACAGTTACTTGAAATAGTACATCAGATTGAGGCAGCTCGGGCAGTTGTCGTCGATATAGCCGGTGTCCTGAAATTCCGCCTTTTCATACATCCGAAGGGCGGGGGTGTCCGACTTGTGAACGCAGACCTCGACGCAGGCATATTTCCCTTCCTGCTGCAGCATCGCCAGAATCAGCGACAGCGCTTGACAGCCGTAACCCTTATGCTGGAATTGCCGGTCAATCATGAACTGCTGCAAATCGTAGCAGGCGGGTTCTTCGTCCAAGTCTCTGACCAACGCAACGCCGATCATCGTTTGATCGTCGGCAATGCCGATGACCCTTGCGTTGGAAGCGCGGTAAACATATCCTCTGGCGAGAATGCCGACGGAGCTGTCGAGAAAAGCCCGCTGGTTTTCCTCGACGCTGAGGCGCGCGACATCCTGCCAGTTGTCTTCGGTTATGTCGGTTAGTCGAATCATAAAAAATCCTTTTTTAAGCTTGAGTTATCAGTTTCGTACCATCAGCACCACGCACTCCACGTGGCACGTCTGCGGGAACATGTCCACCGGCTGGACGGCGGAAAGCGAAAAGCCTTTGGCGGCGAGGATTTTGCAGTCCCGCGCGAGGGTGGCGGGGTTGCAGGAAACGTAGACCACGCGGTTTGCGCCGCTATCGGCAATGGCTTCCAGCGCGGCGGGTTCGCAGCCTTTGCGCGGGGGGTCGAGCACGATGGCGTCGATCTTCGTCTGCTCACCGACGAGGCGGGGGAGGACGTCCTCCACATTGCCGCAGAGAAACGTTGCGTTGGAAATATGGTTGGCAACGGCGTTTTGCTTGGCGTCCGCAATCGCGGGTTCCACCTGCTCGATGCCGATCACCTGACGGCAGTGATCCGCCAGAAACAGCGAAATCGTGCCGACGCCGCAGTACGCGTCCACGACCGTTTCTTCCGGCTGGGGGTCGAGGAACGCGGCTGCCGTTTCGTATAAAACGCCCGTCTGCACACGATTGACCTGCAGAAAGCTCTGCGGGCTGACCGAAAAGCGCTTGTCCCCGATGGTTTCCGTGAGCGTCGGCCTGCCGGAAAGCAGCGTAAAGCGCTCGCCGAACACGACGTTGGTATCCCTGGGGTTTTCGTTGTGCCAAACGCTGTCGCAGCGGTCGAGATAGGCCAGCAGTTCGTCGGTTCGCTTGAGCGCGCCGCGCGTAACGACGACGACCATCAGTTCGCCGTCCGCCGTGGTGCGGGCAACGACATTGCGGAGCTGGCCTTTGCCGGTTTCCTCGTCATAGACCGGCACGCCGCAGTCGTTCGCCCAGGCGGCGACTTTACGCGCGGACTCCACAATCTGCTCGTCCTGAATCGGGCAGTCGGCAAACGGAATCAGCCGGTGGCTGCGCTCGGCAAAAAAGCCGAACACCACGGCGCCGCCCATCGTGCCGAACGGGAAACTCCCTTTATTGCGGTAGCGAATGGGTTCGTCCATGCCGATAATCGGGCGCATGGGCACGGAAGCAAAGCCGCCGAGGCGGGTGAGCGCGTCGGCAACCCACTGCTGCTTTTGCGCAAGCTGCGCGGGGTACGAAAGGTGCCATAGATCGCACCCGCCGCACTGCGCGAACACGTCGCATCTGGGGGACACGCGGTCTTTGGAAGGCGTGAGGATTTCCAGCAGCTTGGCAATCGCGTAGGAAGGCGTTACTTTAATGATGTGCGCGCGGACGGTTTCACCCGCAAGCGCGCCAAGCACGAACACGGCATATCCTTCCACGCGGGCAACGCCCTGACCTTCGTTGGAAAGCGCGGTGATGTTCAGGGTGAGGTCGTCGTTCTTTTTAACCGGGGGACGGGGAGTTGGGGCCATAATGGTTATCCTTTCCGCGCGGAACGGTTCCGGGCGAGGCAAATTTAAGATGAGAATCAGTTACTTGATTTTTACGCTGTCTTCGCCGAAACGGCGCTCCGCTTCTTCCAAAAACGTCTCGTTCGCGTCCACATAGAACGCTTCCGGCACGCCCTTGGCAATCCGCTTGGATGAATCGTAGAGGATGACCGGCATCCTTCCGGGCGATTTTTTCAAAAACGCGCAGGCCTGACGCATGGTTTCATCATTCAGCGTATCAAATTTAATATAGACACTCCGCCCTGCTTCGTTCAGCGGCTGAATTTCATCGACGAGCAGGGAGTTGGCGCGGTCTTCGCGAATATTCAGCTTGCCCTTGACCAGCACGGGTGCGTCGTCCACAAACGCGCTGCCAACCTGCTGGAGCGTCCGCGGAAACAGCACCGCTTCCACGCTGCCGGTGATACCTTCGAGCACCGCGTAGCCCATGAGCCCCGTGCCGGAACGCGTGGGTTTTTGCTTGCACTGCGTGAGCATACCCCCGACGGTGACAAAGGAATTATCCGTCACCCCGCTGGTGCCGTCCGCTTCCATGAGGTCGGCAACCGTGTAGGGCAGCTTTTTGAGCTGCGCTTCAAAATTATCCAGCGGATGACCGGAAAGGTAGAGTCCGGTCGATTCGCGCTCCTTGGCGAGGATGATCTGATGGCTCAGCTCCGGCACGTTCGGCAGGGGAATCTGCACGGCGGTTCTCGCCTCGCTTGCCGAGTCGAGGTCGAAGAGCGACATTTGCCCCGTGCCGCGCGCTTTCTTGGCCGCTGCGGAAGCATCCAGCGCGCGCTCGTAGACGGCGAGGTACTGCGCGCGTCTGCCGCCCATGGAGTCGAAACAGCCGGATGCGATCAGGCCTTCGAGCAGGCGCTTGTTGAGCCCTTCCACACGGTCGCAGAAGTCGAAAAAGCTCGTAAACGGCCCGTTCTGGTTCCGCTCGGCAACCATGGCTTCCATGACCGCGCCGCCGACGTTTTTGACCGCCGAGAGTCCAAAGCGGATGGCGCCGTTTTCCACACTGAAGCGCGCACGGGAGTTGTTAACGTCCGGCGGGAGCACGTTGATGCCGTGGCGGCGGGCGGAATAGACATACGACGCGACCGCGTCGAAGGAACCCAAAAAGCTGTTGATCAGCGCTGTGAGGAACTCCACCGGGTAATAGTACTTCAGGTAGGCCGTGCGGTAGGCGAGCACCGCGTACGCCGCCGCGTGGGATTTATTGAACGCGTAGGATGCAAAGTCCATCATTTCGTCGAAAATGCGGTTGGCAACCTGCTCCGGCACGCCGTTTTTGACCGCGCCGACCACGCCTACCGTGCCGTGAATGAAGTATTCACGCTCCTTGGCCATGACGTCGTGCTTCTTTTTGGACATCGCGCGGCGCACAATATCGCTTCTGCCGTAGGAATAGCCCGCCAGTGCGCGGACGATCTCCATGACCTGCTCCTGATACACCATGCAGCCGTAGGTCGTGCCCAGTATGGGTTCGAGCAGCGGGTGCGCATAGACCACGCTCGCGGGGTCGTGCTTGCCCTTGACGTAGCGCGGAATCTGCTCCATGGGGCCGGGGCGGTAGAGGGAGATGCCCGCGATGAGATCCTCAAAGCAGTCGGGCTTGAGCTGGCCAAGGAACTGCCGCATGCCGCCGGATTCCAACTGGAACACCCCGTCCGTATCTCCGGCAGCGATCATTTGATACACCTTCGGGTCGTCGAACGGCATCCGCTCCAGATCGGGGATTGCTTTTCCGCCTTCGCCGATAAAGGTCAGCGTGTCGCGGATGACCGTAAGCGTCCGTAAGCCCAGAAAGTCCATTTTGAGCAGGCCGAGCTCTTCCAGCGTGTTCATCGTAAACTGCGTGGTCACGACCGAATCATTCATCTGCAGCGGCACGACTTCCGTAATCGGCACGCTGGAGATCACGACGCCCGCCGCGTGGGTCGAGCTGTGTCGGGGCAGTCCTTCTAGTTTAAGCGAAAGATCGATGATCTTTTTTGTCGCCTCGTCGCTTTCGTAAAGCGAGCGGAGTTCCGGCGAAATCGAAAGCGCGCGCTCGAGCGTCATATTCAGTTCGGCGGGTACCATCTTGGAGAGGCGGTCCACGTCCGCATACGGCACGCGGAGCACGCGGCCCACATCCCGGATGACCGCGCGCGCGGCCATGGTGCCAAACGTGATAATCTGGCTCACATGCCCGTCGCCATATTTTGCCGAGACGTAGTCGATGACTTCCTGACGGCGCTCGTAGCAGAAGTCGATATCAAAGTCCGGCATGCTGATGCGCTCGGGGTTGAGGAAGCGCTCGAACAGCAGGTTGTATTTGAGCGGGTCGACGTCCGTAATGTCGAGGCAGTACGCAACAAGGCTGCCCGCGCCGCTGCCGCGTCCGGGACCGACCATGATGCCGTTTATCTTTGCATAGTGAATGAAGTCCCAAACGATGAGGAAGTAGTCCACAAACCCCATCTGTTCGATGATGCCCAGCTCGTATTCGAGGCGGGCGTGGACGGAATCGTCCGCCTGCGGGAGCTTCTTTTTCAGCCCTTCGGTGGTCAGTGCGCGGAGGTATTCGGCGTTTGGCATGTCGTCGGGCGCGGTGAACGCGGGGAGCCTGCGAATGCCGAACTCGATTTCGAGATTGCATTTTTCAACGATTTCCGCCGTTGTCGTGAGCGCTTCGGCGTCTTCCGGCAGAGCGCGCAGCATCTCTTCGGCGGACTTTAAGTAGAACTGATCGCCCTCCATGCGCATGCGGTCGGGCTCGTCCACAAAGCGTTGGGTCTGGATGCAAAGAAGCACATCCTGCGCTTCCGCGTCGTCGGGAGAAACATAGTGCACGTCGTTGGTGGCAACGCACTTTGCGCCGATATCGCGCGCAATCTGCCGTAATCCCGGCAGGATCTGCAGCTGTTCGGGGATGCCGTGGTTCTGCAGCTCGATATAGAAATCTTCGCCGAACATGCCCTGCAACCGTTTGGCAAAGGCGAGCGCGTCGTCGTAACGCCCTGCCAGCAGCGCCTGCGGGATATCGCCCGCGAGGCAGGCAGAAAGGCAGATTAAGCCTTCCGCGTGCCGGCTCAGCAGGTCGTAATCGATGCGCGGTTTATAGTAAAACCCGCGCAGGAACGCCTCGCTCGAAAGGTACATCAGGTTTTGGTAGCCCGTCTGGTTTTTGCAGAGCAGGATCAAATGCGCGTACTCGCGGTCCTGCGAGCCTTCGCGGTCGGTCATCGAACGCGGGGCAACATACGTCTCCATCCCGATGACGGGCTTGACGCCTTCTTTTTTACAGGCCTTATAGAAATCGATCACGCCGTACATCACGCCGTGATCGGTAATCGCCAGCGAACTCTGCCCGATGGATTTTGCGCGGCGGATCAAATCCGGTATCCGCGCGGCTCCGTCGAGCAGGCTGTACTGCGTATGGACATGAAGATGCGTAAACTCAGCCATGCTTTATCTCCCTTGCAATGCGAATCAGCCGTTCCAACCGGTGATTCATGCCGCTCTTGCCGATTTCCGCCATTTCCGCCAGCTCCTGCAGCGTCGCTTCCGGATGGTTCATCCTGAGCGTTGCCGCTTCAAACAGCGGTGCGGGCAGTCGGCTCAGCCCCATATGCTCCTCTATGGTCTCAATGGCGCTTCTCTGGAGCGCGGAGGCGTTGACGGTTTTGCCGATGTTCGCCGTGTCGCAGTTGTTGGTGCGATTAACGTAGTTGCGAAAATCCCGCTCGGCGCGGACGTTCTCAAAGGCGAGCGCGGGGGCGTTTGCGCCGATGAGCGCCAAAAACCCGGCGACGTCCTCGCCTTTTAAATACACGATCGTGCGGTCTTTGCGCGGCATGATCCTTGCTTCCGGCCCGCCGGCGGAGATCAGCGACGCGATTTGCCTGGCCAGTTCTTCGTTCCTTGCGACGATTTCCAGATGGTAGCCGCGGTAGGGATTTGCGCAGGAACCGCTGCCAAGGAACGTCCCGCGCAGAAACGCGCGCCGCTGCTCCTCGCTTTCCAGAACCGCTTGCGGTGCGGTGCTGCCCATGCGGAAGCCGTCGGCTTCGCTCACGAGCAGGCCGGTATCCAGCAGCAGGCGCTCCGCGTCCGTGCCAAGCAGCGTAACCACCGTGAGTGGCCTTCGCTGTTTGCACTCGCTGAGTTCGATGACGGATTCCAGCTCGTAAAGAGAGCTTGCCAGCGAAAGAATCTGTTTGCCGACCGCGAGCGTCTCCGACGCATAGGTTACTCCGCTGCCGCGGGCAACGTAAAGCGCGCCGCAGGTCAGCGTCAGCCCGGAGAGCTGAGAAAGGCGCGCGCCGCGTGTGCGGATGCGTATTTTGGCAAGGTCTTCCTTGGCTCGGCTGGAAAAGGACATGAAGTAAGCACTCCATTTCTCATTTAGGCTTGGCGCAGCTTAGCTTTGCCGGTAGAGAAAAAAACAAGCACTCCGTTTTGTTTTTTCCGGCAACCCATTTCTGGAAATGTTCGCCGGCGTTCAGGGCGTTTTGCAAAAGCAGTCCATATGAATTATAACATAAAAAAAGAAAAACTCCCGATTGTCAGGAGTTTTCAAACCGCTCCTTGATCTCCGCCGCTTCGGAGTTGAGATCTCGGTGATAGACCCTAACGTTCATGCCGCGCTTGGCAAAGCGCTTGGCCATCTCCTCCGCCGCGGCAACTGAGCGGTGACGCCCGCCCGTGCAGCCAAAGCAGACGCGCAGAATATGCTTATCCTGCTCGATATAGAGCGGAATCATGTCCGCGAGCATGCTCTCAACGCCGTTGAAGAACTCCGGCACGAGCTTCTGCGAAGCAACATAGTCCTGCACCGCCGTATCCATGCCGGAAAGCGAACGCAGCTCTTCGTTATAAAACGGGTTCGGCATAAAGCGCATGTCGAGCACAAAGTCCGCGTCCACCGGAACGCCGCGCTTGTAGCCGAAACTGCAGAACAGGAGCGTAAAGCTCTTGCTTTCAAATTCCGGCAGCACTTTGGAAATCAGGCAGGGAAAATCCTTTGGCTTGACGTCGCTGGTGTCGAGAATATAGTTCGCGCGGTTGCGCAGCGGCTGCAAAAACACGCGCTCGCGCTTGACGCCTGTGGTTGCGTCGCCCGATTCGCCAAGGGGATGGCGGCGGCGGACTTCGTTATACCGTTTTTTGAGCACGTCGTCCCGCGCGTCGAGAAACAGGATTTCAAACGGCGCGTCGAGGGCGTCGAACGCGTCCGTGATGGAAGAGGAACTGCGCGAGAGCAGGCTTTCGCGGCTGTCTATCGTGACGGCGGCCTTCTGGATGGGAGGATCGGCTTTTTGGCAGAGCAACACGAATTCTTTGAGCATGGAGGAAGGCAGATTGTCCACGCAAAAATACCCCTGCTCCTCCAAACAGCGGAGGGCGAGGGATTTTCCCGCGCCGGAAAGACCGGTAACGACCAATAAGTACATGAGTAACCCTTCTATCTGTCCCGAATAGGGAGTGCGGCAATTAAATTGCGGGTTTTTATAATTCGGAAAGTAACCTGAGTTCGCGCTCCAGGCGCACGCCGGAATCGTCGAATACGCGCTGCTGGATGATCGAAACCAGCTCCAGTACGTCCCGCTCGGTAGCGTTGCCGGTGTTGACGATGAAGCCCGCGTGCAGCGGACTGACTTGCGCGCCGCCGACGGAGAACCCTTTCAGCCCGCAGCTTTCGATCAGCGCCCCGGCAAACCGCCCGTTCGGGCGCTTGAATACGCTGCCTGCGCTCGGGTAATTGAGCGGCTGCTTTTCTTTGCGCTGGCGCGTGGTTTCGAGCATGCGCTTTTTTGCTTCGCCGTCGTCGCGCTCGAGCTGGAACGTTGCCGAAAGGACAATGACCCCGGGCGCTGCGAACTTGCTTTCGCGGTAGCCAAAATCGGACTTTTTTGTATCGACGTCCAGCACACGGCCGTTTTTGAGGATGCGGACGCTCTTAATCAGGTGCCTTATCTCTGCGCCGTACGCGCCCGCGTTCATCGCAACCGCGCCGCCGACCGTTCCCGGTATGCCGGAGAGGGATTCCATACCCATCAAGCCGTTGACAACCGAGTCCCGCGCCAGCACGGAAAGCGCGGTTCCCGCCGGGCTGGTCACGGTGGTATCCACAAACAGCGGCGTCGTCATAGGCGTATCGATGCGGATGATCACACCCGGGTAGCCCGCGTCCGGCGCTAGCACGTTGGTGCCGTTGCCCAGCACGCAGTACGGGCAGCCGAACTGACTGCAGGCTTGTATGGCGCGCCGGATATCCTCCGCGCTCCGCGGGCGCAGCACCATGGCCGCGGGCCCGCCGATGCGGAAGCTCGTGAGCGTGGAAAGCGGAATATTGCATTTTACGTTCAGCCCCTTGAGCGCGGCATAAACGCGGTCGAGCATATTCTCCATATTTGCTATCATAACAAATTAGACATATTTTAACAACGTATTCAAACACAAAAATACCATGCTGACATGGATTTTATAAGTTTTTTCGTCGATTTATGCAGGCAGGGAAGTGATAAAACGGCTGTTCTCAGCCCAAAAGCGCTTTCGCGTAAGCGCGCGCAAGGCTGCTCAGGGACATTTTCGCGTTCGCGGCGCTGGGCGAGGGGAGCGCCGTACAGGCAAGGTTCGTTATCGGCTCGACGAGCGCGCGGTAAAGGCGCGCTGCGGCAGCGCCCGTGCAGAGCACGCGGCGGATAGAAGAGTGCGCAATCAGCGCGGGGATGTCGTTGGCAACGGGGTTACGGATGCTGGCGTCACTGGCGCCGGTGATGTCGCAGCTATGGAGCACGTCCCAGAGCGCGAGGCGGTGATTCAGCAAAAAAGCGGTCTTTTCTTCGACCGTTTGGGGCGGCTTACCGCCGTAGACCAGCGCAAGCGCGGGCCAGAACCGGTTCTGCGGGTGCGCGTAATAAAACGCGGCCTCGCGCGATTTCGGCGAAGGCATGGTGCCGAGAATCAATATTTCGCTCTCGCTTGTGAACACCGGAGGGATGGTATGAAGCACTGTTTCCATAGTGACAGATTACTCCGTTTTACTCCGGCGGTCAAACAGCGCAGGCGCTGATGCATCCGGAAGATCTATGCCGTTTCCGCATAATATAAAATCGATGTTAAGCCGGTTTGGTTGATTCATTTTGCCGGTTCTGATAATATGGTCGCATGAGTAATATCAAACGCTTTCTTTCCTATTACAAACCGCATATCGGTTTATTGGTGCTCGATCTAGGCTGCGCGTTTACCATCGCAGCCATCGACGTGGCTTACCCGCTGATGACGCAGTATATCCTGCGCACGCTGCTGCCGGAGATGGCGGTCAACTCCGCCATGGTGCGGGTGTTTGTGCTGCTGATTGCGGGCGCGCTTCTGGCGTACGTCGTGCGCGCGCTGCTGCTGTATGTGATCAACTACTGGGGGCATCGCCTCGGCATCCTGATGGAAGCGGATATCCGCAAGGACATCTTTTCGCATATTCAGCAGCTCTCGTTCAGCTTTTTCGACAAGGTGCGCACCGGCAAGCTCATGAGCCGCGTGACCACGGACTTGTTTGACATCACCGAACTGGCGCATCACGGCCCGGAAGACGTGCTGATTTCGATCACCACGCTCATCGGCGCGTTTGTCGCCATGGCGGTGCTGGACTGGCGGCTGGCGCTGGCGCTTTTGTGCATCGTTCCGGTCGGAGTATTTTACGTGATGCGCCTCCGCATCAAAATGCGCAAAGCGTCGCTGACGGTCAAGGAGCGCGTTGCCGAAATCAACGCCGATATCGAATCCTCCATCTCCGGCGCGCGCGTTGCCAAAGCCTTTACCAACGAAGAACATGAACTGAAAAAGTTCGACAAAGGCAACCAGAGCTTTGTGCACGCCAAGGATCGCTTCTATATGTATATGGCGTTCTTCAACAGCGGCATGGAGTTCTTTATCGGCCTGTTCAACCTTGTCGTTCTCGCGGTCGGCGGGTATCTGATTTACAAGAGCAGTCTCGACCCCATCCTGCTGGTGACGTTTACGCTCTATATCGCAACGTTCGTCCAGCCGCTCAAGCGCCTGGCGAGCTTTACGGAGCTGTATATCCTCGGCATGGCGGGGTTCTCGCGCTTTTGCGAAATTATGGATATCGAGCCGGATATCAAGGATCGCCCGAACGCCAAGCCTCTCGAAAACATCAAAGGCGACATCTGCTTTACGGATGTTTCGTTTGCCTACGAAAGCGGCAGAAGCGTGCTTTCGCATGTCGATCTGGATATTCCCGCTGGGAAAACCCTTGCGTTGGTCGGTCCCTCCGGCGGCGGAAAGACGACGCTCTGCCATTTGATTCCGCGCTTTTATGAACTCAGAAGCGGCTCCATCACCATTGATGGAACAGACATTCGGGATATCACCCTCCAGTCGCTGCGCCAGAACGTCGGCATTGTGCAGCAGGACGTGTTTCTCTTTGCCAGCACGGTGCTGGAGAATATCCGCTACGGGCGCATTGACGCAACCGACGCGGAGGTGGTGGAAGCCGCAAAGCGCGCGCATATCCACGACGAGATCCTGCTGTTCCCCAACGGGTACGAAACCGAGGTGGGCGAGCGCGGCATCATGCTCTCCGGCGGGCAGAAACAGCGCGTTTCCATTGCGCGGCTGTTCCTCAAGAACCCCCGCATTTTGATACTGGACGAAGCCACCAGCGCGCTGGACACGATGACCGAGCACGACATTCAGCACGCGTTCGAGGAGCTTTCCGTAGGCCGCACCACGTTGGTGATTGCGCACCGGCTCTCGACCGTCAAGCACGCGGATGAAATTGTCGTGCTGGACGAGCAGGGCGTGCGCGAACGCGGCACGCACGAAGAACTGCTTGAGCGGGGCGGCCTGTACGCGCAGCTGTATCACGCGACGATGATCGAGTAAGCGGCCGGTAAAACAGACGAACACGTTTGCTTGAGTTGGGGGGATTGACTTGAAGGGGATCGGAATCAAAAAACGCACGCTTGCGGTTATCGTCATCGTCTTGATCGTTCTCGCCGCGCTCTGGTTTCTGCGCGGGCAGACGACGGACGAACACGCGGCGATCTCCCCGCAGGCAACAAGTTCGCTGGTTGCGCTTGACGGCGCGGAAAGCGCCGCCGAACCAGCGCAGCAAACCGAAGAACAAGCGGCGGCAAAAACGGCTGACCCGGAAAACGAAACCGCCCCGGACGAATACGGAGAATACACGGCAAAGGAAGATATTGCCGCGTATCTGGTCGCTTACGGGAAGCTGCCGGAGAACTTTATAACCAAATCCGAAGCGCGCGCCCTCGGTTGGGACGGCGGTGGGCTGGACGACTGCGCCTACGGCAAATGCATCGGCGGCGACGAGTTCGGCAACTATGAAGGCTTGCTGCCGGAAGAAGCCGGACGCACGTATTACGAGTGCGACGTCGATACCCTGCATCAAAACGAACGCGGGGCAAAGCGGATCGTCTTTTCCAGCGACGGGCTGATCTACTATACGGACGACCATTATGAGTCGTTTACGCAGCTTTACCCAACGCCGTAACAAAGAGAAGAGGGGATGCGCATGCAAAGAAGACGAGTCGTCGTGCTCAACGGAAAGCGGATGGACACGCGGGAACACGCGCATTCGCACCTGGCGCGACGTCTCCGCCTGCCTTCCTGGTACGGCAGGAATCTCGACGCGCTCTGTGACTGTCTGGCGGAGATTAACGTTCCGACGGTGATTCTGCTTCGGCATGTACAGACGCTCAAGGACTCCCTGGGCGATTACGGCGGGAAACTGCTTTCGGCGCTTTCCGCCATGACGGGCGAAAATCCAAATATCACCCTTGTGGTGCACCGAAAATTCTAGACCGACGCGTGCCGTATCCAATCGGCGCGCGTTTTGTTTGCGGGTACGCAAAACGTTTTTTTACGCGCAACCAAGCGGATACGCCGCTGTTGACCGGAGCACGAACCACAGGGTATACTGTCAGGGTAGATATTTAAACTGAAATTCGCTTTTTCGGTCGGTCGGCGCTTCCACATCGGGCTGACGGCAACGATATACAGCAGAAACGTACGGCATTGTCAACGAAATGAACAGTGCAAAACTGTGCATAAGCGTTTTGCGTTTGCATCCCCGCTGGATCATTTGACTATCGGGAGCAATCAAACCGAAACAGAATTCTACCGGACGCGTATACTGATCCGGAAAAATAAAAACAGAAAGTGAGGGGAAGCCGACATGGGTATGGTGCAGTCGCTGATAGACGGGCTAATCGTCTTTATGGCGGCAATCCTCCTGTTGTTTGCGGCGCTGCTTGGCGCGCTCCGCTTTTCGCGGGCGGCCAAAAGCAGACAGATTCAAAAGATGCGGGAACGTCTCATCTGCCTGCTTTCGAGGGAAGCCGAAACGCAGCGGATGAAAAACGGGCTGATCGATATGGTCAGGCCGGGCGGAAAAGAAATCTCCGCCGGTTCGATGAGCGGCAGCGGCGGCATAGAAGGCATCCGCGGCATTCGCTCCCTGCGGGGCTTGCAGGTGATTTCCGAAACGGCGGACGAACTCACCTCGCCGCAGGAGCGCGCGCGCCTCGCGCTTGCGGTCGGCGGGGAATGGTACGCGCGATACCTCAAAAAAACGCTGATTGGCGGAACCGTCGATTCCATCGTGCTGGCGCTCAAGCTCACGGGTTCGCTGGGGCTTCGGCAGTTTGTGCCCGACATACTGACCCAGATTTACTGCTACCGTTCGACCACGCAGGTTCAGCATATCGGCATGCTTTCGCTCTGCCTGCTCGGCGCGGAAAAGGAACTTGTCTCCATCTGCCGCGACCAGACCGTTGCGTCCCTGCTGTCGTTCCGCACGCTGGAAGAGCTGTTTGACCGGTATCAGGGCGACCGTGAACGGCTCTGCAAGGCGCTCATCGATAGCGCGGCGGATCAGTACATCCGGCGCACCTGCATCAAAACCATCGGCGAACGCGGATATGCGCGTCTTGCCGCCAGCGTTCAACGCTATCTGACCTGCGGCAAACCGAATGTTCAAATAGACGCGGTCCGCGCGCTGGGACAGCTGCGTTACCGGCCAGCTTACGAACAAATTCGCTCCTTTGCCTCGGATGAAAATTGGGAAATGCGCCTGACCGCCGCAACGGCGCTCGGGCTTTACGGCGTGGAGGAGAATATTGAGCCGCTCCTTTTCCTGCTCTGCGACAGTCAGTGGTGGGTGCGGTGCCGCGCCGCGGAAGCGCTGACGCAGTACCCAAACCGGGAAGAACTGCTCCGCCGGGTGGAAGCGACGAACGACCGCTTTGCCGGGGAGATGATGCGCTTTGCGCTGGATAAGGATGCTCTTTTTCAAATGGAAGCGGCCGGCGGCCGCTCTGCCGGGGAGGCGACGCCCTCTGCGCTGGATAAGGACACGCTGTTTCAACTGGAATTGGCCGGTAGCCGCTCTGCCGGGGAGGCGGCGCCCTCTGCGCTGGATAAGGACACGCTGTTTCAACTGGAATTGGCCGGTAGCCGCTCTGCCGGAGAGGCGACGCCCTCTGCGCTGGATAAGGAAGCTCTGTTTCAAAAGGAGGCGGAAGAATGAACCTGATTCTGCGTGAAACCGTCCTCGTTTTGAACTATCTGCTTTTGTTTGCCGCTCTCGCAGGCGGGACGGTGTATTTTATCGAGCTTTGCTTCTCCGCCGTAAAAACAGGCAAGTACGTCCGCTCGCTTTCGTATGTCGATTACCGCAGGTTTTTGGATTCCGAACATATGGTTCCGGTTTCGCTGATCGTTTCCGCGCGAAACGCCGCGGGCGAACTCGTTGAAACGGTGAATAACCTGCTCGCGCTCGATTTTCCGCAATACGAACTGATTGTGGTCAACGACGGCTCGGATGACGATACGCTTGTCCGTTTGATACAGGCGTTCGGACTGCTGCCGTTTCAGCAGCCGTACCGGAAACTGCTGGAGACGGGCGAAATACATACCGTTTACCGCGCGGCAAAGGACGCGCGCCTGATTGTGCTGGACAAAGCCCGTGCCGGACGGGCGGACGCGCTGAACGCGGGGATCAACCTATCTTCCTACCCGGTGATCGTTGCCGCGAACGCGGGCGTCCGTTTTGAAAAAAGCGCGCTGCTGAAAATCATGTATTCGTTTGTGAGCGATCCTTCCTGCGTCGCCGTCGGCGGCATGGTGCGCTTGGACTGCGGGCAGGGAACAGGTCAAGAAAAACTGAGCGAAACAAAAGCAGACAAACAGGGCGAAATAATAGAAGAAAAACAGAGCGAAACGACAGTTGGAAAACAAAGCGGAACAATAGAAGAAAAACAGAGCGAAACGACAGTCGGAAAACAAAGCGGAACAATAGAAAAAAAACAGGGCAAAATAAAAACAATAAAAAAACCGGTGATCGCGCTGCGCACGGTGGCCAATCTCCGCGCACGCATGACTGGTCGGCTCGGCTATCATCTGCTCGGCGTCCATCCGCTGGTTCCGGTTGCGTTTTGCGCGCTGAATAAAGCGGTGGTCGTGGAAGCGGGCGGCTACGCGCCGGACTGCGCCGGAGAGGATATGGAGCTGCTGCTGCGCGTGCATACGCTGCTGCAAAAGAAAAAGAAGAAATACGCCGTGCGTTTTCTGCCGGATCCGGTTTGCCGGGTCTGCTCGCCGGAACGGCTCACGGACGATCAAAAGCTGCAAAAACGGCTCCAACTGGGATTGAACGACAGTCTGCGGGCGCACAGGCGCATGGCGCTGCGCGCCGCGTACGGCAAAATCGGCATGTTCTGCCTGCCGTATTACTGGCTGTTCGGCTGCGCGGCTCCCGTACTCGAAGCATTCACGCTGGTGTTCGTTGCCCTTTCCTGCGCGCTCGGCATTGTCAGCGTATGGTTCATGGTTTCGTTCTACCTGATGGCGGCGCTTTGCCGGACGGTGCTTTCGGCGGGCGCGCTGCTGACGGAGGAAAACACGTTTTTGCTGCGTCCCAATCCCGATCGGCTGCTGCGGCTGTTTTTCTATGCGGTCATGGAAAACGCAGGGTTTCGGCAGATCAGCGCGTTCAGCCGTACGTTTGCAATCCTGGGGTACCGCGCCGAGAAAAACCGCTGGCGGGCGCAGGGGAGACCGGACGTTTTTGAGGACCTGCTGAAAAGCACAGAAAAAACGCCGAAACAACAGCATTGAATTTTTAATCCGCCGGGGCAAAACTCCGGCGTTTTTGCTGCAAAGCGGCATACCGTTCGTTCTGTTTGAGATGATCACAGCCGTTTTCTCTCCCCCAGTCATCTGCGGGTGACAGCCCCCTTCGTCAGATGTGGCCAATTGATGAGGGCTTCTTAAACGCTAACGCCGAGGCAACAGCTCCGGCGTTTTTTGCTGCACTGCGGCGATTCAAAAATGCAGGTAAATAATATATAAAAAAATCATTTGGCAGTAGCAGATTCTTCTTGTATACTATATTTGGTGAAGATTGGCATGCTTTCATCGGTAAGCGCTCAATGATTTCTTTCCGGAAGCATATACAAGCGCCGTTCCCGCCGCGAGGCGGCAAGGCCGGAGTCCATCCGGAACATCCGACCCGCCGGGAGGCGGCATCTTTTGAAACGAGGAAAAACTATGCTGCGGCTGCAGAAATATCTTGCGGAGGCGGGCGTCGCTTCCAGGCGCGCGGGCGAAGAACTGATCGCAGCCGGACGCGTCAGCGTCAACGGCGAAGTGGCGCATATCGGCATGAGCGTCGATCCCGATCACGATTCGGTTGCGCTGGACGGAAAACCCGTCAGCAAAAAAGAGCCGACCATCACCGTTGCGCTCTACAAACCCAAGGGCGTCGTGAGCACGTCCGACGATCCGGAAGGACGAAAGACCGTTCAGGAGTATGTGCGCAACATCCCCGCGCGGCTCTATAACGTCGGCAGGCTCGACATCAACTCCGAAGGCCTGCTGCTGATGACCAACGACGGCGAACTGGCCTACCGCATGACGCACCCGAAATTCGCGGTGGAAAAGACCTATTACGCCATCTGCGACGGAAAGCTCGCGGCTTCCGAAATTGCGCTGCTCGTCAACGGCGTTCAGTTGGAGGACGGCATGACGGCTCCGGCAAAGGTGGAGCATGTCCGCGCGACAAAAACAGGGGATACGTCCTTTAGCATTACGATTCACGAAGGCAAAAACCGCCAGATCCGGCGGATGCTGGAAGCGGTCGGCCACCGCACCCTGCGGCTCAAGCGCGAACGGTTCGGGCCGATTACGCTCGGCGAAATGCAGCCGGGGGAAGTGCGCCAGCTGACGGAACGGGAAGTTGCCGCGCTCAAAAGGGATCTCGTCCCGAAGAAGTAAACGAACTGCGAAAAGGCAAGCTTTTCAAGCAGCTTTTCGAGGGTTTACAGCCGAAGGACGGAGAAACTACGAATCTCAGAAGCCGCTGAAAAAAGGCAGAGAAACTGCCGAATCCCCGTAAAATTTTTTATAGTATTCCAGGCAGGAACGACAGGGGATCTGTCGAATATCTGCGAAATTATTATAAAATCCCAGGCAGGAACGACAGGGGATCTGTCGAATATATAGAACATGGGATAGGATGATGATCTGCTGATCCCTGTTTGAGCAATAATTCTCTGGAGGTAAACATATGGACTTCTTACATTTAACCATCCTGGTCGGCGGAGTGATCGGCGTTGCGCTCGTGGCTTCCATCCTCGGCTCCAACGCGATCCAAAAGCAAATTCTTCAAGAGCTCCGCGCAGGCAAAGATTTCTCGACCGCGCATGCAGCCCTTGCGCTGCCGCAGGAAGCGCCCGCGCAGATTGCCGCCGCGCCGATTCCGAACCGTAACGAAATCCTCGCCATCGCCGCGCCCTGCATCGCGGAAGTGATGGGTAAGGATATTTCCGGTCTCAGGATCGTCTCCGTCAAGCGCGTCGGCTGATGCGGCCATCTAGCAGGAACAGACAACAATGAACTCTGCATTCGAAACAAACCACCGCATACGATAACAGGATCGGAACCACACCAATCAGCAAACACAAAAAATTTCACATAGAGGAAAATATCGGAGGTATTTATGCGTAATTTCTTAGTCAATATCAACGGAACCAGCTACGAAGTCAGCGTCGAAGAAATCGACGGAAAAACCGCACCCGCCGCGCCCGCGCCCGTTGCAGCGCCCAAAACCGCAGCCGCTCCCGCAGCGCCCAAAGCAGCGGCCGCTCCCGCAGCGCCCAAGCCCGCCGCGTCCGTCAGCGGAACCAAGGTTCTCTGCCCGATGCCCGGCACCATCGTTGCCGTCAACGTCAAGGAAGGCGACGCGGTCAAAGCCGGACAAGCGATCTTCTCGCTGGAAGCCATGAAGATGGAGAGCGACATCACCGCGCCCGTCGACGGTGTGGTTGCCAACCTCGCCGTCCGCAAGGGCGACACAACCGAAGCCGGCAGCCTGCTTTGCTCCATCGAGTAAGGCACAACGCCAAAGCGCAGCAAACTACCGGCAGACGGTCCCATGCCATCGGCGCTTCCGGCGCCGTGCTGGCCTGCCGGACAATTGGCGAACAACCTACCGCAACGACGCGCGCGCCGCTCAATGACCCGCGCCGCGCCGCGTAAAAGGAGTAATACAGCATGAGTAAACTATTCATTACCGATACCATCCTCCGCGATGCGCATCAGTCCCAGGCGGCGACGCGCATGCGCATTGAGGATATGCTTCCGGCTTGCGAAGTGCTCGATTCCATCGGATACTGGTCGCTGGAAGTCTGGGGCGGCGCGACCTTTGACGCCTGCCTGCGCTTTTTGAACGAAGACCCTTGGGAACGCTTGAGAAAGCTCAGAAAAGCGCTGCCCAACACCAAGCTGCAGATGCTCTTCCGCGGCCAGAACATCCTTGGCTATAAGCATTATGCCGACGACGTGGTCGAGCAGTTCTGCAAAAAGGCGATTGAAAATGGCATCGACGTGGTCCGCATTTTCGACGCGCTCAACGATATCCGCAACCTCGAAGCCGCCATCCGCTTTACCAAAAAGTACGGCGGCATCTGCGAACCGGCCATCAGCTACACCGTTTCCCCCGTGCATAACGAGGACTACTTTGTGGCCATGGCAAAGGAGCTTGTCCAGATGGGCGCGGATACGATCTGCATCAAGGACATGGCAAACCTGCTTCTGCCGTACGACGCGTTTCAGCTCGTGACGCGCCTCAAGAAGGAAGTCAGCGTCCCGATCCATCTGCATACCCACAACACCACCGGTACCGGCGACATGGTTTACCTCATGGCCGCACAGGCGGGCGTTGATATCGTGGACACCGCGCTCTCTCCCTTTGCCAACGGAACCGCGCAGCCCGCGACCGAACCGCTGGTTGCAACCCTGGCCGGAACCGACCGGGACACCGGGCTGGATCTGCGCAAGCTTTCCGACGCGGCGGCGTTTTTCCGCCCCATTGCGGACCGCATGCTCGCGGACGGTACGATTTCCGTCAAAGCCCTTGGCGTGGATACCAATACGCTCTTGTATCAGGTTCCCGGCGGCATGCTGAGTAACCTGATTTCCCAGCTCAAGGAAGCGGGAAAATCCGACCGGTATTACGACGTGCTGGAGGAAGTGCCGCGCGTTCGCAAAGACTTCGGCTATCCGCCGCTGGTCACGCCCACGAGCCAGATCGTCGGTACGCAGGCTGTTTTGAACATTATCAACGGCGAGCGCTACAAGGTCTTCACCAAAGAATCCAAAGCGCTGCTGCGCGGCGAGTACGGCACGCTGCCCGGACCGGTGAACGAGGAAGTCCGCAAAAAGGCAATCGGCGACGAAACCGTCATCACCTGCCGCCCGGCGGATCTGCTCAAGCCGGAGCTGGAAAGCTACCGCGAAGAGATCAAGGATCACATCCGTCAGGAAGAAGACGTGCTGAGCTACGCGCTGTTCCCGCAGGTTGCGCTCAAGTTCTTTGAAGCGCGCGAAGCGGCGGAACGCAAAGCCGCCGAACCGGCACCGCAGCCGCAGGTTCCGGCGCAGGATACCGGCGTACGCACGTTGTACGTGGAGGACATGGGGGCGTAAATGCGACATCTGCCGAACATTCTATCCGGTTTGCGCTTGGTACTGGTCGGCGTTTTCGTCTGGCTCTTTCGGGCGGGCAGTTATCTGCCTGCCCTTTGCGTATTCGTTTTCGCGTTTTTTACGGACGTGCTGGATGGCCAGATTGCGCGCGCAAACGGCTGGGTCACCAACCTTGGCAAGCTGCTCGACCCGCTGGCGGATAAGCTCATGACGCTGGCTGCGCTGGTCTGCATCTACCTTGGCAAGCATAAGCCGATCTATTTCACGCTGTTTTTGCTTATGGCGGTCAAGGAAACGCTCATGATTATAGGCGGCGTGTTTATGGCACGGCGCAACGTTGTTGCCATGGCGGACTGGCCGGGCAAGATCGCTACGGGGCTGTTCGCCGTTGGCGTGATGCTCTCGCTGCTTTCGTTTTTATCGCTGCAGGTTGAGCCTTGGAATCTATACATCCTGGGCGGTGCGGTGGCGGTTTCGTATTTTGCGATGATATTTTATGGCGCAACCCAGCTGCCGAAAGCGTTTTCGAAAAAGAGCTAGTCGTTTTATAAAGGATCGCCCGCGCAATAAAAAGTATTTCCGAAAAAAGTACGAGCCGTTCCGGATTGCGTCGCACGCGCACACGAACCTGTTTTGGCGCGGGAAAACCGCGCAGGACGGGCGAAAATCTTCTTGCAATCGCGGACTTGGGGTGCTATACTTCCAGTTGTTGGATGTGTGAACTTGAAGCGGAGAGTGGGCAAAACCCACTCTTTCGTTTTGAAGGGTCCTTTTTTAGCGCTCACGCGAAGGAAAAACGGCATACTGCGCCCAATACAGCCCGGTTTTGAACGCTGTTTCGGAACCGGGATGAAATGACCCCAAATTATCGGAGGATGTTGGATTGAAAACAACGCAGCGCGTGGAAGAGCTGGTCAAGGGCGTCGTAGAGTCGCTCGGATTTGAGCTCTGCGACGTGGAGTACCAAAAAGAATACGGCAGCTGGGTGCTGACGCTCTATATTGACCGCGCGGAAGGCGTCACCATTGACGACTGCGAGCGCGTGAGCAAAGCCGTGGATCCCGTCCTCGACGAGGCGGATCCGATCGAGCAGGCGTATTACCTCTCCGTTTCGTCGCTGGGGCTCGACCACCCGCTCAAAAAGGACGCTGATTTTGCGCGAAACCTCAACAAACGCATCGAAGTAAAGCTCTTTGCGCCGCAGAACGGCAAAAAGGAATTCGTCTGCGAACTGGTTTCGTTTACAGAGACAACGGTGACGGTTCGCCTCAATGGCGAAGAACTGACGCTGGAACGCAAGAGCATTGCGCTGGCGCGTCCGGAACTGGTCTTTTAGTCCGGCGTTGCATAAAACCCGGCAAAATTAAGATTGATATCGCGGCTCGGCGGAAAAAACCGCCCCGCACGCAGGAAACGGGAATCTTTTTAAGGAGTATGAGAGATGAACACTGAGTTTGTCGAAGCACTGAGCGCGCTGGAGAAGGAGCGCGGCATCAGCAAGGAAGTTCTGATTCTGGCGATCGAAGCGGCGCTGACTTCCGCTTACAAGCGCAACTATGGTTCGACGGCGAACGTCCGCGCGGAAGTTGACCCGAACAGCGGCGAGTTCCGTATTTACGCATCCAAAACGGTTGTGGAAACGGTAGAAAACCCGCTCAACGAAATTTTGCTTGCCGATGCAAAGCGCGTCAACATGCTCTACGAAGTGGGCGACGTGCTCGAAGAAGAAGTGAAAGCCAAGGAATTTTCGCGCATTGCCGCGCAGACGGCCAAGCAGGTCGTCGTTCAGCGCATCCGTGAAGCGGAACGCGGCGTGATTTACGAAGAGTATGTGGAAAAAGAAAACGAAGTGCTCACCGCCATCGTCCAGCGCGTGGAAAAAGGCAACGTCTATGTCGAACTCGGCAAAACCGACGGCATCCTGACGCCGAACGAAATGATCCCCGGCGAAACATACGAAAACAACGACCGCATCAAGGTCTATGTGCTCGAAGTGCGCAAGGACAGCAAGGGCCCGCAGGTGCTCGTTTCGCGTACGCACCCCGGTTTGGTCAAGCGGCTTTTCGAACTGGAAGTGCCGGAGATTCAGAGCGGGGTGGTGCAGATCAAGTCCATCGCGCGGGAAGCGGGCTTCCGCACCAAGGTCGCCGTGCATTCCAACGACATGCAGGTGGACGCGGTCGGCGCCTGCGTGGGTCAGCGCGGCGCGCGCGTGGAGCGCATCGTGGCCGAACTGCATAACGAAAAAATCGACATCATCGAGTGGGATTCCGACTCGGCGGTGTATATTGCAAAAGCCCTGAGCCCCGCCAAGGTGCTCATGGTCTACATCAACGAAGAAGAAAAGGCCGCAAAGGTCGTCGTGCCGGACTCGCAGCTTTCGCTTGCCATCGGCAAGGAAGGGCAGAACGCGCGGCTCGCCGCCAAACTGACCGGCTGGAAGATCGATATCAAGAGCCAGACCCAGGCGGAACAGGTGATGGATTCCATCTACGAAGAGGACTATCCCGCCGACGATGCCGAAAGCGAGGAGTAAGCCTTGGCAAAAAAGATTCCGATGCGCATGTGCGTTTCCTGCCGCGAAATGCGGGCAAAAAAGGAGCTGACACGCGTGGTGCGAACGCCCGAGGGAACGGTGGTCATCGACCCCACCGGGCGCGCAAACGGGCGGGGCGCATACCTCTGCCTCAAGACCGCATGCCTCGACAAGGCCGTCAAGTCCCGCGCGCTCGAACGCGCGCTGGAAACGAAGATTGAACCCGAGGTATACGAAGCGCTCAGAAAGGACTGTCTGAATGCCGCAGCCGAACAAGCTGACTAGTGCGATTGGGTTTGCGATGAAGGCGGGAAAGATCGTTTCGGGGGATTTCTCCGTTGAAAAAATCGCTCGTTCGGGCAGGGCGCGTCTGCTGCTGCTGGACGATACCGCATCCGGCAACACGAAGGAAAAGTACAAGGCGCTCAGCGCGTCGAAAAACGTGGAATTGATTGAAATAGCCGCTTTAGGCAATTGGATCGGGAAACCCGGCCGCATGGTTGCGGCGGTGACCGATGAGAACTTTACAACAATGATCAAACGCGCCAATGCGGAGGCCAAATCCGCGGCAGGCGAATAACGCGGGGGTAACGACTGAAATGGCAAAAACGAATTTTCTGGAATCGGCAAACGGAATGCAGAAGGGCGCTTCGGATATTCTGGAGCGGCTTACGCTGACGCAGTCCGCCGTGGGCGAACTGTTGGTTTCGGTGCGACATTCCGAGAGCGAATTACTGGAAAAGGAAGAGCAGTCGCGCAAAGCGCGCGAAGAGCGCGAGCGCATGGAGCGCCTGCGCGAAATGCTGGATTCCGACCATGACTTGGCCGTTCACGCCGGCGGAAGAGACGACGACGAGGTGGAAACACCCGTAACGAAATCTGCCGCGGAGCCCAAAAAGGCCGAGGCAAAACAAACTGAATCAAAACAGGCTGAATCGAAGAAGGCTGAATCAAAGCAGTCGGATTCGAAGCAGCCTGAAGCGGTGCAGGCTGAAGCAAAACCGGCCGAAGCAAAACCGGCGGAAGCAAAGCAGGTTGAATCGAAGCAGGCTGAGCCCAAGCAGGCTGAGCCCGCCGCAGATATGCCGGAATCGGCGCAGAAGAATAGCGCCGAACCCGCGCGAAAGAGCGAACCGGCAGCAAAAGCCGAGTCCGCGCAGCCTGCGGAAGCGTCCGTAAAAACCGAGTCTTCCGCGGAGACTGCCGCGGCGGCAGCGCCGCAGGCCGAACAGCCCAGAAGGCCGGCCGGCAGCGGTTACGAAGCGCACCCGATCAGCCAGCGGGACGACCGCAGACCCCCGCAGCAGCAGGGGCAGACGAGCGGTTATTCGCAGCAGGGCGGTTATACGCCGCGTCCGCAGCAGGGCACGCAGGGCGGTTATACGCCGCGTCCCCAGCAGGGCGGCTACCCGCAGGGCGGCAACGGTTATACGCCGCGTCCGCCGCAGGGCGGCAACGGTTACACGCCGCGTCCGCCACAGGGCGGCAACGGTTACACACCGCGTCCGCCGCAGGGCGGTCAGGGCGGTTATACGCCGCGTCCGCCGCAGGGTGGACAGGGTGGCTACGCGCCGCGCCCGCAGGGCGGTCAGGGCGGTTACACACCGCGCCCGCAGGGCGGCCAGGGTGGCTACACGCCACGCCCGCAAGGCGGACAGGGCGGTTATTCGCCGCGTCCCCAGGGCGGACCGGGTGGCTTTACGCCGCGTCCCGGCGGACCGGGACCCCGGCCTGCAGCCGCGGGAACCGTGCTCCCCGCAGCGGGAACAAAAGAGCGCGTGAGCAATTACGATCCCAACAAGAGCGCGTATGTCAAGCCGCGCGAAAGCGATAAAAAAGCAAAAAGCAAAAAAGCGATTGCGCGCGAAACTGCGCCCAGCGCAAAGAATTGGGATGAGGATTCCCCGACGGGAAGCCGCAGACCCAGACGCGGCGGCAAGCTGCCTGTTCGCAGGCCGGAACCCGTCGTGATCGAGAAAGCGGTGATCACAACGGAAACCATAACGGTCAAAGACCTTTCGGAACGGATCGGCAAACCGGCTTCGGAGATTATTAAGAAGCTCTTCATGCTCGGCATGCCGACCACCATCAATCAGGAAATCGATTTTGACACCTGCGAACTGATCGCGGCGGATTTTGGAATCGAACTCGAACTGCGCATTGCCAAGACGTTTGAAGAAGTGCTTTCCGACAGTGCCGCAGGCGAAGCCGACGCCCCCGAACTGCTCCAGCCCCGGCCGCCGGTGGTCACCATCATGGGTCACGTCGACCACGGCAAGACGTCGCTTTTGGATGCAATTCGAAACAGCAGCGTCACCGAAGGCGAAGCGGGCGGCATTACGCAGCATATCGGCGCTTACACCGTGTTCTGCAAAAACCGCCAGATAACGTTTATCGACACGCCGGGTCACGAAGCGTTCACCTCCATGCGTGCACGCGGCGCGCAGGTGACGGATATCGTCATCCTCGTTGTCGCGGCGGACGACGGCATCATGCCGCAGACGATCGAAGCGATTAACCACGCCAAGGCCGCCAAGGTGCCGATTGTCGTTGCCATCAATAAAATGGATCGTCCGGAAGCCAACCCCGAACGCGTCAAGCAGCAGCTCACCGAATACGAGCTGGTTTCGGAAGAATGGGGCGGGCAGACGATTATCGTACCCGTTTCGGCCAAGACGCAGATGGGCCTGGATACGCTGCTCGAAATGGTTCTGCTCCAGGCGGATGTTCTGGAACTCAAGGCCAACCCCGGCCGTCTTGCCAAGGGCACGATTATCGAAGCAAAGCTCGACAAGGGCCGTGGCCCGCTGGCCACCGTGCTGGTGCAAAACGGCACGCTGCGCCGCGGCGATACCATCGTCGCGGGCACGGCATACGGCAAAGTGCGCGCTATGGCGGACGACAAAGGCCGTCCGGTCAACGAGGCAGGTCCTTCCATGCCGGTCGAAGTGCTTGGTTTTTCGGAAGTGCCGGACGCCGGCGATATTCTCAACGTGGCTGAAGTCGACAAGCTCTCGCGGCAGGTTGCCGAAGAACGGCGCGATAAGATCAAAGCCGCTCAGCTCAAGAGCAAGAGCCGCGTCTCTTTGGACGAACTCTTTACGCAGATGGCCGCCGATGAGCTCAAAGACCTCAACATCATCGTCAAGGCGGACGTGCAGGGCTCCGTCGAGGCCGTCAAACAGGCGCTCGAAAAGCTCAGCAACAACGAAGTTCACGTTCGCTGCATCCATGGCGGCGTCGGCGCGATTACGGGCACGGATATCATGTTCGCCTCCGCTTCCAACGCCATCGTCATCGGCTTCAACGTGCGTCCGGATTCGGCCACGCGTGCCATGGCGGAAAAGGAAAATGTGGACGTCCGTACCTACCGTGTGATCTACAACGCCATCGACGACGTGACCAACGCCATGAAGGGCATGTTCAAGCCCGTCTTCAAGGAAGTCGAGCTTGGCCGCGCGACCGTACGCGAAGTCTTCAAGGTTTCCGGCATCGGCACCATCGCGGGCGCCTATGTCAACGAGGGCAAGATCACCAGAAGCGCGCAGGTTCGCATTGTGCGCGACGGCGTGGTGATCCACGTTGGCAAGATCGCTTCTCTCAAACGCTTTAAAGATGACGCCAAAGAAGTCCTCACGGGCTTTGAATGCGGCATCGGCATCGATAATTTCAACGACTTGAACGAAGGCGACGTGATTGATGCGTTCGTCGTAGAAGAAGTCAAACGCACCTAATCTGAGGGTATCGCCGGGTTGAGCCGCCGCTTTCGGCGCGCGCCGCGGCGGGGAAGGAATCACCGTGACAGCGTTTCGTTCTGACCGAATGAACGAAGAGGTCAAAAAAACGATCAGCGCGATTATCCGCGAAATGAAGGACCCCAGAATTTCGCCAATGACCACGCTGACCGTCGTTGAGGTTACCAAAGACCTTAAATTCGCAAAGATCAAAGTATCCGTTTACGACGAGGATGAAGCCAGCCGGATCTCCAGTGTGGAAGCGCTCAACCACGCGGCGGGATTCATCGGGCATGAGCTTGGCGCGCGCATGCGCATCCGCTGCATCCCGAGCATCAAGTTCACGCTCGACCATTCGATTGCCTACAGCGTTCGCATTTCCGAAATTCTCAACGGACTGCATAAGGACGAAGGGAAGGAGTGAAGCGGCATGCTGCTCGACGCCGTCCGTTTTTTGCGGGCAAACGATGATATTCTGTTAATCGCGCATGTTTCTCCGGATGGCGACACGCTTGGCAGCAGCTTTGCGCTCTTTGGCGCGCTGCAGGATCTGGGCAAGCATGTGCAGGTGGTCTGCGAGGATCCCGTCCCCGCGATCTACCGCTTTTTGCCGTATTCCGACCAGCTGATCCCGCCCGAACAGGCCAAACCCGCCGAAGCGGTGGTCTGCGTTGACTGCGCGGACGTTGCGCGCGCGGGGCGAAGCGAACCGCTGTTCCGCGCGGCGAAAGCTACGCTCAACATTGACCACCACGGCACGAACGACCGCTATGCGGACGAAAACTTTGTCCAGAAGGCGGGCGCGACCGGCGAACTGGTGTTCAACGTTCTGGCAAGCCTCAAAGTGACCCTCAATAAAAACATCGCAAGCTGCCTGTACGCGGCCATTACGACCGATACGGGCAATTTTTCGTACTCCAACACCACGCCGGACACGCTGCGCATCGCGGCGGAATTGCTGGATGTTGGTATCAACCTGCCGTACCTCAACCAAAAGCTGTTTCGAACGGTGCCCTTCCATAAGCTCAGGCTGCATGCGCTGGCGGTGACGAAGGCGCAGCTCTACGAATACGGGCGCATCGGCATTTCCATGCTCACGCTGGAGGAGATTGTTTCCTGCGGCGCGAGCGGCGAGGATACGGAAGGCATTATCGACTCCATTCGGGATATCGACACGGTGGAGGTTGCGGCGCTTCTGCGCGAGAGCGAGGACGGGCAGGTTCGCGTGAGCCTGCGCGGAAAAAGCTGCGCGGACGTCAGCCAGATTGCGACCAAATACGGCGGCGGCGGGCATAAACTCGCCGCAGGCTGCACCCTTAAACCCCCGCTGGAAGAAGCGGCGGCGCAGATATTGGAAAGCGCCATAGAACTGCTGCATGGAGAATGCGTCTGATATGGACGGCGTTGTCATCCTGCTCAAGCCGCCCGGCATGACCTCCAGCAACGCGGTGTTCGACGCAAGAAAGCTCTTTGGCGAAAAGCGCGCGGGGCACCTCGGCACGCTCGACCCCGCGGCGGCGGGCGTTCTGCCCATCTGCCTTGGACGGGCAACCCGGCTGTTTGACCTGCTGGTGGATAAGGACAAGGAATACGTTTTTGAAATCGCGTTCGGAACCAAAACCGATACGCAGGACGCGTATGGAAAGGTGCAGGCAACCGATCTACGCGTGATCACGGCGGAAGAAGTCGCTTCCGTTCTGTCCTCGCTGCTCGGTGAACAAGCGCAGGTGGCCTCCATCTACTCCGCGCTGAAAGTGGACGGCAGAAAGATGTACGACCTGGCGCGCGCGGGCGAGTTTGTGGAACCGAGGACGCGGGACGTCCGCATCGATTCCCTCGAACTGCTACTGCAAACGCGTGAAAACCGGTTTTTACTGCGGGCGGTCTGCTCGCGCGGCACGTATATTCGCTCGCTCTGCGAGAGCATTGCGGAGCGTCTTGGCACCGTTGCCTATATGCCGTTTCTGCTGCGCACCCGCACGGGGCCGTTCTGCGTCGAGCAGGCGGTGAGCATCGGCGATCTGGAACACGCAAAAGCAGAAGGATTGCTCGAACGCGCGGTGATTTCCTGCGAAAAAGCGGTTTCGTTTCTGCCGGAGGTGCGCCTGCCGGAGGATCGTAAAACTCCTTCGAAAAACGGGTTGGAAACGCATAGCAAAGGCATTGCCGATGGGTACTGCCGCCTGTATGCAGGGGAGGAATTCCTCGGCGTCGGCCAGACGATAAACGGCGGGCTAAAGCTCTGGATTCACTTATATTGACAACTGGATAGGTGAATAATCGTCTCAGGCACTGGATTCACTAGAATTGACAGGCGGTTAGGCGAACGGCCTTTATGAAGTTAGAAGGTTAATAAAGATGGAAGAACTCACTCCCGCCGTCGTGGCTCTGGGCATGTTCGACGGCGTGCATCTTGGCCACAGGGCACTGCTCGGCCGCGCGGTGGAGCAGGCAAAGGCGCTCCGCGCCGAACCCGCGGTATTTACATTTTCCAACCATCCCATGGACGTGCTGGGCGGCAGTGTCAAGCTGCTCTCCGGCATGAAGGAACGAAACGCGATGATCCGCTCGCTCGGCATCGAAGAGCTCATCAGCGAGCCTTTTACCTGCGCGCTTGCCGCGCTATCGCCGGAAGCGTTTGTGGACTTGCTGCAGGCGCGCTGGAACGTTCGCGCACTGATTGCAGGATACAACTATACGTTTGGCGATCACGGCCTCGGCACGCCGGAAACGCTGGAGCAGCTCGGCCGCGAGCGCGGCTTTGATGTGCTCGTTGTGCCGCCCGTGCTCTACGAAGGCGAACCCGTCTCCAGCACGCGCGCGCGGGAAGCCGTCGAGCGCGGGGATATGGCGCTGGCGGAAGCGCTGCTTGCGCGCAAATACTCGCTCTCCGGGCGCGTGGTGCGTAATAAGCGCATCGGCCGCAGGATCGGTTTTCCAACCGCGAATATCGACGCCGACCCGCGGCGCGTGCTTCCGCCCAACGGCGTTTACGCAACGTTTGCCTATGTCGGCGGCTCTGCCTACCGCGCGGTGACCAATATTGGCAACAACCCGACCGTGCAGGGCGAAAAGCTGACCATTGAAACGTACATACTGGACTTTGATTCGGATATCTACGGCGAGGAGCTGACGGTTGCGTTCCGCAGTTTTCTGCGCGGAGAAATCGACTTTGACAGCATGGAAGCGCTCAAAGCGCAGATCGAACGCGACGTGCTGCAGGCTTCCGCGCTCCGCTAGACGAGAGTTCAACCATTGCGGCGCGTTGTGAACGGAGCGAAAAGTTTAGGCGCGCTGTTTACAAGCGTTGTGGGATATGCTATAGTACATAAGTAATTTTATGGCCGCTTACCGGGCAGAGCGACGCTCCGACGCTCCGACTCAGTTTGCGGCGAATAGAAAAAAGGAGAAAGACAATGGAAAAACAGGATATCATCGTAAAATACGCGCTACACGAAGGCGATACCGGCTCCCCCGAGGTGCAGATTGCTCTTTTGACCGAGCGCATCAACCACCTCAACGAGCACCTCAAGCTCCACCCGAAGGACCATCACTCCCGCCGCGGGCTGCTCAAGATGGTCGGTCAGCGCAGGGGTCTGCTCAACTACCTCAAGGAGAAGGATATCGAGCGTTACAGAACGATTGCTGCAAGCCTGAACATTCGTATCAAATAAATGGGAGAGGCGGGCTGTTCCCGCCTTTCTTTTTTATACGAAACAGGTTCGCGCTGCTCCCGCTATGCGCCAAAATACCCAAATACCGTGCTCGTTTTGCGGTTTTGCAACGCTTTGGGTGAATCTCTTGGCAACTATTTTTGCGGGAGCGCATCAATACGGTTATAATTAAAAAGAAGATAAAGAAAAAAAGGAGCAAACAAAAAAACATGGAAAGAATCTTCCAAATGCAGCTTGGCGGCCGCGAGCTCATCGTTGAGACCGGCAAGTACGCCGAACAGGCTGGCGGAAGCTGTCTCGTCCGTATGGGCGACACGGTGGTGCTGGTCTGCGCGACGCTGGCAAAGACCGCGCGCGACGGCGTTGATTTTCTGCCGCTGAGCGTGGAGTTTCAGGAGAAGCTCTACGCGGTAGGCAAAATCCCCGGCGGGTTCATCAAGCGCGAAGGCCGTCCGACGGATCGTGCCATTCTGACTTCCCGTCTGATCGACAGGCCGCTGCGTCCCTTGTTTCCCAAGGGATTTTACAACGACGTGCAGGTGGTTGCCACCGTACTCTCCGTTGAACAGGACGTCCAGCAGGACATCCTGGGCATGATCGGTTCCTCCATCGCACTTGCCATCAGCGAAGCGCCGTTTTCGGGGCCTACGGGTTCTGTTGCGGTCGGCCTTGTGGACGGCGAATATGTGGTCAACCCCGACTGCGCGCAGCGTGAAAAGAGCCGTCTTGCACTGATCGTTGCCGGCACCAAAGACGCCGTCTTGATGGTCGAAGCTGGCGCAAACGAAATCACCGAAGAAGAAATGCTTGGCGGCATTCTCTTTGCCCACGAGCATATCAAAAAGATCGTCGCGTTCATCGCGGATATTGCCGACCAGATCGGCAAAGAGAAGATCGAACCGGTTGTGTACCATCCGGACGAAACGCTTGGCGAAAAGGTTCGTGCGTACGCGTTCGACAAAGTCGTCTGGTCGCTGGATACCTTTGACCGCAAAGAGCGCGAAGTGCGTTCCGAGCAGGTCAAAAAGGAAACCATCGAGGCGTTCAAGGCGGAATATCCGGAAGGCGCGAAGGATATCGACGCGATTCTGTATTCCATCACCAAAGAAGTCGTCCGCGACAAGATCATCAACAAGAAGACCCGTCCCGATGGGCGCGCGCATGACGAGATCCGCCCCATCTGGAGCGAGGTCGGCGTTCTGCCGCGCACGCATGGCAGCGGCGTATTCACCCGCGGTCAGACGCAGGTTCTGACCATTGCCACCCTCGGCACGATTTCGGAAGCGCAGTCGCTCGACGGGCTCTCGCTCGAAGAGAGCAAGCGCTATATGCACCAGTACAACATGCCGCCGTTCAGCACCGGCGAAGCAAAGCCCATGCGTGGAGTAGGCCGCCGCGAAGTCGGCCACGGCGCTCTTGCCGAGCGCGCGCTCGAACCGGTTCTGCCGAGCGAAGCGGAGTTTCCGTACTGCATGCGGCTGGTGAGCGAAGTCATCAGCTCAAACGGTTCCACCTCACAGGCTTCCATCTGCGCGAGCACGCTGGCGCTGCTGGATGCGGGTGTTCCGATTAAAAAGTCCGTTGCGGGCGTTGCCATGGGGCTCATCAAGGACGACTCCAACGGCAACATCGCGATTCTGACCGATATCCAGGGCCTGGAAGATTTCCTTGGCGACATGGACTTTAAGGTCGCCGGCACGCGCGACGGCATCACCGCCATCCAGATGGATATGAAGATCAAGGGCATCGACCGTGAAATCCTGACCCGCGCCCTCGAACAGGCACGCAAAGGCCGCATGTTCATCCTCGACAAAATGGACGAAACGCTGCGCGAACCGCGCGCGGAACTCTCGCCCTACGCGCCGCGCATCATCACCTTCAAGATCAATCCGGACAAGATCCGCGAAGTCATCGGCAGCGGCGGCAAGGTCATCAACAAGATCATTGCCGATACCGGCGTCAAGATCGATATCGAAGACGACGGCACGGTGTACATCGCCTCTCCCGACTCGGCTGCCGCGGCGGAAGCCAAGCGCATCATCGACGGCATCGTCAAGGAGATCGAAGTTGGGGATGTGTACCTTGGCACGGTCGTCGGCATCAAGGAGTTCGGTGCGTTCATCAACCTCAAACCCGGCACGGACGGGCTGCTCCATATTTCCCGAATCGCCAACAAGCGCGTCGAGAAGGTGGAAGACGTCCTCTCCATGGGTGAGCAAGTGCTTGTCCGCGTCATCGACATCGACCCCAAATCCGGCAAGATCAGCCTGACCCGCAAGGACATGCTGCCGCCGGACAAGGACTAACGGTTCCCGCAGGGCAACGTTCGGGCGCAGCGGCAACGCTGCGCCCTTTCACGTGCCTGCTATCAACGCGAAAAACACGGCGCAAAAACACCACAGCGCCGCCCGGCAAACCGAAAATGCCTTGATTTGATCAAGATGTATTACATTTTTGTAATCGCTTTATCAGGTCGATGTATGGTAAAATACTTACTTAGTACGAAGCACGAAGAAAACCTGCGTGAAGGTTCGTTGAAAAACCACGAACGTATCGCGCGCAAAAAACCCGTTTGAAGGTTCGTTGAAATAAAAATAGTAAGATATCGGGTTATCAAGGCGCGGGCAGGCCGACGCGCGAAACAAACTCATCGGCCGCCTCGGCGAATATGCCGAAAAGGAAACAGGAAATGATTTTACAAAAAACACTGCCGAACGGGATTCGGCTGATCTATGAGCGCATGGACTCCGTTCGCTCGGTTGCGATGGGTATTTGGGTGGACACCGGTTCCGTGCGGGAAACGCCGGAGACGGCGGGCGCTTCGCACCTGATCGAACACATGGTGTTCAAGGGAACCGAGAAACGGAGCGCCGAGCAGATTGCAATCGAGATGGACGCCGTCGGCGGCAACCTCAACGCTTTTACGAGCAAGGAGTGCACCTGTTTTTACGCCAAGGTGCTCGACGAGCATCTGGAACTGGCGGCGGATATCCTCTCGGATATTGTGCTCAACAGCGTGTTCGATCCCGACGAGCTCAAAAAGGAGCAGGGCGTGGTGCTCGAAGAGATCCTCATGAACGAGGATACGCCGGAGGACGTCGCTTCCGAAGAGTCGAACATGTCCTTTTTCGAAGGCGAATCGCTCGAAAGCGCGATCCTGGGCACAAAGGAAAGCGTCCGCGCCTTTACGCAGGAATCGCTCTTTGCCTACAAAAACGAACACTACCTGCCAAACAACATCGTGGTTGCCTGCGCGGGACATTTTGACGAAAACCAGCTCATCGAAACCGTCAGCCGCTATTTCGGCGCGTTTGCAAAAGCCGGTTCGGCAGTACCGCTGGCGGAGCGCTATCCGGGCGGAAAGCGCGTCCGCTTTATTCAAAAGGACGTCGAACAGGTGCATACTTGCGTGACGCTGCCGGGGTTTGCGCGCGATACCGAAGGACAATACCCGCTGGCGGTGCTCTCCAACATCATCGGCGGGAGCATGAGTTCCAGGCTGTTCCAGACCATCCGCGAAAAGCTGGGGCTGGCGTATTCCGTGTATTCGTACCCCACGAGCTTTACGACCACCGGCACGTTTACCCTCTATGCCGGAACGGGCGAAAAGCAGGCGGCGGAAGTGCTGGGGCGCATGATTGACGAGATCGACGCCGTGCGCAAAAACGGCGTCACAAAGGAAGAACTGATCCGCTGCCGCGACCAGCTCAAAGGCAGTTACCTCTTGGGCATGGAGTCCGTCAGCTCGCGCATGAACGCGCTGGGAAAGGTTTTACTGCTGCAGAAGCGCGAATATAACGAAGCAGAAACCATCCGCCGGATCGAATGTGTTACAATGGAGGATATCGAGCGCATCCTGCCCGTTTGCCTGGACTGGCAAAACGCCTGCACGGCGCTGGTCGGGCGCGTTTCCAAACACAGGAGCGCACTGGAAAAAAAGCTCGTTTAAACCCTGAACCATCCCGCGCTTAAGCGCGGGTCAGCAACCGTTCGGAGGATAATGATGGACAAGCTGGACATGATCTTTCAACTGCAGGAGTCGCTCGACAACGATATCGTCGCACGGCGCAATCTCTCCTACTCGAAAGAAGAGTGGATGCAAAAGGAAGTGCTCGCCATGCTCTCGGAGCTCTCCGAAGTGCTCGACGAGGTGAATTTCAAGTGGTGGAAGAATCCGCGCCCGGTGGACGACGCGGCGCTCAAGGGCGAGCTGGTGGACGTGCTGCACTTCTTTGTGAGCATGTGCCTCAAAAGCGGCATGAGCGCGGAGGAACTTTTTTCGCTCTACCGAGAAAAGAACAGGGAAAACTTTGACCGCCAGTACGGCAGGAGCGAAAAGCAGGGCTACGAAGTCGGCGGCGAGCAGAACGGCTGAACGGCAGAACCAAAACAGAACCATACTGTTTAACAGTGATCAGACTGACTGATTGTTTTAGGAACGACGGAACCATACTATTTGGCGGTGATATAAATGGCTAAATCCAAGGTAAGGCTCAAAGGCAGATTCTTTCTGATGATACTCGGTTTGACCGGGGTCATTGCGCTGATTGCAATCATCGCCAACCTCACAAAGAAGACGGGCGAGATTCAGTTCGGCACGCTCGGTGCCGATCTCGAAGTCAGCGCCGCGGTCATCCGCGACGAAACGACCATCATGACCGAACCTTACGAAAAGATTTCCTACGACGTGGTGGAAGGGGCGACCATTACCAACGACCAGGTGATCGCGCAGGTCTACAAACGCGGCTATCAGGACGAAACCATGGTAACGCTCCTGAACCTGCAAAAGCAGATCTATACCTACCAGCTCCAGCTGCTCGGCGGGCAGGAACCCGCGGAACTCAGCGAGCTCAACACCAGCATTGCCACGGTGGAAGCGCAGATCCGCTCCGTTTCGCGCGGGGAGAGCGATTTGGACATGCTGGATCTGGAACAGACGCTCAAAGGCCTGCAAACCCAGCGGGAAACGCTGATGCAGACCATCGTAACGCCCGATACGACCCTGAGCCAGCTCTATACCGACCTTGCTTCGCAGCAGGCAACCCTCGCGGGCTGGAAAAAGGACATCAAAAACACGTCCGGCACCGGAATCGTGAGCTTCTATTTTGACGGCTACGAGCAGGTGCTCAACGTCAATAAACTTTCTACCATCAACTCGGCGCTGATTAAAACCGTCGTCAAAGGCGGCAACACGGCCAGCACCGCGGATTCCACAAGCGAGACGCCGCTCTACCGCATCATCAACAACACGCACTGGTTCATCGCGTTCGTCACGGATTCCAGCGACCCGATGCGGCTTGCCGAAGGCGAGCAGTACAGCGTTGTGTTCACCGACTATTCCGACGAAGCGTATACGGCAACCGCGCGCGCGGGCACGGTTTCGGAAAACGCGGTGGTCAACATTCTGGAGTTCAACGTGGATATCGGCCAGCTGATCGGCGCGCGCACGGTGGCCGCGACCATCTCCAAGTCCGCGCAGGGGCTCGTCGTCCCGCTCAAAGCGATCGAAATGGTCAGCGGAGTAGCGGGCATCAACATCAGCTATGGGGATACGGTGCTCCGCGTCGAGGTGGATATCCTTTCGCAGGACGGTAAGAACGCCGTCATCCGCGCCCATAATTCATCGGACACGCTGACCGCGGGCCAGAAGTATATCAAGCCATGAGTATGATTGCCGAGAATTTGGAACGTGTGCGCGAGACCATCGCGCTTGCCTGCGCCCGCAGCGGCAGAAAGCCGCAGGAGGTAACGCTGGTTGCCGTTTCCAAGTATATGGATATCGAAAAAATCGCCGAGGCACTCGAGGCGGGTCAGAAGGCGTTTGGCGAAAACCATGCGCAAGAATTGAACGAAAAGAAAACTTTTTTTGAACAGCACGGCTGCGCGGTGCATTTCATTGGACAACTGCAAACGAATAAGATAAAATATGTCTGCGGTTTTGCCGGGCTGATCGAGTCCATCGATCGGTTAACGCTCGCGGAATCTCTGCAGCAAAAAGCGGAGGCGCGCGGGGTAGTACAGGATATCCTCATCCAGGTCAACATCGGTGAAGAAGAGCAAAAAGGCGGCGTCACGGATGGGGACTTGGATTGTTTTGCGGAGTCGCTCACGGCGCAAAAGAACCTTCGCGTACGCGGGCTGATGTGCGTCCCTCCCGCGGTGGAAGCGGAACAGGCGAGGAACTATTTCAGGCAGATGCGCGCGCTGTTTGAGCGCATGCGCGGACAAAGCAAGTTTACCGCCTTCGACACGCTGTCGATGGGCATGAGTCATGATTACCCGGTCGCTATTGAAGAGGGCGCGACCGAAATCCGCGTTGGCACCGGCATTTTCGGCGCGCGGGATAAAAAATAAGAAAACCAGATTCGGTTGGATCGCCGCGTTTACGCGGCGGATGGTTTTTCGGAGGAAAACGGATGGCAAGCCTGTATACGAAGTTTTTGGACTTTATCGGCATCGAAGAAAACGACGAGCCGGAAGAGGAACGCAAAGACGACGGCTATTACCGGGACGACGCGGACGACCGCGGCGGCAACGTAGTCAACTTTAATAACAACGGCGGCGGACGTGCTCCGGCCGCTTCTCATCGCAGAAACGAGCGCGCCAATAGTTCAACCGGCGCGAATCTGCCGATTTCCGGCGGCATGAAGATGATCGTGTACCACCCCGTGAGCTACGAGGATACGCAGAGCATCATCGACAACCTAAAGAACCGCAAGCCCGTAATCGTGAATATGGAAGAGCTGGAAATCGACACGGCACAGCGAATTTTGGACTTCCTTTCCGGAGCGGTGTACGCGCTCAACGGCACCATGTGCAAAATTTCCCGCGGGATCTTCGTGGTTGCGCCCAATAACTACGACGTTGTCGGCAACGGCGAGGACGATTACGGCGACCTCACATAACCGACCGGCCCGGCAAACATATGGCTCTTGACGGCACATCAGCTACGTGGTGTGCCTGTTTTGTAAGGAGGATTGATCATGCGTACGGAGGATATCGTCAACAAAGTATTCCCCCGCTCATTTATGGGCTACGACATTGAGCAGGTCGATCTTTTTCTCGACGAGGTAATCGAGTGCCTGGAGCGTTACGAAGCGGAAAAGAAGGAAATGCTCACCGCGATGGAGTACCTGCTCGGCAAGCTCGAAAAGGGGCAGAAGCTGCCGCTTTCCGAAATGCGCAAGGCCATCGACTCCGGCAAGCCTGCAAAAAAACGCGCGCTCCCGCCGGAATGCGCAAAGGAAGCGCCGCAGGACGAGCCGCGCAGGGAGAAACCCGTGCTGACCACGACGGAACCGGGCAAACACGAACGCGAAGAGAAAAAAAGCGCCGCTCGCTCGGTTGCGCGGCAGGCGAGCTCACCCGCACCCAAACAGGCGCGTGCGCCAAAAGTGCAGCGCGTCGTGAAAAGCGGCGCAGAAAAAGAGGAACCGCTATCCGCTTCAAGCACCGAGCCGGAAGCGCGCGAGGACTGGTTTGACGAACTTCTGGTCAACCTCTGCGAACGCGAACGGCAGGGGCATACGCCCGCAAAGCCGGAAACGGCGCCGGGCGCTCCGGCAAAGGAAGCGGCGTTTGCGCCCGCGCAGGAAACGCAGGCGGCAAGGGAACCCGCGTTCCGACCGCAGACGGAACAGCGGCAGAAACAGTTTGAAACAGAAAAAACAGGTTCCTTCAACGAGCCTCCCAGGCAGGCGGCAACGGATGCGGCGGTCGAAGTTCCCATGGAACAGCCAAGCCAGCCGGACGCAATAGATAAACAAACACCAGCAACACCGGAACAACCAAGCCACCCGGACGAACCGGACAGAACATATCAACCGGCACCGGAACAGCCAAGCCAGCCGGACGAAACAGAAAGTAAAATACCAACAACACCGGAACAGGATTCCGGCGAAAGCGAATCACATTGATGCCAAAACAAAAACACCTTTTCCCGCCGGTCTCGCGCGCGGAACTCGACGCACGGGGCATCGGGCAGCCCGATTTTATCTTTGTCACCGGGGATGCGTATATCGACCATCCCAGCTTCGGCGCGGCCATCATCACCCGCCTGCTCGAAAGCAAAGGCTACAGCGTGGCGCTCATCGTCCAGCCGGACTGGCACAACGCGGATGCCTTCGCGTCTTTGGGCAAACCGCGGCTTGCATTTTTAGTTTCCTCCGGCAACCTCGACTCCATGGTGAACCACTATTCCGTTTCCGGCGCGCGGCGGGATACGGACGCGTATACGGAAAACGGCGTCGCGGGCAAGCGACCCGACCACGCAACGATTGTTTACGCCAACCGCTGCCGCGAGGCGTTTGCGAATGTTCCGCTGATTCTGGGCGGAATCGAGGCGAGCCTGAGACGGTTTGCGCACTTTGATTTTTGGGATTACCGCGTGCGGCATTCGATCCTCTACGACGCCTGCGCCGATTTGCTGGTCTACGGCATGGGCGAGCGCGCCATTGTGGAGATTGCGGACGCGCTCAACAAGGGCAAACCCGTTTCCGAACTCACCGATATCCCCGGCACCTGCGCGCGCGTTTCCACGCCGCCGGAAGGGGAGGTTGTGCTGCTGCCAAGCTATACGGAGGTCGCCTCCGACAAGGAGAAGTACTGCGAAGCGTTCGTTCTGCAAACGCGCGAGCAGGACGCCGTCCGCGGCAAACGGCTGCTCCAGCCGCACGAGAAGGGGTATTTGCTCTGCAACCCGCCCGCCATGCCGCTGAGCGCGCGCGAGCTGGACGAAGTGTACGCGCTGCCGTTTACGCGACAGCCGCATCCTTCCATTCAGGGGCACGTTCCGGCCATTGAGGAAGTTTCGTTTTCCATCACGTCCGCGCGCGGCTGCTTTGGCAACTGCAACTTCTGCGCGCTGACGTTCCATCAGGGGCGCGTGGTGACCTCGCGCTCGCATGATTCGATCATCGAGGAAGCAAAGCGCCTGACCCTCGAACCGGACTTTAAGGGGTATATCCACGACGTGGGCGGCCCGACCGCGAACTTTCGCCATCCGGCCTGCAGTAAGCAGCTTAAAAGCGGCGTCTGCGCGGATAAAGAATGCCTCGGCTTTTCCTCCTGCAAGAACCTGGACGCGTCGCATGCGGACTATACGAGCCTGCTTAAAGAACTGCGGCAGATTCCGGGTATCAAAAAAGTATTCGTCCGCAGCGGCGTTCGCTACGACTACGCGCTGCTCGATTCCGATGATTCGTTCCTTCACGAACTGATTGCGCACCATATCAGCGGGCAGCTCAAGGTAGCCCCGGAGCATGTGTCCGACCGCGTACTGAAGTATATGAACAAGCCCCCGCACAGCGTTTACGAGCGGTTCGTGCAAAAATACGAGGCGATCAACAAGAGCCTCGGTATGAAGCAGTTTCTCGTGCCGTATTTGATCAGCTCGCATCCGGGCGCGACACTGGACGACGCCATCGAGCTTGCGCAGTATCTTAAAAAGAGCGGCCACCGCCCCGAACAGGTGCAGGACTTTTACCCGACGCCCGGCACCGCGAGCACCTGCATGTACTATACCGGGCTCGACCCGTTTACCATGGAGCCGGTGTACGTTGCCAGAAGCCGCGAGGAAAAGGCCATGCAGCGCGCGCTCATGCAGTGCCACATCCGCAAAAACTGGCCGCTGATCCGCAAGGCGCTGCGCGAGGCGGGGCGTGAAGATTTGATCGGCAGCGGCGGGGGAAGCCTCGTGCCGCCGGACTATCAGAGCGTTCAGAGCGGCGGGTACCACCCCGCGCAGAACGCTTCCAAGTACGGCAAACCCGGCGTCGGTGGCGCGCGCGGAACCGACCGCAAACCCACGCAGAACAACGTTTTCGGCAGGCCGAAGAAGCCCGGCGGCGGCTCCGGCAGAGGCGGCAAACGCGGGTAAGCGCACATAACGGATACACCCGCGGGAAGAAACAAGAAAATACCGCAGAAAAACGCACAAAACAAGGGCGGGAACGAATCCTTGTTCTTGACAAACTTCCCCGCAGCCGATAAAATAAGCAAGGTTGCGTGGAAACGCGCGATGATTTTCTGCGCGCTGGTTGATTTGAGTACGCGCCGATTTCCTCGGCGGACAGGCGGTGGGAATCATGCGAATTCGAGTTGCGAATGCTATCCGGCAAACAGGCGATGAATTTGTGTTCGAATGCTCCGAGCAGTTGGAGCGGTTTGAATACGGCGGGCGGATGCTCACGTTCTCCGAACCGGTAACGATTAAGGGAACGTATGTGTTCGACGGCAAGGCGTTCACCGTTTCGGCTAACGCCGAAGCAGCGCTCCTCACGGAGTGCGCGCTGTGCGGAAAATCGTTTACCGAGCGCATCGCGGTTGCGTTTACCGAGCGGTTCGTCAAGGATCAAGCGGATTCGGACGACGACGAAACGTATCACTACACCGGAGAAGAGCTCGACCTCGGCAAGCCGTTTTTGGATAACCTCCTGTTGGAGCTGCCAATTGCGAGCGTTTGCCGGAAAGACTGCAAGGGCTTATGTCCCGTCTGCGGTGCGGACCGGAACGTAACCGAATGTCATTGCACAGAAACCGAAGCCCGGGAGAATTAGTTCACCCGACGCGCTATCTTGAAGAAGAAGAGGAGGGATTATCATGGCATTACCCAAGAGAAAAACGTCAAAGGCAAGACGTGATTCACGCAGAGCGGGCAACTTTAACCTGACCGCGCCGCAGCTCAACGAATGCCCGCAGTGCCACGCGTTTGTACCGTCCCATACGGTATGCAAAACGTGCGGGTATTACGACGGCAAACAGGTTGTCGACATGGAGAAAAAGGAAAAGAAGAAGGCCTGATCATCCATCCCTCGGCGATATGAATAGCAGTTTACAGGAAAGAGCCTTCCCTGACGGGAAGGCTCTTTCCTGTGATACTTTTTACAGAACGGAAAATGTCATTTATGAAGCCGCCATCTTTTTGCGTTGCATCAAAAGTGTAATTTTCGTATAATGAATCATCCGCAAAAAAGAACGCTTTGCGGACGGAATTATACGATCCTTATAAACACCTCATGGGGATGGGGCCGCATCGAACCTGCGGCGGAGCGCCGCGCGAACAGGAGAAAGAACGAATGAAGATTGCAATTGACGCAATGGGCGGCGACTTTGCGCCGCGGGCAGTGATCGAGGGGGTTCAGCTCGTTCTGCCGGAACTGCCAAAGGACGCGGAACTGCTGCTCTTTGGCGATGAACAGGTACTGAACAGCGACCTGGCGGACGCGCATATCCGCGACCCGCGCGTCAAAATCATCCACACCACGCAGGTGATCAGCTGCGACGAACAGCCGACGCTCGCCATCCGCAAAAAGCGGGACTCCTCCATGGTGCGCGCTATCGAAGCGGTGGCAAACGGGGAAGCGGACTGCGTGCTCTCAGCGGGCAGCACGGGCGCGCTGCTCACCGGCGGTACGCTGATTATCAAGCGGCTCAAAGGCGTCAAGCGCCCGGCTCTGGCAACGATGATGCCAACGCCGGAAGGCTGCATGCTGTTGTTGGACTGCGGGGCGAACACGGACTGCAAGAGCGAATACCTCGTGCAGTTCGCGCTGATGGGTTCGGCGTATATGAAGAGCGTCGTGGGCGTAAAGAACCCGCGTGTCGGCCTTCTCAGCAACGGCGCGGAAGAGGAAAAAGGCAACGAGCTGACCAAGGAAACGCACCAGCTGCTCAAGACCGCACCGGTGAACTTCGTCGGCAACTGCGAAGCGCGGGACGTGCTGGGCGGTGAGTTCGACGTTGTCGTTTGCGACGGGTTCGACGGAAACGTCGTGCTCAAAGGCACGGAAGGAGCGGCGGCGCTCATTCTGGGCATGCTTAAAAAAGCGCTGCTGTCGAGCTGGGTTTCCAAGATCGGCGCGCTGCTTTGCAAGCCCGCGTTCAAAATCCTCAAAAAGAAGCTGGACTACACCGAATACGGCGGCGCGCCGCTGCTCGGCGTCAACGGCGGCGTCATCAAGGCGCACGGCAGCTCCAACGGCAAAGCCTTCCGCTCGGCCATCCTGCAGGCGGTCAAGCTGATCGACTCCAACGTAACGACCCTGCTTGGCGAGGAGATTGCCGCGCTGGGCGTGGAAGAGTAAGCCCGCGGGGCAACCGCCGGGCAGTGCGGAGAAGGACGAACACATTCGGCAACCATCGCGCGGCGCACAGTTTTGCTGAGGATTGACAGATTGTCCCGCGTACTATAGAATACTACCCGAACGAGATGCGAATATTCGCATTGAAAAGGAGTTATCACTATGTATTTTGAGAAAGTTCGAGATATTATCGCAAAGCAGTTGGATATTGAACCCGGTACGATTACGATGACCAGCCGCCTGATTGACGACCTCAAAGCGGATTCTCTGGATATCGTTGAGCTCATCATGGATCTCGAGCAGGAATTCAACATCGAAATCCCCGACGAGGAGCTGCCCAAGGTTCAGACCGTTGCCGACATCGTGGGCTACCTGGACCCGAAGTAACCGAGAACCAAGCATCCGAATGCCCGCATCCGACGGCGAACCAGGGTGCGGGTTTTTTTGTAAAGCATTCCCCGCCTGAAAAGAACCCACAAACAAAGAAACAAACATACGATTACTGCCGCGTCAAAGGAAGATTGCATGCCGGTACTTGAAAACGCGCTTTCCACGCTGGAAGAAAACTTGCGGTATACGTTTCTCAACCGTTCCCTGCTGGAAACGGCGCTGACGCATACCTCGTTTGTCAAAGGCGACGGCAAGCACCAGACGCATAACGAGCGGCTGGAGTTTTTAGGCGACGCGGTGCTGGAACTCTGCGTGAGCGAGCACCTCTACCTCGACCATCCGGAGATGCAGGAAGGCGCGATGACGCGCCACCGCGCGCGGCTGGTCTGCGAAAAGGCGCTGTATTCCGCGGCGGTTTCGCTGGGGCTTCCGGACAGCCTCCGCCTTGGCAACGGCGAGGAACTCACCGGCGGACGCGAAAAGCCTTCCATCGTGTCGGACGCGCTGGAAGCGGTCATCGGGGCGATTTACCTCGACGGCGGGCTGGAGCATGCGCGGCGCGTAATCGTAGACGTCGTGATTCGCCTGCTGGAAGAAGCGCGCGTGGATGAATTGGATAAGGACTACAAAACGCGCCTGCAGGAGCATATTCAAAAAGGCCATATCGGCAAACTCGAATACGAGTGCCGCGACGTTTCCGGGCCGGAGCACCAAAAGCGGTTTACCATCTGCGCGATGCTCTCCGGCGAGGAGATTGGCGTTGGTGAAGGCGCGAATAAACAGAGCGCGGGGCAGGAAGCGGCAAGGGACGCCCTTGTCAAGCTCGGAGTATTGGAGGACGAACCATGCGTCTGACCAAACTCGAGCTCAACGGCTTTAAGTCCTTTGCGCGCAAAACGGAAATCCGCTTTGGCGGCGGAGTCACCGCCATCATCGGCCCGAACGGCAGCGGAAAAAGCAACATTTCGGACGCCGTCCGCTGGGTGCTGGGCGAGCAGAGCGCAAAAGCCCTGCGCGGCAGCAAGATGGAGGACGTCATCTTTAACGGCACGCAGCTGAGAAAAGCGCTTGCCTACAGCGAAGTCACCCTCACGTTCGACAACTCCGACGGAATGCTCAAAGTGCCCTTTACGGAAGTGGCGGTCACGCGCCGCGTTTACCGCTCGGGCGAAAGCGAGTATTCCATCAACCGCAACGCCTGCAGGCTTCGCGATATTCAGGATTTGTTCTGCGATACCGGCATCGGCAAGGACGGCTATTCCATCATCAGCCAGGGCAAGGTGGAGGAGATTCTCTCCAATAAATCCGGCGACCGCCGAGCCGCGTTTGAAGAAGCGGCGGGGGTCATGCGCTACCGCGTCCGCAAGGAAGAAGCGGAGCGCAAGCTCGACCATACCGAAAAAAACCTCGAACGAATCGAAGATATCCTCAAGGAACTCAGCGACCGCCTCGGCCCGCTGGAGGAGCAGAGCGCGTCCGCGCGGGCGTATTTGCGCATGCGCGACGAACTGCGCGACCTTGAGGTGAATCTCTTCTTATATCAATACGAGCGCGCACAGGAAAAGCTCGCCGCCATTGAAGCCGCGGCAAAGCAGATGCTCGCCGAGCGGGACGTTTCCGAAGCGAGCGAGAGCGAACTGGTGGAGACCTGCGCCGCGCTGGAAGAGCAGCTCCGCGCGCTGGACGCTTCCTTAAGCGCGCAACAAAACAAGCTCATGGGGCTGGTCTCCGAGAGCGAAACCCGCGTCGGCGCAAGCCGCGTACTCTCCGAGCGGCGCGAAAACGCGCTGGCACAGAAAAAGCGCATCCTCTCCGAACGCGAGTCCGGCACGGCAAGGCTCACCGAGCTGACGGAAGCCATCAGCGGCATGCAGGCGGACGAATCCGGCCAGGCCGCGCTTTCGATGCTGGATCGAGAAATCGAGGCCGCTCAAACGCGCGTCACCGCGCAGGACGAGGAAACGCTCCGGCGCGAAGAAGCGCTGGAAGCGATGAAAAACAGCATCATCGAGCGCATGAACCGCATGTCGGACTACCGCTCCAGCGTCTCGCGCTACGATACCATGCGCGCTTCCATCGAGGAGCGGCTAGGTACAATCGAGCTGGAAGCAAAGCGCAGAAGCGAAGAAACCGCGCGCCTGGAAGAGGAACAGAAAACCGCCGCGCGCACCCACGCCGAGGAAGCGGAAAAGCTGGAAACGGCCAAGCGCGACCTTGACGCTTCCGTTGAAAACCGCAGAAAGACGCTGGATCGTTTTTCTGCTCTGCGGGAAGAACTGCAGAAGGACGAACAGAATATTTCGTCGCTGCTTTCGCGGCTAAGGCTGCTCGAAGAGATGCAGCGCTCGCGCGAAGGATACTTTGCAAGCGTCAAAAACATCCTGCGCGACGCGCCGAACGATACGCGCCTTTCCCGCGCGATTGTGGGCGTGGTGGCGGAGCTCATCCGCGTGCCAAAGGAATACGAAATCGCCGTCACGATGGCCATGGGTTCGACGCTGCAGAACATCGTCACCCCGACCGCCGAGGACGCAAAATACGTCATCGAATACCTCCGCGCGCGCGACTACGGCAGAGCGACGCTGCTGCCAATGGCGCTGTTAAACCCCACCCGCCCGACGCGGGAGGAACGCGCCATGCTCGATCTACCCGGCTGCATCGGGGTTGCCAGCGAGCTGGTCAGCTGCGACGACAACGTGCGGGACGTCATCGACTACCTGCTCTGCCGGACGATCATCGTCAAGGATTTGGACGCGGGCATCGCGCTCAAAAAGCGCACGCGCGGCGCGTTCCATATCGCCACTCTGGAAGGCGACATCATCAGCACCGGCGGCTCCATGAGCGGCGGCAGTCTGCAAAAGCAGAGCCATTCGCTCTTGGGGCGCGAACGCGAGATTACCGAACTGCGCGAAACGCTTAAAAAAGCGGACGCCGCGCTGGAAGAAAAAAAGCGCACGCTCATCAAGAACGAACAGGAACTGCTCCAGTGCGATATTCAGGTGGACGCGTTCCGGGACGCCGTCCATGCCTGCGAAATCGAAGCGGCCAAACAGGCCGAACAGCTCGACATGATCCATCGTGACGTCGAAAAGAGCCGCGTTTCCGAAGCCGAACTGGAAGCGGAGCGATTGCAGCTCAGCGAAAACCTCACGGACGTCGAACGCGAGCGCAAGAGCGCGGACGAAAGCCAGACCACCATCGAGCAGGACAACGCTTCCACGCGCGAGGACGTCATCAAAGCGCAGGCGGAGCTTGCCGAACTGCGCAAGGAGCGCGAACGCGTTTCCACCGAGCTCTCCGAGCAGAAGGTGCGCCGTATGGCGCTCTCCAAGGAGCGGGACGCGGTCTACGCCGAGCAGAAGCGGCTCGTGAATGAACACCGAGAGCTTTCGATCAAACTCCAGAGCCTCGAAAAAGAGGCGGCGGAAAACGAAACCGCGATTGCGCAGATCGATCAGGAACTCGCGGGGATGCTCTCCGAAATCGAAGCCGACCAGAAGGTCAACGGCGCGGAAAAGGAAGCGCAGAAGAAGCTCGAAGAAGAGCGCCTGAACGTTTCCAATTCGCTCAGCGAACTGCGCAAGCGCCGCGAGGAACTCTTAACCGGCGCGCGCGACCTCTCCGAGCGCATCCATAAACAGGAAATGCAGCAGACCAAGCTCGAAATGGAGCTTGCCGCCATGCAGGATCATATTTGGGAAGAGTACCAGCTCACGTACGAAAACGCCGCCGCACTCCGGCGCGACATCGCCGTTGGCGCGACCAACGCGCGCATCAACGAAATCAAGGCGGAAGTGCGCGAACTGGGCGATATCAATTTGGGTTCGATCGAAGAATACAAGATCGTCGCGGAGCGCCACTCCACGCTCAAAACGCAGTTTGACGATCTGCAGAAGGCGAAAGCCGACCTCCAGCAGCTGATTCTGGAGCTGACCTCGACCATGGAAACCGTGTTCCTGCGGCAGTTCGAACTGATTCAGCAGAACTTTTCGGGCGTGTTTGCGGAACTCTTTGGCGGCGGCTATGCCGAACTGCGCCTGACGGACAAAAACGACGTGCTCGGCTGCGATATCGACATTATCGCCCAGCCGCCGGGAAAGAAACTGCAGCTGTTGACTTTGCTCTCCGGCGGGGAACGCGCGCTGACCGCCATTGCGTTGTTGTTTGCCATGCTCATGCTCAAGCCGCCCGCGTTCTGCATGCTCGACGAAATCGAGTCCGCACTGGACGAGGCGAACGTAACCCGCTTTGCGGACTACGTCAAGCGGTACAGTGACGGCACGCAGTTCATCCTGATTACGCACCGCAAGGGCAGCATGGAAGTCTGCGACTCGCTCTATGGCGTTTCCATGGAGGAAAAGGGCGTGAGTAAGGTCGTCTCCGCGCGCTTCGGCGACAGCGGCGAATCGACAAACGTCATGCAGGCGGATTGAGAGATATGTTATATAAATGCTTTTCTTCGAAAAGCATTCGTAAAAGCTGGATAAAAGGACGTAAAAAAACTGTCGCCCGAAGGGCGATTAGGAAACGCAGCTCGCCCGAAGGGCGAATAGGAAAAGATAATGGAAAAGAAACCCCTCTTTCAAAAATGGAAAACCGGCCTTGGCAAAACGCGGACGAGTCTGCTTGCCAGGCTGTTTGGCGGCAAGGAAAGCGTTAATGAAGCCTTCTACGAAGAGCTGGAGGAAGCGCTGATTCTGGCCGACGTCGGCGCGCAGTCCACGGAGCGCTTGCTCGACGACCTGCAAAAAACGATCAAGGCGCAAAAGATCACCTCCCGCGAGCAGGCGCGGCGCGAACTGGAACGGCTGATTGCGGATGCCGTCCGCACGGAACAGCCGTTTTCCGCCGACCTTGGCGCATCGGTTCTGCTGATCGTCGGCGTCAACGGCGTCGGCAAAACGACCTCGATCGGCAAGCTCGCGTCCATCTACCGGCAGAACGGCAGAAAAGTCATGCTGGCTGCGGCGGATACCTTCCGCGCGGCGGCGGCGGAGCAGCTGGGCGAATGGGCAAAGCGCGCGGACGTCCCTATGGTCAAGCACAACGAGGGCGCGGACCCCGCGGCGGTGGTGTTTGACGCGATTGCCTCCTACAAGGCAAAGGGCTGCGATTTGCTCATCTGCGATACGGCGGGAAGGCTGCACAACAAGACCAACCTCATGAACGAACTGGGCAAGATCAAGCGCGTGATTACGCGCGAACTGCCGGAAACCCCCTGCGAAACCCTGCTCGTGCTGGACGCGGTGACGGGGCAGAACGCGGTGGCGCAGGCCAAGGCGTTTACGGAAGTCTGCCCGCTCGACGGCGTGATTCTCACCAAGCTCGACGGAACGGCAAAGGGCGGCGTGGTGATTTCCATCTGCGAAACGCTCCATGTGCCGGTGCGTTTTGTGGGCGTAGGCGAACACATTGACGACCTCCAGCCGTTTGACCCCGAACTGTTTGCCGAAGCCCTGCTTTCGCAGGACGGCGAGTAAAGACGATCTCCAGCCGTTTGACCCCGAACTGTTTGCCGAAGCCCTGCTTTCGCAGGAAAGCGAGTAAAAACACAGAATCAACCGCGATTTACGCCAAATCCGAACTTTTTCTTGACAAAACGGCGTTCCTCCTTATAATGGACAGAGTGTAAAGCTAATTCCCTTTACAGGAAAGCCGAATGGATCGATTTGTTGAACTGGGACAATTATTGGACTGGTACGGCGCGTTTTTGACACAGCGTCAGCGTTCGCTCGTGCGCCAGTACGCGTTTGAGGACTGTTCGCTGGGCGAAATTGCCGAACGCGAGGGAATCTCGCGCCAGGCCGTGCGGGACGCGATTGCCACGGCGGAAACGGAATTGCGGGACATGGAGCAGAAGCTCGGCCTCATCGAAAAAAACGAGCGCTCCCGTACGCTGCTGCAGGAACTGCTGGCTACTTCGCTCAGCGAGCATCAGCGGGAACTGGCGGAACAGCTGTTGGAGCTTTCCTCCGGCGAAGAAGAAGCGTAAACCGTTTTCTTAACGAAATGATAAACTTTTTTGGAGATAGATAATGGCGTTTGAAGGAGTCTCGTCCAAATTACAAGCCATATTCAAGCGCCTGAACGGACGCGGGAAACTGACCGAGGCGGACGTCAACGAAGCCATGCGCGAGATCAAACTCGCGCTCTTGGAAGCGGACGTCAACTTCCTTGTGGTCAAGGAGTTCGTCAAGACCGTCTCCGCGCGCGCCGTGGGCAGCGAGGTGCTCGAAAGCCTCACCCCTGGCCAGCAGATGATCAAAATCGTCAACGAAGAGCTCACCCGCCTGATGGGCGGCGAAAACGCCAAGCTGGACTTTGGCACGCAAAAACCCGCCGTCATTTTGATGGCAGGTCTGCAAGGCGTCGGCAAAACCACCATGTGCGGCAAGCTCGGCGCGCTGGTGAAAAAGCAATACGGCAAACAGCCGCTGCTCGCGGCCTGCGATATCTACCGCCCGGCGGCCATCCAGCAGCTGCAGATCGTCGGCGAAAAGCTCGACTTGCCGGTGTTCGAACGCGGCACGCAGGATCCTGTTGTCACCGCAAAACAAGCGGTTGCCGAAGCGAAACGATTGTTCCTCGACGTGGTCATCATCGATACCGCGGGACGGCTGCATATCGACGGGGACATGATGGAGGAGCTCAAGCGCATCCGCGACGCGGTCAAACCCGCGGAGATCCTGCTTGTTGTGGACGCCATGACCGGTCAGGACGCGGTGAACGTTGCAAAAGCCTTTCACGAGACCATCGCGCTCACGGGCGTGATTTTAACCAAGCTCGACGGCGACACGCGCGGGGGAGCAGCGCTCTCCGTGCGCCAGGTGACGGGCAAGCCCATCAAGTTTGCCGGTACCGGCGAAAAGCTCACGGATATTGAGCCGTTTTACCCCGACCGCATGGCCAGCCGCATCCTCGGCATGGGGGACATGCTGACGCTCATCGAAAAAGCGCAGGCCTCCTTTGACGAGAAAAAAGCGGTCGAGATGGCCGAGCGGATGAAGACCAACTCGTTTACGCTGGACGACTTTTTAGAGCAGATGGAGCAGGTTCGCTCCATGGGTTCCATGGAGGACATCCTCAAGATGATCCCCGGCATGGACGCCAGCAAGCTCGGCGGCGCACAGATCGACGAAAAGCAGATGGGGCGCACCAAGGCGATTATTCAGTCCATGACAAAGGCGGAACGCGCGAATCCGGATATCCTCAACGCCAGCCGCAGAAAGCGCGTCGCGCGCGGCAGCGGCACGAGCGTGCAGGAAGTCAACCGCCTGATCAACCAGTTCAACGCTTCCAAACAGATGATGAAGCAGATGAGCGGGCGCATGAAAAAAGGCAAGCGCGGCGGCTTCCCGTTCGGGTTCTGAACAGAGCGGGGGAAATTATTAGGGCGAATCACGTTTAAACGTATTCGATATAAAAAAATCATTCAATATACGGAGGAATCAGACAATGCTTAAGATCAGACTGCGCCGCATGGGCGCCAAGAAAGCACCTTTTTACCGCATCGTAGTGGCGGACTCCCGCGCGCCCCGCGACGGCGCATTTGTTGAAGAACTCGGTTACTACAACCCGCTTTCGAACCCCATCGAGCTGAACGTGAACAACGAGCACGCGGCCGAATGGATCAAAAACGGCGCGCAGCCGACCGACACGGTGCGCGCTCTGCTCAAAAAGAGCGGCGCCATCGAGTGAGGACGGAACCGATGGAGGAGCTGGTCCGCTATATCGCGCAGAACCTCGTCGACGAGCCGGAAGCCGTAACGGTGGAATCGCGCGAGGAGGGGGATACGGTTATCATTTCCCTTTCCGTCGCGCCCTCCGACATGGGCAAGGTCATCGGCAGGCAGGGACGCATCGCCAAGGCGATCCGTACGGTCGTCAAGGCCGCCAGCGTTCGGGAAGAAAAGAAGTACATGGTCGATATCGTTGAAAAATAATTACCTGCGCATCGGCCAGATCGTCCGCGCGCACGGCGTTCACGGGGACGTGAAAGTGCTCCCGCTGACGGACGATCCGGCTCGCTTTCGCCTTGTAAAAACCGCATATCTGGAACGCGGGGGCAGTTTTACGCCCGTCGCGGTGGAAGACGTCCGGCTTCAGCCGGACGCGGTTCTTTTGCATGTTCCGGGGTTCGACACGCCGGAACAGGCGGAAACGCTCAAGAGCGCGTATCTCTGCGTCGACCGCGAAAACGCCGTTCCGCTCGGCGAGTACACCTACTTTGTCGCCGACCTGATCGGCTGCGAAACGTTCGATACCAACGGGCGCGCGTTCGGCAAGATCACCGACGTGCTGGAAACCGGCGCGAACGACGTTTACGAAATCGAACATGGAAAACTGCTTGTTCCCGCGCTCAAGCGCGTGCTTGCCAAAGTGGATATTCCCGCCGCGCTTATTACGTTTGACGCGGACGTACTCGAGGAGGTCGGCTGCTTTGCGGATTGACATTCTCACGATCTTTCCGGAGATGTTCGAAGGCGTGCTGGGTTCCAGCATGCTGGGGCGCGCGCGGCAGAACGGCCTTGTCGATATCCGCGTGCACAACATCCGCGACTATACGGACAACAAGCACAAAAAGACCGACGACTACCCGTTCGGCGGCGGCGCGGGCATGGTGATGATGGTTCAGCCGATTTTCGACTGCGTGGACGCGGTGCTGGGCGGCGAAAAAGCCCGGCGGATCCTGCTTTCCCCGCGCGGAAGGACGCTTACGCAGAAAATTGCCAAAGAACTGGCGGGCGAAGAGCGCCTGCTGCTGCTCTGCGGCCACTACGAGGGCGTGGACGAGCGCGTGATGACCATCATGGACGAGGAGCTCTCCATTGGCGATTATGTACTCACCGGCGGCGAGCTGCCCGCTATGGTGCTGACCGACTGCCTCAGCCGGTTCATCCCGGGTGTACTGGGCAGCGAAGAGAGCGCGGCGGACGAGTCGTTCAGCGACGGACTGTTGGAATACCCGCAGTATACGCGACCTGCGGAGTTTCGCGGCATGCAGGTGCCGGAGATTTTGCTGAACGGCCACCACGCGAATATTCAAGCCTGGCGGCTGGAGCAGGCGCGGTTAAAAACCGCCCTGAACCGCCCCGACCTCTTGGCAGAAAACGACGGCAGCGGCGAAACCATCGAAGCCCCGGACGATGCCTGGCTGTAGTTTTTCTTTTTTGAACCCCTGCGGGGTTCATCGGCTTATTTTTTGGAGTTTAGGGCGAAACCCCAATCTCTAGTATTCAGGTTGAGGGCGAAGCCCTCATTATTTATGGGATTCCAAAGGGACATTGTCCCTTTGGCAGGAGCGCGAGGGCGGAGCCCTCGTTCGTTTTAGTTGGGAGGTCGAGGGCGGAGCCCTCGAGGTGATACGTATGAAAGAGTCCACAAAAGGTTCCCTCGCCATGCTGGCGGCGGCTCTGCTTTGGAGCATGGGCGGCATCTTCATCAAGCTCGTCCCCTGGAACGCACTCGCCATCACGGGCGCGCGCGGCTTGCTCGGCGGCCTGGTGGTGTTTGCCTACCTGCGCTGGAAAAAAATCAAACTCACGGTCAATAAGGACACGATCAAAATCGCAATCGCTCTGGCCTGCGTCTGCACAACGTTCGTCACCGCCAACAAGCTCACCACGGCGGCAAATGCAATCGTAATTCAGTACTGCGCGCCGGTCTACGTTCTGCTCTATGTTGCGTTCGTGCAAAAAAAGAAGCTCAAGCCGCTCGATATCGCGGTGGTGCCGATTACCATTCTGGGAGTCGCGCTCTGCTTTATCAGCCAGATCGGCAAAGGCACGCTGATTGGCGATCTCGTGGCGGTGGTTTCCGGCATGTTCTTTGCGGCAATGTTCATCTTCAGCGAGGGCGTGAGCGAGCAGACGCGCTTCAACGGCATTATGCAAGGTCAGCTGCTGACCGCGCTGATTGGACTGCCGGTGCTGTTTGCTACCCGGCCCGCGTTTACCACGCAGGCGGTGATCGGCATTCTGATCCTCGGCATATTTCAGATCGGGCTTGCGTATGTGTTTTACGGCGTCGCGCTCAAAACCGCGCCGCTTTTGACCTGCTCACTGTTGGCGGTCATCGAGCCGCTGCTCAACCCTGTCTGGGTATATCTCTTCAACGGCGAGAATCCCGGCGTGTGGTCGCTGGTCGGCGGGGTGATCGTCGTAGGCGTCATCACGCTCTGGTACGTGACGGGCGCAAAAAGCGCGCGCGCCAAAGAGGAGCAAACCCCCCGCGTAACCAACTGAAAAACAGCTTACTTTCGCGATATTCAGGCGGTTTTCAGGCCATTTGTTTAGTATTGACCTGTTGCAATCTGATCTTCACTGTGTTATAATCGCGTTCGTGACATCGGGCGGTCCTCTGTTCGGCATCGGATATGAACGCTTGCAAACTGAAAGGAGAATATTTCAATGTCGGACATCATCAAGGAACTCGATAAGGAACAAATCCGGACGGATCTGCCGGAACTGGAAGTTGGCGACAGCGTTCGCGTTTTCGTCAAGGTTATCGAAGGTAACCGCGAGCGCCTCCAGAACTTTGAAGGCATCGTGCTCAAGATTCAAGGCGGCGGCATCCGCAAGTCCTTTACCGTCCGCCGCATTTCTTACGGCGTAGGCGTGGAAAGAACGTTCCCCTACAACAGCCCGCGCATCGGCCGCATCGAAGTGGTGCACCACGGCGTCGTTCGCCGCGCAAAGCTCTTTTATCTGCGCGAACGCTCCGGCAAAGCCGCCAAGATCCGCGAGAGAATCACGGAAAAGGCCGACAAATAAGCGACACTCTTTGCTAGATAAAACCCCCTGCCCAAACAGGCAAAGGGGTTTTTCCGTATTTGAATGACACTCGCAAGACTGCGCGTCCAGCCGAAAGGAAACACCTATGCCCGCAATCAACTGGTACCCCGGCCACATGGCAAAAACCCGCCGCATGCTCATCGAAAACCTCAAAATGATCGACGTGGTGGTGGAGCTCATCGACGCGCGCGCGCCGCTTGCTTCCCGCAACCCGGACTTTGACGATCTGTTTTTTGGCAGGGCGCGGGTCGTGCTGCTCAACAAAAGCGACCTTGCCGACCCGCAGGCAACCAAGCGCTGGATTTCGTACTACGCGTCCCGCGGCGTGGCGGCGGCGGGCATCAGCGCAACCGGCGGCGGGGCAAAGAAGACCGCGGTCACGCTCATTGAGCGCGCGGCAAAGCCCAAGGTGGACGCCATGCGCCTCAAAGGGATCAACAAAACCGTCCGCTGTATGGTGGTCGGCATTCCCAACGTTGGCAAATCCACGTTCATCAACCGCATGGCGGGCGAAGCCCGCGCGGAAGTGGGCGACAAACCGGGCGTCACGCGCGGCAAGCAGTGGGTAAGAATTACGCCGTATCTGGAACTGATGGATACGCCGGGTATGCTCTGGCCGAAGCTGGAAAATCAGGAACTCGCCGCGCATCTGGCGTATTTGGGTTCGATCAAAGACGAAATCATGGATTCCGAAGCGCTCGCGCTGGAACTGCTGCACCTGTTGAAAACGCTTTCGCCCGCGGCGCTGGCGGAGCGGTACAGCAAGCTGACGCCCGAAACGCCCAAGGAAGAACTGCTCGACGCGGTGTGCCTCAGCAGAGGGTTTCTGCTCAAAGGCGGCGCGCTGGATACCGAACGCGCGGCGCATGTTGCGCTGGATGAATTCCGCGCGGGCAAGATTGGCAGAGTGACCCTCGAACTGCCGGCGGCGCGTTCATGACGCGGCTTTCGGAAGACGAGCGCCTCAGCCGCCTTGCCGAGCCCGACCGCGCGTTCTGGGGGCGGGAAGGAGTCCTGCTCGCGGGCATGGACGAAGTCGGGCGCGGGCCGCTGGCGGGGCCGGTGGTCGTCTGCTGCGCGGCCATGCCGGAGACGCCGCTGATACGGCATGTGAACGACTCCAAGAAAGTCTCCGAACAACGCCGGGAAGCGCTGTACCCCGAACTGGCTCAAACTTCTCTCGGCTTTTCGTTCGGCTGGGTCTGGCCGGAAACCATCGATGAAATCAATATTTTGCAGGCGACGCGGCAGGCGTTTCGCGAGGCGTTTCTGGGCATGCCGATCACAGTTTCGGATGTGCTCGTAGACGCGATGAGAAACCTCGACATCCCCGCGCGCCAGCACCCGCTGATTCATGGCGACGCGCTGAGCTATTCGATTGCCTGCGCTTCCATACTGGCAAAAGTGACGCGGGATCGCTACATGCTCGAGCAGGACGCGCTGTACCCCGCATACGGTTTTCAGCGCAACAAAGGCTACGGCACTTCGGAGCACATTCTTGCGCTCAAACAATTCGGCCCCTGCCCGATCCACCGCAAATCATTTATCGGGAAATTTTTGACAGGAGCATCTTCATCGCAGTAATCGATCTCTGAAATGAGGACAAATATGACAACAACCTCGATTGGCAGGCGCGGCGAAGAACTCGCCCTGCACTATCTGGAAAAGCAGGGCTTTCGATTGCTTGCGCGAAATTACCGGGACGGTTCGCGCGAGATCGACCTTGTCTTGGGTGACGGGGACACGATCGTCTTTGCCGAGGTAAAGGCCAGAAGCGGGATCGGGTTCGGCACGCCGGGCGAGTTCGTTGGCCGCGAAAAACAGCGGCAGCTGACCCGCGCCGCGCAGACGTATCTCATCAAGCACAACCTGCTGGAAGCGCCCGCCCGGTTCGACGTCGTGGAAATCTATCTTTCCGACGGGAAGATCAATCATATCAAAAACGCGTTTGACGCGGCCACCTGACGGCGGTTGGCTGCTCTTTCGGCGCATTCCGCGCTGAAGCATTTCTTTTTGATTACGGACAAGTTCAACTGTGACGAAACGGTAAACGTTTGTGCGCGCGCGGCAGCGGAATTGTTCGCGCTATTCCGCCGTGCTATAATACAGCGGATGGCAATTTCCGCCGTGCCGTTTGTTTTTGTATGTTGGCGGATCGTCCCATATTCAAAGGGCGCAGATGCGCCTGCCGGTACAGTTCCATAAAACCGTTCGTTATGGAGGGTTGTTTCCGGCACGCGGTGTGCTATACTGGCCTTGATTTTTTGAAATGTCTGAAATGATGGAAACCTCTGGGGGATGGAGAAAGGAACCTATCGTGCGCAAACTCCTTACGATCCTGCTGCTTGCCAGCCTGCTGATTGTCCCTGCCGCCGCACTGGCAGACGGGGATGACACGCTCGTTGGCGACGAACTGATCTACAACGGCGATTTCTCGGTGTATTCGGACAGCGCGACGCTTCCGGCGGGCTGGGAACTCTCGGCCTACTACAGCGATTCGAGCAGCGTGCTCGCCGCCGCCCAAACCGACGACGAAGACGAACTCGTCGTCTCCATTGAAAACCTGACGGCCAACGACGCGCGCGTGAGCCAGATCGTGACCGTTGAGCCGAACAAGACTTACCGGCTTACCGCCGAGATCCGCACCACGAGCGTGGAATACGGCACCGGCGCTTCGCTCTCCATCGACAACTACGCCATCGACGGCACCTACTGCTACTCCGAAAACCTGTTCGGTTCGGACGTCTGGCGGACGGTGTCGCTTTATTTTAAAACCGGACCGGAACAGACCAGCGTCAACGTGGCGTTGCGGCTTGGCGGCTACGGCACCACCGCGACCGGGCAGGCGGAGTATAAAAACGTCTCCCTGCTGGAGTGCGAAAGCACCACGGCGGACGTCGTCGATTTGATGACGGAAAACGGCACCATTTCCGGCGCGGGCGGCAGCGCCGAGCAGGCAGCCACCGAAGAAAGCGCGTCCGCCACCGGCAAACTCGTGCTCGCGCTTGCGGTGACGGCAATCCTGGCGCTCGGCTATCTCTGGTTTTACCGCAATCACGCCCGCTACGACGGACGCACGCTGAACACGACGGATCGGCCGAAATTCGCGCTGACGCTGTTGCTGCTGGGGGCGCTGATTCTCCGCATCATGCTGTCGCTGATTTTCTTCGGCCACCCGACGGACATCAACTGCTTTATGGCCTGGGGCAATATGGTGCTGGACGGAACCAGCAACTTCTATACCTCCGGCGCGTTTACGGACTACCCGCCGGGATACATGTATGTCTGCGGCGCGCTGAGCTGGGTCTGCAAAGTCCTCGGCATTTCGTATGGCTCCACCGGCATGGCGCTGCTCTTTAAGCTGCCTTCCACGGCGGCGGATCTGGTTGGAACCTACCTGCTCTACAAGATTGCAAAACATTACGGCGCAAGCGAAACGGTCTCTCTGATCGTTGCGGGAATCTTCGCGTTCTGCCCGGTGCTGGCGTTCGTTTCCGGCGCGTGGGGGCAGATCGACTCCATCCTTGCGCTCCTGCTGGTGATCGTCATCCTGCTGCTGCAAAAGGACAAGCGGATCTGGGCGGGCGCGGTTTACGGGCTTGCGATTCTCTGTAAGCCCCAGGCGCTCATGCTTGGGCCGCTGCTTGCGGTTGCGTTTATTGCGGATATTGTGGACGCAAAGCAAAACTGGCCGAAACGCCTGCTGGAAACGTTCCTGGCGGTTGCGGCGGCGTTTGCGGTGCTCATCGTGCTGTCGCTGCCGTTCAAGGGTACGCAGAACTGGTACTGGCTTGCGGTCAAGTACGCAACCACCGCATCGTCTTATAACTACATGTCCATCGAGGCGTTCAATCTCGGTTCGCTGCTCGGCGGCAACTGGAAGACGGCGGATACGCTCATTTTCGGCGTGCCGTTTAAAACAATCGGCATGATCGGCATCGCGCTGTCCACTGCCTTTTCGGCGGTTCTGTACGTGCTCGGCAGAAAGCGCGGCGCGGGCGCGCTGTTTTTAAGCGGCGCGGTCGGTGCGATTCTGATTTTCTGCCTGGGGCACTATATGCACGAGCGCTACATGCTGCCCGCGCTGATGCTGCTGCTCGCGGCGTATGCGTTCTTTGGCGACCGTCGGCTGTTGATCGCTTTTGGCGGCATTTCACTCACCGCATTTTTAAACGTTACCTGCGCGATGTACGTAGTCAACCATCAGGCCGCGCGCGGCACGCTTTATAACGCAATTACGTTCGGCGGCTCGGCGCTGATGCTGCTTTCGGCGGGATATCTCTGCTATGTCGCCGTCTCCATTCTGCTTTGCGGGCGTTCGCCCGAACCGCTGGGGGCGGAGCCGGAAGAGCCGGAGGAATGGCGCGAGGCGGAAGCGCAGAGGTCGCTGACCCCGATTCTGCCGCTGCTCGAAACGGATAACAAGCTGCGCTATACCCGCAAGGATATCCTGTATGTGCTGGCCATTACGCTGATTTACGGAATCGTGGCTCTCACCAACTTAGGCTCGCTCCATGTGCCGGAAACGTTCTGGCAGAGCAGTACAGCGGGGGAGAGCTTTACCGTTCAATTCGAAGAAACCGAGCATGTGGCGTATTACAGCCTCTACGGCAACATCGATCAGGACGGAACGCTCCTGCTCAAAACCAACGAAGGGTACGAAGAGACCTTTGCGCAGACCTACGACGACATGTTCCGCTGGAAGCGCGTCTCCACGGACTTTACGGCCAGCAGCGTGACGCTCTCGGTCTATTCCGGCTCGCTCAAGCTTAACGAGATGGCGTTTTTTGACGACGATGGAAACCTGATTCCCGTTACTCTCGTCGGCGCGAGCGGTTCGCAGGGCAGCCTCTTTGACGAGCAGGAGTATGTGGACTTTACGCCGACGTATTTCAACGGCATGTATTTCGACGAGCTGTACCACGGCAGAACGGCTTACGAGAACCTGCATAACCTGACGCCCTACGAAAACTCGCATCCGCCGCTCGGCAAACTGCTGATCATGCTGGGCGTTTGGGTGTTCGGCATGGTTCCGTTCGGCTGGCGCGTGGTAGGGGCGCTGTTCGGCATCGGCATGCTGCCGGTTCTTTACGCGTTCGGCAAACGCCTGTTTAAAAATTCAAACTATGCGCTGGTGCTCACGACGCTGTTTGCGTTTGACTTTATGCACTTTACGCAAACGCGCATCGCCACCATAGACGTGTATTCGGTGTTCTTCATCCTGCTGATGTACTATTATATGTATCAGTACATCACGATGAACTTCTTTGTCGACGGGCTGAAAAAGACGCTCAAGCCGCTGTTTCTCTCAGGGCTGTTCTTCGGCATCGGAGCGGCTTGCAAATGGACGAGCATCTACGCGGGCGCGGGGCTTGCCATCCTCCTGTTTGGCTCGTTGATTAAGCGGTACCTTGAGTACGCGCGCGTGAACGCGCAGGGAACGGAAGCGGAGCAGGCAAAGGTTGCGTGGTACTGGGATTACACGGTCAAGACGCTGCTTTGGTGCTGCTTGTTCTTCCTTGCAATTCCGTTTGCCATCTACTTTGCTTCCTACACGCCGTATTTCATCTATGAGTCCGGCCAGAATCCCGGTAACTACGGGCTCAAGGGCATGTTCGAAACGTTTACCTCGTATCAGTCGTTCATGTATAACTACCATGCCAACCTGCACGCCACGCACCCCTATCAGTCGAACTGGTACAGCTGGCCGTTCACGGTCAAGCCGATGTGGTATTACTACAACTCCTACCTCAACGGCGACGCGGTTTCCACGCTGACCGCTTCCGGCAATCCAGCCGTCTGGTGGGTTTCCGCCATCGGGTCGGTGGCGCTGCTGGCGCTGCGGCTCACCAAGCGCATCAAGCCCGACCGCGCGCTGCAGATTTTCTTTGTGGGCGTGCTGGCAAACTATCTGCCCTGGGTGCTGGTGACTCGCTGCACGTTTATCTACCACTTCTTTGCTACCGTGCCGTTTATCTTGATGGCGACGGTCTACGCCCTGCAGAAGCTGGAGCAGAAGTATGCGGACGCGGCGTTTCTCAAGTGGGTCTGGGTCGGGTTTGCGCTGCTGTTCTTCGTGCTGCTGTACCCCGGCCTGTCGGGACTCGCGGTCTCGCCGGAGTGGGCTTCGTTCATTGCCAAACTGCCGGGAGGAAGGCTGATGTATGGAGCGTAAGCAAGCGGTCAAAAAGACGGTTGACCAGCTCGTGAAGTTCGCCATTGTTGGCGTAATCAATACGCTGGTCGATTTCGCGGTATTTCAAACGCTCAACCTGCTGCTCGGCTGGGTCTACGCCGCGCAGGTGGCGGGCTTTACCTGCGGGGTGGTCAACAGCTACCTTTGGAACAGCAACTGGACATTTCGCAGCGAGCGCACGAAAAGCCTGCGCGAAATGGCGCTGTTTCTGCTGGTGAATCTGTTGTCGCTGGGCGTATCTTTGGGTGTCATCTGGCTCTGCCGGGAAGTCTTCGGCGTGACCAATGCCTGGGCGGCGGAATGGATGCCAAAAGCGCTTTCGGGCTTTGTCAAAGGCGACACGATTGCCAAGCTGATTGCGACGTTCTTTTCGATTATCGTAAATTTCGTCGGCAACCGGCTGTTCGTATTCAACGGAAAAAAACAGCAGGCAGAAGAAGCCAAGGAGCAAAGTTCAATTAACTGATTTCTGCGCTGCCGCGGCAGCTAAAAAAAATATCACAGCGGGGGGATCGGCAGCAACAATGCTTTCGCGCGTAAAAAGCCATGGACTCAGCGGAATCGGCGGGTTCTGCGTGCAGGTGGAGACCGATATTGCAAACGGTCTGCCCGCCTTTGAAATCGTAGGGCTCCCGGACGCGGCGGTCAAGGAATCGCGCGAACGGGTGCGCGCGGCGATCAAAAACGCGGGGTATATCTTTCCCGCGGCGCGCATCACGGTCAACCTCGCTCCGGCAGATATGCGCAAGGAAGGCGCGGTCTACGATCTGCCTGTTGCGCTCTCCATCCTCGGCGCTTCCGGCGAGCTCGGCGCAAACCCGAAGCTGGAGTTTGTGGCGTTTGGCGAGCTGGGGCTCGACGGGGGAGTACGCGCCATCGCGGGCGTGCTGCCCATGGTGATCGACGCGTTTGGCAAGGGCGAAACGGTATTCGCCGTGCCGGAAGGCAATGCCGAAGAAGCGGCGTATGTCGAAGGCATTTCTGTTCTGCCTGTTTCGTCTCTGGCCGCGCTTTGCGCACATGTGCGCGGGGAAAGCGAAATCGCCCCGCATCCCACCGAGCGCTGGCAGGGCAGCGAAACGCGCTATTCCACCGACTTTTCGGAGATCAAAGGCCAGCAGGGCGCCAAGCGCGCGGCGGAAATCGCCGTTGCGGGCGGACATAACCTGCTGCTCATCGGCACGCCGGGCGCGGGCAAAACCATGCTCGCCCGCGCGCTGCCTTCCATTCTGCCAAGACTTACTTACGAAGAATCGCTCGAAATTACGAAGATTCACTCCATCACGGGTGCGACAAAAGGCCTCGGCATGATTCGCGAACGGCCGTTCCGCGCGCCGCACCACGGCGCGTCGAGCGCGGCGCTCGTGGGCGGCGGCAACCACGCCATGCCGGGCGAGATCAGCCTGGCGCACTACGGCGTGCTCTTTCTGGACGAACTGCCGGAGTTCCGGCACGACGTTTTGGAAGCGCTCCGCCAGCCGCTGGAGGACGGGTTCATCACCGTTAGCAGAGCGGCGGCAACCGCGACTTATCCCGCGGAGTTCGTGCTGGTCGCGGCCATGAATCCTTGCCCCTGCGGCAACTACGGCTCGCGCATCCATGCCTGCCGCTGTTCCCGAACGCAGATTGAGAAATACCGCGGGCGAATTTCCGGCCCGCTGCTCGACCGCATCGACATCCAAATCGAAATGCCGGAGGTCGGCTTTGGCGAACTTTCGGATAAGACGGGGGGAGAACCCTCCACGGACGTCCGCGCAAGGGTGGAACGCGCAAGGGAACGCCAGCGCGAGCGGTTCAAAGCCGACGGCATCCTCGTCAACGCGCAGATGAACGCGCGGCTCATCAAGCAGTACTGCTCGCCGGACAAGGCTTCCGAACAGCTGCTGCAGCGGGCGTACGCCGAGCTCAAGCTCTCCGCGCGCGCTTACCAGCGCATTCTCAAAGTTGCCCGCACAATTGCGGACGTGGAGGGGCTGGAAACGGTGCAGCTGGCGCACTATGCCGAAGCGATCCAGTACCGCAGCCTCGACTCTTCCACCGGAAGGGACGCGTAACGCGCCATGCGGCAGTTGAGCGCGGAAGAACAGAATAGGCTCTGGCTGCATTACGCGGTGGAATACAACGCGCGGTTATTTCTGCGCATTTGCGAACGGTTCCCCTCGCTGGCGACTGTAAAGGAAGCGTTTGACCAGAAGCATCCTTTGTTCGATTCGCTCAGCGAAAATGTGCGTTCGCGTCTACAGGAAGCCGCGGCGCCCGGATTTATCGACCGCTATACCGAAAAGCTCGAAAAAAAGCGCATTTCGTTTACCTATCCCGGAGAAGAGCATTACCCCAAACTGCTGGCGGAGATTTCCGACTATCCGAGCGTGCTGTATTACAAAGGCAAGCTGGAGCCGGATCCCGGCCTTGCTATTGCCATCGTTGGCTCGCGGCACCCGACGCCGTACGGCATAGAAACCGCCAAGCGCTTTGCGCTTTCCCTTGCGGAGTCGGGCGCGCTGATCGTTTCCGGCCTGGCGGAGGGAATCGACGCCTGCGCCGCGCGCGGGGCGCTGGACTGCAGGAGCAGTTCGTACCCAACGGTCGCGGTGCTCGGCTGCGGGGTGGACGTGATCTACCCCAACGCAAATAAGAACCTTTACGAAGAGATTATCGAGCGCGGTGCCATCGTTTCGGAATTTCTGCCCGGCGCGCGCGCGGACCGGTTCCATTTTCCCATCCGCAACCGCGTGATGAGCGGCATGGCGCACGGAACGCTCGTTGTGGAGGCCGCGGAGCGCAGCGGCACTTCCATTACCGCGGGCTACGCGCAGGATCAGGGGCGGGACGTGTTCGCCATCCCCGGACGCATCGGGGACGAAATGAGCGTCGGCCCCAACGGCATGATCACGCGCGGAGAAGCAAAATCCGTGCTCTCGCCGGAGGACATTTTAAATGAATACAGTTGCCTGCATGTGCCCGCCGAGGTCGCGCCGGAAGCGGAAACCGTGTCCGTTTTGTCCCTGAGCACGGAGCAGCAAAGCATCTGCCGCGCGCTCAAAAACGGCGAATTTTCCTTTGACGAACTCTGCGAACTGCTGACGCTTCCCATCGGCGTTTTGAATTCGTGCTTGACAGAACTCCAGTTTTTGGGAATAATGAAGCAGTTGCCGGGCAGAATGTACGCTTTAGACACGTGCCGGGTCAAACTGAAGGACAATTAACCGTCGGGAGGAACCGCTATGTCGGATACTCTGGTGATCGTGGAGTCGCCTGCCAAGGCAAAAACGATCGGAAAATTTTTAGGAAGCAAGTTCAAGGTCGTGGCCTCGAACGGTCATGTGCGCGATCTGCCCAAGAGCCAGATCGGCGTCAAGATCGATCAGGGCTTCGAGCCGAAATATATCACGCTCCGCGGACGGGGCGATGTTCTCGAACGCATTCGCAAGGAAGCCAAGGCCGCGGACAAAGTCTTTCTCGCGACCGACCCTGACCGCGAGGGGGAAGCCATCAGCTGGCATCTGGCGCAGGTGCTTAATCTCGACGAAAAAAGCAAGTGCCGTATCGAGTTCAACGAAATCACCTCCACGGCGGTGAAAAACTCTATCAAGGGCGCGCGCCCCATCGACATGCGGCTGGTCAACGCCCAGCAGGCGCGCCGGATTCTCGACCGCCTGGTGGGGTACGAAATCAGCCCCATCCTCTGGAGAAAAGTGCGAAAAGGCCTCTCGGCAGGCCGCGTACAGTCCGTCGCAACGCGCATTATCTGCGACCGCGAAATGGAGATTAAGGACTTCGTTGCCGAGGAATACTGGAACATCACCGCAAAACTCCGCGACGTGGCGGGCAAAAAGAGCTTTGAAGCCAAGTATTACGGCGAGGACGGCAAAAAGCGCGAACTGCATACGGAAGCGGAAACCAACGCGGTTCTCGAACGCATCAAAAGCGGACTGTTCGCGGTAACGGACGTCAAGGACGGCGTCAAGACGCGCCACCCCGCGCCGCCGTTTACCACCAGCAGCCTCCAGCAGGAAGCTTCCCGCAAGCTCGGCTTTACCACCAAGCGCACCATGATGATCGCCCAGCAGCTCTACGAGGGCATTGAACTCGGTTCAAAGGGCGCGGTCGGCTTGATCAGCTACATCCGTACGGACTCCGTCCGCGTTGCCGGCGAAGCGCAGAGCTTTGCGCGCGAGTTTGTGGAAAAACGCTTCGGCAAGGACTATATCCCCGAAAAGCCGAACTTTTACAAAGGCCGCGCCGGCGCGCAGGACGCGCATGAAGCGATCCGCCCGACCAGTGTGGATCAGGAACCCGCCGGAATCAAAGACTACTTGACCAGCGAGCAATACCGGCTGTATAAGCTCATTTACGAGCGCTTCCTCGCCAGCCAGATGAGCGACGGAGTTTACGCAACCAGCACCGTAACGCTGGACTGCGAAGGCGTAAACTTCCGCGCAAACGGCATCCGCACGATCTTTGACGGCTTCACCATCGTCTATACCGAAGGCCGGGACGACGAGCAGGAGAAGGAAGGCGCGCTGCCGGAAGTCAAGGTGGGCGAGCACTACAAGACCGAAAAGATGAGCAGCGAGCAAAAGTTTACCCAGCCGCCGCCGCACTATACGGAAGCGACGCTGGTCAAAGCGCTGGAAGAAAAGGGCATTGGACGCCCCAGCACGTATTCGCCGACGATCTCTACCATCGTTGATCGCGGGTATATCGCAAGAGAAAAAAAGCAGCTGATCCCGACCGAACTCGGTTTTTTGGTCAACCGCTTTATGATGGAGAATTTCGAGGAAATCGTGGACGTTCAGTTTACGGCCATGATGGAGTCCCAGCTCGACGGCGTGGAAGAGGACAAAGTCGGCTGGGTCGAGGTGCTCGAAAAATTCTACGGCCCGTTCCATGGCAAAGTCGAAGTCGCGTTGGAAAAAGCCCCGCCGGAGAAGATACCGGACGAGGTTTCGGACATCGTGTGCGAAAAGTGCGGCGCGTTGATGGTGTATAAAATGGGGCGCTTCGGCAAGTTCCTTGCCTGCCCGAATTTTCCCACCTGCCGGAACACGAAAGCGATTGTGGACAAAATCGACGTGCCGTGCCCCAAATGCGGAGCGGCGCTGATCAAACGCAAAAGCAAAAAAGGCAAGGCGTTCTACGGCTGCGAAAAGTACCCGGAATGCGACTTCGTCTCCTGGGACAAGCCCACCAAAATGGCCTGCCCCAAGTGCGGCGGCATGATGGTGCAGAAGATCGGCCAGAACGGCAGCTACATCGCCTGCATGAACAAGGAATGCGGCTATATTCACCGCGCGGTGAAAAAAGGCAAGGAAGAACAGGAAGGCGAAGCCGAATGATCGAACGGCGCGTGAGCGTCGTCGGCGCGGGACTCGCGGGGTGCGAAGCGGCCTATCAGCTCGCAAAACGCGGATACGGCGTCGACCTTTTCGAAATGAAGCCCGGTAAAAAATCGCCCGCGCACACCAGCGACGCGTTCTGCGAACTCGTCTGCAGCAATTCTTTGCGCTCCGACCGCCTTGAAAACGCGGTGGGGCTGCTCAAGGCCGAGCTGCGGATATTGGATTCGCTCGTGCTGCGCATTGCGGACGAAACCCGCGTTCCCGCAGGCGGCGCGCTGGCGGTCGACCGCGAAGGGTTTGCGGCTAGCGTCACCGAGGAACTGACCAACAATACGAATATCAAAATCCACAGCGGGGAAGTCGTCCGCCTGCCGGAGCCGCCCGCGATTATCGCGACCGGCCCGCTCACGAGCGACGCGCTGGCGGAACAGATTGCGCTTGCTTTCGGCGAACCGCTGCATTTTTACGACGCGGCGGCGCCGATTGTTTCGTTTGATTCCATCGACATGACAAAAGTTTACCGCGCCTCGCGTTATGGCAGGGGGGACGATTACCTCAACTGCCCGATGACAAAGGACGAGTACTTCGTCTTCTACCGCGCGCTGATTACGGCGGAAACGGCGGAACTGCGCGCGTTCGAAACGCCGCGCGTGTTCGAAGGCTGCATGCCGGTGGAAGTGATGGCAAAACGCGGGGAACTCACGCTCTGCTACGGGCCGATGAAGCCCGTCGGACTGGAAACGGAGGACAACGCGCCGTTCGCGGTGGTTCAGCTGCGTCAGGACGACAAGGACGGCAGGCTCTATAACATCGTGGGCTTCCAGACAAACCTCAAGTTCAGCGAGCAGAAGCGCGTGTTCGGCATGATTCCGGGTCTGGAGCACGCGGAATTCGTCCGCTACGGGGTGATGCACCGCAATACGTTTCTGCCTTCGCCAAAGCTTTTAACATTCGATTATCAGGCAAAGAGCGTTCCCGGCCTGTTCTTTGCGGGGCAGATGACCGGTGTGGAAGGCTACGTGGAGTCCGCTTCCAGCGGGTTTGCCGCCGCAATCGGAATGGATCGTTATTTACGCGGGCTCAGCCCGCTCGACTTTACCGCAAAGACCGCCATCGGCTCGCTGGGGCACTATGTTGCCGAATACGCGGGCGACGACTTTCAGCCGATGAACGTCACCTTCGGCATCATGGATCCGCCGCAAAAGCGCATCCGCAACAAGCGCGAGCGCTACGCAGTGCTGGCCGAACGGGCGCTCGGGATCATCAACGAACTGCGCGGGGAGTGCTGAACAGGCAGTCAAAACGACTTGGTTCACGGAAAAAACCGCGTGAAGCCTGCAAAAGACCGCGCTGCGGCGGCAGGAAAGCAGACCGCTCAAAATCGTGAAAGAATTGAAAACGAATTGCGCAATGCGGGCGAACCTGCCCGTTTTGTGTTAGTATGGTATTCAGGTAGAAGTGTACCGGCTCAAAGGCCTTTTTTTTCTTTGATTCCAGTTTTGCTGGAATCCGATTTTTGATCGGAATCCGCTCTGATTCCTGGATTCAAAACAAAAAAGTCACCGGAGCATCGCATATTAGGAGGAACCCTTCGTGGAACTCAGGGGTACAACGATCATCGCCGTGCAAAAAGACGGCAAGTGCGCCATCGCGGGCGACGGCCAGGTGACGATGAGCGAATCCGTCGTGATGAAAGCGACGGCAAAAAAAGTAAAACGGCTGTATCACGATCAGGTCGTGGTCGGCTTTGCGGGCTCGGTTGCGGACGCGTTTTCGCTCTGCGAACGGTTTGAAAAGAAGCTGGAGCAGTACAGCGGAAACCTCACCCGCGCCGCGGTATCGCTGGCGCAGGACTGGAGAAGCGACAAGATCATGCATAAGCTCGAAGCGCTGCTGATCGCCGCCAACAAAGAAGAACTTTTGATCATCTCCGGCACGGGCGAAGTGATCGACCCGGACGACGGCATCGCGGCCATCGGTTCCGGCGGCATGTACGCGCTTTCCGCGGCAAAGGCGCTCAAGGCGAACACGGAACTCTCCGCGCACGAAATCGCCGAAAAGTCGCTGCGCATCGCAAGCGAAATCTGCGTGTTTACCAACGGCAATATCACCGTTGAGGAGGTTTGACCGCTATGATGCTGACACCAAGAGAAATTGTTGAAGCGCTCGATAAATACATCATCGGTCAGGATAAAGCCAAGCGCGCCGTGGCGGTCGCCCTCCGCAACCGCTACCGCAGGAGCCAGCTGAGCGACGAACTCCGCGAGGAGATCACGCCGAAAAACATCATCATGATCGGGCCCACGGGCGTAGGCAAAACCGAGATTGCGCGTAGGCTCGCCAAACTCGTCGACGCGCCGTTTGTAAAGGTGGAAGCCACCAAGTATACCGAAGTCGGCTATGTCGGCCGCGACGTGGAGAGCATGGTGCGCGATTTGGTGGATGCCGCCATCCGCATCAGCGTCAACCGCAAGATGGAAGGCGTCCGTTTGATTGCGGAAGCCGCCGCCGAGCAGACGCTGGTCGATTTGCTCCTGCCGGGCGCAAAGAAGCGCGAGCATAAGCAGCCCAACGCGCTGCAGATGCTGCTTGGCGCAGGCCAGCCGCAGCAGAGCGAACCCGAACCCAGCGAGGAAGAAAAGGCCAAGCGCTATACCGAGCGCGAGCGCGTGCTGGCGGAACTCCGCGCGGGTAAGCTCGAACACGAGCTGGTTGAAGTTGAGGTAGAAGAGCAGAGCGGCCCGAACGACGCGATGTTTGCCGCTGGCATCGACTTAAACATTGGCGAGATGTTTGGCGACCTTCTGCCAAAGAAGACCAAACGCCGCAAGCTCCCCGTGCGCGAAGCGCGGCGCGTGATCGTCCAGCAGGAGAGCGAAAAGCGCATCGACATGGACGACGTGCACCGCGAAGCGCTGGAACGCGCCGAGCAGGACGGTATTATCTTTATTGACGAAATCGACAAGATCGCGGGCGCGGAGCACATGGGCGGGCCGGACGTTTCCCGCGAGGGCGTCCAGCGGGACATTCTGCCCATCGTGGAAGGCTGCGTGGTGACCACCAAATACGGGCCGGTCAAAACGGACTATATTCTCTTTATTGCGGCGGGCGCGTTCCATACCGCCAAGATCAGCGACTTAATCCCCGAACTGCAGGGGCGTTTCCCGATCCGTGTGAAGCTGGAAGCGCTCACGCAGGAAGACTTTGAACAGATTTTAACCCAGCCGGAAAACGCTGTGACCAAGCAGTACGCGGCGCTGCTCTCAGCGGATAAGGTCAAACTGACGTTTACTCCGGACGCGCTCAAGGCGATTGCAAAGTATGCCTTTATCGCCAACGAAAACACGGAGAACATCGGCGCGCGCCGCCTCCACACGGTGATGGAAAACCTGCTGGACGATATTTCCTTTAACGCTAACGGCCAGCACCCGGAAATCGAGCTGGTGATCGACGCGGCGTATGTGGACGAGCACATCGGCGTGGAATACCACGAGGATGATATTCACAAGTACATCCTCTGAAAAAGGATGATTGCGATTGCGGAAAAAGCCGATTCGAGTAGAAAATTTGCGTTGGGCCTGCTGACGGCCATGCTCTGCTGCTTCTTCTTCGGCTGCGAAGGGGAAGCGCAGGTGTTTGTGGTTGACCTTGCAACGCCATCTCCAACGCCGGAAATGGTCGCCATTGGCGACGCGCCGCTGGGGGAAAGCTACTCGATGACCGTGATTTCGCCTGCCGAAGGGGAAAAAGCCGACGGCGAGCAGAGCCTTTCGATGGACACCGAAGAGATACTGCTCACCACCAAGGAGCCGACGGCAACGCCAAGGCTCACGCCGACCGCCGTGCCGACCGTGCCGCCAACGCCGATGCCTTCACCCACGCCGACGCCCACGCCGGAACCGACGCCGACGCCAAAAGCGACCGCGACCCCCAAAGCAACGGCAACGCCGACGGCAAAGCCCAAGGCGACCGCAACGCCAAAGCCCACCGCAACGCCGGAGCCGGATCCGACCGAAGCGCCGACCGAAGCGCCCACGGCAACGCCCCAGCAGACTTCCTCGCAGGAACTGCCGGATGTTTCCAGCGGCGCGTACGACGCGGAGGATATCCTGCTTGCCGCGCGGGTGGCGTATTTCGAAGCGGGCAGAACCGAGGAAGGCTACCGCGCGGTGCTCTGCGTGATCGTCAACCGCGTGGAATCCAGCAAGTGGCCGGACACGGTGCATGACGTGGTGTATCAAAAAAGCCAGTTTACGGTCGTCAGCCGGAGCGACTTTTTAACAAAGACCATCCCGGACGACGTGATCGCGTATGCGGACGACGTATTCAACCTCGGCAACAGGCTGCTGCCGAGCAACGTGATGTCGTTTCGCAGCGAGCACACGGACAAAACCTGGGGAACAAGAACGTTTTACGGCACCTACGGCGGCAACGACTTTTACAGTTGATCCCCGCTCCCTTCTAAAGGAGGCTTCAAGCCGATTCTTTTTTAAGGGAAGACTGATCTTGAACATGTGCGAAACCGTGGTTTCGCTGTTGGGATAAACGAAAGCGACAGAACCCCGCGCGGCGGGACAACAAAAGAGACGGCATTTTGAACTTGCGTTTTGCAGGCTTGCTGTCGCTTTTGGAGAGCCCGGAGAAAAGAAAAGCGCGGGACAAAATAACTATCATTTTGAACATGTGCGGGGCAAGCGCTCCGCTTTGGGAATAAAACCGTCCCGCGGCGCGGGACTAAATAAACATCATTTTGAACATGTGCGGAGCAACGCGCTCCGCTTTGGAAATAGCCCGTCCCGCCGCGCGGGACAAGCATCATTTTGAACAGACGCGGAGCAAATGTGCTCTGCTTTGGGGATAGGATGAAAAAGAGTATTGGAGAAAAATAACAAATGGCAAGTAAACTAAAGATTATCCCGCTTGGCGGGTTGGGCGAGATCGGGAAAAACATGACCGTGATCGAGTACGGCAACGATATCGTCGTTGTCGACTGCGGGCTGAGTTTTCCGGACGACGACATGCCCGGCATCGACATCGTGATCCCGGACATGTCCTACCTGCGTGAAAACCGCGCAAAATTGAAGGGGTTTCTGATCACCCACGGACATGAAGACCATATCGGGGCGCTGCCCTATGCGCTCAAGGAGTTCGACGTGCCCGTGTACGGCACGGCGTTTACCATCGCGCTCATCGAACACAAACTGGAGGAAGCGCGCGTTACGAGCAAGAAGCTCAACGTCGTCAAACCCGGCGATACGGTAGAACTCGGCTGCTTCAAGGTGGAGTTCATCAAAACCGGGCACTCCATCGCGGGGGCGGTCGCGCTGGCGATCAACACCCCCATCGGCACGGTGATCCACACCGGCGACTTCAAGGTGGATTTTACGCCGATCGACGGCGAACCCATCGACATCATCCGCTTTGCGCATTACGGCGCGCGCGGCGTACTCGCGCTGATGAGCGACAGCACCAACATCGAAAGCCCCGGTCACACGCAGAGTGAAAAAGAGATCGGCAAGACGTTTGAATACTATTTCGACGTGGCGGAGGGGCGCATCATCGTTGCGTCGTTTGCCAGCAACGTCTACCGCATCCAGCAGGTTGCGGATGTTGCAATCAGCCACGGCCGCGTGATCTGCTTTCAGGGACGCAGCATGGAGCAGGTGGTGCAGATTGCCATGCGGCTTAACTACCTCAAGATTCCGGCGGAGAGCATCGTAAAAGTGGAACAACTTAAGCGCTACCGCGACGACCAGATCTGCGTGATCACAACCGGCAGCCAGGGCGAGCCCATGAGCGGGCTGTTCCGCATGGCAACCGCGACGCACCGGCTCAACATCGGCAAGGGCGACACGGTGATCATCTCCGCGTCGGCCATTCCGGGCAATGAGGTCGGCGTATCCCGGGTCATCAACCAGCTCTACCAAAAAGGCGCGCAGGTCATCTACAACCGCATGGCGGACGTGCATGTTTCCGGCCACGCCTGCCGCGAAGAGCTGAGGCTGATGATGATGCTCACGAAACCGAAGTTCTTCATCCCCGTCCACGGCGAATACCGGCATCTGGTGATGCATGGAAAACTCGCCGAAGAGATGGGCATTCTGCCGGAAAACATGTTTATTGCGGACTGCGGGGACGTAATCGAGCTTTCGCAGCGCGGTGGGCGCAAGGCGGGCAGCGTCACCTCCGGCGCGGTCATGGTGGACGGCATCGGGGATATCGACGACGTGGTGCTCAAGGACAGAAAAACGCTCTCGCAGGACGGCCTCGTGGTAGTGGTGCTGACGCTGGACAGCGAAACCGGGCGGATGCTTACCTCGCCGGAGATCATCTCGCGCGGGTTTGTGTATATGCGAGACTCCGAGGAGCTGATTGCGGAAACAAAGACGCTGCTCATCAAGGATGCGCGCAAGTTCGAGGGAGCCGACCGCAGCGACTATGCCAACATCAAGTCCGGCATTAAAAACTCGCTGAAATCGTTCCTCAAGGGCAAGACCAAGCGCACGCCGATGATCATGCCGATCATCATTGAAATATAGGGAGCGGAACACATGGTAACCGATACGGCAAAGCAGCTCGCCCGGGAACTCAAGGCGAGTGAGGAATACCGCGCCTACGCAGAAGCGCGTGAACGCGCCATGGAAAACACTACAACCCGCGCGCTGATCGACGAATACAACAAGCTCCAGATCCGCGCGCAGGCGGCGATGATTTCCGGCGACAGCGGGAACGAAAGCATCAAAAAACTCCAGAAGATCGGCGAGCTGCTGCAGTTCGATTCCGCCGCCTCGGCCTACCTGATGGCGGAATACCGCATCAAGCGGACGCTGGGGGACGTATACAAAATCCTCGCCGAAGCGGTGGACGTCGACCTCGGCCCGCTGGAAGGCTGAGTTCACAGCGCGTTCATAAACTTGAACAATTCGAATTGGATTGCTATACTGATTCGGACGGGAAGAGCGCAAAAGCAATCGCGTACAACCGGCAACGTCTTTTGTTAAGGAAGAGCGAAACCTGACTATGGCTACGAGAGCGGAAAAAGAAAAACGGAAGAAGCAAAAAAGGCTGTGGAGGCTTTGGCTGGCGGTTCGCCCGGCGGTGGTGCTTGGCATCAGCCTGGTGGTCGTGTTCTTTATTGCGCGCGCAACCGTAAACTACGTTCTTTCCAATTATATTGACCCCGCGGACAAAAACGACGTAACGCCCATCGAGGTTACGATACCCGCTTCGTCTTCCGCCAGCAGCATCGCGCGGATTCTCTACGGCGCGTGCGGCTACGACAAGGAAGGGCTGATTTCCAGCACGGCGGCGTTCAAGGTGTATGTGGACTTCGTCGGAAAGGCAAACAGCCTCAAGGCGGGCACGTATGTGCTGAGCAAGAACATGAGCATTAAGCAGATCGTCGAAATCCTCTGCGAAGGCAACGCGCCAAAGGCCACAATCACCTTTACCGTGCCGGAAGGCTATACCATCGTCGGCATCGGCAAAGTGCTTTTGGATAAAGGGCTGATTTCCAGCGAGGCCGACTTGCTGGAAGCGGCAAAGACGGGCAACGCGTTTACGAACTTTGCGTTCATCAACGACGTTGCGTCAACAAGCAATGTTGCAAGCAGGGCGTATGTGCTGGAAGGGTATCTCTTCCCGGATACGTATGAAGTGTACGCCGACGCAAGCGTCGAAACGATCCTCATCAAAATGCTCAACCGCTTCAACGAAGTGTTTACGGACGAGTATCTCACCCGCGCCGAACAACTGGGCATGACGATGGATCAGGTGCTGACGCTGGCCTCGCTCATCGAGCGCGAAGCGCAGGCGCCAAACGACTTTGCCAAGGTTTCCGCCGTGTTCCATAACCGCCTGAGTCAGGATATGCCGCTGCAGAGCTGCGCGAGCCTCTCGTATGTGCTGGGAGTCACTAAGTATGTCTTCAACGAAAGCGAGCGTGCTACCGACTCGCTCTACAATACCTATAAATACAACGGCCTGCCCGTCGGACCCGTCTGCAATCCCGGCAAGGCTGCCATCGAAGCAGCGCTGTACCCCAACGAAGAATACCTTTCCGGCGGTTACCTCTACTTTTGTAACCAGAACCCCGCCGAAACCAGCGAACTGGTGTTTGCCAAGACCTACGAAGAGCACGAAAAGAACGTTGAAAAATATCAGCAGTACTGGGGATAACACCGTTCATGAAAACTCCGGCTGAACAAGGCCGGAGTTTTGTTGTGAAACGGGCGATTCCTTACAAGTAAAAAGAAAGGCCTGCGCCGAAGCATTTGTGTTGTGCGTCGGGAACAACTGTGGTAAAATAACTCCGTATGAAAAAGAGATTAGAAGGATTGCGCGAAAATCTGCGCAAAAACGGGCTTGACGCGGCGCTGATCACCAGCGGCGTGAATATCCGCTATTATTCCGGTTTTACCAGCCCGGACGGCGTCCTCGTCGTGACGCAAAAGAGCGCGTACCTTGTGACCGACTTTCGGTATACGATTCAGGCCAAGGCGCAAACAAAAGGCTGTGCGGAGGTCGTGGAATCCACCTATTCCGACCAGCTTGGGCGCATCAAAGGCTTCTTTGAGCAGGACGGCGCAAAGCGCGTCGGCTTTGAACAGGATCATCTGAGCGTAGGCGCTTTTACCGAATATAAAACGTTCCCTGTCGAATGGGCAGAATTCCACGAAACCATCACGCTCCCGCGCCTGCATAAGTCCGCGGATGAAGTGGCTTCTCTCCAGGCCGCGCAGAACATTGCCGACAAATCCTACGCGGAGTTTCTCGGTCGCGTCCGCCCCGGCATGACGGAGCTGGAAGCGGCGGCGGAACTCATCTACGTCTGCTCCAAAAACGGCAGCGAAGGCCCGGCGTTCGATCCCATCGTGGCGGGCGGCCCCAACGGCGCCATGTGCCACGCGGTGCCTGGCGCGCGAAAACTCCAAAAGGGCGACCTCGTGGTCGTTGACTTTGGCTGCGTGAGCGAAGGCTACCGTTCGGATATGACGCGCACGTTCGGCATCGGCTCTATCGGCACGGAAGAGAAGAAGATTTACGAAATCGTGAAAGCCGCCCAGCAGAAAGCGCTGGACGCGCTGACAAACGGCGTCAACGGCAAAGCGCTGGACGCCATTGCGCGGGATTACATCACTGACTTTGGCTACGGCGCGGCGTTCGGCCACGGGCTTGGCCACGGTTTCGGGCTGGAAATTCACGAACCTCCACGCGCTTCGCTTTCCAGTACGGATACGCTCACCGCGGGCATGACCATCACGGTCGAGCCGGGCATCTATGTGGAAGGCCTGTGCGGCGTTCGCATCGAGGACTGCTGCGTGGTCACCGAAACGGGGCACCTCAACCTCGTGTCCTCGCCCAAGGAGCTTGTGCTCATTTAAGGCTTATTCAAAGACTGCTGCGTGGTCACCGAAACGGGGCACCTCAACCTCGTGTCCTCACCCAAGGAGCTTGTGCTCATTTAACCTGATTTGCTCAGGGCGCATGACTGCCTGGAACGGGTTTTCAATCAGGAGCTCACGCTTATCTAGTAAAAAGTGAAACAACTCGTCGTTTTTTTCAGCGGCGATGCGTCATAAAAAAGCCAATAATAACAAACTTCGATGAATATCGAATGTGACGGAGGAAACAGTTTATGATCAGTGCAGGCGAATTCAGAAAAGGCATGACCGTGGAAATTGACGGGTCGGTCTGGGCGATTACTGACTTCCAGCATGTAAAACCCGGCAAGGGCGCGGCTTTCGTGCGTACTCGCCTCAAAAACGTGATGACCGGCGCGGTGCTCGAGCGCACGTTTAACCCGACGGACAAATACCCGCCGGCGCACATCGAAACCAAGGAAATGCAGTACCTCTACGAAGACGGCGGGCTGTATTACTTTATGGATGTGGAAACCTACGAGCAGCTCCCGCTCAACCACGCGCAGGTTGAAGATTCGATCAACTTCATGGTGGAAAACCAGAACGTCAAGGTTCGTTTCTTCAAGGGCTCTCCGTTCTCGGTGGAAGCGCCGAACTTCGTTGAACTGACCATTACGCATTCCGAACCGGGCGTGCGCGGCGATACCGCGACCGGCACGACCAAACCCGCGACGCTGGAAACCGGCTACATCATCAACGTTCCGCTGTTCGTCAACGAAGGCGACCGCATCCGCGTGGACACCCGCACGGGCGAGTACATGGAGCGCGTCTGAACGAAGATTAATCTTGAACGAGTATTTATTCTGAACGAGCATTTATTCTGAACGAACTTTTATCGACAAGCCGGCCTTCACCGGACGGCAGGAGGGAACAATCCCATGAGCTATATTTCTGAAAAAGTTGCCTATCTCGACGGGCTGGCGGACGGCCTTTCGCTCAAGGAAGAGGGTACCGACAAACTGCTGCGCGGCATCATCGACGTGCTGGGCGCGATTGCGGAAACGCTGGAGGAACAGGACGAGAGCATAGACGATCTTTCGGACTGCATCGACGGCATCTACGACGAACTGGACGAACTCGACGACGACTTCGACGAGGACGACTTTATCGAAGTGCAGTGCCCGCACTGCGGCGAAACGGTCTATTTTGACGAGGACATGATCGACAGCGAAGACGGCTTGATCTGCCCGAACTGCAACGAAACCATCGAGTTCGAAATTCCCGGCTGCGACTGCGGCTGCGACTGCGGCTGCGAAGGCAAAGAAAAAGAGTAACAATTGCGATAAACGTAAAACCCCGTTCGCAGGAATCTGCGGGCGGGGCTTTTTTTGCTGCGGCGCCTCCTTGCGTTCTATGACCCGCCAAATACGTCAAAAAAGCAAACTCCGCGTAAGATTCCGTCTTTTAGAGCGATAAAACAAGGAGTTCGCCCCGCGACGGCGAATATGTACCCTTAGAACGGAGGGCGTTGTTATGGATAAAGCAGATCGGCAGGGAACTGTTTTGGAAAACGAAAATCCGCGCATGTACTACGAGCGGATTCAGGCGGAAACGCTTTCGCCTTACGCAACGCTTTCTCAGCATTCGCGCGGCAGGGAAGTAAAGATTGAACCCTGCCAGATCCGAACGGACTTTATCCGCGACCGCGACCGCATTTTGCACTGCAAGTCCTTCCGTCGGCTCAAGCACAAAACGCAGGTGTTCCTCTCTCCCCAGGGCGACCACTACCGCACGAGACTGACGCACACGCTGGAAGTTTCGCAGATCGCGCGGACGATTTCCCGCGCGCTGCGCCTCAACGAAGACCTGACCGAAGCCATCGCCATGGGGCACGACCTCGGGCATACGCCCTTTGGCCACAGCGGCGAAGACGTGCTTAATCAGCTCCTGCCCGGCGGGTTTGAACACAATGTCCAGAGCCTCCGCGTGGTGGAAAAGCTGGAAAACGACGGCGAGGGGCTCAATCTCACCTTTGAAGTGCGGGACGGTATCCTCCACCATAAACGCGACGGCACGCCCGCGACGATGGAAGGCAAGGTCGTTTCGCTTTCCGACCGGATTGCGTACATCAACCACGATATCGACGACGCGATCCGCGCGGGCGTCCTGCGCGAAAGCGACCTGCCGAAAGCCTGCGTGCGCGTGCTGGGAAACAGCCACGGCAACCGCATCAACACCATGATTCTGGATGTGGTAAAAACGAGCTTCGACTGCCCGGAAATCGGCATGTCCGACGCGGTTTACGAACAGTTCGACGCGCTCAGGGAATTCATGTTTGAGCATGTTTACCGCAACCCCGTTGCCAAAAGCGAGGAACGCAAGGCGAAGCGCGTGATTGAGGAATTGTTTGAATACTACCTGTTCCATACGGAGGAGCTTGCCGCGGAATATCAAAAATACATCCCCGTGGACGGCACGGAGCGCGCGGTTGCGGACTATATTGCGGGCATGACGGATAACTACGCCATCCGCGATTACGTGCGGCTGTTCGTGCCCAAGTCCTGGATGGACGTCGGCACGGGCGTTCCGAGCGAGTTTGAATAAAAAACGCTTTGCAAAAAAAGAAATATTCTTTCTTCGGCAGGGAACGGAACAGAAAAGTCGAATATAAATAAGCCGCAAAGCCGAACGGCTCAAAGCCGTATGCTATTGGCAGCGCGCATGGAGGAAAATCCAGTTTAGAAACACGCTCTAGTCACGATGATTTCGCGGGAAAGGACGATGGAATGGCTTATCCGGAAAGCTGGCTCAACGAGCTGATTGGTAAAAACGATATCGTGTCCGTCGCCTCCGCGTATATCGACCTAAAACCGAAGGGGCGGCGGCTCTGGGGCTTGTGCCCCGTACACGGCGAAAAAACGCCTTCGTTTTCGGTCTCTCCCGACCGCCAGCTCTACTATTGTTTTGGCTGCCATATCGGCGGGTCGGTGATTCAATTCATCATGGACGTCGAACGGCTGACGTTTCCGGAGGCGGTGGAGTTTCTCGCCAACCGCGTGGGCATGGCCTTGCCGGAGGAAGTCAACGACGCGGAAATGCTGCGTGTGCGCGCCAAGCGCGAACGCCTCACGGAAGCCTGCAAGTTCGCCGCGCGGTTCTATATGGAAACGCTGTTGGGGGAAACGGGCGGGCCGGGGCGCGCGTATCTCAAGCGCCGCGGCATCACGAGCGATTCCGTGCGCCGGTTCGGCCTTGGCTACGCGCCGGACGAATGGGAAGCGCTCAAGAATTTTCTCGGCGAAAAGGGCTACTCGCCCGAAGAGCTGGTGGAAGCGGGTCTGCTGGTTAAAAACGAGCAGACGGGCAGAACCTACGACGCGTACCGCGGACGGCTGATCTTTCCAATCGTTTCCGCAGCCGGGCGGGTCATCGGCTTTGGAGCAAGGGTGCTCAACAACGACGACAAGCCCAAATACATCAACACCGGCGACACGCTGCTCTATAACAAGCGCAACAACCTCTACGGCCTGAATCAGCAGAAAAGCGGCAAGCTTGGCGACCTCGTGATCGTGGAAGGGTATACGGACGTGATCGGCCTCTACGAAGCCGGGGTCACAAACGCCGTAGCGAGCCTTGGAACCGCGCTGACCACCCAGCAGGCAAGATTGCTCAAGCGGTACGTAACCACCGTGTACATCGCCTACGACGGCGACGCGGCAGGCCAGAACGCGACGATCCGCGGGCTGGACATTTTAACGGCGGAAGGCTTAAGCGTGCGTGTGATCGTCTTTCCCGACGAGCAGGACCCGGACGAGTTCGTCCGCGAACACGGCAAGGAAGCCTTCGACGTGCTCAAGGAAAACGCGCTGTCTCTCAACGCTTTTAAGCTCGAGAGCATGGCGCGCGCCTTCGACCTCTCCAAAGAGAACGAGCGCGAGCAGTACGCCATACAAGCCTGCAAGTTTATTTCGTCGCTATCTCCGGTGGAACGCGAGCGGTATTACCAGCAGCTTTCGAGAAAAACCGGGTACTCCATAGAGACCATCAAAGCGCAGGGCGCGACCACGCGGCACGAAACAGCGCCGCAGTACGCGCAAAGCCAGCCGCTCAAAAAATCCGAACCGCGAAAGCGGACGGCTCCGGTCGACAACGAGCGCACCCGCGCGGAGAGCGCGCTGCTTTGCATGATGCTGCATTCCAAAGAAGCCGCCATGCTCGTGAGCGACTGCGGCTGCGACAAGCCCTTTGCCGCGGAGAGCACGCGAGACTTTGCCAGAGCGCTGACGGCGGCGTATGAGCGCGGCGAAACGCCGAACATCCCGCTTTTGATTGCGAATATGGAAAAGGAAAACGCCGAACGGATCACCGCGGCGCTGCGCGAGGAAACGGAATGCGCCGAGCCGGAAAAAGCCGCGCGCGACTGCATCCGCCGCATCGAAAAATGCGATCTCGCTGCCGAGATGGAAGAGATCAAAGCCCAGCTCGCGGAACCCTCGCTTTCCGCAGGTGAGCGGGAAAAGAAGCTCAGGGAGATGCAAAAACTCAACCTGCGCATGCGCGGACTCTAGCAAAGGTGATTTACCGCAAAAAATAAAGAACACACGAGAAACGCAGCAAGCGCCGCGGGAAATATTCTGAACATAAGCAAAGACCGGCTGCGGCCGAAGCAAAAGAACAGTCGAGAAACGCGGCAAGCGCCGCAGAAAATAATTTCGAACATTCAGGAACGCCGCTTTCGGCGGCAGAGATGGAAGGAGCTGTGGGGAATTTGGAAGCAAAAGAAGCACGATTACAAAAACTCAACGACCTGTTTGAAGCGGGCAAAGCCAAGGGCATGCTCACCTACAAGGAGATCATGGACGCGTTGGAGGAGCTCGATCTGGATCAGGAGCAGGTGGAAAAGGTATACGACCATCTGGAGGAGCTCAATATCGACGTCGTGGAAGACGTCGACATGCCGGAGGACATCAACGAGGAGATCGCGGAGATCGAATCCACGCTCGCCGCGGTCGAAGGCATCAACATCGACGACCCGGTGCGCATGTATCTCAAGGAGATCGGAAAAGTTCCGCTGCTCACGGCAAACGAGGAAGTCGAAATCGCCCAGCGCATGGCGGACGGCGACCCCGACGCCAAGCATCAGCTCGCGGAAGCGAACCTTCGTCTCGTGGTTTCCATTGCCAAGCGGTATGTCGGACGCGGCATGCTGTTTCTCGATTTGATTCAGGAAGGCAACCTCGGCCTCATCAAAGCGGTGGAAAAGTTCGATTACCGCAAGGGCTATAAATTCTCCACATACGCCACCTGGTGGATTCGCCAGGCGATCACGCGCGCCATCGCGGATCAGGCGCGGACGATCCGCATCCCCGTGCACATGGTGGAAACGATCAACAAGCTCATCCGCGTCAACCGCCAGCTCGTGCAGGAATACGGCAGAGATCCCCGCCCGGACGAGATCGCCAAAGAGATGGGCATCTCCGAAGAGAAGGTGCGCGAGATCATTAAGATTGCGCAGGAACCGGTTTCGCTGGAAACGCCGATCGGCGAGGAGGACGACTCGCACCTCGGCGACTTCATCCCGGACGACGACGCGCCCGCGCCTGCCGAAGCGGTGGCGGTGACGCTGCTCAAAGAGCAGCTCATGGACGTGCTCAACTCTCTCACGCCGAGAGAAGCCAAAGTGCTGCGCCTTCGGTACGGTCTGGACGACGGCAAGGCCAGAACGCTGGAGGAAGTGGGCAAGGAGTTCAACGTTACCCGCGAGCGCATTCGCCAGATCGAGGCCAAAGCGCTGAGAAAGCTCCGTCATCCGAGCCGCAGCAAGCGGCTGAAGGACTTTCTGGAATAGGATTCTCTTATGCCTCCCTCTGTTGAGGGAGGTGGCACGAAGTGCCGGAGGGAGAGCGCATTTTCCTTTTCTCTCCCTCAGTCGCCTGACGGCGACAGCCCCCTCGTCATAGGGAGCCGAATTACAACCGAACATTGCCCGCCCTCAACAAGGCGGGTTTTTTATGGAAAATGGCAAACAAACCGTTCGGGGAGGGAAGAAAGTGAAGATCGCGGTCATCGGCTACAGCGGGTCGGGCAAATCCACGCTGGCAAAACAACTTGCGGGCTGGGTCGACTGCGAACCACTCTACCTCGATACGGTGAACTTTCTGCCGGACTGGGTTGAGCGCGACCGCGACAGCGCGAAAGAGATCGTCCGCCAAACGATGGAACAGGACGATTGGGTCATCGACGGCAACTACCAGTCGCTTTTGCGTGAAGAACGCCTGCGTATTGCCGACGAGATCGTCTTTCTAAACTACCCGCGCCTGCTTTGCCTGCATCGCGCGCTCAAACGTTACCGCGCCTTTCGCGGCGGCACGCGGGAGAGCGCGGCGGACGGCTGCATCGAGCGCATGAATGCGGAATTCGTCTGGTGGATTCTCTGCCAGGGGAGGACGCGCGCGCGGGTGCGCGGTTACAAAGCGATAGTCTCGCAATACCCAGAAAAAACGGTGGTCATCCGAAACGACCGCGAACTGAGCGCGTATTTAAAAAACAAGGGTATTATTCCGACACGCGAGCTGAGCGCGTATTTACGGCTCAAAGGCATCGAATAAAACGAGTCGATGACAGAGGAACGAAAGAAGAGAAGCAGAGGAAGACGAATGATACAGAAACAAACCTGGCTCTACAACCAAAAACCAATCCCGACCAAGCGCATGCTGCTCACCCCCATGAGCGCCGACGAACTCAGCGAAAAAATTCAAAAGGAAACCGACGCGCACCTCAAGAGCGCGTATACGGAAATGCGCGACTGCGTTTTGCAGCACCCCGATCAGGCGCTCTGGCACACCGCCTGGCGCATGACGCTCAAGGACACCGGTGAAACGCTGGGTGATTTGGGCTTCCACGGCGTGCCGGTCGATAAAACGGTGGAAATCGGCTACGGCGTGCTGGAGCAATACCGCAATAAGGGCTATGCCACCGAGGCGGTGCACGCGCTGGCCGACTGGGCGTTCACGCAAACGAACGTGTACTTTGCGCGCGCCATTACGGATGAAGGGAACACCGCTTCCGAACGCGTGCTGGAGAAGGTCAGGTTTAAGAAGCTTCCGCTCGATCCCGCCGCCGCTTCGCTGGAGGACGGGCAGACGCTCTGGGAGCTGGAGAAACCCGCCACCATGTGGATGGCGATCTATATGTGCATCGGCATGGGCGCAGGCGGTGCGATTGGCTCAGCGAGTGACAACTACTCCATGGGCATGGTGATTGGGATGTCGGTTGGCCTTGCGCTCGGTTCCGCGCTGGACGCGCAGGACCGCACGCAGCGCAAACGCGCCAAAGATACGGAATAAATAAAAAAAAGACGGCGCAAGCCGTCTTGTTTTTATAAATCAGGTGCAGTCACTCAACCGAATACTTTTTTTAAAAAAGTATTTTAAAACAAAACAAGACGGCGTGAGCCGTCTTGTTTTTTAAAACAGGTGCAGTCACTCATCCGAATACTTTTAAAAAAAGTATTCAAAAAAAACAAAAGACGGCATAAACCGTCTTTTGTGTATTGGTGCAGTCACTCGCCGGGCTCCGGCTGAGGATAATGGTAACGCTTGCCAAGGTAGTTCTCCAGCACGACGTCCTTATCGTCCCTGGAAACGACGTATTCATACCCGACCGGAATTTTGCCGCCGCCGCCCGGCGCGTCGATGACGTACTTGGGCAGCGCATAGCCGGAGATGTTGCCGGTCAGCGCGTGCATAATCTCCACGCCCGTCTCCACCCGCGTGCGGAAGTGCCCGATGCCGCAGCTCAAATCGCACTGGTAGAGGTAATACGGGCGCACGCGCATCTTAACGAGGCCGAGCAGCAGGCGCTTCATGGTTTCGACGTTGTCGTTGATGCCTTTGAGCAGCACGGTCTGGTTGCCCAGCGGGATGCCCGCGTCCACGATGGCGGCGCAGGCGCGCGCGGCTTCGGGAGTAAGCTCACCCGGGTGGTTAAAGTGCGTGTTGATCCAAATCGGATGATACTTTTTGAGCATATCCGTGAGCTCGCTCGTAATGCGCATGGGCATGACCACCGGCACGCGCGTGCCGATGCGGATAATCTCCACATGCTCGATGGCGCGCAGCGACGAAATGATATGCTCCAGCTTAGCCGTGCTCATGGTCAGCGGGTCGCCGCCGGAAATCAGCACGTCCCGAATTTCCTCATGGGAGCGGATATAGTCCACGGCGCGCTGCAGATCGGCTTCGGAGATCGGCAGATCCTCCTCGCCGACGACGCGGCGACGCGTGCAGTGGCGGCAGTACATGGAGCACTGGAGCGTCACCAGCAGCAGCACACGGTCGGGATAGCGGTGCACAACGTGCGGCACGGGGCTGTCGTCCATCTCGCCAAGGGGATCGGCCATGTCGTTATGATCCGGCTTTGTTTCCAGAATCGAAGGCACGGCCTGCTTGCGGATGGGGTCTTCCGGATCGAACGGATCGATCAGGGAGGCGTAATACGGCGTAATCGCCATACGGAACGCGCCAAGGCACGTTTCAATATCGGTTTGTTCCGCCTGCGTCAGCGGGAGAACGTGTTTGAGCTGCTCAACCGTTGTAATCCGGTGGGCATACTGCCATTTCCAATCGTCCCATTGCGGGTCAGGCTGCGGAGGTTCCTCCGACTGCAGCAATTGTTTTTGTGCTTCCATGTTCGTTCCCTATCGCTTTTCTTTGGATGGTTGTTGGTTCAGCGTTATGCCGTTTCGTTTAGCGCCCGCCAATAGGACGCCATACACCAGTTCGTCGTGTTCGACCCCGCAAAACTCCGCCAGCATCGGATAATCGCTGTAATGCGGCGCAAGTCCCGGCAGGGGGTTGATTTCGATGAAGTATAGTTTTCCCGCTTCGTCCGCGCGGAAGTCCACGCGCGCAAAGTCCCGGCAGCCCAGCGCGAAAAAGATTTTTTTCGAAAGCCGGATCATCTCCCGTTCCATCTCGGCGGGAATCTCCGCGGGGCATTTGTAGTCTACATACTCCTGATAATGCTGTTTGACGGTGTAGTTATATACGTTGTAGCCTTCAATGGGCGAGCGGTGGTAGATCACTTCCATGGGCGGAAACACCTTGACGCTCTCGCCGTTGCCCAACAGGCCGACCGTGAACTCGCGCCCGGAGACAAACTCTTCCACCAAAACGCTCCCGCCGTAGAGCGCGAGGTTTTTTTGGACAAGCGACTTCATCGTCCGCGCGTTTTCGGCGATGCAGACGTCCGCAATGCCCTTGCTGGAGCCTTCGGCGTTTGGTTTTACAATGACGGGGAAGCGGAGTGAGGACGCATTAACAGCGTCGCCAGGCGAAAAGACCCGGTAACGCGGCGTTGGCACTTTGTAGGTGGAAAGAAGACGCTTGGTGAGCGCTTTATCGAGCGCGATACAGAGCGTCGTTTCGTCAGACCCGGTAAAGGGTATATCAAGAAGGTTGAGCAGAGCGGGCACCTGCGCTTCCCGCGCACGGCCGCCGCGGCCTTCGGCAATGTTAAACACAATGTCGGGGCGCTGGCTGGTCAGATTACTCAGCAGGTACTCGTCGGCTTCCAATAAAACAGTGGCAATCCCGCGGCTTTGGATGGCTTGTTCAATGGCCTGAACGGTTTCGATATTGTCGTATTCGGCCTGCGCATCCGGCACGGAGGAAGGTGTATGCGCGGCGTGTTTGAGGTTAAAAACCACGCCGACTTTTATTGGCCCGAGGGGCACGTCTTCGGACTGTTTTTCCATAACGATCACTTCGCTTTCTCTGTTGGAGTAAAATTACGCTGATAAACGTATTGTTTTCAGGCATGTTGTAACGCAAATTGAACCTTTTGTCAATATATGGAATTGTGACGTTTTTCGCATTACTACAGGCGTGAAAAAACGAGGGGGGTTCTTACTTATATACTATTGTTTTCGAAACACGCGTTCGTTTTTTCCCGCACAAAACACTGCTAAAAATTCATGAGCAATGTCTGAATCTGCATGCAAAAGCCGCTCTTGAAGCGCTGTGCTCCAAAAGCGGCTTATAAGGCGGATTTATTCCGAGGCGGGGAAGGTTACGGTGACGGTGGTGCCGACGCCGAGTTCGCTTTCGAGCTGGACGGCGGCGCCGTGCGTCTCCGCCGAATGCTTGACGATGGAGAGGCCAAGCCCCGTGCCGCCGATTTGCTTGCTGCGGCTGCGGTCGGCGCGGTAAAAGCGCTCGAACACGCGCGAACGGTCGTCTTCCGAAATGCCGACACCCGTATCCGCCACGCGGAGCACCGCGCTGTCGCCCTGCCGCTGGAGCGTCAGGCGCACGCTGCCCTGGCGGCGGTTGTACTTAATGGCGTTGTCCACGAGGTTTTGAACGATCTCTTCCAGAATTTTCGGGATGCCGAGGATTTCCGCCTGCTCGCACTCGGCAGTCAGCGTCACCTCCGCGCGCTGCGCCTGCGGCTGGAGCCGCTGGCAGACTTCCTCGCAGACGGCTTTCAAATCGACGCGCGTCTTATCCGGCAAAGACGTTTTTTCGTCCAGCTGGGAAAGCCGGATGATGTCGTCGATCAGCGACATGAGCTGCGCCGCTTCGTCGAAGATCTTCGCGGCAAAGCGCTTGGTGTCTTCGGGGCGCGCTACGCCATCCCGCATGATCTCCGCATAGCCCGAAATGGAGGTCAGCGGTGTTTTGAGCTCGTGGGAAACGTTGGCGGAGAACTCCCGCCGCATCTGCTCGGCGGCGACCTTGTCGCTCACGTCGAGAATCAGGATGACCGTGCCCTTGGAAGAGCCGTCTTCCTCAACGACGCTGGCCAGCACCTGATAGGTCTTTGCGCCCTTGATCAGCGTCGATTCGCCCGCGCCGCCCGCCTTGGCCTTGTCCAGCGCATGCTGGAGGGCGTAGCTGCGGTTGAGCATGAGCACATGCGCGCCGATTACGTTTGCCGCGTCCGCGCCGAAGGTCTTTGCCGCGCTGGAGTTGATGGCGAGCATCCGGTCTCCCGCGTCGAGCAGGATCAGGCCTTCCCGCATGTGTTCGGTCACGGCGGTGAACTCCCGCTGCTTTTCGCAGAGAGCTGCCATGCGCGCGGCGATTTCCCGCCGCTGGTGCTCCATGTTGGTCAAAAGCGGGGCAAGCTCGTCGTAAGCGGCGTTGCCGAGCGGCTGATCCAGATCCAGCGCGTTGATGGGGGCTACGATCCGCTTGGCGGCGTATCTCGAAAAGAACAGCGAGATGATCAGAATCAAAAACAGCACCAGCAGCATGGAAGGCAGCAGCGAGCCGATCATGCCCAGCAGGCTCTTTTGTGAGGTGGAAACCCTCAGAACCCGCCCGTCGTCCAAGCGGGAAGCGTAGTAGAAATTGCGCGTCAACTGCGTCTCCGAATAGCGCGAACTTTGACCCGTTCCGGTGCGGAGCGCGTCCGCCACTTCGGGACGGCTCGCGTGGTTATCCAGCGTGGTTTCGTCCTCTTCCGAATCGTAGGCAACGGTGCCATCGGCGTTGATCAGAGTCACGCGGTTTTTGGAAGGCAGGCTGCCGAAATAGTCGCCTTCGTTCTCGGCCAGCAGCAAGCCCGTTGCCACATAGCCGCATTCGGAGGTAAGCTCCGAAAAAATCCGTTCCTCAAACAAACGGTACTGCGCAAGCAGCACCGCCCCGCCCAGGAGGACGGCTGCGATGACAGAGGCGAGAAAGATGTTCCAGAAAATGCGCTGTCTCATTTATTCCTCGTTTTTTTAGCTGATTTAAGGATGTTCCAGAAAATGCGCCGTCTATTTGTTCCTCGTTTTTTAAGCTGATTTCAGGATGTTCCAGAAAATGCGCTGTCTCATTTACTCCTCATTCCGAAAGGTTATTTCAGGATGTTCCGGAAAAATGCGCCGTTTTATTTACTGCTCATTCCGAAAGGTTATTTCAGGATGTTCCGGAAAATGCGTCGTTTTATATACTTTTTGTTCAAAAAGCGCGGGAGTTCCCGCGCCGTATTCCGTTCAGTCGTGAAAACGATAACCCACGCCGCGGACGGTTTCCACGCGCTTGCCGCTTTCGCCGAGCTTGGTGCGCAGGGTTTGAACATGCACGTCCACCGTGCGCGTCCCGCCTTCATAGTCGTAGCCCCAAACGGTTTCCAGCAGCTGTTCTCTGGTAAAGGCTCTGCCCGCGTTTTCCATGAGGCAGGCCAGCAGGGAGAACTCTTTAAACGTGAGCGCCACATCGGCCTTGCCGACCGTGACGGTATGCCGTTTGATATCCACCGCGAGTTCGCCGCTCACCAGCCGGTCCGCGCCGGACTTTGCGCCGCTTCTGCGCAGGAGGGCTTTTACCCTGGCGACCAGCTCCGCCATGCCGAAGGGCTTGGCAATGTAGTCGTCCGCGCCGAGGTCGAGACCGGTGACCTTGTCGTATTCCGCGCTCTTTGCCGTCACCATGATGACCGGTAGGTCGGCGGTTGCGGAAGAAGAGCGAATTTTGCGCAGAATCGCCAGCCCGTCGTCCCCGGGCAGCATGATATCCAGCAGCGCGAGGGCGGGTTTCTGCTCCTGCAGGGCGGCGTAGAACGCGGCGGAGTCGGCAAAGCCGCGCGCCTCCAAACCCGTTTGATTGAGCGTATAAACAACCAGCTCGCGAATGTTTGCGTCATCCTCAACGTAATAAATCATGTTCGGGCTCCTTTACTCGTGTCGGTTCGGCGATTTTTAAAGTTCCGCGCCTTTGTGCACGCCGGTAATCGAGAACTCCGCCCACTCGGCAATGTTCTGCGCGTGGTCGCCGATGCGCTCGAAGTACTTGGCAATCATCAAAAGGTCGATCGCCTGCTCGCCATTTGCAACATCCCGCTGGATGAGGTCGATGAGTTCGCCTTTGATGACGTCGAACAGGTCGTCGATCACGTCGTCCATCTCGATGATGTTGCGCGCCAGCGTAAGATCCTTGTTGATAAATGCGTCGATGCTGCCGCTGACCATACGGATGGCGGCTTCCGCCATCTGGGGCAGGTGCTCCAGTGTTTTGATGTACGGTTTTCCCGCAAGGTAGATCACGATGCCGGAGATATCCGAAGCCTGATCGCCGATGCGCTCCATATCCGTAATCATCTTGAGCGCAGCGGAGATGAGCCTCAGATCCCGCGCCACGGGCTGCTGCTGAAGCAGGAGCTTGAGGCAGAGGGTTTCAATATCGCGCTCTTTCTGGTCGACTTCGCGGTCAAAAGCGATGGCGTTGTTGGCGGACTCGACGTCCTGCTTGATCAGCGCTTCGCTCGCGCTCTGTATGGCGTGCTCAATGAGCGCGCCCATTTCGAGCAGTTCCTTATTCAGCAGACGCAGCTGCTCTTCAAATGTAATTCGCATACTTCAATCTCCGTTATGGTCCGAATTTGTCATATGGGGATACAACACCCTGATTGTGATTTGCATCAACCGAACCTCCCGGTAATGTAATCTTCCGTTCGCTTATCGCGAGGAATGCTGAAGACTTTTTCCGTAGGCCCGTACTCGATGACTTCGCCGAGCAGAAAGAAAGCGGTGTTGTCCGAAATGCGCGCGGCCTGCTGCATGTTGTGCGTTACAATGATTATAGTATATTTTTCTTTCAACGTCACGCAGAGGTCTTCAATTCGGCTGGTGCTGATGGGGTCGAGCGCGCTGGTCGGTTCGTCCATGAGCAGCACTTCCGGCTCGACCGCCAGCGCGCGCGCAATACAGAGCCGCTGCTGCTGACCGCCGGAGAGGCCGAGCGCGTCTTTTTTGAGACGGTCCTTGAGCTCTTCCCAAATGGCGGCGTCCCGCAGTGACTGCTCCACAACGTCGTCGAGCTTGGCTTTGCCGCGCACGCCGTGGGTGCGGGGGCCGTAGGCCACGTTGTCGTACACGGTCATGGGGAAGGGATTCGGCTTTTGAAACACCATGCCGACGTTCTTTCTCAGCCAAGTGGTGTCCATGCCGCGGTAGATGTCCTTTCCGTCGAGCAGCACGCTGCCGGTGATGACGCAGCCCTCCACGAGGTCGTTCATGCGGTTGAGGGTGCGCAACAACGTGCTCTTGCCGCAGCCGGAAGGGCCGATAAACGCGGTAATCTGCTTTGCGGGAATCTCCAGACGGACGTTTTTGAGCGCCTGGAGCTGGCCGTAGTACAAGTCGAGGTTCGTTATTTCAAATTTATTCATATCGTTCTCTTTTCGTTGTCATTGCTAATGCGTTACTGATGCCGTCCAACGCGCTTGGCCAGCGCCGCGGACAACGCGTTGATGCCGATGACGATCACCAGCAGCACTACCGCCGTGGCGTAGGTCTGGTTGAGATACAACCCTTCCTGCGAGAGCGCATACATATGCACCGAGAGCGTCCGCGCGGAGTCGAACAGGCCGGAGACCGTGTCCGAAGCCGTGCCCGCGGTATAGATCAGCGCGGCGGTTTCGCCAACAATGCGGCCGACCCCCAGGATCACGCCCGCGAGGATGCCCGGCACCGCGTCAGGCAGGACGACGCGAAACACCGTCCTGAGCCGCCCCGCGCCGAGGCCGAAGCTGCCTTCGCGGAAGCTGTCCGGAACGCTCAACAGCGCTTCCTCAGCCGTACGGAGAATCAGCGGCAGTATCATGATGGAGAGCGTCAGCGCGCCGGAGAGCATCGAAAGCCCCAGCTTGAGGGTGTTGACGAAAAACAGCATGCCGAACAAGCCGTATACGATGGACGGGATGCCGCTGAGCGTCTCGGCGTTCATGCGGATGACCCGCACGAGCTTGCTGCCGCGGCGCGCGTATTCCACAAGGTAAATCGCCGCGGAGACGCCAAGCGGAACCGAGATGGTCAGCGCAAGCGCCGTCATGAGCAGCGTATTGAGCAGCGCGGGCATCAGAGAAACGTTTTCGGAGTTGTATTCCCATTCAAAGAGGCTCCAGGTCAGATTGGGAACGCCCTTGACGAGGATATAACCCACCACGAACAGCAGCACGCCCGCCGTCAGCGCCGCGGCCAGATAAACGGCCGCACGCAGCACAAGAGACTGAATCTTTGCGCGCTTCATCATTGTATGCCCGCTTTCCAGCCTTTTTCGCGCCATGTGGAGAAAGCGGATGCGCGAAAAGAGAGAATCCGTATTCTTCATGACTTTTTCCTCCGTTTCGTCAGCGAAAAGAGGAGATTAATCAGCAGAATGAACACAAACAGCACCACGGCGGTTGCAATCAGCGCTTCCCTGTGCAGATCGGCGGAATAGCCCATCTCCATAACGATGTTGGTCGTCAGTGTCCGCAAGCCTTTCAGCAGACCCTGCGGCATGCGCGGCTGGTTGCCCGCGACCATGATGACGGCCATCGCTTCGCCAATGGCGCGGCCAACGCCCAGAATCACGCCCGCCAGCACGCCGGATTTGGCCGCGGGAAGCACAACGGAGAACACCGCGTGCTCATGGGTGGCGCCCAGCGCCAGCGCGCCTTCATAATAAGAGGATTCCACGGCGTTGAGCGAGCTTTCGGAAACGGAGATGATGGTTGGCAGTATCATAATGCCGAGGATGATGCACGCGGCGAGCATGCTGCCGCGCCCGGTGGTCAGAGGTACGACCACCACGAGTCCGAAAAAGCCGTAGACAACGGAGGGAATGCCCGCAAGGAGCTGAACGGCGGGTTTGAGCAGCTTTACCATTCTGCGCGAAGCAAAGCGCGAGAGGAACGCCGCCGTTAAAATACCGATTGGTACGCCAAGCACCAGCGCGCCTGCGGTCACATAGATGCTGCCGAGTATCATGGGGAGAATGCCATAGATATCGTTGCCGGGTCTCCATGTGGTGCCGAGCAGGAACTTAAAGATGCCGATCTTGGCCATGGCGGGGAAGCCGTTTACCAGCAGGAAAACGGTAATCAGCAAAACCGCCAGAATACTGACGCAGGCAGCGGCGAGAAACAGTATTCTCGCCGCGCCTTCACGTACTCGATTTTTTTTGCCCGCGCCCGTGAGGGCGGAGGAGGCTTTTTGCTTACTCATTCGAATCTCTCTTCGATTGTATTTCGGTTATTTCGCGTCTGCCCAGTTGGTGATTTCGCCAACGTAGATCGAGCGAACCAGATCCGTGGTGAGGCCGGTGATCGGGTTATCGAGGTTGACGATCACGGCGATGCCGTCGGTGGCGATGACAGTGGAGCTCACGCCCGCTGCGGTTTCGCTGTCCTTGAGTTCGCGGGACGCCATGCCGATGTCGCAGCTGCCTTCGATGGCCATGTTGACGCCGGTGCTGGAGTCGCTCATCTGGATTTCGATTTCAGCGTTGGGGTTGAGAGCGACATAGGCTTCCTTCAGCTTTTCCATCACCGGGGTAACGGAGGAGCTGCCAGCGATGACGATCTTGCCTGCAACGGTGCTTCCGGCAAACGCGGGGGCGTTATCCATCGGGATGTAGTGGTTATCCGCAACGACCGCCTGGCCTTCTGCGCTCAGGATGAAGTCGATGAATGCCTGCGCGGATTCGGAAACGGTGGCGCCGAGCACGATGTTGAACGGACGGGAGATTTTGTAGCTGCCGTTTTTCACGTTTTCAACCGTGGCATCCGCACCGTCGATCTGAAGCGCTTTGACGGTATCGTTCAAGGAACCGAGGGAGATGTAGCCGATGGCGTCCACGTTGCTGGCAACGGTTTCGAGAACGACCGAGGTGCTGTTGACGATTTCCGCGTCCAGCGTGGTGTAATCGACCTTATCGCCGTTGGCGTCCTTCTGCTGTACGCCGAAGAGTTCGATGAACGCGCCACGGGTGCCGCTGCCGTCTTCACGGGAGACGACCACGATGTCCGAGGTCAGGTTGGTGGCGGCGGGTTCTTCGGTGGCCGCGGGGGCTTCGGTTGCGGCGGCGACTTCCGCCGTGGCGGTGGCTTCGGTGGCTTCCGGGGTCGTGGTGCTCGCGCAGGCGGCAAGGCCGACTACCATGAGCAGCGCGATGAGCATTGCAAGAACTTTTTTCATTTCAGAAATTCTCCTTTGTTTCATTCAATTTATGACACAAGCATAGACGAGCTATGTTTGATCAAAATATCGGCAAGATCAAATTATTGTAAAATCGTAAATTGCAGTATATTGGGCGTGTAAAGTCCTAAAAAATCCAGAAAGGTAATTGTTTGCAGTATCTTGGGCGTGTAAAGCAAGCCTACATAAACGTCTTCGCGTCCCCAAGCGCGGTTCACGCGCGCGGTAACTTTTTATATGAACTCATCAGCGGCATAAAAACGCGTCTCGCGAGCGCGGCAACTATTTATATGAACTCCTCAGCGGCTGAAAAACGCGGCGAACGCGCGCGGCAACTTGCATTATGGCTCTCTTTTCGTTATAATACGTTGGTCGCCGCATCCGGCCTGATTCGCCGTGATTTGGCGCCTGAAAGCGAAAAACAACAACATGCAAACGAGCGATTTTTATTACGACCTGCCAAAGGAACTCATCGCGCAGACGCCGATTGCCGACCGCGCGAGTTCGCGGCTGTTGGTTTACAACCGAACCGACGGCTCCATTCAGGATCGCGTTTTCTCCGAAATCACGGAATTTTTAACGCCGCAGGACGTTCTGGTTCGAAACAATACGCGCGTGCTGCCCGCAAGGCTGTTTGGCAAGCGGGAGGATACGGGCGGCACGATGGAGTTTCTGCTGCTCAAGCGCGTTGCCGAAAAAGAGTGGGAGTGCCTCTGCAAGCCCGCGCGCAGAGCCGCCGCCGGAAGGATCTACGCCGTAAACGGCGAACTTTCCATCCGCGTGCTGGGCGATACCGGTGCGGAGGGCGGAAAACGCGTGGAGCTGCTCTACGACGGCATCTTCGAGGAAGTGCTCGACCGTGCGGGGCAGATGCCGCTGCCGCCGTACATCACCGAACACCTGAAGGATCAGAGCCGCTACCAGACCGTCTACGCGCAGACGAACGGCTCCGCCGCGGCGCCCACCGCGGGTCTGCATTTTACAAAGGAATTGCTCGGGCGCATTCAAAACGGCGGGACGGACATTGTGGATATCCTGCTGCATGTCGGCCTCGGCACCTTCCGCCCGGTTTCGGAAGCGAATATCGAAGATCACGTGATGCACTCGGAGTACTACGAAGTAAGCGAAGAAGCCGCAGCGCGCATCAATCAGGCGAGAGTGAACGGCGGCAGGATCGTCGCCGTAGGGACGACTTCCGCGCGCACGCTGGAGAGCGTTGCGGACGAAAGCGGCAAGGTTCGCGCTAAGTCCGACTGGACGGGCATTTACATTACGCCCGGCTACGGGTTCAAGGCCGTGGACGCGCTGGTGACCAACTTCCACCTGCCGGAATCGACGCTTTTGATGCTCGTTTCCGCTTTGATGGGTCGCCAAGAAGCGCTGCGCTGCTATGAGCACGCGATTCGGGAACGCTATCGGTTTTTTAGCTTTGGCGATGCGATGCTGATTATTTAGTTCGAACGTTGTCGCTTTAAAAACTTTCGTGAAGCGATACTGATTCCGCAATGTTTTTTACGACACAACAAGCGAAGGGAATACCGGATGGAAAACGCGTTCCAATATGAATTGCTCCATACATGCGCGCAGAGCGGCGCGCGGCTTGGCGTGCTGCATACGCCGCACGGGGATATCCAAACGCCCTGTTACATGCCAGTGGGCACGCAAGCGACCGTCAAGGCCATGACCCCGCGCGACCTTCTGGACGTCAACGCGAACATCATTCTTGCCAATACCTACCATTTATATTTACGCCCCGGCCATAAGATCGTCGAAGAAGCGGGCGGCCTGCACCAGTTCATGCGCTGGGATCGGCCGATTCTGACCGACAGCGGCGGGTTTCAGGTTTTTTCGCTGGCCAAGATCAACGATATCAAAGAGGACGGCGTGCTGTTTCACTCCCATATCGACGGCAGCAAGCACTTCTTTACGCCGGAGTCGGTCATGGAGATCGAGCAGGCGCTGGGTGCGGATATCGCGATGTGCTTTGACGAGTGCGCGCCATACCCTTCCGACCGTACTTACACGATAGCTGCCATGCAGCGCACGCACCGCTGGGCGGAACGCTGCAAAACCGCGCACACGCGCGGCGATCAGGCGCTGTTCGGCATCGTGCAGGGCGGGATGTTCGGCGACCTGAGAATTGAGAGCGCAAAGACCATCACGGATATGGACTTCCCCGGCTACGGCATCGGGGGTCTGAGCGTTGGCGAACCCAAGAGCGTGATGTACGACATGCTCGAAACCATGATGCCCTATATGCCGGAAAACAAACCTCGCTATCTCATGGGGGTTGGAAGCCCCGACTGCCTGCTGGAAGGGGTTCTGCGCGGAATCGACATGTTCGACTGCGTGCTGCAGACCCGCGCCGCAAGAAACGGCATGGCGCTGACCCGCCACGGAAGAATGACGCTGAAGAACGCCAAATACGAGCGCGACTTTACCCCGCTGGAAGAAGGCTGCGGCTGCTACTGCTGCCAGAACTTTACCCGCGCGTACCTGCGGCACCTTGTGAAGGAAAAAGAGATTCTGGGCGCGCAGCTCGTTACCATGCACAACCTGTATTTTTCGCTCAAACTCATGGAGGATGTGCGCTCGGCCATTGCCGAGGATCGTTTCGGCGACTTCGCACGCGAACTGCTGGAGCAGGGCATTTACAGCAATTAACACACCATCCGGCCGGAAGCCGCAGGGAACAGAAAAAGATTGAAGACGATTATTTGCAAAACCGAATCGCATTTTCATACGATTCCGTAAACAGGAGCAGGATTCCATTTTGAAAACACTCGTATGCAAAACCGAATCGGAGACCGAAGCGCTGGGCGCGGCGCTGGCAAAACGCCTGACCCCGCCCGCGTTTGTTGCGCTCTACGGCGACCTCGGCGCGGGCAAAACCGCGCTGGTGCGCGGCATGGGCGCCGCTCTCGGCACAAGCGAAGTGCGCTCGCCTACGTTTACGATTGTCCACGAATACGAAACCACCCCGCGCCTGATCCACTTTGACGCGTACCGCCTTGCGGATGCGGAAGAACTCTACGCCATCGGTTTTGAGGACTATCTTGCGGAGCACGCGATTCTCGTGCTCGAATGGGCGGAGCGCGTGCCGGAAGCGCTGCCCAGGGAGCGCCTGGATTTGTATTTAGTAGGCAGCGGGGAAGAAGCGCGCACGATTCGGCTGGATCCGCACGGGCTCGCTTACGAAAGCGTGGTGGACGCGCTATGAAACTGCTTGCGCTGGATACGACTTGTGCCGTCGCAACCGCGGCGGTGTTCCTTGACGGCGTCTGCCTGCTGGAGCTGGAAGCGGATTCCGATCAAAAGCACGCGGAGACCGTTCTGCCGCTGATCGACAGCCTGCTCGAGCAGGCGCATGTTTCGATACGGGAGATCGACTGCTTTGCGGTCGATATCGGCCCCGGCTCGTTTACGGGTGTGCGCATCGGGGTCAGCCTCGTCAATGCCATGGCGTTTGCGCTGAGTAAGCCGATCATCCCCGTAGACTCGCTCTGTGCGCTCTATGAAGCCGCGTTGGAACAAGAGCAGCCCGTTGCGGCAATCATCGACGCGCGAAACGGCAACGCCTACGCGGCGCTCTACCGCGCCGGAGAAACGATCCTTGCGCCGTCCGCCGTCGAGGTCGAGCCGTTTCTTGCATCGCTGCCGCAGGGCGCGGTGATCGTTGGCGACGCGCTGGAACCAAAGACTTACCCGCGCGCAAAGGCGGTGGGGCAGGCGGCGCTGAACAAGCTCGGTTCCGCCGTATCGTCCGTCGAACCGCTGTACCTTAGAACGGCGCAGGCCGAACGCCTCCGCGCGGAGAGAAACAAGGAGAGATTGCCATGAATGGCGAGTGTATCCGCCCGATGACGCGTTCGGACGTTTCGCGCGTGCACGAAATCGAATGCGCGTGCTTCCGTTCGCCGTGGTCGAAAAACGCGCTGCTGGGGGAACTCAGAAACGACGTTGCGCACTATCTGGTCATGGAACTGGGCGGCGATCTGATTGGCTACGGCGGCATGTGGGTGCTGTTTGAAGAGGCGCATGTGACCAACGTCGCCATCATGCCGGACTACCGAAAGAACGGGCGCGGAAGAACGCTTATGCTGGCCATGATGGAGCGCGCGGTGAAATACGGTGCGGAAAAGATGACGCTGGAAGTGCGCGAGAGCAACCTCGTTGCCCAGCATCTGTATGAAAAACTCGACTTTTACCAGAACGGTTTTCGCGCGCGCTACTATTCCGACACCGGCGAAGGCGCGCTGATTTTATGGAATTCGAACATTCAAAAGACGCTCAAGCTGGAACGGCTGAAAGACGCCGAATCAACCGAACAATAAACAGTAAGATACAGGGAGTGAACACACACATGAAACCGTATGAAGAATGGAAACAACTGGTCGAAACCGAACGCGACAAAACGGCGCACGAAGCCTTCTGGAGCGCGTACTTTGAAAAGGAAACGGAAGCCTACCGCGCCATATTAGCCGAAAAGACCGGCCTTGTCAGTGGCAAACACGGCGAACTCGCCGCGCGCTTTGGCATGACGCTTGCCGAGTTCTGTGGCTTTATCGACGGGATCAACACGAGCCTGTCGAGCGAAATCGACCTTGAGACGCTGGCGGAGGATACGCCGCTGACGCTGAAGATCGACTTTGAAAAGCTCTATTACAATATGCATAAAGCAAAGGCCAGCTGGCTGTATGAGCTGACCGAATGGGACGAGATTCTGAGCGAGGAAAAGCGCCGCGATATCGCCAAGGCGTACCGCACGAGCGGCATCTATGTCCGCGAAGGAGCGCATGTCGGCCGCAACGATCCCTGCCCCTGCGGAAGCGGTAAAAAGTATAAAAACTGCTGCGGAAAAGACGCGTAGCGCGTTCTTTCCCGGCAACGCGCCGAGTTTTGAGCGAAAAGCGGTATCATTTTTGGCGGCTCTCTCCGCACGGCGTAACGTCAAAGAAAGATCAATTTATTTAGGTGATTTAGGTTGACACAAACGCCCCTCGCCGCTATAATTATGTTTCGGAACTCGCTTCTTTGCGCCTGTAGCTCAGTTGGATAGAGCAACGGCCTTCTAAGCCGTAGGTCCCGGGTTCGAATCCCTGCAGGCGCGCCAAAACTGCCAGGCACCCCGGCGCGGTTACGGGCTGCGGGTGCCGGGTATGTCAGCGAGTGAAAAGCGGCGGCAGGAGCTGGCTTTTCGAGTATGGTGGGTATAGCTCAGTTGGTTAGAGTGCCTGGTTGTGGCCCAGGAGGTCGTGGGTTCAACTCCCACTACTCACCCCATTTTACCTTCTCCGCGTACTATGGGGTGTAGCCAAGCGGTAAGGCACCAGACTTTGACTCTGGCACTCGTAGGTTCAAATCCTGCCACCCCAGCCATAGTATGACCCGTTAGCTCAGTTGGTAGAGCACTTGACTTTTAATCAAGGTGTCCGGAGTTCGAATCTCCGACGGGTCACCAATTTTTTTTGTCGATCAGGCCTGAATGCGTGCGGGTGTGGCGGAATTGGCAGACGCGCCAGATTTAGGTTCTGGTGCCCAAAAGGCGTATGAGTTCAAGTCTCTTCGCCCGCACCAGAAACCCTTTTGCCACATGGCAGTATTTTTTTGCGGGAGTAGCTCATTTGGTAGAGCGCAGCCTTTCTGAAGAATGACTGGATTTTTGCGGGAGTAGCTCATTTGGTAGAGCGCAGCCTTGCCAAGGCTGAGGTGGCGGGTTCGAGCCCCGTCTCCCGCTCCAAAAAGCTTTTTCGGGATCATCCGATCCCGTGCAATACAACCGTATAAGCAGGTATAGTGTAGCGGTAACACATTAGCCTTCCAAGCTGAGATCACGGGTTCGAGTCCCGTTACCTGCTCCACAGCGCAAGATTAACCCGTCCTTCCGCAGGGCGGGTTTTTTATGTGAATTCTGTTCGTCGGTGCCGAACCATTGACGCGGCAAAATGAAAGATACTATAATACTTGGAGTTGTCAACCGGTTGTGCAGCGTATCATCTTTGCAATAGCGTAAGCGGAGGATGGCGCACATGCCCGGTTAATCCGTAACTAGCAAAGCATATCAACAATCTGATCTTCTTCAACAATAAACAATAAGGAAGCAATGATGAACAGAATTCAATGCGAACTGTGCGGCAGCATCGACGTGATCAAAACTGGGGACAACCTGTTTCAGTGCCAGCATTGCGGCTGTAAATACACGCTGGAACAGGCAAAGAGCCTCATCGGCACTGCCGTAGAGGTGGTGAAGGGTAACTTGGAACTGGAACGGCGGTTGAAAAACGCAGATACGAAGCTCGGTTTCGGCGAGTATCAAAAGGCGTATGAGGAATACATGAGTCTATGTGAAGATTACCCGTTTGAGCATATCGTACATATGAAAGCCCTTTCCTGCCGACGTCAGGCGCTCCTTTCTGGATACGAGGTCTTAAATGCGGCTGTACTGCAAGGGATGTACGTCATATACAAAAAGGCGACAGCTACCGCGCATGACCCGCAAGCGCAGGAGAATATCCAGAGGGAATACTATCGGTTTTTTGAAGACTTTACAAAAGCGGTTGCCGAGAACAAAGGTTGCCGACTGGACTATATTGATATCTTTCATTTTGCGTATGATTGTTTCCAGAAGAACAACGCTTTGCCGGTGCTGCTTACTGAAACTGTACTCTGGACGACTGTTGCAGAGATCATCGCTGCGGGGCTTAAGGCGAAAAAAATCTCTCTTTTCTCATCTTGTGAAAGGCTGATATATTCGGTAAACAAGACCTACGAAACGATTGAAATCATCGCAAAAATGCATCCGTCACTCAAGGCGGCGTTAGAAATCGGGTACCGAAAGGCGTCGCAGTATAATGACGAAAGCATTCGCGTCGGGTATTTCGCGGATTTACGATTTTGTCATTTCGACTGGATTAAAGCGGGCGTACCTGCGTTGAACCAGCTGTATGTGCATGTGGATTTTGTAGCGACCGACGTGGTCTTTGCTTCTTACTGGGAATGGTTTGGTGTTCTTAAAAACTTCATATACCGGGATCACTTCGACGTCACTGAGGAGTTTCAGACATTTCTCCGCGAAAAGAATGATAAAAACTTTGCCCTGGAGACATGGAACAATAAGAAATGGAATTGCCCTTTTTGCGATTCGAAAAAAGTTTCGATTTCGATTTTTGGGCGCAAATGCCAAAGCTGCGGCAGGTCGTTCCCTAGAGTTTAGAAATGCTACAATAACGCGACACCGGAATACTTCCCGCTTCACACGAAATATCGCACGGCGGCCTGATTCCACGCCTAACTAGGGCATAGTGCAGGTGTTCGATTAACTGTTCTAAAGCGCATGTCCAAACCCGTCCTACCGCAGGGCGGGTTTTTCTTTATCAGGCGGCGACGGCCTGCAGATCGGCCGAACCATTGACGCAGTAAAATGAAAGATACTATAATACATGGAGTTGCCAGCAAAACGCATCGAGAAGCGTTTTGACCTTATTGCGCATAGATCAGCGCGCAGCCGATTTTTGCATTACTATAAAAAAACGAGGGCGCAAGCATGGTCTTTTCTTCGACGGTTTTCCTTTTCCTGTTTTTACCAGCGGTTCTCGTTTTATACAATCTGCCGTTCGTCAAATCGATTCAAACCAAGAACATGATTCTCCTGTTCGCTAGCCTCGTGTTTTATGCGTGGGGCGAGCCGGTGTTTGTGTTCGTTTTGCTGTTTTCCGTCTTCGTCAACTGGATTTGCGGCCTCTCGATGGGCAAGCATGCCAAGCTGGTTGTCGTGCTGTCCGTGATCTTCAACGTGGGCGTGATTTTCGTTTGCAAATACCTTACGGCTATCACCAACACGGTCAACTCGCTGGCGGGCAGGACGCTGATCCCCTTTGGCGGCATGGCGCTGCCCATCGGCATTTCGTTTTTCACGTTCCAGATTATGTCCTATACGATCGACGTCTACCGAAAGTCCACGCCGCCGCAGAAAAACCCCTTCAATCTCGCGCTGTATATCTCGATGTTTCCGCAGCTCATCGCGGGGCCGATCGTGCGCTACAACACGGTGGACGCGGAGATTGCGTCGCGCTCCGTTAGTATTGACGACGTCACGTACGGGCTGCAGCGCTTTATGATCGGCCTTGGCAAGAAGGTTCTTATTGCAAACTACATGGGCGTGGTGGCGGATAACCTCTTCGGCATGACGGGCGGCGGCCTCTCCGTGCTGTCCGCGTGGTACGGGGTGCTTTGCTACGCCATGCAGATTTACTTCGATTTTTCCGGGTATTCCGATATGGCAATCGGGCTGGGGCGGCTGTTCGGGTTTCATTTTGAAGAGAACTTCAACTATCCGTACATCGCGAGTTCCATTACGAACTTCTGGCGCCGCTGGCATATTTCGCTGAGCACGTGGTTCCGCGACTATGTGTACATCCCTCTTGGCGGCAGCCGCGTGAACAAAGCGCGCTGGGTACTGAACCTGTTTATCGTATGGCTGCTCACGGGCATCTGGCACGGCGCGAACGTCACGTTTGTGCTCTGGGGTCTTGTGTACTTTGCGTTCCTGCTGCTCGAGCGGCTCACGGGCATCGAACAAAAGCTGAAATGGGTCTACCGCATCCCGACGCTGCTGATCGTTCTGCTGGCGTGGGTGCTGTTTCGCAGCACCTCGCTCACCGGCGCGGTTCAGTATTTCGGCTACATGTTCGGGCGCGGAAGCCTTGGCTTTTCCGACGTCGTGTTCCTCAACCAGTTTGGCGGAAGCGTCGTCGTGTTCGTCATCGCGCTCATCGGATGCACGCCGCTGCCGAAAACCCTGTTTCTTAAACTGCGGCGGGCAATCAGCGAGCCCTGGGGCAAATCCCTGTCGTACGTCTATACGATGGCCGTGTTTATCCTTTCGGCACTGGTTTGCATTCTGGATACCTACAACCCGTTTATCTACTTTAATTTTTAGCATTGGTGACAGGTGAATGAAGAATAAAAAACTGGACAAAGCGTATATCGGCGTCTTCTATGCAATCATCCTGATTGCCTGCGTTTCCATACTCATGCGCTTTTTTACGCAGGAAGTCCTGGTGGATACGCTTGGTCAGGACAACGGTTTTACCCGCGCGGTTCTGTTTGACCTGCAGGAAAAGGAAGTCGTCAACGACGCGGCGCTGGAGGACAATCAAAGCGACGTGCTGGCTTCGTTCTACCAGCAGCCCGCCGAAACGGAGGAATCCGCGCAGGCGTCCGCCGCCGCGAGCGAAACCGAACAAGCGGCAGCAACCGAGGCGATTGTCGGCGAACAGGCGGAAACGGGCGAGGGCGGCCTTCAGGCATACGTAACCAAGTATAAAAACGCTGTCAGCTACATGATCAAAGGCGTAACGAACTGGTCGACCGACCAAATCGCGGCATATAAGTTCTGGGTGGGCATCGCATCGGGCTACAACAAGGCTTTGCGCTGGAGCGTCACCCCGCGCGACGGATACAACAGCGTGGTCTTTTTGCCGGACGGCACCCTGACGACGTTTATCAGCAAGCAGGACATGACGGAAAAGGTCGCTTCCATATTGGAAATGAAAGCGTATGCCGACGAGTTGGGCATCCAATTTCTGTATGTGCAGTACCCGTTCAAGATCTGCGAAGCGGACGCCGAGAGCGGCACGCTGGACTTTTCCAACCAAAACGCGGATGAAAAGCTCGAAATGCTCCGCGCAAACGAGGTGCAGGTGCTGGATTTGCGCAAAGCCTGGCAGGCCGACGGCGGCGACGATTCCGCGGCGTATCACCGCAGCGCGTTCTATATTACCGACCATCACTGGCGCGTGGAGACGGGGCTCTGGGCGGCGGGGACGATCGCCGCATTTGTCAACGAGCATTACGGTTTCGAGATCGACCTTTCGCTTTTCGAGCCGGACCGTTATCAGTACGATGTGTACGAGGACCGGTTTTTGGGTTCCTACGGCAGGCAGGTCACGCTGACGCTCGCAACACCGGAGGATTTCACGCTGGTGTATCCCAAGTTTGAAACATCGTTCAGCTTCCCTCTGCTCAACGCGGTGAATCTTTCTCAGGTCCCCGAAGAGCAGCTTTTGCAGCTCGAAGAACTGGAAGAACGAGTGCGCGCGCTCAACGGCAGTTTTGAGATGTTTCTGGATTACAGCATGCTCGAAAGCGGCGACTATTACAATACGGACACCTACACGACGTATACGGACAACGTCAACGACCTCGTGTACATCCACAACAATCTTGTAGACGACGGCAGCAAGGTCCTGTTTTTGCGGGACTCCTACGGCCGCTCGCTGGTGCCGTTTTTCGCCCTCGGCGTAGAAAACACCCTGCGCCTGCGGCCGGATACGTTCGGCGGGAGCCTGCGCGCGTATTTTGCAGCCGAACTGCCGGATATCGTTGTGGTGCTGGAAGGCTGAGGCGGCCGCCCGCCGGAATATGAATTGAGAAACCCCGTCCGAATGGGCGGGGTTTTTGCGCGTGCGTGTATGCCTATGCGCCGACGGTTGGCGCGTATGAGGAGATGGCGCACTACTCGACTAGTACATTATTATGTGCATTTCGTTGACACATAATACATCTCACTGTATAATTTTTTCAACAAACAAAGAGAAAATGTATTTATGAACGAAATAATTAATGAACCGTTTCTACGGTGGGCTGGTGGGAAAAGATGGCTAGCTCGTAATTTAAGTAAAACGCTATCGACGAAGTCTTTCAACCAGTACCATGAGCCATTTATTGGTTGTGGTGCCTTGTACTTTATGAAATTTTCTGGTATACCATCTTTCATTTCAGATATAAACGATGAGCTCATTGAAACATATCGGATGCTTAGGTATGATCCAAAAGGAATTATATCTGAAATGGAGAAACTTGACAACAGCGAAGAAACATACTATAGAATTCGCGGCGAATATTTTCAAGACCCGATAAAACGCGCAGCACGATTTATATATTTGAATCAAACTTCATACAATGGTATTTATCGAGTTAATGTAAAAGGTGAGTATAATGTACCTTATGGATTTAGGACAAAAAACTTCCTAGAAAAAGAGAAACTATTACGAGCAAGTGCAGCATTAAAAAAATCTTATATTTGCAATGGCGATTTTTCATGTTGCTATGACAGTATTGAAAAAGGTGACTTAGTGTATCTAGATCCTCCATACACGGTATCCCATAATAACAATGGATTTATCAAATACAATAAGCACCTTTTCTCTCTAGACGATTTTCAAAGGTTGAGTAAATTCATTGACTATATTCGCGCAAAAGGAGCGTTTTATATAATGTCAAACGCTGCGCACCCTCAAGTTTTTGAAATATTCGATAAAGGGGACATAGTTTATAGAGTGCAACGTTCTTCTCTTGTTGGTGGAAAAAACGCGTTCAGAGGGTCAACGGAGGAGTACGTATTCACGAACATTGCCGATGCTATTTTAAGTGAGGCGGTACACTATGAGCGGATTTGATTCTATAGTCGGTGGAGTTGAACTCTTACAAACCAAAAAGGAAAGATCCAAAACATTCGTATATCAAAAAATACATCCCTTACAAAAAGAAGAATATGAGAATCTTGGTTGGTCCGTTTCGAAGGTTCTTAAAACGCGCATTGAAATGAAAAAGGACAAACCGATTGATGAGCAGTTCGAAGATCAAGTTTGGCTACTTTTTTATCACCTTGGTTTCTTGTTCATGAATAAAGATAGGCATTTGGAGATACAATATAGTGAAGTTGGGAGAAGTTCGAAAAAACAAATTGATGTCATTGCTATTGATGAAGAGACTGCATTAGTTGTGGAATGCAAATCCGCTATCAGTATTAATAAAAAAGCAAGTTTGAAAAGTGAGATAGAAGCGATTGGTGGTTATAAGGTCGGATTAATTGCGGAGATACGGAAACACTTTCCTGATGTGAAAGTCAAATTTATTCTGGCGACAAAGAACTATTTAATTACTGAACCTGATAAAGAAAGAATGAAAGCTTTCGAAATCTGCCATTTTGACGAGGATAATATTAGGTACTATGAAGAGTTAGGCGAGCACTTAGGCAGTTGTGCACGATTTCAGTTGTTGGGGAATCTTTTCCCAGGTCAGAAAATAGCAAATCTGGAGAATGAAGTTCCTGCGATTGAGGGAAGAATGGGAGGTCAAAGATATTATTCTTTTACAATAGAACCAGAAAGATTACTTAAAATAGGGTATGTTCTTCACAGAAATAATGCAAATACTGGATTAATGCCAACATATCAAAGGATTATCAAGAAACCAAGACTATTTGCTGTCCGTGAGTTTATTGAACAAGGAGGATATTTTCCAAATTCACTCGTTATAAGCATAGACTCACTAGGAAAAGGGTTGCGTTTTGATCTTTCTGGCCTGCAAGCAGAAAGCGCAATTTCAAGGATCGGAATACTTCATTTACCACAAACTTATAGGTCTGCTTATATAATTGATGGTCAACATAGACTATATGGATATGCTAACACAAAGTATGGGAAAACGAATTGCATTCCTGTAGTCGCTTTTGTTGATTTGCCAAAAGATCAACAGATTAAGCTTTTCATGGATATAAATGAAAATCAGAAATCAGTTTCTAAAAACCTTAGGTTAACATTACAATCCGATATGTTCTGGGAATCAAAGTCTCTTTCGAAAAGAAGGACTGCACTAAGACTTTACTTAGCCCAGCAACTTGGAACAGATAGGGCATCTCCTCTATACAACAGGGTTATTGTGGGAGAAAATAAAAAGACGGATACGTGTTATATTACGATTGACACCATACAAAGTGCACTTAACGCTTGCGATTTCTTGAATCGATACTCAGATAAAAATGAGATCCGCTTTGACGGTACATTTGACAAAGGAGAGAATGACGCAACATATCAATTATTATTCAGCTTTCTTGTGGATTGCTTTGATTTTTTCAAGGAATGCTACCCAGAAGACTGGGCTTGCCAAGACGATAAAAGCAGCATTATACTAACAAACAATGGAATCTGGGCGACTATAAAAACACTTAATGATATTGTTAATCATATTATAGAAACGTATAAGCTAAACATAAAATCCGAAAAGGAGGAGCGTATTTTTAACCTAGTAAAGCCTTATTTAGAATGCCTAATAAAGTATTTTACAGGGCTTTCGATAGAACAAAAGACTGAGCTAAAGAGACGTTACGGTTCAGGTGGGAAAACTAGGTGTTGGCATGACTTTCAAAAAGCAATATCTGATTTGAAACCTGAGTTCAGACCAACTACGCTTGATGAATACTTGAAAAAGCAAGAAATGAAATATAACGAAGAATCATTCAAAATGATTCGAGATATTGAGTTGTATTTAAAGGATGATTTTCGTGCGAGATTGATTGCAAAATACGGGGATGTTTGGTTCGCAAAAGGACTGCCAAAGTCAGTTTATGATAATGCAATGAAGCTGCGTGCAGATAAAACGTATGAAGCTATAGCAAATGGAAACGCTGAAAACTTTGACGCATGGGATTGTATGACATTGATTAATTATCGCGAAATAGCTATATTGAAACCCAACTGGGCAGAGTTGTTCTCAGAAAAGTATACTATGCCGAGCGAGAGGAAGCGATCAGGGGGGAGAGAAGAAAAAACCGAATGGATGGTTCGCTTAAATTCAATAAGGAACAGGAATTTCCATAACTACAGCGTAAGTGAAGAAGAATTTGAGTTCATTAAAAGCATTTATATATGGTTGCTTGCGAATAATTAATTTCGCCCCCTTCCGCATTCATTTCCACACCCCCCAATTATCCAAAATAAAATTATCGGAAATTTCCCTCCCGCGCATGCGGTACAATGCCGTAAGGGAGGAAAAAACCATGATTCATATTTTATCTTCGTTGCGGCAAGCGCGCCCGGCGCACCCGCAAAGGATTGCCTGACCCATGGCGCGCGAATATTTTGCGGCCTATCACAGCTACCTAAAGGCGGTTGAACCGCTCAACGACGCCGAGCGCGGGCGACTGTTCACGGCATGCCTCAACTACAGCATGACGGGCGCAGAGCCGGAGCTTCGCGGCAACGAGCGCTTCGTTTGGCCGTCGATACGCGAGCAGATCGGCCGGGACAAAACGGCTTATGCCGAACGCTGCGCCGCCAACCGCGAAAACGCGCTGCAACGGCATGCGAACGCAAGCGGCGGCAAGCAACCTTCTGCGAAACCTGCCAAGGAGAAGGAGAAGGAGAAGGCAAAGGCAACGGAAAAGGCAACGGAGAAGGATGCCGGAAGCGATTATGACGATGACGACGCTCTCTCTCCGCGCGCGGAGGACGCCGAACTCGTGCGCCTTTGGCAGCGCGCATTTGGACGAAAGCCGACTCCGCCGCAGTGCGACGAGCTGGCGGGATGGCTGGCCGCATGGGAGCTGGACCTCGTCGAGGAAGCGCTCGGCTCGGCGGCGGAAGCGGGCGCGCAGAACCCGGTTGCGTATATCCGCGCTACCCTGCAGGACTGGAAAGCGCGCGGCATACGCACGATTCGCGATTGGGCGGACGCGGAAGCCAGACGCGACGGGATGATCTAGCCGGGGTTGCGCAAAAAAAGAACCCCGCTGAAACCCGGCGAGGTTCTCCGAAAAAACGAGGTTTTTTGGCAATAGCGTTTACTTGATTTTCTCCAGCAGGACGGCCTTCTTTGCGTCGTACTCTTCCTGCGAAATCGCGCCGGAGTCGCGCAGGCTGGAAAGCCGCGCGAGCTGTTCGAGGATGTCGCTGGAATTTCCCTGCGCACCCGCGTAGGCATTGCCGCCGACCTTCTTCGAATCCTGTACGACCACGCGCCCCGCCTCGTCGGTAAAACTTTCGGTCGCGATCAGGATGATGTCCACCAGCGCGCCGATGCCGAACACGCCGCAGGTGAGCAGCCACAGCACGCCCGTGCCGACCTTGCCGACGTAGAAGCGGTGGATGCCGAGTCCGCCGAGAAAGATGGCAAACAGCAGCGTCGTGAGCCAGTCCTTATCCGAGTACGCGCCCGCGCCGTTCTGCGCCTGCGCTTTTTGCGCGCAATCGCGGCAGCGTCCGCCAACGCCAACGAATTCTCCCGGCGCGATGGGTTTGCCGCAGGTGGTGCAATATTTGCTTTCCATAAAAACTCCTTCTCCGGTTCAAAACGAACCGCAATTCATGATTCAACCTGGCGGACAAACGAAGCAACAAGGATTCTGCCGCCCGGCGGCTGATACCATAGTAGTATGTTTTGCGCGCGTTTTCAAGGGAGCGATTGTGAAATGAATTTGATTTCATGATCAAAGGGCGTGATATTCCGTCCGTAAAATCAAGAACGCGTGATTTTGTCGGTTGACATCCTCCTCAGAAATGCTATAATACATTTTGCGCGGTTTGCGCCGGTGGGCGAATATCCCATCCAGGCGACAGAGCGGCGGAGGGCGGCATCCCGCCCAAACCTTGCGCCCTTAGCTCAGCTGGCTAGAGCACCTGACTCTTAATCAGGGTGTCCAGGGTTCGAATCCCTGAGGGCGCACCAAAGTTTCCGCCGCAGTCGGTTTGCGGCAACTTTTTGCGGGAGTAGCTCATTTGGTAGAGCGCAGCCTTTTTGAATAACGGCTGGTTTTTTTGCGGGAGTAGCTCATTTGGTAGAGCGCAGCCTTGCCAAGGCTGAGGTGGCGGGTTCGAGCCCCGTCTCCCGCTCCATTTATTAGGAGGCGTTTATGCCTCCTAATAAATGGACAAGGTGATCAGAGGGGCTCGAAGCCCCGTTAAGAAAACAATCCGGTGGATTGTTTTTAGGGGCCGGGGAGCGCCGCCGAGAGTCTGCGCCAGCGCGGAGCGCCAGCAGACCGAGAGCGAAGCGGAGAGCCCCGTCTCCCGCCAGAATCGTGTTCAACGGCTCGAAGCCCCGATCTCTAGCAACGCAGTTGCGAAAGTTCCGAGCGGGGAGCGCCGCCGAGAGTCTGCGCCAGCGCGGAGCGCCAGCAGACCGAGAGCGAAGCGGAGAGCCCCGTCTCCCGCTAAGATCAACAGAGGGGCTCGAAGCCCTTTTAAATAACACTTGCGCCCTTAGCTCAGCTGGCTAGAGCACCTGACTCTTAATCAGGGTGTCCAGGGTTCGAATCCCTGAGGGCGCACCAGAAAAATCACTTTTGTCTATCAAGGCAAGAGTGATTTTCTTTTTATCCAGAACGATTTGGCAAATTGCAAAACAACTGCTTTACTGCTGGCGTGGTATACTGAACAAAGCAATCGCCCGAACGACAAATTGAAAATGGATTTGGAGAACGAGCCTATGAGAAAGCTGATAGAAACAGCGCATCATTTGGATGACTACGAGTGCATGTGGAATGGAATAGAGGATCTGTACATTTGCGATACGGGAGAGAAATTGCCTCCCAGTTTGTTTTTCGTGCTCGCGAGTTTTGGTTCTTTCTGCTACATGAAAACCAACAAGTCCGACCTCAAACGTATGGTAGCATTAGGCGATGGCCGAACAAAACAGATGTACGCGTTCCTTTCTCCGATCATAGGGTTTGACTATAAACACTATGAGTACAGCACGTTTGAAAAAGCGCTTTCCAAAGCGAAAGCGGAAATCGACGCGGAATATCCTTGCGTACTCGGCGCATTGGACATGTACTATCTGCCATACTTTACGAAGCTCTATCATACGGAGCATATACCGTTTCATTATGTGCTGATGGTTGGATATGATGATGACAACGGATGTATTTACATCAATGATTGCGGGCGAAAGGACTCGCTTACACTCTCTTATGATGAACTAAAGCTTGCATGGGACTGTTCTTATCCCGGACTTTCAAAACCGAATACCGTTTGTACAATTCGAATGCACAGCAAAAAGAGCAAATATGAAATAGTGAAAGAAGCGTTTGCAAAAAAGCGGGAACTGTTTTTGAATGCTCCTGTCGGGTTTATCGGATATCGAGGCTTTGAAAAGTTCATCGCGGAACTGCCGAACTGGAAGAATGAGTTTTCCAAAGAGGAATACGATAAGCTGCTTTTCAACATGGTGCAGTTTTTCGGTTCCGTCCCGACAGTTCCCAATGCGCTTCTGGGTATCAATGAGCCGGACGAAGTTGCTTTTGGCGGCGGCTTTGACAAAATGAGCGTTGTTCTTTCACAGCTTGGTGCGGAGTATGACGACCGTAATATGACAGAAGCATCAATGATTTTCGGAGAAGGCGCCGCTGTTGTATCGAGGATCAAGGATGTCATTGCAGACTATTTGACAAACAAGAACGATCAGACGGAAGAGATGCCGGAGTTGTTTACAAAAGTGATGCTTATCCTGAAAAACGGCTTTGTGTCGCTGACATAAAAGCCCAGCGCTAAACTCCCGTTTATCAGAATGTCTGTTCATGCCTTTTCTTTCAGCCTACTCACATTGTTTGGGACCTTCCGGACAGCATAAACGCGCGCATAAAAACATGCGCGGGTTTTATTCGCGCCCGTTTTATGCGCCGTGGTTTGACACACGGGCAGGCAAAGTGCTATTCTCAAGCGGGGAGAACGAAAGAACTTGCAAACGATCTTCTGCGGCAAAAACGACAGTCTGGTTTCGGCGTTTGGCGTTCCGCAAGGCGTAACGAGCCTTGTCGGCGGCGGCGGGAAAACGACGCTGATGCTTTCGCTTGCCCGCGAACTGGCGGAGGCGGGGCACACGGTCATCGTTTCCACCACGACGCATATCTTCCCGCCGGACGGCATCCTGACGTTGAACAGCGCGACGGAAAGCGACGTAAGCCAAGCGTTCCTGGCGGAGCACATCGTCTGCCTCGGCACACCCGCCGAACAGGGCAAACTATCCGCGCCAAAGCTTTCGATTGAAACAATGGAACGCCTTGCGGACTATGTTCTATTGGAAGCCGACGGCGCAAAACGCCTCCCGCTCAAAGCGCCCGCCGAACACGAGCCGGTGATTGCTCCGGAGACGAAACTCGTGATTGCCGTGCTGGGGCTGGACGGAATCGGCAAGCCGGTTTCACAAACTGCGTTTCGCCCGGAACGGTACGCCGCGCTGATTGACAAAACGGAGAAGGACACAGTCACCACGCTCGACGCCGCGCGCGTGCTGACGCACCCAAACGGCCAGCGAAAGGGCGTTACGGAAACCATGCGGTTTTGCATACTGCTCAACAAGGCGGACGACGCGGAACGGAAGTCAACCGCGCTGGAACTTGCGCGCGCGCTGAATGGAACCGGATTCGTCGAGCGGACGGTGATCACCGCGCTGGGCGGCTGAAAGCAGGCGTTCGCTCTGTATAAAAGCAAACATAAACCGCAAACAGAAACCGCAAACAAAAAATTCGATGCCGCGCTGGGCGGCTGAACAACGGGCTTTCGCTCAATAGTTGAGCAAACATAAACCGCAAATAAAAAATTCGATCGCGAGGGAAAGCGAGGAATACAACCATGTTGATCTGGATTCGCGGGGCGGGGGACATCGCCTCCGGCGCCGCCTTCCGGCTCCGGCAAAGCGGCTTTTCGGTCGTGATGACCGATCTTCTGCAGCCGACCTCCATCCGCAGGACGATCTGCTTTTCGGAAGCGATCATCAACGGTGAAGCATCGGTTGAGGGCATCACGGGGCGGCACGCCAAAGACGCCGGTCAGGCGCGGGAAATCCTGCGCGCGGGTGAAATCGCCGTGCTGGCCGATCCCGACGGCACGGAAGCCAAAAAGCTTGCGCCGGATGCGCTGGTGGACGCCATCCTCGCCAAGCGCAACCTCGGCACGGCGATAACGGACGCGGCAATCGTCGTCGGCGTCGGCCCCGGCTTTACCGCGGGAACGGATTGCCACGCCGTGGTGGAAACCATGCGCGGGCACACCCTCGGAAGGGCTTACTACGAAGGCAGCGCACTGCCGAACACGGGCGTGCCGGGCAGCATCGGCGGCTTTACGCTGGAGCGGATCCTCCGCGCGCCGCGCGCGGGCGTGTTCAAAGGCGCCAAGAAGATTGGCGACACGGTCAAAGCGGGCGACGTCTGCGCGTATGTGGACGGCGAACCGATCGTTACGCGTATTTCCGGCGTGCTGCGCGGACTGCTGCCGGACGGGCTGCATGTGTACGCGGGCATGAAGAGCGGGGACGTTGACCCCAGATGCGAACTTTCGCACTGCTACACGGTGTCCGACAAGGCGCTGGCGGTCGGCGGCGGCGTGCTGGAAGCGGTTCTGCACCTCGCGGCACAGCACGGGTATGAATGTAAAAAGTAATCTCTCAGCCTTCGGCTGAATCGAAACGAAACAAGAAAAATTTCGGAGCAATCTATGGAAAAACAGACCGAAACCGACGTAAAACTGACTAAACTTTTTTAACTGTTCATGGAGAAACATATGGAAACCGACGTAAAGCTGACTAAACTCTCCAAGTGCGCGGGGTGCGGCGCGAAAGTGGGAGCAGGCGTGCTGGCAAAACTGCTGGGCGACCTGCCGACGCATTTTGATCCTAACCTGCTCGTGGGCTTCGACCGCTCGGACGACGCTTCCGTTTACCGCGTGAGCGATTCCCTTGCTCTCGTGCAGACGGTGGACTTCTTTCCGCCCATCGTGGACGATCCCTTCACCTTTGGGCAGGTCGCGGCCACCAACGCGCTCTCGGACGTGTACGCCATGGGCGGCGAACCCAAGCTCGCGCTCAACCTGCTCTGCGTGCCGGAAAGCATGCCTTCCGAAGCGGTGCGCGCCATCCTTGCGGGCGGGTACGATAAGGTTTACGAAGCGGGGGCCATCATCACCGGCGGCCACAGCATCTTCGACGAAGAGCCGAAGTACGGACTATGCGTAACGGGCTTTGTGCATCCCGACAAGGTGCTCAAAAACCTCGGCGCGAGGCCGGGCGACGTGCTGTTTTTGACCAAGCCCCTTGGCATCGGCATCCTGACCACGGCGCACAAGGCGGAACTGCTCGAAGAAAGCGCGCTGGAAACCGTGATCAAACTCATGACCACGCTGAATAAGAACGCGCGGGACTGCGCGGTCAAGTACCGCGTCCATGCCTGCACGGACATTACGGGGTTTTCGCTTATGGGGCATATGCTCGAAATGATGCAGGGTTCGGACGCTTCCGCCCGCGTGGAAACGGGTGCCATCGACTTTTTGCCCGGCGTGCTGGACTTTGCCAACATGGGGCTGCTGCCCGCGGGCGCTTACCGCAACCGCGCCTTTGCCGAGAGTTCCGTGGACGAGGGCGCCCTGCCGCTCAAAGTGCGGGACGCGCTCTTTGACCCCCAGACTTCCGGCGGCCTGCTCATCGCGGTCGATCCGCGCGACGCGGACGCGCTGGAGCGGGATCTCATCGCGAGCGTTCCCAGCGCCCAGCGCATCGGGGTGGTTCTGCCAAAGCAGGAGAAAGCGATTTATTTGGTGTAAATAGTTCTGAATCAAAAAATCCGCCGGGAGGCGGATTTTTTGATGTTTCTGTTTAGTTTTTCAGGATTTCCGCCAGAGCCTGCAAGGCGGAATCGATCTCCTGCTCGGTATTCGAATGGCTCATCGAAAACCGCACCGTGCCTTGCGGAAACGTTCCGTAGGTTTTATGCGCGTTTGGCGCGCAGTGCAGCCCGCAGCGCGTGAGAACGCCGTAATCGCTCGAAAGACGGTCGGCGACCACCGCGTTGTCCAGCCGCGCAAAGTCGCAGGAGACGACCCCCACGCGGCGGCTCAGGTCGCGTGTTCCGATCACGCGGAACCCTTCGAGCTTGTTCAGCCCGGCGATGAAGCGCTCCAGCAGCGCAAGCTCGCGCTCGCGGCGGGCGGGTACGCCTTGCCGGATGAGTTCACTCAGCGCCGCATGCAGGCCGTAGACCCCGGCCAGGTTCAGCGTGCCGGACTCGAACCGGTCGGGCATGTATCTTGGCTGGATTTCGCTGTTGGAATCGCTCCCCGTGCCGCCGGCAATCAGCGGCTCCAGCGCGGCGGCAAAGCGGGCGCTGAGCAGCAGCGCGCCAATCCCGCTTGGCCCCTGCAAACCCTTGTGCCCCGGCACGCAGAGCGCGTCGACGGCCGTTTTGCTCAAATCAATGGGGTAATGCCCGGCGGTCTGCGCCGCGTCCACGGCAAAGAAGATGCCCTTTCGCTGGCAGAGCGCGGAGAGCGCGTCGATGGGCAGAATCGTGCCGCTGACGTTGCTGGCGTGGCTGATCAGGCAGAGTTTCGTATTGGGGCGCATCAGCCGCTCCGCCGCGCCGAGGTCGAGCTCGTCGTCATTGCACATGGGGATGCGGTCAAAGCTCACGCCGCTTTCGGCCAGCTGCACGAGCGGGCGCATCACGGCGTTGTGCTCCAGCGAACCCACCAGCGCATGGTCGCCGGGGCGCAGGATGCCCTTGAGCACCATGTTGAGCGAAACAGTCTGCCCGGGGGTAAAGATTACGTGCGTGGGATCGCCAAAGCCAAACAGCGCGCAGAGCAGCTCCCGCGTTTCCAGCGCGTTGATGGCCGCCTCCGTTGCGGGGGCGTATGCCGAACGGTTGACGTTGACGCAGACGTCCTCAATGTACGAGCGCATCGCCTCGCCGACGCCTTTCGCCTTGGGGCGGGAGGTCGCGGCCTGATCGAGATAGATCATCGGGCGGGCAAAATATTTTTCCGGCATGTGCGTTATCCTCACTTGCGTATAACGATCTGTTATGTTACAGTATACCCGAAATCTGCAGATCATTCAAGTTCACGCGGTGTTATTCCTTACTTTTTGCCTTTACTTAAAACGCCGCGCATCCAGCGGGCGGACTGTTGTTCCGCCGTCAAATCAATCATTTTTCAAACAGGGAAGGAAGGGACTACAACATGAAAAAACGTAACTTGTGGGTGATTCTCACCGGCGTCGTGATCGGCCTCGCGGCGCTCCTGCTCACCGCGCTCGGCAACCCCGGCAACATGGGCTTCTGCATCGCGTGCTTCATCCGGGACACGGCAGGCGCCGTCAAGCTGCACACCGCGGAGGTTGTGCAGTATGTGCGTCCGGAAATCGTCGGCATGATCGTGGGCTCCATGATCGCGGCCATGCTCTTTAAGGAATTCAAGCCGCGCGGCGGCTCTTCGCCGATGACGCGATTTGTCCTTGCGGTGATCGTGATGGTCGGCGCGCTGATGTTCCTCGGCTGCCCGCTGCGCATGATGCTGCGCGTCGGCGGCGGCGATCTCAACGCGCTGGTCGGGCTTGTGGGCTTTGTGGGCGGCATCTTCGTTGGCACGCTCTGGCTCAAGGGCGGCTTTTCGCTCAAGCGCGCCTACCCGCAGAGCCTGACGGAAGGCGGAATCCTGCCGTTTATCACGGTTGCGCTGCTGGTACTCAGCGTTGCGATTCCCGCGCTGTTTGCGTTCAGCGAATCCGGCCCGGGCGCTGCGCACGCGCCGGTGCTGATTGCGCTGGCGGCGGGTCTGGTCGTTGGCGGGCTGAGCCAGCGGTCGCGCTTCTGCACCGTGGCCGGCAGCCGGGACGCGATGATGTTTAAGGACTTCTCCATGCTCTGGGGCTTCCTCGCGGTCATCGTAACCACGATTATCGGCAACCTCATCCTCGGCAAGTTCAACCTCTCCTTTGCCGACCAGCCGGTTGCGCATACCGACGGGCTTTGGAACTTCCTCGGCATGGCGCTGGTCGGCTGGGGCAGCGTGCTGCTCGGCGGATGTCCGCTGCGGCAGGTCATCCTCGCGGGAGAAGGCAATTCCGACGCGGCCATCACGGTGACGGGCTTCTTTGTGGGCGCCGCGATCTGCCATAACTTTGGCCTTGCTTCCTCGGCAAAAGGGCCGACCGCAAACGGCATGATCGCGGTCATCGCTGGCTTTGTGCTGCTCACGGTGATTGGCTTGCTCAACCGCGAAAAAGCGTAACGGCGGATCAACAACACGCTAAACGACCGGAAAGGAAAAAGATATGGATATCATCGACGCAAGAGGGCTGCTATGCCCGGAACCCGTCGTGCTGGTGCAAAAGGCGGTCAAGTCCGACCCCGCGGAAGCAACCGTGCTGGTGGACGCCGTTGCCGCAAAGGAAAACGTCACCCGCTTTGCCGTTTCGCGCGGGTACGACGTTGCCGTGAGCGTTCAGAACGGCGAGTTCACCCTGACGCTCAAGAAGAAATGAGCGAGTATATCGCAACGTTTCATACGCACCTTTCGGCCATGCGCTCTCAAAGGACGCTCAGCGCAAACGGCGTCAGCGCCCGTCTTGCGCCCGTGCCACGCGCGCTCAGCGCAAGCTGCGGCACCTGCGTAAGGTACGAAGCGGAAGACCCCTGCGTTTCCGCGCTGGATCACGATTTGGAGCGCGTGGTGAAATGCAAATCAGACGGCGAATCTTATGAACCGGTGTATGAAAACGAGTAAAACATACTGCTAATTAAATCAAATCATAGGAACCGGTGTATGAAAACGAGTAAAGCATATTGCCAATCGAATCAAATCATAGGAACCGGTGCTTGAAAACGAGTAAAACGCGGATGTTATCAAAAGCGGTCTTTTGCCATAAGCATTAGGCCGTTTTTTGATCCGCAGCCATATCCCGCGTTCCAAATCCTGCAGAGGTTCTGTATTGTCCGGCGGCAAAAAATACGATATGATAGTCTCGTAACAACGAGGGGGGGTTGAAGGCGTATGAAAAAACGAACCAAGCAGCTGCTTGCGGCGCTGATTGTCGTGCTTTGCTGCCTGATGCTGGGCGCATATTCGCTGGCCGACGCGGGCAACTTTTCCGGCGGTTCCGATTGGGGCGGCGGAGGCGGCAGCTCCGACTGGGGCAGTTCCAGCTCCGACTGGGGCAGCTCGGATTCTTCTTCCTCCTGGGGAAGCGGATCGACCTATTACAGCGACGGAACAAGCGATTCTTCCGGCTCCGGCGGATGCCTGGGCGGAAACCTCTTTACCATAGCGATTGTCGTAATCGTAGTCATCGTGATTCTGCGTTACCGCAAGTCCGGCCAGAGCGGGAACGGCTCTCAGGTGTATCAGGCCGCGCAGGAAACGCCGGGGCTGCCGATTGAGACGCTCAAGCAGAAGGACCCGAACTTCAACGAGCAGGCATTCCTCGAAAAGATCGGCAACTGGTATATCCAGATGCAGAACGCCTGGGAAGCCAAGAAGTGGGAACCCATGCGCGCCATCATGACGGACGCGCTCTTCAGCCAGATGGAGCGTCAGCTCGAATCGCTGATTCAGGCGGGTCAAACCAACCATGTGGAACGCATCGCGGTGCTCGATTCCCGCATCGTGAAATACGCCGTGGAAGGCGACAACGACGTGCTGGTCGTCCGTATTTCGACACGCATTTGCGACTACACCACAAACGACAAGACCGGCCAGGTCGTCAGCGGCAGCCAGACGCGCGAGCTGTTCATGACCTACGACTGGAAGCTGATCCGCCAGAAGGATCAGGTAACGCCTGAGCAGGAGGGCATGACGCATATCAACTGCTCCAACTGCGGCGCGCCGCTGGAGATCAACCACAGCGGGCAATGCCCGTACTGCGGAACGGTCGTTACGCTCAAGGACCACGACTGGGCGCTCTCGCTGATCAAAGGCATTTCGCAGAAAACCGCATAAAGAACCAATCGACAGATAAAACAATCGCCCGCGCAAGCAGGCGATTGTTTTATCTGATTCTCTTTCAGCCCCCGCTGGCGGTGAGCACGACCGCTTCGTGCTCCGCGTCCGGAATGCCGTTGATCTGAGATACGGAATTATGGAAATAGACGTTGTAAACCGGCAATTCCGCGCCGAGCTGCGCGGGCGCGCACTGGATGGAAGCGGCAACGAGGATGCCGTCCATGGTAATGGCGACGGGCTGCTTTTCCGAACTGCTGTCGATGGGGAAAAACCCGCGCAGCGTTGCGTTGTCCCAGTCCAGCGCGGGCTGCATGCGCGCATAGGTGCCAACGGAAACGCAGACCATATGCAGCGTAATGCCGCTGTAGCAGCTGGTCACGTTGTAGCTTTGGCCAACGATAAGGCGCGTTTCCGCTTCGTCCCATGGCATCAGAGAGCCGCGAACCACCAGAAAGCCGCTGCCCGCCTGCGCAAACACGGTGCTGGCCTGCGTGGTCAACGGCAAAACCTCTTTGGAAAACAGCGACGAAACGGCGGATTCCGCGTCCGCGCCAAGCGCCGCGGCAAACTGCGTGAGCGCCTGCGCGTCATCTTCCGCCCAAACGCCGTCCACGACCCCGGTGAGAAAGCCAAGGTCGCTGAGCCGCGTTTCCAGACGGAGGACGTCGTCCGAGCACTCGCCGGGCGCGGGAGAAGCGCTCGTAGCATCCGCGGCGGGTGCGGGTGTGGTTCCAGCCGTATCCGCGGCGGGTGTGGGCGTGGCTTCCTCCGCAAGCGCGGCAGGCGCGCAGACAAACACAAGCGCCGCAACCAGCAGCAAGGCCAGCGCGCGCCGTAACGGGGATGAAAAACTGTGTTTTTTGGTTGAATGCTCCATAACGGAAACGATTATAGCACAAATTCCGGCATATTTCCAACCGCTAGCGTTTCAGCGTCTATCATCGCCGATTGCGCGGGGCAGGCGCATTGAAAAAGCGGGATTTGCGTGGTACGATAAGGGTACGAAAAAGCGTAAGGAGGCGATGGTCAATGCGATGTTCCTGCCAGAACTGCGGCGCGTACATGGTGCAGGACGAAAAGGGCCTCGGCAGCCGGTGTGTCTGCCCGGAATGCTTCTTTACCTGCAGCGCGTGCATGGGTACGCCGCAAACGCCCGTGGAACGGGATCAGATCAAGTGGGCGCTGCTGGAGCGCGAACGCTACGACGCGGAACACGAAGAGGATGACTGAGATAAAACAAAAGGAGGGGCGAAAGCCCCTCCTTTTGTGAAGTTCATCCGGTAATTACTGGCTCCGTTGTCGTTGGCTCATCCGTCGGCAGAGGTTCGGGCGTAATCTCGGGTTCGGGAGTCGCCACCAGGCACGTCCAGACTTCGCCCGCAAACGCCTTGTAGGTCGAAAGCGCGAGTTTTTCCTTGCGCACGAACACGCCGGCGAGGTAGTAGTTCTTGTAGGACTGGTACACATATCCGTCACGCCGGGCGATGGCCTGATACGTTTCGCCCTCGACCATAAGGGTTCCGTCCGCCTTTTCGGTGCCAACGGGGACTTCCACCGTGATTTCGTCGCCGTCCGGAGAGGTGGTGGAGACCCGGTCGCTCGTGAGCTTGATCTCGTCGTATTCCGTCGTGGCAAACGGCATACCCCAGACTTCGAACGTCAGGCGGTTGCTGTCCGTCGTGTAGCCAAAGATCACGATGTCGCTCGTGGTATTGTTTTTGAACTGGAAGTCGATCTCGTTGCCAACGGAGTTGATCGTCGCGTCCAGCCCCTTATCTACATAGGTCACGGGCATGGAGTGGTTGCGGCGGTACACGATTTCCATATCCGCCTTGACCACCGCGTTGTAGAGCGTGGTCGAAAGCTGGCAGACGCCGCCGCCGTACTGAGGCACGACCGTGCCGCTTTCGTAAGCGTTGGCTTCCTTCCAGCCGTTGGACTTGGTGCGGGTGCCGAGCGTATCGTTGGTGGAGAAGGTTTCGCCGGGCTTGAGCACCGTTCCGTTGATCAGCCCCGCGCCTTTGCGGACGTTGTATTTGCGCGCGCTGGTGCTGGAAGAAAAGTTCGTGGTCGCGCTTGCGCGGAGGACGTATTTTCCTTCGAGGGAGGCTCGCGTCACCGTGGGCTGCGTTTCGGTTACCGGTATTTCAACGGGGGTCGTCACGCCGTTGAGCAGCGCGTCCGTAATGTGCTGAATCAGCGTAGTCTGATCGACCGTAACGCCGACGACTTCGTCCTGAAAGATGATGGTATGGTTCTCCTCGTCCACGCTGCCGATGCAGGCGTCCTGCGGCACGGCGTCGATCTGCGCCGCAATCTGCGCTACTCCCGATTGCATGGACGTCATGTCGTAGCTCACCGTCAGGGTATAGGCGCGGCCGTTGATTTCCACATCCGACTTTTCGGCTTTCATACTCGCCAGATCACCGGTTTTACCGAGGCGGTACGCTTCCGTGAGCACGTCGCTGAGGTTCGTGCTGTAAGCCATGTTGGAAAGGTCGAGCGGATAGAGCGTGTTGTCGTACACGAGCTGAATTTGCTTTTGCGAGGAAAGCGTCTGCTCAATGGCGGCCAGCGCGGCCTTTGCTTCGTCCATGGTCATGCCGCCGATGGAGATGCCGTTGACGGAGACGCCGTTGCAGAATATCGTGGAGTTCGCCATTTCCTCAAAGTCTTTGAGATCCTGTTCCTGCTGGATGCGCAGCGCTTCCTCGGCGGCGGCCTGTGCCGCGGCTTCGGCGGCGGCTTGCTGCTGATAGCGCACAAAGAAGAACACGACGACAATTAAGAGCAGCGCCACTACGCTGCTGAGTACGATAATCATGGTGCGCCTGCGCTGCCGTTTCTTTTTTGCGGCGGCGCGTTTTTTCGCGCTTTTCATTTTAACTAAACCGAGATCCTCGATGGGCTCGAGCATGACCTCCGGATATTCCTGCTCCGCTTGCGCGGGTGGCTGGCTCGGCTGACGCCGGTTCTGCTCCATTGAATTTTTTCCTCCCAGTGTGATCACTCCCTATTTTAGCCGATTCCGTGCGGGATTGCACACGGTTCGGTACGGTTCGACAGAATTGTTACAGAATGTTCATCATAATATTACACTTAAGGATGCAACCTTTGCGCATTTAAGAAGCATGGCAGCAATCCGCCCTCTAAAGATAATATTACACTTAAGGATGCAACCAACGCGCATTTAAGAATCTTGGCAGCAATCCGCCCTCTAAAGAGAATTATATAAACTAAACATATCTTTTTTGTTTGCGGTAAAACCGCAAAAAGGAAAAGAGCTTTCCAGCTCGAACGAATCTTAATTTGGGTCATCTCCCCAATGTTGAAGGAAACCAAATCTGTGATAGAATACGGTTAGCAGTATAGTATGTCTCGGCTAAATGATTCAGCCGCGCAGAACGTGTCAGAAGAAAACAAGAATTACTAAACAGAACCGCCGGGGCATGTGTGCCCGAAGGAATTATTAATAATATGAAGCGAAGCATGACAAAACCGAAATCTTCCGCCGAAAGCGGGCGCACGCCAATGGACGAAGCGCTGCGCTATCTGGGTTCGCGCGCGCGCACCGTCCGCGAGGTCGAGCGGCACCTGGACGACTGCGAATTCGGCGAGGTGGAAATTTACGAAGTGGTGGAGCGCCTCAAAGACTTGGGTTTACTCAACGACGTATCTTATGCCGAGCAGTATGTGCAAACCCGCCTTTCCACCAAGCCCGTGAGCCGCGCGCACCTGCGCGAACAGCTCATGCAGCACGAAGTCGACCGGGACGCCATGGAGCAGGCGCTGCTTCTCGTGGACGAAGAAACGGAAGCCGTCTCCGCCGTCGCGGTGGCGGAAAAATATGCCCGTCAGGGCGAGCGCCTGCCGCCCGACGAGCGAAAAGAGTTTGTGCTCAAACGCCTGATGGCCAGAGGCTATCACTACGACGACGCGCGCGCCGCGCTGGAGCAAGCGCTCGGCGGGGAGGAAGAAACATGAAGCGCGTGGTTTCCGCCAGCGAGATGCGCCAATACGAGCAGGAATTCTTTCGTGAATTCCGCGACACCAGTCTGGTTTGGATGGAGCGCGCGGCAGAGGGCGTTGATTGCGTTCTTGCCGGACGGTATGCCGGTTTGCCTGTACTCGCCGTCTGCGGCGGGGGCAACAACGGCGGGGACGGCTTTGCGCTCCTGCGTCTGCTCAAAAAGCGCGGCGTTGCCTGTACAGGCGTTCTGCTGGCCGAGCCGGAACGGCTCAAAGGCGACGCAAAGACGAATTACCTCCGCGCGCTGGACTGCGGAATCGTGTTTGAATCCGTGCTCACGCCGGATGCGCTGGACTATTCCGGGGTGATCGTTGACGCGATGTTCGGCACGGGTCTGAGCCGTCCGCTCAGCGGCACATACCGGGACGCCGTGGAGCAGATCAACAAAAGCGGCAAGCCCGTCGTGGCGGTGGACATCCCTTCCGGCGTGGACGCAACAACCGGCGCGGTGCTGGGCGCGGCAGTCAAAGCGGACGTAACGGTTACGTTTGAGTTTTTCAAGCGCGGGCAGCTGCTCTTTCCGGGGCGCGGGCTCTGCGGGGACGTGATCGTCCACCCGCTCCATACAGAGCCGATCGTGCGGTTCACCGCCGAAGTCTTCGAGATCGTTCGCGACAGCAAGGGCGCTGCAAAGGCGGAAAAAAAGCTGAAAGAGTATCAAGCGGGGTTGGAATTTACATTTAACGTCGCCCTCTTTGAGCAGTCCGACGCTGCGAAACTGTTGCCCAAGCGTCCGCCGGATTCCCACAAGGGCAACAACGGGCGCGCGCTCCTCTGCGTCGGCAGCGGACGGTATACGGGGGCGGCGCTGCTTGCCTCCGGCGCGGCATTGCGCACGGGCGCAGGGTTGGTAACCGCCGCCGTGCCGGGCGCGGTCAAGCCCGCCTTTGCGCAACTGCCGGAAGCGATGGCGTTTGCGGTTTGCGAAGGTTCCGACTGGGACGAAGCCGCCTGCGAGCGAGCGGCGGAACTGTTAGTAGGCAAACACGCGGTCGGCGTCGGCTGCGGCGTGGGGGAAGGCAACATTCTGCCGCTGATGACGCGCGCGCTGGAAAGCGGCGTTCCGCTCCTGCTGGACGCGGACGCGCTGAATCAGATGGCGAATCAAAAAGAGATGCTTTTGCATCTCCACCCGAACGTGGTGCTGACCCCGCATCCGGCGGAGATGGCGCGGCTCACCGGAGAGCCAGTGGAAGCGGTTCTCCGCGATCCCATCGAGACCGCGCGGAAATACGCCAAGCTCTGGAACTGCGTCGTGCTGCTCAAGGGGGCGACGACCTGTATTTCGGACGGGGTTCAGGTGCGACTGAACATCTCCGGCAATCCGGGGCTTGCCAAGGGCGGCAGCGGGGACGTGCTCTCCGGCATCATCACGGCGCTGCTCGCGCAGGGGTTACAGGCGTTCGACGCGGCAAGCGCGGGGGCGTTTTTGCTGGGTGCGTCGGCGGATACCGCGCTGGAACTGCTCCGTGAACGCGCGCTGATTGCGCGGGACGTGATTGAGGTTGTGGAGAGGACAGTAAACGGCTTCTTTTCTTAGAAGAAAAGAAGCAAAAGAATTTCCGAATTTATCCTTCGTCCTTCTTTTCTGATAGAAAAGAAGCAAAAGAACTTAAATAAAAGAAGCCGCCGAAGGCGGCTTTTGTGTTATTAGTAGAATCGGGGGACGCGGTCGGAGATGCTCAGTAGAATTTCGTAGCTGATGGTGCCCGCCTTTTCCGCCAGTTCGTCCGCCGTGATCTCCTCCGCGCCTTGCGAACCGATCAAAATCACGTCGTCGCCCACCTCAGCTTCTGGAATATTACTCAGGTCGATCATCATCTGATCCATGCAGATGGTGCCGATTTGATGCGCGCGTTTGCCGCGCACCAGCACGTCCGCCTTGCCGGAAAGACACCGCTTATAGCCGTCGCCATAGCCCACCGCGAGGGTACCGATGCGCATTTCGCAGGGGGAGACGAACTTGAGCCCGTAGCTGACCCCTTCGTTTGCGCCAATGGTTTTGATATGCGTAATCGCGGTATGCCAGCGCATGCCCGGCCGCAGGTCGATCCCCGCGACAGGGTGCCCCGCCGGGTGGCAGCCGTACATGGCGATGCCGCCGCGCACCATATCGAACTGCGTTTCGGGCAGATGGATCGCCGCCGCGCTGTTGCTCGCGTGCAGAATGGGCGTAAAGCCATGTTCGCGGGCGAGGGCGGCGAATCCGCGGAACCGTTCCGCCTGCCCCAGCGTAAACGAAGGATCGGGCAATTCGGAGACTGCAAAATGCGTAAACAACCCGTCGAGCACGAGATTAGGGCATTGCTTCAGCAGTTCCAGCGCCTTTAAAAACTCGGTCTCGTTCGAAAAACCGAGGCGGTTCATGCCGGTGTCCACCTTGATATGGACGCGGCAGGTCTGATGCAGAGCTTTGGCGTGGCTCTGTAAACACTGAATCGTCTCCAACGAGAATACGGTCGGGATCAAACCACACTCAATCACGACGTCCATATGCGCTTCGTCCGTTGCGCCCAGCAGCAGAACGGGCGCGGTGATGCCCGCATCCCGCAGGCGAACGCCTTCTTCGGCAAACGCTACTCCAAGGTACTCCGCTCCGCAGTCAAGAGCGGCGCGGGCGACCTGCTCCATGCCGTGGCCGTAGGCGTTGGCCTTGACGACGGCGAGGTATTTCGTCTCCGGTTTGAGCCGGGAACGCATGAAACGAATGTTGTGCTGAATATTTTCCAGATTAATTTCCGCATAGGTAGAGCGACGCATGGTTTATTTTTACCTCCGGCTGTTGCGGCCTGTGGTTTTTTAAATGTTTTTGGCGGTGCTGGATCGTTCGGCGCGGCTGAAATCCAGCTTTCGGCCATGCGGCAATTGCATAACAAACGGCTGAAAAACCGAACTTATCCATTATCATACGCGCTTTGAACGCGTTTTTCAAACCCGCAAAACGCTTTTTGCGCACTTTTCCGTCTGTGCGTGTTCCGCATGTCTAAATTGACCGGGCGCGCGGGAATATGATACACTACCGGTATGGGTGGAATGAACCCATAACACAAAAGGACGGACCGGAACAAGAATTTGAATCAGACGGTATTAGACCGCATGTTATCCCGCGTGGAAAAGCCCGCGCGGTATATCGGGGGAGAATGGAACAGCGTCGTCAAGGAAAACGCGGAAACGCGCTTTGCACTGCTGTTTCCGGATGTATACGAAATCGGGATGTCGCACCTCGGCTCGCGCATCCTCTACCACGCGCTGAATTCCGAAGAGGGCGTTGCCTGCGAGCGGGCGTTCGCGCCCTGGCCGGATATGGAGCAGGCGCTCAAGGACGAGCGGGAACCGCTCTTTTCGCTGGAAACCAAGCGTCCGCTGAAGGAATTCGATATCCTCGGCTTTTCGCTCTTGTACGAAATGTGCTATACCAACATTTTGCAGATGCTGGCGCTTTCGTATATCCCGCTTCGCGCGAGCGACCGCGGGGAAGACGACCCGCTGGTCATCTGCGGCGGCCCCTGCGCCTGCAACCCGGAACCCATTGCGCCGTTTATGGACGCGGTGCTCATTGGCGACGGGGAAGAGATGGTGCTCGACCTCGTGCGCGCCTACCGGGAAGCGAAAGCCGCCTCAAAAAGCAAAGCGGAACTGCTCAAAACGCTCTCCGGCATCCGGGGTTTCTACGTTCCCTCGCTCAAAACGGCGGAAACGCGCGTTGTGCGCCGGATCGTGCGCAACCTCGACGCGGCGCCTTTTACGGGAGAGCCGATCGTGCCGTACCTGAACATCGTCCATGACCGCGTGTCGCTGGAAGTCATGCGCGGCTGCACGCGCGGCTGCCGCTTCTGTCAGGCGGGGTATATCTACCGGCCTGTGCGCGAGCGCAGGAGCGATACGCTCATGCAGCAGGCGCGCCAGCAGATTGCCTGCACGGGCTACGACGAAGTGTCGCTGTTGAGCCTCAGCACGGGGGATTATTCGGACGTGCATACGCTCGTGCCGCAGATCATCCGCGAGATGGAACGGGGCAAGGTTTCCGTGTCCCTGCCGTCGCTGCGGGTGGATTCGGAACTGGCGAACGATTTTTCCGTCATGCAGACCGTCCGCAAGGCGGGGCTGACCTTCGCGCCGGAAGCGGGCACGCAGCGCCTGCGGGACGTGATCAACAAAAACGTCACCGAAGAGGATATCCTGCGGGCAGCGCAGGACGCGTTTGCCGCGGGCTGGAGCAGCGTCAAGCTCTATTTCATGATCGGCCTGCCGACGGAGACGGACGAGGATATCCTCGGCATTGCGGCGCTCTCCCGAATGATTGCCCAGCGGTTCTACCAGCTGCCAAAGGAACAGCGCGGCAAGGGCTTGCGGCTCACCGTGAGCGTTTCCACGTTCGTGCCAAAGCCGTTCACAGCGTTTCAGTGGTGCGGACAAGTGCCTTCCGAAGAGATCCGCCGCCGTCAGGAACTGCTCAAGACCGCAATCCGCGGCATCCGCGGCGCGGAGCTGCACTGCCACTTTTCCGAGCTTTCCGTGCTGGAAGCGGCGTTTTCGCGCGGGGATGAACAGCTATCTAGCGTGCTCCAGCGCGCCTATGAACTCGGCTGCCGGTTCGACGCCTGGACGGAACATTTTCAGCCCAAGGCTTGGGCGCAGGCATTTTCCGACTGCGGACTGAGCGCTTCGGACTATGCCGAGCGCGCGTACGATCTCGAAGAAAAACTGCCGTGGGATTATGTGGATATGCTCGTGACGAAGGACTATCTCAAAAAGGAATTCCTGCGTTCCCAGCAGGGCGAGACCACTCCGGACTGCCGCGAACACTGCCACGCTTGTTTCGGCGGTCGTTCGGACGCGGACTGCCGCTCGCTATAATTTTTTATATCCGGGTTGATTGGAACAAAGTTTGGAGCGAACCATGAAATTAGTTGCCATTTACCATAAAGGCCGCGCGCTCGCGATGATTTCGCACCTCGACGTGCAGAGGACGCTCCAGCGTGCGTTTCGCAGAGCGGGGCTGCCGCTGTTGTATTCCAACGGCTTTAACCCGCATCCCCAGTTTTCGTTTGCCACCGCCGCCGCCACCGGCATGTCCAGCGACTGCGAGTGGTTCGAAGTCCAGTTATTTGAAGCCATCCCGCCGGAAGAGTTTGTCCGCCGCGCCAACGCCGCTATGCCGGAAGGGATGTTCCTTTCGGACGCGTTCGAGCCGCCGGAAGGTTACGGCTCGCTCTCGGCAAAACTCCGCGCCGCACTGACCCGCGTTGAACTCGCGTTTGAAACGCCCGTAAGCGCGGAACAGTTGAACCAAACGCTCCAAGTTATGCTTGCGGGCGAAATCGTAGTAAACAAACGGACAAAGAGCGGGGTTCGCCCCGTAGACATGCGTCCGTATATTCTGGAGGTCTCCGTGGAGGAGGTCGGGGACGGAAAAGCCGTCCTCCTGGTTCTCGGCAAATTGCAAGCCGATGGCGGGCTGCGGGTCGATGCTCTGATCGACGCGTTGCTCGAACGTTTGGATGCGCAGGCGACATACGCCCTTCACCGTATGCGCATGTTTTTTGCCGAAGATGGCTTTTTACCGCGCTTGCCTTCCGAATAAGAAAGAGAAGGTAAAAATGAATAAGGAAATCTTGGTTGACGCAACCGGCTTTGCCACGCGCGTCGCGGTTGTCGAAGACGGCGCGCCCGTCGAACTCTATGTGGAGCAGGAGGGAACCGAGCGGCTCGTCGGCAACATCTACAACGGCAAGGTGCAAAACGTCCTGCCCGGCATGCAGGCGGCGTTTGTCGACATCGGGCTGGAACGAAACGCGTTTTTGTACGCGGGGGACATCGTACTTTCGGACGATCCGGACGACGAAATCGAACAGGTGGTGGACTCGCGCAACATCCGCGATTTGCTCAAACCCGGCCAGATCATCATGGTGCAGGTGGCAAAAGACCCCGTCGGTACCAAGGGCGCGCGGGTGACCACGCATATTACGCTGGCGGGCCGCACGCTGGTGCTTATGCCTACCATGGACTATGTTGGCGTTTCCCGCCGCATCGATAAGGACGAAGAGCGCCAGCGCCTCCGTAAAATTCTCGCGGAAATCAAACCCAAAGGCATGGGCGTGATCGTCCGCACCGCGTCCGCGGGCAAACCAAAGGAAGCGTTTGCCGAGGACATGGAGAGCATGGTCAAGCTCTACCGCGAAATTGAAAAGAAGGCCGCGAGCAAAAAAGCGCCCGCGCTGCTGCATGCCGAGCAGTCGCTGCTGTTTCGCACCGTGCGCGACCTGTTGATGAAGGATATCGACCGCGTGTTCGTCAACGATACCGCCTGCTATGAACAACTCCGCGAAATTGCGGACGTCATGGCGCCAAAGCTCAAGGCGCGCATTCTGCTCAAGGACAGCGAAGCGCTCTTTGAACGCTACGAAACGGAAACGAAGATTGAAAAAGCACTGGCGCGGAAAGTCTGGCTCAAGAGCGGCGGGTATGTGATTATCGACCGCACGGAAGCGCTGACATCCATCGACGTCAACTCCGGCAAGTTCGTGGGTAAGGACAATCTCGAAAAAACGATTACGGCGGTCAACTGCGAAGCGGCAAATGAGATTGCCAAGCAACTCAGGCTCCGCGATATCGGCGGCATCATCATTATCGACTTTATCGATATGGAGAAGGAAGCCAACCGCGCGCTCGTGCTCAACACGCTGAAAAACGCCCTCCGGGACGACCATACGCGCAGCCACGTATTCGGCTTTACGCATTTGGGCTTAGTCGAAATGACGCGCAAAAAGACCGGCAGGAGCATTTCGGACACGCTCCAGCAGGTTTGTCCGTACTGCAGCGGGGACGCCAAGGTGCTCGCGCCGGAAACGATGATTTCCCGTATCCGCAAGCAGACCGTGCAGGTGATCAAGGGCAGCAACAACAAGCGCATGCTCATCGAGGCGCATCCGGACGTTGTGGATGCCATGGAGCGCGCGGAAAAGAAGCACGGCGCGATCTTCCCGCCGGAAGAGGGCGGAACGTACTATGTCCGTGCCGTGCCGGCGCTGCATATTGAAAAGTTCACCGTGCGTCCGCTCGCGGAAAAGCGCATTCCGGAAGCGAAACGCGATTGCAAAGTGATTCATTAACGTCGCGTCCGAAGCCGGACGCATGCGCTAATAAAAAGAAAACCCGCATAAAATCACGCATTGACATGATAATACCCTTTGTGATATCATTTTGCGGTGAGCCGCTCCGGGGCGGTCGGTAAGCGCGCGCTTGGAAGTTGAAACAAATTTCCCTGTGCGACACCGCAGTCGGGCGAGTCTGGTATGAGGAGGTGCAGTTATCGTGTATGCAATCATTCAAACCGGTGGTAAGCAGTACAAGGTAGAGGTTGGCAGCCAGATTCTGGTTGAAAAGCTCGAAGCCGAAGTAAACGCCGAAGTCGCTTTTGAAACGTTGCTTGTTGCGGATGACAGCGGCGTCAAGGTGGGCAAGCCCATTTTGGAAGGCGTTGTTGTGCGCGGCAAAGTGCTGGATCACGGCAAGGGCAAAAAGGTCATTATCTTGAAGTACAAAGCCAAGAAGAATTCCGTCAAAAAGAATGGCCATCGCCAGCCGTTTACCAAAGTCGAGATTCTCTCGATCGGGTAAGGCGCAATGGTAACGATTACGATGCTTCGCCAAAACGGCCGAACGGTCGGCTTTACGTCCACGGGTCACGCGGGCTGCGGCGAAGCGGGCGAGGATCTTGTCTGCAGCGCGGTTTCCGCGGTAACGCAGACCTGTCTTCTTGGACTGACGGATGTTGTCGGCCTCAGGCAAGGCAAGCAAATTGCCTTCGAGATCGACGAAACAAACGGAATTACCTGCATCCTCTCGGGCGATACGGATGAGGAGCAGTCAGAGAAAGCGTCGCTTTTGTTTTTAACAATGGAAGCGGGTCTGCGCTCCATTCAAGCGTCGTATCGCAGTGCTCTCAAAATCAGACACAGGGAGGTGTAACGATATGTTCAAAATGAATCTGCAGCTGTTTGCGCATAAAAAGGGCGTTGGTTCGTCCCGAAACGGTCGTGACAGCGAAGCCAAGCGGCTCGGGCCGAAGCGCGCGGATGGTCAGTTTGTGCTCGCGGGCAATATCCTTGTCCGTCAGCGCGGAACGCACTTCCACCCCGGCGTCAACGTCGGCATCGGCAAGGACGATACGCTCTTTGCAACGGTCGACGGCGTGGTCCGTTTCGAGACCAAGCATCTCGGCAAAAAGACGGTCAGCGTTTACGCGGAAGCCGCGGGCGAGTAAGGTTGTTTTTCAGCAAAAAGCAGACGGTTCCCGTCTGCTTTTTGCTTATGTACCGTCAAAAAGACGGTCAGAATTTCAAGCTGAAGGAGCGGGCGAGTTACGTTTTTTATCTAAAAAGACAGACGGTAAACCGTCTGCTTTTTGCTTATCTGTATTAGAATGAGGAATGAACGGATGCAAACTGAGGAACTCAAACTCCTGCGCCTGAACAACCAGTTTTTGCTCAGCCGCGCGGAAGCAAAGCCCGTCGTCAGCGGGCTGATCGGCCTGCAGGCGCAGTACGGCGCGCAGGCGCTGCACGCGCTTTCGATCCGCTCGAGCGGCAAACCCGACCTTTCGGAATTTGTGAAAGCGTGGACGCTGCGCGGTACTCTGCACCTGCACCAAAAAAGCGACCTGCCGCTCGTGCTGTACGCGGGCAGCCAGACCGCGTTCGGACAGATGGCGTTTTTGAGCGAACAGGTGGATCCAAAGCGCGCCGACGATTTCCGCAGGCTGATTCTAAACGCGCTGGCAAAACAAGACCTTTCCCGCGACCAGCTCAAAGCGCTCTGTTCGGCGGATGGACTGACTGCCGCGGAAGAAGAAATCCTGTTTCACCCCTGGGGCGGCATCTTCCGCGCCATGGCGGAAAACGGCGAGATTGCGTATACCTCCGACGGCAACCGCGTGTTTACCCGTCTATTGCCGTTTACGCCGCTGGAAAAGCCTGACGCCCTGCAGGAGCTCGTGCGGCGGTACATCCGCCACTACGGGCCGGTGTCCCTGCGGGACGCGCAGACGTTCTTTGGCATCCCGCAGCGGGAACTCAAGTCCTTACTGGAACTAACTGCCGAAGAAACGGTTTCCATCGGAAAAGACACTTACTATTATATGCCACGCGGACTGCCCGAAGGGGCGGATATGCCGGAAGTCATCTTTCTCGCGGGGTTCGACCAGCTTCTGTTGGGCTACCGCAAAACGGAAAATCCGTTTTTGCCGCCTGAGCACATCAAGCGCGTTTACAACAACACCGGCATCGTCTTTCCGACCCTGCTGCTGCGGGGGAGCGTCTCAGCCATTTGGAAGCGGACGGGCAAAGTCCTGGAGATCAAACCCTTTGGCAGGATCACCGCGAAGGATAAAAAGCAAATCGAGCGCAAAGCCGTGGACAACTTCGGCGGCGTTGGAGTAAAATGGATCTACGGTTAAAACCGTTTAATCCTTTTTGCGCATTTGAAACCACATCATGATTTTAAGAAATATATTGGAGGAAAAAAACCAACCATGATCACCCGTAACAGCCGTGTGGGGGACCTGCTGAAAAACCCGATTGCGCAGGACGTTCTTGGCAGACTGAGCCAGTATGCAGGGGTCAGCGAAAAGCTCCTGCTCAACCCGATTATCCGCTCGCTCAAGCTCTCCGCCATCCCGAAGTTCGCCGGAAAATCCATTCAGGGCGCGGATTCGGTGATCGACACCATGATCGACCTGTTCAATCAGGAAGAAGGAACGAAAATGCCTTCTCCCAGCGACAGCAGGGTTTGGTGGAAGGAAGCGGTGGTCTACCAGATCTACCCGCGTTCGTTCATGGACGGCAACGGCGACGGCGTTGGCGACATTCCGGGCATCATCGAAAAGCTCGACTACCTGCATGAGCTCGGCGTGACCGCGCTCTGGCTTTCGCCCATCTTCGAATCCCCCAACGACGACAACGGCTACGACGTGAGCGACTACCGCGCCATCATGAAGGAATTCGGCACCATGCGGGACGTCGAAAAGCTCATTAAGGAACTCCACGCGCGCGAGATGCGCCTGATTCTCGATCTGGTCGTCAACCATACTTCGGACGAGCACGAGTGGTTCATCGACTCCGTCAAGCATCCGGAAGGCAAGCACGGGGATTACTATATCTGGCGCAAACCCAAAGCGGATCATCAGCCGCCGAACAACTGGAAGTCGTTCTTTTCCGGCGGGGCATGGGAAGCGGTGGAAGGCCGGGACGAGATGTATCTCCACCTGTTTTCGAAAAAGCAGCCCGACCTCAACTGGGAAAACCCGGCGGTTCGGGACGACGTCTGCGCCATTATCGACTTCTGGCGCGAAAAGGGCGTGGACGGTTTCCGTCTGGACGTGATCAACTACATCAGCAAAACGTCCCTCGAGGACGGCAACGAAACGCTCGGCAGCCTGCTGGGGTTCGAGGGCATTGAGCATTACTTTTACGGCAAACGCCTGCACGAGTTCCTCAAAGAACTGCGCGCGCGCGCGTTTGGCGAGGCGTTCACCGTTGGCGAAACGCCGGGCACTGGCCCCGCGATGAACCAGCTGCTTACGGCGGACGAACGCGGGGAACTCAACACCGTGTTCAGCTTTGACCACCTCGAAAATCAGGGCAAGAGCCGTTACGACGTTTACCGCTACAACCTCAACCATCTCAAACGCTGCTTCATCGGTTACGAAAGCGCCTTTGCGGACGTCGCCTGGCCGAGCATCTTTGTGGAAAACCACGACAACCCCCGCATGGTCTCCAAGATCGACCCGCGCGAAGAATACCGCCTCGCGATAGCCAAACTGCTGGCGGTGCTGCTGCTCACCGCGCGCGGAACGGTGTTTTTGTATCAGGGGCAGGAACTCGGCGCGGTGAACGTTCCGTTTAGCGGCATGTCCGAACTGCGGGATATCGAGAGTCTGAACCGGTATAAAACACTCACCGAAAGCGGGATTGATCCGCAAACTGCCTGGCAGATGGTGCTCAACGGCACGCGCGACCATGCCAGAACGCCCATGCAGTGGACAAGCGGGCAAAACGGCGGGTTCTCCGCCTGCGAACCCTGGATCCGCGTTGGCGACAAGGATGTATGCAATGCCGAAGCGCAGATGCAGGACGAAACCTCCGCCTGGAGCGCGTATCAGTCGCTCATCGCGCTGCGGCGCGAGCATCCGGCGCTGGTCTACGGCAAGTTCGAGGTCGTGGAGGAAAAGAAGGAAGACGTGTTCTGCTATTTCCGCGACGACGGGCAGGAGCGCTTCTATATCGAAGTCAACCTTTGCTCGCGCCTGATCAAGCGCCCCAAACAGCGCGGGACGATGCAGCTGATCTTTTCCAACTATATGGCCTCCGCCGACGCCATGGAACCCTACGAAGCCAACGTTTACTGCGTAGACCGCGTGTAAAACGCATTCTGTCTGTTCGGGTAACATCATTCCGCATGACGCCGGAAGAAAACGCCCGACGCGGCGCATGACAGAACGCTAATGTAACGTTTTCGTGAATTGGGCGGGATGCGGCTTGTCATAGCGCCATAATTTCTCTACACTCATCTTGGATGCGGCATCCGCCCGCGCGCGCACCGCAAAAAGGAGCGACTATGAAAAAACGCTTTGTTTGCCTGCTGATGATCCTGCTCGCGCTGGCGGGCGCCGCGCTGCCGGTCAAGCAGGCGCGCGCGCTCAGCGTGACCACCGGCGTGATCGTTGGCGATGATATCGCGCTGAGAAAAACCGCCGCTTCCAACGGAAAGCTGGTCGCCCGGCTGGACGAGGGAACGGTCGTCAAGATTCTCGAAACGAATGTGTTTTCCGAATGGTACCATGTGGAAACGGACACCCGTTCGGGCTACGTCAACCGCATGTACGTCAATATCGACCCGAGCCTGCCTTCCTATCAGCTGGACTGCACGGGCACGGTGTTCAACTGCGCGGAGTTCGTCAATGTCCGCGCCACGCCTTCGCTGAAGGGCAAAAAGCTCGGCAAGGCCAATAAGGACGAAACGTTCAAAGTTACGCAGGCGTACGCTTCCGGCGCATGGCACGAAATCGACTACAACGGACAAACGGGCTATGTCTCCGCGGAGTATCTGCTGCTCACAGCGACGGTCGGGGACGACCTGATCAGCGGGCTGGAGATCTCCGGCGGCACGCTCTCGCCAAAGTTTTCGCCAACCGAATACGGCTATGTGCTGACCGCGACCCAGAGCGAAGTGCAGCTCAAAGCCACCGCCAACGACGGGGTAAAAGTCAGCATCGGCTCTACGGGAATCTCCAGCGCGAAATACACCATCAACTCCGGCAACAGCAAGACCATCCGCATTTCGGTCGGCGGAAAGGTGAAGTATTCGATTTATCTTGTTCGGGACGTCATCACCGTTGGCACCTGGAACATCAAGCGCGGCAACGACAACCTCGTGATGCAGGGGTGGCTCATCGCCGCGCAAATGCCGGATATCCTCGGTGTTCAGGAAGTCTACATCAACACCAAGGAAAAGACCGACAACCTGCTCTCCGTCCGCACCCGAAACGCTTCGTATACTTCCTTTGCGGAAACCATCGCATATCCTTCCGGCGGGCAGTACGGCATCGGCCAGATTTCGAAATACAAGCCCATTGAGCAGGAAGTGACTCTGCTCTACAGCGCGGATAAAGAAGTGCGGTGTCTCCAGCGCGTGGAGTACGAGATCGACGGCAAGGTCGTTTCCGTCTACAACACGCATTTTTCCTACGAGTCGGCCGCCATCCGCAAAAAGCAGTTTGCCGCGGTACTCGCGGCGATGGACGCGGATACGAACCCTTACAAGATTCTGACCGGGGATTTCAACGCGGACGAAACGGAGTTTTCCGGCTTTACCAAGAATTACCGTGTCGTCAACACCTCGGCAACGAAGTTTTACGATTATACGTATGACCGCATCGCCGTGTCGCAGATCGACAACATCGTCGTTTCCAAGAACATCACCGTGCTCAACGCGCGCGCCATCCCGACGGAGTATTCCGATCACTATCCGCTGTTTGCGTTTTTGCGTCTGGACTGACGCTTACATACCTCATTGTCAGAAAGAACTCATCCGGTGTGCTGCATGCACACCAGACGGGTTCTTTTTTATAGTATGATATTTTCGTAATAGAAACGAAAAACGAAAGGCAAGGAGCCGTAACATGATCAGAGTCGGGGAAGAAAGCGGATTCTCGAACAAGGTTTATTACCGTTACACCTGCGAAAAATGCGGGTTTCACAGCCACTGGATCACCTATATGTTCCAGGACCTGCCTGCAGGAACGAACGGCCCCGTGGTTCTGCCGCCAAAGGTGAGCGCCTGCCTTGAGCAGGTGCGCGCGCTCCTTTCGGGCAAACGCGCGGCCAGCCGGGACGACTACACGGTCTACAATCTGTTCAAAAAGGCCGAAACATGTCCGCGCTGCGGCCACGTTCCATCCTGGATGCCGGTACAGAAGCTGTTTTCCAAGGGCGCTGAGAAGTACAACCGCGAAACGCCCATGCTGAGCGAGCCGGAAGTCGTGTTTTGCGGCAGACCACCCGCGCAGCAAGAGGATTTGCTTGTTTCGCCGTGCAAACTGAATATCCTGCACGCCGGCGAACTCACGGAGACCAATGCGGCGCCCGCGTTTCTTTGCCTGAACGGTAAGTCGCTGGGAAGCGCGAACGGTACGTTTGCCTATTCTGCGACTACGAGCTTTGGAGACAATGTGCTCACCGTGGAAAATAGTTCGTCCGTGCCGCTGCTTACCTTTTACTTCTGCGCGCAGAGCGGAGCCGAAATGCGGATTCGATACGGGCAGAGACAGATAGTAATCGAAGATGTAAAGCTTCCTGAGACAACGGACACCGAACAAGCGACGGCAGAGAAAACGCCGGAGGCGATGACCGCGCGCGAACTAATTGCGCTCATGCGCGAAAATGCCGCTTCCGACCAGTTTGTCCGGCTTGGATATCGTCTGACGCAGAAGCTCGAAGAAAATTTCTTTACGCGTCCGGAGGATATCAAAGAAGCGCTGCTTGCGTTCGGCGATTCCGGCATGGCGGAGCGGTTCGAAATGATCCGGCAGACGATGAAACCCAGCGATTTGGGCTTGCTGATGCCGGACTTGCTGGGCAACTATATGAAGCGGCACAGTTGAGCCTGTTCCAACCCGTTTAGAACACCAGCGCCGCCCGGCAGGGCGGCGCTGGTTGCGTGATAGGCGTTTATAGCGTTCAGTGCGTGTACGTTCCGTTCAGCACGGCGGTGGCGAGCACTTTGCCCTCGATGGCGCTGGTTAAATCATCGAGCGAAAAGCCGTTTTCCAGCGCAACCGCTTCCGAAAGCGCGTAGGCGGTGAGAACATACGTATGCGTGCCCGTGGGCGGAGTGGGGCCGCCGTAACCGGTGAAGCGGAAATCGTTCTTGCCCTGCACGAGCGAATCCGCCAGATCGACGGAGGCGTTTTCCGCCAAACCTTCGATGGGCGCGTTGGCGACCAGCCAGTGCACCCAGTCGCCGCCGTCGGGATCGATCATGGTCAGCGCGATGCATACGGTTCCTTCCGGCACGTTGGCAAACGCCAGCGTAAACGAACGGTTGGGGATGCCCGCCAGCGTCTGCTCCGCGCGCGCGCCGTAGTCGTCCCCGATTGCGCCGTCCACGATGCCGGAGCTTGTTAAGGCGAACGCGCCGGTTTGCTCCGGCACTGCGGCAGGAGCTTCCGTTGCGGTCAGAATGGGATCGTCCGGCGCTTCGGCAAGTGCTTGCTGCGAAGGGGTGGGGGTGACGTCGATTACCGTAACGGCGGCAGACAGTTGGCAGCCGGAGCCGACGAATAACGAGATAGCGAGAGCGAGAAAAAGTGCGGTTCGTTTCATTTGGTTCGCTCCTTTCGGTCTTTTCACGCAAGCAGGTTTTTACAGGTTCAGTGTATCGAAAAGCACGAAAAAAATCAACGGCGGGGGAATCCGCCGCTGATGCAACTGTGCAGAAAAAAGAGATTCGTCGTGTGGCGATCAGCCAAAGGACACGGTGTTGATATATCCGCTCCGGGACTGCACGGCGTTGGCGCCGTTGTAGGTCTTGCTGTCCGAACTAAAGAGGTAGTCCAGCCCGTACCAGGCGTTTCCGACCAGGCAGGTCACGCGGTAATACCCGCTGGGCAGGCGGATGCTCGCCTTTTTGCCGCCGACGATGAACAGTCCCGCCGTGAGCGTGCCTTCCTCGCTGACGTCGTCACCGGTGAGCAGGTAGAAGCGGACGTAATAATACGCGCCAAGGTCGCTGCTGGTGATAAACTTGATTTCGTTGCCGCGGCTCTCGCCTTCCAGCACGCTTCCGGAGGCCGGGGGTTCCTCGGCGGGAACCCGCCACTCGGTGTTGACGCGCGCGGAAACCGTCTGCTCGGCTTCCTGCTTTGCCGGGTCGATGATTGCGCTAAGCGCGCTTGCATCGGCCAGCGCACAGGCGCCCGTGCTTTCATCGTACGAAATGACGACGCTTGCGTTAACGGTGCTCATCACGGGCGTGTTCACGCCGGAGAGGTCGTCCGCGGAGAGTTCGACGGACTTCTCGTCGCCGTAGAACGGCTGGTTGAAGGAAGCGTAATAGTCATTTGCCAGCTCACCGTAAACGAGCGCGGGGTCGGGGAAGGTGAGCGCGGCTTCGTAGGTTCCGTCGCCCGTTTTTGTTACGCTTGTGACGCTCGCGGCCTCGGCGTAATCGCCGCCGCCGAATACGTCGCTGAGCAGAGCGGTCTTTGCTTCCGCAACGGCGGCAAGGCGGCTGTTTTCCACATAGCCGGGGCAGGAATCGAGCAGGGTCGCGACCATGGCGTTGACGGTGTTTTGTATCTCGTTGCGGCTCGTGCTGGCGATGGAAGCGACCCAGTCGTCGCCGCTTTGCTCAACGATAACGGTGAGCGGAACTTCCACATAGGATTCTATTGTGTTATTCAGCGCGTAGGTTTCCGTAATTTGCCGCAGCGCCAGGCTCGCGCTCTGCTGATAAGAAGCGGCGCTCGCCTCGCTGTAGTCCACCTCCGGCGGGTCAAAGGAGAGAACGTCCGGCGAAAGCTTGGTATAGTCCGGGATGAGCGCGGTTACGACGTATTCAAACGAAGCGGCGTCGGGGTCGAGATCGTTTGCCTGCGCGCTGATCTGACCCGCGAGATCGTGCACTTCGATAAAATAATCCGAGTAGGCGACAACGGCGCTCTCAATCGCTTTTTCGTGGCGCGTTTCAAGGCCGCACCCGGTCAGCAGGAGCAGGGCGGAGAATACTGCAAGGAAAATCGGCGCGCGGAATTTCGTCCTCATAACAAGTTCCTTCTCATCAACGGGTAAAGTTGGATATATATTACATAGATAGCGAATTTTTGCACATCAACTGTAACACGGCGTTGCTTATGCGTCAACAAAAGTTACGGAATTGTTATTGCAATAATTCAAACTCAACGCATACGCGGGCAAAAAAAAGAGCGCTTGCGCGCTCTTTTTTATGTGTAACTCGTTTATTTCGCGTCGACCTTCGCCATGTGCGCGATGAGGTCGAGCACTTTGTTGGAATAACCCCACTCGTTGTCATACCAGGCGACGAGCTTGACGAAGTGATCGTTCAGGCTGATGCCCGCTTTGGCGTCGAAGATCGAGGTGCGCGGATCGGTGTAGAAGTCCGAAGAAACCACTTCGTCTTCCGTGTAACCGATGATGCCCGCCCATTCCGGCGCTTCGGAAGCGGCTTTCATGACGGCCTTGATCTGCTCGTAGGTCGCGGCCTTTTCAAGACGGACGGTCAGGTCGACAACGGAGACGTCCGGCGTCGGTACGCGCAGCGACATGCCGGTGAGCTTGCCGTTGAGCGACGGGATGACCTTGCCGACGGCCTTGGCTGCGCCGGTCGAGCTGGGGATGATGTTGTGCGCCGCCGCACGGCCGCCGCGCCAGTCCTTCTTGGAAGGGCCGTCAACGGTTTTCTGCGTCGCGGTGATGGAGTGAACGGTCGTCATGAGGCCTTCGATGATGCCGAAGTTGTCATGGATGACCTTCGCCAGAGGAGCGAGGCAGTTCGTGGTGCAGGAAGCGTTGGAAACAACGTTCATGTCCTTGGTGTAGGTGTCCTGATTGACGCCCATGACGAACATCGGCGCGTCCGCGGACGGAGCGGAGATGATGACCTTCTTGGCGCCGCCGGCAAAATGCGCGCTGGCCTTGTCGATGGTGGTGAAGATACCGGTGGATTCCACGACGTATTCCGCGCCGCAGTCTTTCCACGGGATTTCGTTTGCGTTCATGCAGGCGTAAACGGCGGTTTCTTCGCCGTTGACGACGAGTTTGCCGTCCTTGATGGAGATATCTCCCTTGAACTGGCCATGCACGGTGTCGTAACGGAGCATGTAAACCATGTAATCGAGGTCGATGAACGGATCGTTCACGCCGACCACTTCGATGTTCGGATTGGCTGCAGCCGCGCGGAAGACCAGACGGCCGATACGGCCAAAGCCATTGATGCCTACTTTGATACCCATATCTATGTTCTCCTTTATATGATATACGTTGTTCGGGGCAGGAGCCGCGATGGCGTTTTATGGTGAAAATACCCTTCGCATCGCTCTTTATGCCCAAGGTATTGTACAATATTCCGGCTGTATCCGCAAGAAAAAACTTTATCAGCACCCCTCACGGAAGGCGGGAAATGTACGGGAATTGTACGATGGCGGCCGTGGCGGATGCGCGTTATTCCAAGTTGAGCTTTTCGGCCACGATATAGAGCGGCCTTGCCTTGAGCTCGTCGTACATGCGCCCGAAGTACATGCCCTGCACGCCCATAAAGAAGAAGCCGATCCCTTGCAGCAGCACGACGCCCGCCACCGCCCAAAGCCAAGGAGCGACTCCGCAGGTCAGCGCGCAGACGAGCAGCGCAATCAATCCAAGCCCCGCAACCGCGCAGACGCATATACCGAGCCCCATGGGCAGCGTGAGCGGCTTATCGGAAAAGCCGGTGATGCCGTCGCTGGCAAGGCGAAGCATCTTTTTGAGCGAGTACTTCGTTTTGCCCGCAAACCGCTCCTGACGCTCGTACTCAATGGGTACGGCGTTGTAACCCATCCAGGCGGACATGCCGCGCAAAAACCGGTTATGCTCCCGCATGCGCAGAAAGACATCCGCAACGTTCCGCCCGATGAGCCGGAAGTCACCCGTGTCCAGCGGGATGGGGTAGGCGCTCATAGAGGAAAGCAGGCGGTAATACAGCGCCGCCGAGAGTTTTTTAAAGAACGTTTCGCCCTTGCGTTTGACGCGCTTGCCGTAGACGATGTCCGCGCCCTGCTCCCAGAGAGCGATCATCTGCGGAATCAGTTCCGGCGGGTCCTGCAAATCTACGTCGATGATGACCAAAGCGTCGCCCTTTGCCGCGTCCATGCCGCAGGTCACGGCGAGCTGGTGGCCGAAGTTGCGGGAAAACGAGAGGACTTTAACCTGCTTGTGCGCGTTCGCGATTTCCCGCAGGATCTTCATCGTTGCGTCGCGGCTGCCGTCGTTGACGTAGATGATTTCGTACTCATACCCCGTGCTTTTCATGGCGGCATCCATGCGGGCAAAGGAATCGTGCAGCACTTCCTGCTCGTTATAGACCGGCACCACGAGGGAAAGCATTCGTGACTTCTTCGAATCCATACATTCGCTCCTGTTACACGCGCCGTATCGGCTCTCCGGTTAAGAAGGGGGGCACGGCGGTTCTTTTCATGCCCTATTATAGTGCAATGCCGTTGATATGGCAATTTTTCATTGCTTTTTTACTGCCATGTGATAGAATACGGTACGAAAGATCATACACTCTCATTGAAAAGGAGACAGAACATATGCCTATCGTAACCAGCAAAAAAATGTTTGCGGACGCGTATGCCGGGGGCTACGCCATCGGCGCGTTCAACGTCAACAACATGGAGATCATCCAGGGGATCACCGAGGCGGCCAAGGAACTCAACGCCCCGCTGATTTTGCAGGTCAGCTCCGGCGCGCGTAAATACGCCAACCACACTTACCTCATGAAACTCATCGAAGCCGCCTGTATCGAAACGGACCTGCCCATCTGCGTCCACCTCGACCATGGCGACACGTTCGAACTCTGCAAGAGCTGCATCGACGGCGGATTCTCCTCCGTCATGATCGACGGCTCGCACCACGGCTACGAAGAGAACGTCGTTCTCACCCGTCAGGTCGTCGAATACGCGCATGATCACGGCGTGGTGGTGGAAGGCGAGCTCGGCCGTCTGGAAGGCGTGGAAGACGACGTCAAGGTCGCCATGGGCGATGGCAGCTATACCGATCCCGACCAGGTGCAGGACTTCGTGACCCGCACGGGCGTGGACTCGCTGGCAATCGCCATCGGCACGAGCCACGGCGCGTTTAAGTTCAAGCCCGGCACCAAGCCGCAGCTGCGCTTCGACATTCTGGAAGAAGTCGAAAAACGCCTGCCCGGCTTCCCGATCGTGCTCCACGGCGCAAGCAGCGTCATTCCGGAGTTCGTCAAGATGATCAACGAAAACGGCGGCAACATGCCGGACGCCATCGGCGTGCCGGAAGACATGCTGCGTGAAGCCGCACGTATGGCCGTTTGCAAGATCAATATCGACAGCGATTTGCGTCTTGCCATGACCGCCACGATCCGCAAGTACTTCCATGACAACCCCTCGCACTTCGACCCGCGGCAGTACCTTAAGCCCGCGCGCGACGCGATCAAGGGCATGGTTGCCCACAAGATCACGACCGTGCTCGGCTGCGACGGAAAAGCGAGCCTGTAAAAATTAGGAATCAAACAAAAATGCCCCGATGGGGCATTTTTGTTTGGCTTTGGCAATAAATTCGTTTTCAGCAAACGCTCTGAATATGGAATACTGATATATACAGTTGAACCATACACTTTACGAGTAAATCAACGAGAAGACTGACTTCTGTTTTTCCCTCGGACATCCTATGATTTAGGTATAATAAAGAGGGAGGAACACAATGATGAAAAGAAGAATAATTGCACTCATACTACTATCTCTTTTACTTACGTGTATAGCCTTCTCAGCCGCAAGTGCTTCGAACTCGGAAATAGCAACTGATTATGACAATTTGTCTGGCGTACCGAAAGGGGATACCGACTGCGTTGCTTTTATCAGGTACTTAGCGAAAAACAAATCGGATTTACTACCTTACTTCCCATCCGACAGTATTTTATACTACACCCAAAAAACATCAATAATTAACTCTTACTCCCCAGACCGTGGTAGTGTAGCTATTTGCAAGTCAGATGAATACCCTGATTATGGTCACGTAGCCTTTGTGGATAGTGTGTCGTCTGATAGAGAACAAATCAAACTGGTTGAGGCAGGGGGGTTCGTTTCAGGGCATGTTTCGACGAGGACAGGAAGTGAAGGCGATTTAAAAATCGTTGGTTACTACAATCCTTATAATGTTTCCTTCTATGAACACCACGACCAGAAAGGCTGGGTTTGCAACAAGAGCACGGAAACCTTTGTGCAGAAAGCAACCGGTCTTGGATTCAGCAACGACCAATTATCCTGCGTCGTGATCAGGCAGCACTTCATTACAGTGAAGTTGTATGAACACGACGATTATCAAGGCCGTTGCCTTGTATTACGCGGGGTTGGAGTATATAACTTGGGCGACAGTCAATATAACTTCAACGATATTTGCTCGTCGTATGTAATCACTACAGACGACTAACTACTCGTTCTTAATGCACGATCAAACGAAACACCCTCAAAACCAAAAAAAGCAGGCAGGATCGATTTGATTCTGTCTGCTTTTCGTTTGTTGGTAAAATGAGCGGCAACGGCTGCCGAAGCTTTTATTCGTTACAGCTCCATCAGGAACTGCACCGTTTCTTCCAGATGCATGCCGCGCGAGGCTTTGACCAGAATCGTGTCCCCGTCCCGCAGCAGCCCCGGCAGAATCGACAGCAGATTCTTCTGCGTCTCAAAATAGCGCGCCCTTCGCGGGGCAATGTCGATTGCGCCAAGAAACATCGTTTCCGACTCCGGGCCCACGCAGATGATCAAATCGATTCCGTGCATTGCCGCGTACATGCCAAGCACCTCGTGGTGCTCGCTGGATTCGCGCCCGAGTTCGAGCATATCGCCAAGGATGCAGACTCTGCGCCCCTTCACTTTTTCCAGCACGTCGATGGCGGCCATCATGGAGACGGTGTTGGCGTTGTAGGTATCGTCCAGAATCCGGAACCGCCTGGTTTGCTTGATGTTCATGCGCCCCGGCGGAGCGGCAAACGCGCCGATTCCTTCGGCAAGCTCGCTTAGCCCCATATGCAGCGTCAGACCGACCGCAATGGCGGCAAGCGCGTTGCTCACCGAATGCAGGCCGGGCGAGGGGACGTGCGCGCGCGCCTGATTCCCCTGATAGCAGGCGGTAAACGAAACGCCGTCCAGCCCCTGATCCAGAATGTCCACGGCGCGAAGGTCGCAGGTTTCCGAAAAGCCAAAGCGCATCGCGCCCGGCAGGGTCACGAGCATATCGTCGTCGCCGTTGACGATGACGGTTCCACCCGGCTGCATATGCGCGAGCATCTCGGTTTTGCCCTTGAGGATGCCTTCGCGCGAAATGAAGTTTTCGATATGCGCAACCCCGATGTTCGTAAATACGCAGATCTGCGGTTTGGCCATGGCGGAAAGCCGCCCGATTTCGCCAAAGTGGTTGGTGCCCATTTCGACCACCGCAACCTCGTGGCTGTCGTCCAGCGTAAAGAGCGTCTGCGGGACGCCGGTTTCGTTGTTTTTGTTGCCGATGGTCTTCATGACGTTAAACCGCGCGGAAAGCACGGAGGCGATCATCTCTTTTGTGGACGTTTTGCCGACGCTCCCCGTCAGCCCGACCACGGGAATGGTGAACTGGTCGCGGTACCAGGACGCAATCAAATGCAGCGCGCGCAGCGTGTCCTCCACGAGGATATAGGGTTCGGTCTCCAGCGGCTTTGCGCTCAAAACGAGGACGGAGCCTTTTGCCCGTGCGTCGTCGATGAAGTCATGCCCGTCGAGCCGTTCGCCAACGATGGGGATATAGAGCGAGCCGGGCGCTGCAACCCGGCTGTCTATCACAATTTCCGCCGTGACCGTTTGCAGCAGCGCGGCGTCGCCATAATATGTTCCCCCGCAAGCGGTGAGAATTTCTTGAAACAGAACAGGTTTCATCTATCAATACCGCCGATACGTAGTTAATCGCAAAACCGCAGTGCCAAGAGCCGGAACCGCCGACGTTGCGCCGATGATTCGTAATGCTTTGTTAATCGCATAACCGCTGAGCCAAGAACCGGAACCGCCGATAAACGCGGCGGTTATTCGTAACGCTTTAACGAATGCGCAACGATTGTTTCGCAAAGCGAAGCGTAATCCAAACCAAAATGCTCCGCTTCCTGCGGAAGCAGGCTCGTTGGCGTCATACCGGGCAGCGTGTTGGCTTCCAGGCAGACCGCGCGACCGTCTTGGGTAAGCAAAAAGTCGATCCGCGCGTAGACGTCCAGCTTGAGCGCGCGGAAAGCATCCACCGCGAGCCGCTGGACTTGAGCCGTGAGTTCCGGCGAGATGCGCGCGGGCACGATTTCGTCCGTCCAGCCTTTTTGGTATTTATGCTGATAGTCGTAAAAACCGTGCTTGGGCACGATCTCAATGAGCGGGAGAGCGGTAACGTCCTCGCCGCTGCCCAGCACGCCCGCGGAGAGTTCCATGCCGGAAACGTATTCTTCCACGATCAGCTCGTTTTCGTATTCAAACCCCGCTTCTATCGCGGAGGCGAGAACGGCGCCGTCGCGCACGATGTACACCCCGATGCTGGAGCCGCCGCAGTTGGGCTTGACCACGCAGGGAACGGGAAAGAAGTCTGCGCCAAACGGCTGACCGCGCCGCGCCATGGTCCAGCTCGCGGTATCGATGCCCTCGCTGTGGAACAGCGATTTGGAAACGCATTTATCCATTGCCAGCGCGCAGCCGATGGAAGGGCTGCCGGTGTATTTAACGTCGCTGAGATCGAAAAACGCCTGCAGGCTGCCGTTTTCGCCAATGCCGCCGTGCAGCGCTAAAAAAGTAAGATCCGCGGCTCGGCAGAGTTCGAGCACGCCGCAGCCGATTTGATCGGAAAAGCCGCATACGCGCGAACTGCGGACGGCTTCCAGATCGGGCGCCTGCTCGGGGACTGAAAACGCCGGGAGCATGCCGGAGACGGAAAAGGCGGAAGAGATCGGTTCGGGCAGCTTCTCCACACCAAAGAACAGATCAACGAGGATGGCGCTGTGACCCTTGCTGCGCAGCGCGTTGGTCACCATGGTGCCCGTCGAGAGCGAGACGTCCCGTTCGGGAGAGAGGCCTCCGGCTAGTACGACAATGTTCATCTTCGATTTCCTTTCCGAAAGATCGAGCGCGCATGGCCGGCATTGAACGAGTGTCTTTTGCGCAACCATCGTAAAACTTTATATCACGAATCAGAGTACAATTCAACAAAACTTTTCTCCGCCGTCGGCAAACGCAGCGGAAATCCGGGCAAAAAAAGCGGCGGCGCTTTTGCGTTTTTGTCGCATGCAGCAGGCGGAAAAACGCCAATTTACCGCGTTAACAGGCAGAAAACAAAGCGGCGCTGTGGTCGAAACGAACATGAGTATTCAAACAAATCGTTCGATTTGCGTTAAAAAACTTTAAATTAATGTTGTGAATGTTGTTTTTCAAGTAGTATACTGTTTGCATGAAAACGCATGTAACAAAATTCATGCTCGTCCTGACTGCCGTATGCCTGGCGTTCTGCCAGACTGGGTGCGGCAGCGGTTCGGATACCATCCGTTCTTCGTCGATCGGCACGGCTCAAAGCGTTACATCGAGCGCGCCTAGTAAAACGATTGCGCCGCATACAGACGTAACAGTTACGGATATGGCCTACGTCCGCCCGGATCTGGACGCGCTCGGCGCGAAAATTGACGACCTGCAAACGAGCATCGACCGTAAAAAACCCGCCGAAGAGCTAATCAGCGCGTATCAGGAAATTCTGACGGATTATTCGCACGCGGACTCCATGCTCTCGCTTTCCTATCTATTGTATGCCATCGACGTAACGGAGTCCTACTACCAAAACGAATATGCGTTTCTGCAGTCCGAGCTCGGCGTTCTGGACTCGGCAATGGAGAACGTTTCGATCCGTTTGTTCGAATCGTCCGACGAAGCCAAAGCGCTCTGCGAGCAGGCGTTCGGGGTTCCGTATGTGGAAAACATCCTCGTCGAGGACGATTTCAGCGACGAATCCATTCAGGGCTTGCTGGACGAGGAAGAGCAGCAGACCCTTGCGTATGACGAACTGAGCGCAACCTATACGCTGCTCGACAACGGACGCCGCTGGACGCTGAGCGAGATTGAAAGCGACCCTTCGCTGGATTACGACGAGTATGTCCGCCTCTATAACGCCTATTGCGCCGGATTCAACGAAAAAGCGGGCGCAATCTTTCTGGATCAGGTCGCAATCCGTTCGGAGATGGCGCAAACGCTGGGCTACGACGACTACGCGGAATATTGCTACCGGTATTACGGCAGGGACTACACGCTTGCCGACGCGGACGTTCTGCATGAAGCGGTCAAGCAGTATATCGTGCCGGTGTTCATCCAAGCCAACAGTAGCAGCAACACTTACGATCTGGCCGACGCGGAATTTAACGAGCAGGACTTTATCGATATGCTGCAATATGCCGCGGCGGATTTTTCGCCGCTGCTCGACGAGTCGGTGCGATATATGCTCGACAACAAGCTCTACGACTTCTCCGTGAGCGCCAACAAGATGGACGGCAGCTTTACGACCTATATTTCCGACTATAACGCGCCGTTTATCTTTTCCTGGTGGACGGGGGATTCCACCGATATCACCACCGTATTGCATGAACTGGGGCATTTCACCAACTATTACCTCAACCCCGCGGTCGGGTATTCCGCGCTTGACAGCCTCGACCTTGCGGAAATCGATTCGCAGGCGCTGGTTTTGCTGATGATCGATTATTACGACGAGTTCTACGGCAGCCTTGCCAAAGAAGCGACGCAGGACGTGCTCATCGACGCCATGTTCTCGCTGATCTCCGGCTGCATGGAGGACGAGTTCCAGCAGACCGTCTACCAGAACCCTTCCATGACGCTGGACGAGATCAACGCCTGCTACAAGGAGCTTGCCGTCGAGTACGGTCTGGACGAGGTGTATGGCTACACGGGCACCGAGTGGGCGCTGATTTCGCATACATTCCAAACGCCAATGTATTACATCAGCTACGCGGTGAGCATGGTGCCCGCTCTTGAGCTCTACGAGCTTGCACAGGACGATCCCGCGGGCGCGAGAACCGCTTACTTCAACATCCTCCAGCGCGCCCAGTACGACCCGCTGCAGTCGGTGCTCGAAGAGAACGGGCTTTCCTCCGTATTTTCGGAGGCGACCATCAAAAAGGTCGCCGTCCTGCTGGAAAAAAGATTTTAGCGGGCAAGAAGGTATTCAGCGCGGCGGGCGACCGCCGCGCTTTTATGCTCAAAATACGGGTCGTTTTTGGATTCCAGTCAAAAAATATTTTGCGAGAGCGGTTGCGCAAAGGCGCATTACCCGCTATAATCGAATGCGGGTGTGGCAAAAAATGCCCATATTGGGCGTTTTGCGATTGTTTGCGGGCAGGATGACGCCCGGTTTTACGGTCGGAATCGCACGAACGCGCGGATTGCGCGGGGCGATTTCTTCTGCCTTTGCAGGCGGCGTAATATATGCTATACTTTGACCCGATGCGAAAAAAGTGAGGTTCATATTTGTGAAGATCGACAACATCATGGAGAGCATCGAACTTGCGCTCAAGCAGAACCATCAGGTTTCCCTGATGGACGCTACCACCGCGCAGCTGCACGACGCTCTATCCGGTGTGGTGATGGGTGCGATTGCGGATCGCTGGTACGAAAGCCGGCACTCGCATGAACGCGCCCGTGAAGCATACTATTTCAGCGCGGAATACCTGGTTGGCAGGACCGTGTATAACAATTTATTCGTGCTCGATATTTTAACCGAGGTAAAGAACGCTTTCGAAGAACGCGGGCTTGACTTTACCATGTTTGAGGATATCGAAGACGCGGCGCTCGGCAACGGCGGCCTTGGCAGGCTTGCCGCTTGTTTTTTGGATTCCGCTGCATCCCTCGACCTGCCGCTGGACGGCTACGGCATCCGCTATAAATACGGACTGTTCAAGCAGAGCTTCTGCGACGGGTTCCAGATGGAATCCGCGGACGACTGGCAGCGTCAGGGCGACCCCTGGAGCCGCAAGCGCGAATCGCACGAGGTAACCGTTCGCTTTGCGGATATGAGCGTGCGCGCGGTGGCCTACGATATGCCGGTGCTGGGCTACGGCACGGACAATATCGGCACCCTCCGGCTCTGGCAGAGCGAAGCCATGCAGGACTTTGACTTCCGCCTCTTTAACGATCAGGAATACGCCCTCGCGGTGCTCGAAAAGAACGCCGTGGAGGATATTACCCGCGTGCTGTATCCCAACGACACGACCGAAGCGGGCAAAAAGCTCCGCTTAAAGCAGCAGTATTTCCTCTCCAGCGCGTCGCTGCAGGATATCATCTACCGCTTCAAGCGCGAAAACCGCCCGATCGACTCGTTTGCCGAGCATGTGGCCATTCAGCTCAACGATACGCACCCGACCGTGAGCATACCGGAACTCATGCGCCTGCTCATGAAGCAAGGCATTTCGTTTAACCGCGCGTTCGAAATTGCAAGCCAGACGTTTTCGTATACGAACCATACCGTCATGGCGGAAGCGCTCGAAAAATGGGACGTCAGCCTGTTTAAATCCGTGCTGCCGGAAGTGTTCGACATCATCTACCAGATCAACGCCAAGCTCTGCGGCGAACTCATGGCGCGGAAGATGGACTGCTCCAAGATGTCCATCATTCAGGGCAAGATGATTCACATGGCAAACCTAGCGGTGTACTGCTCGCGGTATGTCAACGGCGTTGCCGCGCTGCATACGGAAATCCTCAAAACCGACGTGCTCAAGGACTGGTACGCCATCTACCCGGAGCGCTTTCAAAACAAGACCAACGGCATTACCCAGCGCCGCTGGCTGGGGCTCTGCAACCCCGAACTCTGCGAGTTTCTGGACGCGCGCATCGGCAAAGGGTATCTGGGCGATTTGGATCGGATTGCGGCGCTGCGCGAACACCTGACAGACGACGACGTTGTGATTTTTAACGAAGTCAAGCGCATCAAAAAACAGCAGCTTTCCAGGCTGATCGAAGCGCGAGAGGGCGTTGTGCTGCCGCCGGATTTCATCTTTGACGTGCAGGTTAAGCGCATGCATGAGTACAAGCGCCAGCTCCTCAACGCGTTCGGCATTCTCGATACCTACTTTGGCATCAAGGACGGGCGGATTACCGACTTTACGCCCACGGCGTATATCTTCGGCGCGAAGGCCGCGCCCGGGTATATCCGCGCAAAATCCATCATCAAATACATCAACGAGCTTGCCAAGCTGATCAACAACGACCCCGCGGTAAACGACAAGATGAAGGTTGTGTTCGTGCAGAACTACAACTGTTCCTACGCCGAGCACATCATTCCGGCGGCGGATGTTTCCGAACAGATTTCGCCCGCGGGTACGGAAGCCAGCGGAACGGGCAACATGAAGCTCATGCTCAACGGCGCGGTGACCCTTGGCACCTACGACGGGGCGAACGTGGAAATCGTCGAGCAGGCGGGCGCGGAGAACAACTATATCTTCGGCGCGAGCGTAAAGGAACTCAACGACCTGCGCGGGCATTACGTGCCAAAGACGATTTACGACTACGAGCCGCGCGTGCGGCGGGTGGTGGATTCGCTCATCGACGGCACGCTCAGCGACGACAACAGCGGCGCGTTTGCGGATCTGCACCGCGCACTGCTGATTGGGAGCGACTGGCAGAAAGCGGACTATTATTTCGTGCTCCACGAAATGATGGGGTTTTGCGACCGCCGGATGGAGCTTAACCGCGAGTACCGCGACCGCATCGCGTTCGGCCGCAAGTGCCTTATCAACATCGCCTCCAGCGGGAAGTTCTCTTCCGACCGGACGATTCGCGAGTATGCAAAGGACATCTGGCATATCGAAAAGCTCCCGCCGGTGGAAGTGACGAAGTTATTCTGAACAAAAAGAAGCAGGAAAGTATTCCTGCTTCTTTTTTGCACTTGTTTTACGTCCTGCTTGCAGACGCGCGCGGCAAACGAATGTGCGCGGAAAAACTGAAAATGCCAGCACACTGTGAATATGCTAACGTCCAAAGATTTCCAACTCGTTATCGTATGTTCTGATATCGGTGTATTCGGGCTCGGTTTGATAACGGCAAACACGGCAAGTGTATCGGGAGCAGGATTGTTCCGTAATGATGTCGAACTGGTGATCCATGGTGCCGCCCCCGACGCTGATTTCTCTGGTCCAAACAGAGCTATTCATCGTATCGAAAGAACCGCATTTGGGACAGTGGTTCCTTTCGTTTCGGATTTCTCCGCAGCGAGTGCACTGCTCGGCAATCGTGTGATCGCTCGGCTCATAAGGCTGCCAATGGTGCTCGGCATCCCGCGTTTTGCCGCATTTGGAGCAGACGCAGCCGTCCCATGTATGTTCCTTATCCCGCTTTTTGCCGCATTTGGAGCAGACGCAACCGTCCCAAGCATGCTCTTCATCCCGCTTTTTACCGCATCTGGTGCAGATGCAGCCATCCCATGCGTGCTTGAATAAGCAAGTCATAAATCCTCTTTCTATGCCTAAACATACATCTGTTTTACTCTACTGTTACGATACCGAGTTAAAAAGCGGAATGGTGTGCAGCGAGCACACTCGATAGATATATTAAAAGAAGCGGGTATTGCCCACTTCTTTTTTGCTCTTCAGTTGTTTTGCTCACACACCCGCCCGCCCGCCTCGTTGCCGAGGACGGCGCATTCTTCCGTGGATAAGCCCTTCACGCAGCCGTCGATGATGGCGGCACCCATCGCGTCGCCCGCGCCGGTGACGTCCGTTGCGCTTTGACAGGCGGCGGGTAGTACGCCGCAGCCGCTTTCGTCTGCCCAGAACACGCCTTCCGCGCCGAGGGAGATGAACACGCGCTTGACGCCCTGCTCAATAAACCAGTCACTCGCGCGGTAGATACCCCGGATCGTATCGCAGGATTTGCCGGATAAAAACCCCGCCTCGAACCGGTTGGGCTTGATGGCGTAACAGCTGCCGATATGCCCGTTGATGCGCGCCGCTTTGGCGCAGCTGACGGGGTCGTAAAACAGCGGCGCGGTCACGCTGCCGCAAAGGTAAGCAAGCGATTCCGGCGAGAGGTTGCCGTCGATGACGCACATCTTGGATTCGTTGATCAGCGGCAGAAGGGGCGCAAGGTAGTCCGGCGAAACATGCTCCAGCACGGACATATCGCTGATGCCGACGAGCATATCGCCGTCTTCGTCGAACACGCCGATATACGTCCCCGTATGCTCCTTGCAGGTAAGGGTATGCTTCAGCGAAACGCCCGCTTTTTCGCAGCTTTCGCGCACCATGCTCGCGTGGTAGCCGGAGCCGATGGCGGTGAGCAGTTCCACATGGTAATCGTACTCGGTCAGGCGGCAGGCAATGTTGTGGCCGACCCCGCCCACGCGGATGCGCACCGAACCCAGGTTGCTGTCCCGCTCACGGCAGATGCTCTCCGGCTTGCCGGTGATGTCGATGGCCGCGCCGCCGACGACGAAGATGGTGTTCATGCAGACTCCTTCCGGCGATTCGCCTCGGGGGTTAATAGGGGGAACGCGGTTATACCAGCGGGGCGTTCAGGTCGATTTGCTTTCCGCCGCAGAATACCGCGCGGATTCCCTCGCAGGGCGCGGAACCGGCGGCATAGGTCGCTTTGTCGCAAAACGCATCCAAATCGAGCAGCACCGCGTCCGCGTCGCAGCCGTCCGCGATCCGGCCTTTTTGCGTGAGTCCGAAGAACGCCGCGACCTGGCCGGACATCTTGTGGATCATCTGCTCCGGCGTGAGCAGTTTTCTTTTGCGCACCATCAGGTCAAACGCGTGCGCGGTCGAGCCAAACGCTCTTGGATGCGGGTTTTCGCTTGCCGAGCCGATCAGCCCATCGGTACCCACCACGCAGAGCGGGTGGGAGAGGATGGCCGCAACGTCGTCCTCGCTCATATGAAAATATACGGCAAGCCCCAGGCCGTTGTTTTTGATCAGAATGTCGCAGTACGCGTCGAACGGATCGACGCCGGTTTTTGCGGCATAGTCCGAAATGAACATGCCTTCCGCGCTGTGGTCGACGGGACAGCTGGAAACGAACACGCCCGCAAAGCCGCCGCAGTTATAGACATAGTTTTCGTAATCGGTCTTGCGGGAAACCTCCTCGCGGATGATTTCGCGTTCCACCGGGTCTTTGAGCGCTTCGACCAGACCGGTCAACCCGCGCGTAAAATAGCGAGGCGGGATGGAAACGTTCAGCGCGGTGCATCCCGCGTCGTAAGGATAGCAGTCGATCAGCACCTTAAGGCCTTCTCCGGCTGCGCGCTCCAGATCGGCAAGCAGCACATTGGTTTTGCCCCAGTTGTCGCGCCCGGCGGCTTTGAGGTGGGAAGCGCAGAGCGGAACGCCCGCTTCTTTTGCAAGGCGAATCGACTCCCGGCGGGATTCGATCACGCCGTCGCCTTCGTTTCGCGGGTGGGTGGCGTAAACGCCGCCTTCTTCGGCAACCACGCGCAAAAGCGCAAGAATCTCGTCGTTGTCCGCATAGCAGCTCGGCGCGTAGACAAGCCCGGTCGAAAGTCCCAGCGCGCCCTCGCGAATACAAGCGCGCAGCATGTCCTCCATGCGTTTGAGTTCACCCGCGTCCGGCTTGCGGTTTTCGTAACCCATCGCCCAAAGGCGGAGCGTGCCGTGGCCGACGAACGCTTTTGTCGTCACCGGGTAGCGGAGCGACTCGACCCAGCCGAAAAAGCCATCCGCGGAGGAAAGGCGGGAGAGATCTTCCGGAAAATCGGGATGCGGCGCAATGCCGGAAACAAAACGGGTAAACAACGTTTCCCGTCCGCCGCCTGCGGGAAACATCGAAATGCCGCACTGCCCGGCTATCTGCGTGGTGACGCCCTGCGTGAGCTTGGCGCGCGCGGCATACACGCTCGTCATGGTCAAATCCCCGTGAGAGTGCGCGTCGATGAGTCCGGGAACGAGCGTCAACCCCGTGCCGTCGATGACTTTGTCCGCTTTCGGCAGCGTGCCGCCTGTATAAACGCGCATCCTGCCGGATTCGAAACCGACGCTTCCCGTAAAGGCGGGCGCGGCGGTTCCGTCGATGATAGTACAGTTTTCAATGAGAAAGTCCAAGAGTCATACAGCTTTCCGCCGGAGTCTTCGGTTGTTGAGCAGAGATTCCAGTTAAAAAAATTCGAATTTGTTCAGAGATTCCAGTTAATTAAATTTCGTGAAAAACAAAGGGCAAAAAATCAGGGCTCGGGACAATTGCGCGCGGCAAAGCCCGAACCCTATTTGGAGTTACTGCTTGATGATCTGAAGGCCGCCGACGATCGGGAGTTCCTTCATTTCCTTGTTGGCAACGTTGACAATGCCGATGATGGAGAGCGCGAGGCTGCCAAGGGAGAGAACCCAGCTCACGATGCCGCCGAGCACCGGAACGTAGGAAAGGATGCCGCTTGCCACGCCCGCGATGATTTCCAGAATCAGCAGGTTCATGCCCTGCAGCGCGTGGAAACGTACGAACGGGGACTGTCCCTTGGAGAAATAGGGGATCAGCGCGAGAATGCCTAGGTACGCGAACACGCCCATGAGCGTATCGTTCGAGCCGCTGGTCACAACCGGACCTTCAACGGGGGTTCCGCAGCTGGGGCAGACTTTTTCGCCTTCGCCAATTTGGGTGCCGCATTTAGAACAGAATGCCATAAGAATAATCCTCCTGAAAATGATTTTGTTCTCTAAACGATACGTAAAACAACGCCTTGGTATAAGACAACTTGAACCGTGTCGAATATTGTCCTATTTTTATCAGTATAGCGTATGTGAGAATCATAATCAACAAGGCGGCGCTGCCGGAAGGGCAGCGCCGCGAGATTTTATTGCGTATTTGGATTGAATTTGCGCGCGTTACGCGCGCAGCGGGGCTCCGGCCTGTTTGAGCGCTTCGATAATCGCTTCCATCGCCTTTTTAATCTCGTCGTCGGAGAGCGTATGGTCCTCCGCGCGGAGCATAAACGTAAAGGCGAGGCTCTTTTTGCCTTCCGGAATTCCGGTGCCCGCGTAGGTATCGAACAAACTGACGTCTTCCACAAGGACGCCGCCGGGCGCGGATTCGATCACGCGCTTGAGGCTGGCGGATTCCGTTGCGGAATCGACCACGACCGCAAGGTCGCGTTCCGCCGCGGGGAAGCGGGGCAGCGGCACAAAGCGCTTTTGCTTCGTCCGGCTCCGGGCAATGGCGGAAAAGCGCAGTTCCGCAACATACACCCGCCCGTCGGCCTTGAACGAGCCCGCAACGTCGGGATGCAGTTCGCCGAAGGTGCCCAGGAATGTTCCGTCCGGCGCAAGAACATCCGCCGCGCGTCCGGGCTGGAGATACGGCGCCGTGCTCTTTTGGTAAACGCAGTTATTCAGACCGACGACGCGGAACAGCTCTTCCACAACGCCTTTGAGCGTGTAGAAGCTCTCGTTTTCACCGCCGAGGACGATGCCGATGGTCTTGCGCTCCTCCGGAAGTTCGCCGCCCAAATCGACATGCACGTTGCCCACCTCAAAGAAGCGGTTTTGCCCGCTCTTGCGGTTGATGTTGCGCACGAGGGAATCCAGCATGCCGGGAATCAGCGTCGTACGCATCAGGCTCTGATCCTCGCCAAACGGGTTGAGGATGCGGACGGCCTTGCGCAGTTCGCTGTTCGCGGGTACCAGCAGGGAATCGAACACCGAAGGACTCGTGAAGTTATAGTTGTACATTTCGTACAGGCCGAGCGAAACGAGAGTATCCTTGATTTTATCGTCGAGCAGAAACAGCTCGTCGATGCGCCCGCGGAACGTATCCCCGCGCATGAGCGTCGGCTTGATGTTGTAGTAGCCGTAGATGCGGCCAATCTCCTCGGCAACGTCCCAGTCCGCTTCGATTCCGTCCTCAATGTCCGTGCGGAAATGCGGAATGGTCACCATAAGCCCCTCCGTGCAGGGTTCCGCGTGGATGGCGATGGTGGAAAGCATGTCCGCCATCTGTTCGGCGGAGAGGTCGAGCGCCAGCAGCGCGTTGATGTGTTTCACGCTGACGGCAACCTTGTGCTCCGTGGGCGGCTCGCGGTATACGTCGATCAGTTCGCCGACGACCGTGCCCGCGCCGAGTTCCTGCACGAGCTCCACCGCGCGTTCCAGCGCCAGTTCCGCGCTGACAGGTTCCACGCCCTTGATGAAGCGGCTCGCCGCGTCGGTGACGTGCTTGAGCTTTCTCGCCGTGGCGCGGATGTTGCTGCCCTTGAACACGGCGGACTCGAACAGCACCGCCTTGGTCGATTCCGTGATTTCGGAGTTCAGCCCGCCCATCACGCCCGCGATGCCGACGCCGCGTTGTTCGTCCGCAATCAGCAGCATGTCCGGCGTGACAGGACGCTCTTTTTTATCCAGCGTGGTGACCACTTCGCCTTGGTGCGCCGTGCGCACGACGATATGGCTGCCGCTGATGCAGGTAAGGTCGAACGCATGCATCGGGTGGCCGTATTCCACGAGCACATAATTCGTAATATCCACGATGTTGTTGATCGGCCGCATGCCGACGCTGCGGAGCTTTTTCTGCATCCAGAGCGGGGAAGGCTCGATTTTGATGTCCTTGATGACCCTTGCGGTATAGCGAGGGCAGAGGTCGTAGTTTTCCACCGTGACGCGCGCGTAGTCCGCCGCGCTGCCTGCGCCTTTGACGGGCGCAATCTTCGGCTCGCAAAACGACTGCCCCAGCGCCGCCGCGGCTTCCCGGCACATGCCGAGGATCGAGATACAGTCCGGACGGTTGGGGGTCAGGTCGAATTCGAAAATGACGTCGTCAAAGCCGAGCGCGGTCTGAATATTCTGACCGCACTCGAGCTTTATGCCCTGGCCGAGGGGATGGTCTTCCTTTAGTAAGAGGATGCCATGCTCGCCTGCGCCGGGATAGTCCGCTTCCGTGAGTCCCAGTTCGCTGCCGGAGCAGAGCATGCCGTAGCTCATCACCCCGCGCATGTTCACCGCCTGCATTTCGCGTTCGCCCAACTTGGAGCCGACCACCGCGACGGGAACCAGCGCGCCTTCCACGACGTTGCTCGCCCCGGTGACGATGGTGAGGGTTTCGGTTCCAACGTCCACCCGGCAGATATGCAGATGGTCGGAGTTTTCGTGCTTGGCAATCGAGAGCACGCGGCCGACGATGACACCCTCCACACCAGAGAGCTCCTGTTCGACGCCCGCGAGTTCGAACCCGCGCCACATCATTTTTTCAACGAATTCCTCGTCGGACACGTTGAAATCGACATATTCGCAAAGCCATTTTTTAGGCAGCTTCATAGTTATTCACCTCAAAGTCGATAGATTCACAAAGCCATTTTTCAGGAAGTTTCATAGTTATTCCCTCCTTAGAACTGGCGCAGGAAGCGCGCGTCGTTCTCGTACTCCAGCCGGATATCGTTGATGCCGAATTTGAGGTTCGCCATGCGATCCACGCCGAGGCCGAACGCCAGCCCCGTCCAAACCTTGGGATCGTATCCGCAGTTGGCGATTTCGTGCGGGTTGGTTATGCCGCAGCCGAGGATTTCGATCCAGCCCGTTCCCTTGCAGACGCGGCAGCCTTTGCCGCCGCAGATCGAGCAGGAAACGTCCAGCTCGGCGGATGGCTCCGTAAACGGGAAGTAACTCGGGCGCAGGCGGGTTTTGACGTCCTCGCCGAACACAGCGTGCACAAACGCGTCCAGAATGCCTTTCAAATCGCCCAGTGTCAACCCCTTATCGACCACAAACCCTTCGATCTGATGGAACACGGGGGAGTGGCTGGCGTCCACTTCGTCCACGCGGAACACTCTTCCCGGCATGAGCAGCCGGAACGGCGGCGTGAGCGTGGTCAGCGCGCGGACTTCGCAGGGGGAGGTATGCGTGCGGAGAACGACGTTTTCGTTGATATAAAACGTATCCTGCATATCCCGCGCCGGGTGATCCTTCGGCAGGTTGAGCAGGGTGAAGTTGTTGTCGTCCAGCTCGATTTCCGGGCCGTCGAACATGGAGAACCCCATGCCGATGAGCACGTCGCGGATCTCGCGATACGTCTGCGTCATCGGGTGGAGCCTGCCCAGCGGCTGGGCGAGCGTACCGGGGGCGGTAACGTCCACCGCTTCCTTTTCAAAACGGTGACGCTTGGCAACCGCGTCCAGTTCGCCGCGCTTTTTGGCGGCGACCGCTTCCAAAGCGCCTTTGACCTGGTTGGCAAACGCGCCAACGCTTGCGCGCTCTTCGGCGGCGAGCTTGCCCATCGTGCGCAGGATCGCGGTCAGCGAGCCGCTGCGGCCAAGGATTTCCACCAGCGCCTGCTCCAGTTCTTCCGGCGTTTGGCAGGCCAGCAGACGAGTTTCGGCTTCCTGATGCAGCGCCTGCAGAGATTCCATCATGTCCATTACGAATTGCTCCTTTTTTTGTTTTGCGCAACATGCAAAACAGCGTTTATAAAGTTCGTCGGTATTTTGCTTCATACGAAACATACGAAACAAATATAAAGGCGTAAAAAAACGCGCTCTTCCGCAAGGGACGAAGCGCGCCGTGGTACCACCCTCGTTTGCTCCACAGAGCGCAAGCCTGCGCTTTGCGGAACCTCGAATCCGCTGTATCGGGCGGTCCCGTCGCCAACTACTGGTTTGCTGCCAAACGTTCACCGGCGAGGCTCCGGGGCGAACTTTCTGTTCCTTGCGTGCGCGTCGCTTTCAGCCGGTGGCGGCGCTCTCTTTTTTTGCGCGCGGCGGGAACTTTTCCCCTTCATTGCCTTGCATTTTTGATTAGCGCTATTCTATCACTTTCACGTTCGTTCCGTCAAGAAGCAGCGTAATCGTTCCGTCCTGATCCGTGCGGTAAACGGTGATATTCCGCTCGGTGAGACGATCGAGCAGCGCCTGATCGGGGTGGCCGTATTCGTTGTTCACCCCGCAGGAGATGATTGCAATAGAAGGATTCACCGTGTCGAGAAATTTCGTGCCCGTTGAATCGCTTGAACCGTGGTGCCCAACCTTGAGCACGTCCGCCTGAAAATACGAGTTCGGCAGCGCTTTGAGCGCGAGCTTTTCGGCAACCTGCGTCGCGTCCCCGGTCAAAAGAAGCGAAGTGTTCCGGTAGGTTACGCGCAGGATATAGCTCGTGTCGTTAAAGTCGTCCACCTTGCCGTAGTCGATGCCGTAGGGTGAAAGGATGCGGATTTCCACGTCGTCGTCCCAGTCGATCAAAGAATTGGACGAAGCAAGCGGTGAAAGCACGGTGACGTTGTTTTCGTTCAGCGCGTCGAGAAGCTGATAATACGTTTCACTCTCCGCGTCGAACGGAGGATCGTAAAACACGCCGACGGGATAGGTATCGATCACCGAGATCAGCCCGCCGATATGGTCCGCGTGCAGGTGCGAGGCAATCACCACGTCCAGACCGACGACGCCCTGAGAATCGAGAAAGTCGAGCACCGTTTGAGAAGCGCTCTCCGGCCCGCCGTCGACGAGCAGCGTGTTGCCGGAAGGGGAGCGCAAAAAGATACAGTCGCCTTGCCCCACGTCCAGAAACGTAACCACAAGCCCCGTCTCCGTTTCCGCCTGCGCCTCTGCTCCGGCGGCGTCCGGGGACGCATACGCGGGGGAAGCCTCCGCCGATACGCTTGACTGCGCGGGCGAAACGCTCGCGGCGGCAAGCGCGCTGACTTGGCGGTGGAGTATAAGAATCAGCGACGTTGCCAGCACAAGCGCTGCCGCCAGCACGACAATCAGAACCGTGCTTGCGCGCCGCCTGCTGCGTTTTTGCGCTTCGTCCTCTTCACTGAACCAATTCGAATGATGTTCCATACGGAATAGTTTAGCACACGTCCGCCGTTTTGAAACGGGGCAGAAAAGGATGAAAATGAGGAAATTTTGTGTGTTCCGCTTTCGAATGGCATCGTTTCACCGAGTGAAACACAAAATATTGTGAAAATCGTGTGGTTTTTGCGGATATGCAGAACTTTTTCTTGACAAAAGAATGCCCCGGCGTTAATATTCAAGTGTACTATAACAGATAGTACACTATGACGGAAAGGGGGTAACGAGATGTTCCAAATTGACCGGTTCGGGCGTACGCCAATCTATGAGCAGATTATCGACCAGACAGAGCGGTTGATTCTAACAGGCGTTCTGAAAGCGGGCGACCAGCTGCCATCCGTTCGCACGCTGTCTCAGGAGTTATCGATCAACCCAAACACGCTGCAAAAAGCCTATGGAGAACTGGAACGCCGCGGCGTTTGTGTCAGCGCGCCCGGCAACGGAAGATTCGTTACCGGCGACGCTTTACGTATTGTGGGAGAGGGAATGGAAGAGCAGCTCGAAGAGATCAAACGCATCGGGCGTGAGCTTTGCGCCGCTGGAATCCCGTTCGAGCGCGCGCTCGAAGCGGTAAAAGCCGCATACGAAAAGGAAGCGAAGGTGTGAATTCATGATTAAAGCAAGAAAGCTGACCAAGCGGTTCGGAGACGTGGAAGCGCTTGTCAACCTCAGCTGCAACATTCCGCAGGGCTGTATCTACGGTTTGGTCGGCGCAAACGGCGCCGGAAAATCCACATTTTTGCGCCTCTGCAACGGCATTTATCAGCCGGACGAGGGGCAGGTGAGCATAAACGGCGGAGAAGTGTTCGACAATCCCGCCGTCAAGGAACACTGTGTGTTTATTCCGGACGAACTCTATTTTCTGCCGCAGAGCAACATGCTGCGCATGGCGAAACTCTACGAGTCGATGTACCCGCGTTTCTCCAAGGAACGGTTTGCCGAACTGACCACAACGTTCAAGCTGGACGCGGTGCGCCCGCTCAACACGTTTTCCAAAGGCATGCGCCGCCAGGCGGCAACGGTGCTCGCGCTTTCGGCTATGACGGACTATATCTTTTTTGACGAAACGTTCGACGGGCTCGACCCGGTGATGCGCAACCTCGTGAAGCACACGCTCTATTCGGACGTGATGGACCGCGGGTGCACGGCGGTCATCACCAGCCACAGCCTGCGCGAGCTGGAGGATACCTGCGATCAGCTGGCGCTGCTCTACCGCGGCGGCATCGTGTTTGAAAGCGACGTGCAAAACCTCAAAACGTCCCTTTTCAAGGTGCAGGTTGCGTTTAATGACGAATACGACCGCTCGCGCTTTGACGGAGTGGAGATCCTCTCGTTCAACAAGCAGGGGAGCGTGACCAATATGATTATCCGCGGCGACCGCACGGCAAGCAGGGATTTGATTGCAAAACTCAACCCGCTTCTGCTCGAAATCTTGCCGCTGACACTCGAAGAAGTGTTTCTATATGAAATGGAAGCGCTCGGCTATTCCTTCGAAGAGCCCGGCGCAAAAGGAGGCGAGCGGAAATGAAACCCTATCTCGAATCGGTTCGGAGGCTCTCGCGAACGGGGCTGGTGTTGCTGGTGCTGACCGTTGTCGGCAGCATCGTCATTTCAATGCAGATTTGCATACCAACCTATCAGGATCAATTACCGTCGCTCGGCAAAATGTTTACGCCGTTGATGGTGTTTACCTTTGTTGGCGGCGTCGTGCTGGCGTTCGACGGATTTTCGTTCTTAACGCGGCGCGCGGACAGCGACTATTACCACAGCCTGCCCGTTTCGCGCAAAAACCTCTTCTGGGCCATCACGCTTGCGGCGCTGACCTGGATTGCGGCAACGGTGCTGGCCAGCTCGCTGATTACGACGGTCGTTTATACGGTCACAAAAACCGTGTTCGTGCCGCTGTATCCGCTGGTCGCGGTTCCGTTCTACATCGTTTCAACCATGCTGGTGTTCGCGGCGGCGGCAATGGCCTGCTCACTGAGCGGCACCATGCTCACCAACCTCGCCATCACGGCGGTGATTCTGTTCCTGCCGCGGTTTGTGCAGTTTTCCATCGCGCGCGGCGTAATCGACAAAGCGCTGCTGCTGAGCTGGTTCGATCTGCCCTGGTATTTGAACCCGACGACGAACATTGCAACGGGTCAGCTCGTTCTGCTTTCCCGCTCGATGCTGAAAAACGAGATTTTTAGTTACGTCAACGTCGGCTATTCGCTGGCGCTTGCGGTAGGCGAGCTGTTCCTTGCCGACCTGTGCTTTGTTCGCCGCCATTCGGAAGTTGCCGAACACGGCGCAAAGAACGCAAAGGTTCAAACGCTGTATGCCTGCCTGCTGACGCTGCCGATCGTGCTGCTGTTTTCCTCCGGCGTGCTGACTTCCACCTGGCAGAACATCCTGCTGGCGTTCGGCGTCGCGCTGGGCTGCTATATCATCTATCAGGTGGTCGTCTTCCGCAACGCGAAAAAAGTGATCCGTTCACTGCCCTGGTACCTGATTCCAGCGCTGTTTGCGGTCTGCCTGTTCTTTGGCGTGCAGGTAGCGGGAATGAAGGTGCGAAACGAAGTGCCGCAGCGCAGCGAGATTGCGTATGTCACGTTCCCGGGGTCGGATCGCGCGTCCGATTTACGCGGCTACGCTTCCTTGTTGGTAGCCAATGTGCACTTTACGGATCCGGAATTGATCGACTATGCATATGTGGTGCTCAAGGACAATATTGAATCCGTCAACCTGTATGGTTACTTTAATACGGATGCGGATCCGCTCGGCACGAGCTATGTCATCTCCGAGCCGGTCACCTTCGTGCTGAACAACGGAACGTCGATCAGCCGGATTCTGGTGTTTACCAACGGCAACATGCTCAACTCCATGCGCAGCGAAAACGAAGAATACAGCGAAGCGATCCGTGCGCTGCCGCCCGCGGATTCGGTGCGTTCCCGCCAGGGGGTGGATGTCTACGACGCAAAATACGCCAAGAGCGAAAGCGTCATGAGCATGTATTATCAGGAGACGGCAGAGAAATCGCTGATTCCGTACGACGAGTACCGCCAGCACACGGTTGAAACCAGCTATTACAGCCAGAATGACCAGCAGTCCTATGGGGATCTCAATATTCAGGGTTATGTCGGCATGACACGGTATTACAATTACTATAATATCAACCTCGAAACGCCGAAGACCTGCTCCGAATGGATGCGGATGCAGAATGCGGACAGTACCGACGAGCATCTCGACCTGCTCTACGAGATCAGCAAAGCGTCGGCCGATTTTCTGGATTCAAACGATTCGCTCGACTGCTCGTTTACGCTCTACAACATTCCGGTGAGCAGCGGCAAACTGCAGAGTATGTCGTTTTACTTCAACCGCTACGCCGGAGATACGAGCAACACAAGCAGCCAGTATACCGACCTGGCCATTGAACTGACTAAGCTCCTTCTTAAGAGCGAACCCACGACCGACCCGAACTCGCTCTGCGTCTACATGCAGTGGAGCGGCCGCGCGATGGGCGAGGATCAAAAGTACATCGGCGCGGATGTGATGACCTATCCGATGTCGACCTACGGCAACTCGTTTGGCACATACGGGGATGTTGTTTACACCAGCGACGGAACCGCGATGTATGTGAGCAAGACCGGTTCGATCTACTCCTATAGTCCCTGTTACCGCACGTTTGCGGCGGAGGACGAGGCGCGCGTGCTGGAGATCCTCGAACAGTGGCGGATCCTCAACCGAACCTATTCCTACGGCGGCGTGAACGACATGGAAGAGGACGATACCATCGGCGGCGTGCTGACCCCTATACCGACGCCGACGGTAGCGCCCGCAAATTAAGTCAAACCGCCATCTGGCGCACTGTTTCGCGCCGCCGAACGTTCGTTTCGCTCGGCGGCGCTTTGCGTTTTTTCAGCGCGGTATGATATAATCGTTCCCGAATCGGCAGATGGGATTTATGAAAAATCCGTCGCAAAAGGAGCGGTCAGAATGGAAACTCCACAACGCTGCAATTGGGTCAACCCGCAAAACGAGTTGTACTGCAGGTATCACGACGAAGAATGGGGCACCCCAATCCGCGACGACCAGGCCATGTACGAGCTTTTCCTGCTCGAAACGTTTCAGGCGGGTCTTTCCTGGATTACGATTCTGAAAAAGCTCGAGGCGTTCCGCGCCGCGTTCGACGGTTTCAACGTGGAAAAGGTCGCGACTTACGGCGAGGAGAAGGTGAACCTGCTTCTGCAGGACGCGGCGATTATCCGCAGCCGCGGCAAGATTGCAGGAGCCATACAAAACGCGAAGATCGTTCTGGAACTCCAAAAGGAATTCGGTTCGTTCTGCAATTACCTTTGGAGCTTTTCCGGCGGCAAGGTCGTTTACCAAAAGAGCGGAGGGTTCCGCACGACGTCCCCGATTTCGGACGCGATGAGCGCGGATATGAAGAAGCGCGGCATGCGCTATGTCGGCTCGGTGACGATCTATTCGTTTTTGCAGGCGGCGGGTCTGGCCAACGACCACGAAAAGGGATGTTACCGATACGGCGAACTGCGCCGGCTCGTTGGCGAAGACGGATTGATGGAAGAATAATTCGTTCTATAGAGAGCGAATTGGTTTTATTATGATACGCCCGCCCAAGCGGCGGATATACAGGAAATGGAGTTAAACACTTGAGCAGTTTTAATTGGACGGACGCGTCGATTTGCTGGATGCAGGACGCGGCAAAAAAGAGCCGGTATTATCCGGCCATCGCGGAAAAGATTTCGGCCTACCTTCCGCCTTCCGCGCGCGTGTTCGACGCGGGCGGCGGACTGGGCGACCTTGCGATTTGGCTTTCGTACCATGTGCGCCATGTCACGGTGATTGAGCAGGATCCCAAGGCGGTTGCGGCGTTTCGTTCGCGGTGTCCTAAAAACGTTTCCACCATGCTGGGGGACGTGTTTACGTATATCCCGGATTCGCTCTACGACGCGCTGGTGCTCTGCTTTTTCGGCAAACCCGGCGAAGTGCTGCCGCTGGCAAAGGAGCTTTCGCGTGGAAAGACGTTTGTGATTCAGTCCGCGGACGGCGAAAAAGGATTTTCGCTCAACCCGGAAGATAAGCGCAGCATGACCATTCACGATATCGCGGCAGAACTCAAGGAGCAGGAGATTCCGTATTCGCTCGAACTCTTCGAGGTGGAGCACGGCCAGCCGTTTCGTTCGCCGGCGGATGCTGCGGCGTTCTTTTCGTTCTATTCCGGCAAAGACTGTCCGGAGGCGGAAATCGAACCCCTGCTGACGCGGACTAACGATCCCGCGCTGCCGCTCTATTACGCCAAGACGCGCAGGCTTGGGCTGCTCATCTTCGAAGCGGGCACGAAAAAAGGCTGACGTAAGCCTTGACGAACAATCCGGCTGCAAACGCATGAGCGACGGTTTCGTTTTAATTGGGAGGAACGCACGATGAAGCAACTGTTGGAGGCGATTCAAACCGTTCTTGAGAGCGGCAAAACCGCCATGCTCTGCACGATCGTTTCCCGCAGGGGAACCACGCCGCGCGGCGTCGGCACCGCGATGGCCGTTGACGAAAACGGCGGTCAAACCGGCACGGTCGGCGGCGGGGAAGCGGAGTTCCTGGTCAAGCAGGATGCTCTCGCGCTGCTGCTGGAAAAGTCCTCCGCGCTGCGTTCCTACGCAATCCATCCCGGCGAGGGCGAGCACTGCGCTGCTTCCGGCGGCGAAATCGACGTGCTGTTTCGCTTGTTTGCGGGCGAGGACGGCCTTCGGCTTTCGGCGCGTGCGCTTGCTTTGATCGATCACGAAGAAGGATACCTCGTCTGCGCCATCGAACATGAAACGGCAGGGGAAACCGAAGTCGTCCCAGCCTGGGCGGCAAAGGACGACCCCGCGTTAAGGCCATATCTTGCGAAAGCGCCGCTGCTCACAGAGGAGGAGCCGAAACGGTTTGTCGAACCGCTGTTTCCGCCGCCGCGCGTCATCGTTCTTGGCGGCGGGCATGTGGCAAAAGCGCTCGTGCCGGTTTTGTCGCAGCTTGGCCTGCGCGTCTGGGTGGTGGAGGATCGGGATACCCTCTGCGACCCTTCCCGTTTTCCGCTGGCAGAACGGGTGCTCAGCGAAGTACAGGAGAGGATTCTTGACGAACTGGAGCTCACCGGTCGCGACGCCGTTATTTCGCTGGTGCGTGGCAGGGGAACCGATTTTTCCATCCTCGACGCGGCGCTCCGGACGAAAGCCGGGTATATCGGCGCCATCGGCAGCCACTCTCACGCAAAGAAGATGCGCGACCAGCTCCTTTCGCGCGGGTTTTCGAAGGAACAGGTTGCGCGCATTCATTCGCCCGTGGGTCTCGACATCGGCGCGGAGTCGCCGGAGGAGATCGCCGTGAGCATTGCGGCGGAATGGATTGCCTGTCGATCAGGCAAAGAAAAAGCCGTGCGGACGGACAGCGCTGATTGAATACTCCTTCCGGCCTGATTTGAATTTTACAAAGTTTACAGTCCGTCACGGGCGGCCGCGCCCTTGTTTACGCGCTGTAATCATGTTATATTGGTAGGGCGCAAAGCCTGCATACCGCAATAAAACACGCCGACTTTATGCAAACAGTCAGAAACGGAGAAACCCATGCAATATTACGACCTGCATACCCACACGAGCATGTCCGACGCGGGCTACCCCCTCTCGGAACTGGTGGAGGTCGAGCAAAAGCTTGGTAATATCCTCGGCGTTTCCGACCACCTCTTCTGCTGCGGCATGTATACGCTCAGGGACCTTTCGGACTATCTTGCGGAATTGTCCAACTACAGCGTGTACCGCGGGGTAGAGGTCAACATGGAACACCATATCACGCTGCCGGACGCGATGGACGACCAGATCGATTACGTGATCGCCAGCGTGCATAACATGCCGGATGGTCACGGTGGTTTTATTCCGCTGAGCGGATATTTTACCAAACGCTCCGGGCACACACTCGAATACAACAAAAACTATTCTTCCGACCTCAACCGCTACTACCTCGCGTACATCATCAAGATGATCGAAAAAGCGTTTTCCAACGAGCGGATCGATATCCTCGGCCACGCGACGGTGCTGCCGCCCTGCGACGATTTGCACGATACGAAATTTTTGCGCCAGTGGGAGGACGCGGTGATCGGCTTATGCAAAAAGCACGGCATCGCGATGGAGATCTCCGGCCTCTGGCACGCGCCGAATATGGATATGATCCGCAGAGCCAAGGAAGCGGGAGTAAAATTCTCCATGGGCAGCGACTGCCACAACCGCATGGAGATCGGCGATTTGGCCTATGTCGATCGCGCCGCCGAAGAAGCAGGCTTAACGCAGGAAGACTTTTTTGTTCCAAGAAGAATGCTGGACTAGAGCCGCCGCAAACCTGCGGGTTTCTGATTTTTTATTCAGAGAAGTTGGTTTAACGCAGGAAGGCTATTTTATTCCAAGAAGATCGCTGGACTAGAGCCGCCGCAAATCGGCGGAGCGCGGATTTTTTATTCTTGTTTTCTGAAAATAGTTGAATCGAACTGAGCACGGGTAAAACCGGGAGGAATCGAACGAGTATGCGAAACATCAGGGTTGCACTCTGGGGATTTGGCGCGATGGGCAGCGGAATTGCGCGTGTATTGCTGCGTAAAGAAGGCGTGGAGATTACGGGCGTATGCGACCTGCACCCAAACCGCGTCGGCAAGAGCATTTTTTCTCTGCTGGAAATCGAGCGCGGCGAACGCGATGATGTAATCATTCTCGAGGACGTGGACGCGGTGCTGCCAAGGGGCGGCGCGGACGTCTGCATTGTGGCGACGGACTCGTTTACGCGGGACGTCTACCCTAAGCTTCTGCGCGTGCTCAAAAGCGGCATCAACGTGATTTGCACGGCGGAAGAGATGAGCTACCCTGCGGCAAAAGAGCCGAAACTCGCCATGGAGATCGACCGCGTGGCAAAAGAAAACGGCGTGACCGCGCTGGGTACGGGCATCAACCCCGGACTTATGATGGACCTGTTGGCAATCTGCCTTTCCGGCTGCATGACGGACGTTGAAAAGGTCACCTGCAGGCGCGTCAATTCGCTCTCTCCGTTCGGGCCTGTGGTCATGCGCGAGCAGGGCGTTGGCCTCAGCGTAAAAGAGTTTGAAGAAGGCGTTGCGGACGGCACGCTTGCGGGTCACGTCGGCTTTGCCGAGAGCGTCGGCATGATCGCCAAGGCGCTGGGCTGGAACATCGACTATTTTGAGCAGCAGATGGAACCGATCCTGACGGACGTTGACCGCCGTTCCGCGTTCGGGTTTGCCAAAAAAGGCAGCGTTGCGGGTGTGAATATGACGGGGCAGGGCTATCACGCGGGTGAAGTAGGCATCGACATGATTCACCCCCAGCAGATCGAGCCGGAACTTGGCGGCACGCACACGGGCGACTACATCACGCTGGAAGGCACGCCGCGCGTGAACATGACCATCCAGCCGGAAGTCAATGGCGGCGTCGGCACCATCGCCATGTGCGTCAACATGATTCCGCAGGTGATCAACGCGCGTCCGGGACTCAAAACGATGATCGACCTGCCCGTTCCGCACGCGATCATGGGCGATTTTCGGGATCAGATCGAAGAAGACCTGCTCGACTAACTATAAATATACATTTACATCGAGGTGTTTACAATGCCGAAACAGGGCGATTGGGTTCGCATCCACAGCGTCATCCTGCAGCCGAATGAGCGCGCGGCGGCGGTGCCGGAAGATACCAAACGCGTGCCGCTCGAACTCTGGACGAAAGGGTACCTGCAAAGCGACGCTTCCATTGGGGACGAGGTAACGGTCGTCACCCGCACCGGCAGGATTGTTTCCGGCACGCTGCTGGAAGTCAACCCGCATTACGAGCACAGTTTCGGTAGCTTTGTGCCGGAACTGCAGCAGGCGGGGGACGAAGCGTTTGCCTTCCTCTTTGGAGGTGACACGAAATGACGCGGGATACGAGTTACGAAGCGGTCATCGCGCGTAAGCGCGAGATCATCAAAGCCGCAGTCGGCGTGGACTATTCGCAGTTCGAGAGCGGTTCCATCGCCTTCGACTACGAAGCTATGATGCGCTCCACGGGCTATTCGCTTGAGGACGTGATCGAAATTCAGCGCGGGTTTTCAATAGGAAACACACCGCTCATCGAGTTAAAAAACATCACCGCCCTTGCGCGAAAACTCTCCAAGCCCGGCTGCGGCGCGCGGATTTTCGTCAAGGACGAAGCGGCAAACCCCAGCGGGAGCTTTAAGGTGCGCAGAGCTGCAACCAGCATCTATCAGGCGAAAAAGATGGGGTACCCCGGCGCGCTCACCGCCACGAGCGGCAACTACGGCGCGGCGGTGGCAAGCTGCTGCGCCAAGAGTGGGCTCAGGTGCATCATCGTGCAGGAGTGCTACGACTCGCGCGGGGTTGGCCAGCCGGAGATCATCGAAAAGGCGAGAAAGTGCGAAGCCCTCGGCGCGGAAGTCGTCCAGCTTACGGTGGGGCCGGAGCTGTTTTATCAGGTTCTGCGGATGCTGGAGGACACGGGGTACTTCAACGCCTCGCTCTACACGGCGTTCGGCATCGCCGGCATTGAAACGCTTGGCTGGGAAGTGGCGCAGCAGTGCCGCGCGCAGATTGGCAAAGATCCGGACGTGGTCGTCTGCACCAACGCGGGCGGCGGCAACCTGACCGGCACGGCGCGGGGACTCGTCAAAGCGGGCTGCAAGGCGCAGATCGTCGCGGCCAGCGTCAACCTCAAAGGCCTGCATATGGCCAGCGACACGCAGTTCAACAAAAAATCGTTCACGACCGGCCACACCGGTTTCGGCATGCCGTTTTCCACCTGGCCTGACCGCAGCGATGTGCCCAGAAGCGCGGCAAGACCGCTCAGGTACATGGACCGCTATGTGACCGTGCATCAGGGAGAAGTGTTTTATACCACAGAGCTTCTGGCGCGCTTGGAAGGTATTGAGCGCGGACCCGCGGGCAACACTAGCCTCGCCGCCGCGATCTCAATTGCGCAGGAATTGCCCGAGGACGCGGTGATCGTCGTGCAGGAAACGGAGTATACCGGCGCGGGCAAACACGGCAACGCGCAGCTTTCGTTTGCGCGGCAGAACGGCATCCGCATCTCGTTTGGAGACCCGGAGGAGGAAGTGCCGGGCGAAAGCATCGTGCTGCCTGCGCATCCGCGCTTGCTCAAAGCGCGGGACGTGGAGCTCGACCACATGCGCCGCTCACTGATTACTCACGCGGTCTCGACGATCGACCACGCGCCGACGGATGCGGATATCGCGTTCCTCGCGGAGGAAACCAAGTCGAGCGAGGCGTTTGTAAAAGCGGCATTGGAATCCGAACAGCATTGATCTAAACAAGATTTCACGATACGGGAGCGATATATGAAACGGGAAGACGATTATTCAAAGCGCCGCGAACATCTAGCTTCGCTCAGCGACGAAGAACTCAAGGCGCGCTTCTGGAGCCTGACGGAAGGGCTTGTTGATCCGTTGCTCCAGCTCGGAAAAGAGAACACCTCGCCCGCCATCGAGCGCAGTGTGCTATTGCGTATGGGCTTCAGTTCGCTGGAGGCAAAAGCCATCGTGGACGGCTGCATGGCGCGCGGCATCCTCGGCCACGGCGCGGGCAACGTCGTCTACCGCTACGCCAAAGAGAAAAAGATTGAACTCCGTCCGGCAGGGCTGCTGTTGCAGCAGCCGGAAAAGATGGACGAAGCGGCAACGCTGTTCGGAGGTGCCAAATGAGCGAATACCGTCTGCCGCCGGATGAAAACATCGATGTTGGCAAGATTCTGGAAGATTTGGAGCACTACCGTCCCCGCCGCCGGGGCTGGACCTGGCGCGAGCCCGCGCCCGGCCTCGCCATGGGGCCTTTTACCTACCGCGACTGCAGTAAGCCGCTCAAACAGAGCGTGCCGCTGCCGCCCGCGCATAACTTTGACGATATCGACCCCCAGCCGATGCCGGTCATCACGACCGAAATCGCGAGCGGGCGTTTTGAGGACGATATCCGCCGCATGCGCATGGCGGCGCATCACGGCGCGGATCACATCATGGTCATCCGCACCTCCGGCCAAAGCCATTTCGACGGCCTGATCGAAGGAACGCCGCAGGGCATCGGCGGGGTGCCGATCTCGCGCAAGCAGGTGCGCGCGCAGAGAAAAGCGCTCGACCTTATTGAGGACGAAGTGGGCAGGCCGATCAATTACCATAGCTACGTCAGCGGCGTGGCGGGGCCGGATATCGCGGTCATGTTCGCCGAGGAAGGCGTTAACGGCTGCCATCAGGATCCGCAGTACAACGTCATCTACCGCAACATCAACATGGTGCGCTCGTTCGTGGACGCCTGCGAAAGCAAACGCCTGATCGCCTGGGCGGGCATGGCGCAGATCGACGGCGCGCATAACGCCAACGCCACCGCGCGGGACGCCTGGAAGGTCATGCCGGAGCTCATGGTGCAGCATGCCATCAACGCGCTGTTTTCGGCCAAGGTCGGCGTACCGAAACCCTGCATCTGTCTTTCCACGGTGCCGCCGACGGCGACGCCAGGCCCCTGCGTCTATATGGATTTGCCGTACGCGGTCGCACTGAGAACGCTCTTTACGGGCTACCGGATGCGCGCGCAGATGAACACCAAATACATCGAGTCCAGCACGCGGGAAGCGACCGTGACGCATGTGCTCAACATGGTCATCAGCAAGCTCACCAGCGCGGATATCCAGTCCACCATCACGCCGGACGAAGGGCGCAACGTCCCCTGGCATATGTACAATATCGAAGCCTGCGACACCGCCAAGCAGACGCTGGTCGGCCTCGACGGGCTCATGGAGATGGTCGAACTCAAAGAAGACGGCTATCTTGCGGAAAAGTCCCGCGAACTCATCGAACGCGCGGTGCTCTTTCTCGAAGAGATGGCCGAAAAGGGTGGTTATTTCGCGGCGGTCGAAAGCGGCATGTTCGTGGACAGCGGGCTCTTCCCGGAGCGCAACGGCGACGGCATCGCCCGCAAGCTCGACGGCGGCGTGGGCGCGGGCACGGTCATCAAGCGCGAAGCGGACTATATGGCGCCCGTCACCGCGCACTACGGCTATAATAACGTTGCGCAGTACGGCGGCAACCCTGCCGACCCAGCCGCGCTCATCGGCGGCTGCACGCTCGAACGGCCGGAAAAGATCGTCTATATCGACGAGCTGGACGAAAACGACAACGTATATCTCCGCATGGAGAGCGTACAGGAGTTCGCCCAGCCGAACGCAAAGAAGATTCGCCCGGAGATGGAGTGGCTGGCAGACGGAACCGTCATGCTGACGCTCTGCTTCCCGGCGGAGAAGCATATTGCCGAAGCCGCGGCCATCGAGTGCGCCAAGCGCATGGGACTTAAGGACGTTGCGGTGATCTCGCGCGAAGTGCTCCATCAGGCCGAAGGCACGCGCATTGAACTCAAAGGCAAGGTGGATTTTGCCATCGACGTCGATTCGCTGGTGATTCCCGCCGAACCGGATGTGATGAGCGACGAGGAGCTCCGCGCGGCGATAGCGGCAAAACCGCTGCGCGTGGTCTGCGGCACCATCGGCGAGGACGAGCACAGCGTGGGATTACGGGAAATCATCGACATCAAGCACGGCGGCATCGAAAAGTACGGCATCGAAGTGCATTACCTTGGAACGTCCGTGCCGCCGGAAAAACTGGTAGGCGCCGCCATCGAGCTCAACGCGGACGCGATGCTGGCCTCGGTGATTATTTCGCATGACGACATTCACTATAAAAACATTGCCCGCATCGACCGCATCGCGCGGGAGATGGGCGTGCGCGACAAGTTGCTTTTTATCGCGGGCGGTACGCAGGTAGAGCCGGAACAGGCGAAGAAAGCCGGCGCGGACGCTGGCTTTGGCCGTGGCACGCATGGCAACCACGTGGCGACGTTCTTAGTAAAAGAGCGCGCCGCGCGCGAAGAATAAACAATCATGTACGCGGACGTACTCATTGCGGAAATCGGCTCGACCACCACGCTCGTCAGCGCGTTTGACGGGCTGGCGTGCGAGCCGCGCTTTTTGGGGCAGGGACAGGCGGCCACCACCGTGCTCGAAGGAGACGTCCGAATCGGATTATCCAGCGCCATCAATGCGCTGAAGCGCTCCCTTAACACGGATACGCTCGATTACGGCAGGCTGCTGGCTTCGTCCAGCGCGGCGGGCGGGCTCAAGATGTGCGTCCACGGGCTGGTGTACGACATGACGGTCAGCGCGGCGAAAGCGGCGGCGCTCGGCGCGGGCGCGATCGTGCGCCAGACCACGGCGGGCAAACTGACCGAACGTGACCTGGAGGAACAGCGGCAGATCAAGCCGAACCTCATCCTGCTTGCGGGCGGAACGGACTACGGCGAGCGCGAAACCGCGCTGTTCAACGCGGAACTGCTGGCGGCTTCCGGCACGGGCGCGCCCGTTCTCTATGCGGGCAACGTGCAGAACCAGTCCGCCGTCAAAGAGATTTTCGAGTCCGCGAATATCCCCGTCTACCTGACGGAAAACGTCTATCCGCGCCTCGACGCGCTGAACATCGAACCCGTGCGGAAGGTCATCCACGCCGCGTTCGAGCAGCATATCGTTTCGGCTCCGGGCATGGAGCATATCCGCGACCTCGTGACGGGTACGATCCTGCCGACGCCCGGCGCGGTGATGGAAGCGGCCATGCTGCTCTATGGCGAAATCGGCGACTTACTCGTGCTCGATATCGGCGGCGCGACCACGGACATGCACTCCGTAACCAAAGGCTCGGAGGAGATCGCGGCGCTCTTGACCGCGCCGGAACCCTTCAACAAGCGCACGGTCGAAGGCGATTTGGGGTTGTTTGTCAACACGCGACGGCTGATTGAGCTGATTGGAGAAGACAAGCTTTCGAGAGAACTGGGGCTGGATATTCCCGAAGTGATGCGGGAGTACAGGCCGATTCCGGCCACGCCGGAGCAATACCAACTCACGCAAAGGCTGTGCCTCGAAGCGGGACTGACCGCCATTGCGCGGCACGCGGGCAGGTTACGGCATTTCTACACGCCGCAGGGACGGGCGACCGCCGCCGAAGGCAAGGATTTGACGCAGGTTAAAACACTCATCGGCACGGGGGGCGCTTTGACCCGCCTGCCGGAACGGGAGCGGATTGCCCGCGCGCTGGCGGACTGCAATCCGGGCGGAACGATGCTCTATCCCAAGCCGGGCACGATGAAGACCGCGTTCGACGAATCGTATGTCATGGCGTCGCTGGGCGTGCTCAGCAAGACCGATCCGGACGCCGCCATGCTTCTTTTGAAACAAACACTCCGGTTTGCGTAAACGGCCGGTGAACAAGGGGAATCTCTATGGGCGACTACCCGCGCATTACGGCGGATCTCAACAAAATACGGCATAACATCAACGCACTGCTCGCGCTTTGCGGTGAGCACGGCGTTACCATTGCGGCGGTGACAAAGGTCGTCTGCGCGGATGAAAGAATCGTAAGCGTGTTCGAAGAGAGCGGGGTAAGTATGCTCGCCGATGCGCGGCTGGAAAACCTCGAAAAGATCAGAACGAGCAAACCGAAGCTGCTGCTCCGCGCGCCCGCGCCGGACGAGGCGGAGGAAACGGTGCGGCTTTGCGATATCAGCCTTGTTTCCGAGACGGCGGCCATCCTTGCGCTTGGCAAAGCCGCCGAACGCGCTGGCAAGCGCCATTCCATCATCCTGATGATCGACCTTGGCGATTTGCGCGAAGGGCTGCTGTTTACCAACCGCGAGGGAATCCTGCGCACGGCGAAAGCGGCGGCAAGCGAACGGGGAATTGAACTGCTGGGCGTTGGAACCAACCTGACCTGCTATGGCGCGATCATCCCGGACGAAACCAACCTGGGCGAACTCTGCGACATTGCGGACGAAATCCGCGCGGCAACAGGACTGCCCGTTCCCATCGTTTCCGGCGGCAACTCCAGTTCGCTGGGCTTGCTCAGGCGCGGACTTGTGCCGGAAGGGGTCAACCATCTGCGCCTTGGCGAATCGATTTTGCTTGGCAACGACACCGCCGCCTGCCGCGTGATGAGCGGGCTGGCGGGAGACGCATTTACGCTGAGCACCAAGCTCCTCGAAGTGCAGAAAAAACCCTCCGTGCCGATTGGCGAAAGCGGCGCTAACGCCTTTGGCGAACGGCCGACTTTTACGGGCGAGGGCGAGCAGATTCGCGGCATCTGCAAGATTGGACGACAGGACACCGTTGCCGACGGGCTGACCCCGCGCGATCCGAGCGTCCGCATCATTGGCGCGAGTTCGGATCATCTGATCGTCGATCTCACACGCGCCAAAGCGTATCAGGTTGGCGACGTGCTGGACTTCAACCCGGACTACGGCGCGCTCCTTAGGGCGTACACCAGCCCCTATGTAAAGAGAAGCTATATCGAATAAAAAAAAAGGGCTTTCGCCCTTTTTTTATTTACTATCAATTAATTCAGCGCTTTACAGACCCGCTCCAGCCCTTCTTTGAGCTTGCTCCAGGGGCAGGCGGCGTTGACGCGCATATGGCAGTCGCCATGATCCACAAAATCCTCGCCGAACTGCACGAACACGCCCGCGCGCGAGATCACTTCTTTCAGCTTTTGCTCCGGCAGACAGTACGCCGTGAGGTCGACCCACGCCAAATACGTTCCTTCGGGAATGCGGAACTTCGCCTTTGGCAGTTTTTCGTGGAGCAGTTCGCTCATCTTGCGGAAATTCTCGTCCAGATAGGCTTTCAGCTCATCCAGCCAGTCTTCGGCTTCGTCATAGGCGGCAATGGCTGCGTCAATGCCCACTGCGGTCGGCATGCCGCAGTACATGCCGCTCGACCATTCCCTGCGCAGGCGCTCATCCGGGATCATCAGGTGCGAATGGTTGTTTCCGGCAAGGTTAAATGTCTTGCTGGGACTTGTGCAGGTGATGATCCGTTTTTCGCCGGGAAACAGCGAAGCAAACGGAAGATGCGTTTGACCCGTTCTCGTCAAATCCGCGTGGATTTCGTCGCTGAGTACAAACACGCCGTTGGCAAAGCAGATTTCGCCGATGCGCAAGAGTTCCTCTCTGGTGAACACGCGCCCGGTGGGGTTCTGCGGGTTGCAGAGAAAGAACAGCGAGCAGTCGGCGCGCTTTGCTTTTTCCTCAAAGTCCGCAAAATCGATTTCGTACCGTCCGTCGCTTTGCTCAAGCAAGCGCGAATAGAGCGGCTTGCGGCGGAAGCGGTGGATGGCGTCGTTGAACGGATGGTACGCGGGCGTCATCAGCAGCACGCCGTCGCCGGGGCTGGTCAGGTGCTCCACGGCGGCAAACAGCGCGGAGACCACGCCGCTGGCAAAAATGATCTCTTCCGGCGCAACCTGCCAGTGGAACCTTCGCTCCATCCAGCGCGAAACGGAGCGCTGATTGTCCTTCCCGAGCACGCTGTAACCGAAGATACGCCTGTCGATCCTGCGTTTCATGGCGTCCAGTATCTGCGGCGCACAGGCAAAATCCATGTCCGCCACCCAGAGCGGGATGTACTGCTCCGGCAGGAAGGGGTTGCCCGCGCGTCCGCCCTCGTACTTTAAGCTGTGCGTGTTTGTGCGGTCGATGATCTCGTCAAAATCGTATTTCATTTTTTTCGTGTTCTCCCAAATAAAAAACATAGCGAAACCAGTATAGTCAAAACGTGAAGGAATTGCAAAACAAAAGCATTGCGAAACCAGTATAGTTAAAACGTGAAAGAATTGCAAAATCGCAGCCAAAGTTATTAACTGCGCTTGCAAAGTTGAAGGGCGTTGCTATAATGAACTTGTAAGGATCGAACGAAAAAATACGAAACGGAGAGTTCTGTTCGATCTGCAAAAAGGAGTGAACACGAATGACAAAGAGCGTTTATTCGCTGGTCCTGTCGGACGAGATCGTTACCGAAATCGACCGGCTGGCCTACGAGGCGGGTGAGAGCCGCTCGGCCATGATCAACCAAATCCTGGCCGATTTTGTGCGCTATACCACACCGGAAAAACGCATGCGCGAGGTCTTTGGCGCGATTGAGCATATGCTCACCGGAGGCGTGTTCGAGCCGCAGCTGCAGCCTTCGGATTCCATGTTTTCGCTCAAAAGCGCGCTGGACTATAAATACAACCCCAGCGTGCGCTACAGCGTGGAGCTCTATAAAAACGCGCTGCCGCTGCTGGGGGAACTCAGGGTGAGTGTGCGCAGCCAAAACAGCGCGCTGGTGCTGGCCATGCTGCAGTTTTTCAAGCTCTGGACGCGGATCGAAACGGCGTATATCGGCAGAGTCGAATGCGCCATGGAGGACGGGCGGTACTTCCGCAAACTCCGGCTCACCAGCGGCGCGGACGCGGATAACGAGCGCATCGGCGAAGGAATCGCGGGCTATATCAATCTCTTCGACCGTGCGCTGAAGTCTTATTTTGAATGTTTGAACGAACCTGCCGCTGCGATTGCCGGTGTGGAGAAACAATATGTTTCCTATATCCACGGCGGCGGCATGATACTGTAGAGGGGGATTGCGAATATGAACGTCAATCAATTAACACAAAAAAGCATAGAAGCCGTTCAAGCCGCACAGCAAAACGCGAACGAACGCGGCAATACCGAAGTTTCGCAGCTGCATTTGCTCAATGCGCTGTTGGAGCAGCCGGACGGCTTGATACCGAGCCTGCTTTCCGGCATGGGCGTCAATTTGCCTTCTCTGGCAAACGATTTGCGCCGGGAAACGGAAGCGCTGCCGACCTTCAGCGGCGGTACGAACCCGGAGCAGATTTACGCGTCCTCCGGGCTGAACAACGCGCTCAACGAAGCGGAGAAAAAGGCAAAGGAGATGGGCGACCAGTATATTTCGGTCGAACACCTGTTCTTTGGCTTGCTCAGAAAACCGACGGAATCGCTGAAAAAGCTGTTTGTCAAATACAACGTCACCGAAAAAGCGTTTGCCGAGCAGCTGAAAACCGTTCGCGGCAGCCGTAAGGTGAATACCGACAGCCCCGAAAGCACCTATGACGTGCTGACCAAATACGGTCAGGATCTCGTCGAGCTGGCGAAGAATCAAAAGCTCGACCCGGTCATCGGGCGGGACGACGAAATTAGGAGCGTCATTCGCATCCTCTCGCGTAAAACGAAGAACAACCCCGTTCTCATCGGCGAGCCGGGCGTCGGTAAAACCGCCATCGCGGAAGGCCTCGCGCTGCGCATCGTGCGCGGGGACGTGCCGGACAACCTGAAAGACCGAAAGGTGTTCGCGCTTGATATGGGCGCGCTGGTGGCCGGGGCCAAGTACCGCGGCGAGTTTGAAGAGCGGCTCAAGTCCGTGCTCAACGAAATCAAAGAGAGCGACGGGCGGATCATCCTGTTTATCGACGAGCTGCACAATATCGTCGGTGCGGGCAAAACCGAAGGCGCGATGGACGCGGGCAACATCCTAAAGCCCATGCTCGCGCGCGGAGAGCTGCACTGCATCGGCGCCACCACTCTGGACGAGTACCGCCAGTATATCGAAAAAGACGCCGCACTCGAACGCCGTTTCCAACCGGTGCTGGTGGAAGAGCCGACCGTGGAGGACACGATTTCGATTCTGCGCGGCCTAAAAGAACGCTACGAAGTGTTCCACGGCGTCAAAATTCAGGACGCGGCGCTGATTGCAGCCGCAACGCTATCCAAACGCTATATCTCCGACCGGTTTTTGCCGGATAAGGCCATCGACCTCGTGGACGAAGCATGCGCGCTGATCAAGACCGAACTCGACAGCATGCCCGCGGAACTGGACGCCATCAGCCGCAAGATCATGCAGCTGGAAATTGAGGAAGCCGCGCTCAAAAAGGAGACGGACAAGCTCAGCAAGGAGCATCTGGACGACATCCAGAAGGAACTGGCCGAACTGCGCGGCTCGTTCAACGAGATGAAGGCCAAGTGGGAAAACGAAAAGCAGGCCATCGGCAAAGTGCAGCAGCTCCGCGAGGAACTGGAACGCACCAACGCGGAGATTGCGCGCGCCGAAAGCGCCTACGACCTCAACAAGGCCGCCGAACTGAAATACGGCAAACTGCCGCAGCTCACAGCGGAGTTGGAGAAGGAAGAGCGCCTCGCCGAGGAGAAATCCCGCGAGACGACCTACCTGCACGACCGCGTGACGGAAGAGGAGATTGCCAGAATCGTTGCGCGCTGGACGGGCATCCCCGTTTCCCGCCTGATGGAAGGCGAGCGGGAGAAGCTCCTTCGCCTGCCGGAGATTCTGCATCAGCGGGTCATCGGTCAGGACGAAGCGGTGGATCGCGTCAGCGACGCCATCCTGCGCTCCCGCGCGGGCATTCAGGATCCCAATCGTCCCATCGGTTCGTTCCTGTTTCTCGGCCCCACGGGCGTGGGCAAAACGGAACTGGCCAAGGCGCTTGCGCAGGCGCTGTTTGACGACGAAAAGAGCATGGTGCGCATCGACATGTCCGAGTACATGGAAAAGTTCAGCGTGAGCCGCCTCATCGGCGCGCCTCCGGGCTATGTGGGCTACGACGAGGGCGGCCAGCTCACCGAAGCCGTCCGCAGGAAACCCTACGCCGTGGTGCTGTTCGACGAAGTGGAAAAAGCGCATCCGGACGTGCTGAACGTGCTGCTGCAGGTGCTCGACGACGGACGCATTACGGACGGGCAGGGGCGCACGGTGGACTTTAAAAACGCCATCCTGATCCTCACCAGCAACCTTGGTTCGGACGTGATACTCGAAGGGATCGACCGCGACGGGAATATCTCCGATCAGGCGCGGGACGCCGTGATGCAGATGCTTAAAACGTCCTTCCGGCCGGAGTTCCTCAACCGTCTGGACGAGATTGTCTTCTACCGCCCGCTGACAAAGGCCGATCTGATCAAGATCGTCGATCTGTTGATTGCCGATCTGGACAAGCGGCTGGCAGCCCGCCAGCTCAAATTGGAGGTCACCGACAGTGCCAAGGAGTATATCGTCGAAACCGGCAGCGACCCCGTCTACGGAGCGCGCCCGCTTAAACGGTATATTCAAAGCAAGGTGGAAACGCTGCTGGCACGGCGCATCATCGCCAACGACGCGGAGCCGGGCAGCACGCTTGTAATCGACAAAAACGAAGACGGATTGTTCGTCCGCTAAGGCACACAAAAAAACAGCGCTCCCTGCAAAAAGGGAGCGCTGTTGTTTATAATTTTATGGACTAATACGTTTCCGGCAGTTCGACTTCGGAATACTGCAGCCTGATCGTGAGGTCGTCGTACACTTCAAACTCGTAATACGCAACCCCGTCCGCACTGCTGCGGAACCCGTCCCACTCGAGCGGATTGACATAATACAGCCGCACGATTGCCAGCCCCGGTGTAATACCCGTAAAGCCGTTTTCCATCACGCCGGAAGCGCCCATGAGCGCGTAGGTTTCGTCGTCCCGGTACGTCTGAGAAATGCCGACCTCGCCCGTGCTGCCGGAAACCAGCTTGGCAACCCAAGTATGCCCGCTTCCGTTGTCGCAGGGGAGAGTATCGGTATAAGAAATTTCGTGTGTTTTGGCGCAGGCGCACAGCAAAGCCAGAATCACGGCAAACAGCACGAGAATCAGCTTCTTTTTCATGCGCGCGCCCTCACAGTTTGCGTTTTGCTTGCGCAGCGTTCGCCGCCGCGCGGTTGTTTTGCCTTTTTCATCACTAAGCGTATTATCTCATATCATACACCGAATTACAACGGTTTGCTCCTGAGTTTATAAAATGGACAAATATCTGAAAAAAATGGCAACAGGCAGCCGTTTATTACGCAAAATTCCGCAAAAAACACTATTGACAGGGCAAACAGGAAAATATATAATCCATCCCATAAGCTGTGAAGCGGAGATAACGAACGCAAACGACCCTAAAGAGAGCGGGGAACAGGTGGAAGCCTCGCGGGAAAACGGGCGTTCAAATGGACCGCCGAGCGTGCGGGGGAAAGCGGAAAGCCGTATCCCGCAACGGGTCGCGACCGTTACATCGTGGGGAATGTGTTGGCATTTCCAATGAGAGCCCGAACTTGTTCGGGAAACAAGGTGGCACCGCGAGAGCATCGCCCTTGTTTCGGCTGAAATTGCCGAAACATGGGCTTTTTTATTGCCGCCAGACACAAAAATCAAAAAAAGAAAAGATGAGAAAGGACAAACCCCGCGGCCAACGGCGGGTCAGGAACGGAACCATGATGACTTACCGCGATTTCACGAATTACACCAAACAGTACCCCGACGACAACGGCCGCTTTGGCGAATACGGCGGCGCATACCTCCCGCCCCAGCTCATCCCCGTATTCAAGGAAATTGACGACGCTTACGAAACCATCTGTCACAGCGCGCAGTTCATCAGCGAGCTAAGGCGCATCCGCAAGGAGTTTCAGGGCAGACCCACGCCGGTGTACCACTGCGAGCGCCTTTCCCGCAAACTCGGCAAGTGCCAGATCTATCTCAAGCGCGAAGATTTGAACCATACCGGCGCGCATAAACTCAACCACTGCATGGGTGAGGGCTTATTGGCCAAGTTCCTCGGCAAAAAGAAGCTGATTGCCGAAACCGGCGCGGGTCAGCACGGCGTAGCGCTGGCGACCGCCGCGGCGTATTTCGGTATGGAATGCGATATCTACATGGGCGAAGTGGACATTCAAAAGCAGGCGCCCAACGTCACCCGCATGAAGATGCTCGGCGCGCGCGTCGTCCCCGTAACGAGCGGCCTGCGCACCCTCAAGGAAGCGGTGGACGCGGCATTTGAAGCGTACATGAACGAGTATGAGGACGCGATTTACTGCATCGGCTCCGTGGTCGGCCCGCATCCGTTCCCCAAGATGGTGCGCGACTTCCAGATGGTGGTCGGCATTGAAGCCAAGGAACAGTTCAAGGAGATGACCGGGTTCTTGCCGGATATCGTCACCGCGTGCGTCGGCGGCGGCTCGAACGCGGCCGGCCTGTTCATTCCGTTCCTCGAAGAGCCGGTGGAGATCGTCGGCGTGGAACCCATGGGGCGCGGCAAGGAAATCGGCGACAACGCGGCTTCCATCACGTTCGGTAAAAAGGGCGTGTTGCACGGCTTCGAAAGCCTATTGCTGCAGGACGAAGCGGGCGCGCCGCTGCCGGTCTACAGCATTGCCAGCGGACTGGACTATCCTTCCGTCGGCCCCGAACATGCTTTTTTGCATGACAGCGGCCGCGTGAAGTACGAGTATGTGACCGACGACGAGGCGATGGAAGCGTTTTTCCTGCTCTGCCGCAACGAAGGCATTATCCCCGCCGTGGAGAGTTCACATGCGCTGGCGTACGCCATCCGCTACGCGCGTTCCAACGCCAAGGGATCGCTGCTGGTCAATCTCTCCGGCAGAGGCGATAAGGACATCGACTATATCTTCGAGAATTACGGCACCGGCGAACAGTTTTTAGGGAAATGAACAGCTCTGTTGGATTGTTCCAACCGCAGTGCCGGTTTTTAAAACAGACAATGTGAACTTATTGGGACGCAATCGTTTGGTACAATAGGCAGCCTTTTTGCGGCAACCCCGCAGGGACTGGGGACGGCGGCGGCAGGGATTCGTTCGATACAAAACACAAAATACGGAAAGATGTCCGCGGAGCGGCCGTATATCTTGCGGTCGCTCCGAAAATTTACTTGACGCATTGAGACGCAATTTTGTATAATGACACAGGATTTTTCGTCCGGTAATGGGTGGGCGGTTGGCGGCTTATTATCGGACGCTTCATTTTTGGCAAAGGGGGAAACACACTCCATGTGCGGTATTGTTGGCTATACGGGCGAGAAGAATTGCGTTCCCGTGTTGATGGACGGCCTGACAGCGCTCGCCTACCGCGGATATGATTCCGCCGGGCTTGCCGTATGGGAGGGAAGTGAGATTTCCCTTCGAAAAGCAAAAGGAAAGATCGACAATTTAAAAACGCTCCTGAAGAATTCCCCGATCTCCGGCAAGTGCGGCATTGGCCACACGCGCTGGGCGACCCACGGCGAACCTTCGGACGTCAATTCCCATCCGCATACAGACAGCGAAAAAACGCTCGCGCTCGTCCACAACGGCATTATCGAAAACTATCTCAAACTCAAGCAGATGCTGCAGAACCGCGGCTGCGTATTCGTTTCCGAAACGGATACCGAAGTGGTGGCGCAGCTGCTTGGCTATCTCTACCGCGGCAACCCGCTCTCCGCGCTCAAACAGGCGGTCGCGCTGATTGAAGGTTCGTTTGCGCTGGCAATCATCTTTGCCGACGATCCGGAAACGATCTACTGCACCTGCAAGGACAGCCCCATGGTGGTTGGCCATGGCGAAGGCGAAAGCGTCGTGGCTTCCGATATCCCCGCCATTTTAGCGCATACGCGGGACGTCTGCTTTGTGCAGGACCGCCAGATTGCGGTTCTGAAAAAAGAAGGCATCTGCTATTACGACGAGTTCGGCGTTGCCATTGAAAAAACACCGACGCACGTGGACTGGGACGTAGAGTCCGCCAAGAAGGGCAACCACGCGCACTTCATGATCAAGGAAATCTGCGAGGAGCCAGACGCGTTCCGGCGGACGTTCGAGCAGTATGTTTCCGTCAAGGATCATACGCTCAAGAGCGACCGTTTCCCCTGGGAAGCCGAACGCGCCAAGAGCCTCGACCGGCTTACGATTGTGAGCTGCGGCACGGCCTATCACGCGGCCATGCTCGGCAAAAAGTTCATCGAGCATCTGGCAAAGCTGCAGGTGGACGTAGATATCGCGAGCGAATTCCGCTATGGAGACACGCTGCTGAAACAGGGCGAACCGTTTATGGTGATCAGCCAGTCCGGCGAAACCGCGGATACCATTGCCGCCATGAGGAGAGCCAAAGAACTCGGCTGCGAAACCATGGCGGTCTGCAACGTCACCGGCAGCACGATCTCGCGCGAAGCGGAACACGTGCTGTATACCTACGCCGGGCCGGAGATCGCGGTTGCGGCAACCAAGACGTATTTAACACAGATCATCGTGATGTACCTTATTGCGCTCGACCTTGCCGAGAAGCGCGGAACCATGACGCACGCGGAAGTCACGGCGCGGCTGATCGAAATGGCGAAGGTGCCCGCTTCCATGCAAAAGGTGCTGGACGAAAAAGAGAAGATTCAGTTTTTCGCGAGCCGGTCGTTTGCCGTCAAGCACGTGTTCTTTATCGGCCGCGGGCTCGACTACGCGCTTTCTATGGAAGCGGCGCTCAAACTCAAGGAGATTTCCTATATCCATTCCGAAGCATACGCCGCGGGCGAACTCAAGCACGGAACCATCGCGCTGATCGAGGAAGGTTCGCTGGTGGTTGCACTGGCAACCCAGCCGGAACTGCAGGCGAAGATTGCGAGCAACATGGAGGAAGTCCGCGTGCGCGGCGCGCATGTGCTAGCCGTGACCAACGGGCACTGGGACGGCGCGGCGGGGCACTCCAACGAGCAGTGGGAGATCGACCCCATGGACGCGACCCTCGCACCGCTCTGCGCAATCGTTCCTATGCAGCTATTGGCATACTATCTCGCGGTGCAGAAAGGGTGTCCGGTGGACCAGCCGCGAAATTTAGCCAAAAGCGTAACGGTGGAGTAACCGCCTACTTGAACGCCCCCCAAAACGAGGGGCGTTCGTTTTGTTAATACGGCATGATCCGGAGAGGTTGTCAGGGTTCTTTACGGCTGACCGATCGCTTTGAAACGGCATATCGAGCTTGTTTTTTCTGTGTTCTGTTTGGCGGAACGTTCTGACCCAGTTTGAATGAAAAAATGCAGCGATCTTCGGTTAAGCGTAGGTCATCGGTTTATTTGAATTCGAAGATGCAATTTATCTCAGATGATTGCTCCTTTCGATGATAGTTCGGTAGTATAATAGATTTGGGACGGAGGGGTTTTATGGCGAAGTATATTTTTGTAACGGGCGGTGTTGTATCGGGGTTGGGCAAAGGCATTACGGCGGCCTCGCTGGGGCGTCTGCTCAAGGCGCGCGGGCTCAAGGTTGCGGCTCAGAAGCTCGACCCTTACATCAACGTCGACCCGGGAACGATGAGCCCGTTTCAGCATGGCGAAGTGTTCGTCACCGAAGACGGCGCGGAAACCGACCTCGATTTGGGTCACTATGAGCGTTTTATCGACGAGGATTTGAACCGTTTTTCCAACCTGACCACGGGCAAGGTCTATTGGAACATCCTCACCAACGAGCGCGCGGGCGATTACCTTGGCGAAACGGTGCAGGTGATTCCGCATGTGACCAACGAGATCAAGCGCTTTATCTACAGCGTCGCCACCGCGACCAACGCGGACGTGGTCATTACGGAAATCGGCGGCACGATCGGCGACATCGAAAGCCAGCCCTTCCTCGAAGCAATCCGTCAGGTCGGCCACGAAGTAGGCCCCGGCAACTGCCTGTATATCCACGTTACTCTGGTGCCGTACCTCTCCGGCTCGGACGAGCATAAGTCCAAACCCACCCAGCACTCCGTCAAAGAACTCCAGTCCTCCGGTATTACGCCGAACGTGATCGTCATGCGCGTCGACCAGCCGGTGGATGATTCCATCAAACGCAAAATCGCGCTGTTCTGCAACGTCAAGCAGGACTGCGTCATCGAAAACCTCACCGTCGAAACCCTCTACGAAGCGCCCATCATGCTCGAGCGCAACAACTTTTCGGAAGTCGTCTGCCGCGAACTGCAGCTCGATCTTCCAACGCCGAACCTGACGGAATGGAACGAGATGCTCCAGCGCGTCAAGAACAGCAAGCATCATGTCAAAATCGGTCTGGTTGGTAAATACGTCAAGCTGCACGACGCTTACCTTTCCGTTGCGGAAGCGCTGCGGCATGCGGGGTACGAAAACAGCGCGATCGTCGAAATCGACTGGATCGACTCCGAACAGATCGACGCCAAGAACGTGGAAAGCAAGCTGGCCGGGCTCGACGGCATCGTGCTGCCCGGCGGATTCGGCGTGCGCGGCGTGGAAGGCATGATTCAAACGGCAAAGTACGCGCGTGAGCACAATATTCCGTATCTCGGCCTTTGCCTTGGCATGCAGATTGCGGTCATTGAGTACGCGCGAAACGTCGCGGGGCTCTTTGGCGCAAACTCCGGCGAGTTCGACGAAAACAGCCCGCATAAAGTGATCGACTTCATGCCGGATCAGTTCGCCGGCATTCAAAAGGGCGGCACAATGCGCCTTGGCAGCTACCCATGCAAAGTGCTGGAAGGCACACTTTTGGAGAAGTGCTACCAACAGCCCTTGATCCATGAGCGGCACCGCCACCGCTACGAATTCAACAACGATTACCGCGAAAAGCTCACGTCCTGCGGCATGGTGCTCTCCGGTACGTCCCCGGACGGCAGGATCATAGAGACCATCGAGCTTAAGGATCACCCGTTCTTTATCGGGGTGCAGTTCCATCCGGAATTCAAGAGCCGCCCGAACCGCGCGCACCCGCTGTTCAAGGGGTTCATCGCGGCGTCGTTAAAGACAAAACCGATAGAATAGGAGAACCATGGCAGATTCTCGCGGCAAAAAGCTCTACTCGATAACGGAAACGTACCGCATCATCGTTTACGCGATGCGCTCGATTCCGGATCTGAAGCGCGCGAAAAGAAGCGGCGAAATGACAACGCCGTTTATGGAACGCGTCATGCTCGCGGTAACGGAAGTCAACGGCTGCGCGCTCTGCTCGTATTACCATACCCGCGTCTCGCTGGAAAACGGCATGAACGCCGAAGAGATCAAAGGCATGCTCGGAGGGGAATTCGCCGGCGCGCCGGAAGCGGAACTGCCCGCGATTCTGTTTGCCCAGCATTATGCCGATACACGCGGCAACCCTTCCAAACAAGCCTGGGAGCGGGTGCTCGCCGTTTACGGCGAGACGGGCGCATACGGCGTGCTTGCTTCCATCCGCATGATCATGATGGGCAACGCGTTCGGCATCGTTTGGGGATCGTTTTTCAACCGTTTTCGCGGCAAGGCCGACCCGCGCAGCAGCCTGCTGTATGAGATTGCGCAGATGCTCTGCACCGTTCCGTTTGTGCTGGCGGGCATGATCCACGCGGGAATCCTGCGGCTGATCAAAAAGCCGGTTCTCGCATTCTGATACGAATATAAACCAAAGCGGCGGGGGAAACCCCGCCGCTTTTATGTTGCCTGAATACTAGTTGTGGAGCGAGCCGCAGACCGGGCAATCCTCCCTGCGGCGGACGCGGACGCGCTCTGCGGTCAAACGCGCGCCGTCGAGCAGGAGCATCATTCCGTCGGTCGAGTTCTCCAGCCCCAGCAGGACGTTGGCGGCGGCCTGCGCTTCCATTGCGGAGATCATCGAGACCACGGGCGCAAAGCTCGCGACAGGGCCATGCGGCGGTGGAACGTCGCCATAGAGGCAGTGCAGGCAGGCGGTTTTGCCGGGACGGACGGTTAAAAGCGTTCCGTGCAGGCCGTTGATTCCGCCGTCGATGAGCGTAACGCGCCGTTTCACGCAGGCTTCGTTGACGATCAGCCGCGCGGGGAGAGAGTCCACCGCTAGGACGACCACGTCGTAACGGCTGACGATTTCCGGCGCGTTCTCCCGCGTCAGAAAAAGCGGAAGTGGTTCCAGCGTGAGTTCCGGCGCGAACGCCGAGAGTTTTTCGTAAGCGGACTGCGTTTTCTGACGCCCGATATCGCGCGGGGTATGCAGAAACTGCCGGTTGAGGTTGGAGCGCGCAACGACGTCCCCGTCGCAGAACCCGATTCTGCCGACACCCATGCCGCAGAGGCTCATGAGCAGCGTGGAACCGAGCCCGCCGCAGCCGACCACGAGCGCGGAAGAGAGGGACAGTTTTTTCTGCCCCTGTTCGCCGATTTCCGGCAGGAGAATCTGCCGCGTGTACCGTTCGTTTCCCATATTTCCCAGTATACGCTACGCGCGGATTCTCGCAATCGTTTTTTCAAACTCCGGTTCGTGCCAGAGCACGGGGACGGGGTAGATGGGGTTGCCTTCCTTCATGGCCCATTGGATCATCTGCGGGAGATCCTTATCTTGAATGAAGTCGAACTTCTCCTGAATCTTCATATCCCGGTTCATGCGGCGGATTTCCGCAATAAACGCTTTGGCTTTCTCCTCGTCGTCCCTGCCCTGAATGCCGACGACTTCCGCCAGCCGCGCGAGCTTAAAATACACGGCGGGACCGAAGTCTTCCATCACATAAGGCAGGATCACCGCGTTGGCCAACCCGTGCGGCGTGCCGTAGAGTCCGCCCAGCGTATGGGCGATGCAATGCACGTACCCCACGCAGGCGCGCGTGAACGCGGCTCCGGCATAGAACGAAGCAAGCTGCATGTTGTACCGCGCTTCGACGTTCTTGCCGTCGGCATACACCGTTTCGAGGTTCTCAAAGATGAGCTTGACCGCTTTGACGGCGAGCGCGTCCGTGCACTTGGGCGCCATGAGGTTGGTGTAGGCTTCCACGGCGTGGGTGAGCGCGTCCATTCCAGTCGTGCTCGTGATATGCGGCGGCAGGCCGAGGGTGAGTTCGGGGTCGAGCACGGCATACCGCGGAATCAGCGCAAGGTCGTTGATGGCGTATTTATGATGCGTCGCGCGGTCGGTCACCACGGCTGCGATGGTGGTTTCGGAACCCGTTCCGGCGGTGGTCGGCACGGCGAACATCGGCGGGATGCGCTTGAGCACCTTCAGCGTGCCACCCATTTTCGATACGCTCTGGCGGGGTTTGACCACGCGCGCGCCGGCGGCCTTTGCGCAGTCCATCGAGGAGCCGCCGCCAAAGGCGATGATGCCCTGACACTTGTTGTCCACATAGAGCTTTCTCGCGTCTTCAATGTTTTCAATCGAGGGGTTCGGTTCCGCGCCGTCAAAGAGCACGTATTCCAGACCCGCTTCCTTGCAGGCGGCAAAGAGGGAGTCCAGCAGACCGATGCGGTGCAGCACGGCGTCGGTGACGATTAACACCTTACTGATGCCCTTCGAGCGGACGAATGCGGGGAGCTTTTTAATGCTGCCGGGGCCGGAGAGCAGTTCCGGCTGCCGCCAGGGCATGACATAGAGAGCCGAAGTCAAAACAAACTGGAAAATTCGATACCAAAGCTTTTTCAGCGCCCACATTGCGATTGCCTCCGTTATGAAATTTTTAAGCGAAAAATGAAACGAAAGGTAAAGTTACATCCAAACAAATAGTAGCATGCTTTTTCGTTTTTCGCAATGAAGTTCGATTGCATTTCCTTTTGCAAAGCGGGGATTTCGTGCAGAAAACGAAACAGAAAAAGGCAGTTTCCTACTAATTGTGACATCGAAACAAGAGGCGGGCAAGTTGACAAACATGCAATCATCCGTCGTTCATAAAGCGACGGAAACGCGGGGTATGTTGTATATACAAAAACTCGAAAAAACGCGTAATTTGTAGAGAATACTCGAAGAAAATCGAAGGTGTTGTATTTTCTTATTTTGTAGATTAATGTCTGTTTTAAGGGTTAAATTGGACAGGGGAGGAAAGTCTTGTGATGCCAAAAATCGAACAGGAACTCTTGAGACTCGGCGCACCGACCGGGCGGCTCGGATACGTGCAAATGGCGATCACGCTCGAACTGATTATGCAGGAAGAGCAGGTAACCAGCACGACGCGGGTACTGTATCCGATGGTAGCGGAGCGCTGCCGTACCAAACCCGCAAGGATCGAACGCAACGTGCGCGAGGAGATCAAGGCAATCTGGAACTTCGGCAACCAGAAGCGGCTCGACCAGCTCTTCATCAACCGCGGCAAGTACCCGCCGGGCAACAAGGAGTTTCTCTATACCATAGCGCGGTACCTGCAGCAGGGCGGCTGAAAGTAAAAACGAAAAAATCCGCGCTTTGCGCGCGGCACGCATAAAAAAGAGGAAGCGGTTCGCTTTCTCTTTTGCGGTTTATGAAGCTTTTTTTAAAAGGAGCGCACCGGCTCGATGGTTTCACTCCGGGGGTAGACGTATTCCATCTTGGGCGGCATGGAGTTATACACCCGCTCGATTTCCAATACGCCCTTATGGTAGATTCCTTTGACCAGCACGGATTCCATCTTGAGGTTCAGGCAGAGGATGGAGGCCTTCGCGCCGTTTGGAATCTTTTTAAGCTCTTTGCCGAACGGCATGCCGACGAGCGCGATGCGGTCGCTCCCGGCGGAAGTCGCCTGCACGACGGGCAGCACCACGGCGCGGCCATTCGCATCGTAATACGAAAGGAACTTGAGCGAGTCCAGCTCGGCAAACAATTCTTCGCCGATATGCGGGAGCGCGTGACGTTCGCTCTTTTTGACAAACAACGATTTGCCGCGCGAGAGGATCGCGCCCAGCACAATGGCGCCCATCGGCAGCGGAGAAAAGCGCGTGATCCGCTCCAGATTCAGATAGAAGATGCGGTAAAACCCCATATAGGAGTTGTACCTAAAGAGCGGCTTGTTGTTATAGAGGTCATACTCCGTTCCGGTCGTTTCGCTGTGCGTCATCACAGCGTTGCCGGAACACCAGCGCTTATCCGCGCTGAGCACCAGAAAACCGGCGTTCGGACGCGCGGCGATAAACTGCTTGCTCAGCCCCGCGGAGAACTGGCCAAAGGTGAGCTTGTCGCTTCCAAACGCCTGAATGGACGAGATGAACGACAGGTGCGGATAACCGCTCTCGTCCTCCGTGGCGAGCACGCCGACCTTGCTGTCGACAGCCATCATGTTGATGGAAGGTTCATCGATGCTGGAAAAATAGGCGGGTTTCATCTTATTCCTCCTCACTCAGCGCGCCCGTGGCGCGGATGTCCTCGCAGGCGCGCGTGCTTTGCGCTACTTCGAGCAGTTCCTGCATATGCCGTTTGGAAACAAGCGGCGTGTCCTTAAACGCCCAGTCGATATCCAGACGTTTGTATTTATCGGTACAGAGGTTGTTGAATGCACAGAGCTCCCAGCGCTCCGCGCCGCCGATGGCGGAAATGCGCTCGCCGATGGCGCGAATGTTTTCGACCGAATCCGTTGCTCCCGGAATGATCGGCGTACGGATCCAGAGGCGTCCGTTGCCCTTTGCCCAGAGCGCCGCAACGCCGAGGTTGCGCAGGATCATCGAGTTGCCGCGCCCCGTCCAACGTTCGTGATCGGAATCGTTCATGATTTTCAGGTCGTAGAGCAGAATGTCCGTATACGGCAGCGCGCGTTCGAGCTGCTCGGTAAAGAGCATGCCGCAGGTATCGACCGCGGTCTGCACGCCTTCCGCCTTGAGCAGCCGGAGCAGTTCGATTGCGCCTTCCTGCAGCAGCGCTTCGCCGCCGGAAAGGGTAACGCCGCCGTCGCGGCCGAAATACGCCCGGTCCTTGAGAAGTTCGCGGCAGAGTTCCGCGGGTTCCGCGTCCTGACCCTTGCCTTCAAGCGCAAGCGTCGGGCAGGCGGAAAAGCACGTGTAGCAGCCCGTGCAGAGGCGGCGGTCGATTTGGATGCCTTCCTCGGTTTGGCTCAGCGCGCCGTTGGGGCAGACGTTCAGGCAGGTTCCGCAGCCGATGCAGCGCGCGGAGAGCCAGTGTACCTGGAACTTTTTTTGAATGCTCTCCGGGTTATGACACCAGGCGCAGGCCAGAGAACAGCCTTTGAAAAAGATGGTCGAGCGCAGTCCCGGGCCGTCCTCGCTGGACATGCGCTGGATGTCGAGATAGCGAATCAATGTCATGCTCAATACCGGTTGTGACTTTCTCGTGCGATAATTTCGTTCTGGAGTTCGCGGCCGATGCTCGTAAAATACGCGTTGTAGCCCGTGATGCGAACAAGCAGGTTGCGGTAATTCTCCGGGTGCAGCTGCGCGTCTTTTAGGATTTCCGCGTCGAGGATGTTGATCTGCAGCGCGGTGCCGCCGTTATGGATATAGCCCTTCAAAAACGCTTTGAGCTTTTCGCGGTGCTCTTTATCGCGCATCAAAGACGGCGAAAGCGTAATGGTGTGGCTCGCGCCGTTTGGCAGCATGTTTTCCATCACGCCCAGCTCGTTTCTGCCGCCCAGCGCTTTACCAACTGAGTTGGCGTTGCCGGTGGGGCCGTTGGTATCCGCGCCGTTGACGGGGCAGATGGCGTTGCTTAAAAACTGCCCGTGCGCTCTGCCGTCGGGAGTTGCGGGGAGCACGAATCCGGAGCCGATCCAGTAGTTCCAGCTCAGCATGCCGGGGCGGTACTGGGCGTTGGTGGCGACGGTCTTGTGCTTCCAGACTTCTTCCGTCCAGTCTTTCATGATTCTTACGGCAAGCGCGTCCGCCGCGTCGTCGTCCCGCCCGTATTTCGGGGCGCGGTTCCTGGCGTGCGCCTGCAGGATTTCGTAACCCTTCCAATTGGCTTTAAGCGCATTGATCAGCGTATCCATGTCGCAGAGCTTCTGATCGAACACCAGATATTGGATCGCCAGAAGCGAATCCACCGTGGTGGCGAACGTAACGCCCTCGATGGTCACAAATGAAAGCTCCGCACCGCCCTGCGTGCAGTCCAGCCCGCTATCCGCGCAGCCATGCACCAGACAACTCAAATACGGTGTTGGCGCATAAGCCGCCCTCAGCGCGGTGGAGCGCTCATACAGCGCGACCGTCCGCTGAATCACATAGCAGAGCTGCTTGGAAAACGCCTGATAGAATTCTTCAAACGAAGCGAACGTTCTTGGATCGCCCGTCTGCGGCGCGTCGGACTCTTCGGCATAGGGTTTGCCCCAGAGCGCGTCCGTATAGGTGATTAAATCGTGCCCGTTGCCCAGCGCAAGCTCGACGGCTTTCACGAGGTTCGGGTTGCAGTCCACGGTTGCCGAGCGGTCGTTGCCGCACATCGTGTTTTCGAGGCACCCGACGGAAGCGTAGTCGAACACCGTATCCTCGTTGATCAGCGCTTCCGCGCCCGCGCGCCTGGCTTCCTCGAGCATGCCCGCGATGGAGCGCTCGTCAAAGTTGAGCAGAAACGGCGCGCCCTGACTGGTTGCGATCATATCCACGACCTTGTCGAGCAGTTCTTCCGGCGAACCCTCGTGCAGGCGGACGTTCGGCTTTGGTTCGAGAATCGGGCTCATCTCGTCGACAACTTCGAGCAGCACCCAGGTCAGCTCGTTGGTCAAATCGACGCCGTCTTTGCCCATGCCGGAGATGTTGAACAGCTGGCCGTAGCCCGCGGTAATGCCCTGATTGCCGGTTTGAATCATAGCGTCGTAGGCAAAATTGCAGTGCATCCAGAAGCACTTGAGTATCTCTTTGCCGAATTCTTTATCCATGCCGCGCCTGACCGACTCCTGCCAGTAGGGCAGCAGGTACTGGTCGATGCGCCCAAAGGAAACGCCCGCGCCGGGGTAGTTCTCGTCCGTGAGCACCAGCATATGCGTGAGCCACAGCGACTGCAGCGCTTCGTAAAAATCTGTCGCGGGTTCGTTCGGCACGCGCCGGAGATTCTGCTGCATGGCGAGCAGTTCGGCTTTCCGCGCGGGGTCGGCTTCGCTTGCGGCAAGCTCGCCGCAGAGAGCGGCATATTTTTTCGCCAGTTCAACGGGCATATCGCAGCTGGCGATCATGGCTCTGAGCTGCGCGCCTTTTGCGCTCGACTGATCGGCTTTACGCAGCGCGTCGTACTTTGCCTGAATCTCCGACTTGATGCCGGAAAAGCCTTTTTTGAGCACGCTCGGATAGTCAGGAATCAAGTGCCCGCTGGTCGCGCCGCAGTTGCCGTAGCCTTTGTCGCGGAACTCAAACGTATCCGCGCGGATGCCGCCTTTGCCGAGCAAAATCTCGTTGCGCGCTTTCGCTTCCGCTTTCGACCAGCAGCGCGAGGCCATCACGTTAAAGCGCCCGCCCGCGATCAGATCGCCGGGCAAGAGTTCCTGCGGAACGCGGTTGACAATGGCTTCCTTTATTAACCACGCGCGGCGTTCAGGGATACTCCAATCGTAAAAAACTTCCGGCGGCTCGATCTTCCGCGCGGCCATGATGAACGACTTGCGGAACGTCGGGAAAAACGAGTATACCTCCGGAACGATTAAAAAGCTCGTTTCGTCGAACACTTCGTCCCATGGCGCGCCCGTTGTAAACGTGGAAAACTCGTTGTTCCAGGCGCGTTTGTCGCCTTGAAAATAGTACTCCCGCAGCCATTGAATGCGCGGAGAAAGATTGAACGGTTCTTTTACGCCAGTTTTTTTCACAGCTTCCATGGATTTTGTTCGCTCCTTTCGAAGACGGGTAGAGTTCTGAAAAGATCAGCAAAGAACGATAAAAGAAAGGAAAAGACTCTATTGCGATTATAATACAAACGCGAAGAAAGAAACATGAATTTTCTAAAAAGTCGGTTGTTCGACCGATGTTTTATCGTTAAAATGCCTGTCGTATATCCGTAATAAACCTGCCGCGCAAAACTGGCACGCTCAGGCGCGCAGGAGTTTGAATTCTTCCGCGTGGCCTTCCGGCTCGTTGGGCGTTTCGAGGATCATCGGCAGATTCCGAAACGCTTCATGCCGCACGATGGCTCGCAGCGCTTCGAGACCGATAAACCCTTCTCCAACGCGCGCGTGGCGGTCCTTGCCGCTGCCGAGATCAAACATGCTGTCGTTGAGATGCAGGGCTTTGAGCCATTGTAGTCCAATCACGCGGTCGAACGCCGTGAGCACGCCGTCGAGGTCGTTTTTTACGTCGTACCCCGCGGCAAAGAGGTGGCAGGTGTCCAGACAAACGCCGAGATGTTCCGTTCGGCGCACGCGGTTCATCAGCTCCGCAACCTGCTCGAACGCGCCGCCGATCTCCGAACCGTGGCCGGACATGGTTTCGATGAGCACCGTCGTCGTCTGATCGGGCTTGAGCACCTCGTTGAGCAGTTCCGCCGTCTGGCGGATGCCTGTTTCAATCCCCTGACCGACATGGCTGCCGGGGTGGAAGTTATAAATCTGGTGCGGGAAATACTCCATGCGTTCCAAATCTTCCGAAAAACACCGGAACGCAAAATCGCGTATTTTCGGATCGCTCGAACTGGGGTTGAGGGTGTACGGCGCGTGCGCAACCAGCGTGCCGAACGCGTGCTCGCGGCAGAGCGCGTTGAGCGCTTCCGCGTCGGCGGGGGCGATTGCCTTCATCGCTCCGCCGCGGGGGTTGCGGGTAAAGAACTGAAAAGTGTTCGCGCCGATGGAGAGGGCGACTTCGCCCATGGCGCGGTATCCTTTTGCCGCCGAAAGGTGGCAGCCGATATAGTAGGTTGATTCCTGCATGGTTTTCTCCTTTAACGGCGGTTTGAACGCTCGCGCATTGCGCATGAACCGGTTATTTGGTAGAATGAGCGCATGAAACATACGGTATTGGTTACGGGTTCCTCGCGCGGCATCGGCGCGGGCATTGCGCGCGCGTTTGCGCGGGAAGGTCACCGCGTCGTGCTCCACTATCACAAAAACGAATCCGCCGCGCGTGCGCTGCTGGAAGAACTCCGCGCGGAGGGCTGTTCCGCCGTGCTTGTTCAAGGCGATATATCCGACGAGGCGCAGGCGGGGGAGATCGTTCGTCAGGCGGAGCGCGCGTTCGGCTTTGTGGACGTGCTCGTCAACAACGCGGGCGTCGCTCTGCCGACGCAGTTGATCACCGATACGAGCGCCGCGGATTGGTCGCGCGTGTTCGGCGTCAATATGGACGGCATGTTCTACGTTACCCGCGCGGTTCTGCCGGGAATGGTGAACCGTCAGCGCGGGAGCATCGTCAATATTTCCTCCATGTGGGGCGTGACCGGAGGCTCCTGTGAAGTGGCGTATTCCGCTTCCAAATCGGCGGTGATCGGCTTTACCAAGTCGCTGGCAAAGGAAGTGGCGCCCAGCGGAATAAGGGTCAACTGCGTGGCTCCCGGCTTTGTGGCAACGGAGATGAATGCCGGCCTCGACGCCGAAACGGTGGAAGCCATCCGCGAGGAAACGCCGCTGCTAAAGCTTGGCACGCCGGAAGATATCGCCGCCGCCGTGCTGTTTTTCGCGCTGGAGAGCGCTTCGTTTATCACGGGGCAGACGCTCAGCGTGGACGGCGGGAGATGCATCTAGGCGGGCATACGCGCCTAACCTCTATTGTAGCATAACCGCCTGTGTTTACAAAAACACGCGTGAAAACGACGACGGAACTCGCCGTTGAATCGCTCAAAAAGTCTTGACATTCGAACGCCTTGCGGCTAGAATAAGTAAGCACGCAAAAAGTGCTTTGCGCTTGTAGCTCAGTGGATAGAGTGCCCGGCTACGAACCGGTAGGTCGCAGGTTCAAATCCTGCCAGGCGCGCCAAACAATTAGACAAACTCGAAAGGGTTTGTCTTTTTTTATATTCGGAATTGTGTTACCTTATTGAGTAACGAAGCAGAAACAATCGGAGGACGTGCGGCGTGACGGTAACACTCAAAAAAGCAGATTTGGGCGACTGCGCCGTGATACACGGTCTTCAGGTCAGGGCGTTTGCCGAACTGCTCGAAAAATACCACGATACCGCGACAAACCCCGGCGCGGAACCGCTGGAGCGAATCGTTCAGCGCATGGAACAGCCGTTTACCGATTACTACTTTATCATGCTTAACGAACGGGCGATTGGCGTTATCCGCGTTGCGCGCGACAGCGCGGAGTCCTGCCGGATCGCGCCCGTCTTCGTATTGCCGGCATACCAGAACAAAGGATATGCCCAGCAGGCGATTCGGATGGCGGAAGCTCTTTATCCGAACGCGAAGCTCTGGGAACTGGACACGATCAAACAGGAACCAAAGCTTTGCCATTTATACGAAAAGCTTGGCTATCGGCAGACGGGCAAGGAAGAGGTCATTCAGCCGGGCATGACGATTGTGTTTTACGAAAAGCGGGTGTGAACGCTAGAAAGAAAACGCAAAAAAGCAGAAAAACAGACGGAGCAAACCGATGATCGGGATGGCAAAAATTTTCTTTACGAAAAACCCATACGCTTCACAAAAGGCGGACGGCGCGTTTCTGGATGCGGTGCGGGAGAATGTCCGCTTTCAGGCGGCGTACTGCCCGGAGTATGCGCATATTCTGGAAAGCCGCGGGTTTTCGCCGGACGAACTCAAAAGCGAAGCGGATTTACATCGGATTCCGCCATTGCCGACGCTCTATTTTAAACGCAATTCTCTGTTTTCCGTTCCCGAAAATGAGTTCGCGCTTACTGCCACTTCTTCCGGCACAAAAGGCGCAAAGAGCACCGTGGCGTTTGACAAGAAAACATTGTTCTACGGCTTCGGCATGGCGGCGCGGTTCTTTCTGCATCATCGTGTCGTTTCGCTTCTGCCGACGAACTATATCGTTTTAGGCTACGAACCAGGCAAACATACGACTATGGGCGCGATTAAAACGGCGTACGGGGTGACAAAATTCGCCCCCGCGCTCTCTCGAACCTATGCGCTCAAAGACACGGCCAAAGGGTACGAACCAAACCTTTGCGGCGTGCTGGAAGCGCTGGAGCGGTACGCAAAACAGGGGTTTCCCGTGCGGTTTGTCGGCTTTCCATCGTATCTATTCTTTCTGGTCGGCGAGCTGAAACGGAACGGCGTCACATACCGGCTCAACCCGCGCTCAAAAATTCTGCTCGGCGGCGGCTGGAAACAGTTTGCCGGAAGCGAAATCGACCGGAGCGCGCTTTACGCTTTGGTTCGCGAAACGCTGGGGATCGAACCCGACCGATGCCTCGAATTCTTCAGCGCGGCGGAACATCCTCTGCCATACTGCAAATGCAAAAACGGGCATTTTCATGTTCCGGTCTACAGCCGCGTGATCATCCGCAGCGAAACCACGCTCGAACCTGTTGCGCAAGGGACGCCGGGGCTGCTGAGCTTTGTCACCCCGCTGGTCTCCAGCATGCCGCTTGTGAGCGTAATCACGGACGATATCGCGGTGCTGCGTCCCGGTACGGACTGCGGCTGCGGGAATCCAAAGCCCTATTTCGACCTGCTGGGGCGGGCGAACGCAGCGGGAATCAAAACCTGCGCGGCGGGCGCAAATGATCGTCTGTCGGGAGGCGGCGTATGAAAAACCATTTTCACACGTTTGGCGTTCCAACGCAGAACAACGCCGCGCTGGAGCACCTAGGCGCACTGGTGCTGGATTCCCTTGCGGGCGGGAAGCTGGAGCGCGAGGCGGTCATACAAGCCTGCGACACGCTTTCTCAAAGACTCTCCGGCGAAGATTACCTCAACCTCCTGCTCCTGTCCGGCTTGAGCCGGGCGAAAGCGGAAACAGAACTTGCGCTGGCACGGCGCATGTTCTCCCGCGCGTATCTGGAGGAACGGCTGAAGCGTGAACTAGGCGGGCTGAAGGATGAAACGTTTTTACCGCTCGACAAAGAGGGACCGGTCCGGCTGGAATGGCGGCCGCTCGGCGTGCTGCTGCATCTCCCGGCTGGGAACGCGGACGCGCTGCCCGTCTACAGCGTGATCGAAGGCTTGCTGACCGAAAACATCAATATTCTGAAGCTGCCTGACGGCGGAGACGCGCTTTCCGAGCGGATACTGGCGGAACTGATCGAACTGGAGCCGCGCATTTCCGCCAAGGTGTTTGTGTTTCGTCTTGCTTCGAGCGAGCGCGAAACGATGGAGCGATTGGCGGCTTTGGCGGACGCCATCGTTGTTTGGGGCGGGGACGAGGCGGTTGCCTCGGTGCGGAGACTCGCAAAACCCGATACGCGCATCATCGAATGGGGACACAAGATCAGCTTTGCCTATGTCTCCGGCGAAAGCGCGGACGATGCGGAACTGGATGGGATTGCGCAGAACATCTGCCAGACCAACCAGCTGTTGTGTTCCTCCTGCCAGGGGATTTTCGTTGATACGGAAGATTTTCATAAGGTTGCCGCGTTTGCCGAATGTTTTTTTAAGATTCTCGATCAGCGCGCCTCCACCGACCCGTTACCCTACGACCTGTTCCGCACGGCACAGCTCACGCTGGAACTCTATACGGAAGAACTGGAGGCGGTCGGCAAGGAGCGAGCCGTATACAAAAGCGCGCATTGCGCCGTGATCGCCGGAAGCGACAGCGCGTTGGCGCCTTCGCGCCTGTTCCGAACTGTTTGGATCAAGCCTCTGCCACGAAACAGGATACTTTTCGAACTGAAAAAGCATAAAAGTCACCTTCAAACGGCGGCGCTGCTCTGCGGCCCGGTAGACAGGGCGGAGCTGGAAGAACTGTTGATCTTGGCGGGCGTCGTTCGCTTGACGCGCGGAGACAACATGTCCCAGCCGTACTGCGGCATGCCGCACGACGGCGAGTTTGCGCTCAGACGGTATGTCCGGGCGGTAACGAGGGAGTTTTGACTTCCTGCGAAACGATCATAAACAAACTACAGCAAGGAGAATCATCATGCGTTACTCTCTTAATCTGTCTCAAATCACTGTTTCCGAATATGAAGCACTTCTGAAAAGCCAGAACCTGCTGCCCGGGCGCAGGATCCTGCTGGAGGATATCGAGCGCAGGTTTGAAGCGATCCGGAGTCTGGGAATCGATACCGCCGAACGGTTGAAAAAGGAACTTTCCACGCCGCAGAAACTCGCGGCGGTTGCCGCAAAAAGCGGAATACCGGAAGAGTATCTGGTCATCCTCAAACGTGAACTCGGAAGCCTGGAGCAAAAGCCTGTTCCGCTTGCGAACTTTCCGGATTTGGACGCCGCGTTGCTCCAATCGCTCGAACGGAAGGGCATACGCGATTCGAAGGACTATCTGGAGCGCGCGGCCGGAACCAGTGCGGAACTGGACGCGCTTTGTAATCTCGTGCGGATCAACGGCGTCGGCGCGGTGGCGGCGCGGGCGTTCTTCGAGGCGGGGTACTGTTCCGTTCCGGACGTTGCGCGCGCGGTTGCGGCTGAAATGCTTACCCGCGTAAGCGCCGTCAATGAGCAAAAGAAGTACTACAACGCAAAGCTCGGCGTCAAGGATATGCAGTTCTGCATCGATTTTGCCGTTCTGCTGGAACAGTACTGCGGATAAACGACGCGCCGCCGTCATCATTTGGATTGCGCGGAAATTAGGAAACGATTAGAATAGGGAACAGATTTGAAAACAGCTAAAGAATAGTATCATCGGACAGGAGACAACAATGAAAACCATAGGACTCATCGGCGGCATGAGCTGGGAGAGCACGGTTACCTATTACCAACTGATCAACGAAGCGGTCAAGGATCGCCTCGGCGGGCTGCACTCGGCAAAAGTGCTGCTCTACAGCGTGGACTTTTTTGAGGTGGAATCTCTGATGTCCCGTGGGGAGTGGGAAAAGGCTGCCGACCTCTTGGGCAATGTGGCGGAATGCCTTGAACGGGCGGGCGCGGACTTGATCCTGATCTGCACCAACACGCTGCATAAGGTCGCCCCTGAGGTGCAAGCCCGCATTTCCGTTCCGCTCGTGCATATTGCCGAAGCGGCGGCGGACGAATTGCGCGCAAAAGGAATCACCCGCGTCGGCCTGCTCGGAACGAAATACACCATGACGGAGGCGTTCTATCGCGATAAGCTGACCGAACAGGGGCTTGCGGTCGTCCTGCCGAACGAAGACGATATCGAGCTTGTCAACCGCGTGATCTTTGAGGAGCTTTGCCTTGGCGTCGTCAAGGCGGAATCGAAAGCCGATTACCTGCGCGTGATACGCGACATGCAGCGGAAAGGCGCGGAAGCCATTCTGCTGGGCTGCACGGAGCTTGGCCTGATCGTATCTCAAACGGATGTGTCTCTTCCGCTGTTCGATACCACGGTGATCCACGCAAACAAGGCCGCCGGTCTGGCGCTGGCCGAATAAACGAACGATCCCACTACGCCGCTGAACGCGGCGTATTTTTTTTGCGGAAGCTCTTGACATGTATCGGCGACCGATATAGTATATATACCGACAGCCGATATAACGAACGGCGATACAAAAAGCGAGGAGGCGGCAGCTATGACACAGGCGGCGGGTGCGCTGACGGAAGGCGTATATTACATCCTCCTTTCGCTGAACACACCCTTGCATGGCTACGGAATCATGCAGAACGTGGAGCTTCTTTCCGGCAAGCGCGTGCGGCTGGCGGCGGGCACACTCTACGGCGCAATCAACACCATGCTGGAGCGCGGCTGGATTCAGTCCCTGCCCGGAGAAACGGACAGCAGGCGGAAGGAATATCAGCTGACGAATGCGGGAAGGGAAGTCCTGCAGGAGGAAATTCAGCGGCTGGACGAGCTTTTGAACAACGGAAAACGGGTGCTTGGGGGAATTGGGATATGAGAAAATCGATCTGCAAATGGTTTTTTGCCTGGGACTTTGACAAAGAGGAAAAGTGGCTCAACAATATGGCGGCGCGGGGGCTTGCGCTGGTCGCGGTGCACGGTATTTTCTACACGTTCGAGCAGAGCGAGCCGGGCGAATACGGCATTCGTATCGAACTGCTGAACAACATGCCTTCGTTCCCGGAAAGCGAGGAGTATATCCACTTTGTGGAAAGCACCGGCGCGGAGCATATCGGTTCGACGTTCCGGTGGGTGTACTTCCGTAAAAAGAAAGCAAACGGAACGTTCGATCTATTCTCGGATTTTAATTGCAGGATACGGCACTTGAACCGTGTGCTCTGGCTGCTTGTGCCGGTCATCATGATATTCTTATCCGGAGCGATCAACTTTACGTTCCGGTTTCTTGACGATTTTCATGATCCGGCCATCAGCGTGATTGCCATACTGGAGATCGTGTTTCTCATCCTGTCCATATACGGCGTCATTCGCCTTTTGATTCTCAAACACAGGCTAAAAAGAGAGCACCGGCTCTACGAATAAGCGCAATCCCGCAAAAGCAACGCTCGGACAATCCGGGCGTTTTGCTTTATAATGAGTACAGAAATTCCCCAAATGACCAAGTATGATGCCGAAACAACCACTTATCGAAAACCCGTGGAAAGTTCGGAAAGAACCCGCTAAACTGCAATCGTAACGGGGAGGTGAACGCTTGAAAATCGAAATCAAGCTGGACAGCGCATGTACGGAGCCGAGGATCGAAATCCATACGGACAGGATCACGGACGAAGTCAACGAGCTGGCGCAGAAGCTCTCGGAGAGCGCACCACAGATTCTGGTCGGCTTTCGGGACGAGCAGGCGCGGATTTTGGATCAGGGCGACGTGATCCGCGTGTATGCTTCCGGCGGCAAGGTGCTCGCGGAGGCGGAGGACGGCGAATACGTCCTGCGGCTGCGGCTCTACGAACTCGAAGAGCGGCTGGATCGAAACCGCTTTGTGCGGATTTCGAACGCGGAGATCATCAACCTCAAAAAGGTACAGGGGTTCGATCTGAGCTTTGCGGGCACGATTTGCGTCAATCTCAAAAACGGAACGGCGGCATTCGTTTCCAGACGGTATGTCGCAAAGATCAAACAAGTACTTGGTATTTAGGGGGAAAAGGTTATGTTGAAAAAAGTGTTGCTCAGATGTTTGTTCGGCGCGCCGATCGGGCTGGCCATCGGAACCATCATTACGATTATCATCTCGCTCACGTTCGGGGACGGCATGTATTACGCGGTCGTGCCGGAACTCATTACAGACTGCGGCAGCGAGATCAACGCCGTCGTGTTTCAGTCAATCCTTTCGCTGATCTATGGCGCGGCATGGGCGGGCGCTTCCCTTGTTTGGGAAAATGAGCGCTGGAGCATTCTCAAACAGACCGTGACGCACCTGATCATCTGCTCGGCGGCGACGTTCCCGATTGCGTATTTCGCGCGCTGGATGCCGCATAATGTAAACGGCGTGCTGCTGTATTTCGGCATCTTTGCGGTCGTCTACGCGGGAGTCTGGCTTTCACAGTATTCGGCAATGAAAAAGAAAGTCGAACAAATTAACAAACGCCTCCACCAGAAGACGGAATAGCGGAAAAAGAAAGTTAATAAAATCAACGATCGACTGAACCGCAAGACGGGATAGCGAAAAAAGAAAGCTAAAAAATCTACGACCGTCTGAACCGGATGACGGAACAATCAGACTGCAAGAAAGCGGTTGCTCCTGCCGGATCGATACTGGCGGGAGCGTTCTTCTGTTACCGGCATTCGTTCGGCGATGCCAAGACGCTTCGCCCTGCCGACGCTTCGGGCGCGTGGAAAAACAATTGACCAACGCCAGCGCAGCGGATATAGTATAGTTAAATTGGAAAAAGGGGGTGGCTTATGAATCCGTATTACATGATCAATCAGATGCAGGAATTCATCGTTCGTTACCCGTGGGTTTGCGGCTCAATTGGACTGATTCCGCTGATCATCTTTGGCATCTTTACGGCCAAGCTCGCGCATAAAAAGGGTTATCGCGGTTATTTCTTTACGGGCTTCTTTTTCAACATCATCGGGCTGATCTATGTGGTCGGCCTGCCGCTGGCAAAGGACTGCGTCGGACGGGCGAACGTCAAGCCCGCCGTCAAGGAAGAAAAAGCAATCGAAGCGTAAGCGCAGACCGGAAACGGTAGACAAAACATCCATCGATTTGATCAAAAAATCCGGTATTGTCGGCATACCGGGTTTCTTTTATGCCGGATGCAAGGGGCGCTGGCGCGGCAAGCGCGCGCTTTGCGGATACGCGAAGTAAAACAGTCCGCTCTGCGTCCGGATGAAGCGATTAATATCAATGAAACACACAGGAGGAACAAACATTGAAACGTAAACTGAGCCTGCTTCTGGCTGCCCTGATGGCGGCAACCGTATTCGCCGCATCCGGCTGTGCTACCAATCAGGACGCTGACAAGACGGCAAACAACGCTGAGACCGCGACGGAAACGACGCAAACGCAAGACGCGGTAACGGAACCTTTGTTTACCGGCGCGGACGTTACGCAGGAGGGAATCAGCCTGCAAAGCAATCACATGAATTTTCCTTGCTTTGACTATAACGATGGCTGGTTCTATGGGCAGACAAGAGACGATTCCGGATATTTTCAGCTGACCGGGTTTAGCGAGGACGGCTCGGAGCGGACGAAGCTGGATATCGGCACGGCGTATAATGTGACTTTTCGCGACGGGTATGTGTATTACTCGATGGAGCGGTACACAACCAAGGGCATCTACCGGATGAGCGCGGACGGCGAGCAGATGGAAATTCTGTTGGACGCGTTCGGCGAATTCCAGATCGTTGGCGATCAGCTGTATTATGTGGATCAGTCCTACCAGTACTCGGACGAGTACGCGCAGAGCGACGAAATCACGCTGCCCGCGGACACCTGCCATTTATTCCGTTGCAATCTGGACGGCTCCGACCCGGTGGAGATCATCGCCAAACCGACGTGCTATTTTTACGTGCTGGGCAACGCGATTCTCTATCAGGACGATAACGATTTAAGTTCCCTGCACGTCTGCGGCCTCGACGGTTCCGGCGATAAAAAAATCGCGGACGGGTACGCCTATTACCCGATCTACGACGGCGAGTATATTTATTTTGTGCACACGGATCATGACGAAGCGGACAGGAGCCAGATTTGGCGCGTGCGTCCGGACGGTACGGAACAGACGGTTGTTGCGGACAGGAACACGGCCGGCGGAATGCTCTTGCGCGATGACTCGATCTACTACATCAATCTGGACGACAACGGCCGGCTCTACCGCATCAACAAGGACGGCACGGGCGATGTTGCGATTACGCAGGAAGGGAATATCGGCCAGATTCAGTTTTTAAGCGATGGGCTGAAGTACACGGTGTATTCGAGCGATTACAGCGATTTTGCAGGCAACTATTATTGCACGCTGGATGGTGAAAACCCGATCGAATTGAAGTAAGGCAGCTTTTCATGGAAAACGCGGCTTCGAACGAGGCCGCGTTTTTCTTGTTCGAGGAAACACAAAATTACGCCCGTTGCTTACAGACAACGAAAGTAATAGAATGAAGAAAACGCAGAAAGGTAAAGCGCGGGATGGAGTACTATTTTGACAGGGATGATCGGCTTGATAGATTAGGTTATGCAAGGTTCCTAGAAACGATGCTTACCCGATATGAACTGTACAGAAGAGAAGACTGTATCAGCTCTTATGTAATTGCACTCGATTCCCCTTGGGGTACTGGAAAAACACGTTTCGTTAAAATGCTTAAGAACCTTCTTGAAAAAAAAACGCAATTAACTGAAGAAGCAAACAAAGAATGTGCTACAAAAGCAGAGATTGAATCACTTTTCAATGTTATATACTACAACTCCTGGGATACAGATTTCTGGAGCGATGCACTTGAACCGCTTGTTAGCACCATACTAGAAGCGCAAATCTTTGAAGCACTTAACGCTGAAGAAGATTATAAAAACTTAAGGAAAGTGGCAGTGGCTCTTCTTAAGGGGGTTGGATTTGCGTTTCTTAAGCATACAATTGGCGAAGATGCAACTAGTATAGTAAAAGACACGGTAGAAAATACTTTAAAAGAGGAAACGGATCCACTGAAAGAGTATGCTCTTAACAGGGATAGAATTGACGAGTTTAAAAACGCATTACGAAAAGTTATTAAAATTACCAAAAAGAAACTAGTAATAATTATCGATGAACTTGACCGGTGTAGGCCGTCATTTGCTATCCAGACTTTAGAATTGGCGAAACATCTTTTTGATGTTGAAGGACTTGTATTCATTTTTGCTCTTGATATTGAACAACTAGGATTATCAGTGAAGACTGTATACGGAAATGACATGGACTCATGCGGCTATTTATGTAGGTTTTTTGATTATGTTGGCAAGTTGCCATCTCCAGATTTGGAGAAATTTATTACTATGAAAATTCAAGATCAACGTTTTTATAGAAGATTGAAAGAAATGAATTTTAATAAGCAAAATTTTGAGAAAGACATGACAATGTATTTAAAACAGCTAGCGGATATTTTTTCACTAAGTTTAAGAGACATTGATACTGTCTTATCGACTTACCAGATCATGACGAGTGTCTTTTTAAGAAGCTATCTCGATTTTTTTGCACATGCGTTATACTTATTTTTGTTAACCATTAAGTGTAAGGATGTAAATATATATAATAGACTATTACTAGGTGGACATGCAAATGAGAGTATTCTTAAGGTGATTGAAATGAAATACAACATTAAGTCCTTAAGCGGATTATATCCACAGATTACAGCAATTACTGATAAAAGAAAGATACGCAAATTTAATTTTCCGATGTACGACTTAACACAGGAAACAACCAAGTCTGCGGTTGAGATACTAGAGACGAGCGAAAAGGAGTCCGATAAAAGAAAAACGAAATATATTGAATATGCCTTTATCGGTGAACAAAAAGATGATGAACATCACTTAATTGAAAGCAGAAAAGCAAATTGGGGGAGGGTGTTATTTTATGATGATTTAATGAAATGGGATAGCATCAAGGATTTAACCCTCGCTCAATATTATCACCAACAACTCGAAATGTTCGACTTTGTCCTGCCTGCCGACGAGGCAAAGGCCGAACGTTAAAAAGATCACAACCTGCGTCCTTTTGCGCGTCCTTGCATTTCCCCCGAAACGTGATACACTTTTAGCCATCGGACAATATCCCATACATTTCAAACGTTTATTGCTTTTTTCAGAAAGGAATTGGATGATGAAACCCGTTCGGATGATCTGCCTTGGCGCGGGTGCGCGCGGCATGGACGCATACGCGCCGTATTCTCTGCTTGCCCCCGATCAGCTCCAGTTTGTTGCCGTTGCCGACCCGCTCGAACAGCGGCGAAACGCCTTTGCCGCGCGGTACGGCGTGCCTGCCAGCGCGGTGTTTGCCGACTGGAAGGACGCGCTCGACGCGGGGATACAAGCGGACGCGGTGCTGGTGGCGACCCAGGACAATCATCATGTCGATCCCGCCTGCTACGCTATGGAGAAGGGCTACGACGTGCTGCTGGAAAAGCCCATCGCCAAGACGGAAGCGGAGCTGATGCGCATCTACAACACTTCGCTCCGCACCAAAAAGCGCGCTGTCGTCTGCCATGTGCTCCGTTACACGCGCTTTTTCAACACGCTCAAAGCCATCATCGACAGCGGGGAAATCGGAGACGTTGTCAACATTGCCCACAGCGAAAATATCGGCTACTGGCATATGGCGCATTCCTTTGTGCGCGGCAACTGGCGGCGCGAGGACGAAACAAGCCCCATGATCCTCGCCAAGAGCTGCCACGATACGGATATCATGCTCTACCTGATCGGCAAGGACTGCAAGCGCGTGGCGTCGTTCGGCTCCCTCAAGCACTTCTCCGCGGAAAACGCGCCGGAAGGCAGCGCGGAACGCTGTTTGGACTGCTCGGTCGCCGCAACCTGCCCCTACAGCGCAACGCGGCTCTACATGATTCCGTTTCTCACCGGCTGGCCGGTTTCGGTCATCACGGACGATATCAGCACAGCCGGGCGCATCAAGGCGCTGCGCGAAGGACCTTACGGCAGGTGCGTCTACCATTGCGATAACGACGTGGTCGATCACCAGTCCACCATACTGGAATTCGAAGGCGGCGTGACGGCGACCATGACGGTTTCCGCGTTTACGGACTTCCGCCACGGCCGCACGATTCACATCATGGGCTCCCATGGCGAAATCCGCGCCAAGATGAGCGAGGAGACCATCGAGGTAACGAACTTCCGCACCGGCGCCGTCCGTTCGACGGAAAATCCGATTCCCGGCGGCATGAGCGACGGACACGGCGGTGGGGACATGGGGCTGATCAGCTCGTTTGTGCGCATGGAACTTGGCGAGGAAGGCATTGTCAAAAGCTCGATCCACGATTCGATCCAGAGCCATCTGATCTGCCTTGCTGCGGAGCGTTCGCGCCTGGAGCATACGGTGGTGGACGTGGACAACAAGTTTTAACGGAAGATTCGAGAAACCCAAGCGAATGTTTTTCAAAAGAAAACCTACACGCGCCTCAACACAGAAAGGTCGGAACAATATGACGGCAACTAAAACGCGCACCCGCGCGGAGACATTTTTCCTGATTGTCAGCGCTGTATATTTGTTTATCGCCTCGGCGATGATCGGGCTTGCGCTCTACCGCCTGACGGGGGAGAACGTGACGCTCTCCATCGGCGGGGTGACGGACGCGGTATTCGCCATCATTGGCGGCGTCATCGGCTTTGTTGCGGGCGTATTCGGGCTTGTGAGCAAACAAATGAAGCGCTGCCGCCTGATGGGGCTGGTGCTGCTGCTGATTGCGCTCGTGCCGCTGGCCATCAACCTGCTCGCGGGCAAGACGTTTGCGGTTTATTGGAAGAACATCCTGCTCATGGTGATGCCGTTTCTGTATTTGGTCGGGTCGCTTTTCAAGCGCAGCGCAAAGCAGAAACCGACCGCGGAGCCTCCGGCGGAACCGGAACAACCTGTTGAAACGAGCCCGAAAAACCTATAATCGCCCGGTTACGCGCGGATCGGTTCATGAAATAATAATAAGCCCGGAAGCGAACTTCCGGGCTTATTTGTATGTATGTTGTGTGCTGCAAGGGATTGGGATCAACGCGTTTGCGTTATCTTCTTGCCATCGTGTTGCCCATGGTCAGCGCCATCAGGGCTTTAATCGTGTGCAGGCGGTTTTCCGCTTCGTCGTACAGCACGGAGTGCGGGCCGTCCATGACTTCGCTCGTGACTTCGATGTCGCGATCGGCCGGCATGCAGTGCATGTAGATCGATTCGGGGCTGGCGAGATCCATCCGGCGCTTGTCCACGATCCAGCCGGGGTTCTGGTTGATCATCTCAACGCCGGCGGCTTCGTCGTCGCCAACGGTCATGACCGGGCCCCAGCCCTTGGCGTAGACGATGTCCGCGCCGCGAACGGCTTCGTCCATATCGTCCACGACTTCGAACTTCGAGCCGTAGCGTTCGGCGTTTTCACGCGCCATGCGGAGGGGTTCCGGCATGAGTTCAAAGCCCTTGGGGTGCGCCAGCGTAACGTCGAGGCCGAAGCGCGGCATGAGCGCAACCAGAGACTGCGCCATGGAGAGGGGGCGCATGTATTTGCCCGCGGACGTCCAGGAGATGACGAACTTGCGGCCTTTCAGCTCGTTATGGAACTTTTCTTTGATCGTGTAGAGGTCGGCAAACGACTGGGTCGGATGCCAGATGTCGCACTGCATGTTGAATACCGGAATCTTGGAGAATTCGGCGATGGCTTCCATCCACTTGTGGCCGTTGACAAACGTGTTGCGCACGCCGATGCCGTGCCCCATGCGGGAGAGGACTTCAATGGTGTCCTTCGGGGTTTCGCCGTGGTCGATCTGGGTCATCTTCGGGGTCAGGTAGTTCGCGTGGCCGCCAAGCTGCGTGATGCCGCATTCAAAGGCGTTCCTGGTGCGGGTGGATTCCTCAAAGAACAGCATGAACAGCGATTTGTTTTTCAGCCATTCGGTGGGCAGGTCGAGCGCGTAACGCATCTTCAGCTCGGTGGTGACCGCAAAGAGCGTTTCGATCTCTTCGTTGGTCCAGTCCTGTTCGCGGAGAAGGTGTTTACCCTTGAGCAACGTCTGCATACAATTTCCTCCAGAATAATGAAATTTGGAATGGCTTTATTATAACCATTGTTTCGCGTGTTAGGAACAGAAGAAGCCAAAATAGCAGGAGTTTAGGGCAATGATGCAATTTGGTGCAAGTCAAATGACCCATTATTTATGCTAGAATGATATCCATAGACATAGTTGATTTGGAGGGATGCTTATGCCAAACATAAAGGACGATCTGAAGCGCCTTGATGAATATTTGGAAGCGCATCAGGAAGAAATGATCCGTTTTCTCACCGCGTTCATCGCAACCAAGAGCGTGACCTACCACGAACGGGACGCCGCGCGGTTCCTCAAAGGGAAGATGGAGTCGTTCGGGTTCGACGAGGTGAGAGTGGACGAGGTCGGAAACGTGCTGGGCCGCGTCGGCAGCGGAAAAACCGTTTTGCTGTACGACTCGCATATCGACACCGTCGAACCTGGCGACGCGCAGGATTGGGGATTTGATCCGCTCTGCGCAAAAATCGAAGATGGCGTGATCCATGGACGTGGCGCTGTGGACGACAAAGGCCCGCTTACCGCGGCGGTGTTCGCCGCGCGCGCTCTCAAGGAGCTGGGGCTCGACAAGGAATTCACCATGTGGGTCTCCGGCTCGCTTTCCGAAGAGGATGTGGAAGGTTCCGCCGTGCAGGCGATGATGCAGGCGAACGCGGACATCCAACCGGATTACGTGGTCATTGCCGAATGCAGCAGCTGCCATATCATGCGCGGCCACAAGGGCAGGGCGCTGATTCGCATCACGGTTCCCGGCAAGTGCGCGCATGGCAGCGAAGCCTGGCGCGGCGACAACGCGCTCGTCAAGGCGCTGCCGATCATCGACGGCATCGACAAACTAAAGTTCGAAAAGAAAGACCCCGTGCTCGGCGGCGGCACGATTGAAGTGACGGACTGCGAATGCTTTGCGCCTTCGCACAATACGATCCCCGGCAAGGTGATCATCACCTGCGACCGGCGGATTGCCTGCGGCGAGAGCGTGAGCGACCTGCTGGCCGATATCAAGCCGCTGATTGAAAAGATACCGGGGGTCACGGTCGAAATCGACACCGAGCACGTCAAGACGTATCAGGGTTACGATATCACCTGTCAGGACTATTTTCCGTCCTGGGTACTCGCGCCGGATCACCCGCTCGTTTCCGCGAGTGTGGAAGCGTTCGAATCGATGTTTGGCGGCGAGAAAGCGGAAATCGGGGTCATGCCCTGCTGCACGAACGCCACGCACTTCTGCGGAAGGCTCGGCATACCCAGCATCGTATTCGGGCCGGGCGAGCTCGCGGACTGCCACTCCGTCAACGACCGCGTGGCGATCAAGGACTTGCTCAAAGCGACGAAATTCTACGCCGCTCTGCCGCTGTTTGCCGCAAACGCAAAATAAAAAAGCCTATTTGCCGCGCGTGTTCCGCACGCAAGGCGGCATGCAATCCCGATCGGAAACGCCTTCGGAAAGGTGCCTGACAGGGCGGCCGCCGGAGGCGTTTTTTTCACGAGAATTGACAACAGAATTTGGCAAAAAGCTCTTGCATTTTTAAATGCCTTGTTGTATCATAATCAAGCGGCTTGGGGCATTAGCACAGTTGGTAGCGCGCAACGTTCGCAATGTTGAGGTCGGGGGTTCGAATCCCCCATGCTCCACCATGAAAGAGCTATACGAACACTGGACGGCAAGATTGCATTCTTCGGTTCTGTGTTCGTATTGTTTTTTGGTATTCTTCCCGCGAACAAATAAAAAAAAGACCCCCTCGTCCGGCTAAGAACCGGAGAGGGGGTTTCGATGTTCTGCGCCGGAGGAGCGCGCAGATCAGGTGCTGATCGATGCTTTAATCTTGATCCAGAGATCGTGTACGAACGACGGGCCGCGGCCAAGTGCAACGCCGGTGAGCGCGTACATGAGATAGAGCAGAACAGGCTGCGTGATCTCGACAACGCCCGCAAGGAAGTTGATTTTTGCGATGACCGCGATTGCTACGCCGATGCACATGCTGACGATCTCGGCAACTGTGATCTTTGTGGCCGTCTTGTCCCAAAGGGGTTTCAGCTGCTGGACAATCGCCTCTACAAAGAGAGCGATAAGGATAAGGTCTGTGAGATTCATGGGTTTCCTTTCTGCGTCCTGCGCGGACGCGATGGCTCGCGTTCGATGACGGTGATTCGCGTTTCGTGATCGTACAGCTTCTTCCCGTGCTCACAAAGGGTTTCGTCTGTTTTTTCAAATTGCTTCGCGAGTAAATCCATAGTCGTATCGAGTTTTATCATCGAGCAGGACAGTTTGTTAAACGACCTGATAGCTGCCGTCACGATGGTTACAACGAGTGCGGCGCACGATACGATTGCGCCCCATTGAATACCTGTCATGTTTTCCCCTCCGCTATTCTTCTTCTTTTTCGTCCGAATCTTCCGTTTCAACGGTCGTGGTTGTTTTCCCGGCGACGTTTGTCACAACGGTTTCAATGGTGCTCGCAATCTTCTTGACAGCGCCATCAACACCTTTGGTAAGCCCGCTTTGGTTGAGGCTTACCTTCTCTTTGTAGGACGCGACGCAGTAGGCAAACACGCTGCTGAAAAATCCAGTTATGAGCGCAACGGGTATCGCGTAGGGAAGCGCAACGCCATCCCTGTATAGAACGAACGCCCACGCGAGAAATCCAAACACGAACGGAAACGTTACGATCAGTATGATTTTCTTGAACTCGTCAACCATGCGCGAAAGAAACGCCGACCGCTTCTTCCGTCTTTCCTCGCGCTGTTCCTCGGTCTTCTTTTTGCACATATCAATACCTCTTAGGATCGCCGAACGCTTCCCATGCGCCCATCCTGTGGAGCTTGCCGTCAAGGAAGTTGTAGCACCGGCGGTCGCTGATCTTCGTGAGTTGGCAGCCGTAAGCGCCGCCCACGTGCTCTATGGCGCGTCCGCCGCCGACGTACAGGCCGATGTGTCCAGACTTCCACGGCCAGTCACCCGGCTTCGGATCGTCGGTTCTCGTACAGTGCGAATTGAAAAGCGTGTTGGCGGTCGCGTCAAATCCAGCGTCGTAGATTTTGTGTTTGCGCATCAGCCCGACGTTCTGGCCGGAACAGTCCGCACCAACCGTATCGGGGTTGTTGTCCACGACTTCGAGCATAAACTCTTCGCGCCCGCCGTCGTAGAATTCCGGCTGTCTCGCCGCGCCGCTGCGGATCCTCGCCGCCGTGATCGTGTTTACGGTCAGGTCTTTGTTGTAGAGGTTCCCGCCGCGTATGTACAGCGAGAGCGGGTATTGAGGCGGGTTGTACGGATCGATTGCAAATTGCAGCGCGTCGAGGCACACCGCCCGGCGAATCTCCGAAACCGTTTCAAGGTCTACGGCGATTGCGTTTTTAATCTCGTCACTGAATCTGTCTAGCACTTCGTAGCCGGGGATTGAAACAATAGGCTCGCTCGCTACGGTTTCGCCGAACAGCGCCGCCCAAGTCAGCTTGCCGATTATTCCGTCAACTTCAAGGCCGTTCGCGGTCTGGAATTTCTTCACGGCGTTGAGCGTATATGTGCCGAACGTGGTTTTTGTTGCCGCGTGAAGATACCCAAGCTCAACGAGTTTTTGCTTGGCATAGAGTACGTCATCACCGGACATGCCTTTGCGTAGGTTGCGGGTGAAATTCATATCGTCAACTTCCAATCCTCAAACATTCAACTTGTCAGCGCAGAATCCAATGCACTTCCGATTCTGAAATATACCCGTCGTTGAAATAAGCCCAGATTTCACCCACGCTTATTTCATTTCGTTCGAACCCGTCGCGGAGTTCAATGACTTCTGCGCGCTGTGTCATCATTACGTGAGGTCTGCGCCAGATCCAGTCTTGACCATGCCGCCGTTTGATTTTGCAACCTTAACGGTCGTGGTCATACCGTTCGATCCGACGTAAATAACGGCGGCATTAGCCACAAATCCACCGTAGACGGTTCCAGCCGTTCCACGAACGTAAAGGTTCGAAAGTGTAGCCGCAAGAAACGCATTTCCCGCAGCCCCAACAGAAACCGTAATCACCGAGCTGCTTGCGGAGTCGGCGAGTATAACCGTTGATCCGCTAATTACGCTAGCGCCGCGCCCATCCGACGCGCTGTTTGTGAGTGCACAGTCCTGATTGAACCGCACGTAGCTATCCTCAACCTGAATACATCCCTGCGCCGATACGTTGCACGTTATTGCGACATTTCCGGTTGATAGTATCTGGCATTTATTTGCAGTGAATTTTAACTGCCCGTTGATGGTTGTCGCTCCGTTAAACGCAAGCGTGATAATTCCCGCATAAAATCCAGTAAACAGCGGCGTGTCTGTATACGTTCCTGCCGCTACGCTGATCGTTGCGGTAAACCCGCCAAGACATTTCGGAATAACAGAAACCGCTTTCGTGATCGTGGCGTATGGGGTGCCGACCGTACCGTCACCCGTAACGTCTGATCCGGTTGTCGCAACGTAAATCGTCGTATCTGCCGCGAGGAGCGCAGCCGCAGAAATGTTAGTTCTAGCCTGCGCTTTCTGAGCCTCGCTAAGCGTTTGTGCAACAAACGATATTGCATCGATATCGTCGGGCGCGAGCGCGTCCGAGCCGCCAGTGTAATGGGTTTCGTTGTGCGTCGGCAATCCCTCTGCGGTGATCCGTGCAAGTTCGCCCGTGAACTCGGTAGCCATCGCCTCCAGCGCGACGCTGTACTCGTCAACCACGCCGCAGTAGGTCGTGTTGTACCGAGTGTCGGTGATCATTGCGACGGTCAAGGTTACCGCGTTTGCGGGGATTACGATGATTGCAAATACGCGGTCGGTTGCCGCCACGAACGTGGTTCTCGCCACAACATCATCGTCCGTATATTCTCTTCCCGCGACGTCGAGCCGCACGCCGATGTAAAGGAGCGTTGAGACTGTGCGTTGAACGTTAGGCATCTTCTTCGCTCCCCTCGTTCATAATTTCAATCATGTCGTAGATCACGCCCGGCGCGGTGTGATAGGCTTCTTCTTTCCCGAACCCAAGCCGAGAAACCGCCGCAACCAAGAAATGCGCGCGGGTGACCTTGCTTCCTTTTTTTTTTCGAGTTCAGCGAGCGTCTTATTAATGACCTTCGGCGGATAGTCGCGCTGGTTGCCGATATTTATTGCCATAATAACGGCGGTTCGGAGTAGAAGCGCCTCGTTCGGTGTGATATCTTCAGCACAGAAAACAAAGTTTTCTCCCGCTTCCTTGCTCATTTCCGTTGCCAAGTAACAGTCAATCTCGACGCGCTGTCTTCCTTTTGCTTCAATAAGTTGCATGACGTTCATATTGAATTTATCCATTGCGTCATATTGCACGCCTGCCGTAAAAGCGAACCTGTGCGGCTGGCCGAAAATTACAGTTTCAAAAACTCGTTCCATTTTTCCTCCTAAAAAGAAGGGGAGGGGTTGAACCCTCCCCGTGCTATTACGCGGTCTTGATGAAGACCACTTCGTGGTTTGCGGCGATGGTGCTGATGGTGTACACACCCTCGGTCAGCGTAATAACCGCGCTGTTGTCGAACATGCTTGTCGGCGTGCCGGTCACGGTGATAGCAAGGTTCGCGCCTGCGGCGACGAAGTTCACGCCGTCCTTGTCCGCGCTCAACCCAGTACCCTGCACCATGACGTCAACGCGATAGATGGTTGCAACGTTCAGCTTGTCATCCACCCAAGCGATTGCGGCGGCTTCCGTGGTAAACTCCTCCTCGATCATCCAGTTTCCGGAGGTTGCCGCGAACATCTTGAACGGCTGATCCGATGTCTGGAACGACACGCTGTTGTTCTTCGTCGCAACAGACTTGTTCGCGAGTTTGGCCTTTGCCTTAACAATCAGTCGGCAACGATACGACTCCGTGCCCGCCTGATCTTCGAGGGTTTCATAGAAAGCAAGCCCGATGTAAGGCGGCACATCACTCTCGTTGTAAACGACCTCGCTGCCGTCCATCGAGCACCCGAAGATCGAAACGGCGACAGCCGCGGGGATTACGTCGATATTCGGGGTAAACTCGCCGCTCGAAAACCGATCCTTCGTGTAGGCAAGCCGGTTGTTCGTCCAGAGTTCGCCGGATGCAAGGGTAATATTGAGCGCGGCAGATGTGAGTTCCGCGATCTCAAACCCCGTTCCGTAAGTCAGGGTGCCCGCAACGTCGCTCGAAACAGGTGCGGCGCACAGGTATTTGCACCCTACGACAGATTTTTTTGTCATTTCCTTTTCTCCTTCAAAATGTAGTAAGTTCGCTCACGTATTGAGCAAAGATATCTGCGGCAGCAGCAGCGCATTCATCGGCCTTGGCTTCATTCGCTTTCGCGATGAAGTTTCTGGCCGACATTCGCCCGGCAATTCCGTACTCGTTGATAAACGCGACTTCGGCGGTGCGCTTTGTACCGTTTCCGTTCGGGCGCGTTCCGACGAACGTGATCGTGAGGCATCGAACCCCGTCTTGCGTTGTCGGGGATTTCGCCCGGATGGACTGGCTCGTGATCCCGACGCTCATTCCTTTTTCGTTCAGCAGCGACCTTGCGTTCTTCTCCTGCTCCGGAACGATAATCGCCGCCTGGCGTTTCAGTATCGCGTCTTGGGTTTCAACGGAAGCGGTCGAATAGTCGCCCTTTGCTCCGACGGAGTTGATTGTTATGCTCGCCATTTACGTACTCCTGATCGCTTCAAACTCAAAAATGAGCCTGACGGTTTTGTCGTCGCCTCCGTTGACCATCGACGGGTAGGAAAACCCAGCCGCGGAAATCGCGTCCTTAATCTGCTTTCGAACTGTCGTAGTATCGGTCGTGATCGGGCAAAAGAAGTGGAGCTGGATCAAGAACCTCTCGCTCCTTGGTTCGTCGTTGGCAAAGTTGGCGGGGATCGTGTCGGCGTAGATCACAAAGTACGTGGTTGCCGTTCCCGTGTAGGTATTCGCAGAACAGGGGGCGATAGAGGATACTGCCGCGATAATATCGGACTCGACGCTCACGCAACCACCACCCTCTTAACCTTGATTTCCAACCACCGGTTCCTCTGCTCGATATTGTCAATGCTCACGACCTCCCAAGCGTCCGAGCCGTAGTAAATCAGGCACTTCACCGCAACTAACGAGGAATAGCGCATCGTGATCGTTGCGATTTCGCCAAGTTCCAACCGAAGGTTTTCAAACGCCTCCGTTCCGTGCGCGTTCGACCAGTGACAACGCGTCGCGAACAGCGTTACCGGCGCTTCCGTCGGGTTGCCGTTTGTTCCAACCCCTCTTGTGACCGACTTAACCGTGATCGGGACGCGCATCTGACCGATGGTTGGGTTTTTCATAGGAACCACGTCCTGTTCTGGTTCAAGAGGGTTCGAACGGTACTGTCGATCTCGGGGGAAACCGCCCGAACGCCAGTGGCAACGTAATCCCCTCTGTGCTCGTACCAGTAGCCGATTAAAAGGAGCATCGCGCGCCTTATGGTTCCCGGCAGATTCGCAGAGGTGTAGCCCGCCGTGTATGTGATCTCGATAGGATCGATGATGCGCGGGGTGAAATCGGGGATCTCAACGATAGCGAGCCGCCCTTCGGTTCCAAGGATGTAGTTGCCTGAATCCATTGTCGTAACAACGCCGTCCTCGTCGGTGTACTTCACGGACGAAATAGCGGTGATCGGCTCTCTTGGAAGCTGGAGGATTTGCAGGAACCATTCAGGGTATGCCTTGATCGTCTGCGCACCAAGCGAGCATCCGCAGATGTTTTCGCAATACTCGCGCGCGTCCTTGATGATCGGGGTGATGACAAGCGTGTCTTGCCCTGCGGCTCGCCGTAAACTGTAAAGTTGATTTGCATGCGCCCTCCTTATTTGTCGAATAGTCCTTTTGGAATTTCTACGGTTGGGAACGGCTCTTCCATGAACCTCGTGTACGCCGCGTTCCAGACGAGTTTTATGTCACCGGTTCGCCCATGCCGGTTCTTGCCGACGATCAGCGTTGACTCTCTTGATTCCGGCTTGTCATCCTCTCTGTGGAGTAGGATTACGATGTCCGCGTCCTGCTCAATGGATCCGCTTTCGCGAAGGTCTGCAACCAGTGGCCGTTTTCCCGCCGCGTTTCGGTTGAGCTGCGAAAGCAGGACGACGGGACACTTTAGTTCCTTTGCGAGAATCTTCAACGCGCGGGTTGCGATACCGAGGTCTTCCGAGCGGCTGCTGCTCTTCTTCGCCGGAATTCGCAAGAGCTGGAGGTAATCGACGACGATGCAATCAAGTCGGCCGGCCGATTGCCGGAACTTGTAACACCCTGCCACTACTTGCCCGACGGACAGGCTGCCGCGATCATCGATAAACAGCTCCCACGACGATAGACGCTCTTGCGTGTCGAGAACGCTCTTGATCGCTTCTTTCGAACCGCGGTACGCTTCGTACTTATCGACCATCGCCTCCGAAAGATTGATCCGCTCCGCAATTTCCGTCGAACTCATTTCGAGTGAGAAGTATGCAACCGCTCTGCCGGATCGACAGAGGTTCGCGGCGATGTTACAGGCGAGGGCGGTCTTGCCGATTCCCGGACGCGCGCCGATGATTATGAGGTGGCCGGGTTGCAATCCGCGTGTTACTGCATCGAGCGCTACATAGCCTGTTGATATCCCGCGCGTGTTGTTCCCTAGTCGGTTTGCTACCTCCGGCAGACAATCACCAAGCCGCGTCACCCCGGACGCTCCGATTGCGCTTACCGTGTCGAGTACCTGCCGGGCACTATCCAGATAGCCATCCTCGCCATCCTCCGCAGCGGCAACCGCTTTGCGCATTCCTGACGTAAACGTCCGCACCTGACGGGAAGACTGCAATACCTCGATGTAGTTCCGCACGTTCGCTGCCGTCGGTACGAACGTCACGAGGTCGGTGAGGAATTCCATGCCACCAGCTGCATCAAGTCGGTTGTGCCGCTCCAGCTCGTTTGAGAGCGTCACGAGGTCAACCGCCGCGCCGGATTGCCAGAGCGACTTTATCCCGCGAAAGACCTCCAGCGTGGTGGTGCTGGTGAAATCCTCATCAACCAGCTCACCGCACACCATGGGGACGCAGGACGGCTCAATGAGAGCAGACCCAAGCACGGAACGTTCAGCGTCGTTCATTAGATTAGGTTTCCTTTCGCGTCTACTTCGAGAGTGCGGCGTGGCGCGGCGCTACCCGTTCGCTTGATCTCGTCCTCGTACATTCCGCCATTGAGGTAGGTGGCAGGGTAGGGGATGAATTGCCCGTCCTGTTTTTCCCACTCCGGCGTTCCGGCATGTGCCTTAATGGAATCAATCAGCCTTTCGATGGTCGGCGCGGTCTTTGATTTCATCAGCTTCTCAAAGGCTTTGCGAGCGGCTTCCTTTGCAGACTTTCTCGGGTAGGATTTCCAGAAAAGTTCAAACTGAGCAGATATATGGTTTATATCTGTGTTTATATCTGGTTTACTATCTGGTAATGGTTGGACGCTTTCGGTACACTCATTGGACGATTTCGTCCAACTAGTAGGACGATTTTCGACAATGCACAGAACGTTTTCGGGCAATGCGAACCATCGTGTCCTATCCCGCGCATCGTCGTTGAAATTTCCTATGACGACCGCGCCCTGATCGCGCAAACTCTGAATCAAGCGGTCAATCTTCTTCCTGCTCCAGAACGGGAAAATCACCGTGAACGCCTGAGCGCTGTTGTATGTCCAGTAGCGTTTGTTATGGAAGTGTTTATCGTTCGCCGCGTTCTTCTGAATCCAGAAGTACAGATGATTCAGTAAAACGGCTTCTTCTACGCCGTATTGTTCGGCGAGTTGTACGTTGAATGAGTAGTCCATAGTTCACTCCTGTTTCGGTTTTTTGAGTGGTAAGTAAAGTGTTTGAGATGAACCACTCGAACCCCAAACGCACCAGATGCAGTCCATAAGCGGAGATCCTCCACCGCGCGTCTTAAACAAGAAATCCGGCCTCCAAGTGAGCGGCATAACGTAGGCTGGTGCAAAGTCGAGAAACAGCGGAAGTCTGCGTTTTGAATGCCAGTATTGAGATTTCAGAAGAAACGCACAGTTTCCACCAAGTGATTTTGCTTTTCGAATAAACGCTTCCGACAGGCAGAACGGTGGGTTGGTGACAATCCACTCGGCACGTCGCTCCGCTTCGTTCAGGAAGTCGACTCCGCCTTGCCCGTAGCATTCATCGGAAATGTCGGTTGAAACCACTGCGTTTCCGGCTTTTTCAAACACCGCTGAAATGTGCCCATCTCCACATGCACACTCCCACACCGACTGACATCCAATCATGTTTCCGAACGGAGAGCGCAGCAGCGCAATGGTTGCTTCCGGTGGCGTTGGATAAAAGTCACCGTCGTTTCTCGCGTACGCCGTGTTACCGCCGTTGATTCGGGATCCGAGTTGATTCTCGTTCATCGCTGATCTCAAAACGGTATGTCGTCGGACTGGATATCGGTGAACTGCGACGCGTCCGGCTCGGTGTCGCGCTGGCTCTCGTCGCTTCGTTCTTTCGGCGAGAGGAATTCGACTTCGTCGGCCTGCACGTCCAGAGACATGCGGGTCGTGCCGTCCTTGGCTTCGTAGGTGCGCGCCTGTAATTCGCCGACTACCGCAATCTTCTTGCCTTTCGAGAGGTAGCGCGAGCAGACCTCGCCGAGTTGACGCCAAGCGTTCACACGAAAGAAGTCGGTGATCTTTTCGCCGCTTACCGCCGCGCCAAACTTTCGGTTCACCGCGATGGTGAAGGAGCAGACCGTCACACCGTTGGGCGTGGAGCGGGTTTCCGGGTCGTGGGTCAGGTTGCCAATGAGGGTGATCTTATTCATGATTTTTCCTCGCTTTCTCGCTCGATCATATATGTCTCGTCTCCGCAAATGATTGATACCTTGTATTGCTTATATGCGTTCAAAAGTAGCCTTGTAATAGCAATCGCATGTTCCAATATCCTGTCCGGGTTTGACGGAAACCTCGGATAGTTAATCAGGCCGATCAGGCACCCGCGCTCATTTCCGTCCGTGTAGATAAACTCCGTTTCCGTCAGAGTTACGCAAAGGCCAACCTTGTTGCAATAGCCCTGACATATATCTCGTGCAACGCGAACGGACAATTCTTCGCCTGTGTCGATATTCTTAAACCCGACCGCTATTTGCGCAGTGAACGTGTCAACCGTTTTCATTTGCATCCTCCGTTCCATCGAGCAGTGTCAAATCACCGCGGTTCCGCTGAGTCCTTCTTCTTGTCGCCTTATACTCGTTGTATTTTTGTCGGTATCTGTAGCTATCCCCAAACACGTTCCATGCCGCTTTAACAAGGTTCGGCTCGAAGGGACGTATTTTTTCAAGCTCTTCGACAGCTCTTGCCGATATGGAGCAGCCGCAGCACCCCGTCCTCGTTAATCCATAGACCTCGTATGCGTCGGAATATCGAATGCCGTGATAGTCCTTGTACCATGCCTTGTCAGCGTCGGTAACGTAGTACAATGGACGCAGCCGGAATTTCCCGTCTGCCGATTCCGAAAAGCACATCGATGTGTTATCTTTGCGTGGGACAGAGCGCATACCGCCCTCGGCTCGACGCTCCCCGGTTATTACCATGTCAAATGACTTCTGCACGCTATGGGCAAGGTCTTTTTTGCAGCAGCCGCAGCACTTGTTGCTCACGCGAAACGGTATCGGATTGGCCTTAATGAAATCGAGCATATAGTCGGAAGAACCAATGACCAGTTGAATATCTGGACGCGGATCGCCAGCCGAATTACAACCGCATAAGAAATTGATCGTTGATTCGCATCTCGGGTACCTTTGGCGCAGTTCTTCGCGCTTGGCCGCCTTGTCCACCGCGCTTTCATATTCATCCGCAATTTCAAGCGGGATTTGTTTCTTTTGGATTCCCTCCAACCCGGCAGACATTATCTTCGACACGAAAGGTAGTCCATATTCGCGCGTTGCCTGCACTATGTTCTTCCTTGGCCTATACTCAGTGATCGTAACGCCATATTTTTCTGCCGTTTCGCGAACGTGCCGCTTGATTGCCTCCATTTCGAGCCCCGTGTTAAAAAAGCAATATTGAATCGGCGGAAAACCAAAAGTCATTCTCACTTCCTCAATGAGGTGCAGCATAATATCGCTGTCGCTACCGCCGGAATAAGAACATATCGCATTCGGGTGCTGACGTAGCCTTTTCGCCACGATGCTCTTTATGGCCTCGAATTTCTCAGGCGAATCAAAGTCCGCATATGGAGGCCTGTCGGTGAATACTCTGCTTTTAAATTCTTGCGCCAAGTTGTTTCCCCTAAAAATCGTATTTGTGGTGAATACCTACTTTTCGTCTAGTGCCTTATCGATTCTCGCGCCCGCATCCGCAACGAGGGCATAAGTCTCGCGGTATGCCGCAAGACGGGCGGACGCTTTCAACTCCGCGTCTCGGTCATGCGCAACGATATTCCCGTTGCCGTCGCGCTCGTCACCCATCGCCCTGCGTTGAAGTTTGCGCTGCTCGTCGATCATTCGCGTAAGCTCAGCCTCCGCGTGTTCGACGGCTCCTTTTATAGCCAACGATGAATTGAGATTCATGCGTCCTCCTTAGAGTTGTACTTGTGGTAATAAAGGTCTTTCTCGTCCCACCCGTCATAATGGGCGCATAGGTAGGTTCGTACAGCGCTTTTTACCCACAGCGAACCAGTGTGGAACAGGTCGTGACACTTCCTGCAGAGCGTAACGATGTTCTGCTCAACTCCAAGCCCTCCGGCGCTCCGGGGAACGTAGTGTGCTTCGGGGAAAGCGTAGGGACTGCCGCAGATGATGCACATGTGCTCGTCGCGCTCCCAGACCGCCGCTTTAACCTTTGGGTTTATGTCGGTGGCCTTAGTCTGCCGATGCTTCTTGCCCGACTTAAAACCCATAGTCATTCCCGCTTGGATTAACCGATTTCAATTCGGCATACAACTCTCGATGAGATGACGGGCAGTTGCTGAATGGTGATAAGGTCGGTTTGCTCAACGGCGGGTTCCGTGGGCTTCTTCTCGACATAAGCCTCTTTGATCGAATCGGGTGTGTCATAGATTAACACCAACTCGCCGCGCTTAGTGATCGTTTTGAGGCGCGACATGATATTCTTACCGATGGTCGCCGGGTCTACGTCCAGCGCGACTACGGTGACAGCCTTGTCTTCCGGCGTTAAAAGGGTATCGCCGATTTTTACGTCCTCAATGGTGCAGTAGTAGCTGTAGACTATCGAGGTTTCGTTGAATTTTACTCCGATGATTTGCACGGTTCTTCCTCCTGTTCGTATTGTTCTATTCGGTCTTCCTCCGGCTCGTGGAGTCTTTCTTCCCATCGCCAGAGGGGGTCTAGCACCATAGGGTTTTCAGTGTCACGGAGCGGGTCGCTCATTCCTTGACCTCTTGCCATTCGGTAGAATATCGAGCCTTGCAAAAGTCATCAAACGATTTGTACGGCTCTTCGAAACGAGCCATTCCGTATACATTTCCGATAACAAATCCGTCTTTGATTTCAAAGACGCGCCCGTTTCGTTGCGTAATGATAGGATCGTCAATCCAGTGACCTTTTGCCTTGATCGCGAACACCTTCCCGCTGTAGTACTTCGGTTCGGGAGCGGGGGAAAGCTGGGATTCGAGTCGCCCGGTGGCTTGCAACCACCGTTCGCGGTAGATGCGGTCAAGTTCATTCTTCCTGCGCCGACGCTTTGCGCGGTTGTTCTTCTCGGCACGGTGATCCCAGTCCCATTTAACGGAAATCCAAGATTGCCGGAAGATGCGCGGGAAGAAGTCCAACAGGTCGCGGATGAACAGAGTGAAGCGGCTCACGGGCTTCGTGACCTTCACGCGCTCGGTAATCGTACGCATGAACGGCAGGACGCTCTGATTGAGCGTGGCGGGATCGACGTTCAGCGCGCAGACCTTGACGCGGTTGTCCGTGTTCGAGAGGGTCGTAGGCGCGAAGACAAGATCGTCCAGCCTTACGTCGAGCGTGGTGTAGAAGTGGTAGACCTTCTGGTGATACCCGCCTTTGTTGTCGGGGAAACGTACTCCGATGATCTGCATGTCAACCCTCCTGCGTGCCGGACAGAGCGTCGATCTTCTCAACCGCCACCGCCGCCATGTCCCGAATCTCTGCGGGCGTGTGACCGTCATATGTCGAATTTGCCTTGTCGTGCACGACGATGGTTCCCGTCTCGCGCAGGTTCGCGAGTTCAGCGGTCAACCGCGCGTTCTCGGCTTCGAGCTTCTTTACCTCGTCGGATTTGTCGTAAAACCATCTGCGATAGGTCTGTGCTTCGGAGTCGATGGTGGCAAGGGTAGTCGAGAGCGTTATGTTGTGATCGAGGAGTTTTCTTTCGTTTTCGGTCATCATGCCTATTTTCCGTTCGCGGGCTGTGCCGCGCCTTTCTTTGCATTGAGCTGCTTGTCTGCGATGGCGAGGGTGTTCTGCGCGTTTCTAAGCTGGCGGCGCAGTTCCTTGTTGTATTCGAGAAGCTGGGGGTCAACCGAAAGCGCGTCTGCGGCGACTACCTGCATGGTCAATGCGAGGTTTTGCGTCGCGAGAATGAGCGCGCTCAAATTGGAGAGCTGTTCGGACGTGCTCCCGGTGTCCGAGAACTTCACGACCTTGCCTTGAGTTGCAGAAACGGGGTGACAACCGCGGGCTTTCCGCCCCTGTCGCGGAGGGCGAACTCAACCTCGCTCGTCGTGCAGCATGTGCCGCCGCGAAGCGCACAGCGCGTCTTCGTGCAGGAGTTATTCAGCTGCGCGTCACAAAGGTAGAGCAATTCGATAGGCTTGCTCTCGTCCTTCGGCTCGATACAGCAGGCGGACGGCACGGGCGGCGGGGTGGTTTTCCAAGGCTTAACGCTCTTGTGTGGGTGTATGTCTTTTATCACGCCGTGTGCTCCTTTCCGTCTTCCTTGAGTAGTTCGTCTACCGTTACACCGAGGTAATCAGCAACAAGTTTGAGCTTCGCCACCGACGGCGAGGATGTTTTCCAACTGTGAATCGTTCCGTTCCCGAATCCGAGCTTTAATTCAAGACCGGATATCGTGATGCCGGAAGCCTCGCACAAACGTGCAATGTTTTCGAAGACCAATTTTTTACCCCCTTTTTATTGACAAGTGAGAGAAAATATTCTATAGTATGCGTGCAAGGCAACCAAATATTCGCTCTCACTTGTCAGTTTGGACTGAGAAATCTTTCTCTATGCTCATGATAGCAGAGAACAATTTCTCTGTCAATAGTTTTATTGAGAAATATTTCTATTTGGTTTTACAAACATGGACACGATTAAAGAAAAGATCAAAACTCTCGCAGAGGCGCGCGGAATCGGACTGTCCGCAATTGATGTGGCGTTGGGTTTCGGCAATGGAACGATAGGGAAGTGGGATAAAAATTCTCCGTCAGCCGAGCGCCTCCAGCTCGTAGCGGATTACCTCGACGTTTCGGTCGATTACCTGCTTGGTAGAGAGCCGGAAGACATGGACGATGTGATGATGATTCGTGAACAGCTTCGGCGCAGGCCGGAAATGAAGATGCTTTTTGACGCATCGAAAGGAGCGACCGCAGAACAAATTCTTGCTGTCGCCGAGATGATATCGAGATGGAAGACGTGATTGTGAGGGTTATCGACCTGCCAGAGGAAATCGGCGCGGTGACGGTGATCGATGATGACGGCGACTACAATGTTTATCTCAACGGGCGCAGGGCTGATCTGGAACGAGAGCTGCGGCACGAGATGGATCACATCCGGCGCAATGACTTCTATAGCGACTTTCCGATTTCAATAATTGAGGGGGTTTAGATTATGAAGCGGTTCTTTGCGTTGCTGGCCGCGCTCGCGCTGGCATTGGGATTATCGGGGTGTACGCGGATTGTGTACGTAGAGGCAACGCCAGCCCCAACAAGCACGGCAACGCCGACGCTTGCGCCATCGCCTACGCCGTCACCATCTCCATCGCCTACGGCGCAAAGCGCGACTGAAAACAAAAGCTCTATAGACATGGCGCCGGAGCTGATACTCGACACACTGACGGACAGGTTTGAAGACACCGAGGACATACAATACGATGCCACGTATACCGAAGACAGTAACATGTTTACGATTTACATATACATGAAAAAAGCCGTGGCGATAGTGGCGTTGGCTGTCGAGGGGGATGAGTACGGGATAGAGGCTTGGGGCGAAATGACGGCCTCGCTGACGGAGTTTAACACGTCAACCACAAACCTTGTAAGGGCGCTCGGCTCTGACGCGCTCGTTTCGATATCGCTTCAAAGCGGTGTAGACGCAGTCGTTCCAATGATTTACATGACTGATTCCGTCGTTGTTTTTGACATGACGAAGTAATATGCCAGCACGTACAGAAAAAGCAATCCAGCGCATCGCCGTTATATACGCTCGTTATTCTTCTCACGGCCAGAAAGAGGAATCGATTGAGCAGCAGGTCGAGGAATGCCAGGCATTCGCCGCACAGAACGGCTTAACGGTCGTTGAGGTGTATGCAGACAAGGCGATCACCGGCAAGAGGGAATCTCGCGCGGCTTACCAGCGTATGCTCTACGACGCGGAGCAGAAGAAATTCGAGGTCATCATAGCCTATAAGTCAAGCCGCATCGCCAGAAACATGCTCAACGGTTTGCAACTCGAAAACAGGCTTGACGAATTCGGAGTGCAGTTACTGTACGCAAAAGAGGAATTCGGTAACAACGCGGCCGGCCGGTTCGCGCTGCGGTCGATGATGAACGTCAATCAGTTCTATTCAGAGAATATGGCAGAGGACATAGTGCGGGGCATGAGTGACAACGCGCGCGCCTGTAAAGCAAACGGCGGCGTTCGGGCGATTGGGTATCGCACGGGGGCGGATGGAAGGTTTGTGATCGACGAAGACGAAGCGGCTGTCGCTCGTGAAATATTCGAGTCCGTTGCAAGCGGAATTCCGTTTGTAGAGATCATTAACTCCTTGAATGGTCGCGGAATCCCAACCGTCACCGGTGGGCGATGGAATAAAAACAGCTTCGCGAAAATGATTACGAACGAGCGTTACATCGGCGTTTACTCTTGGGGCGGAGAGCGCATCCCGGACGCGATCCCCGCGATCATCAGTGAATCGCTTTTCATGGATGTTCAAGCGAGGATGACTGACAAGGGGCGGCCACGCAAAAAGCGCTGCGATGGTTCAGACTATATGCTCACTGGAAAGCTGATCTGCGGCGAGTGCGGCGAGTATATGGTCGGCGGGTACGGAACATCAAAGAGCGGGACGAAACACTACTACTATTCCTGCCGGCTTGCCAGAAAAGGCGGGGCATGCAAGAAGAAACCAGTCAAGAAAGACTGGCTTGAAAATGAAGTAATTGATATGATTCGAAATTACGTCCTGCAGGATGAGGTGATTGCATGGATGGCCGACTGCTGTGTGGAGTATCAGCAAAACTCATTCGAGCAGCAGCAGATAGCAGCGCTACGGAAATCCGTGTCCGAATCTGGAAGCGCTATCCGCAACCTTATGTCGGCGATGGAGCAGGGGATCATCACGCCGTCAACAAAAGCTCGGCTGATGGAACTGGAGGCGGAGAAGGAGAGGGCAGAACTCGCCCTTGAACGCATGACACGTATCCAGGTGCTTCACCCACGCGAACGATTCGTTGAGTATTTTAATTCGTTTCGCGCAGGAAGCACCGACGATTACCTTGTGCGGAAACACCTTATACAGCAATTCATCAACTCAATCACGCTTTATGACGATCACGCAGCCATCGCGTTTAACAATTCCAAGCGAAAAGGCGCTGTGCCGTTTCGCCTAAATCAAACAGACGTTCGCACAGTGCCCGAATTGCTCCACCAAACCAAACAAACCCGTCTCGAATGAGGCGGGTTTGTTGCATTTTTCCGTAATTATTAGTGCCTGTGGCTTGCGTACTGCTTCTCCGCGGCAATGACGCCGAGAAGCTTTTTCCAAGTCGCCTGCGCCAGTTGCATCTGCGCGGCATGCTTGGAAACGTTCTTGCGGTATTTTAAAAACTCGTCCTCGATGGCAAGGAAGCCCTCGTTGCCGGCGTAAGCGGCAATCTTTGGCAGAACATCGGAAAGCGTCGCCCGCATCTGCTCCATTTCCTGCTCAAACGCTTCCGGTCGGGTGAGGTAGACCAGCAGGGGTTTGTACCGCACCCAACCTGTGCAGGCGCTTAAAAACCGCGCAACGACCGCGCGGGACTCCGCGGTGATCGGCTCCAGCTGGGTTGGCAGCGCACCGTCGAGAATGTGTTTATAAATCGAAAATCCGTCGTGAAACGCATAACAGGGAATCTGGCGCACCGTGCGCTCATGGAGCATGGTGGAGAGGAAGGTGTCCTCGCCGCGCGCACCGGGCGGGTTGTAAAACGGAAACGTCCGCTCGGGTTGAGTCAAGTTGATGCAGAGGTTCGCGCCGGAGATGAATTTGCAGCCTTGCACCTCCGCAACGTCGGTTTTCTGTTTTTGCATGAGCACTTCTTTCGAAGCGTAGGTCACGCCGCCGGATTCCATGAGGCGCTTCATGCTCTCCCAACTGATGATATCGTTGCTGATCGCCTCAATAAACGCTTTGAAATCGGATTCGGTCAGCAACTCGTTGAACCGGATTTGCGGAATCGGCGAAACATAACCGCAATGATGGCCGTTGGTATAGTCCGCGTTCGGTATTTCGAGCAGGTGAGAAAGGATGATGTGCTGTCCGCTCCAAAGGCAGCCTTCGCTGTTGGCGGTTACCGCCAGCGGATATTCGTCGTCGTCGAGAAACAGCAGGTAGTCGATCCGATTATCCAGAGCGGCATACATAATGGCGTTGCGTTTGCCCGCATAGCCGGAGCCGAACACGCTGCGCAACTCGGCTTTGGAGAACGCGCCTCCCGTTTCGAGCCGCTCAATGCTTCGTAACGCGTTCTTTGCGCCAAGAAACACGATGCGCTCAAATTGGTCTACGACCTCTTGATTCAGGTTTGTGTAGTCGGTCGACTGTGTGCAGAGGTAATCCAGATCGTATGCGACAAACAGACTCAAACTCACTTCGAGATCCGGCGGAAGCCGTTTTTTTGCTTCCATCCAGGTGCTGATATAAGCGTTCAGAACTTTGCGAAAACTCTTTCTTCCTGTTGCAAATCCAATCCCCAAACGTAATTTTTTCATGCTGTCTCCCTTCTTCGAAAAATGCGCATATGGCAATATTTTATATATTCTATCATCTGACAAACGATTTGTCGAATTCATCCCCGCGCGACGGCGGGTGACAAAAAGCAAACCTGCGTGCTATAATAGCAAAAATTGATCGCAAAACGGCGGCGGAACCGTCGCTGATTCTAAGGCGCAAACAGAAAGGCGAGGCGGGTATGAGCGTTCGCAGCACAGTCAAGGCAATTATTCTGGATCACGGCAAGGTGCTGCTCAACCGCTGTTACGACGAGCCGAACGGAAGCTACTATTCGCTTCCCGGCGGCGGGCAGGGACAGTATGAAACGCTATTTGAAGCGATTGTGCGCGAGTGCCTGGAAGAGACGGGCTATACGGTGGAACCGCTCCGGTTCGTGGCTTTGATGGAGGAAATCTGCACCAGCGCGTTTATCCGCGAAACCTACCCGGAATACGCGCATAAGATGCTGCATCTGTTCGTTTGCCGGATTACTTCCCGAACGGTGCTCCAGCCGACGGAGCAGGACAGCTCGCAGATTGCCTGCGAATGGGTCGATATCGGGGACGTTGTTAACATCAACCTTCTGCCCAAGGCGGTCAAAGCGCATTTCTTGGAACTGCTGGAGAACGAACAGGCCGTTTTTCTTGGCTCGGAGCAGATTCCGGTCAACCACGGCTGACGAAAGGGGAAATCCGCCATGGAACAAATTTCCGCTTTGGACGACTGCGTCCTGATCAAGCCGGACGAATCGCACGCGCGCGAAATCGAGTCCTACCGCACGGCATTTCTTGCTTTGGGCGATTCCATAGACGGCGCAGGCCCGCTCCAGCGGATGGAACATGCGGCTGAATGGCTGCAATTCAACAGGGACGCGGAAGACCCTTTGAAAAAGCCCGCGAACTGGGTCGTTTCCGAGCAGTTTGCCTATCTGCGAAAAAGCGACGGCAGAATCGTCGGCATGATCCACTTCCGGCACGAGTTCAACGACTTTCTGCGCGATTTTGGCGGGCACATCGGCTACGGCGTACGCCCGGACGAGCGCAGAAAAGGTTACGCCACGCGGATGCTCAAAGAGTGCCTCGGCGTTTGCAAGGCGTTCGGGCTGGAGCGCGTGCTCGTTACCTGCATCGAAGGCAACGAAGGCAGCAAAAGAACTATCCTCGCCAACGGCGGGGTTTACGAAAAAACCGTGTTCTGCGCGCGGGACGGCGTCACGCTGGAGCGGTATTGGATTTCACTTCTGCGATGAATCCATGAGACAGCCACACAACAATCACTTTTTACGAATATTTTGACAAAACAACAATGTGATATTACAATGCAACTTATCAAGATTTACAAAACGAACAAGATGAACCAACCAGAACCGACGGACTTCATGCTTTTTGATTGAGCGCGGTTTTTTCGCTATTGAAAAATGTTTCAACTATTCGCGCGCAGGAACGATTTGAACAATAATTAACTGAATATCACAAAAAGGCATTACTTTTAGTAGAAATGTTTACCTAAAACATGTATGAACGGAGTGTATGCGGATGGACAAATACGTTAAAGCAGAAACAATCAATGCGCCGTCAAACCGCTGCTACCAGGCTTTGGCGGAAGTTTTCAAGAAGATGGAGATTGAAGTTCTGAAGTTTGACGATGCAACCTGCTGGATGCAAGGACGTGGGCAGATAAAAGGCGATGGGCGCTTTCAAATAGAAGTGAAGTGTAATCGCACAAACGAAAGCGAAACGGAAGTAGACCTCCGTTTAGAATCCTCGTGGAATATGCGCCTTGAGAAAGCGGCGGATCTTTTCCTGATCAGCCTGCGTCGTGCAGTCGGGCTTCCGGGTTCATCCGTTGATATCGGTCAGCTGTCAAAAGACGCCACAAAGGTATTCTCCGCCTATGAGCAGATAGGTTTCAACGGCGTCAAACAGTGGGTCGGTATTCTGCTGGAAGACAAACTGGTTTTTCACGATCCGGATACCGAGAGAAACCTCATAATTCCAAGAGAACATGCGAGGGATAAGATTTTCTTTACCGACTTTATGCAGATGCAGGAAGATACGACGGTGGATATTGCCGGTGTCAGACTGGAGTTGGGGCAGAGCAAGAGTCTGATACAGGATTGGATGCCCACAAAAGGCAAAAACTATATGAAGCTGGAGCTTCGAATCTATAGTTGCGTTCTTGCGATACTTGGAATAATCGCCCTGTTTCAGCCTATAATCATAAGCCCAATATGGGGTGGGCTTTTGATTTCATCTGCTGTGCTAGCTTTTTTAATTCCACGGCGCGGAATGTTTTTATTGTTTGCAATACTTTTAATGATCATTGGTGGAATCTACATGGTAGGAGTCATTCCTACAGGCGAGACATTTTATATTTATTATGGTGGATTTTACTTTATGATTTGCGCTGCGATGGCAATGAGAATGGATAAATACAAAAAGGAAAAAAAGCTCAAATAAACGAAAAACAGATATATTGCCAAACGTTTAAATTTTTTACTTTAAGAAGAATAAGGACGATGATAATATGGGCGAACTGACAAAACTGCCGAACATTGCCGAAAAGCTGGAAGGCCAGCTTGCCGAAGTCGGAATTACGACGTTTGAGCAACTCAAACAGACCGGCAGCAGGGAAGCCTGGCTGCGGATTTTAGCGCGCGATCCTTCCGCCTGCATCATGCGGCTTTCGGCGCTGGAAGGCGCGATTCAGGGCGTGAGATGGCATCATCTGGACGAGGAAACCAAGCGCTCACTAAAAGAGTTTTATCATCAGCATAAAGGCTGACGAACCTTCAAATTCTATTGATATGTTTTATCATCAGCATAAAGGCTGACGAACCTTCGAATTTTATTTCAGTGTTTTATCATCAGCATAAAGGCTGACGAATTTTTCGCAGACAGCAAATCAGCAGGGCTTATGCCGATGATCGAGAAGAGCAAGGAGAAAACATCACATCATGCGCATTGTAACTCTTGTGGAAAACACCGCGTCTTCGGAGGCTTTTTGCGCCGAGCACGGACTGAGCCTCTATGTGGAAACCGGGACAACGAAACTGCTCTTCGACATGGGCAGAACCGACCTGTTTTTACATAACGCAAACAAGCTCGGCGTGCTGATCGATCAGGTTGACCTTGCGGTGATTTCACACGGGCATTACGACCACGGCGGCGGGCTGAGCGCTTTTCTCGCGGCAAACAAAAAGGCGAGCGTCTATATCAACACCCGCGCGTTTGAGCGGCATCTTTCCATCAAACAGGGCGGCGTGCTTGGCGATATCGGTCTCGACGCCGCGCTGCGCTCTTCCGGCAGGATGGTTGCCGTGGGGGAGCGGATGGAGATTGCCCGCGGGATGACGCTGTTTTCCGGCGTGACCGAGCGGACGCTGTATTCCCGCTGCAACGACACGCTGTTTATGGAGCAGGACGGCGAGTTCGTTGCGGATGACTTTGCGCATGAGCAAAACCTGATCATCGAGGAAAATGGCAAACTCGTGCTCTTTGCGGGCTGCGCGCATAACGGAATCGTCAACATCCTGCGCCGCGCGGAAGCGATCGCGGGCAGGCGGATGGACGCTGTGATCGGCGGGTTTCACCTGCAAAGCCCCAGCCTCAAGCACAGCGAACCGCCGGAACACATCCGCGCCGTGGGAGAGGCGCTGTTGGCGTCCGGATCTGTGTTCTACACGGGGCACTGCACGGGAGAAGAGCCGTTTCTAATGCTTAAACAGATCATGAACGAAAAACTTTTAGCTCTCTCCACGGGTGGAATATATGAACTCTAGTCTCCGGCATATCGGATGCCTTTCATTTTGATTCAACTTGGGGAATTTGCGAATCCACCTTGCCCCCGGATAAGGTTTGCCGATACTCAGGGGAGCCTCCGTTCGGAGGCTTTTTCTGTATTTATTGTTAGGAATAAAGGGTTGACAATGCTTGTCTATAATGTTAGACTGCTCTTGTCTAAACAAATAGACCAGGAGGCGGGAATAGTGCAAGACGTCTACTTAACCAATGCGGACTGGCGGCTCATGGATCTCGTTTGGGATAATGAGCCTGTCGAGTCGCCGGAACTCTGCCGCGAGGCAGAAGAAAAACTGGGCTGGAAACGGACGACCACCTATACGGTACTCAAACGGCTTTGCGAGAAAGGCTATCTCGTCAATGAAGCGTCCGTTGTGACGTCCTTGATTGCGCGGGAGGAAGCAGGACGCAAAGAAGGAAGTCAAGTGGTCAGCCGCGGATTCAAAGGGTCGCTGCCCGCATTTATCGCGGCGTTCCTGGAAGGAGGCGGCATATCCGGAGATGACGCGGAGGAGATCGAAAAACTCCTGCGCGCATATCGGGAGAGGTAGCGTATGACGGAACTTTTCCGCACGATACTGAATATGAGCGTCACGGGAGCCATTGCTGTGCTGGGCTTGCTGCTGCTGCGCTTTCCGCTCAGGCGGGCGCCGCGCTGGATTCGCTGCGCGCTGTGGGCGGTGGTGTTTCTGCGCTTAGCGGTGCCGTTCAGCTTTTCCGCGCCGGTATCACTGTTGGGCGGCGTTGGCGCGCCCGCGCCGGAAAACGGCATGGTGACGTATATTGCCGTGGATAATGCCGCTGCGCTGATCAACGATTCCGGCATAGCGAGTGAAGCGAGCGTACCGATTGCTTCGGAACTTTCCGCCGAAAGCGCCGTTTCCCTCGCGCCGACGCCGCAAGCGAGCGTCGATCCGACGCAGATTTGGCTCGCTGTCGGTTCCGCGGTCTGGCTGACCGGCACGGCGGGGATACTGCTGTATGCCGTGATCCTATATGCGCGGCTCAGAAGGCGCGTTGGCGACGCGGTGCTCGTAGAGCCGGGCGTATTTGAGACGGACGCGGTGACCTCCCCGTTCGTCATAGGGGTTCTGCGGCCGCGTATCATCCTGCCTGTCGATATGGATCAAGGAACGCGGGAGTTAGTCCTGCGGCACGAGCGGGCGCACATCAAACGGTTCGACCATGTAGCCAAACCCGCCGCGTTTCTGCTGCTTGCCGTTCACTGGTTCAACCCGCTCGTTTGGCTGGCGTTTCACCTCTTTTGCGAGGATATGGAGACCTGCTGTGACGAACAAGCCATCCGCGCGCTCACGCGCGAACAGATTGCGGCGTACGGCGAGTCGCTTCTGCGTCTCGGTACGCGCCGCGTATCGTTTGCGGGCGGCCCGCTTGCCTTTGGCGAACACTGTACGAAAGGGAGGATTATGAACGTGCTGAACTACAAGAAACCTGCTTTCTGGGTGATTGCCGCAGCGATTGTCCTTGCGGTTGGAGCGGCGGTCGTGCTTTTGGCAAATCCTGTTTCGCTGAACACGGCGCGGGAGCTGACAGACGATGAACTGCAATATGTGGAAATCGAAGTAACGGGCGATATACAGATGGTGAGTTATTATAGTCCCCGTTTCACTTCTCAAAAAGCGGTCAAGGAAGGATTGCCGGATTTGAACAAATTCGAGCCGCAAACGAGCGCGACGCTCCTTCGCTATGATCTGATTGATGGGATATCGATGCGATTCGATCCTGACGTGCGCCTCGATCTTTCCTTATTAAACGACACGGATAATTACGCAAATATGTTTACCGATTTCTTCGAGCGGCTGGCAAATGGGCAGCTCTATATTCAGGCGTATCTCCAGAAAAACGCAACTGGCTGTTACAACACGGAGAACGCAACAAAACTGACGAATTATGAAATTATCAACGGAGGCGAGTATACCTGCAACTTAAACTGCGAAGAGATTTATATTCAAACCGGCAATGATTACACACGCTGCGCGCAGCAGTATCTTTTCGCGCTGATGAACGCAAACGAACTCCACTGGCAGCAGTTCGGCTATGCGCAGTATTTGGGCAGCGTGCTCAACCCATATGATATGACGCTGGCAAAGCTTGCCGAAGAAGGCATAGATACCTCGAAACCCTACGCGCAGGCCTATCTGGATCAGGGCGGGAACGAAAAGAACCTCACGAAAGAGGATTACCGCCTGCTCGTGGATGCGGCGGCCAGCTATTGCCTGCAAAACGGCATGAACTGGGGTACGCTTTACGAGTCCACGCCGATTCGCTCGCTGGAGGAATTCGGCGGAGAACCGCAGAAGGGGGACGATATGAGCGTGATGATGGCGTCTTCGTTCTGCGCGTATCTGGCGGATAACTACGGCTTCGACAAACTGACAAGCTACTGTTTCGGTCAGACGGAATTTAAAAATACGTTCGGCGTTTCGTTCGACCGGGCGTACAGCCGCTGGCAAAAGGTTCTTGACAAACAATTTTCGTAAAAATAGTTATCGCAAAAAAACAGTTTCCGTAATCGATGCCTCCCACTAAAAGGTACCCGCAAAAAGGGCCTCCCGACATTCCGGGAGGCCCTTTGCAAGTAAGTAAGCGTTATTCTTCTTCCGGCGCGCTCTCCGCGTCCGTTAAGCTCTCGTCCAGCAGGTCGTCGGCAGAAGAGGCGGTTCCCAGCAAGAGGCCTGTGCTGACTTCGTCCAGCTTTTCCACGGAGCGGAGCTTCTGCGTGATGGCGCGCGCGCGCACGCCGATCAGTTTTTCCAGGTCTTCGTCGGCCTGGCGCAAATGCGTCCTCGACTTGGCAAGAACGGAGCTAAAGTTGGCGAACTCCGTTTTGACCGCGCCCAGCACGCGCCAGACCTCGCTGCTGCGCTGCTGGATGGCAAACGAGCGGAAAGCCATCTGCACCGTGTTGAGCAGCGCCGCCATATTAGAAGGCCCCGCGAGGATGACATGGCATGAGCGCTGGAGTTCTTCCACCAGTCCACGGCTGGTGACTTCCGCGTAGAGCCCTTCGAACGGGAGGAACATAAACGCGTAATCGGTGGTATGCGGCGGGTCGATGTATTTATCCCGAATCTTCGCCGCTTCCATGCGGATGCGCTGAATCAGCGCATTGCGGGCGAGCGTGACCGTTTCCTTGGAGCCGGATTCGTAGGCGTCCTGTAAAACGGCGTAAAGGTCGGCGGGGAATTTGGAATCGATGGGCAGCAGCACGGAGACGCCGTCGGCGGCGGGAATCTTGATGGCGTATTCGACGTTTTCCTTGGAGCCGGACTTAATCACCACGTCGCGCTCGTACTGCTCGGGAGCAAGGATCTCTTCCAGAATCGCGCCAAGCTGGATTTCTCCCAGCATGCCGCGCGTTTTCACGTTGGAGAGCACCTTTTTCAGATCGCCCACGCCGGCGGCAAGCGTCTGCATTTCGCCAAGGCCCTTATACACCTGTTCGAGCCGTTCGTTGACCAGCTGGAAGGACTGCGCAACCTTCGTCTCCAGCGTTTTTTGGAGTTTTTCATCGACGATTTTTCGCATTTCGTCGAGCTTTTGCGCGTTCTCCGTTTGGAGTTGGATCAGCCTGCGCTCAACGGTGAGGCGGATGGCTTCCAGCTTTTGTTCGTTGGTGAGCTCAAAGGTCTTAAAGCGGGTTTCGCTCTGCGAATCGCTGGTGCGCTGCTGTTCGAGAATCATGCTGCCAAGGCTGGAAACGGAGGACTGCACGCCTTCCGCCAGTTCACGCCGCAGCTCAGAGAACACGCGCGTTTGCTCGCTTCGAAATTCCTTTTGAAACGTCTGCTGAGAGCGGTACAGAAAAAGCAGCGCAAGCAGCGTTACCACAAACACGCAGAGAGAAACGACTAGAATCGTAAGTTCCATTTTAATGATTCGACCTCCTTAGGCTGAGTTGAGCGGGGGTGAGCCGGAACCGACACGGCTGGGGAGAAATCGTTTTTTGCGTTGATCAGCGCAGCGCGAGCGCTGTAACAAGCAGGGTTTGCGCGGCAATGTAGGTTCCCATCACAATGACGCTGCGGTGTTTCACCGGGTGCTTGAACGCGTCGATGGAAAGCGTTGCATCCGACGCCACGAACAAAACGCCGCCGACCGCCGCCAGCCAGCAGAGCCTGGAAACGCCGGAGAAACCGAAGAGCAGCGCGCAGCAGGCCATAAACCCGATGATCATCATGTAAACGATGCTGGGCGCGCGCAGTTTTTTGGGGAGTCCCGCCCAGAGATAACGAACGAACAAGCAGGCGGCAACGGCGCAAAACAGCGCAAACGCGGCAAAGACATACCACGGCGGTAAATTCGGCAGTTCGCTCAGCATAGATACGATGTAAAAAACGTGCCCGGTCGCAAACGCAAGCATCCCGGCGGGAAACGCCCAGCGGCGCGGTCTTGCCAGCAGAAGGACATCGCCAACAAAGCCGAACAGAATCGCCGTGAGCACCAGCGGGGAAAAGACCCTTGCAAACGCCGCGTAGCTGAGCGCCAGCAGCGGCATGAGAAAACACTTGGAAACCCGCCTGAGCTTGAGCCGATCCCTGCTGGCACAGGCAAAAATATGAATGGCAACGACAACACCGTAAAGCACAAGAGCAAAATAACGCAAAACGCTGTTCCCCCAATAGTCATCATTGTGTTAATTATAACATAACAAAGCCGCGGGCTGAAAGCACAACACGCGGCTGAATAAACAATTCATTTCACAGTCTATTTTTTACCGAACACCTTGTCCACACGTTTGAGATAGCTGTTCCAGTCGTTAAAAGCGAACAGCGTTTCAATCATTTCGACTGCCGAAGCGCGGAGTTCCTGTTCGGTTGCGGCAGGCTTATTGAAGTAAGTGTAGAACTGTCTGCCCGGCAGGTGCGTTTTTGCGTTGACGACAATCGCGGTGACCGGCAGATCCAATTCCATCTTTTTGCGGATTTTGCCCATATGGAACAGGCCTTCGATTTTATACTCGTAATTGATCGACTCTTTCAGCAGCACACCAAGGAAGGGGTCGATGTTCTGCGCCGTAAACCGGTTGGCGGAGGATTCCAGATTGAAGAGCCGGTTGAGCTCGGCCGCAAGCGTGCCGTAGGTGATCAGCGGTGCGGATCCGCTGTCGATCAGCGCCTCGACGCCTGCGCGGAGCGGCTGATCGGGAACCGGCTGAAAGCGGGAAATCTCGCCAACGAGAATCTGAGCGATCTGATAAACCACGTCCCGGTCGGTAAAAACTGATTTTCCCATTCCGTTCATCCTCTTTATTCATGCTATTATGACTGATTTCTATTATAATCTAACAAATACAGATAAAACGCAGATGAAAACGGCGTTAAATCTTTGTAAGATTTCACCATATATCCGAATAAAAACAGAATCTTTCGGAAAAACAGTTTGCAGTAGCCTACAAAAACGGCGGCGGAACCATATCAAAAAACATCTGTCCATCAATCAGTAAGCAGATGCGGAACCATATCAAAAAACATCTATCCATCAATCAGTAAGCATATATTGAAACTTCCGGTTTCGTAGTGTTATACTGTACCCTGAATCAATTTGGCAATTGCGAACACATAAAGGAGGAATTCCATAGATGCAATATTCACATGAAGTGGAAGAAATGGTATGCGTCCTCAAGGGCGCCAAGCATGAACCCGCTCCGATCCCGGAAGAAGGCAAGTGGGTCAAAGCAAAGCAAATCACCGATATCAGCGGACTAACGCACGGCGTCGGCTGGTGCGCGCCGCAGCAGGGCGCCTGCAAGCTCACGCTGAACGTTAAAAACGGCGTGATTGAAGAAGCGCTGGTCGAAACCCTCGGCTGCAGCGGCATGACGCACTCCGCGGCCATGGCGGCGGAAATCCTGCCCGGCAAGACCATCCTCGAAGCGCTCAACAGCGATCTCGTCTGCGACGCGATCAACACCGCCATGCGCGAGCTGTTCCTGCAGATCGTGTACGGCCGCACCCAGAGCGCGTTTTCCGACGACGGCCTGCCCATCGGCGCGGGTCTGGAAGACCTCGGCAAAGGCCTCCGCTCCCAGATCGGCACCATGTACGGCACAAAGTGCAAGGGCGCGCGCTATCTGGAAATGGCGGAAGGCTACGTTCTCGCCATCGGCCTCGATGAGGGCGGCGAGATTATCGGCTACAAATTCGTCAGCCTCGGCAAGATGATGGACGCGATCAAAAAAGGCGTCGATCCCAAGGAAGCATACGAAAAGAACATCGGTACCTACGGGCGTTTCGACCAGGCCGCCAAGGTAATCGACCCGCGGAAAGCGTAAGGAGGCAGCTATGGCTACTTTTGAAGGATACGATAGAAGAATCGACAAGATCAACGCCGAGCTTAAGAAGTACGGCATCAACGGCATCGACGACGCGAAAGCGATTGTCGACGCAAAGGGAATCGATGTGTTCGGCATCGTCCGCGGCATTCAGCCCATTGCGTTTGATAACGCATGCTGGGCATATACCGTGGGCGCGGCTATCGCCATCAAGACGGGGGCGGCAACCGCGGACAAAGCGGCGGAAGCAATCGGCGTCGGCCTGCAGGCGTTCTGCATTCCGGGTTCGGTTGCGGATCAGCGCGAAGTCGGCCTTGGCCACGGCAACTTAGCTGCCATGCTGCTGCGCGAAGAAACCTCCTGCTTCTGCTTCCTTGCAGGGCACGAGAGTTTTGCCGCCGCGGAAGGCGCAATCGGCATCGCCAAGACCGCCAACAAAGTGCGCACCAAGCCCTTGCAGGTCATCCTGAACGGCCTTGGCAAGGACGCGGGCTATATCATTTCCCGCGTGAACGGTTTTACGCATGTGGAAACCGAGTACGACTACAAGACCGGTGAGCTCAAGATCGTCAGCACCAAGGCGTTCTCCAACGGCGACAAGGCGAAGGTTCGCTGCTACGGCGCGGACGACGTAAACGAAGGCGTTGCCATCATGCGGCATGAGAGCGTGGATGTTTCCATTACCGGCAACTCCACCAACCCCACGCGCTTCCAGCACCCCGTGGCGGGCACCTACAAGAAATGGTGCATCGAGCACGGCAAGAAGTACTTCTCCGTGGCCAGCGGCGGCGGCACGGGGCGCACCCTGCATCCGGACAACATGGCGGCGGGCCCCGCTTCCTACGGTATGACGGACACGATGGGTCGTATGCATTCCGACGCGCAGTTCGCGGGCTCTTCGTCCGTTCCGGCGCACGTCGAGATGATGGGTCTCATCGGCATGGGCAACAACCCGATGGTCGGCGCTACTGTCGCCGTGGCGGTAGCCATCGCGCAGGCGAAATAAACAAAACACCAACTCAAGCAAAAGGACATCTTTCGAAAACGAAGGGTGTTCTTTTTTTTGATCTATTTTTAGAAAAATAGATCGGCAGGCCGTTGCCATCGTACAGGCGAAATAAACAAAACACCAACTAAAGCAAAAGGACATCTTTCGGAAACGAGAGGTGTTCTTTTTTTTGATCTATTTTTAGAAAAATAGATCGGCAGGCCGTTGCCATCGCGCAGGCGAAATAAGCCAGCTTCGATCAAGAACATCTTTCGGAAACGGGAGGTGTTCTTTTTTTTGATTTAGATTTGCAACGTTCAGATATTCTGTATGCAGCGATATGCAACTTGTATACACATATTGACAAGCGAACACAAAAGGGCTAAGGTAATCCGAAAGCTGCTGAAGCGCAGCATATTGTATAAAAAGATATTTGGAGAACTGTTTTGAAAAACTCGTCGCAATCCGGCGCCGCATCGTATTTTTATATCCTCGGCGCATTGATCATCTGGAGTTCTTCCTTTGTCGCCATCAAGGTGGCTTACGAAACCTACCCGCCCATTACGCTGGGCGTCGCGCGGTTTGCCGTTGCAACGCTGATTCTCGGCGTGCTTGCGCTGCTGCCCCAAAATCGTATCCGCCTAGAAAAGAAGGATATCCTCACGGTTGCGACGAGCGGACTGATGGGCATTACCCTCTACGCCGTGCTGCAGAACATTGCCGTGCAGTGGACTTCCGCTTCCAGCGCGACGCTGATTATCGCGTCGTACCCCATCATCACGCTGCTGCTGGAATCGCTGATCTATAAAATCAAGCTCAACGCGTTCAAGATCGTTGGCATTCTCATCGCCATCGGAGGAGTCGTGATCCTTTCGTATGTCAAGGCGGAAGCGCGGCAGCAGAACGAACTGCTCGGTGTCGTCATGCTGATCGTGGCGGGCGTGGTCTGGGCGTTTTATAATTTTCTCACCAAAAAGGTGGTCAACAGCTATCCTTCCATCACGCTGTTGTTTTACCAGACGCTGTTCGGCACCGTCTTTATGCTGCCGCTGGCGCTGCTGGAGCGCGGTCAGTGGGCGGCGCCTACGCTGATGACATTTTCGATGATGCTGTTTCTCGGCGTGTTCTGCTCGGTGATTGCGTTTTTACTGTACAACACGGCGCTCAAAAAGCTTTCCGCCAGCTCCGTGACGTCCATGCTGAACCTTGTGCCGATCTTTGGCGTTTTCTTCTCCTGGGTGCTGCTGGGCGAGCAGGTGACCGTTCGCAAACTGATTGGCGGCGCAATCGTCATCCTCGGCGTTATGCTGAGCGTACGGAACGTCCAGAATTCGAAAACGGAGGGAAACCCTGCCTGTCCGCGGCCGGAGGAAGAAAAATAAGCGTTCCAGCCGGTTTATCCGGCTTTTCTTTTAAAATGCTTAAGAAACGCATAGGATAACCATTAAAATCCGGCTTATTCGTTGCAAATAACCGATGAAACGTATAGAATAACCATTCAAGGGTTTGGGTTGCCAAACCAGGCAAATGCCGGCGTTCGGGGCGGTGCTCCGAACAGCAGTCCCGTTCCGGAGGAAACATCATGCGCGAACAAGCAAAAAACACGACCAGAACACTCACGACAGCGGGTGTACTCGCCGCGACGATCATCCTATTGACGTCCGTTGTCTCCATTCCCATGCCGGGCGGATTCGGCTATATCAACCTGGGCGACGCGGGCGTGCTGCTTGCGGGTGCTCTGCTCGGCGGCGGATGGGGCGCGCTCTGCGCGGGGGTTGCTTCCGCACTTTCGGATGTGCTGCTCGGCTGGAGCATCTACGCGCCGGCAACATTCGTCATCAAAGGTCTGGTTGCGCTGCTTGCGGGCGTCGTATTCAACAAAACGCAAAAGAGCATCCGGTACGGGATTTTCTACCTCGCGGCGCTGATCGTCCCGCTTGGCTATTTCCTCTACGAAACGCTGCTTTACGGCATGGCAACGGCGGTGCCGAACGTTGCGTTCAACACGATTCAGTGCGTCATCGGCGCAACGGCAGGGCATGCCATCACGGTCGTTTTGCTGCGCTCCAAGATGATGCTGCCGCATACCGCGCTGCGGTTCAACCGCACGAAGGCGGACGAGCCGGAAGTGCTCGAAACTTCCGCCCCCGCGCAGATCCTGCGCGAACCGAAAAACGGGCCGGATGTGGTGCTTGTCGCCGGGCGCGATCAGGCAGAGCTGATTACGAGGGCGGGCGATCTGCTCTCCGTGCGCGGATACACCGCCCGGCTTGTGGCGGTGGACGACGAGGATGGCTTTGCCCGTCTCACGGCGGAGCAGCGCGAACGGTTCCTGCCCGGCGAAAAACCCTACGTTCGGGCGGACAATACGGAAACGTCGGCGGAAGAAATCGCGCAGGCTGCGCTGGAAGCGATCCGCTCAAAGTAAGCAAGGCACGCTGGCTTTTTTATGCGCCGCAATCCCGCGGGAAAGCAGCGTTATCAAACAGAGCATACACAAACTGGTAAAATCACAGGTAAATAAGAATATTTCGGACACAATTTCCCGCGGAATCGGTGTGTAATCGATCCCGCGGGATACTATATATAGCGGTAGACAAGTGCAATCTTGAACAATGTATTACAATATTTAGTTTGCTATTGCAAAACCGCCGCGGATTCCGTAAAATTTGAAATCGGGAGACCGCTATGAACTTGAAAGATATTCGACGGTTTTACAAAAAAACAAAACATAAATTCGTGTTGTGGCTGAAACGATTTTTGCGCTCGATTTACTATATGGGTAAAACGACGTGCATCTTCATCGCGTGTGCCACTTTATTTACGATTGTCGGCATCATCGTCATCGTCTCCGTATCCGGCGCGCGGCGCAGCAAGGCCGCGGCCATGGCGGAAGTCGAAGCGCTGGCAACGCCTGCGCCAACCGTTTTTGTTTCCATCACACCGGAACCTACGCCCAGCCCGACGGAAGAAATCCGGATTGAAAAAGGTGCGGAAGGCGAGGATGTGCTCGCACTGCAAAAGCGGCTCATGGAGCTCGGGTATCTCGCCATCGACGAACCGACGAGCTATTTCGGCAATGCCACGAAGGCGGCCGTCAAGCTCTTCCAGCGCCAGCACGATCTCCAGCAGGACGGCATCTGCGGCGAAGAAACCATCAACCTGATCTACGCCGAGGACGCAAAGCCTTACGTCATGCTCGAAGGGGCGGAGGGGGACGATATTGAATCCTTCCAGGAACAGCTTGTCGAACTCGGTTATCTGGACGACGATCAGGTGACAGGCTATTACGGCACGGACACCGTCAGCGCGGTCAAGAAGTTCCAGCACCGCAATTATCTGGGCGAGGATGGCAAAGCGGGTGAAAAGACGCTGGAAGCCGTCAACTCGGCGGACGCGCGCGTTTCCTACACCAAGGAGCAGGAGATCATTGCCGAAAAGAAGAAACAGGCGGCGCTTGCGCGCGCTTCCTCGTCGGAAGGCCGCATCGACAAGCTGATTTCCATTGCGAAAAAGCAGCTGGGAGACACCTATATCCTTGGCAAGAGCGGGCCGGACACCTTCGACTGCTCCGGGCTTGTGTACTACTGCCTGCGTCAGGTCAACGTTTATACGCGCCGGCTCAACGCGGCGGGTCTTTCCAAGACCACGAGCTGGACGAAGGTATCGGATATCGACGATGTGCAGCGCGGGGACCTGCTGTTCTTTAAGTCGGACGACAGCAGCACGGTCGGCCATGTTGGCATCTATATCGGCGGCGGCGAGATGATAGACGCTTCTTCCGCCAACGGCAAGGTCGTGCGCAGAAGCGCAAAGAGCTCCTACTGGCGCAGGAACTTCGTCGTAGCCAGAAGGCCGATCGAGTAGTCTCATATAAACAGCGGCAGCGCGATTCAGCGTTTCAGCTTTTTATTAGGAGAAGGCCGATCGAATAGCAAACGGATATAAAACGGCGGTGCGGCAGCGCACCGCCGTTTTTGTTTGTCGGCCCGAGCGTTTGTCCTTCTTGCAAACAGCGCGTCGATACAGTATGATTGATCCCGTGATTGGGATCGCTTTTTTTACGTTACGCTTGAATTCAACACGAATTTAGATTACTGCGAGGGACCTCTATGGCATACCCGAATGAATTGATACGAAACTTCTCCATCATTGCGCATATCGACCACGGCAAATCGACGTTGGCCGACCGCATGATGCAGCTCACCGATACCGTAGCTGAACGGGACATGACCGAGCAGATGCTTGACTCCATGGATATCGAGCGCGAGCGCGGCATCACCATCAAGTCGTCCGCCGTGCGCATGTTTTACCGGCATACGGACGGCAAGCGCTACATGTTCAACCTCATCGACACGCCAGGCCACGTGGACTTTAACTACGAGGTCAGCCGGGCGTTAGCCGCGTGCGAAGGCGCGGTGCTGGTTGTTGACGCAACCCAGGGCATTGAAGCGCAGACGCTGGCAAACGTCTATCTCGCCGTGGACAACGGCCTTGCAGTAGTTCCTGTGATCAACAAAATCGACCTGCCGAGCGCGGAGCCGGAGCGCACCGCGCAGGAAATTGAGGACGTCATCGGCATAGAAGCCAAGACCGCCCCGATGATTTCCGCAAAGAACGGCACCAATGTCGACAAAGTGCTTGCCGCCGTGGTCGATCTGGTTCCGCCGCCCACTGGGGAAGCGGACAAGCCTCTCACCGCGTTGGTGTTCGACTGCATCTACGATAACTACAAAGGCGCGCTCTCGTATGTCCGCGTGTTCGACGGAACGGTAAAGGCGGGCATGCGCATCCGCTCCATGGCAACCGGGCACGAGTTCGACGTCACCGAAGTGGGCGTGTTTACCCCCGCGCCGAAGCCGGAGGAAGAGCTCACGGCGGGCGAGGTAGGGTATATCGCGGCCTCGATCAAGAGCGTTGCCGAAACCAAGGTGGGAGATACGATCACCTCCGCCGAAAACCCCGCCACAAAGCCCCTGCCGGGTTATAAACAGGTCAACCCCATGGTGTTCTGCGGCATCTATCCCGCGGACGGCGCGCATTACGACGACCTCAGGGACGCGCTCGAAAAGCTCAAGCTCAACGACGCTTCGCTTTCCTACGAGCAGGAATCCTCCCTCGCGTTGGGCTACGGCTTCCGCTGCGGCTTTCTGGGACTGCTGCACATGGAGATTATTCAGGAGCGGCTGGAGCGGGAATTCGACCTCGATTTGGTCACCACCGCGCCGAGCGTTATCTACAAGGTAATCACATTTTCCGGCGAAGAGCGCATGATCGACAACCCCACGAACCTTCCGCCGGTGACCGAGATCGACTGGGTCGAAGAACCGGTCGTCAACGCTACCATCATGACCCCAGCGGAGTACGTCGGCTCCATTATGGAGATCTGCCAGGAGCGGCGCGGCATATTCGTGGACATGAACTACATTGAAGAAACCCGCGCGAGCATTCACTACCTGCTCCCGCTCAACGAGATTATCTACGACTTTTTTGACCAGCTCAAGTCAAGGAGCAGAGGATACGCGTCGTTCGACTACGAACTGCGCGGCTACCAAAAGAGCGAACTGGTCAAGCTCGACTTTCTGCTCAACGGCGAATGCTGCGACGCACTTTCGACCATCGTCCACAAGGACCGCGCCTATAACAAAGCGCGCGCGGTTGCCGAGCGCCTCCGGGACGTGATCCCTCGCCAGCAGTTTGAAATACCGATTCAGGCCGCTATCGGCGGCAAGATCATTGCGCGCGAAACCGTCAAGGCCGTCCGCAAGGACGTGCTTGCAAAGTGCTACGGCGGCGACATCACCCGCAAAAAGAAACTGCTCGAAAAACAGAAGGAAGGCAAGAAGCGCATGCGTCAGGTCGGTACCGTTGAGCTGCCGAGCGAAGCGTTCATGAGCGTTCTGCGGATCAACTAGACGATGGCGGGCTTGTATCTGCATATTCCATATTGCGTCAAAAAGTGCGACTACTGCGACTTCGTTTCGTTTCCCTGCGACTGCGCGCCGGAGGAATATGCGGAGGCGCTGATTCGCGAACTTAATCTCACCGCCGAAACGGGCATGTACCAAGGCGGGTTCCAAACGGTCTTCTTTGGCGGGGGCACGCCTTCGCTGCTCAGCGGCGAGCAGATGAAAAGAATCCTGAACGCCGCACGGGAGCATTTTTACATCGCGCCCGACGCGGAGTGCTCCATGGAGTGCAACCCCGGAACGGTGACCTCGGAAAAACTTGCCGGGTATAAAAAAGCGGGAATCAACCGCCTCTCCATCGGCCTGCAGGCGGCGCAGGATTCGCTTCTAGCCGCCATCGGACGCATTCATACGTATGCGCAGTTTACGCATACGCTGCAGCTTGCAAGGGACGCGGGCTTTGCCAACATCGGCGTGGACGTCATGCACGGCCTGCCGGGGCAAAGCAAGCGGGACTATCTGGAGACGCTCCGCGCCGTCTGCGACCTGAAGGTGCAGCATATTTCGTCCTACGCGCTGACGCTTGGCGAGGATACGCCGCTCTATCTGCGCGTCCAGTCAGGCGAAACCGTGCTGCCGGACGAGGACGACGTTGCGGACATGCAGGACGCGGGCATCGACTACCTCGAAAGCCACGGATATCATCGCTACGAAATCAGCAATTTCGCGCAGGAAGGGTTCGAGTGCCGACACAACCTGAACTACTGGCTAAACGGCGAATACGCGGGCCTTGGCGTTGCCGCGCATTCGGCGGTGCGGCTCAAGGAATGGACGCGGTATTCCAACGAGGAAACGCTCAAAGACTATTTCCGCCAGATCGAACGCGGCAGACGCCCCGTACGGGAAGTGATTCGATTGTATCCCGCGGACGAGATGTTTGAGTGCGTCATGCTGGGGCTCAGGCTGACGCGCGGGGTCGACCGGGCGGCGTTTTGCGCGCGCTTTGGCAGCGACATGGCGGAGGCGTATCCGGAAGCGATGGAACGGCTCAGAAAGCGCGGCTGGGTCGAAGAAACGCAAGCGTATATCGCGCTCAACCGGCGCGGGCTCGACCTGCAGAACGAGGCGCTGGACTTTTTCTTTTAACGGATTTCGGGTTATTTTCAACGCGGTTCAGGAGCTTTTTGGCAGCGTTTTGACGCTTGCGTTTTCTCGGAAAACAGGTCGGAAACCGCCCGTTTTCACGCCGAAATCCTGCGAAAAAACGCCATGACCTGAATTCACTGGAATGTCACATTTTTGATACAGCACTTACTTGACATAAAGTCTTGCAGGTGCTAAATTTTTGGCATGGGTTAGCACTCGACGAAATAGAGTGCTAATATTATGAAAACGCTCGTATTGCGTTTACAGCACCTTAACAGCGTGAGAAAAATTTCGCAAACGGAAGCGTCTGCAAACGGAAACATCCGCAAACGGATGCGTACGCAAACGGAAGCGATCGCATAAACAATAGACCGGAAAGGGGGCGGCGGAAATGGATCTCGACGCAAGAAAGCTCGGCATCTTAAAAGCGATTATCGACGAGTATATCCTCTCCGCGTCGCCGGTCGGTTCCCGCGCCATCAGCAAGCAGGACGGATTTAACCTCTCCAGCGCGACCATCCGCAACGAAATGGCGGATCTTGAGGAACTGGGTTATCTCGAACAGCCGCATACCTCCGCGGGCCGCATCCCTTCGGACAAGGCATACCGCCTGTACGTGGATCAAATGATGCAGAAAGCCTCGCTGACGGACGACGAAATCAAGCTCATCCGCGCGCACCTGACGGCCAAACTCGACGAGGTCGAAACGGTCATGAAGCAGACCGCGCAGGCGCTCTCGGCGGTAACGCACTACACGGCGATGATCATGCCGCCCATGCTCGCGGCAAACCGCTTACGGCATATTCAGCTCGTTCCGCTCCGCGAGGGGCGCGCGCTGATGATCGTCGTCACGACGGCGGGGTTTGCGCGGGAAGCGGTCATCCGCGTGCCGGAGGAGATCAACACCATCGAACTGGAGCGCATTTCCCGCGTGCTCACGGAACGGTTCCGCGACTGCCGCATGGATCAGCTCGGCGAGCGGATTATGCAGGATATGGGCGGAGAACTCTTTGAGCGAAGGACGTTTCTCAACACCATGGTGGAAGCCATCGAGCACAAAATCGAGCCGGACGCGCCGAACGTTCAGCTCTCGGGCGCTACGAACATGCTCCACTTTCCGGAGTACAGCGACGTTAATAAAGCAAAGATGTTTTTAGCTGCGGTGGAAGGGAAAGGCACCCTTTACGAGCTGCTCAAACGCGCGAGCAGGCTGGAGTTTTCCATCACCATCGGCGGCGAAAACGAAAATGATATGCTCAAGGACTGCAGCGTTGTCACCGCAACGTACCAAATCGGCGAGGAGCCGCTCGGGTCGTTCGGCATCATCGGACCCACGCGGATGCATTACGGAAAAGTACTTTCGGTGCTCGAATTCATGAGCAGATGCCTTTCCGAAATGTTGACCGACGACGACGAGTAATCCGCCGCAAGGCAAAATAATTTGTTGATAACAGGTATAACGAGCAGGAACAGGAGAAAGAACCATTGACTAAAAAGAACGAACCAATCAATCCGGCGGCCGAAGAAAAGCCGACCACGGCTGCCGAAGCAGAAAACACCACGGCGGATGAAACCGTCACCGGCGAACCCGTATCCGGCAAGGCGGAAGCTTCCGACGCAGGCGAGGACGTCTACACCCTGACTGCGGAAGAGTTCGCGGCGGCAAAGGCGCATATCGAGTCGCTCCAGAAGGAGAAGGACGATACCGTGCAGCTGCTGCAACGGATTCAGGCGGACTTCGACAACTTCCGCAGGCGCAACGCCAGCATCCGGCTGGACAGCTACGAAGAGGGCAAACGGGACACCATTAAGGAACTGCTGCCCGCGCTGGACAGCTTTGACCGCGCCATCGCCAGCGCCGCGATCAGCTGCGACAAAGCGCTGCTCGAAGGCATCCTGCTGGTACAGCGGCAGTTGCTCGACTCCCTGCAAAAGCTGGGGCTCGAAGAAGTGGAAGCAACCGGCCAGTTCGACCCGAACAAGCACGAGGCAATTCTGCGCGAAAAGGCGAAAGGAAAGCCAAGCGGGGAAATTCTGGACGTGCTGCAAAAAGGGTACCGCGTCGGCGAGAAAGTACTGCGACACAGCATGGTAAAAGTCGCGGAATGACGTATTAAGACTTAAAAACTGCACTGCGACACAGCATGGTAAAAGTCGCGGAATAACGAGAGCAAAACTCGTTTGAGCGAATAACGTTCCGCGGCACAGCGTGATCAAGGCAGCGGAATAAGAACTACGTAGATCATAAAATTCATATAGATTAAAAAGAACAGTTGGAGGATTATCATTTATGGGCAAAATCATTGGCATCGACCTTGGCACGACCAATTCCTGCGTCGCTTTCCTCGAAGGCGGCGAACCGGTCGTCATTCCCAATTCCGAAGGCGCGCGCACCACGCCTTCCGTGGTTGCGTTTAAGGACGGCGAGCGCATGGTAGGCAACATCGCAAAGCGCCAGGCAATCACGAATCCCGACCGTACGATCGCTTCGATCAAACGGGACATGGGCAGTGCCCGCAAAGTCCGCATTGAAGGCAAGGATTATACGCCGCAGGAAATTTCGGCCATGATCCTGCAAAAGCTCAAGCAGGACGCGGAAGCTTATCTCGGATCCACCATCACGCAGGCCGTCATCACCGTACCGGCATACTTTACGGACGCGCAGCGCCAGGCCACCAAGGACGCGGGACGCATCGCGGGTCTGGAAGTGCTCCGCATCATCAACGAGCCGACGGCGGCGGCGCTGGCCTACGGCATGGACAAAGAAAACAACCAGAAGATTCTGGTGTACGATCTTGGCGGCGGCACGTTCGACGTTTCCATTCTGGAAATCGGCGACGGCGTGTTTCAGGTTCTCGCCACGGCGGGCAACAACCGTCTCGGCGGCGACGACTTTGACCAGCTGATCATGGACTACATCGCGGACGATTTCAGACGCAGCAGCGGCATCGACCTGCGGCAGGACAAGATGGCGCTTCAGCGCCTCAAGGAAGCGGCGGAGAAAGCGAAAATCGAGCTTTCCGGCGTTGCGCAGACAACGATCAACCTGCCGTTTATCACCATGGATAAATCCGGCCCCAAGCACCTGGACATCACGATTACGCGCGCCAAGTTCAATGAGCTGATCAACGACCTCGTCGAGCAGACCAAGACGCTGGTGCAGAAGTGCCTGAGCGACTCGGGACTCTCCGCTTCTCAGGTGGATAAAGTCATCCTCGTCGGCGGTTCGTCGCGTATTCCGGTCGTGCAGGACATGGTTAAAAAGATCACCGGCAAAGAACCGTTCAAAGGCATCAACCCGGACGAGTGTGTCGCCATCGGCGCGGCCATTCAGGGCGGCGTGCTCGGCGGCGAAGTCAAGGACATCCTGCTGCTGGACGTGACCCCTCTTTCGCTCGGCATCGAGACCGTCGGCGGCGTGTTTACGCGTCTCATCGAGCGCAACACCACCATCCCGACCAAGAAGAGCCAAATCTTCTCGACCGCGGCGGACGGGCAGACCAGCGTGGAAGTCCACGTTCTGCAGGGCGAGCGCGAAATGGCGCAGTATAATAAAACCCTCGGCAAGTTCCAGCTCACGGGCATTGCGCCCGCGCCGCGCGGCATGCCGCAGATCGAAGTTTCGTTCGATATAGACGCAAACGGCATCGTGCACGTTTCCGCCAAGGACCTTGGCACGGGCAACGAGCAGCAGGTGACGATTACCTCTTCGACGAACCTCAACGAAGAAGAGATCAAGCGCGCGGTGACCGACGCTGAGAAGTTTGCCGGCGAGGACAAGAAGCGCAAGGAAGAAGTCGAAACCCGCAACCATGCCGACCAGCTCATCTATACCACCGAGCGTTCGCTCAAGGAGATGGGCGATAAGATCGACGCTTCCGGCAAGGAAGAGATCGAAAAAGCGATTGCCGACCTCAAAAAGACGATCGAAAGCGGAGACGTCGGCCTCATCAAGACCGCCAGCGAACACCTGACCGAAGTGAGTTACCGCGTGTTCGGCAAGGTTTACGAACAGGCAGCGCAGCAGCAGCAGGCGGCGGGCGGCTCTCAGGACGGCGGCGCACAGGGCGGCGCGCAGGACGGCGGCGCAAAGGACGACGTAGTCGATGCGGACTACGAGGTTGTGGACGACAACAAATAATCTGTTATACTATCGGAGGGGGTGCGAAAGCGCGGCTTTCGCTCCTCTGTAAAAAATAAGCAACGCCGGTAATAACGGCGCAAATAGAAAACGAAGGAAATAAGGAGGCGCACACTTTGATGCGCCTCCTTATCGAGAGGTAAGGGGCATTGGCTGACAAACGCGATTATTACGAAATATTGGGCGTTTCCAAAACCGCTACGGTGGAGGAGATCAAAAGCGCGTTCCGTAAGCGCGCAAAGGAATGCCACCCCGACCTGCATCCGGGCGACAAAAAGGCGGAAGCGGAATTCAAGGAGCTCAACGAAGCGGCGGAAGTGCTCGTGGATGCAGAAAAGCGCGCCAAGTACGACCAGTACGGCCACGCGGCGTTCGATCCTTCCATGGGAGGACAGGATCCGTTCTCCGGCGGCGGCTTTGGCGGGTTCGGCGATTTGAGCGATATCCTTGGGCAGATGTTCGGCGGCGCGTTCTCCGGCGGCGGCTTTGGCGGATCGACTCGCAACGGCCCCGTTCCGGGCGAGGATTTGCGCTACAGCCTGACCATTACGTTTGAAGAAGCTGCGTTCGGCGCGGAAAAGGAGATTACGATTCCGCGCGAGGAAGCCTGCGAAACCTGCGGCGGCAGCGGCGCCAAACCCGGCACCGAGCCGATCAAATGCAAAACCTGCAACGGCACGGGTCAGGTCCGCACCCAGCAGAACACGATTCTTGGCTCGTTTACGTCAACGCGCCCCTGCGCGGCCTGCCGCGGCACGGGCAAATTCATCAACGACCCCTGCCCGGACTGCCGGGGAGCGGGACGCGTCCGAAAAAACATCAAAAAGACGCTGAAGATTCCCGCCGGCATCGACAACGGACAAACCCTGCGCTTGCCGGGCATGGGCAGCGCGGGTCACCGCGGCGGTCAGAACGGCGACCTCTACGTGACCATCGGCGTGCGCTCTCATAAGCAGTTTGTGCGCAAGGGCTTCGACCTGTATCTCGATATGCCGATTTCGTTCACCATGGCGGCGCTCGGCGGCAGCATCACGGTGCCGACGCTGAGAGAAAGCGTTAAATACACCATCCCCGCCGGAACGCAGACCGGTTCGACCTTCCGCCTCCGCGAGCAGGGCATCAAACACCTCAACGCAAACGGCATGGGTGATCTGCTGGTTACCGTGAAAGTGGATGTTCCCAAGCACCTGACAGAAGAGCAGAGGACGCTGCTGGAGCAGTACGCGGCAACGCTCGGCGAAAGCAGCGAAGGCAAGAACGGCAAAAAGACCGTTTTCAACCGTTCCAGCAATAAAAAATAAGTGAAATCAAAAAAAACACCTCTCCAAGCGGAGAGGTGTTTTTACGTTTTGGTTCTACGCTTCCGGGGGAACTGCAATCTCCGCGGATGCGCTCTCAAGCGCGCGCTTGCGGCTGCGCGTGAGGATGAAGTGCATGATCAGTGAAACAATTCCGCTGATAAGCAGGATGACGTAAAAGCTCACCATGCGCGAAAGCAGCATGGCGGGCACGATCAGCGCGCTTTGAAACAGCACGCGGAAAATCGTAACAAACCCGCTCTCGCTTGCGCCCGCCGAACCGGGCAGCGGCAAAAAGCACACCGCTAGGTACAGCACCGATTGGAGCGCGATAAAGTCGATCATTCCGTAACCACTCAGCCCGAACGCGCGGTAGATGAAATAGGGGATTACGAACTGCATCCCCAGCAGCACGATATAGGCAAAGAGCTCGCCTGCCAACAGCCAGGGATGCTGCCGGAAGACCTCCGCGCCCTGTTTATACAGCGCAATCTGCTTGTTGACGCGTGCCTGGATAGCGTCCGGCTTTTTGAGGATTTTCATCTTGGTCAAAAAACGTATCGTCCAGCCGACGGCGCGGTTGACGAAATTCTGCGAAAACATCGCAAATACTAAAAACAGGATCAGCCCGATGTTGACGATGACGCCAAAGAGCAAAAACCAGAGGAACGCGCCGAGGTTATCGAGGATGAGCGCTGAGCGGAACGGAAACAACAGTGCGGGTATCAGCAGCACCACGATTTGATGCGAGGCATTCACGAGCAAGAGCGAAAGAGACGCATAGCTGACTTCCACGCCGTAACCCAGCATGTAGTAGAGCTGCATCGGCTGACCTGCGGCGCCCGCGGGTGTGATGGCAGTATAGTATTGACCGATAAACCCGAAACCGATGCTGCGAATGAGCGAAACGGGTTTGCCGTTGAGCGCGCGAAGGGAAATATGCAGCGCAATGCCGAACATCAGCGCCGCAATGAGAGAAGCGCCCAGCGCGCAGAGCAGCCAGAGCGGATCGGCGGACTTCAAAGCGCTCCAAACTTCGGCAATCGACGTGTCTCGCAGCGCAAAATACATGGCGCCCGCGATCAGCGCGAACAGAAAAACGGAACTCAGTATGCGCCAGCGCTTATTCGGCTTTTTCGTTTCGGTTTGCGTCGCATCCAAGGCAGGAGCGGCATTCTCTGCGTGAACAGGTTCGGTTTGATTCATCTTCATGTGTTGTATCTTACTAGAGATAAGCAAAAAAAGCCATACGTACGCGCCCGAGCAAACGTGAAAAAATGATGAACTCGGTAAAAAAGCGCGTCCGTTTGAAATGACGCGCAATTTTGCCCGCTTTCGGGGGCAGGAATCGGTTATTCGGCGAAAACGCTAACCAATGCGGATGAGCGCCTGTTGTTTTTTAGTGAGGCTCGAAAGCGTGGTTTCATAGGCGTTGTCCAGCATCGACCGCGCCGTTTCATCCGGCACGCCGCTGTCGAGAAAGAGCGAACTCCAGTGGTTCTTATCGGAATAATAACCGGGAATCACATCGCCGGGATACTGCGCGCGCAGAATTTCGGAAAACGCCGGTTCCAGCTTGACGGTCATGAGCGCGCGCCCGTCTTTATACTCGCCGAGCATGAGGAAGATCTTTCCACCGACGCGGCAGAGGGTAGCGTTCCAGGCGGCTTTGAACTCCTGTTCGACGGCGGGCTTCTCCATGCAGTAGGGTATGATCCAGTCTCGCATACGATTTACCTCAACACGATTGATTTAGGGATGGTTGCGTCTTATACGTCCGCCGTAAAGAATGCCTGATGTCCGGCTGCGTCCGTAAACTGGACGACGGGGTCCTGGATTCCTTCCAGTGGAAAGAAGACCGGCAGCGTCGGCTGACAGTTCGTCAGTACGGGCCGAAAACATCCGTCTTTCGCGGTGCCGATTGCGGCATAGACGAGCGGATAATCACCGTCAAACTCCGCCTGCTCCACAGAGAGCTGCAGCTTCCCGCGATGGGTCACGGTACGCGCGGCAAAGCGAGCCTCCGTTTCGTCCGCGGGGAAATCGATCTCTAGCTCGTGCTCGCCTTCGAGCAGCGAGATTGCGCTGGCGGCCTGCAGCTGACGCGCGCGCAGCAGATACAGCGCAAACGGCGAAGCGTCCACCGTTAAGAATCGTCTGCCGAGTTTGCTCGCGGCGGCGGCGGTCGTGCCGCTGCCGGAAAACAAATCGCAAACCAAATCGCCCGGGCGGGAGGAAGCGAGGATGACGCGGCTGAGCAGTGCTTCGGGCTTTTGTGTGGCGTAGCCTACGCGCTCTTTATCTTTTTGCTGCAGGTGTTCAATATCGTCCCAGACATCGCTGGGGTAGACGGGAGTATCTTCAAAATAGGTATAGATCTTGCCGGCCGAACGGATGGTAAAGCAGATTCTGCCTTCCTCGTCGATGAACCTGCGCATGTGGTTGCGCTGCTCCGGCCCGCGCGGACGCCCGACCGCCTGAATATTGAAATACACGTTCGCGGTTTTGCGGTAAAACAGAATCGTATCGTGCTTGCGCGGGTAATAACGCGTGCTTCTTCCGCCGGATTTATAGCACCAGATGATCTCGTTCATAAAGTGCTCCGCACCGAAGATTTCATCCATCAGCAGCCGGAGCTTGGCGCTCATGCGGTAGTCGATATGCAGGTAGATCGACCCGGTGTCGCTGAGCAGTTCCCGCGCGCCGGTTAAAACCGACCTCATCCAAAGCAGGTAGTCCGCCTCGCGCATCTTGTCGGAATAGGCGGGAAGGCTGATGCTTCGCTTTCCGGCGGTCAGCTTGACATGGAACGTATCTCCCGTGCCGAACGGCGGGTCAAGGTAAATGACCTGCACGCTGCCCGCGTATTCGTTCGTGAGCATAGCAAGCGCGTCTTCCGCGCGCGAAAGGACAAACCGTCCCGGTCCGCCGCAGCCATGCAGCTCTTCGGTGCAGTGAACGCGCATTGCGACCCCTCCGTTATCATCAAGTTGTTTAGAAATCGGCAAGTTATTTAGAAATCGGTGTGGAAGAAAGAACGGGAATACAGCGGATCAGTCGTTTGGCCGGAACCCCGCCGCGATGGCGACGTGAGACTCCATATACTCCTTAGCGGCGGGTGCATCGTGGTTTTCGAGCGCATAGTAAATTTTCAGATGTTCCGAGAGCGAGCAGGCGGCGCGTTCCGGCAGCGTCAGCGAACCCTGACGCGCTTTGCGGATATTGTGGTGCAGCGAGGCGAGAATATGCCGTATCGTGCGGCTGCCGCTGGCTTCGTAGACGATTTCGTGAAAACGCGTATCGAGCCGGACAAGATGCTCCACGTCGTTTTTTTGCGTGTAGAACTCCATGAGCTCCACGACGTCTTTGAGCTCGCCGAGCAGTTCGTCCGAAATGCGCTCCGCCGCCCAGTAGGCTGCCTGGCCTTCCAGCAGATGGCGGATAGTGGAGACGTCCTGATAATCCTCGCTGGAAAAGCCTTTCACGACCACGCCGCGGTTCGGGTGGGAGGCCACGAGGTCTTCCAGTTCGAGCTGCTTGAGCGCTTCGCGCACGGGCGTGCGGCTGACTCCGAGCTCCTCGGCAATTTTCATTTCGACGAGGCAGTCACCCGTTTGATATTTGCCTTCGGCGATACCGTCGCGAAGGCTCCGATAGACTTTTTCCGATAGAGAAGAATAGTCCTTGGAATCGTAAAAACCGGCCATAAAGGTCACTTCCTTACCGCTAGTGTACAGGCAATCCAAAAGAATTACAAGCGTTTGTATACAAATATACAATCGACAGATTTTGTACAATTTGAGAGCAAGTTAATTCCTTTGACTACGACCGGTTTTGCCGATAAAAGCGGCAAACAGCGCGGAATGCCGCAAAGATGACGCAAATGATTCACGCCGGGGTAACACCCGGAGGGCATTGCTTATTTACAGGAATCATTTCGACTGGTATAATTTTCCGTATACAAGAATGGAGGTGTGCATATGTCCGAAGAAAAAAAGACCGGCACCGAAGTTTCCGCCGAAACGAATGACGGAGGCCGAATCGTATTTGCTGACGACGTCGTAGCGACCATCGCAGGACTTGCCGTTGCGGACGTGGAAGGTGTTTCCGCCCTCAGCGGAGGCGTTGTGGAAGGCATCACCGAAATGCTCGGCAAAAAGAACATGACCAAGGGCGTAAAAGTGGAAGTCGGTTCGGAAGAAGCCGCCGTCGACGTATCCGTTATCGTCAAATACGGTTTCAAAATCAAGGAAGTCTGCGAAAAGATTCAGGTTGCCGTGAAAAACGCCATTGAGACCATGACCGGGCTGAAGGTTGTGGAGATCAACGTGTTCGTTCAGAGCATCGCGTTCGAACCCAGCGAAACGGTATTGCCGCGCGCCGAAAAACGCAAGGCAGCCAAGGAAGAAGCGGCGGAAGCGAAAAAAGCGGCCGCGCCACAGCCGGAACCCCCGCGCGTCAAGTAAAAAGGCACGCAAATAAAAAGAACAAGCAAACAACACCGTAGTCAAGAGCGCGGGCGGAGGAAAGTCCGCCCGCTTTACAAGAAGAGACAACGCTGCCGCAGCACGGTTTTTGAGTAAACAGACCGCTTGAATGCGGTGAACAACAGCTGCGGCATGTCGATTAAAGCAAATTCTGTATGAGAGCGGCGAACAGACGGAAAGAATATCTCCGCCGCGCCGATTAAAAAAAGGGGTTATCGCAATGAAACTGAAATGGTTCGACCGGTTGTTATTGGGCATTCTCTTAATCGTCGCCATCGTCGCGTCGTTTGTGCTCTTCGGCATGGCGGCAAACCTCATCCAGGAAAGCGTCGTCATGAACTTTATCGCGCTGTTCTACATGTATAAAGAAAACGCGCTGATCCTCGCGGGCAGCGGGCTCGTGCTGCTGCTCATCGCAATCCGGCTCCTGTTTGCCGGCAAAGGCAAAAAGGCCGAAGTGCGCCCGGCTTCCGCACTGATGAAGCAAACGGAGTTCGGCGGCACGTTTATCACGCTGGAAGCGCTGGACGCAATGATTCAGAAGCACTGCCGCACGCAACAGCGCGTCAAGGACTGCCATACCACGCTGCACTCTTCCGAAGCGGGCGTTACGGTAGGCATCCGCCTTGCGGTGCTGCCGGATACGGACGTCGTTACCCTCTCTGCCGAACTGCAGAAAACGCTCAAGGAGTATGTTGAGAGCCTGACGGGCATTCATGTCAGCGAGATTGGTATTCTGGTCGAAAGCACGGCGGTTCCGGCAACGGCAAGCGTCGCGCGCGTCGATTAAGGAGGAAACCATGAACGGCTCTTTTCTCGAATTTGTTAAGGAACACAAGTTCACGATCCTGCTGGTGCTGATTGGCTTGATCCTTTCGATTTTGTTCTTCACCATCGGCTTTTGGCGCACGATCCTTTTAATACTCATCCTCACACTTTGCTTTTTCATGGGCTTTTTGCTGGATAAAGGCGGACTGGAAGGAATGAAAGAGTTTTTTAACAAGCTGTTTAAAAACAACAAAACCGTTTGACGCTAGTATTTGTTTAAAAAACTGTTTAAAAAAACAAAAAGTTTGACGCCAGTATTTGTTTTTAAAAATCTGTTTACAAAACGCAAGCAGACGTAATACAATGCAGCGCGGGTAAAGCGGCAATTGCTATACGGCGTTCGCCGTTTTCAGACTACAAGTTAAGGAAACGATTGCATGAGCAGAACAAGCGCGCGAGAAGTCGCGATGATGATGGAATTTTCCCGCATGCTCGGCGGAGAGGATACGCCCGAACGCGTTTGCGAAAAAGCCGACGAAATCGGCGAAGGCGCACTGGACGCGGACGACGTGTTGTATGTTGAGCAAATCATCGGCGGCGTAGGCGCACATCAGCAGGAACTCGACGAGCTGGTTTCCAAATATTCCGTGGATTGGGCCATTGACCGGATCGCGCGCGTGGATTTAAGCATCCTGCGCGTGGCGATTTACGAAATGCTCTACCGCAAGGAAGACGTGCCCGCGGGCGCCGCCATCAACGAGGCGGTCGAGCTGGCCAAACGGTACGGCGGCGAGCGCTCCTATGCGTTTATCAACGGCATTCTGGGCAGCGTCGCAAAAGAACTCGCCGTAACATGAGCCGTTATTTCTTGGGCGTCGATACCAGCTGCTATACGACGTCGGTTTGTTGTGTTTCCCACGAAGGCATCGTTTTCGAACGGAGAACGATGCTTTCTGTGCCGTTGGGCGAACGCGGGCTGAGGCAGTCCGACGGGGTATTCCAGCATGTGAGGAACCTTCCTCCGCTGATCGAAGAACTGCTGGGCGCGATCGACAAAAGCGCCGTTAGCGCCGTCGCGGTGAGTGCAAAGCCGACTGCGGAAGAGGACTCCTACATGCCGGTGTTCCTGGCGGGCAGGCTCGCGGCGGTTTCCGTTGCCGCTTCCCTCGGCGTGCCATTACTGGAAACGACGCATCAGGCCGGGCATATCCGCGCCGCGATGCTGGATAACGAATCCGAATTCCGGCAAGGTGAACCGTTTCTTGCCATGCACCTTTCCGGCGGCACGACGGATTTGCTCTCCGTCCGGCTGGAAAACGGTACGGTCGGCGCGATTGAACGCATTGGCGGATGCGACGACCTCCACGCGGGGCAGTTCGTGGATCGCGTCGGGGTCAAAATGGGTCTGCCGTTTCCGAGCGGGAGCGGGCTGGAACAGCTTGCGCGCGCAGCAAAGAAGCGCGACATCCGCCTGCCTTCGAGCGTTAAAGGCATGACCTGCTCGTTCTCCGGTCAGGAAACGCAGTCTCAACGCCTGCTCGAACGCGGGGAACAGGCCGAAGAAGTCGCCTATGCGGTATACGACTGCATGGCGCGGACTTTTTCCAAGATGCTGCTCAACGCCATGGAACAGACCGGCTGCCAAACCGCGCTGCTCTCCGGCGGCGTTTCCGGAAGCCTTTTGCTGCGGGAACTGCTCGCCGAACGAACGGGAAAGAAACTTTTATTCGCAGGGGCGGGACGCTCAAGCGACAACGCCATCGGCACGGCGCTGCTGGCGCGGGACCGTTACGGTTCGACCGAGCAATAAAAACGCTCAGTTCAGTAAAGATAGTTTTAGTGGGGGGAGGGGATCGCATGGAGCAGACGCTTATTCCGGTATTCAGCGTCAGCGAACTCAACGAATACGTCGCCACTTTGCTCACTGCCGATCCGAACCTCTGCGAAATTCGCGTCAGCGGCGAAATCAGCGGATTCAAGCGGCATACGTCCGGGCACTTGTATTTCTCACTCAAGGACGAGAACGCACTGGTGCGCTGCGTGATGTTTCGCCAGCAGGCCATGCGCCTTTCGTTCAACCCGCAGGACGGCATGCGCGTGGTGCTGATGGGGCGCGCGTCGCTTTATGAAAAGGACGGAACGTTCCAGCTCTACGCCAACTACCTCAAAAAGAGCGGGGAAGGCGAGCTGTTCGCCAAGTTTCTCGCGCTCAAAGCCGAGCTGGAGAAAAAAGGCTATTTTGATCCGGAGCGCAAGCGACCGATTCCGTTTCTGCCAAGGCGCGTCGGCGTCGTCACCAGCGAAACGGGCGCTGCAGTGCAGGATATCGTCAACATCATCCGCAGGCGCTTTCCGCGCATGCCCATCGTGCTGGCGCCCGTCAGGGTGCAGGGACAGGGCGCGTCCGCGGAGATTGCGCGCGCGATCGATCAAATGAACGAAGCAAACGCGGCGGATGTGCTGATCGTCGGCCGAGGCGGCGGCAGCATGGAAGACCTTTGGGCGTTCAACGAGCCGGAGGTTGCCGAGGCGATTATTAACAGCCGCATTCCGATTGTCAGCGCGGTGGGGCACGAAACGGACTTTACCATTGCCGATTTTGCGGCGGACCTTCGCGCGCCGACGCCTTCCGCCGCGGCGGAACTCTGCGTGCCGGAGATGAGCGCCTGTTACGACGCCGTCCAATCGCTTGTCGATCGGATGCGCCGCTCGCTGACCGCTTCGCTGGCGCACATGCGTTCGAACGTGCGGTTGTTTGCTTCCTCCAGCGCATTTCGGCTGCTGGAGCGCAAGGTGCGCGATTCCAGCCAGACGCTCGATCTTGCGCGGGAACGCGCGTTTCGCGCGGCCATGGAGCGCGCGAGACGGGAACGCGCCAATCTCGAAACGATGCGGGCAAAGCTCACGGCGCTCGGCCCCGGCGCGGTGCTGGAACGCGGGTATGCCATCCTGACGGACAGTGCCGGAAAGACCATCACCGGCGTGAATGCGCTTCACCCAAAGGACACGGTCGGCATCCGCATGCGCGACGGCACGGCGGAGGCGAACATCGAACGGGTCGAACAGGACGCCTGATCGTCCGCGGCGATGATAACGAAACAGAACACAAAACAGTTTTGATACGCGCACTCCGGCAGCGGAGCCGCGTGGCGGGGAGGGAAAGCATGGAACAGCCATTGCGCTTTGAAGACGCGATGCAGAAACTTTCGGGCATCGTCGATCATCTCGAAAGCGGCGAAGGTTCGCTCGACGAGATGATCCGCCTCTATGAAGAGGGCATGCGGCTTGTCAAAGCCTGCGAAACGCAGCTGGACGCTTACGAAGCGACCATCACCAAGCTCAATGCAAACGCGGGAGGCGGCGAAGATGCTTAGCAGCCAGTTGTCCGCTTACGCCGCGCTGACCGACAAAAAACTCGGTGAACTCCTGAGCGATGATTCGATCCCGGAAATCCTGCGCGAGAGCATGGCCTACAGTGTGTTTTCCGGCGGAAAGCGCCTGCGGCCTTCGCTCTGCATGGCGGCCTGTGAACTCTGCGGTGGCGCCGCGGAAGACGCGCTGCTGCCGGCCTGCGCGGTGGAACTCATCCATACCTATTCGCTGATTCACGACGATTTGCCCGCTATGGACAACGACGACATGCGGCGCGGCAAGCCCAGCAGTCATATTGCGTTTGGAGAGGCCAACGCGATTTTGGCGGGTGACGGACTGCAGGCGCTGGCGTTTGACCTGCTTTCGGACTGCCCCGCGCGCGACGCGCTGAAGCACATTTCCCGCGGCGCTTTTGAAATGGTGATGGGACAGAGCCTCGACTGCAACACCGAGGGCAAGGCCGAGCTGTTGAATACGCTGCAGGACTATAAAACCGGCGCGCTGTTTCGCGCTGCGGTGGGCGCGGGTGCGGCCTGCGCGCGCGCAGGCGCCAGCGAACAGGAAGCGCTTTCGGCGTTTGCCGGCGCATACGGCATGCTCTTTCAAATCACGGACGACATCCTCGATTTTGAAGGGAACCCGGACACGCTCGGGAAATCCGTCGGCAAGGATGCGTCCGCGGGCAAAGTGACGTTTGTGAGCGTTTACGGCCCGGATGGCGCAAAAACGTACGCTAAGACATTTGCGCGCGAAGCGAAAAAAGCGGTTCTTGCCATCGGCCGCGACGCTTCGTTCTTTACGGAACTAATCGATTACACCCTGACGCGACAAGCGTAACTTGAAATACGAACTATACGTACAATAAAGGACGAACAGCAAAACATGGATCGTTACCCGATACTCGATACAATCAATTCCCCGGAGGACGTAAAAAAACTGCCGGAAGCGCAGCTTCCCATCCTCGCGGCGCAGATTCGTCAGTACATGATTGAAAACGTAGCGCGCTGCGGGGGGCATCTTGCCTCCAGTCTCGGCGCGGTGGAGCTTACCATCGCCATGCACCGGGCGTTTTCCAGCCCGGTCGACGAAATCGTATTCGACGTAGGGCATCAGTCCTACGCGCACAAAATTCTGACCGGGCGGCGGGAAGCGTTTTGCACACTCCGTCAGGAAAACGGCATCAGCGGGTTTCCCAAGCGGGAAGAAAGCGAACACGACCCGTTCAACACCGGCCACGCGAGCACGGCGATCTCCGCCGCGCTCGGCATTGCGCGCGCCAAGCGCCTGCTTGGCCTCGAAGGCGCGGCGGTAGCGCTGGTTGGCGACGGCGCGCTTACGGGGGGACTCGCGTTCGAAGGCTTAAACGACGCCGGGCAGGCGGACGTGCCGCTGGTGGTGATCCTCAACGACAACGAAATGTCGATTTCCCAGAACGTCGGCGCGCTGCACCGCATGCTCGTAAACATGCGCGTCAGCCCCGGATACGTCAGGTTCAAGCGTTTCCTCGTGCGGGTGCTCGATACCGGCATGATCGGGCGCTGGCTTTCGCGCCATATGGAAAACCTCAAAAACAGAATCAAGAGCTTTTTAATGCCCAAACGGCTGTTTGAGGACATGGGCTTTTTATACCTCGGCCCCATCGACGGGCACGATATCCACGCGCTGACGCGGATGTTCAAGCGTGCGCGGGAGATGAAGGTGCCTGTTATCGTCCATTGCGTGACGCAAAAAGGCAAGGGATACGCTTTTTCGGAGCGCAACCCGGAAAAGTTCCATGGCGTTGCGCCGTTTTCCATCGACACGGGTGATATCGAGCCGATGCTGAAAAAAAGCAACTCCAGCGTCTTTGGCGGAGCCATGATCGAGCTTGCCGAAAAGGATCCGAAAATCGTTGCCGTTTCCGCGGCAATGCCCATCGGCACGGGGCTTGCGGAGTTTGCAACGCGCTTTCCGGATCGGTTTTTCGACGTCGGCATTGCCGAAGAGCACGCGCTGACCATGGCCGCCGGTATGGCGGCGGGCGGGCTCAAACCGGTGGTAGCGATTTACTCCACGTTTTTACAGCGCGGCTACGACCAGATTCTGCACGACATCTGCCTGCAGAACCTGCCCGTCGTGCTTGCCATTGACCGCGCGGGACTGGTCGGCGAGGACGGAGAGACGCATCAGGGCGTTTACGACGCTTCGTTTTTATTCGATATGCCGAATATCACGATCTATTCGCCCGCTACCCAGCAGGAGCTGGTACATATGCTCAAACTCGCCGTCGAGCGCGGCGAACCCGCGGCGGTGCGCTATCCGCGCGGGAGCCTGATCCAGGCGGTTTCGAGCGTACCCGTGGAGCGGGGCAAATGGGAAGTGATTGAACCGATCGCGGAAAAGACCGTGATTGCCACCGGCGCGATGGTGGCGCTAGCAATGCCCGTTGCGCGGAAACTCGGCGCGGGGCTCGTCAACGCCAGAACGTTCCGCCCGATGGACGACGAACTGCTGGAAACGATTCAAAAAACGGCCAAGTTCGTCGTCGTGATGGAAGAAGGCGTGGACTGTCTGGGCCTTGCCGTGACGGCGGCGGTGGCTCCGGTCAAAGTCGAGCGGATGAACGTTTCCTGCGCGCCCGTGACCCATGCAAGCGTCAGCAGCCAGCGCGAGCGCTGCGGCCTTACCGCAGCCGCGCTTGAACAGCGACTCACGGGGAAAGCAAAATGAAAACACGGCTGGACGTTGCGTTATTTGAACAGAACCTCGCCAAAAGCCGCGAACACGCGCGCGCGCTGATCATGGCGGGTCAGGTGTATATCGACGGGACAAAGGCCGAAAAAGCCGGGCAGTTCGTTACGGAAGCTTCCGCGCTGACCGTTCGCGGCGAAAGCTGCCCGTTCGTCAGCCGTGGCGGGTACAAGCTCCAGAAGGCGACGGAGGATTTTCCCATTTCGCTGGAAAACGCAATCGCGGCGGATATCGGCGCTTCGACCGGCGGGTTTACGGACTGCATGCTCCAGCACGGCGCAAAAAAAGTGTACGCCATCGACGTCGGCTACGGCCAGCTCGACTGGTCGCTGAGAAGCGACGAGCGGGTTGTCGTTTTGGAGCGCACGAACGCGCGGTTTATGGAACCGAATTGGTTTGCCGAGCCGCTCGACTTTGCCTCCATCGACGTTTCGTTCATCTCGCTCGACAAAATCCTGCCGCCGCTGCTGGCCTGCTTAAAAGAAGGCGGACAGGTGGTTGCGCTGGTCAAACCGCAGTTCGAAGCGGGGCGGGGCAAGGTTGGAAAAAACGGCGTGGTCACGGACGAAGAGACGCATTTAGAGGTCGTCGAGCGGATGATTGCCGTTGCTTTGCGGGCGGGATTTTGCGTAAAAGGGCTCTCGTATTCACCAATTAAAGGTCCGAAAGGGAATATCGAATTCCTGCTTTGGCTCGAAAAATGTATAGACGTAACAGACACAATCTCAAAAGTAGACCATAACGAAGCCATTTCGGTTGTGCGTCTTGCACACACCTCGTGTATATAAGGTATACATATTCATAAATACTCTTGTATTTTTATGTATCGGGCTGTATAATGCCAATATATTATTTGATCCGGGGTATCTGCCATGATCGTCGGCTTTGCCGGAAATCTCGATAAGCCGGGCATTGCCGAAGTCCGCTCCTCGCTGATGGCGCAGGCCGCGCACGCTGGCTGTGAATGCCTCGCGTTTGACAGTGTGGAAGCGGTGCGGCTCTCGAAGGTTGCGCCGGAACTGCTGGTTGTGATCGGCGGGGACGGATCTCTGCTGCGCTTTGCTTCCGTTGCGGCCGGACAGGATCTGCCAATCCTCGGCGTCAACCTGGGGCGTATCGGGTTTTTAAGCGAAATCGCGGCCGAAGAGTTCACTTCGGCGCTGCGGAGAATCCAGGCGGGCGAGTGCCGCATTGAGGAGCGAATGATGCTCCGCTGCCAGGTCAACAACGGCGAATGCTGGCACTGCCTCAACGACATCCTCGTGTTCAAACAATCGTTTTCCGGCACGATTCAGGTGCGGCTCGTCTGCGACGGGCAGGAAGTAGGAACCGTCTTTTGCGACGGCATTATCGCTTCCACCCCGACGGGATCTACGGCCTACAACCTCTCCGCCGGCGGCCCGGTCGTTACCCAAAACCTCGACGCCATTGCGGTCACCCCCGTTTGCTCGCATACGCTGCATGTGCGCCCCGTCGTTTCCGCGGCTTGCTCCGTTTGGACGTTTCATGTCAACGAAACGGGTTTTGTTGCGGGCGACGGAATCCGACTGAGCCAAATCGATCCGGAAGACCGGATCACGGTGACCAAGTCCGACCGCATCGTCAAATTCATCCGCTTTGCGGAACAAAACGTCTTCGAACTGATACAGAGGAAGCTATCGTAAACTCGGCGTCGCACTGAATCTTACTCGTTTGATTCGGAAAGCGATCGTAAACACAGACAAACGCCTAACCAATCCGCTGCAGCCTATTTGTCTACTTCATGCAAAACAACTGTCCTGAACACCGAACTGCCGTTGCGGCGTGTTCTTTCCAGGTAACATGAGTTGGAAAGCCGATGCGCATTCTTTTGAGGCAAATCGGAACGCACTAATTATTTTTTTGTATTGGGGATAGCATTATGAAAGCGAAACGTCATGACATGATTTCCAAGCTGATCGCTTCGGAAAACATCGAAACGCAGGAAGAGCTCGCCGGTAAGCTCCGCGATCACGGTTTCTCCGTGACGCAGGCGACCGTCTCGCGGGACATCAAGGAACTGCGGCTCATCAAGGTGCTCACACCCGAGGGAAGATACCGTTATGCGACGGTGGAAAAAGCCGAAGCTGATCTGCAGGAACGATTTATCCGCATGTTCAGCAACTGCGTGCTTTCGGTCACGAGCGCGGGGAACATGATCGTCATCAAAACCATCGCGGGCAGTGCGCCTGCGGCGGCGGAGGCGGTGGACTCGCTCAAATGGCCGGATATCCTCGGTTCCATCGCGGGCGACAACACGATTTTCATCGCTGTGCGGGACAGCAAGAGCGTTGGCGACATCATTAAAAAATTCCAGAAAATGCTGAAATAATCCGTTATACTGTTATTATCGCAGATTGCTTTTTCAACCGATTTTTTCGGATGCTCCATCAGCGGAGCTTTCGTGCCATGGACCGTGTGTTGGATTGGTGCTCAAACAGGAGGGCGCATTTTTGCTCAAGCAACTTTCGATCAACAATATTGCGCTGATCGACCAGCAACTGATTGAATTCTTCAACGGATTTTCCGTGATGACGGGCGAAACCGGCGCCGGAAAGTCCATTATTATTGAAGCGCTCAATTTTGTATTGGGCGAGCGCGCGAGCCGAGAACTGGTCAAATCCGGCGAGCAGAAGGCCAGCGTCGAAGCGCTGTTTCTGCTGCGACCGGACGATCCTGCGTATGAAGTATTAGCTGCTCAGGGCATCGACTGCGAAGGCGGCGAGCTGACCATCTACCGCGAGTTCACGCTGGCGGGCAAAAACGTCTGCAGAGCCAACGGAACGATGATCTCCGCGGGCGTGCTCAAGGAGATTGGCGACGCTTTGGTGGATATCCACGGCCAGCACGCGCATCAGTCGCTGCTCGACGCGAAAAAGCACATCGTGCTGCTCGACCGTTTTGCGGGCAGAGACGTGCTGGAACGCAAAATCCGCGTTGTCGAAGCCTATCAAAAGGCGAACGAAGCGCGCCGCCAGCTCAACGCTTCTCAGATCAACGAGCAGGAACGCGCACGCAGATGCGATCTGCTGTCGTATCAAATCAACGAAATCGACGGCGCAAAGCTGGAAGATGGCGAAGAAGAGCGTCTTGAAGAACAGCGGGGTTTGCTGCAAAACGCGCAAGCCGTGATGGAAGGCCTCGAAGGCGCGGGCACCGCGCTTTCCGGCGACGGTTCCGAAAGCAGCGGCGCGCTCGACGCGCTGAGCGTTTGTCTGCGTCTGCTCGACGGCATCGCGCGGTTTCGCGGCGAGTATGCCCAGCTTTCCGAAAAGCTGCACGCGCTGTATTACGATTTGGAGGACGCGGCCTATTCCCTCCGCGACTACCGAAACGACTTTTCCTTTGAGCCGGGTCAGCTGGACGAAATCGAGACCCGTCTCGACGTGATTTCCTCGCTCAAGCGCAAGTACGGCGCGAACATTGCGGAAATCCTCGCGTTTCGTGAAAAGAGCGCAAAGGAACTGGAGCTCATCAGCACCGCCGAGGAACGCAGGGAACAGCTCCAACTGGACTATGACGCGGCAAAGAGCGAGTACACGATCCTTGCCGAAGAGCTTTCCGAACGCAGAAAAGCGGCGGCTATGCGGCTGCGCGAGCGCATATTGCCGGAACTTGGCGACCTTGGCATGCCGCATGCGGCGTTTGAAGTCGCTTTTGAGCGTCTCGGCGGCGAACTCCCCGGGGCAAACGGCGTGGACGGCGTGGAGTTTTTGCTCTCCACCAACCGCGGCGAACCAGTCAAGCCGCTCTCCAAAGTGGCGTCCGGCGGCGAGCTTTCCCGCATCATGCTCTCGTTCAAGTCCGTGCTGGCGGAACTCGACGGGATCCCGACCATGGTGTTTGACGAAATCGACAGCGGCATCAGCGGGCAGATGGGCACCGCCGTGGCGGTCAAAATGCGGCAGATCGCAGGGTGCCGTCAGGTGCTCTGCATTACGCACCTGCCGCAGATTGCGGCTTACGCCAACTGGCAATACCTGGTGTATAAGGAAGAAAGCGGCGACAAAACGCGTTCGAACGCTCGTCTGCTGAGTGAAAACGAACGTGCTTCGGAGATTGCGCGCATCATGAGCGGAACGACGACCGACCCGGTCGCGCTGGAACATGCGCGCAGGCTGATCGAAGCAGCCAACGCTTCCGTGCGTCAGAACGGACAGCATTTTTCATAAAACCAGCGCTGGGTCGGCGGCACGATAGAATTTGATTAGAATGCATTGATTACTGCGGGAGCAAGCATGAGAAAAAGTCTGTTGATCGCGAGCAATAACGTCGTCGACGCAAAGGGCATCGAGGCGGTCTTTCAGCCCCTCGAAGATATCCGCCTTCTGCCAAGCGTGTTTACCGGGCGCGACGCAATCGACATGATATTCGCGCGGGACGTGGACCTCCTGATTCTCGATCTGTTTTTACACGATCTGGACGGCATCTGCGTGCTGGACTTCATTGGCAAACTCAGCGAGGATCGCCGCCCGCTTGTATTCGTAACCACCGCGCTGGCGGACGACCGCCTGCTGCAGGTGATCAAAGACCGCGTGATCTACTGCTTTACCAAACCGCTTAAATACGAAATCGTCCAGCTCCGCGTACTGGAATTCATGCGCCTCTTTGAGCGTGAAACCGAAAAAGCGGACGACATGGTGGATATCCTCGAAAGCCAGATCGCTTCCGGCATTCGCGCCATCGGTGTGCCCGCGCACCTGAAAGGCTACTATTACCTCCGCGACGCAATCCGCATCTACGCCATGAGCGAATCCCCCGTGGATTTGAGCATCACCAACGACATCTATCCCACCGTGGCGAAAATTTACAACACGCGCCCGCCGCTGGTGGAGCACGCCATGCGCAGCGCAATCGAAGTCGCCTGGGCGCGCGGCAACACCGATACCATCCGCGAATACCTTGGCTATACCAGCGGCGATTATAAGGGCAAGCCCAGCAATCTGGAGTTTGTTGCAATGATGGCGCAGCGCGCGCTGACCTATCTGAAGAAATAGGCGAAAGGCAAAAAATGCGTGTCGGCTCCGTCGGGCTCAGCCCGCACGGGGCATTTTTATAGTGACTTGATCACACGCGCTTTGATTGACGCGAACTGGTTTTCAGCGTAAACTGAACTTATGTGAGGTGACGGAAATGGAACAGAAAAACGAATTCAAAAAACGCGCGATCGTGATCGTGCTCGACAGCGTCGGCATCGGCGAACAGCCGGATGCGGCGGAGTTCGGGGACGTTGGTTCGCATACGCTCGGAAATATTCAAAAAGTGCGCGGCAGGCTCGATTTGCCGAACATGAAGGCGCTGGGGCTTGCCAGCATCGAGGACAGCCGTTTGACGCCTTTTACCGGGACGCTGACCGGCAGCTACGGCAAATGCGCCGAGTTGACCAAAGCCAAGGACACCACCTGCGGGCACTGGGAAATGGCGGGGTTGCCGCTCAAGCAGGCGTTCAAGACCTACCCGGAGGGATTTCCGCGTAAGTTCCTAGACGAATTCGAGCAGAAGATCGGCCGCGGGACGCTCGGCAACACCGTCGCCAGCGGCACGGCCATCATCAACGAACTTGGCGACAAGCATGTTCGCACCGGCAAACCCATCGTGTATACCTCGGCGGACAGCGTATTCCAGATTGCGGCGCACGAAGGCGTGATTCCGCTGGAAGAGCAGTACCGCATCTGCGAAATTGCCAGAGAACTGCTCAACGACGAAAGCTACCTGGTCGGCCGCGTGATCGCGCGTCCGTTTACCGGCGCAAACGGCGTATACACCCGAACCGAAAACCGCAAGGACTATGCCGTCGAGCCGTTTACGGATACCGTTCTGGATGCGCTGGTCAAGCGCAGCCTGCCGGTGGTCGGCATCGGCAAGATCGAGGATATCTTCTGCCACAGGGGCGTTTCGATTGTCGATCACACCAAAAACAATCACACCGGCACGGAATCGACCATCCGGTTTATCGAAGAAGGCACGGGCAGCTTCATCTTCAGTAACCTTGTGGACTTCGACATGCTCTACGGCCACCGCAACGACGTGGAAGGCTACGCCAAAGCGCTGGAAACGTTCGATCTTGCGCTGCCGCGCATTCTGGCCGCCATGAAGGAAGGCGATATTCTGATGATCACCGCCGACCACGGGTGCGACCCCACCACGCCGAGCACGGATCATTCGCGGGAGTACATTCCGCTTCTCGTCACCGGCGCGCATGTCAAAAGCGGCGTGAATCTCGGCACCCGCAAGACCTTTGCGGATATCGGCGCAACCGTACTGGACTACCTGACGGGCGAACAATGGAACGTCGGCAAGTCGTTTTTGCCGGAGATCATCGAGGCGTAACCGTATGAATTCTGTGATCGACGAAGCCGTGTCCAGACTTGCGCCCCTTTGCGGGGAACACTGCAAAATCGGCCTGATCCTCGGTTCGGGGCTTGGCGGATACGCGGAGCGCATTTCCAACATCCGCACCCTGAACTACGCGGAGATTCCCGGCTTTCCGCAGTCCCATGTGCCGGGGCATAAAGGAAGGTTCGTCATTGGCGAGCTGTTTAATAAAACAGTCATCTGCATGCAGGGGCGCTTTCACTATTACGAAGGCTACCCGCAGAGCGAGATTGCGCTAAGCGTAAGGGTGATGAAGCGCCTCGGCGTAGAAAAACTGCTGATCACCAACGCATGTGGCGGCGTGAACCTTGCGTTTCAGCCTGGAGATCTGATGCTGATCTCCGACCATATCAACTTCTCCGGCTCCAACCCGCTGATCGGGCCGAACGACGATTCCTTCGGCACGCGCTTTCCCGACCAGGGAAACGTGTATAATAAGGAACTCCGCGCGCTCGTCCGGGTGGTGGCGCAGGAGGAGGGGATTCAGCTTCGCGAGGGCGTTTACATGATGTTCTCCGGCCCATGCTTCGAGTCGCCGGCGGAAATCGTCATGGCGCGCACCGTTGGCGCTTCCGCCGTCGGCATGTCCACCGTGCCGGAAGCGATTGCGGCGCATCACGCGGGCATCAAGACCATCGGCATTTCGCTGGTGACCAACATGGCGGCGGGGATCCTCGAGCAGACGCTGACGCATGAGGAAGTGCAGCAGGCCGCCAATGCCGCTTCGGAAAAGTTCACAAAACTCGTCGACCGGATCATACGGGACGTGTTTTAGCTCAAGTTCTTTTACGAGCGCCCGCGCAGTATGCGCGGGCGTTTTATTCCGCTTGACTAGCGCTTTAAGTCCGCTTGACATGCGCTTTGCGCCTGCTTGACATGATAGGAAAACGGTCAAAAAGCGGCAGGAATTTGTTTGGAGCGCAACAAATTTGGTAAAGCATGGATTAGGCTTGCTTGTTGGATCGCGGCTGGCTTATAATGAAAAAAAGCGACAAGGAGGACTACGATTTTGATTGGAGTCATATTCGGCGAAAAAGGCACGGGCAAAACCAAGCAAATTCTCGAAATGGCAAACAAATCCGTCCAGACTGCCAAGGGAAACATCATTTTTATCGACGACGACAACGGTTATATGTACGACCTCTCCACGAAAGCTCGCTTCATCAACGCAACGGAATACGGCATCACGACCCCGAAGATGCTTTACGGATTCCTCTGCGGTCTTGCGGCGGGCGATTTTGATTTAGAGACCATCTATATCGACGGACTTTTAAGCATCATTCATCATTCGCTGGAGACTCTGGAAGGGCTCTTTGCCGAGCTCAAGCAGTTCTCCGACAAGTATTCCGTCAACGTCATCATGAGCATCACCGGAAACAAGCAGACGACCCCCGATTATTTGAAGGATTACGTTCTGTAACAAAACCGGAACATGATAAAAGAATAAAGGATACCATTCAACCATGCGATACCTGAGCACCAGAGGCGGAGAACCGGTGCGCGCGGCGGAAGCCATTGTGCGCGGCATCAGCCCATCGGGCGGACTGTACGTCCCCGAGGAATACCCCATCATCAAAGCGGAATCCGGTGAGCGCGGCAGCTACCAAGCCACCGCGCTCAACATCATGCGCGCCTATTTGCCGGAAACGGACGAACAAGCGCTGCTTGGCATGATCAACGCCGCTTATACGAGCTTTGACGCGCCGGAAGTCACGCCGCTCGTGCCGCTGAGCGGCACCGAGTCGGTGCTGGAACTCTGGCACGGGCCCACCATGGCGTTTAAGGACGTCGCCCTCCAGATGTTGCCGCACCTGATGCTCGAATCCCTCCGCCTGACGGGAGAGGAAAAGCAGGTCTATATCCTTGTCGCTACCTCGGGCGATACCGGGAAAGCCGCGCTGGAAGGGTTTAAGGACGTTCCCGGCACGCGCGTACTGGTATTTTACCCACACGGGGGAGTTTCACAAGCGCAGCGCCTCCAGATGGTCACCCAGGAGGGCGGCAATATGGACGTCTGCGCCGTGCACGGCAACTTTGACGACGCGCAGACCGCGGTCAAGCAGATTTTTGCTTCGGAAAAAATCGCTTCCGCGCTGGAACAGCGCGGCTGGCGGCTTTCGAGCGCGAACTCCATCAACTTCGGTCGGCTTCTGCCGCAGATCGTGTATTACTACACCGGCTACCAGACGCTGCTTTCGCGCGGGGAAATCGCCGCGGGCGAGCGCGTGAACTTCTGCGTGCCGACCGGCAACTTTGGCGATATCCTCGCGGGCGAATACGCGCGCAGAATGGGGCTGCCGATCCATAAGCTCATCTGCGCTTCCAACCGCAACAACGTACTGACGGATTTCTTTTCGAGCGGGGTTTACGACGACAAGCGCCCGTTCTACAAGAGCATGAGCTGCTCGATCGATATCCTCATCTCCTCCAACCTCGAACGCCTGCTCTTTGAGCTCGCAGGGCGCGACGACGCGGTTGTTCGCAGCTGGATGAAGGATTTGAAGGAAAAAGGCATGTACGCCCTGCCGCAAAGCGCGCTGGACGAGCTGCAGAGAGGGTTTGCTGCATACTGGTGCACCGAGGAAGACACGCTGGAAACGATCCGGCGCGTGTTCGATACAACCGGGTACCTGATGGATCCCCATACCGCCGTTGCGCAGTGCGTCTATGAACGGTACACCGAGCGGACGGGAGATCAAACGAAAACCATCCTGCTCTCGACGGCGAATCCCTATAAATTCGCAACGGACGTGCTGGGCGCGTTCGAACCTGCGGGCAGCGACGATTTTGCCAATGCCGAGCGGCTGTTTGCCTTGACCAAAGCGCCCGTACCCAAGGGCATCAGCGGCCTGAAGGGGAAAAAGGAACTGCATCTGGACGTCTGCGCGCTGGAGGATATGCCCGCACGCGTGCTTTCACCCGTAACCCAAAAGTAAAAAACACCATCGACCTGTTCCGAAGCGCGGCAAACGCCGTCCGGAACCGAAAGAAGCGACAAGATAACATGAAACGCCCCGATTCTTCAACCGTCTCCATCATCATCTGCATCGTCATCATCTCGGTGCTTTCGTTTGCGCTGGTCTTTGTTGTCAACGAGCGCAACAGCGATCAAACAGCGAACGTTGCCGCGCTCAGGGAACTGGCGGGCACGATACAGGATCAGTACTATTTTTACGACGAAAAGGAACTCGACAGCGACAAACTCGTGGAAGGCGCCATGCACGGCATGATCGATTCGCTGGACGACCCTTACGCACAGTATTACACCGAAGAGGAATACAACAAGCTCCTCAAAGCCAACGCGGGAAACTACGTCGGCATCGGCGTCAGCGTCCAAACGCCGGACGAAACGGGCAGCAAGGTCATCGAAGTATACGAAGGCGGTCCGGCGGAGCAGGCGGGGATTGCGGTTGGCGACATCATCACTAAGGTCAACGGAACCGAGGTGGCAAACCTGACGCTGGACGAACTGCTGGCCTGCTTCAATACCGACGAAACGGCTGCAAACGAGATCACCTTTCTGCACGACGGCGTGGAATCCACGGTTACGGTGCAGAGCGCGGAGATCCATGTCAACCGCGTGATCTCTACGGTTTATCACGATACCATCGGCTACATCCGCATCACCGAGTTCAACGGCAGCGTTGCGGACGATTTCTGGAGCGCCGTCACCGCGCTGCAGGAACAGGGCATCCAGAACCTGATTATCGATTTACGGGATAATCCCGGCGGCGGGCTGACCGAGGTGCTCAACGTTGCGGACCACTTTGTTGCGGAAGGGGACGTCATCGTCACGATCAAATCCAAGGCGGGGAGTGAGGACGTTTACACCAGCAACGGCAGCGACCAGACGGGCATGAAGCTCGTCGTACTCGTCAACGGCAACTCTGCTTCCGCAAGCGAACTGCTTACCGGCGCGCTCAAGGATTACGGTCTTGCAACCATCATCGGAACGCAAACGTACGGCAAAGGGATCGTGCAGAGCTATTTCCGCATTGCCGCCACCGGCGGCTGGGCAAAGATGACCACGGACGCGTATTATACGCCAAACGGCGTCTGCATCCAGGGCGTCGGCATTACGCCGGATATCGTGGTCGATCTGCCGGAGGAACTCAAGGATTCCGCAATCGACGAGCTTACCACGGAAGAAGACACACAGCTGCAGGCCGCGTTCTCGGTTTTTGGTTTGCAGACGCAGGCGGCGCAGGTCGGCAACGGCTGATAATAATACTGTTTGACAGGAGTTTCGATGTATAGAATTAAAGATATCCAACTGGCTCCCTCCGGCGAGCAAAAGATTGAATGGGTGCAGCGGAACATGCCGATTCTCAACGGCATCCGCGAATCGTTTGAACGCGACAAGCCGTTTACCGGCCTGAAAATCGCGCTGTCGATCCACCTGGAAGCGAAAACCGCTTACCTTTGCCGTGTGCTTGCGGCGGGCGGCGCGGAGATGTATATCACCGGCAGCAACCCGCTCTCCACGCAGGACGACATTGCCGCCGCTCTTGCCGCGGGCGGACTGAATGTGTTTGCGCATTACGCCTGCACGCCTGCGGAATACGACGCCTGCATCGAAAGCGTCGTGCAGGCAAAACCCGATATCGTCATCGACGACGGCGGGGATATCGTCCACGCGATTCACGCGCGTCATAAGGAACTCGAGAGCAGCATTCTCGGCGGCTGCGAGGAAACGACCACCGGCATCGTTCGTCTGGTTGCCATGGATAAGGCGGGGGAACTGAAATTCCCGATGTTCGCGGTCAACAACGCGGACTGCAAGCACCTCTTCGACAACCGCTACGGCACGGGTCAGAGCGTGTTCGACGGCATCAACCGCACCACGAACCTCGTGATCGCGGGTAAAACCGTGGTGGTCGCAGGCTACGGCTGGTGCGGCAAGGGCGTCGCCATGCGCGCAAAAGGCTTGGGCGCGAACGTCATCGTAACGGAAGTCGATCCCATCCGCGCCATCGAAGCCGTCATGGACGGCTTCCTCGTGATGCCCATGCACGACGCCGCGAAGAAGGGCGATTTGTTCATCACCGTAACAGGGGACATCAAGGTTGTGGACGAAGCGGATTTTTATTCGATGAAGGACGGCGCTATCCTCTGTAATGCCGGGCATTTCGACGTGGAAGTCAACGTCCGCCGCCTTGCGGAAATCGCCGTGGAACAGCGCGAAATGCGCAAAAACATCATGGGGTATCGCCTCAATAACGGGAAATGGCTCCATGTGCTCGGCGAAGGGCGATTAGTGAACCTTGCCGCGGGGGACGGACATCCCGTTGAGATTATGGATATGAGCTTCGGCATTCAGGCGCTCTGCGCAAGGTATATTGCCGATCACCGCGGACAGCTTGCACCCAAGCTCCATGACGTTCCCGCGGAGATCGACCGCGAGGTTGCCGGGCGGAAGCTCACCGCGCTGGGCGTTTCCATTGACAAATTGAGCGACGAACAGAAGGCATACCTGTCAAGCTGGGACGCCTGAAATTCGTGGTTTACAAGGCATTTTCAAACTGATACAATAACGTTTGGCACGAATCATTCGGCCTTCTTTCCGCCTTTGACCGTTTACACAAACGGCATTTGATACTTCATCATGAAGAAAACAGATCACAAATCAGTACAGGGGGAACCGACATGAAGGAATACACCGCGAAAGATATCCGCAATATTGGCGTCTTCGGGCACGGCGGCGAGGGTAAAACCACGCTGACGGAAGCCATGCTGTTTAACGCCGGGCTGATTGACCGTCTTGGAAAGGTGGAAAACGGCACGACGACGACCGACTTCGATCCCGAAGAGATCTCACGCGGCATTTCCATCAATATGGCGCTTGCTCCGTTCGAATGGAAAGACACCAAGGTCAACATCATCGACGCGCCGGGCTTCTTTGATTTTTACGGCGAAGTCGCCGCCGCTATGGCGCTTGCCGACAGCGCCTTGATCGTGGTCGGCGCGGTCTCCGGGCCGGTCGTCGGCACGGAAAAAGCCATGGCCATGTGCAAAAAAGACCACAAGGCGCGCATGATCGTCATCAACCAGATCGACCGCGAAAACGCGAACTTCGATAAGGTCATGAGCGAAATCAGCGCGAAGTTCGGCCCCAGCGTGGTGCCGATTCAACTGCCCATCATCGAAGGCGGCGTGTTCAAAGGCTACGTGGATATCGTCCATATGACCGCCAAGTTATTTGACGGCAAAGGCGAAAAGGAAACCGCCATTCCTGCCGCGCTCAACGGCAAGGCGCAGGAATATTACGAAAAGCTCTGCGAAGCCGCTGCCGAAAGCGTTGACGAGCTGATGGAAAAATACCTCGAAACGCTGGAACTCTCCCGCGAAGAACTGCTGCAGGGTCTCTCCGTTGGCGTACGCGAAGGCATCGTCACCCCGGTCTGCTGTGTTTCCGCCGCTCAGAACATCGGCGTTATCACGCTGATGGACAACATCATCAACTACCTGCCCTCCGCCGACCTTGCCAAAGCGCCGTCGGCCACCAACGTCAAGTCCGGCGCGGAAGTCGTCGTTTCCAAGACTGGAAAGTTCGCGGCTCAGGTCATCAAGACCACGTTCGACCAGTTCGGCAGATACAGCATCGTCAAAGTCTACCGCGGCTCACTGGACGTTACGGTTGCGCCCTACAACACCAACGCGGAAAAGGGTGAAAAACCCACAGCTCCGGTCATGCTGCGCGGCAAGAAGAGCGTCGCGGTCGACAAGCTCAACGCTGGCGATATCGGCGCGCTGCCCAAGCTCCAGTATACCGCAACGGGCGACACGCTCTGCGATGCGGGCGATCCGATCCTGTTTGCGCCCATCGATTTCCCCAAGCCCAGCATTTCGCTTGCAGTCACCGCAAAGAAGCAGGGCGAGGACGATAAAGTAATCGCCGGTCTCAACCGCATCAAGGAAGAAGACCCGACCATTTTGATCGAAAAGAACCCGGAAACGGGCGACGTGCTGATTATGGGTCTTGGCGAAATGCATATCGACGTGGTCTGCGGCAAGCTCCGCAACAAGACCAACGTGGAAGCGCAAATTTCCGACCCGCGCATTCCTTACCGCGAAACCATCCATACGATGGCGGAAGCGGAAGGCAAGCATAAAAAGCAGTCCGGCGGCAGCGGCCAGTACGGCGTTGTGCAGATGCGCTTTGAACCGGCGGCAGAAGGCGTCGAATACGAATTCGTCAACGCCATCGTCGGCGGCGTGGTTCCGAGGGAATTCATCCCCGCCGTGGAAAAAGGCCTCAAGGAAGCGCTGGTGCACGGCGTTCTCGCGGGCTATCCGATGGTCGGCATCAAAGCCACGCTCTACGACGGAAAGTACCACCCCGTCGATTCCAAGGAAGTCGCGTTCAAGAGCGCGGCGCGCCTCTCCTATAAGGCCGCATGCGTCAAGGCGAACCCGACGCTCATCGAGCCAATCTACCGCTACGAAATCTTCGTTCCGAGCGATTACGTGGGCGCCATCAGCGGCGACCTCTCGTCCCGCCGCGGCCGCATGCTCGGCATGAACCCGGTGGACGGCGGAACGATCGTCATCGCGGAAGCGCCGCTCTCCGAAATGTTCAAGTATGCCACCGACCTTCGCAGCATGACGCAGGCGCGCGGTTCGTTTACGAGCGAATTCGTGCGTTATGAGGACGTGCCCGCCAACATCGCCAAGAAGATCATCGAACAGGCGAAGAAGGAAGACGAAGAGGAAGAATAAGCCTTATCCTTCTGAATCCATACGGGGGGCGTGCTGTTTGGCTGAATAGAAGGCAAACCGCGCCCTCCGTTTTTTTCCCCGGCAAGACCCATCAGTGGAACCAACGATGCTTACACAGCGCGCGGAGGAAACTATGCAACAGAAAACGTATCAGGCCGACCGTCAGACGACAAGCCTGCTGGACATCAAGTTCTGGAGCAATCTAGTCGTGATTGCGCTGCTTGTCGTAATCAACGCGGTGAATTTTCAGCGCGCGGCATCGGGCGGGGATGCGCTGGTGCAGCTTGCTTCGCCGAAGATCATCGCCATAGCCAGCGCGCTGCTGGTCGTCTGGCTGGCGGTTGGCTGCTTCACCGCAATGAGAACGAAAACGCGGCTCAAGCGTGTGTTTATCCGCCTGACGGAAACGGGCGTGACGGGCGTTTCCATGCCGGAACCCATGTCCAACAAGAATGGAATCGCATTCGACATTGCGTACGCCGATATCACGGAAGTGCGCATTGCGGAGGTCCGTATTACGAGCAAGAACACGGCGTCTTCGCTCCGGATCGTCTGCAGCGGGCACGAATACGATATTCCCGCGCCGGAACGGCTCCAGGAACTGATGGAAGCGATTTCCGACGAAATCGGAAAGCCGCAATAATTCAAAATAACGAAAGTAAAATAAGACGCGAGCCGAACGGTTCGCGTCTTTTTGCTTGATGTATTTGCCGACTAGTTATTCTCGGTTTCCGGCTGGGCTGCATCCTCTTTATGGAAGTACCCGTAAACGGATTCCGCTGTTCGCGAGTCGATCAGCGGCACGGCCTTGAGTTCATCCAGAGTGGCGGACTTGATCGCTTCCATGGTCAAAAACGTATCGAACAAGGCGCGTTTTCGCTTGTCACCCACGCCGGGGATGCTGTCCAGAACGGAATAGAGCGCGTTGCGGTTATGCAGGCTGCGATGGTAACTGATAGCAAAGCGGTGCGCTTCGTCCCGCAGGCGCTCAATCAGGTGCTGCGGGGCGGAATTCCGCGGCAGCGCGATGGGTTCCGGTTCGCCGGGCAGATAGATGGTTTCGCTGAGCTCGGCAAGTCCCACGGTCGGGATAAAGTCGAGCGAAAACGAATCCAGCACATCCAGCGCAACCTGCAGCTGCGCGGGGCCGCCGTCCATGATCAACAGGTCGGGCAGCGGAAGGAATCCCGCTTCGTTTTCCGCGGCTTTCTGGAACCGCCGCGTGAGCGCTTCCCGCATGGCGATCAGGTCGTTGCCGCCCGCTTCTTCGCGGATTCGGAACCGCCGGTATGCGCTTTTATCCGGCTGGCCGTCGGTAAAGACGACCATGGAGGAGACGGTGTCCCGCCCCTGAATATGCGAGTTATCGAAGCATTCCAGCCTTGACGGTACTGTTTCGAGGCCGAGGATGGCGCTGAGCTGGGTCAGCGCGCCTTCGCCGCGCTCCCAGGCGCGTTTTTGAAGCGAAGCGTCTTTTTCCAGCATGTCCAGGCAGTTGCGGTAAGCCATCTCGGTCAGCCGCCGCTTTTCGCCGCGCTGCGGACGGTGGACGCTGACCTTTCGCCCCGCAAGCCCGGTGAGCCATTCGGCAACGGACTCCATGTCCGAAGCGTCCTGATAGAGTAGCACCTCCGGCACAAACGTAGCGGATTCCGCGTAGTATTGCGAGAGGAACGCGGAGAGGACGTCCGCGTCCGATTCTTCAACGTCCGCGTCCATACGGAATTTTTCGGTGCCGATCACCTTGCCGTTTCGAACGAACAGCGCAAACACCAGCGCCGCGCTCTCCAGCCTGCCAAGCGCGAAAACGTCCATCATGGAATTGCTTGTGGCAATCACAACCTGCTTTTCACTGAGGCTTTCGATAGCGCGGATGCGGTCGCGGAGGCTCGCCGCGCGTTCAAAGTCCATGCTTTCGGCTGCGGATTCCATCTGTGCGGAAAGCGTACGGATGATCTCGTCCGTTTTTCCGGAGAGAAACGACAGCACTTCGTCGAGCAGACGGTGGTATTCCGCGCGGGTGATGTTGCCCGAACACGGCGCGCAGCATTTGCCGATGTGGTACATCAGGCAAGGCCGCTCCCGCCGCGCGATCATACGTGCAATATCCTTTTTGCATTGGCGGATCGGGTAATGCTCCCGCACCAGCGCAAGCCCGTCCCGCAGGAGCAGGCCGGAGAGGAAGGGGCCAAGATATTTCGCGCCGTCGTTTTTGACCCGGCGCACGATCTCGAGCCGGGGGAAATCCTGCTTGAGATCGACGCGGACATAGGGGAAGTGCTTGTCGTCCTTGAGCAAAATGTTGTATCTGGGTTTAAACTGTTTGATCAGGTTCGATTCCAGCGAAAACGCTTCGGTTTCGTTGGCAACGCGGATGTATTCAAAGTCCTCGATCTGCCGCACCATGGCGGCGACTTTCGGCGGATGGTTCTTGCTGGACTGGAAGTACTGGCGAACGCGGTTCTTGAGCGAAATCGCTTTTCCAACGTAAATCACCTCGCCGGAAGCGTTAAACATCTTGTAAACGCCGGGCGAGGAAGGGAGCAGTTTCAATTTTTCTTCGATTGTGTTGTTCATCTAAATTGATTGATTCGTTTCCAGTTTCATTTCTCGTTGAAGTTGATCATTTACACATTCATCATTCGTTCCCAGATTCGTTCATAAAAGTGTTCAGCCCTGCTTGATTTCTCCCGCGTCGATGAGCATGCGGTACAGCAGCGGCAGCGGCAGGCCGATTACATTAAAATAGTTGCCCTCGATGCGTTCAACAAACACGCCGCCCGGCCCCTGCACGCCGTAAGCGCCCGCTTTGTCGAGCGGTTCGCCGGTGGCGACGTAGGTTTCGATTTCGCGCTGCGTCATGGGGGCGAACGTGACGGTCGTTTCGCAGTGCCGAACGTCCACGCGGCCGTTTTTCAGTACCGCAAGCCCGGTAAAGACGATGTGCGTTTTGCCCTGCATGCGCGTTAAGTACTGGATCGCAACTTCCGGCGTATGGGGCTTGCCGAGGATGTCGCCTTCGAGCAGGACGATCGTATCCGCGCCGATGACGCAGTCGGTTGGATGCAGGTCTGCAACGGGCTGCGCCTTTTGGAGCGCGAGGGTTTTGACGTACTCCGCAGGCGCGAGCCCTGCGGGCTGCACTTCCTCTTCACCGGACGTTTCGATGGTATAGGTAAGGCCGATCATGGTCATCAGTTCGCGGCGGCGCGGGGAAGAAGAGGCTAGAATAATCATATCGTGTAATAGTTCTCCCGTATAAAATCAAATATTAGTTATAGTTTACAGCGCTTCCGTATCCAACTGTACGGGGCAATGGTCGCTCTGAATATTTTACAGCGCTTCCGTATCCAACTGTACGGGGCAATGGTCGCTGCCGAGCACGTCGGACAGGATTTTGCTGTCCAGTATCTTGCCTTTCAGGCGGTCGGAAACGACAAAATAGTCGATTCGCCAGCCCGCGTTCCGGCTCCGCGCGCCGCCGATGTAGCTCCACCAGCTGTAGGCTTCCGTCTTGTCGGGGTAAAAGTGACGGAAGGAATCTACAAAGCCGTTTTCCAGCAGGCGCGTCATACTGGCGCGCTCCTCATCCGAAAAACCGGCGTTCATGCGGTTCGTCTTTGGGTTTTTCAGGTCGATCTCCTTGTGCGCCACGTTCAAATCCCCGCAGACGATCACGGGTTTTCCGGCGTCCAGCGCTTTGATGTAGGCAAGGAACGCGTCTTCCCACGTCATGCGGTAACCGAGCCGCCGCAAACCGTCCTGCGAGTTCGGCGTGTAAACAGTCACAAAGTAGAAGCTCGGGTATTCCAGCGTGATGACCCGGCCTTCCGTATCGTGTTCGGGGATGCCAATGCCGTAGCGCACGGAAAGCGGCTCCCGTTTAACGAACACCGCCGTGCCGGAGTAGCCTTTCTTTTCCGCGCTGTTCCAGTAAATTTTATATTCGCCCGCGTCGCCCTCGAACTGCTCGGGCTGCATTTTAGTCTCCTGCAGGGCGAGGATATCGGGGTCGGCGTCCTTTACAAAGTCATAGAAGCCTTTCGTGATGCAGGCGCGAAGCCCGTTGACGTTCCAGGAAATCAGCTTCATTTTAATTGCTCCTTTGCGGCGGTTATTCTAATTCAATATAGCATATGTCGAAGCGATTGACAAACGCGGCGTAAGAATTCAACGTAAAGAATGCCTTCGAAAACGCAAAAGCAGCGGCTGCCGGACAAAAGCCGGATAATCGATAAGATTTGATCGAATATCGTTGACAAATGCGCGTGATCTGATAAAATGTATCATATGAAACAGAAAGCGAGGTGACGCAGTTGAGCCGCTCGACCAACCCAACCGCATACGCGCATCAGATTGCGGGTACCTTTCTGTTTTTTGGCATTGCGGAAGACGAAATTTCCGCGCTGGTCTCTTCCGAAGGCGTCAGGGTGGAACACTTTGAAAAGGATCATGTAATCTTTGACCGCTTTGAGAACGAACGCGCGCTGGGCGTTATCCTCTTTGGCAGCTGCGTGGTGACAAAAGAGAGCGAGACGGGCAAAATGCCCATGAGCGTGCTTCGCCAGGGCGACCTGTTCGGAGCTGCGTCGCTGTTTCATCACGAAGCGCAGTATGTTGCGCGCGTAACGGCGGCGGAGAGCGCATGGATTCTGCTCATCTCCGAGGAAGCGCTCAAAGGCATGATGCGAAAAGATTTCCGCATCGTGGAGAACTACCTTTCGTACCTGACCGCGCGGATCCGGTTTTTGAGCGAGCGGCTGGACGGCTTTTTGCCGCAGAGCGTGGAAGAGCGGGTGATGCAGTACGTCACACAGCGTGCGGAAAACGGGTTGTTCGAGTCCGAGTGGAGCGTCAGCGCGCTGGCGGAGTCGCTGCGCGTGAGCCGCACGACGCTCTACCGCGCCATCGATAAATTGATTGCCGAAGGCAGAATCGCAAAGCAAGGGCGAACGTTTCAACTGATTCAAACTGCAATAGCGAACGAACCGCCTTTCGATAGAGTTTGATTAACAAATACGCATCGTCACCGGCTAAACGGAAGCTTTCAGTTTAACAAACACTGGCGGATCAGCCGCCGAAAAAAAGGAGAAAAACATGAAAAAAATCATCGCAGTCCTGTTGTTGGTCGCTATGCTGTTCGCTGTCGGGTGCGCAAAAACGCCCGCCGAACCGCTGAAAATTGCCGCGCTCAAAGGGCCGACCGGCATGGGAATTTCGTACCTGATGAGCGAAAAAACGGATTTGTACTCCGTGGAACTCTTCGACGCGCCCGATACGGTCGTCGGCAAGTTCGTCAGCGGGGAAATCGACGTTGCCGCCGTGCCGATCAATCTGGCCGCTACGCTGTATAACAAGACCGAAGGCAACGTGGTCGTCATCTGCGTGGATACGCTCGGCGTGCTGTACGTCGTTGAAAACGGGGACACCGTAAACTCGCTGGCCGACCTTGCGGGCAAAACCCTGCAGGCCACCGGTCAGGGCAGCACACCGCAGTTCGTGCTCGACTACCTGCTTTCGCTCAACAGTTTGACCGATCAGGTCACGGTGGAATACGTCGGCGAACACACCGCGCTTGCGGCGCTGCTGGCCAGCGGGGAATCGACGCTCGGCATGCTGCCGGAACCGTTCGTTTCCTCCGTGACGCTCAAAAATGCGAACGCGCGCATTGCCATTGACCTCAACGAAGAATGGGAAGCCGCGACGGGCACCAAGCTCGTGCAGGGCGTCTATATTGTCAACCGCGAATACTATAACCAGAATGCGGAAGTGATCCAGCAGTTCTTAACGGACTATCAGGATTCCGTCGACCGCGTGAACACGAATGTTGACGCTTCCGAGCTGCTCGCTACTCTCGGCATTGTCGCCTCGGCGGATATCGCCAAGGTTGCGATCCCGCGCAGCAACATCGTCTGCATCACCGGCGACGACATGGTGACTTCCGCGACCGCCATGCTGAACATCCTCTACAACGCCAACCCGGAATCCGTTGGCGGCGCACTCCCGGGAGAAGACCTCTTCTACGCGGGCTGATATGCTCAAAAAGCATACCTGGCTGAAAAAAGCGCTGATTGCGCTCGTCTATCTGGCGGTTTGGGAAGCGGTCAGCCTGCTCGTTGGGCAGGAACTGCTGCTTCCCTCGCCGTTTGCAACCATCCGGCGGCTCGTAGAACTGCTGGGCGTCGGCGAGAGCTGGGCATATGCCGGGCTCTCGCTTTTGCGCATTATGAGCGGCTATGCGCTGGGCGTGGCAGGCGGCGTGCTGCTAGCGGTTCTGACCGCAAAGAGCCGGTTTGCCGAAAGCCTGCTATCTCCGCTGCGCGGGGTGGTCAAGGCCACGCCGGTTACGTCGTTTATCCTGCTGGCGCTGCTCTGGTTCCATTCCGACCTTGTGCCGCTGCTGATTTCGTTTTTGATGGTGCTGCCGATGGTCTGGGCGGACACGGCGGACGCTATTTTGCATACCGATTTGCGCCTTGTCGAAATGGGCAAGACATTCGGGCTTTCCAAGGCAAGAATCATACTCAAAATCTATGTGCCGTCGGTTCTGCCGCAGTTTCTCGCAGCCTGCACGACGTCCCTCGGCTTTGCCTGGAAATCCGGCGTCGCGGCGGAAATCATCGCGCTGCCGAAACAGTCGATCGGTTACCAGCTCTATATTTCCAAACTCCGCATCGAAACGGTGGATTTATTCGCCTGGACGCTGTTAGTCATTCTGCTTTCGATGCTGCTGGAATGGCTGCTCGTCTCCGGCATGAGGAGGATACGCCATGATTAAGCTTAGGGGGATCAGCCTCGCGTTCAATTATCAAAGCGTGTTTTCCGAACTGTCCGCGGATATTCCCTCAGAAGGCGTAACGGTGTTTCGCGGCCCTTCCGGCGCGGGCAAAACCACGCTGTTTCGGATTCTGCTGGGATTACAGCAGCCGGATTCCGGTTCGGTCAGCGGATTTGCGTTTCAAAAACCTGCCGTGGTGTTTCAGGAGGACAGGCTGCTGCCTTGGGCAAGCGCGCTGGAGAATGTTTCACTCGTTTCCGATCTCGCGGCGGCGGAGCGTGCGCTCGGCGTTCTTGGCCTTGGCGGAAATCTGAGTCAGCTCCCGCGCGAGCTCTCCGGCGGCATGCGGCGGCGCGTGGCGATTGCGCGCGCGCTGAGTTACGGCGGGGACGCGCTGTTTCTGGACGAACCGTTTACCGGACTGGACGAAGCGAATAAAATCATCGCTTCTCAGGCGGTGCGCGCATCCGGCGTCCCTGTTTACGTCATTACGCACGAGGACGACGAGGCGGCGCTCTTTGGCGAACACACGACCGTTACGATTGGGCAGACCGGCGGGAATGAAAACGCATAAACAATCGATCCCAAGATCAAACACAAGATGAAATATTGAGTATTCCGCCGGATGGTGGTATACTCAATTATTATTATCGGGGAGGTATGGAGTATGAAATTTACGCTGCGCGAAAAAAGGTTTCCCTCCGCGACCGGTCTGTGTGACATCCGCTATCGTATGTGGATACCCGAAGACCCGCACGCCGCACTGCAGATTACGCATGGTATGGCGGAGCACATCGACCGCTATGAAGAGTTTGCTTCGTTTTTAGCCGAAAACGGGATTCTCGTCTACGGCAACGACATCGCAAGTCACGGAAAGAGCATTCGCGACGGCGTACCGAAGGGTTACTTCGGCGAAAAGGACGGCTGGAACGCCATTGTGCAGGATATGCGCACCATGCGCGATCTGGTCAAAACGGACTTTCCCGGCATCCCGTTCATCCTCCTCGGCCACTCCATGGGCTCGTTCCTTGCGCGCACCTATGCCGGGCGCGACGGCACGGATTTTGACGCATTCATCTTTTCCGGCACAGCGGGGAGCAACCCCGTTCTCGCAATCGGCAAACTGATTGCCAAGAACGAAATCAAAAAAACCGGCGGCAAACAGCCGAGCATTACGCTGTTCAACATGAGCTTCGGCTCATACAACAAGGCGTTCAAACCCAACCGCACCGTCAACGACTGGCTCTCGCGCGACAACGCTAAGGTAGATGCTTATGTTGCCGACGAAAACTGCGGCTTCCCGTTCACCGCGCATGCCATGTACGACGTGTTTACGGGTTTGACCGAGATATCCAACGATAAGTGGGCAAAGCGCGTCCCCAAGCGCCCGATTCTCGTGATGTCCGGCGCAAAAGACCCCGTCGGCGGAGCAGGCAAGGGCGTCAAGCAAGTCTATGGCTGGCTCAAAGCGAGCGGGCACGACGTCGAACTCAAGCTCTACGAAGACGGCCGCCACGAGATGCTCAACGAAATCAATCGCAAGGATGTCTATAACGATATCCTCCTCTTCATCAACGCCGTGGAAGCGATGGGAGAGCGGAAATGAGCGTACTGGTCTATCGGGACAGCGACACGCTCAGCCAGGCCGTGGCAACGCTGCTCACCGGGTGCATCATCGAAAAACCGGCGTCCGCGCTGGGGCTTGACTGCTCGCAGACGCTTGCTGCTGCTTACCGCAAAATTGCGGGCATGACCAGCGACGGTCTGCTCGATTGGGCCACCATCCGTGCCTTTAACCTCTACGAACACGTCCGCGCGGATTCGGAAACGAGCGCGGCTTCCCGCATGCACGCCATGCTCTACGACCGCGTAAATATCCCGCCGGACAGTATCTTTGCGCCTAATACGGATACGCGGGACTGGAGCGTCGTCTGCAACGAATACGAGGACAATATCCTTGGCGTAGGCGGACTGGACACCGTTGTCTGCGTGATCGAAAAAGACGGGCGGATTGCCTGCAATATGCCTTCCAGCGAGCTGGCTCCCGTGACCCATGTGGAGCGGACGGAGAACGGCCGCGTGGTCACCGTCGGCATTTCGACCATCATGTCCGCTCGCCGCGTTATCGCGGTGCTCTCCGGGTTTGAACTGTCCCAGACCGCGGGACTGGTCATCAACGGTCCGATCGTGCCAACCGTTCCCGCCAGCTACCTACAGCTGCATTCCAACGCCATATTCATGCTGGACGAAGACGCGGCGGAACATATTTAATACAAAGCGATTAAACGGAGCGTACGATGGCGGAACTGAGCTGGGAATCCATCGAGACGGAACTGCAAAACTGCCAGCGCTGCGGGCTTTGCAAGGCGCGCAGCCACGTCGTCCTTGGCGAAGGAAGCCGCTCTGCCGATATCCTGTTTGTCGGCGAAGGACCCGGCGGGGACGAAGACCGTTTGGGCCGTCCGTTCGTTGGAAAAGCGGGCCAGCTGCTGGATCGCATGATCGCAGCCATTGACATGAAGCGCGAAGACCTGTATATTACCAACGTTGTCAAATGCCGTCCGCCGGGCAACCGCACCCCACAGGAAGAGGAAGCGCAGGCCTGCCTGCCGATCCTCCGAAAGCAGTATGCGCTGATCCGCCCCAAGATCGTCGTCTGTCTAGGCGCGACCGCGGCAAAGTATGTATACGCTCCCGAAGCGCGCATTACCCGCGACCGCGGCAAGTGGATCGAGAAAAACGGCGTCTGGTTTCTGCCGACATACCATCCGGCTGCGCTCCTGCGCGACGAAACAAAAAAGCGCGACGTCTGGGAAGACCTCCAGGCGATCGCAAAAAAATACACCGAGATTCAGCATGACAGCAAGAAAATCTAGGAGGATTTTATGTCAGGACATTCCAAGTGGGCCAACATTAAAAATAAAAAGGAAAAGACGGACTCGCAGCGCGGCAGGATCTTCACCAAGATCGGCCGTGAGCTTGCCATCGCCGTCAAAGAGGGCGGCCCAGACCCGGTCAACAACAATAAACTGCGCGACGTGATTGCCAAAGCCAAGGCGAACAACATGCCGAACGACAACATTGCCCGTTCGATTAAAAAAGCCGCCGGCGAAGGCTCTTCCGTCAACTACGAAGAAATCACTTACGAAGGCTACGGCCCGGGCAACATGGCCGTGATCGTATCCGTCGTAACGGATAACCGCAACCGCACCGCCGCGGAGATGCGGCATATTTTCGACAAGAGCGGCGGCAATCTCGGCAACAGCGGGTGCGTCGGCTGGATGTTCGACAAAAAAGGCCTCATCGTCATTGAGCGCACCGCCAAGATGGACGAGGACGAAGTCATGATGCAAGCGCTGGAAGCGGGCGCGGCGGATTTTGTAGCGCAGGACGACGCGTTTGAAATCTATACCGACCCGATGGAATTTTCCAAAGTGCGCGAAGCGCTCGAAGCGCTCAAGTATGAATTCATCTCCGCCGACGTGCAGATGATTCCGCAGAACACCGTGACCATTACCGACCCGGAAACGGTCGAAAAGATTTCGCGCTTCCTCGAGCGCCTCGACGAAAATGAGGACGTGCAGGAAGTCTTCCACAACGGCATTCTGCCCGAGGATGCGTAACGAAGCAGTTTTCGCGCGTTTGCGAAATCTTCACAGGCTGGATACAATAACGCCTTGCGAGAGTCCGCAGGAGGCTGGTTACGCGGTTGCGGGCAAAAATTGCATGGTATAAAATAGAACCAACGAAAAAGGAGGCGTAACTTATGGCAGCGGAAATGTCTACGACATTGGGAAAGATTATGATTGCGGACGACCTGATCGCCAGCATCGCCGGCTACGCGGCTGTGGAAAACTACGGCATCGTCGGCATGAGTGCCAAGAAAGCGGCAGACCCTTTCATAGAACTGTTTGGAAAAGATAATATGCGCCGCGGCGTCAAGGTTACGATACTTTCACCCGAAGTGATCGATATCGATCTCTATGTAACGCTCGAGTACGGCGTGTCCCTGCCTGCCGTGGCGCAGAACGCCAAGAGCAACGTGAAATACCGGGTGGAAGAAATGACGGGTCTGACGGTTCACGCCGTCAACGTCCACGTTGAAAGCATTCGCGTATAACGCAGTTCGGCCTTGGGTTCCGAACATACGGAGGGAAAATTGGATAAAAATGTAACGATCGGCGGCGCACAGCTGCGCGATATGATTATCGCCGGCGCAGTGCTGCTGGAGAAGAACAAAGCGGCGATCGACGCTTTGAATGTATTTCCTGTCCCGGACGGCGACACGGGAACGAATATGTCCATGACGATGCAGAGCGCGGTGCGGGAAGTACGCGCGCTGCCGGAAGACGCAACCGCAACGCAGGTGGCCGACGCGCTGAGCATGGGCGCGCTCAAAGGCGCACGCGGCAATTCCGGCGTCATCCTGTCCCAGCTCTTTCGCGGGTTTTCCCGCGCGTTTAAAGGCGCCGCCGTCGTTGACGCGGAGCTTCTGTCGCGCGCGCTGACCATGGGCAGCGAGGCGGCGTATAAGGCCGTCATGAAGCCGAAGGAAGGCACGATTCTGACCGTTTCGCGTGTGATTGCGGAAAACGTCGAGCAGCGCCAGCAACAGGGCGCAAACATCTACCGCCTGATGGACGTTATCCTCGACGTTGGCGAAAAAGCGCTGGCGGAAACGCCCAAGCAGCTCCCCGTGCTCAAGGAAGCTGGGGTTGTGGATTCCGGCGGAAAAGGGTTGTTAACCATCTATCGCGGTTTCAAACTCTCGCTCGACGGCGAAGAGGTGGAAAACTACGAAGAGCTGGTTTCGGACAAACCCGCGGAACTGCGCAACGAGGACAGCTTCTCCGGCGAGAACATCGTTTACGGCTATTGCACGGAATTTTTTATCATTCATTTAGCGCCGGAAACGACCGAAGCCGAGCAGGAGAGCTTCCGCAACCATCTGGAACGGCTGGGCGACTCCGTTGTGGTCGCCAGCGACGCGGACATGATTAAAGTGCATGTCCACTCCAATTCACCCGGCAAGGTGCTGCAGATGGCGCTGCGCCTTGGCGAACTGGAACATCTCAAAATTGAAAACATGCGCGAGCAGAACCGCCAGCTCATGGAGGAGCGCAAGCGCAACGAAAAGGAATTCGGCCTGCTTGCCGTCAGCACCGGCGAAGGGATCGACGAACTCTTCCGCGCGCTGGCCGTGGACGCGCTGATTTCCGGCGGGCAGACCATGAACCCCAGCATCGATACGATTGCGTCCGCAATCAACAAGATCAACGCGAAAAAGGTCTTTGTGCTGCCGAACAACTCCAACATCATTCTCGCGGCGCAGCAGGCAAGCGAACTGACCGAAAAAGGCGTTGTGCTGATTCCGACCAAGACGATTCCGCAGGGGATCGCCGCCTGCATGGCCTACTCCAAGGATTCCTCCATTGAGGAAAACGAAGCGGCCATGAAGGACGCCATCGGCGAAGTCGTCAGCGGCGCGGTTACCTATGCCGTGCGCGACACGACCATTGAGGGCACCAAGATCCATAAGGGCGATATCATAGGACTGCTCAATAACCATATAGCCGTTTCCTGCGCGAGCGTAGAGGAATCGACCGCCGCGCTGGTGCGCAAGATGATTGCCGAAAAAGGCGACAGCGGATGCACCGTGACGCTTTATTACGGCGAAGGGCAGGACGAGAACAATGCCGCCGCCATTACGGAACCGCTCCAGAGCGAGTTCCCGGACGCGGAGTTCGTCGTGCTCGCGGGCGGCCAGCCGCTCTACTACTACTACATCGCCGTGCAGTAAAAGGCGGCGGGTTCTCAGGGCTGCCTAAGCCCTGAGCAGGAGTATGAGGGCGGAGCCCTCAAAATAAAGATAAGGGCTCCGCCCTTAGAAACCCGCTAAGGGCTCTGCCCTTAGAAACCCGCTAAGGGCTCTGCCCTTAGAAACTCGCATAGGGCTGCCGCCCTATGAACCTGCACAGAACCGTTCATAAAAAGAACAGTAAAGGATTTGGCCGACGACGGAGGAGGCGCCGCTCGAAACAAGCGTTCGGCGGAACCACAATCCGCCGCCGGCCATCGCTTTTTTACCAGCCTATGATCGATATCCTACTGACAAGCGTAAAAGGCATCGGCCCGAAACGCGCGGAGCTGTTCTGTCAGCTCGGCGTGCATTCGGCGCGCGAGCTGCTCAACCGCCTGCCGCGGGACTATCTGGACTATTCCACAGTAACACCCGTCTGCGAATTGATAGATGGCAAATACGCCGCAGCCAGAGTGCGTATTTCGTCCGCGCCGCGCTACTTCCGTAAAGGCGGTATGACGGTCATCTCCGCCTCCGCACAGGACGAAACGGGCTGCGTCACGCTCAAGTGGTTCAATCAGCCCTATCGAAGTTCGCAGGTCAAAGCGGGGGAAGTCGTCTGCGTTTGCGGGCGCGTACTGCGTAAAAAAGGCGTTACGTTGCTCAACCCCATGCTTTCCAGTGTTCTGCCGGGGATTCTGCCCGTTTACACAACGGTGAAGGGTTTGAACCAGCGAACCTGGCGGGACAGCCAGATGGCGGCGCTGGAGGCCGTTTGGGATCAAATTGGCGAAACGCTGCCGCAGAACGTCATCGACCAATACGGGCTTGCGCCTCTGGCGCTGGCGCTCAGGCACGCGCATTTTCCGTTCAGCAAGGAAGCGCTGGAGCTTGCGCGAAAACGACTGGACTTTGAAAACGCGCTCTTGTACTTTATTGCCGTCGAGCAGCAAAAAGCGGAACGCACCCGCCAGAACGGCTTTGCGTTCGATACGAGCGGCGTATTTGGCAAATTCTCGGCAAAGCTGGGATACGAGCTCACGAACGCGCAAAAACGCGTCATAACAGAAATTTCAGCCGACATGGAGCAGCCAATTCCGATGAACCGCCTGCTGCAGGGCGACGTCGGCTCCGGCAAGACGGCGGTCGCGCTCTACGCGCTCTGCGTGGCGAGCGCAAACGGCAAGCAGGGCGTTTTGCTCGCGCCAACGGAAATCCTCGCCGAACAGCACTATGAAACGCTGAAAACGATCTTCGGCTCCTCCGCGGCGCTGCTGACCGGCAGCATGAAAAAGGCGGAGCGGGACGCTGTGCTAAAGAAAATTGCGGACGGCACCGCGCTCTGCGTGGCCGGTACGCACGCGCTGCTTTCCGGCGGCGTAAGGTTTTACGATTTGGGGTGCGTCGTTACGGACGAACAGCATCGCTTTGGCGTGCGCCAGCGCGCGGCGATGATGGAGAAAGGCGCAAGGCCGGATATGCTGGTGATGAGCGCAACGCCCATCCCGCGTACGCTCGCGCTGATTCTGTATGGGGATTTGGATATCTCGGTTATCGACGAACTGCCGCCCGGACGAAAACCGGTCAAAACCAGTTTGATCCCGCCGAATAAGCGCGGGGATATGTACGCTTACCTTGCCAAACAAGCGGCGGAGGAAGGGCTGCAGAGCTACGTCGTCTGCCCGCTGATTGAAGAGAGCGAGAGCATCGAATGCCCGAGCGTTTTTGAGCTATATACTGAATTGAAAAAAACGCTGCCAAAAACGCGGATCGGCATGCTCCACGGTCAGATGAAGGACGCCGAAAAGGAGCGCGTCATGCGCGCGTTTCGCGCTGGCGAAATCGACATACTGGTTACCACGACCGTCATTGAAGTTGGCGTGCATGTTGAAAACGCCTGCTTTATGGTGATTGAGGGCGCGGAGCGGTTCGGTTTAAGCCAGCTGCACCAGCTGCGCGGGCGCGTCGGCAGAAGCGCCAGGCAAGCCTATTGCTTTTTGCTGACAAGCGATGGAAACGGGGAAACCAACGAGCGAATCCAGACGCTGGCCAAGACCAGCGACGGGTTCGAAATTGCGCGTCAGGATCTGCTGCTGCGCGGGCCGGGGGACTTTATCGGCGTGCGTCAGCATGGCGACGCGGGCGTGGCGATGCTTGGCGGCATGCTGGACGTACAGACGCTGGAACGAGCGGGGCGTGCGGCAAGGGAGATCGTTTGCACGCCAAACGAGGAAAACACAAGGCTCATCGAACTGGCAAATGAGCGTTACGACGCCATGAGCGACATCGCAATGAACTAGCGGGCACGGTAAGACCCCGATTTTCTATCACGATTCACCGCATCCAGCCGAGAAGAACCGAAAAAAAGTTTTCAGCGCGATTTTGTCCAAGTTGAGAACGTGTGCGTTTTTCTATGCGTTTGCGCTGCGGGCGGACAATTTGTTTGACGCATGGAAACACGCATGTTATGATAATTCTACGGTTTTTTACCGAACAGATAAGGACGTGCACGTATGGATTTTCAGAACCTGCTTTCGGACTGCGTCAAGCGCATACCGCCTTCCGGCATTCGTAAATATTTCGACCTGCTGGACGAACGCTATATCAGCCTCGGAGTCGGCGAGCCCGATTTTCCGACGCCGGAGCGCATCCGAGCATACGTGACGGAAAAGCTCAAGAGCGGGCGTGTGGCATACACGTCCAATTCGGGCGATCCGCACCTGCGCGAGCTGATTTTGAAATATCTGGAAGAGCGTTATGCGATTCCGGCCTACGATTCGATCGATAATATCCTGATCACCGTTGGCGCAAGCCAGGCGATTGATCTTGCCATGCGCGCCATCCTCAATCCTGGGGATGAAGTGATCGTCCACGAACCGCTCTACGTTGCTTACCGTCCTTCCGTTGAACTGGCGGGGGGCAAGGCCGTCACGGTCGTGACCAGGCACGAAGACCGGTTCCGCTTGCGCGCGGAAGCGGTCAAGGCCGCCATCACACCCAAGACCAAGGCGATCCTGCTGGCGTTTCCGAACAACCCGACGGGCGCGATTATGGAACAGGCCGATTTGGAGGCGATTGCGGACATCGTGCGGGACACGGATATCCTCGTTGTGACGGACGAAATCTATGCGGAGCTTACGTTTAACGGCAAGCGCCATTGTTCGTTTGCCGCGCTGCCCGGCATGCGGGATCGCACCATTGTGCTCAACGGTTTTTCCAAGGCGTTTTCCATGACCGGCTGGCGGCTCGGGTATGCCGCGGGACAAAAGGACATCATCTCCGCCATGCGGAAAGTGCACCAGCTTACGATGCTCTGCGCGCCGACCCCGGCGCAGTGGGCGGGCGTTGCGGCGCTGGAAACCGGCTTTGCGGACGACTTTGCGGACACCCGCGCCATGATCGACGAGTACGCCGTGCGCCGTCGCTTCATCATTGACGCGTTCAACGACATGGGGCTTTCCTGCAACGAACCGGAAGGCGCGTTTTATGTGTTTCCATCAATCCGGTCCACGGGACTGACCAGCGAGCAATTCTGCGATCAGCTGCTCGCAAGCAAAAAGATTGTTACGGTACCCGGCAGCGCGTTCGGCGCGGCGGGCGAGGGGCATATTCGGTGCTGTTACGCGACTTCGATGCAGGACATCGAAAACGCGATGCGGCTGATTGCGGAGTTCTTAACCGAAATCCGCTGACCGAAACGAAGATTTGCCCCGTCCAGATGAACCGGACGGGGCTTTTATTTGTAAAAAACGCAATCACAGCAGACGGTCTGATGGTACAACAGACGAACCGGACGGAGTTTTTGTTTATTAATAACGCGATCGCAATCGTCGGTAGGATCGAACGATTGACTACCACCTGTTCAGAAGTATGAAATGATGCTGAAAAACATATTTCATATTGATCTGAAGAATTTACTACGAACTATTTAGGAGTAAAAAATGATACTTGAAAAAACATATATCACATTGGAATACGATAAAATCCTTTCCATTTTGAAACAGCATCTGGCAAGCGAGGTGGGCTGGGAGTTTGCGGAAAAACTGCGTCCTGCGCCAAGCCTTGCGGAAGCGGAAACCTTGCAGGAGCAGACCAACGAAGCGGAAGCGATCTACTCGCGCACCGGCAGAACGCCCATTTCCGGCTTTCCGGACGTGCGCGAACTGGTCGGACGTATGCGCGCGGCCCTGTTTATCAGCGCACGGGAATTGCTGGCGGTGGCCGCGGCCATGCGCGCTTCCCGCGAGGCCAAGGAAGTTCTGCAGGCGGGGGAAGCGGAAAGCCTGCTCTGCAATATGGCAAACCGCCTCTCGTCTCACCGTTCGGCGGAGGAAGAGATTGCGCGGTGCATCCTTTCGGAAGATGAAATCTCCGACAATGCTTCCACCGAGCTCAGCCGCATCCGCAGGCAGATGAAAATCGTCAACGAGCGCGTGCGCGAAAAACTCAACTCCATGCTCAAAAGCCAGACCACGCAGAAATACCTGCAGGAAGCAATCATCACCGTGCGCAACGGCAGATACGCGCTCGCTGTCAAGGCGGAACACCGCGCGCAGGTGCCGGGGCTGGTGCACGACCAGAGCAGCAGCGGGGCGACGCTCTTTATCGAACCCGCGGCGGTCGTCGAACTGGGCAACGAATACAAACGGCTCATTTCGGAAGAGAAAAACGAAATCGAACGCATTCTTTCGGGCTTGACCGCCATGCTCTCGCCGTTTGCGGACGAAATCCATATGAGCGTCAACGTCATGGGCGCGCTGGACGTGATCTTTGCGCGCGCGGTGATGGCGCGGGATTTTCGCGCAGTTAGGCCAAAGCTCAACGACGCGGGGCAGATTCGCATTCTCAAAGGCCGTCATCCGCTGATTCCCCGGGATAAAGTCGTGCCGGTCGATATCTGGCTGGGTGAAACGTTCCAAACGCTGATCATCACAGGCCCGAATACGGGCGGCAAGACCGTAACGCTCAAAACCGTCGGGTTGTTTTCGCTGATGGGAATGAGCGGGATGTTTATCCCCGCGGACTACGGAACGGAGCTTTCCACGTTTGAGAGCGTCTTTGCCGATATTGGCGACGAGCAGTCAATCGAACAGTCGCTGTCCACCTTCTCTTCGCATATGACCAACACCGTGCGCATCCTTGCCGCGGCGGATTCCCGCTCGCTGGTGCTGCTGGACGAGCTGGGCGCGGGTACCGACCCCGTGGAAGGCGCAGCGCTGGCGCAGGCGATTCTTGAGAGCCTCTACGAACGGCATACGCTGACCGTCGCCACCACGCACTACAGCGAGATCAAGGCGTTTGCGCTGATGCACCCGGGCATGCAGAACGCCTCCATGGAGTTTGACGTGGATCGTCTCTGCCCGACCTACCGGCTCTTTATCGGCATACCGGGCAAATCCAACGCGTTTGAAATCTCCCGCAGGCTGGGGCTTGGCGGCGAGGTCATCGAGCGAGCGCAGACGTTTTTGAAAAAGAAGGACGTCGTATTTGAAAACGTGCTTTCCGAAGCGGAACAGGCAAAGCGCACCGCCGAAAACGACCGCGACGAAGCAGAAAAGGCGCGGATCGAATCCGAAAAGATTCGAGCGGAACTGCAGAAAGAAAAGAAAAAGCTGGAGGACGAAAAAACGCTGCTCCGCCAGAAGGCGCGCGAAGACGCGCGGCGCATGGTGCAGGAGACGCGGCAGGATATGGAACGGCTCATTGCGCAGCTTCGCTCCATTGAAAACATCGATCAAAAACAGCTCGAACGCGCGGTGCAGAAATCCCGCGACGCCATGCGCGTTACCGAGGAACGGCTTTACGACCAGGCGGCGCAGCGGGAAACGGCGGGGGATGCGCCGCAGTCCGTACATCCCGGCGAGCGGGTGATGATGATTACGCTGGGGCAGGAAGCGACCGTCGTAAAAGCGGCGGACGGCAAGGGCGAAGTGCTGGTGCAGGCGGGCATCATCAAAATGAGCGTGCCGCTGCGCGATCTGCGCCCTATAGAAGCAAAGAAAAAGCCGCAGAGTTCGTCCTCAAAAGTGAGCATTGCGCAGGACCGCGGCAGCGCGCTGCAGATCGACCTGCGCGGCAAGATGGTGGAGGAAGCCTGCATGGAACTCGACCGCTTTATCGACAACGCGACGATGACCGGCATCAACGAATTCTTCGTCGTCCACGGAAAAGGCACGGGCGCGCTGAGAACCGGCGTGCAGGCCTATCTGCGCAATCACCCGCGCGTCAAGACCTTCCGCATCGGCGCCTACGGCGAAGGCGACGCGGGGGTCACGGTGGTCACGCTGAAAGCGTAAGAAACGAGCAAAAAACGACTCGAACAAGACTTTGAACGGTTCAATTGCGCCGCACTGTGTCAAACGGTGCGGCGTTTGTGTGACAAATTTTGTGTTGGTTGGACAAACGAAAAGAACTCTGTTATACTCTATCCAAATGTGAGATCTTATCACTCAAACAATCCATAACGGAGGTGATCGGGTGGAGAACAATACCATTCTGGTCATTGATGACGACCGGAATATTCTGGCCATCATTGAGCTGTATTTAAAAAAGGCCGGCTTCCAGGTTTATACCTGCGCCGATGGAATTTCCGCGCTGGCGGCGTTTCATGAAACAAAGCCTTCGCTTGTCGTGCTGGACATCATGCTGCCTGGCCGCGACGGCTGGGCCGTTCTCCACGACATTCGCATGGAGAGCGACACGCCGGTGATCATGCTCACCGCAAAGGGCGATACGGGCGACCGCGTGCAGGGTCTTGAACTCGGCGCGGACGACTATATCAGCAAACCCTTTGACGCAAAGGAGCTTATTGCGCGCATCAAAGCGGTTCTGCGGCGCAGCACGCCCGCCGAGCCGGAGCGCACGATCAACCTGCCGGGGCTGACCGTCTCACTGGAAAACTATGCCGTTACACTGGACGGCCGCCAATTGGAAATGCCGCCAAAAGAGATTGAGTTGCTGTATTTCCTCGCCTCCCATACCGGCAAAGTTTTCACCAGAGAACAGCTGCTGGAGCAAGTCTGGGGGTTCGATTTCTTTGGGGATTCGCGTACGGTGGACGTCCACGTGAAACGAATCCGCGAAAAACTCGGCGATAATCACGAGTGGGAACTCCGCACCGTTTGGGGAGTCGGTTATAAATTCGAGCAAAAGTGATGCGATAACATGCGCAAGGATTTTCTACGAACGTTATTTTCCCGCATGCTTGCCACATACATGACCGTTACGCTCGGATTGCTCCTGCTTTCCGGCGTTGTGATTGGCGCGTTGATGTCCGGTTTCGTCATGCGCGAACAGAAGCAGGACGTTGCCAACGAAATCGCCGTCGTTTCGGATCTGTATTTCAATGTCATGGGCGCATCCGTCGGAGAGAACGCCGCAATCCTTGAACTCAACACCATTGCCCGCCATTATGACGCGCTGATTCAGGTGATCGCGCTCGACGGCACAATGGTGCAATATGCCTCCGGTTCCAAGTGGGATTCCATCATGAACACCCGCTACACCGAGGAAGAAATCTCACGCATGCTGAACGCGGTGTCCGATCTGGACTCGAGCAGCGTGCGTTTTACTCAACAGAAGGGCTCGTTCCAGATGCTCATTGGTAGCAAACCCTTCCTGGAGGAAGGCGTTGCCACCCATGTGATCCGCTTTTATGTGGATATAACGGAAGCGCGCGGCGCGGTGGGCATGGCGTACGCAGAGGTCATCCTGGTTTCGCTTATCGCGGTTCTGATCTCGGTCATCGCCGTATACTACACCACAACGCGTCTGACAAGGCCGTTTATGGAGATCAACGAGATCGTGCAGAAGTATTCCAAAGGGGACTACAACGTCCGCATTCCGATCAGCAGCATTGAGGAAGCGACGCAGCTGGCCGTCAGCTTTAACACCATGGCCGACCAGCTCAAAGACCTGGAAGCCACCAGAAGAAGCTTTGTCGCCAACGTCAGCCACGAACTGCGCTCCCCGCTGACCAGCATGAAGGGCTTTCTGGAGGCCATGCAGGACGGCACCATCGGTCCGGACGAGTACGAAAAATACATCGGCATCGTGCTCTCGGAAACCAAGCGCATGGCGGTCATGGTCAATGACCTGCTGGATCTTGCCCGCATCGAGTCCGGCAAGACCGCGCTCAAGCTCGAAATATTCGAGATCAATGAGCTCATCCGCCGGACGCTGATCACCTTTGAAGCGCGCATCTACGAACACCACATGGAGGTGGACGTTAAGTTTGCGCAGGAACAGTATTATGTGGAAGCGGACAGTGCGCAGATTTCGCAGGTACTGCGCAACATCATCGACAACGCAATCAAGTATTCACCGGACGACAGCAAGCTTAGAATCGCCACCTATGCCATGAAGCGCGAAATCTATGTGAGCATCCAGGACAACGGGCAGGGGATTCCGGAGCAGGACATCCCGCATGTGTTCGACCGGTTTTATAAGGTGGAAAAAGCGCATACGCCTTCGAAGCAGAGCGGCACAGGGCTGGGGCTTTCGATTGTGAAGCGCATCATTGACCAGCACAACCAAACAATTACCCTGAAGAGCGCGAAAGGCAAGGGAAGCACGTTCACATTCACGCTGAAACGCGCACCGGCTCCCAAACGCGCACTGACGGACGGAGGAAAGAAAAATGGAGTATAACGGTTATTACAACTCGGATAAGCGCCCTTCTGAGGGCGGACGCGGCGGAAACGCCTTTGCAACCATCGTGATCATCATCGTGGTCGCGCTGCTTGCGCTGCTTGTCACAGGTTTGTTCTGGCCGAACCTGCTCGGCGGTACATCCAGCGATGATTTGACGATGATGACGCCAACGCCTTCCGTGAGCGCCGCGCCCGCCGCGCCGGAAGAAACGCAAAACGACGACGCGCAGCTGCCGGAAGCGACCGCAACGCCGGACGTCAGCGACAGCGACCGCGAAATGCCGGAACTGGACGGGATCAGCCCCAACGTGCCCGGCATTGTGGACAACCCCATACCGGATATCTACGACGCGGTGTCGCCGGGCGTTGTCGGCGTGATCAACTACACCAAAGGCACGAGCACGACAACCGGCAAGGAAATTGACGAGCTCTACGGCAGCGGAACGGGTTTTGTCGTTTCCAGCGAAGGATATATCCTCACCAACGCGCATGTTGTGGAAGGCGCGGACAAAATCACCGTAAAAGTGGACGGCGAGGAGGAAGAGCGCGAAGCGCTGCTCATCGGCTCGGATACGGAAACGGATATTGCCGTGCTGAAAGTGGAAGGCGCAACGCTCCAGCCGCTCAAGCTGGGCGATTCGGACGCCGTCCGCGTCGGCGAATACGTACTGGCCATCGGCAACCCGCTTTCGACCGACGAACTGGCCAACACGCTGACGTTTGGCATCATCAGCGCGACGTCGCGCGAGATTACGATTGACAACTACACGAATACCTACCTGCAGACCGACGCCGCCATCAACTTTGGTAACAGCGGCGGGCCGCTGATCAATATGGAAGGCCTTGTCATCGGCATCAACAGCGCAAAGACCATTACCGCCGGTTACGACGAGTACGGCAATGCCGTCAGCGCCGAGGGCATCGGGTTTGCGCTGCCCATCAATCAGGTCAAAAAGATCATGGCGATCCTGATTACCGAAGGAACCGTCGAACGTCCGGGCATCGGAGTGACGGTTACCACGATTGACGAAGAAACCGCCGAAGCAAACGGCGTACCGGCAGGCGCGCTGGTAGACAGCGTCGTGGCCGGACGACCTGCGGATCAAGCGGGCGTGAAAGCTGGCGATATCATCGTGGAAGCCAACGGCAAGACCATCACGGACATGAAGGAACTCGTTGCCATCGTCAAGAGCTGCACCATCGGCGACGAACTCAAGCTTAAAATCTACCGTGACGGAGAATATCTGGAGCTGACGATTGTCGTCGGCAACAAAACGGAAATGAACTTTGACGATATCGTCGGAGGCGTCACGCCGACCCCGGTTCCGTCGCTCATTCCGTAAGGGACACAAACGAACAAGAAGCGCTCCAGCAACGGAGCGCTTCTTTTTATAAATAGTGCGAGTTCTCAGGGCGGCAGTCCTGAGCAGGAGTTTGAGGGCGGAGCCCTCAAATAAGCCGAGATCACGAGGGCGGAGCCCTCAAATAAGCCGAGATCGTGAGGGCGGAGCCCTCAAATAAGCCGAGATCATGAGGGCGGCGCCCTCAAATAAGCCGAGATCATGAGGGCGGAGCCCTCGAAAAGCACCAATAATATTCAGCCTTTTGAATTCCTCAGCGATTCGAAAAGATGCGCCGCGTACCCGTCCAGACCATCGCTGAGGGTTGCGCCGACGCGGGATGTCCGCAGCCGCTCCATGAGGTACAACAGGATCACGCCGCCGTGCAGAATCACATCGTGCCGGTCTTTCAGCAGCGGTATTTCCGCGCGCGCGGCGTCCCCCATATTGCTGAGCGACTGCAGGATCGCGCAGAGATCGAGAAACTCAACCGGCTTTTCGCCCGTCCAGGACGCGAATTCCATTTTCCCTTCGCAAAGAAGAGCCAGGGATGTAATCGTTCCGCCAACGCCGAGCGGGATAGCGCTCTGACTCCGCCGGATCGCCTCGACCGACTGCGCGTCCGGGCGGTCGTCCAGCCCCGGTTCACCAAACAATCCCGAGAGGATGGGGCGGAGAGTCTCCATGATCTGCTTGAGTTCGTTAAAGGGCGCAAGATCCTTTGCGCGCACGCACCCGATCGGCCAGCTCTCGCGAGAAGAAGCGCGCACAAGCTGCGTGCTGCCTCCGCCGATATCGAGGATCGTGCGTTTTCCGCTCGGATCGGCGCCGCGCTGGGCAAACGTCGCTTCTTCCTCGCCGGAGAGGATGCGGACGCGACCATCGCCAAGAACCTGTTCGGCCTGGAGCGCAAAAAAAGCGCCGTTTTCAGCATCCCGGACGGCGCTGGTTGCATAGGCATAGCATTCGTAATCGTGCTCGGCGGCTTCCGAACAGACGGAACGGATCACAAGAAGGGACTGAAGCATCCGCGATTGCGAAAGCTTGCCGGTTTCCGTGAGCCCCTCCGCAAGGCGCGTGGTGTAAACATGTTTGCTTTTGACATAGGGCAAACCGTCGTCGCCTTCCGCCAGTTTCGCGGTGCGAACGGTGTTGCTGCCAATATCGAATACAAGCAGTTTTTTCATCGGTTCCTCATTGATTGAGAGTATTGAATAAGCGTCCGGCTCAGTAATCCAATCGATTGAACAGGACGAGCCGGCTCGCGTTTGATCAAAAAACGATTCCGGGACGTTCGGTTGAGCTATTCAACTCTCTAGCGGACGAATCGGCATGTGTTTGATTGAAAGACGGCGCCGGGACTAACCGGCCGAGTTATCCCATCGTAATGACGGGTACGTCAACTTTTGGCGTTGCGGTCGGCGAAGGCGTAGGCGTTGGCTTCTGCGTCGGCGTGGGCGAAGGGGTTGCCGTACCGACAGGCAGGTCGCCTGCGTTCTTTGCGGTATTCTTTTCGGTTTCCGTTGTGGTTTCGTAGAATTTCCAGTCGTCGCTGAAGACATAGCCGAGCTTCTCGCGCGCGTACTGAACCAGATATTCAGTGGTCTGCATGTATTCGAGCATGCGCTCCAGACGTTCCTGTTCGACTTTATAAGCGTCAAGTTCGGTCTGCAGCGTAACTTTTTCTTCGGCAATGCTCTTGAGCTTCGTCTGCTGGGATAAGAAAACGCCGCCCAGCACGAAAAACGTCAGGACAAAGAACAGGATGATATAACGCGGACGAATTCGTATTCCGCTCTTTGGGCGCTCGAATTGCTTATTTGCCATGTGCTGTATCATAACACACCGAAGTGCAAAAAAAAAGAGAAGCCGCGCAGGGTTTTCAAAAAGGTTACAGGAATGACGCGGAATTTCATGTGCTTTGCAGCTGGCAGAGGGGGTTCCAAGATGAAAATCAAACGCGGACTTCATCAAAACCGAACAAATATCTGCTAAAATAATAAAATGCATCTGGCAAATTATGCCAAATGCGTTTATAATGTCACGAACCGCCGCGCGTTGCTAAAGTACCCAGGCTGAGCGCAAATCAGCCTTGCGCTGAGAGCGGATCGAACAACCCCCGCAGCGGTGCTGCATAACAAATACAGCGCGTATTCGTCGATTTCGGCACAAAACAACGCCCAATAGCGGAGATGTTGTGAAAAATGAACGGCGTGGCTTGACAAAAAGAGTACCCAAGGATATGATTTCTTCATCAAAGAAATCACATCTTTTATTTCAATTGATGGTGCTGACAGGTAATGTTTCTTACCGTAAGAGAGGAGTTTACAGTTGAACAGAGAACAGTTGGAGGCGAAGAGCCTTGGAGATTTGCGTGAAATCGCAAAGCTGCAAGGCGTAAAATCGATTACCAAATTCAGAAAAGGCGAGCTGGTTGAAATCATTATGTCGGGCGGCGTCGTTCCGTCCGGTTTTGGCGCGTCCGAAGGGGCAGAAGAGGAAGAATTCGTTCCGGAAGAAGCTGCGATCGAACCCGCCAAGCAGGGCGAACCGGAAGCCGATGGATCGGATCGTTCCTCGCAAATGCCCGATTCCGACGGCGGTTACCACCGTTCCGGCTATACGCCGCGCCCCTACCAGCAAAAGCCTTATTACGATAATCGGCCGCAGCAGGGCGGATACCAGCGCAGACAGTACACGCCGCAGCAGGGCGGCTATCAGCAAGGCGGCTACCAGCAGGGCGGCTACCAGCAACGTGGGTACCAGCAGCAGGGCGGCGGCTATCAGCCGCAGGGCGGCGGCTACCAACCGCAAGGCGGCGGCTACCAACCGCAAGGCGGCGGCTACCAGCCGCAAAGCGGCAGCTATCAGCCGCAGGGCAGCGGGTATCAGCCGCAGGGCAGCGGTTATCAGCCGCAGGGCAGCGGTTATCAACCCGCTTACTCACCCAGCGGGATTGGCGCAGACCAGGCGGCAGGGTTCGAAGACGACCGCCGGTTCCGTCCGCGCGCGGAAGGCTATTACAACAAGGATTACGGAACGAGCAATCCCGCCGTGCCGGAAATCCTCCAAACCGGAGAATGCGGGGACGCGGAAGGCGTTCTGGAAGTTCTGCCGGACGGCTATGGCTTTTTACGCAGCGAAAACTATCTCTCCGGTCAGCATGACGTTTATGTTTCCATTGCACAGATTCGCCGTTTCGGCCTCCGCACGGGCGATATGGTCACCGGCAAGACCCGCCCTTCCAAGGAAGGCGAGCGGTTCCTGGCGCTGTTGTATATCACCGCGGTCAACGGCGAGGCGCCGGAAAACATTCTGGAGCGCAAACCTTTTGAAGAGTTGGTTCCCATATTCCCATTCGAGCGGTATACGTTGGAACAACCCGGCGCAGCAAACAGCCTCGCCATCCGGCTCATCGACCTGATAGCGCCCATTGGCAAAGGCCAGCGAGCTATGATCGTTTCCCAACCCAAAGCAGGTAAAACGACGCTGCTCAAGAGCATTGCAAAGGGCATTTCGATCAACTATCCGGAAGCGCACCTGATCGTGCTGCTCATCGACGAGCGGCCGGAGGAAGTAACGGATATGCAGCGCTCCATCAAGGGCGAAGTGCTGTATTCCACGTTCGACGAACTGCCGGAGCATCATACCCGTGTTGCGGAAATGGTGCAGGAACGCGCCATGCGGCTTGTCGAAATGGGCAAAGACGTGGTCATTTTGCTCGACAGCCTCACAAGACTTTCGCGCGCGTATAACCTTACGATCCCGCCGACGGGGCGGACGCTCTCCGGCGGTATGGATCCGGGCGCGCTGCACAAACCCAAGCGCTTCTTTGGCGCCGCGCGTAAAATCGAAAACGGCGGCAGCCTGACCGTAATCGCCACCGCGCTGACCGAGACGGGCAGCCGCATGGACGACATGGTGTTTGAAGAGTTCAAGGGAACCGGCAACATGGAAATCCATCTTGACCGAAAGCTCAGCGAACGCAGGATATTCCCGGCGATCGATATCTACAAATCCGGCACGCGACGCGAAGATTTACTTCTCACGACGGAAGAATTAGAAGCGGTGCGCACCATTCGGCGCGTGCTCTCCGGCGGAAATCCCGCCGAGGTGACGGAGCACCTGATCGGTATGCTGGAAAAGACTTCGACGAACGAAGAATTCCTCCAGCGGCTCAAAGATTGGGTAGGCATTTACGAAAAGGACGGCTACACGACCATGTCCACCAGCCGTTTTGGAAAATAAGCGATTTTTCCCCGCATGGGTAGAAATTTGCGCATCGGAATCGTAACATTTTGCGAAAATTCCGAAAAACCAGTTGCATTTTCGGGCTCCACTGGTTATAATAACCGATGGTAGTGTTTTTAAGGGAGTGAACGAGCATGAAAAAGGATATCCATCCGAAGTACGGTGAAGCTACTGTTCACTGCGCTTGCGGCGAAACGTTTACGACCGGCTCGATCAAAGACGAGCTGAGCGTTGAAATCTGCAGCAAGTGCCATCCGTTTTTCACGGGTAAACAGAAGCTTGTCGACAGCGGCGGCCGTGTGGATCGCTTTAAAAAGCGTTACGGTCTGTAAGAAACGTAAAAACCTTCCCTTTACGGGGGAGGTTTTTTCTTGTCCGACCCGGAGAAAACCTGTTTTTAACGTCATTCGAACGTAAGGCGGAAAAGCAAAAATGCGCGTCAAAACGAATGCGCGCTCATCGCGGCGGACACGACTTTAGGCACAACCGGTTTGGTTTTTCTTGTTCGGGTGCACCAGATATGGTACAATAATGAGAAATAGAACTGTGATAGATGTATCTGACAGACAAGTTTATGATAGATGCGTCGGAAACATGAGGAACAAAGAATGAAGAGATGCTCGGTCGGCGGCCAGGCGGTCATGGAGGGCGTTATGATGCGTACGCCCGAAGGCGGAGTTGCCCTGGCGGTACGAAAGTCCGACGGCACCATCGTTACCGAATATACGGAAAAAAAGAAAACGAGCGGTCATCCAGCGCTGAAATGGCCGGTGGTGCGCGGCGTTGTGGCGTTTGTCGATTCCCTTTCCGTGGGCATGAAGATGACGACGCGCTCAGCGGAGCTCTACGGCGAAGGGATCGAAGAAGAGCCGAGCCGGTTTGAAAAATGGCTTGCCGAAAAGACCGGAAAGTCCGCCATGGACGTTGCCATTGCGGTTGCGGTGGTGCTTGCCGTGGTGCTCGCCATCGGGCTGTTTGTGTTTGTTCCTTCGCTCACCACACAGCTGATTCCCTGGAAGGACGCAACCCCGCGCATCTGGAAGAGCCTGACGGAGGGTTTTGTGCGGCTGCTGGTCTTTTTGCTCTACATCACCGCCATCGCCGCGATGAAGGACATCCGCCGGGTCTATATGTACCATGGCGCGGAGCACAAAACCATTGCCTGCTACGAGCACGAAGCGGAAATGACGCCTGAAAACGCAATGAAGTTTTCGCGCCTGCACCCCCGATGCGGAACGAACTATCTGTTCCTCGTGATGGCGGTATCCATCCTGTTTTTTGCTGTGCTGCCGTATACGGAAAATTTCTTTCTGCGCTTTTTAACACGGCTTGTGTTTTTGCCGCTGGTGGCGGGGCTGGCGTATGAGGTGCTCAAACTTGCCGCCGCTTCCGACAAACTCTGGGCGCGGATCATCCGCGCGCCGGGGCTTGGGCTGCAGTATTTGACCACGCGCGAACCGGAACCGGCCATGATTGAAGTGGCTATTGCGGCGTTTCATCTTGCGATGAACAAAGGCGCGTCTTCCGAAGCGCAGCCGGAGCCCGAACCCTCCGCAGCGAATGCGGAAGGCGATCAAAAGGAGCCTGAACAGCCGTGACCATGACGGTTGCCGAGATCGTTCGGCTGGCAAAGCTGAGACTGGATCCCGTGGCGGGCGAGGAAAGCCTGCAACAGGCAAAACTGCTCGTTGCGGCGGTCATCGGCGCAGAAGCCGACGCACTGATGGTGCATACGTGGATGGAGGTCACCGAGGAACAGATTGTGATTCTCGGCGAACTGCTTGAACGCCGCACCGGCGGCGAACCGCTGCAGTACATCCTCGGCGAATGGGAGTTTATGGGTCTGCCGTTTTATGTGGACGAGCGCGCGCTGATTCCGCGGCAGGATACCGAACTGCTCTGCGAAACCGCGCTGGAGCGGATCAAAAACCGTGGCTGCCAAAGCGTTCTCGACCTCTGCACCGGCAGCGGATGCCTCGCGGTTGCGATTCAAAGACTAAGCGGAGTACGGGTTGCCGCTTCGGACGTCAGTCCAGACGCTCTCGCGCTTGCTGGAGAAAACGCCGCGCTCAACGAAGCGCAGATCGAGCTGATTACAAGCGACCTGTTCGAACAGATACCGGGAACGTTTGATTTAATCGTCTGCAACCCGCCGTATCTGACGCGTTCGGATATGGATCACCTGCAAAAGGAAGTCACGTTTGAACCGCGCCTTGCGCTCTTTGGCGGCGAGGACGGGCTGGACTTTTACCGGCGGATCGCGGGAGAATACAGGGCACACCTGAATCCGGGCGGGACGCTGCTCATCGAAATCGGGAGTACGCAGGCGGAAAGCGTCTCCGCGTTGTTTGGCGGAAACACAATCCTGCTCAACGACCTAGGCGGAAACCCGCGCGTCCTGATTGCGGAATATTAGTGGCAGAATAATAATTGCGGAATACTGGTTATTGGATATTGATTGCGGAATTTTAACTGAGGAATATTAATTAAAGAATACTGAAGAACGAATAAAAAACAGAAAACGCGAATAAAACCGCCGCGCAGTTCAAACGCGCGGCCTTCGCGAGCCGGTAGTCCAAAACGGCTGATCACGGAGGAACCATGCTGGAAAAACTCATTGGAATTAAAGAACGCTACGACCTGCTTTCCGCGAAACTGGCCGAGCCCGACGCGATGGCGGATAAAGACGCCTGGCGCGCAATGGGCAAGGAACGCGCCGCGCTGGAGGAGATCGTTGTTGCGTTTGACGAATATCAATCCGCCCAGACGTCTCTGGACGGATGCCGCGCCATGCTAAGCGATCACCTCGACGCGGAGCTGAAAGAACTGGTTCATGCGGAAGTGGCCGAACTCGAAACGAAGATTGCCTCGCTGGAAGAGCGGCTGCGCATCCTGCTGCTGCCCAAAGACCCGAACGACGATAAGGACGTCATACTCGAAATCCGCGCGGGAACAGGTGGGGACGAAGCCTCGCTCTTTGGCGCGGACTTACTGCGGATGTATCTTAGGTATGCCGAACGGAATTACTATAAGGTGGAATACCTTTCGAGCAACATGACGGACATGGGCGGGGTAAAGGAAGTCGTGCTCTCCATCAGCGGCAGGCGCGGCGCTTACAGCAGGCTCAAATACGAAAGCGGCGTCCACCGCGTTCAGCGCGTACCGGAAACAGAGTCGCAGGGGCGCATCCACACCAGCGCGGCAACGGTTGCCGTTCTGCCGGAAGTGGACGACATTCAAGTAGACATCAAGGAAGGCGATTTGAGAATCGACACCTACCGCTCCAGCGGCGCGGGCGGTCAGCACGTCAACAAAACCGAGTCCGCCATCCGTATTACGCACCTGCCGACCGGCATGGTGGTTTCCTGTCAGGACGAAAAGTCGCAGCTTAAAAACAAAGAGCAGGCCATGCGCGTGCTCAAAAGCAGACTGTTTGATTTTTATCACGGCCAGCAGGAGGCGGAACGCGCAGGCGCGCGCAAGAGCCAGATCGGCTCGGGCGACCGCAGTGAACGCATCCGCACGTATAATTTTCCGCAGGGGCGGGTGACCGATCACCGTATCGGGGTAACGCTGTACCGCTTGGAAGCGTTTCTCGACGGCGATATGGACGAGCTGATCGACGCGCTGATTCTTGCCGAACGAAGCGCCAAGCTCTCCGGCGAAACGGACTGATTGACGATGCGGCAGGAACAGGAAAACGCGCCGTATCGCACGCAGGTCATCAACGTGGAACACCAGCCTGAGGCGGGTTCCGCGCAGGCGGCAAAGCTGATTCAGGCAGGCGAACTGGTCGCGTTTCCGACGGAAACGGTATACGGCCTTGGTGCGGACGGCTTGAACGGCGAAGCGGTTAAAAGGATTTTTGAAGCAAAAGGGCGACCTGCGGACAATCCGCTCATCGAGCATGTGGCCAAAAGAAGCGATGTGCGCGAGCTCTGGATGCGGATTCCGAGAATTGCGGATACGCTCATGGACGCGTTCTGGCCGGGGCCGCTGACGCTGGTTGCGCAAAAGAGCGACCGCGTTCCGGACGAAGTCACGGCGGGGCTTTCAACCGTTGCGGTGCGCATGCCGCTCAACAAGACCGCGCGTTCGCTGATCCATAAATCCGGCGTACCCATAGCGGCGCCCAGCGCAAACCGCTCCGGCAGGCCGAGCCCGACTACCGCGCAGCACGTGCTGGAGGATCTGAACGGCAAAATCCCGCTGATTCTCGACGGGGGGCCATGCAAATACGGCGTCGAGTCCACAGTGCTTTCTCTGGAAGGCGCGCCAACGATCCTGCGTCCGGGCGCGATTACGAGAGAAATGCTCGAAGCGGTCATCGGCGAAGTGCGCGTTGCGGACAGTATCCTAAAACCCATGAAGCAGGGCGAAGTCGCCGCGTCTCCCGGCATGAAATACAAGCACTACGCGCCGAATGCGGAAGTGATCGTTGTTACCGGAGAACCGGAACGCGCGGCGCGCACGATCAACGCGCTGTACCGTCAGGCGGAAGCCGACGGGGTGGACTGCATCATTGCGGCAACGGAACAGACCAAGAACTTTTACCGGGGCAAGAAGCATATCATCCTTGGCGACAGGAACGCGCCGGAAACGCTCTGCGCAAACCTCTTTTCCGCGCTGCGGGAGATGGATCAAAGCGCCGACCGGATCTTTGCCGAAGGTGTTCCGGCGGAAAACGAAGGACTTGCCTATATGAACCGCTTATTACGCTCGGCAGGATTTGTTGTAATCGACGCAGAAAAATAAACCAGCGGAAAAATAAACCATTTGAGCTGAGAAATAAACGATTTGAGCGGAATAATAAATTATTCGAAAGGACAATTCAACATGAAAATTGCAATTGCCTGTGACCACGGCGGATATCACCTGAAGGAAGAGCTGCTGGCGTTTCTGCAGACCGCGGGACATGAAGTGAAGGACTTTGGCTGCTATGACGCAAGCAGCATCGATTACCCGGACTATATCTTTCCGGCGGCAGAAGCGGTGGCAAAAGGGGAGTTCGAGCGCGGCGTTGTGATCTGCACGACCGGCATTGGCGCAAGCATCTGCGCCAATAAAGTCAAAGGAATTCGCTGCGCGCTCTGCACGGACGAATACTCGGCAAAGATGACGCGCGACCATAACGATACGAACGTCATCGCGTTCGGCGCCAACGTCACCACCCCGGTTCGCGCCATGAACATGCTGGATATCTGGCTGCATACCGACTATTCACATGGCGAACGCCACCAGCGCCGGATCGACAAAATCGGCGCTTATGAGAAGGCGCACGACTGCAAAAAGTAATCCGTTCCGAACACTTATCGCATTTTAAAACAAAGCAAGGGACGGGAAACAGAAGGCGAATCATTGGCGAATACCAAATTTGAATAAAATGCACGAAGGAGGCTCGATATGTCTAAAGTCATCACCATCGATCACCCGCTCGTTCAGCACAAGCTCTCGCTGCTGCGCGACAAGGAAACGGGCTGCAAAGCGTTCCGCGAACTGGTTTACGAACTCGCCATGCTCATGGCCTACGAAGTGACCCGGGATTTGGAACTCAAGGAAATCGAAATCGAAACACCCATCTGCAAAACCAAGGTACAGACGCTTGCCAACGAAAAAATCGCCGTCGTTCCGATTCTCCGCGCGGGTCTCGGCATGGCGGACGGCATCATGAGCCTGATCCCGAACGCAAAGATGGGGCATATCGGACTCTATCGCAATCCCGACACGCTTCTGCCCACGGGGTATTACAGCAAGCTTCCGCAGGATATTTCGGAGCGCGAAACCATCATCGTCGACCCGATGCTCGCAACCGGAAACTCCGGCAACGAAGCCATCCGCATCATCAAAAACGCCGGAACGCAGAGCATCCGCTTCGTGAGCCTGATCGCCGCTCCCGAAGGGCTGATCGCCATGCAGAAGGCAAATCCGGATGTGGATATCTATGTAGCCCACATCGACGAAAAGCTCAACGAGCACGGTTACATCGTTCCCGGGCTGGGCGACGCGGGCGACAGACTGTTTGGAACCAAGTAATTTCTGCAAGAGGTGACGGGATCAAATAACGGTCGGCTGCAGGAATATTGAGAAATACTTTCTGATTTCGACCGTTATTTTTGTATTCCTTTTTCTGTATTCTATGTTAATATAAGTAAGGCGCGCTTTGAACGCCGGTTACTGCCGCTTCGAGCCTACGGCAGCAGTGCGGTGCTGATGAAACGAAATGCCTTTATTTTTTAGATTCATGCCAACGCCGCACCGGGCGGTTTTGGTTCAGAGGATACGGAGGTTAAACATGCGGTCGATCATTGAGGAAATCGCATCGGCGGAACAGCAGGCGCAAGAGACGACCAAAAACGCCGCGGCGCAGTCCCGCGAACGCCTTGTCCAGGCACGCGAGCAGGCGGAACGCGCGCTTGCGCTTGCGGATGCAGAAGAGCGCAAAAAGACGGAACTGGCCTTGCAGCAAGCAGGCGAGCGTGGCGAAGCCACAGAAAAGGAAACGCTCGTCGGCATGGCCGAACAAGCCGACGAACTCTGCGAAAAAGCAAAGTCGAGAGTGGACGGCGCGGTCAAGTATTTGGTCGATAAGGTGCAAAACAGAGCATGATTGTTCAGATGAAGCGCATCACGCTCGTTGCGCATCAAGCGGACGAAGCGGATATCATGAAGGCGCTGCAGACCACGCAGACCGTCGAGGTAATCGGCGTAAGCGCGGATGCGCCCAATTTCGCTGCTTTGGAACAGGCGGAAGAGAAAGTTCAGCGGCTTTCGCAGGCCATTGTGACGCTCAAGCCGTTCTCCGAAAAGCGCGGCTTTTTCAGCGCGCCGCCGGAAGCGAGCGCGGGGGACTTATATCAAACGCTGTCGGGCGCGCTTACATTCTGCGAGCAGCTGGAGCGCACATCCAGAGAGCTTTCCACCGTCAAATCGGAGATCGATAAAAACGAATCGCTGATTGGCGCGCTGCGCCCCTGGGAACATTTTCCGGCGGATATGCAGACCTATCAGAACGTGCGCGGGGTGAAGTACTTTACCGGTGTAATCGCCGCTTCGGACGTTGAAAAGCTCAGCGCCATCGACGAGGCGGCCGAGTATCAGCTCTTCAACGAGGGCAGCATGCGCACCTGCGTTGTTGCCTGCGCAAGCGAAGAAGCAAAATCCGTCGCCAATATTTTAAAGTCGCTTGCCTGGACGGACTACGCGTTCCCCAAGATGAGCGGAACGCCCGCGGAAGCGATGACCGAACTGGAAGAGAAAAACCGTTTGCTGCAGGCGCGTAAGTTCGAGCTTGAAACCGCTCTGGCGGAGCAGGCAAAAGGCGCGACGACAACGGTGCAGGGCGCCTGCGACGCGGCGGTGATCGAGCGCGACCGCGCGGCAGCTTCCGCGGAACTTGCGCGTTCTTCGGCAACGTTCCAACTGGACGGCTGGGTGCCCGCGGATCAAATCGAAACCGTCGAACAGGCAGTGCTCACCGTGACCGACGCTTATTATTTTTCCGTCCGCGACGCGGAAGAAGGCGAAGTTCCGCCGTCATTCGTGGAAAACAAAAAGCTGGTCACACCCTTTGAGGCGGTGACAAATCTCTATTCGCGTCCCGACCCGAACGGCATTGACGCTACTCCCTATATGGCGCCGTTTTATGTGCTGCTGTTCGGACTGATGCTCAGTGATACCGGATACGGCATCGTCCTATCTATTCTATGCGCGTTGTTTATCCGTTTTAAACACCCAACCGGCATGTCGGGCGGATTTGCGCGCGTACTACTCTGGGGTGGCGTGTCTACTGCTGTTTGGGGCGTATTGGTCGGCACATTCTTCGGCATGGACTTTGATACTCTTTTTGGCACTAACAATCTTTTTCCGCTGTTTGTCGATCCAATGTCGAACCCAATCGGCATGCTGATCCTTTGCTTTGGCCTCGGCGTTTTGCATATCATGTTCGGGGTCGCGCTGAAGATGAAGTTATCGTTTTCAAGAGGCGACTGGCAAACGGCCATATTCGATAATTTATCATGGATTTTTATTGTCTGCGGCCTGATTCTATACGGCGTGTCGTCGGCTGTTGCGGGGATTCCCGCCGTGCTTGGAACGATCGGTCTTGCTGTGGCGGGACTGGGTGCCGTTATGATTCTGCTCTTTAAAGGACGCGAGAAGAAAAACCCGATTGCGAGGACGATTTCCGGACTTGGAGAACTCTATCAGGTGACGAGCTACTTATCGGACATTCTGTCTTATGCGCGTTTGTTTGCACTTGGTATCGCTACCGGCGTTATTGCTTCCGTGTTCAACGAGCTTTGCAAAATGCTCATGCAGTCGCCAATTTTAGTTCTCAAAATACTTGGCATTATCGTTGCTTGCGCGTTGCTTGTCGCGCTGCACGGATTTAATATCGCAATCAACACCCTGGGTGCATTTGTGCATTGCGCCAGGCTCCAGTATGTTGAATTTTATGGAAAATTCTATGAGACGGGCGGCAAAACCTTCCGTCCTTTGGGATATCAAACAAAACACGTTCGAATTAAGGATGATCTTCAATCATCTGTGAGCGAATAACAAAGGAGGATTCTTATTATGGGTACCATCCAGTGGGGTGTCATCTTTGCAGCGGCAGGTGCCGCTATGGCCGCCGTTATGGCGGGTGTTGGAAGCGCGATTGGCGTCGGCCTGGCCGGCCAAGCCGCAGCTGGTGTTGTTTCGGAAGACCCGGATCGCTTTGGCTCTTGCCTGCTGCTGCAGCTTCTGCCCGGTACGCAGGGTATCTACGGACTGCTGATTGCATTCGTTATCGCGACCAAAGCGGGCCTGCTTTCGGGCGGTTCCGATGCGGTTACCATCACCAATGGCTTAAATCTTTTCCTTGCGGCTATTCCGATTGCCTTTGGCGGATTGCTCTCAGCGATTGCGCAAGGAAAAGTTGCAGTTTCCGGCATTAATCTCATTGCGAAAAAACCTGAAGAACAGGGCAAAGCAATGCTCATGACCGTCATGGTCGAAACCTACGCGGTGCTTTCGCTGCTCATCTCTTTCCTGCTCGTCAACGGCGTGAAGATCGGCTGAAGAAAGACCCCGTTACTCAAGATCGTACCGATGAAGGAGCAAGCGATGTCTACCTTATCCATTTCCGGAACGAATAAGCTCGCCGAGCGAATCCTGGGCGACGCCGAAGCGGAAGCGCAAAAGACGCTCGCCGAGGCGGAAGCCGCCGCCGGAGCAATTCGCGCGGAAAACGAGCGCGCGCTCAAGGTGCTCCGCGAGGAGCTTACCATCAAGCGCGAAGCGGCGGTTAAGAGCCTGCTGGACGGGTTTATGACCCGTGCCGCGCTGGACGGCAGAAAAAGCACGCTGGCAAAAAAGCGCGCCATCATAGATGAAACGTTTTTAAGCGCTTACCGCGCGCTGCTTAAGCTGGACGAAAACCAGCGCGCGCGCATCTGCGAGCGGATGCTCCGCGCGGAAGCGGAAGGCGGCGAAACCGTCGTTCCGGCCAAAGCCGACCGGAAGGGGATCGAACAGGTTCTCTCAGGAATGAAGGACAAACAGCTCAAACTCTCCGAGCAGGACGCACCCATCGAAGGCGGTTTTCTGCTTTTGAGCAAGAGCTACGAAAAAGACTGTTCGTTCCTTTCGCTGATGAACGAAGTGCGCCAAGACGAAGAAACCAGCGTCGCAAAGATGCTGTTCGACTGACCGGAGGGGAGGTTCTATGCCGCAGCCAAGTTACCCCTATGCCTGCGCGCGCATCAGCGCGCTCGAAAAGGGACTGTTGAATAGCCAGACCATCCGGCGCATGGCGGAGGGTTCTCTTGAGGACGCAATGCGCGCGCTTCTCGACGCGCGGTACGGCGCAATGCCGGACGCAACGAGCGAGGACTGCGAGCGTATGATTGAATCTGTCCGCCGCCAGACCGCGCAGACCATATGCGAACTCTCGCCCGACCCGGCGATTACCGACCTGTTCTTGCTGGAAACGGACGCGCAGAATCTCAAGATTCTGATCAAAGCGCGTTTGCTCGTCGTTTCCGAACCGGCGTATGTCGAAGGCGGGCTGTTTACGCGTGAAAAGCTCGGCGCGATGGTGAACGATCAGAAGTACGACGAACTGCCTTTGGCAATGATTGAGTCTCTGACCGATCTGGAGAAGAAGCTCAAAATCCAGCCGGAACCGCAGATGGTCAGCGTGATGGTGGATTACGGCTACCTGAAGCATTGTCTGGAAACCGCCCAGACCGCGAAAGACCCGTTTGTCAAAGAATATTTTTCTGCGCTGTGCGATTTCGACAATGTGATTACGTTTCTTCGCATGCGCGCAATGGGCGCGCAAAAAGAAGATTTAAAGGAGATGCTTTTACCCGCCGCGGGCGTAAAAACCCAGACGCTGATCGAAGCTTATGAGCTTTCCGCCGAGTCGCTCACAAAAGCGCTCTCCGGCAGCACGGCAAAAAGCGCCTTGCAGCAAGGGCTGAGCCGTATGCTCGTTACCGGCAACATCGCCATGCTTGAAAAAGCGCGGGACGATTATCTGCTTTCGCTCGTGAACGACCACCGCCACGAGGTGACGACGATTTTTCCGATCATCGGTTACCTGCTGGCGCGCGACCGGGAAGCAAAAGCGGTGCGCCTGATTTTGACCGTCAAACGCAACGGCCTCGACGACGGCGTGATTACGGAAAGACTGAGGGAACTGTATGGCTAAAATCGGCGTAATCGGAGACCGGGATTCCGTCCTGCTGTTTCAGGCGGTCGGTCTTGACGTATTTTTTGAAGACGACGGCGAGCGCGCGAACCGTACGCTGCACCGTCTGGCACGGGAAGGGTATGTAGCCGTGTTCGTTACAGAAAAACTCTACCCGGCCTGCGCGGAAACGATTTCCGAATATCAGGCCAGCGCGTACCCCGCGATCATCCCGATTCCGGATAACCAGGGTTCCCGCGGCGTCGGCGCGGAAGCGCTCCGCAAAAACGTTGAAAAAGCCGTGGGCATGGATATCCTCTCGAACTCATAAAACGAGCAAACAACCGCCGGATTTTGGGGCGGAAACTGAAACAGAAAACTTGCGGAGCGGATCAACTCCGTTCCCGCGCAAGATACAGGATTTGATTACGAAAGGGCAAACAACATGCAAGGAACGATCATCAAGGTCTCGGGGCCGCTCATCGTTGCCGGCGGCATGGCCGACGTGCAGATGTATGACGTTGTGCGCGTATCCGAAAAGCATTTGATCGGAGAAGTCATCGAGCTGCGCGGCGACAAGGCCTCCATTCAGGTTTACGAAGAAACGGGCGGCATCGGACCCGGCGAGCCGGTGGAAACCACGGGCGCACCGCTTTCGGTGGAACTCGCGCCGGGGCTGATCGAGTCGATTTACGACGGCATCCAGCGTCCGCTCAACGTGATTCGCGAGCGCGCGGGCGACCGCATTACGCGCGGTATCATGGTGGACGCGCTGGATCATGAGAAGTTATGGAACTTTGTTCCGACAGCGAACGTTGGCGATTCTCTTACCGGCGGCGACATTCTGGGACTCGTGCAGGAAACCGAAGCGGTTGAACACCGCGTGATGGTTCCTCCGGGCTTGAACGGAAAACTCGTCTGGATTTTCAGCGGCGAAGCGAACATCGTTCAGCCCATCGCCAAACTGGAACAGAGCGACGGAACGGTTGTCGAGCTGCCGATGATGCAGAAATGGCCGGTTCGCAAAGGCCGTCCCTACGCCGAAAAGGTTTCGCCCAAAGAGCCGATGATCACCGGCCAGCGCGTCATCGACACGCTGTTCCCCGTGGCCAAAGGCGGCACGGCGGCGGTTCCCGGTCCGTTTGGCAGCGGCAAAACGGTCGTTCAGCATCAGCTCGCCAAGTGGGCGGACGCGGACATCATCGTCTACGTTGGCTGCGGCGAACGCGGCAACGAGATGACGGACGTTCTGATGGAGTTCCCGGAACTGAAGGATCCGCGCACGGGTCTTTCGCTGATGAAGCGCACGGTGCTGATTGCCAACACCTCCGACATGCCGGTTGCCGCGCGCGAAGCTTCGATTTATACGGGCATTACGATTGCGGAATACTTCCGCGACATGGGTTATAAAGTCGCCATTATGGCGGATTCCACCTCCCGCTGGGCGGAAGCGCTCCGCGAAATGAGCGGGCGTCTGGAAGAAATGCCGGGCGAAGAAGGCTATCCCGCGTATCTTTCGAGCCGGCTGGCGGAGTTCTATGAGCGCGCGGGTTCGGTCAAAGCGCTGGGCAGCGAAGGCCGCGAAGGCGCGGTTTCCGCCATCGGCGCTGTATCCCCTCCGGGCGGCGATATTTCCGAACCGGTTTCGCAGGCAACGCTCCGTATTGTCAAGGTGTTCTGGGGGCTTAGCAGCAAGCTTGCGTACGCGCGTCACTTCCCGGCCATCGACTGGCTGCAGAGCTATTCGCTGTATCTCGACCGCCTCGAAGGCTGGTTTAATCAGCACGTCTCTCCCGAATGGGCGGCGCTGGTTCATCAGACCATGGCGATGCTGCAGGAAGAGAGCGAACTGGACGAAATCGTCCGCCTGGTCGGCATCGACGCGCTGTCGTTCAAGGACAGGCTGACGCTTGAAAGCACGCGCTCCATCCGCGAGGACTATCTGCATCAAAACGCTTACCACGAGGTGGATACCTACACCTCACCCAGAAAGCAATACCTCATGCTCAAAGCGATTCTTTCGTTCCACGAAAAGAGCCTTGCGGCTTTAATGGAGGACGCTCCGTTCAGCAAGCTCGTCAAGCTCCCCGTCCGCGAGAAGATCGGCAGGCTCAAGTACGTGCCGGAAGAAGAGACCGAGGCGCAGTACAACGCCATCGTCAAGGATACCAACGAGCAGATTCGCGCTCTGACGGAAGGAGGCGAAGCACATGCGTAAAGAATACCGCACTATTCAGGAAGTCGTAGGCCCGCTGATGCTGGTGGATCAGGTTTCGGGCGTTAAATACGACGAACTTGTGGAAATCGAGCAGGCCAACGGAACCATCCGCAGAGGCCGCGTGCTGGAAATCGATCAGGATCGCGCGCTGCTGCAGCTGTTTGAAGGCTCGCAGGGCTTACAGATCAGCACCTCCAAGGCGCGCTTCCTCGGCAAGTCCATCGAGCTGGACGTCGCTCCCGACATGCTGGGACGCATCTTCGACGGCATGGGCAAACCCATCGACAAAGGCCCCGCGCTGATTCCCGAAAAGCACCTCGATATCAACGGCACGCCCATGAACCCCACCGCGCGCGACTACCCGAGCGAGTTCATTCAAACGGGCATCTCTGCCATCGACGGGCTCAATACGCTGGTTCGCGGCCAGAAACTGCCGGTGTTCTCCGGTTCCGGTCTGCCGCACGCCAACCTTGCGGCGCAGATCGCGCGGCAGTCAAAGGTGCTGGGTTCGGACGAAAAGTTCGCCGTCGTGTTTGCTGCGGTCGGCATTACGTTTGAGGAAGCGGACTTTTTTATCAGCGATTTCAGACGCACTGGCGCAATCGAAAAGACCGTTACGTTCATCAACCTGGCCAACGACCCGGCCATCGAGCGCATCGCGACTCCGCGTATGGCGATTACCGCCGCTGAGTATCTGGCGTACGAGCTTGGCATGCACGTGCTGGTCATCATTACGGATATTACGAACTATGCCGAAGCGCTGCGCGAAGTTTCCGCCGCGCGTAAGGAAGTTCCCGGCCGCAGAGGTTATCCGGGCTATCTCTATACCGACCTTGCGACCATGTACGAACGCGCGGGCAGAATCCGCGGCAACGCGGGTTCCATCACGATGATTCCGATTCTCTCCATGCCGGAAGACGACGTGACCCACCCGATTCCCGACCTGACCGGATACATCACGGAAGGGCAGATTATCCTCTCGCGCGAACTCTACCGAAAAGGCTTAACGCCGCCGATCAACGTGCTTCCTTCGCTTTCCCGCTTGAAGGACAAGGGCATTGGCAAGGGCAAAACGCGCGAAGATCACGCGGACACCATGAACCAGCTCTTCTCGGCGTATTCGCGCGGCAAGGACGCAAAAGAACTCGCCGTCATCCTTGGCGACGCGGCGCTCTCCGAAACGGACAAGCTCTACGCAAAGTTCTCCGATGCGTTTGAAGAGCAGTATGTGTCCCAGGGGTATTACACCAACCGCACCATCGAAGAGACGCTTGACCTCGGCTGGAAGCTGCTTGGCATTCTGCCCAAGAGCGAACTCAAGCGTATCCGCGACGCATATATCGAGAAATACTACCCCAAGGAGGCGTAGCCGATGGCCGCCATCCAAGTAAAACCGACCCGGATGGAACTGAGCAACCTCAAGAAACGCAAGAAGGTTGCCGTCCGCGGTCACAAGATGATGAAGGATAAGCGGGACGAACTCGTCCGCCGCTTTATCAACTACGCGCGCGAGAACAAGCGTCTCCGCGCGGAGGTGGAAGAAAAGCTCTCCCGCGCCATGAAGAGCTTCGTGCTCGCGCGCGCTTCCATGAGCGGCGCGGAGATTGAGGAAGCTCTGATCTATCCCGCGCGCGCGCTGGAAGTCACGGCGGGCGTCGAACACGTCCTCTCCATTCAGGTGCCGAAGCTCTCCATTTCGACGCAGGAAGGGTTTACGTACCCTTACGGGTTTGCGACCACCAGCGCGGATCTCGATATGTCCGTCCAGCTTCTCGCGGAGGTTCTGCCGCTGCTTGTGCAGCTTGCGGAAATCGAAAAGGCCTGCGGCAGACTCGCCGACGAAATTGAAAAGACGCGACGCAGGGTCAACGCGCTGGAGTACGTCATGATTCCGCAGTTTACGGAGACGATCCGCCGCATCCAGATGAAGCTGGAAGAGAACGAACGCGGCAACCTCACGCGCTTGATGAAGACCAAGGAAATGCTGCAGGAGCAGGGCAGATGAACCCGCAGAAAACCGCAAAGGAATTCGGGTTTGCCGAAGCTTTTGTGTTCCCAACCGAACCGTTTACGCAGTATGAGCGCCGTTTAAAAGACGGCGCTTTGCATCATGCGGGAACAGACTTAGCGGCGGACGTTCGCGCTGCAGAACCTTGGGCAAACGCGATTCTCGCGCTCATTCTGCCGTACCGGCCCTACCCGGATTCCGTACCCGTTTCGGGCAACTATCCCTCCAGCAACACGGCGTATCATGCCTCGAACAAACTGATTCGCGCGCTGAACGAACAGGGCGTTCGCGCCAAGCGCACTTATGTGCCCATCCGCGAACTGCTCATCCGCAGCTGCGTCGGCGTTCCGCTCAAAAACGGGCTGACGAATATCCCCGGCTGCGGAACGCGCTTTTGCGTGCAGACGCTGCTGATCGATCTGCCGGAGGCTGCGTTTACCCCCGTTCAAACGCCGGTTGAACCGCCCTGCGCAAAATGCCATGCCTGCGAACGCGCTTGTCCCAGCAAAGCGATTTCAGCCAGCGGCTATGATTACGCAAAGTGCGCGCGCGCGTACATGGGCGGCGAACCGATGGAAGACTGGGTCATGGACGCGATGGCCAGCATGCTGGGCTGCGAGCTTTGCCAGTCGGTCTGCCCGTGCAACCGGGGAATCGAGCCGGTTTCGGACGTGCCGGAAGCGTTCGCGCTGGAACGGCTGCTGTCGGGCGACGTAAAGCCCGCTTTGGTAATCGTCGGCACGAATCTCAACAAAAACGGTCGCCTGATCCAGCACGCCTGCGTGATCGCGGCCAAGCAGGGGCGAAAAGACCTGATTCCGCTCATCGAAAAACTGCTGGAAGACCGGCGCGAAGGCGTTCGCGTCGCGGCGGCATACGCCGTGGAGCGCCTGAAGTAAAAGCGCAGGCTAACCATGATTTGCCTTCCTGCCCGAAAAGCAAACTTTTGTCAAACACAAAAGAAATCGTTTTGAATGTTTCCTAAACCATGTTACAATATTTCTGTAAATCAGTTTGCCGCGCTAAGCGGGGAACTAGCGGTGCCCTGTACCTGCAATCCGCTACAGCAGGGTGGAAATCCCGTTCCCCGGCAAGCGTCTGTGGGGTCAGATCCCGATAAGGGGCGTTGAGCGTCGGGTCCCGTGCAATCGCAGGCCGTGAACCATGTCAGGTCCTGACGGAAGCAGCATTCAGCGGATAATGCGATGTGCCGCGGAGCAGCCTGAAAGGAGCAACCTGTCGGAGCGTCGCCCGGAGACGTGTTTGTCAAAGAACGGGTGCGCGGCAAAACCTTGATCGGCGCATCGCCAAAAACGGTGCGCCGTTCTTTTTTTACTTCTTATAGCATCATCTGCCAAATGGATTTGGAGAATAATTATGGAAGATTTTTCTGTATTCGGTATCATTATCTTTCTATAAAAAAGATAATAAAAACAACTAAACTAGCAATAGAAATCGGAGTACGATATGGAAGATTTTTCTGTATTCGATATCATAGGTCCCAGAATGACAGGGCCTTCCAGCTCGCATACGGCGGGCGCGGCGAGGCTAGCGCGGGTTGCGCGGCACATTGCGGAAGACGACGTTGCCGAAGTGAAGTTTACGCTCTACGGCTCGTTTGCCGAAACAGGCCGCGGCCACGGCACGGACAAAGCGCTGATTGCAGGCGCGCTCGGTATGGAGCCGGACGATCCGCGCATCAAGGACGCCTACCGCGTTGCGCGCGAACAGGGCGTTCCGGTTTCGGTCGAATATTCCGAAGAACAGCCGGCGTTTCCCAACACCGCGCGTATCGTGATTACCGGCTCAAACGGGCAGGTAACGGACGTCGTGGGTGAGTCCGTCGGTGGCGGAAATATCCGCATTACCGAGATCAACGGCCTAGCGGTCGAGTTCTCCGGCGAGTATCCGACGCTGGTGATTCAGCACACCGACAAGCCCGGGGTCATCGCGGAAGTGTCGCATGTGCTGGCGCAGCTTAGCGTGAACATCGCGTTCATGCGCGTGTTTCGCCACGGAAAAGGCGAGGACGCGTACATGACTATTGAAACCGACCAGCCGGTGACGCGTGAGATGCAGGCGATGATACTAAAGCTCTGCGACGGCATCATCAAGCTGTTCGCCGTGTAAGGGAGGGAAAACCATGTTGTTATCGGAAGCGTTCGAAAATGGAGAGTCCCTCCGGAAATATTGTTTGGAAAACGACATCCCCATCTACGAAGCCATGATTCGCCGCGAGGAGAAGCAGTCCGAGCGTTCCCGCGAGGAGATACTCGCCGAGATGCGGCTGAACCTCAACGTCATGCGGGAGTCTGTCTACCGCGGGCTGAACGAAAAAGTGGAATCCGTCAGCGGCCTTTCCGGCGGCGAGGCGATGCGGCTGTTCAAATACGGCAAGCACAACCCGTTTTCCGGGTACACGGCCTGTCGCGCGGCGGCCTCCGCGATGGCGGTTGTCGAAGTCAACGCCTCCATGGGGCGCATCGTCGCGGCTCCCACGGCTGGAGCAAGCGGAATCCTCGCGGGCGCGCTCATCGAGAGCGGTCGCCAGCGCGGCTGGTCGGATGATACGCTTGTCGAAGGATTGTTCACCGCCGGGGCGATCGGGCTTCTTTACGCCAAGAACGCGACCATCAGCGGCGCGGGCGGCGGGTGTCAGGCGGAGACGGGCGTTGCCGCAAGCATGACGGCGGCGGCGCTGGTGGAAATCAGCGGCGGAGCTCCCGTGCAGGCGCTCGACGCGGCTGCCATGGCGATGAAGAACGTAATGGGGCTGATCTGCGATCCCGTGGCGGGTTTGGTCGAGTGCCCCTGCATCAAGCGAAACGCGCTCGGCGCGGTCAACGCCATGCTATGCGCGGATATGGCTTTGGCGGGCGTCACGAGTTTGATTCCCTTCGACGAAGTGGTCAGCGCGATGTATGCTGTAGGCAAGGATATCCGCCCGGAATACCGCGAAACCGCGCGCGGCGGACTGGCAACGACGCCGACCGGCAGGGCGGTTGCGCAGAGAATGAAACGGATGCAGGGAGAGTAGGGGGGGGGCTTCTTTTCTTAAAAGAAAAGAAGCAAAAGAGCCTCTTTACTTACATTAAGAAAAGAGAGAAAGCGAATGCCTGCTGTTGGGAAACCAGGTCCAAGCCTCGGCGGGGGGCCGCGCGGATTTTTAACGGAAGAAGAGAAGAAAAACCGCCCGAAGCTCAGCAAATCGCTGTTGCTTCGGATTTTTGCGTATCTGAAGCCCTATAAGCTCCAGTTCATATTTGTGTTTGCCGCGATCTTGATCAGCGCGGTGATCGGGCTTTTTCCGTCGTTAATCACAGGAAAAATCGTGGACGAAGCGCTGGTCGGCAAGGATATGGCGCTGCTGATCAAGCTTCTGCTGCTGGCGTTGGTTACGTTGACCGCCTCGCAGGCCATCGGCGTGCTGCAGAGTTACATCAATTCCTGGATTTCCCAGCGCATCATCTTTGACATGCAAAACCAGATGTATTCTCATCTGCAGCAGATGCCGCACTCATTCTATACGTCCGAAAAGCAGGGGGATATCCTCACCCGCATGGACAGCGACATCAGCGGCGTCGGCACCGTCATCACCAACACGCTGACCACTTCGGTTGCGAATGTCGCAACCATGATTGCAACGCTGATTGCGCTGTTTTCGCTGAACTGGAAGATGGCGCTCGTGGGGATCGCGATCATCCCGATGACGCTGATTCCGGCGCGCAGCGTCGGCAGAACGCGCTGGAAACTCCTTGCGGACGTGCAGGGCGAGCGCGACAACATGAACCAAATGATCACGGAAACACTGAGTGTATCGGGTTCCATGCTCATGAAACTCTTTACGCGCGAAAAATCGGAGTACGAGAAGTTTGTTCACGTCAACGAGCGCGTGACCAGACTGACGCTTAAAGAACAGCGCAGCGGTAAGTGGTTTATCATGATCCTCGGCACGCTCTCGCAGGTCGGCCCGCTGCTGATCTATTTTATGGGCGGTTGGCTGATCATCTCCAAAACAGACGCGGCGCTGACCATTGGCACGATCACGGCCATGATCGCGCTCGTCAACCGCCTTTACAGCCCGGTGAATTCGCTGCTGAATCTGGGCGTGGACTTTACGCGCTCGCTTGCGCTGTTTACGCGCATTTTCGACTACTATGATAAGGAAGTCACGATTAAGAGCAAGCCGGACGCGGTGGCGCCGGATCTGACGCATACGGATATCAGCTATCGCCACGTTACGTTTACCTATGAACAAAAGGAGCCGATCCTGAAAGACATCAGTTTTTCGATTCCTTCCGGCAGCATGGTCGCCATCGTAGGCCCTTCCGGCGCGGGCAAAAGCACCATCGTAAACCTCCTGCTCCGGCTCTACGACGTGAACGCGGGCGAAATCACCGTTGCCGGGACGGACGTTCGGGACTTCGATTTGACCTATCTGAGAAAGAACATCGGCGTGGTGACGCAGGACGCGTATCTCTTCAATGGCACGATTCGCGAAAACCTGCTCTATGCTAAGCCGGACGCAACCCAGCAGGAACTGGAAGCCGCCTGCAAACTCGCCAACATCCACGACTTTATCGCGTCTCAGGAAGCGGGATATGATACCATGGTGGGCAACCGGGGGTTGAAACTTTCCGGCGGGGAAAAGCAGCGCATTTCCATCGCGCGCGTGGCGCTCAAGAACCCAAAGATCCTCGTGCTGGACGAAGCGACTTCGTCGCTGGACTCCATCTCCGAAAACGCGATTCAAAACGCACTGGAAATCGTAATGCGCGGCAAAACGAGCGTGGTCATTGCGCACCGGCTCACGACCGTGCTTGCGGCGGACTGGATTCTCGTGGTGAGAGACGGGGTCATCTGCGAGCAGGGCACGCATGATCAGCTTCTGGAGCAAAACGGGGTCTACCGCGAGCTGTACGAAACGCAGTTCAAACGGATATTGGAGTACGAAAACAGTTGATAAAAAGGCCGTCCGCGGAAGCGGACGGCCTTTTTGGTTAGAAGTTTTTATTTGAACAGAATCGAAACGGACTTATAGAACTCCAGATCGACTTCTTTGCGCTCGGTGACGGCCTTGTCGAGGTCGGCGGTCACAATGCTCGTGCCCTGGAGCGCGACCATGTTGCCGTACTGTTCGGTCACGACCAACTCACCCGCCTTAAAGCCCAGCCGGGTGCCGAGCACGCGGTCGAAGCAGGAGGGGGAGCCGCCGCGCTGAATGTGGCCGAGAACGACCGAGCGGCACTCAAAGTATTTGCGCTTTTCGTCCAGCGAAGCGTCCGCGCGCATGGCCTTTTCAATGCGGGTGGCCAGCGTCTTTGCGATTTCTTTTTCGAGCAGGAGCTTATTGCCGAACGCGTCGAGGCCGACGTTCTCTTCCGTTTCGCCCTTGAGTTCAAAGCCTTCCGCGACGGCGATGATGGTGTGCCGCTCGCCCTTGATGTAACGCGAGCGGATGACCTGCATAATCTCGTCGAAGGTCTTGGGGAATTCGGGGATCAGAATCAAGTTCGCGTCCGCGGCGAGACCCGCCTGAACGGCGATCCAGCCGGTATGGCGCCCCATGCATTCGACAACGAAGCAGCGCGCGTGGCTCGCGGCGGTCGTATGCAGACGGTCGATGCACTCCATGGCGATGTTGCTCGCGGTGTCGAAGCCGAAGGTGTAGTCCGTGCAGGAGAGGTCGTTGTCGATGGTCTTCGGAACGCCGATCATCTTCATACCCATCTTGCGCAGCTTGTTCGCAACGCCGAGCGTATCGTCGCCGCCAATGGCAACAAGGCCTTCCAGACCGAGGCTTTCCAGTGTTTTACGGACGCGCTCGGGGCCGTTTTCTTCCTTCATGACGTTCGTGCGGGAGCTCTCCAGAATCGTGCCGCCCTGCGTCTGAAGGCCGCGCACGTCGGCCAGCGTCAGCCAGCGGCCTTCGCCGCTCAGCGCGCCGCGCCAGCCGGCGGAAAAGCCGTAGACTTCGATGCCGTTTGCGGCGCATTCTTCCACAACGCCGCGGATGACCGCGTTCAGACCCGGGCAGTCTCCACCGCCGGTCAGGATACCGATTTTTCTCATGTTGCAATTACCTCCTATATGATCTATTGGATATCTTCGACAGTTTATTATGATGAAACAAACTGTTTTGATTGATTGGATATCTTCTGCAGTTTGCTTTGCAATCTGCAAGAATCATATTAAAATGTTCTTCATTATGTTCGCTTTCGCGTTCGGAGCAGTGTTACGCAAGAATTTCGTCTACGACAACATCGATCAACAGCCCGATGGATTCGATGCTCTTGAGACGGCTGTTCTCCATGCAGGGGATGATGCGGATGCCTTCCATGCGCTCTGCATACTCCAGATATTTGAGCCTTGCGCGCTCCTGCAGGCTGGGGATTTCCTCGTAAACGTCCTTGCGGTCGCCCAGATACTCGCGGTAGCCCTTTTTACCGACGTTTTCGGAAGCGTTCTCCGGGTTCATATCGAGTACGATATGCGCGTCGGCCACCGGAATTCGGAAGTGCTCGTATTCGAGCTTCAGCACGAACTCCAGCAGATCGGGTTTGCCCAAGTCGCGCTCCCGCACGGACTGGTAGACGGCGTTGCTGAGCAGATAGCGGTTGATCAGGAGCACATCCGCTTCCTGATACTCAAATTTCTGAAATGCCTCGAACCGGTCGAGCGCGTACCAGAGCGCCATGGATTTTCCGTCCACATCGCTGGCCTTGACGCCGCCACTGCCGGAAAGCAGCCGCCCGACTTCCGCGCCGAAGAACGATTCGTAAACGGGAAACGAGATCGTTTTGACAACAAGCCCCTGCGCGGCAAGCCGGTTGGCCTGCCGTTCGAGCTGGACGGTTTTGCCCGTTCCGTCGATGCCTTCAAACGCGATAATCCTTGTCATACGCCGCCCTTTTGAATGCGTTCCATGGCCTTGATGGTGCTTTCGCGCGTGGCAAACGCCGTCATGCGGAAAAAGCCTTCGCCCGCCGCGCCAAATCCCTCGCCGGGGGTGCCGATGATGTTGTACTTGGTGAGCAGTTCGTCGTAGAACTTCCAGCTGTCGCCATGCGGAACCTTGAGCCAGATATACGGCGCGTTCACGCCGCCAAACACGGTATAGCCCGCCTTTTCCAAGCCTTCGCGGATGATGCGCGCGTTTTCCATGTAGTAGGCGACGACGCCCATAATCTCTTCGTTGCCGACTTTGCTGTAGGCGGCTTCCGCGCCGCGCTGGGTGATATACGAAACTCCGTTGAACTTGGTGGAAACACGCCGCGCCCAAAGGTCGCGCAGGTGCACGTCGTTGCCGAACGAGTCTTTGCAGACGAGCGCTTTGGGAACCACCGTGTACGCGCAGCGCGTCCCGGTAAAGCCAGCGGTCTTGGACATGGAGCGGAATTCGATGGCGCATTCTTTTGCGCCTTCGACTTCGTAGATGCTGTGCGGAAGCGAAGGATCCGAAATATAGGATTCGTAAGCGGAATCGTATAGGATCAGCGTGCCGTTTTTCCGCGCGTAATCGACGTATGTTTTGAGCTGTTCCTTGGTCAGCGTAACTCCCGTCGGGTTATTCGGAAAGCAAAGGTACATCACATCCACGCGCTCTTTGGGCAGATCGGCGACAAAGCCGTTTTGCTCGCCGCCGGACATGTAGACGATTTTCTCGTAGCCGCCTTTTTGCTCGATGAACGCGCCGCCGCGACCGCTCATGACGTTGGTGTCCACATACACGGGATACACCGGATCGGTGACGGCGACGACGGTGTTTTCGGAAAAGAGTTCCTGAATATTGCCAACGTCGCATTTAGCGCCGTCGGAAACAAAGATTTCGTCGAGATCCAGCGTTACTCCCCGCGCGGTGTAATCGCGGTTCAAAATAGCCTGACGGAGGAACTCATACCCGAAATCGGGGCCGTAGCCGTGAAAGGTTTCCGAGCGGGACATATCGTCCACGGCTTTATGCATCGCTTCGACGACGGCGGGCACGAGCGGACGCGTGACGTCCCCAATGCCCATCCGGATCAGTTCCGCCTGCGGGTGCGCAGACGCGAAAGCCGCCGCGCGCTTGCCGACTTCGTAGAAGAGATAGTTGCCGTGCAGCTGAGAGTAATACCCGTTCGCAGTAAACAAATCAGAACCTCCCCGTGGTAGAAAATCAACAAATTATAACACATTGCTTCCTGCGTCCGCAAGGTATTGCGCCGGAAAGCACAGCGCCCGCTCAGCGCCGAATACTCTGTGTACGCGATGCGAGTGGGCAAACGGATAGCGTATATAAAATAGAACATTCAAGAATAGTTTACATTGCCAAAGCGCTCCGGCGGGGCGTGGTTTATGGTATTTCCGATACGGGTATGTTATAATCGCCCTAAACAGCGGAAAATGCAAGACCGTATCGGCGATTTCCGCTGGCTATTACAGCGAAACCCGTTTTAGCCGCATCTGATTTCAGTTATGTGAATAAGGAGAATAGCGTTTGGCACAAGAGTTAGAACGATCAAGCGTTTCGATCCCGCTGGAAAATGTGGACGAACTGCTGGGGCTTTTCGGCGTGTTTGACGAAAACATCGGCGTGCTGGAAGAAGAAACCGGCGTCAGCATCCACGCGGAAGCGAGCGGCATTCGCATCAGCGGCGAAAAGGAAAGCGTCGGTATTGCGCAAATCGTGATAGAAAAGATGCTGCAGATGCAGCGGCGGGGCGAAAAATTCAACCGAAGCCGCATCCGCTATGCCATCGACCTTGCCAAGGAAGGCAATGCGGACATGATCGAAAAGATCATGGGCGACGTCATTGCCATTACCAACAAGGGCAAACAGATCAAATGCAAAACCCTCGGCCAAAAACGCTATGTCCAGGCGCTCAAGGAACATGAGCTGGTGCTTTGCATCGGTCCCGCAGGCACGGGCAAAACGTATCTCGCGGTTGCCATGGCGGTGCAGGCGTTTAAAAATAAGGAAGTCGAACGGATCATACTGACCCGTCCCGCCGTGGAAGCGGGCGAAAAGCTCGGCTTTCTGCCGGGCGACCTGCAGAGCAAGGTTGATCCTTACCTGCGCCCACTCTACGATGCCCTGCAGGAGTTTCTGGGGTTGGAAAGCTACCGCGCGCTCTACGACCGAGGCGCCATCGAAGTGGCCCCGCTGGCCTACATGCGCGGCCGGACGCTCAATAACGCCTATATCATACTGGACGAAGCTCAGAACTGCTCGAGCGAGCAGATGAAGATGTTTTTAACCAGATTCGGCGAGGGTTCCCGCGTCGTGGTCACCGGCGACGTTACCCAGATCGATCTGCCGAAAGAAAAAATCAGCGGTCTTGTGCAGGCCGTCAAAGTACTTGACAACGTGGAGGGGATCAAAATCGTCTACCTGACGCATAAGGACGTTGTGCGTCATGAGCTGGTGCAGCGCATCATCTGTGCGTACGAGCGCTTTGAAAAACCAAAGCGCGCCTAATCGCCCGATTGCCCCTTGTGGCGAAATACAACGTAAAAGAGGACAATAAAATCGTGGCAGTCACGCAAAGAACCGGCGGAAACACAAAAAAGCAAAAGAATAAACCAAAATCGCAGTCGCGCTTCTACGCGGTGTTTACGCTCGCGCTTGCGTTTGCGTTGAGCTGCGCCGTAACGCTGACTTCGCTGACGCCAAAACGTTACGAGGTTTCCGAAGGCAGCTTTGCAACAGAAACCATCACGGCGCCTCGCATGGTGGAAGACACCGTAATGACCGAAGCGCTCCGGCAGGCCGCGCGCAACGGCGTAAAATCCGTCTATTCGGTGGATACCGACCTAGCGGATACGCTGATCTCCGGCGCGCAGAGCTTCTTTTCGGCGCTCAAGAGCTTTAAAAACGCCGCCGAAGACATCAAAGCCGCCTCCGCGCCAACAGTAACGGGAGCGGACGGCAATACGTACACCACGGACGACGACCGCACATGGAAAGAGATCATACCGGAAAACGACCTGCTGGCGATGCTCGTCAAGCTGCCGGTTTCCGTCACGGATACGTCGCTTGGGTACGTCATTTTGGAAACGAGCGACGCGGATATCGATTCGCTTCAGGAATTCGTTCTCTCCGCGCTGGAACAAGAGCTCCGCGCGGGCGTGACCGAAGGCGATCAGGCCAGCGTCCTTGCGGAAATCAACCGCGAACTCAAGCTGTCGAGCTTTTCCGTCTGGCTCAAATCGCTCGGCGAAACGGTATACGACGCTTACCTGCAGCCGACCAACGTCGTCGATACGATTGAAACCACGCGCGCGCAGGAAAAAGCCGCCTCCGAAGTGGAAACGGTCTATACCGCGCGCGGTTCGGTCATTGTGGAAGCGGGGCAAACCGTCACTTCCGAACAGATGGATCTGCTGCTGAGCCTCGATCTGGTCAAAGGCGCGGAGGCGACGAGCCACTTGGCACCCGGCGTGATTGCGTATCTGTTCTGCGTGTACGCGCTGATGCTGGCATACTTGGCGACGTTTGAAAAAGAAACGTTTGCTTCCAATAAAAAGATGACGATCCTCGTGCTGATTCTGCTTTTAACGAGTCTGCTCGAGTGGGTCTGCTATCTCATCGATCCGCGCGTGACGCCCGCCGTGTTTGGCGTGCTGCTGGCAAGCCTGCTGCTTTCGCGGCAGGTGGCGGAGATTGTCAACGTTGCGCTGGCGGTTTCGCTGGCGCTGCTGGCAGGCGGCAGCGGCGACACGCTGTTTGGCTCGGATTCGATCCTCGCCATGGCTTCCATGCTGGCGGCGGGGCAGGCGACCATACTGGTTGCCCAGCGCAGTCAAAAGCGCGGCGCGCTGATTGCCGCGGGCACAGTCGGCGGGGTCGCCGGCGCGGCCGTCGTCGTCGCCGGGGCGGTCATACTGGAATATGCCTGGAACAGCGCGCTGATCTATGCGGGGCTTGTGATGGCGTCCTCACTGATTCTTTCGGTATTCTGCGTCGGCATGCTGAGCGTTTGGGAAAACATGTTCGATATCGTCACCCCGGCGCGCCTGCACGAGCTGGCCAACACGAACCATCCGCTGCTCAAAAAAATGATGACCGCGGCGCCCGGCACCTACCACCACAGCATGATGACGGCGGCTCTGGCGGAAGGCGCGGCGGAAGCCATCGGCGCGAACGCGCTGCTGGCGCGAACGGGAGCCATGTATCACGACGTTGGCAAACTGCGCCGTCCGCTGTACTTTAAGGAAAATCAAAACGGGCACAACATCCACGATACGCTCACGCCCGAAGAGAGCGCGGGGTATATCATCGCTCACCTCAAGGACGCGCAGGCTTATCTTTCGCGCTACCGCATGCCTTCGGAAATCAAAAAGATCGTGAACGAGCACCACGGCACGACGCTGGTTGTGTACTTTTACTTCAAGGCGAAAAAACAGCAGGAGCAGGATGGCGAACCCGTGATTGAACGGCTGTTCCGCTATCAGGGCGGGCTGCCCAGCTCCAAGGAAAGCGCCATCGTCATGCTGGCGGACAGCTGCGAGGCGGCGGTGCGTTCTATGAGCGACCCCTCGCGCGAGGAGATTGCGGACATGGTGCGCAAGATCGTGCAGGGCAAGATGGACGACGGCCAGCTGCGCCAGAGCCCGCTGACGCTGGAAGAAGTGGAAAAGATAGAAAAGAGCTTTCTCGTGACGTTTGTGGGGCTGATGCACGAACGGATTCGCTATCCGGGAACGGAGTTGCCCGCATGATCGACGTACAGACGGAACTGGAACGCGTCCCGGAGTCCGCGGGCGAGCTGGTCGGCCGCGCGGTGTCCGCCGCGCTGGAAAACGGCGGCGTCAAGGGCGACGTCTGCGTGTTGATTACAGACGCGGAGGAGATTCAAACGCTCAACCGCACCTACCGCAAGATCGACCGGGTCACGGACGTTTTGACGTTTCCCGCGTGGGAAGGGGAGGCGATCCTATGCCCGAAGGACGAGTACCTTGGCGATATCGCCATCTGCTACGAGCGCGCACTGGAGCAGGCGGAGGAATACAACCATTCTCTCGAGCGGGAGCTTGCGTTTCTTGCGGTGCACGGTTCTCTCCACCTGATGGGGTACGATCACATGACGAGCGAGGACGAAGCCGTCATGTTCGCAAAACAGGAGGAGATCCTTTTATCTCTGGGTCTGCCACGGCAAGACTGAGGACGGTTATCGTACATAACATATAACATCGGTCTGCGCGGCAGATCAAACAGAACGGAGTGAAAATAGTTTGTTGGAACGAATGGATCAGGCTGAGCGCGAAAAAATGCTCGACCTTGCGTATGAGGCGATGAAGCAGGCCTACGTGCCGTATTCGCATTTTCAGGTGGGGGCGTGCCTCAAAGGCGCGTCCGGAACCTATTACCTTGGCTGCAATATTGAAAACGCATCCTACACGCCGACCAACTGCGCCGAGCGTACGGCGGTATTCAAGGCGGTGTCCGAAGGCGAACGCAAATTTACGGCAATCGCCATCGTCTGCTCCGGCAAAAGCCCCGCCGCGCCCTGCGGCGTCTGCCGTCAGGTGCTTCGGGAATTCTGCAGCGACGATATGCCCGTCGTGTTTGCAAGCTCTGACCGGGTGGTCATCGAGACAACGCTTGGCGTGCTGCTGCCGCACTCGTTCGGGCCGGAGGATTTATTATGAGCGAATACCGCTCCGGGTTCGTTACGATTGTCGGCTGCCCGAACGTAGGCAAGTCCACGCTGCTCAACAAGATCATTGGCCAAAAGATCGCCATCGTGACCGACCGCGCGCAGACCACGCGCAATAAGATTACGGGCGTGCTCTCGAGATCGGGTTACCAAATCGTCTTTCTGGATACGCCGGGGGTGACGAACCCAAAGAACAAACTCGGTGAATACATGCAAAAAGTCACGTTCGACGCGATGAACGAGGTGGAAGCGATTCTGTTTGTTGCGGACGCCGAACAGGGCGTGCGCGATCACGACGCCGTGCTGCTGGAACGGCTCTCGCACGCAAAAGCGCCGGTGATTGCGTTTGTCAATAAATGCGACGTCTGCAGCAAAGGCCAGATCGACGAAGCGGTTGCCGCGCTTGAAGAGCGGGAATTCATCAAAGCGGTGCTGCATGGCTCGGCGGGAACCGGCGAGGGGTTGGATAAACTCGAAACGGCGCTGTTCGAGCGCATGGTCGAAGGGCCGCAGTATTTTCCGGACGATATGGTCACCGACCAGCCGGAGCGCATCATCTGCGCGGAACTGATCCGCGAAAAGGCGCTGCTGCTGCTCAGGGAAGAAGTGCCGCACGGCATCGGAGTTGCGGTGGAAAAGATGGAACGGCGGGAAGACCGCGACCTGATGGACGTTTATGCTACCATCTACTGCGAGCGGGAGTCCCACAAGGGCATCGTAATCGGCAAGGGAGGCTCTATGCTCAAACGCATCGGCCAGGAGTCCCGCAAGGATATCGAATGGATGCTCGGCACACCGGTCAACCTCCAGCTCTGGGTGAAAATAAAGGAGGACTGGCGCAACCGTCAGGGCATGCTGCACGAGTTGGGTTACGAATCAAAAAGACTAGCGCAACCGTCAGGGCATGCTGCACGAGCTGGGTTACGAATAAAATAATTCTGGCGGTACAAAACGCGGGGGGAACGATATGCCGGTGATCTGCGTGGACGGAATCGTAACGCGGTATGCCAACTACCGCGAGAGCGACCGCATCCTCAGCATATTTACCATCGACCACGGCCGGATGGACGTCAAAGCGCGCGGCTGCCGCAAACCGCAGAGCCCGCTTGTGAACGTCTGCCAGCCGTTTGTGTTCGGACAGTTCGAAATCTTTACCGGCAAGGAACGCAGCACCATCAACGCCTGCGAAATCAAGGAAACGTTTTACCCTATCCGGGAAGACTACGAGCGGTTCACCATCGGCTCGGTCATGCTGCGGCTCACCCACGACGCTGCCATGGAGGACGAACCGAACGAGGCGCTGTTTTCACTGCTGTACCATGCGCTGTCGTTTCTTTCTTACGGAACATCCGATCCCAAAGACCTCTTGTGCTGCTTTCTGGTGCGGTATCTCAACGCCACCGGCTACCGTCCCGCCATTACGACCTGCGCGCAGTGCGGACGGGATATCCGTTCGGACGCGGTGGTGCGCTTTATCCCGCGCGGGGGCGCGGTCTGCACCGCGTGTTCGCAGTACGGCGAGCCGATTTCCAAAACCGCGCTGGAGGGATTACGCCGCATGCTCGTGATGGAAGATTCCGATATGGACCGCGTCAAGCTCGCCGAATCGGTTCGAAAAGAGATTTTGCATCATCTTTCGGCGTATACGTCCACCTCGCTGGAATACGGCATGCGCGCGCTCTCGATACTGGAAACGAACCTTTCGCCATCCATAACGCCGGACCAGATCGGCGGGGAAGGCGACGGCGCATAACGCGGCGAAATTGTGAACTTTTATAAGGCTTAGGTCAAACTATGGCGCTCGTATGGTACAATACACGCGGTTATGCAGCGGGTGACCGGCAGAACCAACACAAATCCACGGCGGTAAAGCCGCCGGACGATTTGCCCGGCGTTCGAGTTTTTCAACACCGTTGAAAGCCGGTATTATTTTTAAGAAGGATGTTTGAGGGATTCACATGACGCACACGGAACGACATGGCGCGAAAATACTTTTGCCGGTATTTGCCGTAATTGCCGCTCTTTTTATGATTGGGTGTTCGGAATCCGCCGAACCCAGCGCAACGCCCACGCCTTCTCCGGAACCGGAAGTGATCAGCATGGAAGTGCTGGATCTCAACGGCCAGGAGTTTGAGGCTGTGCCTTCGCCAACGCCGACCCCGGAGCCGACGCCGACGCCCGTGCCGTTTGAACTCTATGCGCCGACGGTCAAGATGACCTACGAAGAGCTCGTCGGCAGTCTGGACGACATGACCGTGAAAGCAAAAGAGCTGCTCAAGGACGGGTTCCCCGATCCCAAGACCTACTATATTATCGTAGATAAACAGTGGCAGGTCGTTTTGGTCTATCTGCGCCTGGACGACGGAACCAAGTTCGGCAAACCCGACTTGGAGCATCCAGTCAGGTACATGCTCTGCTCAACCGGCAACCCGGAAAACGAATACGGCCACGAAACCACCAGCGGCACCTGGCAGATTGAAGTACCAAAGGAACGGTTCTACCAGTTTGTCAATCTGGAAGCCGCGCAGTATCTGACCCTGATCCACAGCAGGACGTATTTCCATTCGATTCTATATGCTACGAAGTACGAGCTCGACACGCTGGTGCAGGAATCCTACGATAATCTCGGCACGAAGGCTTCTCACGCCTGCATCAGGCTGACGGTACCCGACGCGCGGTGGATCTGGTACAACATCGGCTACGGCACGACCTGTGAAATCCGGGATGGAGACGCGACGGATTCCGACATGGCCTATATCCGTTCCCAGCTGAAGCTGCCGGCGTCCATCAAGAACGTCAATCTCAAAGCGGGCACGGCACCCTGGACGGACAACTGGACAATCGAGGGTGTTACGCACGTTCTGCCGTATAAGTACGAGTCCCCGCCGCTGCCGGACGGCTACAACGCGGACGGCACGACGATTGCGCCGGAAATCACCGCAACGCCGACGCCGAGTGCTGAAGTGACAGATTCCAGCGGCACCGGAGGAGATACAAGTGGCACAGACGGTTCTGGAACTCCGTGATCCTAGCGATTAACGGAATGAGATTACTAAAGAAAAAAGGAATTTGTTTTGTTCTGCTGTCGGCGTTCATCTTGGCGTCGACAGCTTCTGTTCGCGGAGCGCTGGCGGATGAAAACGCTGTGATGGCTACCCCGACGCCAACGCCGCCCACCGCGCTGACGACTCTGCAGTCCTCGTCCGGAACCGGGACGGATGCGAGCGCATCCTACGCCGCGGAATTGCTCCGATGGGAGCAGGGACTGATTTCGACTACGTCCCGCGAGGCAAAGCGCACCAAAAACCAAACGGTCATCGATTCTTTCCTCGCGGCGGAGCGCGCGGTGGACTGCACGTTGAATCTCGACCTGACAGAGTGGGCGCAGGCGCTCGAACCGTTCGAACCCACGGTGTACGACAGCTACGCGCAGCGCGCCGCGGCATTCGAAACGCTGTCCCAGCGCGTCAACGAGGCAATCCAGTCCGCTTCCGCCGCGGCAATGAACGTGCTGAGCCGCGATTTGCGGCGCGTCAACGTGCCTCTCTATGCCGGCGGGCAGCAAAACATTCAGTTCAACTGGAAAGAATGTGCGGCTCTGTATTACGCTTTTGGCGAGGATATGACCGCGGTGATCGCCAAGGCGGCGGCGCCTCAGCGGCAGGGGAACGTCACCACGGGCATTACGCTTGAATGGGCGGATCCGACGTTTGACGAAATCGCCTCCGCAGGCACGCGCGAGCAGCTCATGGAAGCGCGGTATGCGCTGACCTACCTCAACACCGTGTATAACGACGACGGCAGCGTTGCCGAAGTGGAACACTTTGTTTACCCCGCGGAGTACCTTAAAACCGTTGCGCATCCGCTTCCCGGCGGCACGATTAAAAACGGCTGGTACGACCCGAGGTCGCACCGCACGCGCCTGCATATGGGAACGGATATACTCGCAAAAAGACTAACCCCGATCCTTTCCGCAACCGACGGGGTGGTGCTCTATATCGGCTATATGCCGATTCCCGGCAACTTTGTGATCATCAGCGACCCTTACGGCTACGAGTATCATTATTACCATATGTTCGAAATTTCCACCTTTGTGACCGAAGGTCAGACCGTTAAGCAGGGGGATCAAATCGGCCGCGTCGGCAGTACGGGCAACAGCGTGGCGTACCACCTGCATGTCGGCGTGGTCTCGCCGGACAACCGTTACCTGAACCCTTACGACCTGTTTGTGCAGGCGGGAATCGGTCCGATCCAGCCGGACGAAACGCCCTGAAGCTTGGAACCGCGAGGTTTTTCTTGTATGATTACCCGCACGGTGCTATAATATACAAACGTATTATGGGTACGTATGCGTGGTTGAAAAGCCATTGAATCGTGGGAAACGGCCATTTTACGGACATTCGGAGGAAGACGGCTTGAGGATTATCGCCGGGACCGCGCGCGGACGCAAGTTTGATGCGCCAAAGGGCATGGATACCCGCCCGACGCTCGAACGCGTCAAGGAGTCGATGTTTGGAATCATCCAGTTCGAACTGGAAGGCAGCAGCGTGCTGGACTTGTTTTCCGGCTCCGGCAACCTTGGGCTGGAAGCCGCGTCGCGTGGAGCCGCTTACGTCGTATGCAACGACCGCTCCAGAGACTGCGCCGAGCAGATACAAAAAACCGCCGAACGCCTCAAATTGGACGAAATCGTAAAGACGACCTGCCTGGATTACGCCAACTGCATCGACCGGTTGAAATACGAAAAAAAGATGTTCGATTTTGTGTTTCTGGATGCACCCTACGCGGACGGCACCGCCGCGAAGGCCGCCGAAAAAATCTTTGCCGCAGGGATACTCAAAGAAGGCGCGCGCGTGATTATTGAACACGCGTCCAAGTTCCCGCCGGTTGTCGATGCGTCGCTCGCCAAGGCCTTAGATACCAGAAGGTACGGCGCTTGCGCGATTACGATTTATATACGTCCGTAGATACGTTTTACGGCGCCCGCCGAACGCTTTGGCGGACGAAAGGGAGTTGACTCATGCGCGTTTGCGTTTACCCCGGCAGTTTCGACCCGTTTACGGTCGGCCATCACGACGTGCTGGAACACGCCGCGGAGATGTTTGACCGTGTGCATGTGGGCGTGCTCAACAACGCGACGAAATCCCCCGTGTTTTCCGTTGACGAGCGGGTGGATATGATCCAGCGCATGATCGATGCGGAAAAACTGCAAAACGTAGTCGTTTCGCATTTCGAAGGGCTGCTGGTCGATTACGCGCATGGCATCGGCGCGGATTATATCGTCCGTGGGCTCAGGGCAACGATGGATTTTGAATACGAGTTTCAAATCAACGCCCTGAACCGGCATCTGGCTCCCGATATCAAGACGGTGTATTTTATGGCAAGACCCGAGCATTCGTTTTTAAGCTCGAGCGGCGTACGGGAAATCGGCGTGCTCGGCGGCAGTATCGAAGGGCTCGTTCCAGAATGTATACAGAATATCATTGCAGAAAGGTTAAGAAAACCATGAGCAGCGCACAAACCATGAAAATCTTCAGCATCATCAACCGCATGAAGCAGGAGCTGGAGGAAAGCCCGCGGTCAAAATTTGGAGCGGCGAGCAAACGCGTTGTGGAAGTCGACCGCCTGCTGGATCTTTTAGAAGACCTCAAGGTTGTAATCCCGGAGGATATCCGCCGCGCAACGGGCATCATTGCCGAGGCGGACAATACCATTCGCGATGCGAAAGAATCCGCGGGAGAAATTGTCGAACAGGCGCAGCAGGAGGCGGAGACCATTCTTTCTCAGGCGCAGGCGGAAGCGGATTCTGTCCGTTCCCAGTCGCAGGAAGAATTCGAGAACCGCGTTTGCGAGTCCGAAGTCTATAAGGAAGCGTTCGAGCGCGCCAGCAAGGTCGCCGCGGAAGCGGAAGAGAACGCAACCGCCATCTATAACGGCGCGCGCAAATATGCCGACGACATTCTGGAAGATCTGCAGCGTTACCTCGCGGAATATCACCAGATGATCGACCAGAACCGTAAGGAGCTCGGCGTTGCGGAAGAGCCGCAGCCCGTGCCGCGTCAGCAGCAGGCACAGTACACGCCGCAGCAGCCGTATGCACAGCAGCCGCAGTATGAAGCGCCCCGCTATGCGGAAGCGCAGTATGCAGAGCAGCCGCGCTATCAGGAGCCTGTCGCTCCCCAGCAGCCGCAGCGCGGTCAGACCGCGCGCCAGCCGCGCCCGACCACCCGCGCCGCAGAGCGCATGCCCGTTGAGGACGATCCCGCCGCGACCCGGCAGTTTGCGCGTCCCGACCGCGCGCCGGTAAGAGGCGAAGTCGAGGAAGCGCCGCGCCGCCGTGAACCCGCCGCCCGTGCGGAAGAACCGCCCAAGAAGAAGGGCGGACTCTTTAAGCGTCTTTTGGAAGCGGAGGATGACGACGAGGAAGAACAGGACGAAGAAGAAACCTGGAACGAAGAGCCGGCGCCCGCAAAAGCGCCTAAGGAGAAGAAACCCCGCAAGCGCCTGATCGAGTTCATCGAAGCGGATGACGATGAGGAAGAGGACGAAGATTATTAATCGCGTTCATTAAAGCTGGTTTTGATAAAATAATGGACGAAGATTATTAATCGCGTTTATCAAAGCGGATGACGACGACGATGATTCAGAACACTGCGAGCCGGAATGTAAACTCCGGCTCGTTTTCTCACGAAGACGAAGATAAAAGAGCGTTTTTAAGCCGTTCAAACAGCGACGGCACAGGGGGACGGGGGAAAAATGACCAGAAAAATCGGACTCGCGCTCGGCGCGGGAAGCACGAAGGGGTTTGCGCATATCGGCGTGCTGCAGCAGCTGGAAGAAGAGGGGATCCATGTGGACATGGTCTCCGGCAGCAGCATGGGCGCGATCATCGGTTCGATCTACAGCGTCGGCACCGATTTGAACATGCTCGAAAAGATCATCACTACAATGAACATCCGCGAATATATGGATGTTTCTTTCCCGTTGACAGGCGGGCTGCTCAAGGGCGAAAAACTGCAGGAACTGATCCGGATTCTGACGCACAACAAGACGTTTGCGCAAACTAAAATTCCATTCTGCTGCGTTGCGGTGGATGCGGAAGCTGGCAAGCTGGATGTGCTCGACCAGGGCATGCTGCACGAAGCCGTCCGCGCGAGCATGTCGATTCCGGCCATCTTTGAGCCGGTGTGTTTTCAGGGGAGGACGTATATCGACGGCGGCGTGCTGGAGCGCGTCCCCTGCAAATGCCTGCGCGATCGCGGCGCGGACGTCGTCATCGGCGTGGACGTCGGTTACCATGGAGACCCGGAGGATGTGTCCGGCATGAACGCCTACCAGCTGATGAACCGCATGATCTCCATTATGCAATGGGAAATGACAAAACTGCGACGCGAAGAGGCGGATCTGATGCTCGTGCCGGAAGTGCTGTTCGTCAAAGGCCGCTTTCAGAACGATCAGGCGGGGGACTGCGTGGAAGAAGGCAGGCGCGTCGTGCGCGAAGCGCTCCCGCGCATCCGGGAACTGATAAAATAACTCTTCTTATCTTTAGAAGAAAAGAAGCAAAAGAACTCCTTTACTTAACTGCAAAAGAGTTCTTTTTGTTTCTTTTTCTTTCAAGAAAAAGAAAGTAGTTAACGTTCTTTTTGTTTCTTTTTCTTTCAAGAAAAAGAAAGAAGTTAACGATCTTTTTGTTTCTTTTTCTTTTAAGAAAAAGAAAAGAAACCTACAATATCACCGGTCCGCTCAGGTCGCGTTTGAGTTCGCGCTCGGTAGCGTAACAGAGGATGTCCGTGCTCAGTGAGTCGGTTTCGACATTTCGGCGCACCATCGGCGAGCAGCCGTCAAGGTCGTTGTTGCGCACGAACATCGGCATCGTGCGGCAGCGCGCCATTTCGCCAAGCAGCGGGCGCGCGGTCTTCTGGAAGCCGAGCACACGCAGATACGACCCCTCGCGGCTGGCGGCGGTTTGGCGTACCTGGTCGGCGGTGATGCCGAGGAGGGCGCAGACCGCAATCCGCTTGCAGCGCGCAAGGGTGTAACGCTTGCTCTTGACCGCTTCCAGAAACGCCTCCATGGTACGGACGGAACGCGCGGCTTTGAAGATGACGTTTTCAAACCCCTCGCCAACGTCCGGCAGTTCGGAAAGTTCCTGAACGCTCATGCGCCGGAGCGCGTAAAGCATCAGGCTGCCGACGGCTTCCTGCGGGATGATGAATTGTTCGTCGTAAAGCAGCGGGCCGCCAACAAACGAGGGCATTGTAGACAGAATTTCGTTTCTGCCTTCGATAATCGCCTTTCGAATCGCCGTTGCGCTGGCAAATTCCCCGGCAATCTCCTCGGAGTGATACCCCGTGCCGATGCGCGTAATGGGCAGCGGCTCGATCTTGGCGGAGTAGGTGCGAATGGCGTTAAGGTATTCGACAGCCAGAATGTTGTTCGGCTGGGCGATTGCGTCGAGCATGGCTCCGGGCACGCCGTATTCGCGAAGCGCGTCGAAACGCGCGCGCGGATACGCCTTGCCGAGGGCGAGATGCCGTTTGATCGCTTCCTGCAGAGCGGGCGGCTCGGAAACGATGATGTCGGAAATCTGATAGAGCGTCCTTAAGTCCGGCGCTTCACAGCCGAACGCAAGATCGGTGACCACTCCGGTTCCCGCGAGGGTGCGCACGCCGCCCGCGGCAAACCGCTCGGCGGGGGCGACGGCGTATACGCTGGGCAGTTCGAGCACAACGTCCGCCCCGCCCTTGAGCGCCCAGGCCGCGCGGGTGTATTTATCGGTGCAGGCTGCTTCACCGCGCTGGACGAAGTTGCCGCTCATCACGACAACGCAATAATCCGCCCCGGAAAGTGCGCGCGCGCGCTCGAGATGGTAAATGTGTCCGTTATGGAGCGGATTGTATTCCGCTATGATTCCGACAACTCGCATAATTCCTGACAATCCCGCAGACGTTTTTATGGAACGCTATTTCATAAAAACCCGAAAAGTCCGGATTTTCAACGATTTTCTGCTGATTCAAGTATACCATTTCCAATTCCATTGTGGTATACTCTAGCGGTTGGGTCAGTAAAATGAAAGAATGATGGTAGAAAACCACAGAGTTTTATCATTCGCATCCAAACGAACCGATTAGTATCAACGGGAGGCGTTCATTGTCATGTCTTTGATGGAATCGATCAAACAAAAAGCAAAAGCAAATAAGAAGCGGATTCTCCTGCCGGAAGGGCCGGAGGAGCGTACAGTTCAGGCGGTTGGCATGATCGTGGCCGAAGGAATCGCGGACGTTACCCTTTTAGGCAACGAAGCGGAAATTCGGGCGTCGGCGCAGAAACTGGGTGTTTCCCTCGACGGCGTAGAGATTGTCGATCCCATGCAGGATCTAGACCGCAAGGCCTATGTGGACGCATATTTTGAACTCAGAAAAGAAAAGGGCGTAACGCCGGAAAAAGCGGAATCCACAATGAAGGATCCGCTTTTCTATGCCGCCATGATGGTCAAAAAGGGCAGAGGCGACGGAATGGTTGCTGGCGCTCTTTGCACCACCGGCGAAACGCTGCGCCCGGGGCTCCAGATCATCAAAATGGCAAAAGGCATTTCGGTCGTTTCGAGCTGCTTTATTATGGAAGTGCCGAACAAAGAATATGGCGACGACGGGCTGATGCTCTTTGGCGACTGCGCGGTCAACCCCTGCCCGACGGCGGATCAGCTCGCGGCAATCGCGATTTCTTCGGCGGTTACCGCAAAATCGCTCTGCGGCATGGAGCCGCGGGTTGCAATGCTTTCGTTTTCCACCAAGGGCAGCGCCAAGCACGAGCTGGTCGACAAGGTCGTGGAAGCGACCCGCATCGCCCACGAACTCGCGCCGGATCTCAATATTGACGGCGAACTGCAGGCGGACGCCGCGCTGGTGGAAAAAGTCGGCAAACTCAAATCGCCCGGCAGCACGGTTGCGGGCAAGGCAAACATCCTGATCTTCCCCGACCTGCAGGCGGGCAACATCGGTTACAAGCTCGTTCAGCGTCTCGCGGGGGCGGAAGCCATCGGCCCCATCTGCCAGGGCTTCCAGTATCCGGTCAACGACCTCTCGCGCGGCTGCAGCGTGGAAGATATCGTATCCGTTGTAGCAATTACCGCCGTTCAGGCGCAGAATCAATAAGGAGAACCGTTACCAATGACGTACATTCTGGTTATCAACGCGGGCAGCTCGTCGCTGAAGTATCAGCTGATCGATATCGACGAGGAAAGCATCATCGCAAAAGGCATCTGCGAACGCATCGGTATCGCAAAATCCGTACTCTGCTACAAGCCGACAAACGGCGAGCAGTTTGAAACAGAAAAGGAAATGAAAACGCATAAGGATGCGATCAAACTTGTGCTTGAAGTGCTGACGGACAAGAAGATCGGCGTCATCGAGGACATGAGCTGCATTTCTGCGGTCGGTCACCGCGTCCTGCACGGCGGCGAGAAGTATTCCGCCCCCGTTCTGATCGACGATCAGGTGCTCGACGCGATCGAAGAATGCATCCCGCTCGGCCCGCTGCATAACCCCGCCAACCTCATGGGCATCCGCGGCTGCATGGCGGCCATGCCGGGCGTCCCCATGGTTGCCGTGTTTGACACCGCCTGGGGGCAGACCATGCCGAAAAAAGCATATATGTACGCACTGCCGTATGAAGCGTATACCGAGCATAAGGTGCGCCGCTATGGTTTCCACGGCACGTCCCATCGGTATGTTTCCGGCAGAGCGATTCAAAAGCTCGAAGCGCTTGGCATGAAAAAGGAAGACACCCGCGTGATTACCTGCCATCTCGGCAACGGTTCGAGCCTATCCGCCGTCAAGGGCGGAAAGTGCGTAGATACCTCCATGGGGCTCACTCCATTGGAAGGCGTGCCGATGGGCACCCGCTGCGGCAGCATCGACCCCGCCATCATGCCGTTTTTGATGGAAAGAACCGGTATGAGCGCGCAGGAGATGGACACCTATATGAATAAAAAGAGCGGCATGCTCGGCATCTCCGGCATCTCCAGCGATTTTCGCGATCTCGACGCCGCGGCAAAAGCGGGCAACGTGCGCGCGGCGCTGGCACGCGAGATGTTTTGCTACAAAGTCAAGCAGTTTATCGGCGCATACGCGGCTTCTCTCGGCGGCGTGGATGCTATCGTGATGACCGCGGGCGTTGGCGAAAACGATCCGTATATCCGCGAGATGATCCTGGAAGGCCTGGAGTATCTCGGCATGGATCTGGATTACGAATACAACAAGACCTGCCCGCGCGGCAAGGAAGTTGAAATTTCGAAACCCGTGAGCAAGGTGCATGTGTACGTCATCCCGACGGACGAAGAGATGACCATTGCGCATGATACCGCCGCGCTTGCGCTGTAACAAGGTATCGTGTATAATATTCGAGTGAATTCTATTCGGAGGAAACAGCAATGAAGCATATTTCAACGATTCAGAAGCCCTGCATCAAAACGGGCAGCCATACTGCTTGCGGCGAATGCCAGGCGAGCTGCCAGTCGGCATGCAAAACGTCCTGCACCGTTGCCAACCAGAAGTGCGCAAACCCCAGAGTCGCAAAGGAAAGCAAACAGGACAGATAAATTTTTGATCCGCCGATCCGCAAAGAAAGGCCATTATCGGCCTTTCTTTGTCTGTTAGCGGAACGATTCTATTTTTGGCGAACACACGCGCAAGGCGGCGGCTTTTCAGCAGAAAGCCGCTGCGGAGGATACGCTTTGATCCATTCATCTGTATTATTCAACAGAATGTTTGTCCCGGAGGATACGCTTTGATCCATTCGTTTCGATTTCAAGACAAGTTCATCCTGGTCGACGTGGAAAGCGGCGCAATTCACGAGCTGGACGAGGCTGCTTTTAACGTAGTGTCCGCCATGGAGCAGGGGTTCGACCCATACGCCCAGGGCGTACCGGAAGCAACCGTTTGCGAAGTGCTGGCCGATTTGGAAGAGCTCAAAAACAGCGGCTCCTTTGAGTCGGAAACGCTCACCGCGCCGGAAGTGCAGGGCGGCAGCGCGATTAAATCCATGTGCCTGCACGTGGCGCACGACTGCAACCTCAGATGCAAATACTGTTTTGCCGCAACGGGCGATTTCCACGGTGCGCGCATGCTCATGCCGCTGGACGTCGGCAAACGCGCGCTCGATTTTTTAATGGAGCACAGCGGAACGCGTAAGCATCTGGAAGTCGACCTCTTTGGCGGCGAACCGCTTATGAACTGGCCGGTCTGCGTTGGTTTGGTCGAATACGGACGCGAGCTCGAAAGAAAGTTCGATAAAGAGATTCATTTTACCATTACGACCAACTGCGTTGCGCTGGACGACGAGAAGATCGATTTTATCAACCGCGAAATGCACAACGTCGTCATCAGCCTGGATGGCCGGAAGGAAGTGCACGACGCGCTCCGCCCGACGGTCAACGGAAAAGGCTCGTTCGATATCATCCTGAACAACGCAAAAAAACTCGTGAGCAGGCGCGGGGACAAGGAATACTACATCCGCGGGACGTTTACCCGCAACAACCTGGATTTTCTGGAGGACGTCAAAGCCCTTATCGGGTTCGGGTTCGATCAGATTTCGCTTGAGCCCGTCGTACTGCCGCCCGAAAGCCCCTACAGTCTGCTGCCGGAGCACATGGAGCGCATCGGGCGCGAATACGACGCGCTTGCGGCATTTTATGTGGAATCGCGCAAAGAAAAAGAAACGTGGTTCAACTATTTCCACTTTATGTTCGACCCCGCTGGCGGGCCCTGCCTGCGCAAGCGCATCACGGGCTGCGGCGCGGGCACGGAATATGTTGCCGTTACGCCGGACGGGGAGCTGTATCCCTGTCACCAGTTTGTCGGTATGCCGGAATGGAAGCTCGGCACGCTGGAAACAGGAATCCTGCGGGACGATCTGCAGCGCTCGTTTTTAAACTGCAACGTCTGCACCAAGGAAACCTGCAAAACCTGCTGGGCAAAATACTATTGCAGCGGCGGCTGTATGGCAAACGCGGTGCTTTACGGCGGCGCGCTTGACCATCCGCATGAAACGAGCTGTGTTTTGATGAAGAAACGTTTTGAGTGCGCAATCGGCGCGTACCTTTGCGAACACGATGAATAACCGCATGATCCCGCGCGCGCCGGAAGTTTGCGATTCCGCGCTCGTGGAAGAAATCTCAGCAAACGAACATGTTTCCGCGATGACCGCGCGGGCGCTGATTCGGCGCGGCGTCGGCTCTCTTGAGCAGGCGCGGCGCTTTTTGCGTCCCAGCGAGCTTTCTATGTTCGACTCGTACTTGCTGCCGGATATGGAAAAGGCCGTCCGGCGAATCCGTCTGGCCATTGAACGGAAAGAGCGCATCTGCGTTTATGGCGATTACGATGCGGACGGCGTTTGCTCCACGGCCATGCTGGTCAACCGCCTGCGCGAGATGGGTGCGGATACGGAATACTATATTCCGCTGCGGCACAGCGAAGGATACGGGCTTTCCGAGCACGCGGTGCGGCTTCTCAAGGCGCAACAGACTCAGCTGATCATTACGGTGGATAACGGCGTTTCCGCATTCGACGAAATTGCGCTCTGCGCCGCCCTTCAAATGGACGTCATCGTGACCGACCACCACAGCGTAGGTAAAACGGTTCCGGAGTGCGTTGCGGTGGTTGCCGCAAGCCGAAAAGATTCCACCTACCCGAACCGCTATCTCTGCGGCGCAGGCGTCGTGCTCAAGCTGATTTCCGCGCTCAACGACGGCGCGTATTCGGACGCGGAGCTTGCCATGGCCGCGGTTGCGACCATTGCGGACGTTGTGCCGCTCAACGAGGAGAACCGCGCGATTGCGGCGAACGGATTAAAGTATATCGAGAGCGTGCGCGGGTTAACCGCGCTGCTGGAAGCGGCGGGGTGGAAGCAGCCGCGCGTGGACGAGCAGACGGTTTCGTTTGTCATCGCCCCGCGCCTGAACGCGGCGGGCCGGATGTCCACCGCCATGATCGGCGTGGAACTCCTGCTGGACACGGAAGAAGCGCGCCTCAAGGAGATTGCCGAGCAGCTCAACACGGATAACCAGCGCCGCAAGGAAGCGGAAACGGAGATTCTCGAAGAGGCAAAACACCAAATCGAGCAGGAAGGACTATGCGGCCACGCGATTATCCTTGCGCACGAATCGTGGAATCCCGGCGTGATCGGCATCGTTGCCTCGCGGCTCTGCGAAACGTATCACCTGCCTGTCATTCTTTTTGCCGATCAAAACGGCATTCTGACCGGTTCGGGGCGCAGCATCGAAGGCGTAGACCTATTTGAAAACCTCAGTTTGTTTTCGCATTTGTTCCTGCGCTACGGCGGGCACGCGCGCGCGGCGGGCGTAACGCTAACCGCCGAAAAATACGTTGAATTCAAGAAGCTTTTTATCGAACATATCGAACAGGCCTACAAGCCGGAAGACTTTTTCCCCGCGTTTGCTTACGATGAAGCGGCGCAGTTTTCGGATATAACCGCCGAACAAGTCAAGCAGATGCGACTGCTGGCGCCGTTCGGGGAGAAGAACCCTGAACCGGTTTACCGCTTTAACGGGGTCAAGTTTATGTCGCTCCGTACGATCGGCAAGGACGACAAACACTTCTGCTCCAGCGTCGTGCAGGGAGAATCCGTGCTCCGCGTGGTGGCGTTTGGCAAGAGCGTGTTAATGGAAGCACTGCAGAGCGCGGCGGATTGGGATCTCGTGGCGCAGCCGTCGCTCAACGTGTTCCGCGGGCTCGAAAGCGTGGAGCACATGTGGGTCTGCGCTAACGCATCGGAAGAAAAAAATCAACTTTTTAATGCTTTTTTCGAGCAAAGACTGTATAATGGGAACTGCTCCGATGATAAACTAGCCGAATGGTATTTTTCACTTGTGTCATCAAAGGAAGCAAAACCCGACCAGGCAGCCAGTGCCGATTCGTGCGCGAAAGCCTATGACGAAGCAATGCGGCGCCACTACCGCAGGCTCACCGCGCTGATTGGCGAAGAACGCCTGCCGCTGCTTCAGCTGATACGAACACTCACCGGCGAAGAACTGCTGGCGCTTTGCGTATTTACCCAATTATCTTTTTTTACGTTTGACCCGGAGCAGCGGACGGTTTGCCAAAACGCTTCGCGTTTGCCGCAGCCGCTGAACGAAAGCCCGCTGTATCGAATGATTTGTCAAAAACAGGAGGCATGAAACATGGACCTTCGCGATAAAATTCGCAGCATACCGGATTTCCCGATCAAGGGCGTTCTCTTTCGCGACATTACAACTTTGCTCAAAGATCCGGAAGGCTACCACGAACTCGTGGACACTATCGCAGCTTCGCTCAAAGACCGTCAGGTCGATCTGGTCATCGGGCCGGAAGCGCGCGGGTTTGTCATTGGCTCCGCGCTGAGCTACGCGCTGCACGCGGGCTTTGTGCTTGCCAGAAAACCCGGCAAGCTGCCCTGCGACACTTTGCGGTATGAATACGGTCTGGAGTACGGAACGGATGTTCTGGAGATCCATAAGGACGCCATCAAACCCGGCCAGAAGGTCGTGATCGTGGACGATTTGCTCGCTACCGGCGGCACCGCGCTGGCGACGATCCGGCTTGTGGAACAGGCTGGCGGCGAAGTGGTAGGCGTTCGGTTTGCCATTGAACTGAGCTCGGAATTCGACGGACGCGCCCCGCTGAAAGGCTACGACGTACAGTCCGTCATGCAGTATTAGCAACAATCGGTTCAGCGAAAAATCAACGGTTCGCCGTTGATTTTTTCTACCGTTAAGGAGCGGCCTATCTGCTTTAATACGGATAATCAGCTTGGATGCTGAAGCCAAAAAGCGTCTGATAACGCAGTCAAACGGAGAGGAGGTGCAGCGATGACGCGGGACGAACTGGTGCTGGAATTTTCCAAAAAATACACGCCCGAGCAAACGGAAGTCTTTCAAAAGGCGGTCGACTTTGCCACCAGCGCGCATGCTTCGCAATTACGCGAATCCGGCGAGCTCTATATCGTGCACCCGATCGAAGTGGCGCGCATGGTCATGGAGATGGGCATGGACGCGGCGAGCGTTACCGCCGCCATCCTGCACGACGTGGTCGAGGACGGGGACAACATCACCGTGGACGATCTTCAGCGCGAGTTCGGCGCGGAGATTGCCAACCTCGTGGACGGCGTTACCAAACTGACCAAGTCCGGCCAGCAAACGTACATCACCAAAAAACAGGAGCAGTCTGAAAACCTTCGGAAGCTCTTTTTGGCAATCGCGGCGGACGTACGGGTCGTCATTATCAAACTCGCCGACCGTCTGCACAACATGCGAACGCTTGCGTACTGTAACCCATATAAGAGAACCAGAAAAGCAAAGGAAACCCTGGAGGTCTACGCGCCGCTGGCACACCGTTTCGGTATGGGTGCAATCAAAGGCGAAATGGAAGACCTCTGTTTTATGTACCTGATGCCCGAAGAATACGCCAACATCAGCCGTCAGTTTAAAGAAAAACAAACCGAACGGCAGGAAACGCTGGACGACGCAAAACGCATCATTGGCGAAACGCTCAAGGAAGCGGGTATCGAGGCATCCATCAGCGGGCGGCCGAAGCATCTCTACAGCGTGTATAAAAAGATGCAGCGGCTGAACTCCGGCATCAACGAAGTGTACGATTTAATCGCCATCCGCGTGATTGTGGACAGCGTCAACGACTGCTACGCGGCCTTGGGCGTGATTCACGCGGGCTGGAAGCCGCTGCCGGGACGCTTTAAGGATTATATCGCGACCCCGAAGCCCAACATGTACCGTTCGCTCCATACGACTCTGCTTGCGCCCAACGGCATTCCGTTTGAAGTGCAGATTCGAACCAAGGAGATGCACCGCACCGCGGAATACGGCATTGCCGCGCACTGGATGTATAAGGAAGGACGCACCGTACAGAGCCTGCTGGATAAAAAGACCAGCTGGCTGAGGCAGGTCATCGAAGCCAAGGAAAACACCGAGGACAGCCGCGAGTTCGTCGAGAGCATCATGAAGGATTTCCTCGGCGAGTATGTTTTCGTGCTGACGCCGCGCGGGGAAATCATCGACCTGCCGGTGGGCTCCACGCCGCTCGACTTTGCCTACCGCATCCATACCAACATCGGCCATCACTGCCAGGGCGCGAAGGTCAACGGCTCTCTCGTGCGGCTCGACTACAAGCTCAAAACCAACGACGTGGTGGAAATCGTTACCTCCAACAGCCAGCAGGGACCGAGCCGCGACTGGCTGAAAATCGTAAAAACGCAGTCGGCGCGCAATAAAATCCGCCAGTGGTTCAAAAAAGAGAACCGCGAGGAAAACATTGCCCGCGGCCGGGACATGCTGGAAGACGCGGCAAAGCGGCAGACTCAACAGCTTGCCGAACTGATGAAGCCGGAATATGTCAGCGTCGTCTTAAACCGTATGCGGTTTACCAGCATTGAGGATATCTATTCCGCCATCGGTTTTGGAGGCATTTCGGCAAACAATGTGCTCCATAAGTTCATGGAGCTGAAAAAGAAAAGCGATAAGGTTGAAGAACTGGCGGAAAAGATCAGAACCGGCGAAGGCGGGGAAGCGGCCAAAACGCATGTGCCCGTCAACGGCATCGTCGTCAAAGGCGATCCGGGCATGGCGGTGCGCTTCGGCAACTGCTGCAATCCGCTTCCGGGCGATCCGATCATCGGTTATATTACGCGCGGCAGGGGCGTTTCCGTGCACCGGGCGGACTGTCCGAACGTTTCGAGCCTGCGAACGGAAGCCGACCGTATCATCGACGTCGAGTGGGCAATCAATACCAGAAGCGCGTTCAACGCGTCGCTCCAGATCGAAGGCGACAACCGCCCCGGCACGCTCTCCCAGATTTCCGCAACGCTTTCCGGGCTCAACATCAGCATCCAGTCCATCAACGGCAGGCCGGTTGCTGACGGGCGATATATCATTGAAATGATGTTTGAAGTTGCCAATACCGAGCAGCTCAACGTCATCATCAAGAATATTAAGAAACTGAAGTGCGTGAGTGAAGTTTATCGAATGAACAGGTAAGATTTTATGCGAGCAGTCGTGCAGCGAACAACCGCAGCGTCGGTCACCGTGGATAACGAGGTCATCGGCGAGATCGCAACCGGTCTCGTCGTGTTTTTAGGCGTGGAAGAAGGAGACACCGAGCAGGATTTAGCCTACATTTGCGAAAAAGTGCTCGGCCTTCGCGTATTTGACGACGCAAACGAAATACCGAACATGTCCGTGGAGGACGTCAACGGCAGCATCCTGCTCGTTTCGCAGTTTACCCTGCTGGCCGATGCACGAAAAGGCCGCCGCCCCAGCTACATTCGCGCGGCGCGTCCCGAAACGGCAATTCCGCTCTACGAGGAAGCCATCCGGCGGCTCGGCGCGCGGGTTACGGTTGCGCACGGCGTATTTCAGGCATATATGCAGGTTCGTCTGGTCAACGACGGCCCGCATACGATTTTGCTGGATTCTCACAAAACATTCTAGCTCACGGCGTTTCGCAAGGAGGAGATTAACCATGCTGTTTCGGCAAATCGTCAACGGTTCTCTCGGCGAGAACGCGTATCTCATCGGCGCGAACGGGCAGAGGAACTGCGCCGTGATTGATCCCGGCGAAGCGGAGCCGGTGCTTGCCGCGCTCAAAAAGGATGGTTTGACTTGCGAAGCGATTCTGCTGACGCACGGGCATTTCGACCATATCGGCGGAGTAAAGCAGCTCAAGGAGGAAACAGGCGCAACAATCTATATTCACGAAGCGGATGCGGGCATGCTCACGAGCAACCGCATGAGCCTTGCTGTGCTCATCGGTACGCGGGTTCCGAGCGCGGAGCCGGACGTTCTGCTGCAGGGCGGGGAAACGCTCCATATTGCGGGGCTGGACATCCGCGTCATCCACACGCCGGGGCACACCGAAGGCGGCGTCTGCTATGCCGTTGCTAACGAACGTATGCTGTTTTCGGGAGACACGCTGTTTCATACCGACGCGGGACGAACGGATTTTCCCGGCGGCAGCGCAAAGGATCTGTACCGCGCCATCACGGAACGCCTCTACACGCTGGAAGGCGACTATACGGTCTACCCCGGGCACGAGGAATCCACCACGCTTGAGGAAGAACGACAGAAGAACACCTTTACCCGCGCGGGAGCGAGACGCGGATGGTAGGGCTCAGGACAAACCGACCTGAATACAGCAACGACCTCGCCGAAGAAATCCGGCTCTTTTTGGGTTTGACCGAAATTGAGCCCGCAGGCGATGCTGACGACGACCGGTTTGAACTGGTATTCGACCTGATGCTTTCGAAAAACGGCGAGGCGTACTCTGTTTCTGCCAGCGTCGGGCCCTGTTCCGTATGCGCTGTGTTTACGATTCCGGCGGACGCTTCCGCTTTGCTCGTCAAAAAAAACGAAAAGCGCAGGCTCAAGCTCGCGTGCTACCGGCTGCTCAAGCAGCTTTATCCGGACATTGCAACTCCCTGGGGATCGCTGACCGGCATCCGTCCGACAAAACTATTCCGCGAACTGGCGACGGAAGGCGGCACGGAGGAAGCGCGGAAAACGTTTGTGAACCTGTTCGACGTTTCCGCCGAAAAGGCCGCGCTGGCGGAGTCGATCTGCGCCGTACAGGAGCCGTATTTGAACTCCGTGGAGTCAACCGATATCGACGTTTATATCGGCATCCCGTTTTGCAGAACCAAATGCCTGTACTGCTCGTTTCCCAGCGAAGTGCTCTCCAAAAAATCCCGGCTGGAAGAATATCTTGCCGCGCTGAAACAGGAAATGAAATCCGGCGCGGAACTTGTCCGGCAGAACGGCCTGCGCGTCCGCTCGTTTTACATGGGCGGCGGCACGCCAACCGTGCTCAGCGCGTTTCAACTCGAAGACCTGCTCTCGACTTATCTGGAGCAGTTCGGCTCGTTCGGCTTGGAATGCACGGTGGAAGCGGGGCGGCCGGATACGATCGACCGCGAAAAGCTCACGGTGCTCAAACGACTGGGCGTCAGCCGCGTTTCGATCAACCCGCAGACGATGAACGACGCTACGCTCCGGCGCGTCGGGCGTTCGCATACGGCGGCGGACGTCATAAGCGTCTACGAACTGGCTAGGGAGATCGGCTTCGACTCCATCAATATGGATCTCATCGCGGGTCTGCCCGGCGAAACGCCGGAGGAGATGCGCCGCACCTGCGACGAGATCGCCAACCTTGCGCCGGACTGCCTGACGGTGCATTCGCTCGCCATCAAACGCTCCGCGCGCCTGAAAACCGAGCTGGAAGAGTATGCGCTCACTAGCGCGGAGGACGCGCAGGAAATGACGCGCCTGGGCGCGGACTGCGCAAAGCGGCTCGGCATGCGCGCCTACTATATGTACCGTCAAAAGTACATGAGCGGCAACCTCGAAAACATCGGCTATGCGCGTTCGGGCAAGGAATGCGTCTACAACATCGACATGATGGAGGAGACCGCGAGCATCCTCGCCTTTGGCGCGGGGACGATGACAAAGCGCGTGCTTGCCAGCGAGAACCGAATTGAGCGTTTGCCGAACCCCAAGGACGTGCCGACGTATCTGGCAAAGCTGGATCATTTGATTGAAAAAAAGGCGGAATTTTTCGCAAAATAATCCTGACGCGCGTCATTTTGTAGGAAGAAGATCATAAAAGCGCGCGGCTTTTGCGATTGACAGTTGCTGCGGCGCTGGATATAATGTTCAAAAAGGTTGTGACCGGGAGAGTAGTCCGCAAGAAGTCGAGCATAGAGAGCGGAGCGCATGGTGGAAGCGCCGCAAGCGAGCTTTGGATGAACGGCACCCGCGAACCGCGCGACCCAACGGCGAAGGTTTTCGCCCAAAGCTGCGACGCATTCCGGCGTTATCGGGCAATGAAGAGGAGCAAACGCGTCAAAACGCTTGTTCAAACAGGGTGGCACCGCGGGTTTCCCCGTCCCTAGTGGATCGGAACCTGCTTTTTTTATACCCAAACGGGTGCCAGATGCAGTATAATAAAATCCGTTCTCATCCGAATTGAAAATCGAATGAAAACAACGGAACAGCTTAAGTTTTCACCGTGGAGGATCGATCATGTCGGACTACAGAGCCCCGAAGGGCACCAAGGACGTTTTACCGGAGCAGAGCTACCAGTGGCAGTATCTGGAAACGCTGATTCGCGGCATCGTGAAGAAATACGGTTTTTTAGAAGCGCGCACGCCGGTGATCGAGCATACGGAACTGTTTTTGCGCGGCGTCGGCGAAACGACGGATATCGTGCAAAAGGAAATGTACACCTTTGTGGACAAAGGCGACCGTTCGATCACCCTCAAACCGGAGGGAACGGCGGGCATCGTCCGCATGTTCGTGGAAAATAATCTTTTCGGCGAAACACAGCCGACGAAAGTCTTTTATCTCAACAATCCGGTATTCCGCTATGAGCGTCCCCAGGCGGGACGGCTCAGGGAGCACCACCAGTTCGGCGTTGAGTTCTTTGGAGCCTCGAAACCCAGCGCGGACGCGGAGTGCATCTCCGTTGCGACGGAGCTTTTAAGTACGCTTGGCTGCGAAGGGCTGACCGTCCGGCTCAACAGCATCGGCTGTCCCAAGTGCAGGCCGGCTTATCACGAAGCGCTCAAAACGTACTTGCGCGGGCATATTGACGAACTCTGCGAAACCTGCAAAGTTCGTCTGGAGCAGAACCCGCTTCGCGTGCTGGACTGCAAAGTCGAGTCCTGCCAGAAGGTTGCCAACGCGGCTCCGGTCATTTCGGACTATCTCTGCGACGAATGCCGCGAGCACCAGAGCAAACTCGTCACCCTGCTCGACGGCATGGGGATTAGCTACGAACTCGATCCCCGGCTCGTGCGCGGGCTGGACTATTACACCAAGACCGTATTCGAAATCGTTTCCAACAGCATCGGCTCGCAAAGTGCGGTCTGCGGCGGCGGCAGATACGACGGCTTGGTGGAAGAGATCGGCGGGCCGCATGTTCCGGCAGTGGGATTCGGCCTCGGCATGGAGCGGCTGCTGCTGGTGCTGGAAAGCATCGGCAAACAGATTCCAAAACCCGTAAGGTACGACCTTTATCTTGCCAGTATGGGTGAAACTGCTGCCGACACCGCGTTTTCGCTGGCGTTCCAGCTCCGTAAAGCGGGCGTTTCCGTCGAGATCGATCATGTTGGCCGGAGCGTCAAAGCGCAGCTCAAGTATGCCGATAAGATCGGGGCAAGGTACGTTCTCGTGCTTGGCGAAAACGAGCTGACGGTCAACAGCGGCAAACTCAAACGCATGAGCGACGGGCAGGAAACGGAACTTGCGCTCAGCGCCGACGAGATACAAAAAGCGCTGAAATAAAACGACTTCAAAAAGAAGGCATTCAAGAATTGAATTCATATGAGGAGCGAATCTATGAGCGAATTTTTAGGCGGCTGGAAGCGCACGAACTACTGCGCAAACTTTACCAAAGCGGACGCGGGCAGGGAAGTCACCCTGATGGGCTGGGCAAACGTGCGGCGCGATCTCGGCGCGCTGGTGTTCGTGCAACTGCGCGACCGTTCGGGGCTGATGCAGGTGGTGTTCAACTCCACGATTTTGAGCAAGGAAGATTTTGACCGCGCCTGCACGATCCGTTCGGAATTCGTGCTGGCAATCAAGGGCAAACTCGTTCTGCGCACCGGAGAAATGGTCAACGCCAACATGGCCACCGGCGAACTGGAAGTCATTGTCAGCGAGTTCAAGATTTTGAGCAAGAGCGAAACGCCGCCGTTTGAGATCAGCGACGACTGCAGAGCCAACGAACTGCTGCGGCTCAAGTACCGCTATCTCGACCTGCGCCGCCCGAGCATGCAAAAAAACATTCTCATGCGGCATAAGATCGCGTTTGTCGCGCGGGAATACTTTGACGAACAGAACTTTGTGGAAATCGAAACCCCGATTCTCACAAAGAGCACGCCGGAGGGCGCGCGGGACTATCTCGTGCCCAGCCGTGTGCATCCGGGTAAGTTCTACGCGCTTCCGCAGAGCCCGCAGCTCTTTAAGCAGCTGTTGATGCTGGCTGGTTATGACCGCTATTTCCAGATTGCGCGCTGCTTCCGGGACGAAGACCTCCGCGCCGACCGTCAGCCGGACTTTACGCAGATCGACATCGAAATGTCGTTTGTGGAAGCGGAGGATGTCCAGTCCGTCAACGAAGGCTTCCTCAAGCGGCTCTTTAAGGAAACGCTGAACGTCGATATCGAAACGCCTCTGCCCAGGTTGAAATATGCCGAAGCAATGGCGCGCTACGGTTCCGACAAGCCGGATACCCGCTTTGGCCTGGAGCTGATCGACATTTCCGATGTGGTGAAGTCGAGCGAATTCAGCGTATTCCAAAATGCGCTCGCCAGCGGCGGCAGCGTACGCGCCGTCAACGCCAAGGGCGCGAGCGCGTCGTTCTCCCGCAAGGAGCTAGACGCGATGGGTGAGTTCGTCAAGACCTACCGCGCCAAGGGGCTTATCTGGATGAACGACAAGGCCGACGGTCTTGCTTCGCCGATTCTCAAGTTCCTCACCGAAGACGAAATCGCCGCCATCCGCAAAGCGACAAACCTCGAAGAGGGCGACGTTCTCTTTATCGTTGCCGACGCGAATAAGACCGTGTTTGCTTCTCTCGGCGCGCTGCGCTTAAAGCTCGCCGAGAAGCTCGATTTGATTCCCAAGGATAAATACAACCTGCTTTGGGTCACGGAATTCCCGCAGTTCGAATGGAGCGAGGAAGAGAACCGCTACATGGCCATGCACCATCCGTTCACGAGCCCCATGGACGACGACCTCGACCGGCTCGAAAGCGACCCCGCGAACGTCCGCGCAAAGGCTTACGATATCGTGCTCAACGGCGTGGAGATTGGCGGCGGGTCGATCCGTATCCATTCGATGGAACTGCAAAAGCGCATGTTCCGCGCGCTCGGCTTTACGGATGAGCAGGCGGAGTACCGTTTCGGCTTCCTCACAGACGCGTTCCGTTACGGGCCGCCTCCCCACGGCGGAATGGCATACGGCCTCGACCGCCTTGCCATGATCATCACGGGTTCGACGAGCATCCGCGACGTCATCGCCTTCCCGAAGGTGCAGAACGCTTCCTGCCCGATGACCGGCGCGCCGGATTTTGTGGACGACAAGCAGCTTGCCGAGCTGCACATCGCCTGCACGGAAAAGGAAGAGTGAGGATATTTTGGAAGAGCAAAACTGCAGCGTCGGGCTTGTGACGGAAGTCAACGGAACACTCGCCAAGATTCGCTTTTTGCGCAGTTCGCAGTGCGCGCATTGCGGTGCCTGCCTGACCGCGGGGGAGAGCGAGATGGAAGTCGAACTGCTCAATCCCGTCGGTGCGAGGGTGGGCGACCATGTGAGCGTCAGCCTTGCGCCCAAGAGAATCGTGCAGGCGAGCCTGCTGGCGTACGCGCTGCCGTTGGGGCTTCTCCTGATTGGCGTTTGGGTCGGCAGCCGGATTTCGGAGCTCTACGCGCTGCTGTTCGGCGTTGCCGCCTGCGGAATCGGGTATCTGATATTACGCCTGGTCGAGAAGAAGGGCAAAAAGGAGACGTTCCGCCCGCGCATCACCGCCGTGCTGAACCGGCAGGTTGATTTGCCGGAATAATAAACGCCGTTTCGCGGCAGTAAAACTAGCTGAAACGCCGGAAGAATACGCGCCGTACGCACAGCAACTGAATAGGATATTCTGTATCGCCCGCGCCCTCTGTGATTGCGGATCGCGCGGGCGAAGCGCAAACCGGATCAAGATTATATATTGTTTGGTCAAATCCGACATGATGACGCTTTGAACAAACTGAAAAACTGAAGAATAGGAAAAAGAAAACATGAAATTTATGCCGTCGCACAAAATCGTCGCCGAGGTCGACCCGGAAATCGCCCGCGCCATGGAGCTGGAGCTTGGCCGCCAGCGCGACCATCTGGAGCTGATCGCTTCGGAAAACTTTGTTTCCCCCGCGGTTCTCGCCGCCATGGGCAGCCCGCTGACCAACAAGTATGCCGAAGGGTACCCCGGCAAGCGCTATTACGGCGGCTGCGAATATGTGGATATGGTCGAAACGCTCGCGCGTGACCGCGCAAAGGCGCTCTTCCATGCGGATCACGCCAACGTCCAGCCGCACGCGGGCGCGCAGGCAAACCTTGCCGTGTATTACGCGCTGCTCAACGTCGGGGACACGGTTCTCGCAATGAACCTCAACCACGGCGGGCATCTGACCCACGGGCACGCGGCCAACGCTTCCGGCAAGCTCTATCATTTCGTGCAGTACGGCGTGCGCGAGGACACGGGGTACATCGATTACGACGAGCTGGAGAGACTGGCGCGCGAACACAAGCCCAAGCTCATCGTGGCGGGCGCGAGCGCGTATTCACGCATCATCGACTTTGAGCGCATCGGTGCGGTCGCAAAGGAGGTCGGCGCGTATTTCATGGTGGATATGGCGCATATCTCCGGCCTGATCGCGGCTGGCGAGCACCCGAATATGTTCCCGTATGCGGACGTTGCCACCTCGACCACGCATAAAACCCTGCGCGGCGCGCGCGGAGGATTGATCCTCTGCAAAGAAGAATTCGCAGCAAAAATCGACAAAGCGGTGTTTCCAGGTATGCAGGGAGGTCCGCTGATGCACGTCATCGCCGCCAAAGCCGTCTGTTTTTACGAGGCGATGCAGCCTGAGTTCAAAGTGTATCAGCACCAGATCGTGCTTAACGCCAAGGTGCTCTGCGAAACGCTCCAGCAAAACGGCTTGCGCATCTTTTCCGGCGGGACGGATAACCACCTGATGCTCGTCGATCTGCGGGAGCTGGGCATCACGGGCTTAAGCGTGCAGAACCTGCTGGATTCCGCAAACATCACCGCCAATCGCAACGCCATCCCGTTCGACACGCGCAACAAGCTGGAAACCAGCGGCATGCGCTTCGGTACGCCCGCGGTCACCACGCGCGGCATGAAGGAAGGAGAGATGCGGCAGATCGGCAATATGATCGCCCGCGTCATCAAGGAAGGCGAACCCGCCGTGCCGCAGGTCAAGCGGGACGTGCTTGCGCTCTGTAAGCGGTTTCCGCTGTATCAGGAATAACTGAGAATGAACAGGAGAAGCGCCCGTGAGGGCGCTTCTGATTTACGATTCTCTTTATAAGTTCAATGTTCAGTTGTAGGCTATTTTAGCAGCGCACTTATAACCACCAAACAAGTCATGATTTATGACTACCTGAATTTGTGAGCATATCGCACTCTCCTCTGAAGGGAGAATTGTCGCATTACGCAGAAAAAGATCTTGTGTCTTCTTTATCGCGATTATTTGCTGTCCGGGATTACAAGGGTAAGCATCGGGAAGATAGACAAAGACGATGAGCTGATGTTTTCCGTCTGACATCAACCAATCGCTTATTTTTGACCACCATACTTTATCTGTTGAGCCTATTGATACGCCAAATAAAACAATTACATTACTCGAATCAATAAGCGAATTCAGTTGGCTTGTTCTTGTACGACTAAGTTCCTTAATAATATCAGGCTTGATGATTCTGCTCCTGACATCCTTTTTACTGGCTAAATCTTTATTATCGATTTGAGTTTCGTCATTGACACCTACAATCATTAGCTTATCAAGTGTTCCATGAATATGAAGTACGGGTCCAATTGTATCGCGGAAGCGTTTCCCAGCGACAATTCGCTTTTTCAATTTCATTGATTTGCGAAATTGATGCAAACAACGATCAAAGACTTTTGTATAATTAAAGCTTACAAAATTATAGTTTCGACTTTCCATCAATTGATTCGATAACATTTCGGCTAGAATAGAATTTTCCGGATTAAAATCTAGTTCGCCAAGGTTGAACAGGGCCGAGTAAAAGGCTTTAAGTGTTTTTTTCGAATTCTGCTTATTAAATAGTGAATCCTGCTTTGAAAGGTATCGGGATAATTCGCTAAGAAGATCGTCATAACTTGTGCAAAAATCCTGAAGAGTATCCATTGAATAATAAAATGTACAACTTCCAATCATTTCTTCCATTTTTGACCAATACTCGATCTCGGGTTCAATCACTTTATTTTTAAAATAATCAATGCAATTTTTAATAGAAGGGATATCCTTGTAAACGAGAATGAAATCTTTATAGGACGTCTTCAAACCCATTGCGAGATCAAATCCATTACCGATAAAATATGTAATTTGCATGCAACGCCTCAGAAATGTATTTTAATCATAATATCATGGTTTTTTGTTTATACAATTGATTCTGCTAAAATATGAAAAAAAGAGCGATTTCTCGCTCTTTTAGAGCGCATTATACCTTTAATTTGTTTTATTATTTATTAAATTCGTTGTTTGGTCTGCTGCTGTTTGTGCTTCGGTCACTGCGGGAGTTGGTGTTACTTCTACTTCTTCGTCATCATCTCTTGCACAAGCCAGATTAATTTTGAGTTGGTTCTGAATGATTTCAATGATGGTATCATCGCGTTTTTTTGTTGAAGTGAATTTGTTCAGAAGATTAACTGCACAAAGAAAGCGCTGATCTTCATGCATGCAATCATGATAACGATTTAACTGTGAAATTGAACTGCGATATACCAAAAGCGTTGTACCAGCGAAAACGTCTGTAATCAACCCGCCAATCGCTGTCAGTAATGCTGTTTCGAAGCTCAGTTTCATTACGATAGGCAAAATAAAAGCTGCAACCACAATAAGTGTGCCAACAATACACGCGCCAACAGCAACACCAAATACAATTACTGCCTGATCTTTGCTCCAATCATAGTATTCTTTCATCTTGCCAAGATTGTCAATCATCAGCGCCATTACATTTGTATAACATTTCTTAGCCTCGGTATTTCCATTATCTGGTGCAATTCTTAATCGTTTTACGTTTGATGTTTGAGCAACTATTTTACGTATGTATTGTGAAAAAGAATCACTGCTAGATGAAGCAGGTTCTAGTTGTTTAGGCAAGCAGTAAAAAACATCGTCACCGTCACCGTATTCGTCTACCAAGCTGTTTTTTAAATCAATCGTATATGCTTTGATAGCAGCGGCTTCGTCTTCCTTTTTCTTGCGTGAAGAATAGGAAATAAGCAGCGATAAACCGGTTAGAATCACGATGAGGAAGGATACAATAAAAATGATTTGCCAAAGACTTTCGCTGCCTTGGTTTGTGTTTTCAAGAACAGAGTTGTTCAGAAAATAAGCACTGATACATCCAAGAACAAGAAAAACGAAGATGATGATCAAAAAAGGTAATATACGGTTAAGAACACTTTTATTAGTACTGCTGCTATCGCTTGCCATAACACACCTCTCCTTTCAAGGTTGGTCGTAATTTGCAGAACATTTCGAACGGTTAATAACAGTTAGTTAGTTTTACAAGATAGAGAAAAGTCGGCACAAATAGAGAAAAACTGAAACAAACGCGTATAGAATTACACAAATACACTGTAATATTATCACTCGTATCTGCAAAAGCAAGCAGAATATTGTTAAATCACGATCAAACGATCAAATTTGCGCTTTTGGGAATTCCGTATATAATAAATCCATTAACGATTTTGTCAGGGAGCGCCCAATGGCCAACGATAAAGCCTACTTTGAGTACTACGCAAAACTCCATATCGACAGCGCGCTCAAGCTCCGGCGGGGTTACTTCCGCAAGTCCGAACGCCCGGACTTTGTCTCCGCGCACGGCGAAGTCGGCCTCGAAGTCACCCGCGCGGTCATCGAAGAATGGGCGCGTCAGGAAGCCGCCGTCGGCAAGCAGTTCGGCAAGGACATTTCGGTCGACATGGTGCGCCAAAACAGCAAGACGGGCACGAACGACGCGCTGCTCAGCCGCGTCGACCTTGCGCGCGACCTCTCGAACGGCGAAACGGGCGGCGACCCTGTCGATGCTTCGATCCATATCGCCCGCGCGATTGAACGCATCGAGGACAAAACACGCCTCCTGCCGGAGTACCAGCCCTGCGGCGAATACTGGCTGTATCTTTTCAGCGAAACGCTGCACCTGCGCCCGGACGACATAACGCGGATTGCTTCGCATGTTGAACGGATGCCGCAGGAAAAGAAGTTCAAGGCAATCTTTATCAAGGTGGGGGGAAGCCTGTTTGTGCTCCGTAGCGGCAAAACACCGAGGGAAGTTGCGCTGAGCGGCAGGGTGTTGCGCCGCATCCACCGGCAGGCGCAATGGAAGTCGATGCTGAAGAGATAGCGCAAACGCGGTTTTATTCGTGTTTTAAATGCGATTTTTGCGAATAAGGATGATTTAATGAACGAAGCTTGGAACATCACGCGCTATTCGGGACATTGCTATACGCCGGAACAGACGCTCACGATAACCAATCCGCAGAGGAAAAGCGTTTTGACGCCGGGCGATGTGGACGCGGCTTTGCAGGCGCGCGAGGATCTTTCGCTTCTGCAGACGACCGGGCTGGATCAAAAGAGCTTCGAACACCTGATCTGCCGCTACGGGGAACGCCTCAGAACGATCTACTTTTTCTCCAGCCCTGACATTCGCGATTTCTCGGCATTGTCCGATCTACCTTTGCTGGAACATGTGCTGATCTACTGGAACCGGAAAGCGGAAACGCTCTGGGATATGAAGAACAATTCCGGCCTGAAAGGCGTCCAGATCGGTTCGTCGAAACGGTTGCTGCTCGGGTTGGAGCAGCTTTCGACAGCGCCGAATCTGGAGGAAGTCTGGCTGAACGGCGACATAATGACCAATCACACGATTCGGGATTTCTCTGTATTTGAATCATGCGGCAACCTGAAACGGCTTGCATTGCATGGGCTGAACGCGCCGGATGAGATCTTTGAGCAGCTGTTTCAGCTGACGCAGCTGGAAGTATTTGATTTCGATCCGTCGATGTTCACAATGGATCAAATCGCCCGCCTCAAAGCGAAACTGCCGTTGGCGGAAGGCTTGAGTCTGTGCGCGTTTCAGCCCGACGGGGAGAACGCCGTTCGCATCAACGGCAAAGGCAAGCCAACGCTGAAACTGCCTAAGCAGCAAAAGCTTTTGGAAGAGTATACGGCGAAATTTGAAGAACGGGTCAGGGAATACCGGCAACTGTAGATACAGGAATGATGCGTAGTAATATAATATGATGAATGAATTCTGTCAAAAACAGTGGCATGTTGAACGGATAGGTTTATTCGGGTAATTGATAAAAAGAAAGAACGAATTTTTTCTATTCAGTGTAAAAGCTGCATAGAAGTTTGATTGCGGTTTTGATCGAATTATTACCTTGCTGAGATGCCAGAGAATACCTTTGAGCTGCGCCAATATTATCAAATTTCACACTTTGTAAAGACTGAGCTTCGTGATATAAAAACGCCTGGCATTTTGACAAATGTAATCCTTCCGCAATGTACGCTAGGTTGAGTAGAGAAAAACTATCAGTCGATAAATGACAACTCAATTGGATAGCGCTTGATTGGATCCACCATTTGACAGCTTCAGCAAGATTTCTTTTCTCAAACGCGACGATAGCCAACCCTCCGCATAATACAGGCTTATTGCATCCTTTTTTTAACCCATCGAGATAAGTGATATTGGGTTCGCCGGAAAATCCCAGCTCACCTTTCAATTTGCCGATCCAGTAATATAGAAAAGAGTAGTCAGAATATTCTTGTATCAACGATTCTGCAATGGAAAGTGCTTTCTTCTTGTCGGTGCTGGCTAAATCAGGAATATCACGTATAATAGGCAATGAAAACCAACGGCGAGGGTCGCTGAATTCTTCGAATTCAAAATGAAAGCAATCATCCACAAAGAGATCACCAGTAAGTTGGGGCGATTTGATTTTCATGACAAACCTCCTAAAAATCTCATAAAATATAGTGTCTGACTCTTGATAAAAGGTATACACGTTAATAACAACAATGTCAAACGCATGAGTAATGATCAATAACACGAGTGATGATCATAACTCCTTTATCTAGCGCTATTGCTCATTCACATAGAGCCGGGGCGTATACAATTAATTACAGTTCATTAAAAATACCTGACGAACATTTTCATAAGGCATTAGCAGATCAAGCGAGTATTTCATTGTAAAAGAAAACATCCTTTAAGCAAGAATATGCTTAAAGGATGTCTTGGTGGAGCTTACCGGATTCGAACCGGTGATCTCTACACTGCCAGTGTAGCGCGATAGCCAACTTCGCTAAAGCCCCGAGCCGCATGTGCTATTATAGTGGAAAGACGGTGTTTTGTAAAGACCAAATTTTCGATTTGCGGGCGAAAAATCACAGGTCATTTTTGGCGTATAAAATGATGCGAATCCAGCGCCGGACGAATGGTATTATCCCTTTTTATCGAACAGAACGCAAGAGCAAAATCGCAGAAAGTATGAACTTTTTGCGGCAAATCACATATGGAATTCTTCCTTATGCTATAATTACCAAGGATTTTCATTGAGGTGAAGACGAATGGCAAAGAGCAATCCGTTCTTTCGAGTGGAAGCGGGAGACGATCCCAGACTAAAAGAACCGACGCATGAAAACCAGCCGCTGCTCAAGGAACGGGATAAACCGAGTTCCTTTTTCCTTGCGGTGCTGTTTACGTCGCTCAAACTGATGGTGCTGGCGTTTATCGTCGTGGGCTTCATCGGTTTCGGGCTGCTGGTCGGCGTCGTGAAGGCGTATGTGGAGACGACGCCCTCGCTGGATGTTGCATCGCTGACCATTTCGGACCGCACGAGCTACCTCTACGATATGAACGGCGATCTCATCACCACCATTGCGGACGTGGAGTACCGCGACTGGGTAGATATTGAAAACATCCCCGACATGCTCAAAAACGCATTTATCTCCGTCGAGGACGTGCGTTTTTACAAGCACTCCGGCGTGGACTTTAAGCGCCTGTTTTCCGCCGCGCTGGAAATCTTGGGCAACAGCAACTCCACCGGCGGCAGCACGATTACCCAGCAGCTCATTAAAAACAAAATTCTGGGATCCCAGCGCAACTATAAACGCAAAATTCAGGAAGCGTATCTCGCTCTCGAACTGGAAACACTCATCAGCAAAGACGACATCCTCGAAGCGTATCTCAACGATATCAACCTTGGCGAGTCGAACTACGGCGTCAAAACCGCTGCTATGGACTATTTTGGCAAGGAACTCTCCGAGCTGACCATCCGCGAATGCGCCATGCTCGCGGGATTGCCGCAGGCGCCGTACCGCTACGATCCGCGCAAAAACATGTATCAGCGCGACCAGATGGAAGTGACCGACGAGCGCACCAACCAGGTTCTTTCGCGTATGTATCAGGCGGGCTTCATCACCAAGGAGCAGTACGAAAGCGCGCTCACAGAGCAGGTCAACATCATCGAGGTCAGCCAAAAGAAGCAGATGTACGACATGGCTTACTTCGTGGAGTATTCCATCAGCGACGTCATTACCCATCTGCTCGAAAAACGCGGTTTGAGCAACACCTCCGCCAACCGCAGCGCCGTAGAAAACGAACTGCGCACGAGCGGTTACCATATTTACACCACGGTCGATCCTACCATCCAGAACACGGTGCAGACCACCCTGAGCACCTGGGACAGTTACCCGACGCTGGCGGACACCTCCAAATCGCTGCTCGTTGAAACCAGCGAGGATGGAACGGTGACGGAAACCGTCGAGCCGCAGGCTGCCGCCGTCGTGCTGGACTACCACACGGGCGAGCTGCGTGCGGTCGTGGGCGGACGGGACGAACCTGCCATACGAAAAGGCATCAACCGCGCAACTAGTTATACGGAAGTCGGCTCCTCGATCAAACCGCTTTCCGTTTACGGCCCCGCGCTCGACTTGGGCTATTCGCCCGCGAGCATCGTGCCAAACATGGATGGCGCCATCGAAGGCTGGACGACCGAAAAAGGCTATCCTTCCGGCGGTCTGGACTCCCGCTACGGGCCGGTCACGTTCCGGCGCGCGCTCATGAGTTCGCTCAACGTCGCGGCTGCGCATATCCTCATGGAGGATGTTACTCCTGCGGTCGCGGCGGAATATCTCTACCAGCTGGGTGCAACCGAAAGCAAGATCAACGTAGACGGCGCAGGCCTTGCGCTTGGCACTTCCGGTCTGACACCCATTCAGATGGCAGCGGCGTACGGTACCATCGCCAACGGCGGCGTCTATCTGGAACCGCTGTCGTTTACCAAGGTACTGGATGCGGACGGCAATGTGATTCTGGACGCAGACGAAGTGAGAGATACGCACCGCGTGTTCCAGGAGAGCACCGCGTATCTGCTGGTCGATATGATGACCGACGCGGTTAAGTCCGGCACGGGCACCAAGGCAAAGATTACGGATATGACCGTTGCCGGCAAGACGGGTACAAACTCCGACTACGCGAGCGTCTATTTTGCGGGGATCACTCCGTACTATGCTTCTACGCTCTGGGTCGGGCACGATTATCCCGCCAACAAGCTCAAAAAAGGCTCTTCCGGCGGCGACGAAGCAGCTCCGCTCTGGCAGGCGTATATGTCAAAGATTCACGAGGGGCTGGAGGACAAATCCATCATCGACGCGGATCCGACTTCGCTCGGGCTTGTTAAACGAACAGTCTGCTCGGTTTCCGGCCTGCTGGCCACCGACGCCTGTAAGGACGACGAGGATCACAAGCCGGTGACCGACTGGTTCCTTGCCAGCAACGCGCCAACGGAATACTGCGATATGCACGTTACCCTAAACATCTGCTCGGCGGAAAACGCGATCGCCACCGAACTCTGCCCGGAGGAGATGGTGACCAAGACGAGCTTTATTCTGATCCGGCCGGATTCGCAGTTTTACAAGTTCGATGACGAATACCTGCTCAAGGCGTTCCCGAATGCCGTGCGCACGGAGCTCACCACGGACGAGTTCATCGCCTCCATGAAGACCTGCACCGTGCATTCGGACGGCTCGCTCTCGATCTTTGAACTCAAACTCAACGCACAGGACCTGATACAGACGGTGTCGGATTACCTCAACACCGCAACCGGTGTTCCGCAGGAGATGAGCGATACGCTCAAAAACGATATCGCAGCGCTGGAAGTCGCGCTCACGGGGTACGAATACTCGGTAATTGAACCGCTGTATACGACTCTTCAGACTGACTATACCGCGCTTCAGAACTATATGGCAACGCAGACGCAGGGGGACAACGGTGGCTGACGAACAAATGCAGAAGGACGCCGCGCAAGTTTTGCTGCAACTGGAACTGCTGTATGCATTCGAGCGGGAGCGCCTGCTCCGGCTTGCGTCAGCAGATCAGCCGCAGGGCGAATACGCCTGCCCGGTCTTTGGAGAGGGCAGCGTGCAAGCCGGCGTGCTGCTCATTGGCGAAGCGCCCGGCGCGGAGGAGACGAAACTTGGCCGCCCGTTCGTGGGCAAAGCGGGCAGGCAGCTCGACGAGCTCTTTTGTTCGTTTGGCATGACGCGGGACAAGGCGTATATCACCAACGTCGTGAAGTATCGCCCCGTCGTGCGTTCGCCAAGGAGTGTGCGCAACCGCACGCCTGTCCCTCCGGAAGTGGAAGGTTCTCTGCCGCTGCTGCTGCGGGAAATCGAGCTGATCCGGCCGGACTTTCTATGCACGCTCGGCAACACACCGCTCAGAGCCGTTTACCGCCTTGCGGGAGAAAAGCCGGAGGTGGTTGGAAACGTCCACGGCAAGCGGATCCCTCTTGAAATTTCGGGGGTTTCGTTCGAACTGATCCCACTGTATCACCCGGCCAGCGGCATCTATAACCGCTCGCTGATCGAAGTGATGCGTCAGGATGCGGACAAAGTCTGCGCGGCAATTGCGAACAAAACGTGACGCTGTACGTTTCAAGCGTGAGTATGGTATACTAAAGATGAATTTAGCAACAGCAAGGAGCGTATTATGGCGCAGAAAGTATTAATCGCGGACGACGATCCGGTCGTACACGAATCTCTCGGTATTTACCTGAAGGCCGAGGGCTTTGAAACGGTGGACGCGTTTGACGGCGTCCAGGCGCTTGAGAGCATTACGCCGGAAGTTGTGCTCTGCGTTCTGGATATCATGATGCCCAAGATGAGCGGCATCGAAGTATGCCGCGAAATCCGCAAGACTTCGCAGCTGCCGGTGCTCATGCTCACCGCAAAAGGAGAAGAAATCGACCGCATCGTCGGTCTGGAGCTTGGCGCGGACGATTATATCGTCAAGCCCTTCAGCCCGCGGGAAGTGGTCGCCCGCATCAAAGCAGTGCTGCGGCGCGCAACCGAGCAGCCCAAGAGCGATTCCTCGGTGGTTTCTTATAACGGCCTCACCATCGACCTCAAGAGCTACACGGTGACCCTTCGCGGCCAGGCGGTCATCTGCACGCCCAAGGAAATAGAAATCCTGCATATGCTCGCCTCCAATCCGGGGCAGGTATTCACGCGCGAACAGCTGCTTTCCCGCGTTTGGGGTTACGATTTCGCGGGTGAAACGCGCACGGTGGATACGCATATTAAGCGCATCCGCGCAAAGCTGGATTCCACCGGCCTTGGCTGGAGCATTAAAACCATTTACGGCGTCGGCTACAAGTTCGAAACCGAGTAAGCGTACCGCATGCGCAGTGTATTCTACTGGAGAATTTTAATCGTATCCATTATCGCATTGCTGCTGGCAAACGTCGTTTTGCTGGCGGCTTATGCTTATGTGGGCAAAAAAACCTATATCTCCATCGAGATGGCGAACCTTGAGCCGGAAGCGGAAGTCACAAGGCAGATTTACGAAGAGTATAAAAACGGCTATATGACCGACGAAGCGTTTCAGCGGCTCATTGAAAAACAAACGCTCTCCAGCGAATCCGCCATACTGATTGCGGACGCGCTGGGAAAGATTTTGATCGTCCGCAACGTCGGCAGCACGGTGGAAACACAGGACTTTGGCGAGTATTACCGCGCGGAAATGCAAAACGTTTTGCGCGGGCTCACCGTTAAAAACAACGACCTCAAGCTGCTCAACGGCGAAACGGCGGTCTCCGTCGGTATACCGGTACGGGACGCGGACGGCAATGTTACCGGCGGTATCCTCATTATCAAGCAGATCAATCGCATTCAGTCCGCGTTCAATCAGCTGAACAACGTGTTAACGCTGTCCATCGTTATCATTACTCCGATCGTCATTTTGCTCGTTGCGCTGAGCACCAACCGGGTTTCGCGCCCGATACACGAGATGTCCAACGTGGCAATCGAGATGTCCAAGGGTAAGTTCAACGCGCGGGCGGACGAGCATGCCAGCGGAGAAATCGGCATTCTGGCGCGCGCGCTCAATACGCTCTGCGACAACCTGTCGCAGACGATCTATCAGCTCAGAAGCGAGAAGCGACAGCTCAACCAGCTGCTTTCGAGCTTTACGGACGGCGTTGCGGCCATCGACGATATCGGGTGCCTGACGCACTACAACCCTGCACTCATGAAGATGTTCGGTTCGGTGGAAGTCAAAACGCCCATGGATCTGGTGCCTGACGAATCGATCTGGGAACTGTTCCACTCGGTCTACCTGACGCGCGAACCGGCCAGCATGCATTATCAGCTGCCCAAAGACCGCGCGCTTTGGATTACGATCGTGCCTGTCGTTGCGGACGACGGCGAGTGCGCGGGCGTTGTAGGCCTGTTTAAGGACGTGACCGATCTGGAGCGCCTCGAACGCACGCGGCGCGACTATGTGGCAAACGTCAGCCACGAACTGCGCACACCGCTCACTGCGGTGCGCGGTCTGCTGGAACCGCTCAGCGACGGCATGATTCAGGACGAGGAAACACGGCAACGGTATTACAAGATCATGCTGCGCGAAGTGATTCGCCTTTCCCGTCTGATTACGGACATGCTCGAACTGTCGCGCCTGCAGTCCGGCACGGAGCACATGGAGGTCACCGCGGTCGATCTGGAAGAGCTCCTGCAGGATACCAAGCAGAACTACCAGAACGAAGCGGCGCAGCGCGGTATCCAGCTCAAACTGGACGCAAAAGGCGTTCCGTTTGCCATGACGGACGAAGACCGCGTCGAGCAGTTGCTGGTCATCCTGCTGGATAATGCCATGCACTATACGCCGGAAGGCGGCAGCATCACCATTGGGGCTACGGAAACCACGGGCGACCGCATTCTCGTTACCGTTGCGGATACCGGCTGCGGAATCGCGCCGGAAGACCTGCCGCATATCTTTGAGCGGTTTTACAAAACCGACAAATCGCGCCGGGAAGGCGGAACAGGGCTGGGGCTTTCCATCGCCAAGCAGATTATCGACAAGCTCGGTGAAAACATCTTCGTTGAAAGCGAAGTCGGCGCCGGCACGAGTTTCCACTTTACGCTCAAAAAGTTCATCAGCAACGCCATTGCGCTTGGACCAAGCACCACGTCGAATATCATCCACGAGGAACCGGCGACTGCGCACGAAACCGGCGGCAAAGGCACGCAGGACGCGCCTTACGAGGTGATTCCACCCAAGCCGCAGGACAAGCACACGAAAAAGCGCACGTAAACATGCCAAAAAACAGTCTCGCGGTAAACCGCGAGGCTGTTTTTTTCGCTTCACACGACGTAAATTGATGAATTGTGGCAAATTTTCAGAAGGTGCCGGGTGAAATCTGCAAAATCCGCTTGATCTTGTACGAATGGTGTACAATTTTGACAGTGTGGCCGAATGTGTTGAATTGTGGCAGAGCGCATACTATAATCAACGGTAAGAAGGGGTGTGTGACATGCAAAAAACCGCGCATATTTTAATTTGCGATGATCAGCCGATTATCCACGAATCTCTGGGCGTTTACCTCGAAAGCGAGGGCTTTACGCACGCTTCCGCATACAACGGCGTGCAGGCCGTCCAGATGGCGGAGAGCGAATCTCCCGATTTGATCCTCATGGACCTGATGATGCCGGAAAAATCCGGAATCGACGCCTGCCGCGAGATCCGGCAGAAGAGCTCCGTGCCCATCATCATGCTCACCGCAAAAGGCGAGGAAATCGACCGCGTGGTCGGCCTTGAGCTTGGCGCGGACGATTATATGGTCAAGCCGTTCTCTTCGCGCGAGCTGGTTGCCCGCATCAAAGCGGTGCTCCGGCGGATTTCGGCGGAACCGGAAACGGAGAGCAAGACCATCCGCATGGAGGATCTCGAGATCAGCCTCTCCAACTACGAGGTCAAGATCAAGGGCAAGCCAGTTGACTTTACGCCAAAGGAAGTGGAGATTCTCTATCTGCTCGCTTCTCATCCCGGACGCGTGTTCGACCGCGAGCAAATCCTGTCGAAAATCTGGGGCTACGACTACTTTGGCGATACCCGCGCGGTCGATACGCAGATCAAGCGCATCCGCCAGAAAATCCCGGATAACGGGCTGGGCTGGGGAATCCGCACGGTTTACGGCGTAGGTTATAAATTTGGCGCAAGCGACTGATTCGCTTTGCGCGCGCGCGTATCGTGCGGGAATCGTTGGAGCTGGATGAAGAAGAGTTCGATTTTTCAGAAATTTTTATTCTATTTAATCTTCGGGTGCGTGTTGACTTCTACGCTCGCGGTGTTTGTTTACCTTGCAACGGGCGCGAGCGTCCACGCAACGCGCATTGCGGACGAAATGCTGCCGCGCGCGGAGTCCATGGCGCGGCTTGCGGAGCGTCTGCAGTCCGGACAGGTATCCTACGACTCTTTTATCGATTTTGCGCTCAAAGGCCAGCAGGGTACGCGCGTCTTTATTTTTGATGAGAACGCCGATCTTGTCGCCTATACAACGGAGACGATCGATAATAACGTCACCGCCAGCGAAAGCGTTAGCGATTCGATTTTGGCTTACGGAAAGCAGGTGGTCGATAGCGGAGAAGAGCTGGTCTCCGTGAAGTGGCGATCCGTTGACGGCGTTGTCGTAGGCGTTGCGATTACGGACAATTTGCAGCGTATCACCGGAGCTATCATCATGTCCCGCCCGACATTTGAAGTGTATAGTTCTCTAATGAGCTTTGTGCGCGCGTTAATTTTAAGCTCGCTGATCGCTGCCGTGTGCATGGTGATTCCTGCTTACTTTATCTCTCGCCGAATGACAAACCCCATCAGCAGCATGATGCGCGCTTCCGTCGCGATGGCGGGGGGAGATTTCTCCGTCCGCGCGGACGAAAGCAGGGAGGACGAACTCGGCCAGCTGGGACTTGCGCTCAATCACCTTTCCGAGCAGGTGCGGCGCAACATCAACGATTTGGTGTTGGCTAGAAACCGCCTGCATATGATTCTGGACGGGCTGCAGGAGGGCGTTATCGCGCTGGAAGCGGATAACACGCTTATCTACCATAATCAGGCAGCCTGCCAGCTTTTTGGCGTAGTCGGCGATACGGAACTCATGAGTATGCTTGCGCCCGTGCTGCCGCTCTGCGAAAAGGCGCGAAAGGGCGCCGGCGCACAATCCATTACATTGGGCGCGGGGGAACGGACGCTGCTGATGGTGGTTTCGCTTTCGCAGGAAACCAGCGAGGAAGCGCCGGGCACCGTGATCGTAGCCCAGGACGTGACGGCTGCCGAACGGCTTGAGCAGACGCGCAGGGACTATGTTGCAAACGTCAGCCACGAACTGCGTACGCCGATTTCTTCCATCCGCAGTTTGGCGGAAACGCTCAACGACGGACTGATCAAATCCGAAGAAGACCGTTCGCGCTACTACGGATATATCCTGCGCGAGTCGCTCCGATTAAGCAGGCTTATCAACGATCTGCTGGAGCTTTCCCGGCTGCAGTCCGGCGCGGTCGCGCTGGAAAAGAGCACGTTTACGCTCGACGGCGTGGTGGAGGAAGTGACCGAGCAGATGAGCCTCGTGGCGTCCTACAGCGGCATCCGCATTAAAACAGACTGGCACTGCACGCGCCCGCTCAAGGTGCATTCCAACCGTGACCGCATCGAACAGGTGCTCATCGCACTGGTCGACAACGCCATCAAGTTCGCCAGCGACGACGGAACCATCACGCTGGACGTTTCGCTGATGGGCGACGGAAAGAGCGCGGTTGTCGCTGTTAAAAACACCGGGCATATCGACGAAAAGCACCTGCCGCATCTGTTTGAGCGGTTTTACAAGGCGGACGCCGCGCATTCCGACGGCGGAACGGGGCTGGGACTGGCGATTGTGCAGGAAGTGCTCATGCACCTAGGCGAATCGATCGAGGCCAGAAACGAAGGCGAAAACGCTGTTTTCCGCTTCACGATCGGGCTGTAGATTCTGATAAATAGAGCGCGGGCACAGCCCGCGCTCTATTTATCGGTATGTGAATAATTTCGAAATTCAAGGTTTCTACTAAAGGGAAACAATGCGCCCGCATTGTTTCTTTTGCTGTTTCGTGGTATATTGTCAAAGATGTTAAGAGGTTACGGAGGGGTAACAACCATGGAACGAAACGTGTACGACGTGCTCGAAGAACGCGGGTTTTTAAAGCAATGCTCGCACCCGGAGGAACTGCGCGAGCTGCTTTCCAAAGAGAAGGTCACCTTCTATATCGGCTTTGACCCGACGGCAGACAGTCTGCATATCGGCCACTATGTTGCGCTTATGACCATGGCGCATATGCAGCGCGCGGGGCATAAACCGATCGTGCTGCTTGGCAACGGCACGGCGTTTATCGGAGACCCGTCCGGCAAAACGGACATGCGCACCATGATGTCCAAAGAAACGCTTGCCTACAACGCTTCCTGCTTTAAAGCGCAGATGGCGCGCCTGCTCGATTTTTCCGACGGCAAGGCGCAGATCGTCTATAACGGCGACTGGCTCTACCCGCTGAATTTTCTCGATTTTATGCGCGATATCGGCGTGTATTTTTCCGTCAACCGCATGCTCACGGCGGAATGCTACAAACAGCGCATGGAAAAGGGCCTGACGTTCTTTGAAATGAGCTACATGCTCATGCAGAGCTACGATTTTCTTGAACTCAACCGCCGCTACGGCTGCGTGCTGCAGATGGGCGGAGACGACCAGTGGAGCAATATCCTCAACGGCGCGGATCTCATCCGCCGCAAGGAGCAGAAGCCCGCGTTTGCGCTCACAACGTCGCTTCTGACCAACAGCGACGGCAAGAAGATGGGCAAAACCGAAAAGGGCGCCATCTGGCTCGACCCGAATAAGTGCAGCGTGTTTGATTTTTACCAATACTGGCGCAATGTTGACGATCAGGACGTTGAAAAGTGCCTGTCACTGTTGACGTTTATCCCGATGGACGAAGTCAAGCGCCTGGGCGCGCTCCCCGGTGAGCAGATCAACGAAGCAAAGCGCACGCTTGCCTACACCATCACCGAACAGGTGCATGGCGAGGAAGAAGCGAAAAAGGCGCAGGCTGCGGCGGAATCGTTGTTTGCGGGCGGAACCGATTTGAGCAACATTCCCACCTGTGAACTCTCCGCGGAGGAAATCGCGCAAAGCGGCCTTCGCATTCCGGACGTGCTGGTGCTTTCCAAACTCGCCAGCAGCAAGAGCGATGCGCGGCGGCTTATCGAAGGCGGCGGCGTGTTTATCGGAGATCGCAAGGTCGAGTCCGTCAACGAATCGCTCGACCCGGAGGATATCTCCGGCGAAGGCGTCATTCTTCGAAAGGGCAAGAAGGGCTATTGCAGAATACGCAGGGCGTAACGCCCTATAAAACCATTCGTGGAGCAGGGGAAAGCGAGATTGTGATCAGCAAATCCCGCTTTCTCGGCTATTGTTTTCCAATCGCTTCGGAATCGGAAGCCGCCGAGCGCCTCGCGGAGATCAAAAAGCGTCATTGGGACGCGCGGCATGTCTGTTATGCGTTCCGCCTGATCGGCGGGATTTCTCGCTCTACGGACGACGGCGAACCTTCCGGAACGGCGGGCGCGCCAATTCTCAATGCGCTTACGCAGAGCGGGCTGGAAAACGTCCTCTGCGCGGTGGTGCGTTACTTTGGCGGTGTGCTGCTCGGAACAGGCGGTTTGGTGCGCGCATACGGAAAGACCGCTTCGGAAGCGATTGTTAACGCCGGAACGCTCAGCTTTCGCGTTTGCGAGCAAGTGCGCATGCGTGTGACTTATCCCAGTTACGCAGCGCTGGAACCGTTCCTAAAGACGCTGCCGTATCCCTGCGAATTGGATTTCGGCGAACATGTCGCGCTTTTGTGCACCGTTCCCGCCGAAAACGCGGAATTGTTTCTCCGCACGGTGGCCGATAAAACGGACGGTTCCGCGCAAATAGAACTGCTGGAACGCAAGCTTTGCGCGGTTTGAGGAAGGTCGGTATGGATCAAGTGTCGAACACCTCGAAAAGAGTAAAATTCAATAGAACGATCAAGTCGCTGACGGCTTTTTTCGCCGCAGTGCTTTGCATGTTGGCGTTGATGCCTTCCGCGCGCGCTGATGAAATCAACGTGACCATCACGGCAACCCCGACCGAACTGGCGGACACCGGCACGGTGACGTTCACCTTTGAAATTGCCAACTACAACGCGGACTATCCGCTGCTCGGACTTACGATTACGTACAATGGTACGATTTACGACGTGACGCAGGGTCAGGAAGTCCCGCCGAGCGGAACGCTGAAAAACATCGTGCTTCCGCTGACCGTCAACGCTTCTCAACTGGGGAACCCGATCACCTTTACGCTCAGTTGGACGCGTAACGGCGAACCCATGACGCAGGACGCGACCTACACCGTCCAGCGCGCGGAAAATCCGGTCATCGAAGTAACGCGTACGGCGGACAAGCAAAACGCAAAGCCCGGCGAAACGGTCACCCTGACGTATGTAATTAAAAACAGCACGAAGTTCGATATGACCGATATCACGCTGATCGACGAAAACATCAGCGACAACGCGATTCTCCAGCTCAACACGCTCCGCGCAAGCGGGACATATTCCATTGACTATTCCTACATCATGGGCGAGGAGAGCGTGGTGAGCACGCCGTTTGCGACTTATACGGTCAACGGAAAAACGAAAACTTTCACGTCCGCCGAATCGATGACGCTGACGATGGTGCTCATTCAGCTCGACATGAACGTTTCCATGGGAACGCCAACGACAAGCGGAGTGACGTTTACCTTCGATATTACCAACACCGGCAGCCAGACCATCAACAATATTCAAATTGCGGACGAACGGGCGAATCTGGTGAACGATGCGGTTTTTTCGCTTGATCCGGGAGAGAGCAACACGCTCTCGTTCCTTGTCGTTCCGCTCATGACCGAGCCGCTTCGAAACGTAACATTCAAGCTCACCGGCGTGGATCCATTCGGGGACGCCTATACGCTGGAAACGGAAAATGCATACGAAGTCTATCCGTTTGTTGACGAATCGCAAATCAGCGTGACCTTAGCTGCGGAAACCGTAACGCAGTGGACGGCGGAGACCGGCATGGTGACTGCGCGCGTGACCATTGTCAACCACAGCACGGTGGAACTCACTAACGTAACGGTGACGGAAACGAGCATCGGCGTGATTAAGAACTACGAGACGCTGGCGGCCGGTGAAACGACGTTCGATCAGGAGATTCAGCTTGGTTCGCCGCGCAACCTCTCCTTTACGGTAAAAGGGTACGATCCGACGGGTACGAACCGCGAGCTTGCGAGCTGTCTGATGCCCGTTGCCTACGGAACGAGCACTGCTGAGGTCGCCGCGGTAACGCCGCAGCCGGATAACGGTAACATGGGGTTGTTCAATTCGCTGAGCAACGCGATTACCAAGGTTTTAATCGTGCTGGGCGCGCTTATGGTGCTCTCGTTTGTCGTTCTGATCGTTCTGACCGTGATGGAGCGTTCTAAAACCTCGCTGCGGATGGACGACGACGATGACGACGATGATTTTGACGACTATTACGAGCCGCGCGCAGAACGAAAACCCAAACAGCGCACCTACACCGGTGCGCCCGACCCGGAGGAGCTCAGCTACACCAAACGCATGCTCTCGGCAAGGGACGAAGGCCAGGCCGGCACCGTCAACAATGGCGCGGAACCCATGCGCCTGCCGCCGCCGGTGCGGGAAGCGCCAAAGTCTGCAGCCGAGGAACCGCGCGTACAGCAGCGTACCAACCCGGTAATCTATGGGGAAGCGCCGCGACCGCCCAAAGCGGATGAAGCGGCGGAGCGACTGGTGACAACCGCGCGCACGCGCTATACCGAAGAACAAGCAGAAGCGGCTTACCGCCCGGCGGGAACCGCGCCAAAACCGCCGCAGCCGAAACCGGCGCCTGCTGTCCGGCCAAAAGCACCAGAACAGGCGCCAAGGATCTTTGAGTATAAAAAACAGCCGGTGCGGCAGCCTCTGACCAAGCGCGTCGTTACCCGGGTGGAAAAACAGCCAGGCGTGTTCGAGGACGATAGCGATGAGTAAGAAGCCCCAGACCGGAATTCAAGGAGAAACAGCATGTTTCAGGGAATGACAGAAGACGCATACCAGTTTTTCTGGGATATTGCGTTCCATAATGAGCACGCCTTTTTTGAGGAGAACCGCGAACGGTATAAAAAAACGGTCTATCTGCCGATGAAAGAACTCGCCATCCAACTCACGCCGACCGCGCTGGAGATCGATCCGGAGTTCAACGTCCGCGCTTCCTCCATCGTTTCCCGCATCCGGCGGGACACGCGGTATTCGCACGACAAAACCATGTACCGTGACCATGTTTGGCTCGGGTTTCGAAAACCGGGCACGATGATCAGCGAAGCGTTTGTGCTGTACGCCGAGTTTGAGCGCGAAAGCTACGGTTACGGCATGGGCATGTGGGGCGCGAATTCGGGCATGATGCGCGCGCTCCGAGAGCGCATGCTGGCAAAGCCGCAAAAGTTTTTGAGCCTTGTGGAGAACGAAGCGTTTACAAACGTGTTTTCGGTCGTTGGCGAGTCGTTTAAGCGCCCGCGCTTTACGCAGGCACCGGAGGAGCTCCAGCCATATCTGAACCGTAAAAATCTCGCGTTCTGCTTTTCGTCTCCGGAGCTGAAGAAAACGCTTTCGCCGGAGATTGCAAACGAGATTATAACGGGGTTCGAACTGCTCAAGCCCGTCTACCGATTTTTACTGGGATTGGATTAATTGAAAAATCAGCAATAGGAGGAGGAAACTTTATGGAACAAACCAGAATGCTACTGGAGCAGAAGGCCACGCCCAACAAAACGAATATCGGCGCGATCGTTGTCGTGTTCGTGCTGCTGTTCGTGCTGGGGGTTGCGCTTGTGCTGAGTTCGACTTCCATCGGACTTTCGGCGGCACAAACGGCTGTTCAAAACAACGGCGGCAGCATGGATACCGTGCAGTATCAGTTCATCATCACCAGCACAACGCAGAACTATCAGATCGTCGGCGGCGCTATTGCGATTCTCTCCGGGCTTGGCGCGCTGCTTGGCATGAATCAGGTACTCAAGCATAAAATCGAAACCGAGAAATAATCGTTAGTACAAAAAACGAATCCCGCCCTTTTGAAGGCGGGATTTTTCTGTCTGTCGACTTGATTCTTATTGCACCTGATAGATGATCACCGAATCATTCTGGTAAAAAACGGAGAACCGTTCGGCAAAATAATCGTAGTCGATATTGTAATTCGCACGTTCGGCGTCGCTGATGAGTACATAGTCGACGTTGTACTTTTTGGCAAGCGAGTCAAAATACTCTTCCGGCTGTTCGTACATCAGCGGCAGCGCGGCCTCATGATCGGCATAATTAATGCCGTGAAAGTAGAGGTAGGACCCCGAACCGCAGACGATGTTGCGCCCTGTAAGAGCTGCGATACAGTTGTTGTGGTTGTTGTAAGTCAAAAACGTTGCGTCAGGTTCGGCGTTCTCCTTGACGTATTCGGCGGCGAGCACTTCGTTTGCGCCGATCAGCTGATACTCGGAGACATACTCCCTGCCAAGGGTCAGCGCGCCGGAGAGAAACAGAGTTACGCATACGATGACGGAAAGCACCGCGACGCTGAGGCGGTTTCGCGCGGCTCCGCGGGACAACCGTTCTTTTGCGTCGATCAGCCAGCCGCCCACCAGCCCGCAGGAGAGCAAAAACGTGATAAAGAGCAGCTTGTTGTTGTCGTAAGTGTTCGGTTGGAACTGGATGAACTCCGCGATCACCCAGATGAGCAGGCCGCCGCCGACCAGCGCGCGGTCTTCCTTTTTTGCCGCGAGAAACGCAACCGGAAAGAGCAGCGCAATCAAGCCGAAGTTTTTAATATAGAACCAGAAATAGTTATCCGATTCGTTCGCCCAGTTGAAGTGGAATTTCAGAAAACTGCCGCTTCCGCGGAACGTAAAGAGGATCAACTGCGGCAGCGCGAGCGCAAGAACGATCAGCAGGTACTTGGCATACCCGGCATACTGCTTTTTGCCTTCGCCGAGCGCAAACGAGCGAATCAGCAGAAACCCGCTGACGATGCCGAGCGCGAGAAACGAATGCGTATGGATCAGCGGCAGCCCGCCCGCCAGCACTGCAAGCGGCAGAAACGCCGAACCGTCTTTTTTGATCGCGCCGCGGTAAAGCAAAAACAGACAGGCAAACAGGATCGACCAGCCAAACAGAAGAGCGCGCTGCGGAATCATCATATCCGCAATCGGGTTGACCCAGCGCAGGCCGTTGGAAACAAAATTGGTGGGAGTTTCGTAGAACGCGGTGAACAGCCGGCTGAGGTTCTCCGGATTATCCTTGAGCAGGTCGAAGAAGTACCAAAACCCGAACCCGCCGCCAATATAGAACAGCAGCGTGGAAAAAACAGCCTTGCGCTTTTCTCCCAGCCATTCTTCAAAGAAGCAGTAAGCGCCGAAGATCGCCAGCAAAAACGCGTAACTCGCGGTAAGCATCGTTGCAAAACGCAGGCTTGTGCCGAAGAGGTAGAAGGTCGCTCCCACGCTTTCGCTTAAAAATGGATAACTGACTGCTTTATCCGGGCAGATGGAGTACATCGGCGGGAACGTCCCCTGCGTGGCGATGCTGGAGATAAAGCCCAGGTGCATCGCAAGATCGCCATACGTCGACTGGCCGACGTAGAGCGCGCCGTCGCGCTCGACAATCGTGTGGCTCGAAAGCAGGATCAGGCAAAGCAAAAACAGCGCGCCGCAGGTGATCAGCGCGGGGAGTTCGCTTTTCCAGGACGCGTAAGTCAGCGACTTTTTGCGCGAGATCAGCCAGCAAACCCCGCCGAGCACGCAAGCTACCGCCAGCCCCAGCATTTGAGACAGCATCACGAACCCGAAGATAAATGAAAACAGCGCGGGCAGCCAGATAAGCAGCAGCATGCCGAACGTCAGGCCGAGCCAGATGCGGATCAGCGGCCGGTCGCGGTAAAACAGATAACGGGATATCCCCAAACCGGAGAAAGCGAAAAGCAGGAGATAGAGAATCGAAAACAGTTCCGCCATATGCAGTCAAGACTCCTTTTATGATGCCGCGCGGGCAAAGACGGCGGGCAGGGGAACAATCCCGATGCCGCGCCGCCCGATGGGTTCAGTTGAATTTGTTGAAGAAACTGGCAAACGGCTCGACCGAGTCGTTGAGGTTCTCGATCGCTTCGTTGAGCTTTGCAATGTCCACCTGCGAAAACGACTCCACGGCGGTTTTCAGCTGCGCAATCGTCGCGTTGAGGGATACGATGTCCAACTCTTCCAGCACGGCTACCGCGCTGCCGACTGAAGTGAAGGTTTCCCCGGCATCCTCAGTGAATTGGTTTACGGTGGTAACGAGCGCTTCCACGTCGATTTTTTGTACAACCGCGAGGGAAGCGTTGACTTCCTTTGCGGTAATCAGCGCGGTTGGCACGAGGATTGCCGTTGCCGCAACGATGCAAAACGCGATGACGGAGAGCAGGATCATGCAAACCCGAAGCAGCCGGACGCGCTTTTGATCGGTCTTTTTCTGCTCCTCGGAGTTGAGGAACAGCTCGCGCACATAGTCGATGGTTTCGAACGTTACTTCTTTTTCTTCGGTCTGCGCTTGCGCCGTCTGCAGAGCAAGATCTTCGCGCGGTTCTTCCATTTGCTGAAAATCCTTTCCGTATTTTTTTGTCAGTATACCACAGATCGGTTATAATAAAAAGAAACAGCCCGCGCGGCAGGAGGATTGACCCGATGAAACAAACCAAAAGGAGCGATTCCAGCGTTGGCGCAAGCATTCGAACAGCTTCTCCTGTTGGCGAACTGATCATCCATTCCAACGGCAGAGCGGTCTGTGCCATTACGAATGCGTCGCCGGAAGAAAAAGTCATACCGACCGAGACGCCGGATCATCCGGAGTTGACGCAGGCGGTGAAAGAACTCGGCGAGTACTTCGCGGGGAAACGAACCGCGTTTACGTTCCCCATGGAACCTTCCGGAACGCCGTTTCAACAGTCCGTCTGGGAAGCTCTGCTGAAAATACCCTACGGTAAAACCGCAACCTATGGGCAAATCGCCATGGCGGTGGGGAACCCGAAAGGCGCGCGTGCCGTTGGTATGGCCTGCAATAAAAACCCGATTTGGATTGCCGTGCCCTGCCACCGCGTGATTGGAGCCGACGGCTCGCTCACCGGTTATGCGCTTGGGATGGGCATGAAGCAAAAACTGCTGACGCTCGAAGGCGCAAAAACAAAATAGAATCCGGCATGGCGTTCGTTCCGAACTTCGAATAAATACGCGTTCGCCTCTTGACAATATCCTACTCAAATGCTATGCTTTGCACGTAAGACGAGTAATTTAGTAGGGTATGAGGGCAAATGAAACTTTCCACGAGAAGCAAATATGGCTTAAAGGCGGTCGTAGACCTCGCCATCCGGTATGGTTCGGGGCCTGTTTCGCTGCCGACGCTCGCGGGAGAGCAGGGCATATCCGAAGGGTATCTCGAACAGCTTTTGCGCGAACTGAAAAAGGGCGGCGTGGTCGATACTGTGCGTGGCGCGCAGGGTGGCTACGAGCTGGTCTGCAATCCGGCTGAGCTTTCCGTGCAGCGCGTATTGAGCCTGCTGGAAGGCTCCACGGCGGTGGTAGACTGCGTGGATATCGACTCTCGCGGCTGCACCAGCGCCTGCACCTGCTCGGCAAGGCCTTTGTTTTTAAAGCTTCAGTCCAGAATCAATGATGTGCTGGAAAAGACTTCGATTCAGGAACTCGCGGATGACTATCTGGAGCAGAAGAAACGGTACGATAAATCCTGTTCCGTCTGCGGACAGGGCGCTGTGCCGGTGCCGGCGCGAACCCGATAGTAACTCATTTATTTTAATCAGACTGATCAACCGAAAGGTTCATCACATACAGACAGAGAAAAAGAGAGGGCAGCAGCAGCGTATGCAAAAAGTATACTTGGACAACGCGGCAACCACCATGGTTCGGCAGGAAGTTTTGGACGCGATGATTCCCGCGTTTACCACATATTACGGCAACCCGTCCAGCCTGCACGAATTCGCGCGGGACGCGGGCAAACTTGTTGACGAAGCGCGTTTGAAGGTGGCCAGCGCCATTGGTGCAAAGCCGGACGAAATCGTATTCACCGGCGGCGGATCGGAAAGCGACAATATGGTGCTGCGCGGCGTCGCGGCCGCCAACAAGAAGAAGGGCAAGCACATCATCACCAGCGCGGTGGAACACCATGCGGTGCTCTATACGCTCCAGGCAATGGAACGCGAAGGTGTTGCCGAGCTGACTATATTGCCCGTGGATGAATACGGCCTTGTGACCCCGGAGCAGGTAAAAGACGCCATCCGGGACGATACCGTGCTCGTTTCCATTATGTTTGCCAACAACGAAGTAGGAACCATCATGCCGGTTGCCGAGATTGGCAAAGTCTGCCGCGAAAAAGGCGTGTTGTTCCATACGGACGCGGTGCAGGCGGTAGGACATGTGCCCGTCAATGTAAACGAAATGAATATCGACATGCTCAGCATGTCCGCGCATAAGTTCCACGGCCCCAAGGGAATCGGCGCACTGTACATCAAAAAAGGCGTTCGCGTTCCCGCGCTGATCATCGGCGGCGGTCAGGAAAAGAAGCGCCGCGCGGGGACGGAAAACGTGCCCGGCATCGTCGGATTGGGACGCGCGATCGAACTCGCGGTCGAACATATGGAGGCAAATGCTCTCCGCGTTGGCGCACTGCGCGACAAGCTTATGGCGGGCATTCCCGCCGCGATTGCGGACGTCAAGCTCAACGGCCACCCGACAAAGCGCCTGCCGAACAACGTTAACTACAGCATTCGGTTCATCGAAGGCGAATCCATCCTGCTGATGCTGGATATCAACGGCATCGCGGCTTCCAGCGGTTCGGCCTGCACGAGCGGGTCGCTCGATCCTTCGCATGTGCTGCTCGCCATGGGCCTGCCGCACGAGGTTGCGCATGGCTCGCTGCGGCTTACACTCTCCGAGTTTACCACCGAGGATGAAATCGACTATGTGCTCGACCTGCTGCCGCAGATTGTGCAGCGGCTCCGGGATATGTCGCCCCTGTACCACAAGGCAAAGTAAGCCGGATTATTGAACGAAAATTGCCGACGGCGCAAGATACCCCGCCGGAAAAATGAAGGAGATAAGATTTATGTATACGGAACGAGTGATGGATCACTTCAAAAACCCGCGTAACGTAGGAGAAATCGAAAATGCAAGCGGCGTCGGCACCGTTGGCAACGCCAAGTGCGGCGATATTATGCAGATCTTTCTGGATATCGACGAAAACGAGATCATCCGCGACGTCAAGTTCAAGACGTTCGGCTGCGGCGCCGCAGTTGCGACCAGCTCCATGGCCACCGAAATGATCAAAGGCAAGAGCGTGAATGAAGCTCTGCAAATAACCAACAACGCCGTTGTGGAAGCGCTGGAAGGCCTGCCCCCGCAGAAGATCCACTGTTCGGTTCTCGCCGAAGAAGCGGTCAAAGCGGCGATTGAAGACTATCAGAAAAAGAAAGCGGAACAAGCGGCCAAAGCCTGACGCCAATTTAACAAGCACATTTCGGAGGCAAAAACAACATTTTGCCTCTGTTTGTTTCTATTTTAACACATTGTGACACTTGACGCTTTTCGGGGAATCATATACACTGTTTTATATTAAAGGAAGGGAATAGGTTTACATATGAGCGCAGATTTAACGAGTGGCATTTCGAGCTTTTTCAGCAGCTACGGCATTCTGATCGTCCTGATGGTCGCCATGTTCGCCATCATGATCATCCCGCAGCGCCGCCGCGATAAGAAAGTGAAAAACATGCTGGCTTCCCTCAAGCCGGGCGACCGCATCCGCACCATCGGCGGCATCTACGGCACCATCGGTTCCATCAAGGAAGACACGGTCATGCTTCTGGTCGGGCCCGACAAAGTCAAACTGGTCTTTGCCCGCGGCGCAATCGCGCAGGTGGAAGAAGCCGGTGTGGAAAACGAAATGACACAGGAAGTTATGAAATAACGGTTAAAAGCCAAACAAAACGCTCCGCGCCAAAAAGCACGGAGCGTTTTTATGTTCGGCAATTCTCATCGCGCTTCCAAATTACGGCGTATCCGAACGGAAAATACGACAGCGCGGGGGAGAAAGCGCGGAGCGTTCATTCGTGAAGCGTAAGAAAACGGAATGTGAACGAACGGCAAATTCAGTACTCCGGGGAAAAAACGCTGTCCATTTGAGCGCATTTTTGATATAATCGCCCTAAAGAGGTGAACTCCATGCAAGAAGATCTCAGAGATACCCAACAATTTGAAATACCGCGTGAAAAACGCAGCGCAAGGGAAACGCTCGTGAGCGTTTACGATGCCATGCGTGAAAAAGGCTACGACCCGGTCAACCAGATTGTAGGTTACCTGCTTTCCGGCGATCCGACGTATATTACGAGCTATAACAACGCCCGCTATTTGATTTCCCGCATCGAGCGTGACGAATTGCTGGAAGAACTCGTCCGCGCGTATGTGGAAAGGAAATAGCAAACGAAATGCTGAGAATTCTGGCGTTTGATATTGGCGAACGGCGCATAGGGGTTGCGGTCAGCGACCCGCTGGGCATCACCGCGCAGGGGATTGAAACCTATACCCGCTCGGACGATTTACAAAAGGACGTTTCGCACCTGCTGAATCTTGCCAACGGCTACAAACCCGTCAAGCTTGTATTCGGTATGCCGCGCAACATGGACGGAAGCTACGGCATGCAGGCGGATTATACACGCGCCTTTGCCGACGAGGTGCTCAAGGGTTGGGACGGCGATCATGCTTACTGGGACGAACGCCTCACGACTGCCAGCGCACGGCGCATGCTCATAGAAGCGGATGTTCGGCGCGACAAGCGCAAAGGCGTGATCGATAAGGTCGCAGCGGTTTTAATTCTACAGAGCTATCTGGACGCAAAAGGCAATACTTAAAAAAAATATTTACGGCAAAATGGCAATCCCTCAGAAGAATCGCTAAGCGGAGGAAAGGGAAAGAGTATGGAAGAACAGGGCAATATCGTAGAACTCATCGACGAAAGCGGAAAGTCCGTTGCGTTCGACCTTGTGATGACATTTGACTACGAGGGCAAGAGATACGCCGCCCTGCTGCCGATGGATCAGGTGGAAGGCGTGGACGATGACGAAGTCGTCCTGCTGGAAGTCGTCAAGGACAAAAGCGGCGAAAACTATGTTTCCATCGAAAATCCAATCCTGCTGGACGAGGTCTTTCAGGAATTTCTCGATCTCTTCGACGAACTGATCGACGAAGACGACGAAACCGATGGCGACGAGGGCAAGGAAGAATAGCGATTGTTTCGGCCTGCAAAAACCGGATTTTCCGCATAAAATCTGAAAATAAAGCTTGATAAAAGAAAAACCGCCGTGCTATAATACGCGAGGTATCACGCACCGGTGCGGATTCTGCGGCTCGTGCCCGTTTTCAGACGGGTTACCGGAGAAGCTGAAACACCGGGAAGATAAAAACGAGGAGGTTTGTTATCCATGTCTGTGATTTCCATGAAACAACTGTTGGAGGCCGGCGTACATTTCGGCCATCAGACCCGCCGCTGGAACCCGAAGATGAAAGAGTACATCTTCACGGAACGGAACGGCATCTACATCATCGACCTGCAGAAAACTGTAAAGAAGATCGAAGAGGCTTATTACTTTGTGCGCTCAGTTGCGGAAAGTAATCAGTCTATTTTGTTCGTCGGAACGAAAAAGCAGGCACAGGAATCCATCGAATCCGAAGCAAAACGCTGCGACATGTATTTTGTCAACCAGCGCTGGCTCGGCGGCATGCTCACCAACTTCAAGACCATTCAGGGCCGCATTGCGCGTCTGCGTCAGATTGAGCAGATGGAAGAAAAAGGCGACTTTGAACTGCTGCCCAAGAAGGAAGTCATTCAGCTTCGCGCAGAACGCGAAAAGCTCGAAAAGAACCTTGGCGGCATCAAGGACATGAAGAAGCTCCCCGCGGCGCTGTTCGTGGTCGATCCGCGCAAAGAACACATTGCCGTTTCGGAAGCACGCACCCTCAAAATCCCGATCGTAGCAATCATCGATACGAACTGCGATCCGGACGAAGTCGACTACCCGATCCCGGGCAATGACGACGCAATCCGCGCGGTCAAGCTCATCACAGCCAAAATCGCGGACGCCGTGATCGAAGGCCACCAGGGCGAGCAGCTGACCGATACCACCGAAGCCGCGGCTGCGGACGAGGAAGAAGAAGCGTAATCCGTTTTCGGAAGGAGAATGTAACCTATGTTTACCGCAAAAGACGTAATGGAACTCCGTGAACTCACGCAGGCCGGCATGATGGACTGCAAAAAAGCCCTGACCGAGTGCGACGGGGACTTTGAAAAAGCCAAGGATTATCTGCGCGAAAAAGGCCTCGCAGCGGCTGCCAAGAAGGCAGGACGCATCGCGGCGGAAGGCATCGTTGGCGGATATGTCTGCGCCGAATGCGGCGTTGGCGTAATCGTTGAAGTCAACTGCGAAACGGACTTTGTCGCCAAGACCGACGACTATAAAGCCTTTGTTTCCATGCTGGCCGAACAGATTGCCAAGAAGAACCCAGCGGATGTGGACGCGCTGCTTGCCGAAGAATCCATTGCAAACCCGGGCATGACGATTTCGAATATCCTCAACGAGAAGGTCGCAAAAATGGGCGAAAAGATCAGCATCCGCCGTTTTGCGCGCTATGAAGGCGTTGTGGACTGCTATATCCATCTTGGCGGGCGCATCGGCGTTCTGACCGAAATGGAAGCGCCGGACAGCCTCAAAGAAAACGATACCTTCAAGACGATTGCGCACGACATCTCCATGCAGATTGCCGCCGCGCGTCCCACTTACCTCAAGCGTGAGGACGTCCCCGCCGAGGAAGTGGAGCACGAGAAGGAAATCAACCGCGCAATGGCGCTCAACGAAGAAAAGCCCAAGCCCGCGGAAGTCATTGAAAAAATGCTCACCGGACGCATCGATAAGTTCTATAAGGAAATCTGCCTGCTCGAACAGCTGTTCGTCAAGGACACCAATCAGACGATCACCAAACTGCTCGAAGGTGCATCCAAGGATCTCGGCGCAAAGATCAGCGTCAAACGGTTCACCCGTTTTGAGATGGGCGAAGGACTGCAAAAGCGCGAGAACAACTTTGCCGAAGAAGTTGCATGCGCGGCAAAGAAGTAAAAACAAACGCAAGGAACACGGAAACGTGTTCCTTTTTTTCGGTTCAGCATAGTATAATAAAAAAAGAAGAAACATAACAAAAAACAAAGAGCAAACAGCTGAGCGGCGAGACTTTTAGCCGTTTGGAAAGGCGTGAAACGATGTACAAACGCGTACTGATCAAAGTCAGCGGGGAAGCGCTTTCCTCGGAACAATCCGTCATCTGCCGGGAAACCGTGCTGAAAACGGCAAACATGCTCAAATCCGTCTGGCAAAAAGGCGTACAGATCGGCGTCGTGGTCGGCGGCGGAAACATCATGCGCGGCCGCAGCGCGGAAGGAATGGAGCGAAACCGCGCGGATCACATGGGCATGCTCGCAACCGCGATCAACGCCCTTGCGCTGCAGGATGCGCTGGAAAAAATCGGTGTGCCCTGCTGCGTACAGTCCGCCGTGGAGATGGAGCGTTTTTGCGATTCGTTTTCTTCCCGTACGGCAAGGGCAGCTTTGGGCGAAGGTAAGGTCGTCATCTTTGCCTGCGGCAGCGGATGCCCGTTTTTCTCGACGGACACGGCGGCGGCACTGCGCGCGGCGGAAATCGGCGCGGACGCGCTGCTGCTTGCCAAAAATGTGGACGGCGTGTATTCCGCCGACCCGAAGACCGATCCAAAGGCGGTCAAATACATGCGCATCAGCTACGGCCGCGTGGTTGCGGAGAATCTCCACGCCACCGACCTGACCGCCATTACGCTTTGCAAGGAGCAGAACATTCCCATTCGCGTGTTCGCGCTCAGCCAGATCGAACAGGTCTTTGCCGACGAGTCCATAGGAACCCATATCGTCGACAGCGACTAAGAAAACGGCAACACAGCAATGCCCGCGCGTTTTGGATCACGCCGGGCATTTTGGTTTTTATTTGATCAATTCGGAACGCGCGGTACGATTGCTGAAGTTCTCTCTTGAATCAAACGTAAAAACTATAGTAGAATATACCAAGACAGGAGGATGGAACCATGGCAGATGCGATTATTGACAGTACGAAAGAAAGAATGACTAAAACCGTCTCCGTGCTCAAATCTGAGCTGGGCGGTCTCCGCGCGGGGCGCGCCAACCCCCAGGTGCTTGAGCGCATCATGGTGGATTATTATGGCACACCCACGCCAATCCAGCAGCTCGGCAACATCTCTACGCCGGAACCGCGCATGCTCATCATTGCGGTATGGGATCAAAAAGCGATTCCCGCCATTGAAAAGGCGATTCAGAAGTCCGATTTGGGTATTAACCCTGCCAACGACGGAAAAGTGATCCGGCTGATGTTCCCGGAACTCACCGAGGAACGCAGAAAAGATCTGGTCAAGGTCGTCCATAAAAAAGGCGAGGAAAGCAAGGTCGCCATCCGTTCCATCCGCAGGGACGTTATCGAGCAGATTAAAAAAGACTGCAAGAACAACCTGCTTACCGAGGATGACCAGAAGTACCTTGAAGAAAAGATGCAAAAGCTGACCGACGACGTGATCAAGGAAATCGATCTGATCCTCGCCGCCAAGGAAAAGGAGATCCTTTCGGTTTGACAAACGTTCTCGGATTTCCGCTGGACACAGCCAAAGAGCTGCTTGCCCTTGAAGGCTGCCTTGTGGAAACACGGGAAGCACGCTCAAAAAAGGGCGTCTTTGATGGCAGCGAACGGCGGGTGATCCAGCAGAGCGCGCGCGGCGAAAACGAAGTGCTTCTGGTTTACGCCATCTTTAAAACCGAACCGGATGAAACAACCAACTAGGGTGCAGGGTGCTCTCTCTGCACCTTGCTACTGTGAAAGAGAATGATGCGAACATACAGCGAGGAACAACTGCAGTCACTCGGCCTTTCGGCGGCCTCTCTGCCAAGGCACGTTGCCATCATCATGGACGGCAACGGGCGCTGGGCAAAGAGCCGAAGGCTGCCGCGCAGCGCGGGACACCGCGCGGGCACCGACCGCCTCAGAGGGATCATCCGCCTATCGTCGGATTTGGGGATTGAAGCGCTGACGCTCTATGCGTTTTCCACGGAGAACTGGAAGCGACCCGAAGACGAAGTTGGAACGCTGATGGGGCTGCTTGTCGAATACTTCACCAACGAAATCGACGAGCTCCACGAAAACCACGTTCAAATTCGCATCATTGGAGACACGACGCGCCTGCCCGTACGCGCAAAAAACGCGGTCGACCGGGCGATGGCGCGCACGCGCGAAAACGACGGCCTCAAGCTCAGCATTGCGCTCAACTACGGCAGCCGCGCGGAGATTCTGCGCGCGGCAAACGAAGCGGCAAAGGCGGCAGCCAGTCAGGGACTCGGTGAGATACCGCCAGAACTGTTCGAGTCGTTTCTCTATACGAGCGGGCTGCCGGAAGTGGATCTTGTGATCCGAACGAGCGGAGAACAGAGAATTTCCAATTTTCTGCTGTATCAGATTTCCTACGCGGAGTTCTTGTTTCCAAAAGAATATTGGCCGGATTTTTCGGATGAGTGCTATCTTAACGCGCTGCGTGATTTTACCGGGCGCGCCAGGCGATATGGCGGATTGGGGGATGAAGCATGAAAACAAGGGTGGTCGTTGGTATCCTGCTCACTCTTCTGCTCATTGCCGCACTTTACTTTGGCAGTTTTTTACTGTTGAGCATTCTCTCGCTCTTTTCGCTTGCCGCGATTTACGAAATGGGGCTGACCTTCCGCAAAAAGGGGTATAACCCGATCATCGTGCCGGCGTATGTGTTCGCGATTTCCTATTGCTTTGTGTATTACTATTTCGGGCTGCTCTCGATGATCATTTTCTATATGGCGACCGTCATGACGACGATGATCTACTCGCTGTTTACAAAGAACCACTCAACAAACGACATCATTCCTTCGATCTTTATTTTGAATTACCCGACGTTGTTTTTAATGTGCATGCTGCTGGTGTACTTTAACTTTGACCGCAACACAGCGCTCGTTGCCGCAGGTATGGCATACGCAGCTCCGGAATGCGCGGACACGTTCGCCTACTTTGGCGGCACGCTTCTCGGTAAACACAAGCTCTGCCCGACCATCAGCCCCAAAAAGACCGTGGAAGGCGCGGTGTTTGCGCTCCTTGGCGGCATCGCGTTCGGCGCGGGCATGTATTACCTGCAGCGGCTCTGGGGCGCGGATATCAACCCGATCGTGCTGATTTCGCTGGGTCTGGGATGCGGGGTGCTGTCCCAATTTGGCGACCTGTTTGCTTCCACCATCAAGCGCTGGGCGGGAGTGAAGGACTTTTCCAGCGTGTTTCCCGGGCACGGCGGCATCATAGACCGCATCGACAGCATCCTCTTTTGCACGCCGCTGGTGCTTTGCGTATTCGTTGTGCTGCGAAAGCTCGCGGTTTTGTAAGCTATATACAAAAAAATGAAGAGCTGCGTCCAGGCAAGCGCTGGATGCAGCTCAACGGGAAAAAACATGACAAAGCTTATTACGGTGCTAGGCAGCACCGGTTCCATTGGCAGGCAGACGCTGGACGTCATTTCTTCGCAGTCCGAAGAGATGACGCTCTTTGGCTTATCCGCCCGCCGGGATATAGAATCGCTGATTGCGCAGGCAAATCAATACCGACCGCGCGTGGTCGCAAGCGAAACACCGTTTGATCCGTCGCTGCTGCCCGCGGGTACCGAGACGATTTTCGGCGAGGGCGCAAGCGCAAAGCTTGCCGCGCGCGCGGAAGCGGACGTCGTGGTCAACGGCGTCAGCGGCTTTGCTGCTCTTGCTCCGCTGCTCGCCGCGCTGAAACAGGGCAAGCGCGTTGCGCTGGCAAACAAAGAGAGCATCGTCTGCGGCAAGCATCTGGTGGACGAAACAAAGCGGCTCTTCGGCGGCGAAATCATCCCCGTGGACAGTGAGCAGTCCGCCATTTTCCAGTGCCTGCAAAATGGGGGCAGCCACGAGGTAGAGCGCTTGATTCTGACCGCGTCCGGCGGGCCGTTCTGGCGGCTGGATCGGGCCGCGCTTGAGCATGTGACTCTCGAACAGGCGCTGTCGCATCCCACATGGAACATGGGCAAGAAGATTACAATCGATTCCGCGACGCTCTTTAACAAAGGCCTCGAAGTGATCGAAGCGGCCTATCTGTTCGACATCCCCGGCGAAAAGATCGAGGTGCTGATTCACCCGCAGTCCATCGTGCATTCCATGGTTGCCTACCGCGACGGAACCTGCATGGCCAACATGAGCCGCCCGGACATGCGGCTTCCGATTCAGTATGCCATCACGTTCCCTGCGCGAACCGGCTCCGTCTGTACGCCGCTGATGCTGCAGAACGAAAAGCCGCTGGAGTTCTTTGAGCCCGATCTGGCAAGGTTTGGCGCGCTTCAGCTTGCCTACCAATCGCTGGCGGGAGGGAAATCGTACCCCATTGCGTATAATGGCGCAAATGAGGCGGCGGTGGAAGCATTTTGCGGCGGTTCCATCGGGTTTATGGACATCGAACGGGTGGTGGACTATACTTTACAGGAGCACGTTCCCTTTGAGCCGGAAACGCTGGAAGAGATCGTGGAAACGGACCGCGACGTTCGAAAGCTGGCCAATAGCCGGATCGAACGGATTGCGCGGGAAAGGTAGGAACAAGGTTGGCTACTGCACTTTCAATCATTGTCGCGCTGTTGCTGCTGTCGTTTCTGGTGATGATTCACGAGCTGGGTCATTTTATCGCCGGGCGCGTTTTGGGATTCTCCATTCTGGAATTCTCCATCGGCATGGGGCCGGTGCTCTTTAAAAAAACAAAGAACGGAATACAATACTCGCTGCGCGCGCTGCCCATCGGCGGCATGTGCCGTTTTAACGGCGAGGACGAAAAAATTCAGGATGGCCGCTCGTTTTACCTCGAAAAGGTTTGGAAGCGGATCGTTGTCGTTCTTGCCGGTCCAATCACAAACCTGCTGTTTGCATTTCTCGCCGCGATCATCACGCTTTCGGCGTTTGGCGACCTTATGCCGCAGGTATACGAAGTCAACGCGGATTCCGCCGCCTATACGGCGGGGCTGCAGACGGGCGATTTCATCACCGCCGTCGACGGAAAGCGCGTGATGTATTATAACCAGACGGTCGAACTGATTCAGGCGGCCGATCCCGAAGGTTTCGACGTTACGGTCGTCCGCAGCGGAGAGGAGAAGACTCTTCGCGTTACCGATGCATACGACGAAACGGCGGGCAAGACCGTTCTGGGCATTACCATTACGGCGGATCACATGAAGTTTGGCTTTGGAGAGACGATTTCGCGCTCCGCGGCCTATATCGTCAGCACGCTGACCGAAACGTTCAAATTTTTCGGAAACCTGTTCCAGGGTAATGTCGAGAGCAACGAAGTAACCGGCTTTGTTGGCATTATCTCCTACATCAGCGAGGCAGTTCGCTCCAGCGGCGAGACCGTACTGCGGCTCATGGTGCTCATCAGCGCGAGTTTGGGGATTATGAACCTCTTGCCGATTCCTGCGCTGGACGGCGGACGGCTGTTCTTTATGCTCATTGAGGTGATCCGCGGCAAGGCGATCCCGCCGGAGAAGGAAGGCATGGTTCACTTTGTGGGCTTGATCCTGCTCTTTGGGCTGATGATCTTTTTGACCTATAACGACATTGTCAACTTGATTCGAGGGTAAGCGATATTGGTTAAGCAAACGCTTCAGATCTCCGTTGGCGGGGTGCTCGTTGGCGGAGGCGCGCCGGTATCGGTGCAGTCCATGACGAATACGGACACCGCCGACGCAGCCGCGACCGCGGCGCAGATCAACGCGCTGACCGCGGCAGGCTGCGAGATTGTGCGCTCGTCGGTCTACAATATGGCGTGCGCAAAAGCGCTCTCCGAGATCAAAAGCAAGATTTCCATCCCGCTGGTTGCGGATATCCACTTCGACTACCGGCTTGCCATTGCGGCAATCGAAAACGGCGCGGACAAACTGCGCTTCAACCCCGGCAACATCGGCGGGGAAGACCGTGTGCGTTCTTTGGTCGCCTGCGCAAAGGAACACCGCGTTCCCATTCGAATCGGCGTCAACGCCGGCTCGCTGGAAGCGGAACTCAAGCAAAAACACGCGGGCAACACCGTTTTGGCCATGGTAGAGAGCGCGCTGAAGCATGTTCAAATTCTGGAACGCGAGGGCTTTACGGATATCGTGCTCTCCCTCAAAGCGTCCGACGTGCGCACAACGGTGGAAGCGTATCGGGAGATATCCCGCGTCGTAGATTACCCGCTGCATGTGGGAATTACGGAGACGGGGGACGTACAGAGCGGTATCATCAAATCCGCCGCCGGCATCGGCGCGCTGCTGCTGGAAGGAATCGGGGATACGATTCGCGTTTCGCTGACGGACGATCCGGTGCGGGAAGTCGTAGCGGGGCTCAAGATCCTCCGCGCGGTGGGGCTTCGTAAGGACGATATCGAGCTGGTGAGCTGTCCTACCTGCGGCAGAACCCGCGTGGACGTCATGAAGATGGTCGAGCTGGTCAATGGCCGGTTGCCGCATAATCAAGGCTACCTGAAAGTGGCGGTCATGGGCTGCGCGGTCAACGGTCCCGGCGAAGCGAGCGACGCGGATATCGGAGTCGCATTCGGCAACGGAAACGGCGTGCTTTTCGTGAAAGGCGAGCAGGTGTTCCACGGGTCCGCCGAGCAGGTTGTGGAAGCGCTCATCGACCGTGCAACCCTCATGCTTCGAGAACAGCAACAGATCATGTAAGATTTACGATATAGGTCAGGCTGCGTTCATCTCTTTGGGAAAGGGACGGGGAGACTTGGAAGAGGAACTCGCATCAACGCTGCGGAGCGTCGGCATCAGCGACGATTCCATTTCGCTGGATCATGGAACGTTAAACCGTGAGCAAAACCTGCTGACGGTCTTTTTTCGCTGCGAACGGGAGCCTTCCATCGCGGTTTCGCAAAAACTGATCTCGGCGCTGGAGGAGAAGTCCGGCGGGGCGCGCATACGCGTCGTGTGGCTCGCTGAGAAGCCCTATGAGCCGGAAATACCGGTTACAGCCATAACTGGTCAGCCGGATGCGGGCGCGCCCACAGCGCAGAGCGCAGCGGCTCCAGCAAAGCCCAAACCGGTCGTCGGCAAGCGCGTTCTTTTTGGTGCGTATATCGCTTCCACGCTGAAACGGCGCATCCGCGACGTTGCGGAAAGCAAGAATAAAGTAGTGGTCGAAGGCGCGGTCGTCGCCATTGCCGAGCGGAACCCGTTCAAGAACAAGAGAAAGAAAAACGAAACCTGCTACCCGCTGGACGTATCCGTTTCCGATGGAACGGATACCATCTATTGCTCGCTGCTGCTCGATACACCCGAACAGCTCGCTAAGATGGTTGCCGAGTTTGAAAAAGCAAAGGCAAAGGGCGATCACCTGCTGGTGCAGGGCGTAGTGAAAACTTCCAAAATCACAAGCGAACTCGTGCTGTACGCAAACGACGTCTGCCTGGTGCCGTTCGAAGGGCGCAAGGATGAGTGCGAATTCAAACGCGTGGAGCTGCATTTGCATACGCGCATGTCCGTGCAGGATGGCATTACGGACGTCGATCAGGCGTTTGAAACGGCGAAGCGATTCGGCCACAAAGCGCTCGCGGTCACCGACCACGGCGTGGTGCAGGCGTTCCCGGCGGAAGCCAAAGCCGCAAAGAAATCCGGCGTCAAACCTCTTTTCGGCGTGGAAGGCTATCTGCAGAGAGAATCCGAACTGGCGGGCATGGATCAAACGTTCGTCGTGTTCGACTTGGAAACGACCGGGCTCAAGGCGGAGCAGTGCGAAATCATCGAAGTCGGTGCGGTCAAAATAAAAAACGGGGAAGTCGTCGGCCGATTCCAGACGTTTGTCAACGACGGCGGCATCGTTCCGCCGCGTATCACCGAGCTGACGGGCATTACGACAGAGATGCTCTTTGGCGCGCCGAACGCACGGCAGGTGCTGGGCGATTTTTACGAGTTTACGAAAGGCTGCTGCCTCGTTGCGCATAATGCGGAATTCGACATGGGCTTTATCCGCCATCACGGCGCGCGGTTCGGGCTCCATTTTGACCAGCAGTATGCAGATACGCTGATGCTCTCACGCTATCTCGTGCGCGATTTGGAGAATTACAAGCTGGATACGATATGCCAGGCGCTGGGCGTTTCGCTTTTGGAGCATCACCGCGCCTCGGACGATGCAAACGCCACGGGAGAAGTGTTTCTCAACCTGCTGGAACGCCTTAAATCGCTCGGATTGACCGCTCTGCCCGTGCGTTCGGACGCAACCCGCCCGGAAGGCGGAAAAAAGCGCGCGCAGACCAACCATATCGTGATTCTTGCCAGAACGCAGGCCGGGCTGAAGAACCTTTACCGCATCGTGAGCTTTGCGCATCTGGAGCACTTTCATTATCATCCGGTCATACCGTTCAGCCTCTTGACAATCTTTCGCGAAGGGCTGATCCTTGGTTCCGCCTGCGCGGACGGCGAACTGTATCAGGCGATCCTGAAAGAAAAAGGCATAGAGACGATCGAACACATCGCGCGTTTTTACGATTATCTGGAAATTCAGCCCCGGTACAACAACGCGTTTCTCGTGCGCGCGGGCGAGGCGACGGAAGAGCGGATTCTGGAGATCAACCGCGAGATCGTCGGCCTTGGCGACCGGCTCGACATCCCGGTTGCGGCAACGGGGGACGTGCATTTTTTAAACCCCGAAGACGCAATTTTTCGCGAAGTAATCTTAACCAAAAACGGCTTTGAGGACGCTGCGCTTCAGCCGCCGCTCTATTATAAGACAACGACGGAGATGCTCGAAGAATTCTCCTATCTCGGCGCGGAAACAGCCAAACGGGTTGTCGTTGACGTTCCCAATGAAATTGCCGACCGCTGCGAACCGATCAAGCCGTTCCCGGACGGAACCCATGCGCCGACCATCGAGCGCGCAAGCGAGATTCTGCAGGAGATGGCACAAAAGCGCGCCCACGAACTCTATGGCGATTCGCTTCCGCCCGTCGTGCAGGCGCGTCTCGACCGGGAACTGAAGTCGATCATCGGCAACGGCTTTGCCTCGCTGTACCTGATGGCGCAGCGGCTGGTGCATAAGTCGAACTCGGACGGCTACCTTGTCGGTTCGCGTGGTTCAGTCGGATCTTCGTTTGTGGCGACTATGGCGGGGATTACGGAAGTTAACCCGCTCCAGCCGCACTATGTCTGCCCGAACTGCAAGCACAGCGAATTTGATGTTGACCGCACCAAATACGCCTGCGGTATCGACATGCCGCAAAAAGACTGCCCCGTCTGCGGCACGCCGTATCAAAAGATGGGCTGCGACATTCCGTTTGAAGTGTTTCTCGGCTTTGACGGCGACAAAACACCGGATATCGACCTGAACTTCTCCGGTGAATATCAAGGCAAGGCACATAAATACGTAGAAGAAATGTTCGGCAGGGGACACGCCTTCCGCGCGGGGACGATTTCCGGCGTCGCGGTTCGAACGGCGTTTGAATACGTCCGCATCTACGAGGAAAAAAGCGGAAGGACGCTGAAAAAGGCAGAACGCGAGCGCATTGCCAACGGCTGTCAGGACGTCAAGGTAACCACGGGTCAGCACCCCGGCGGCATCGTTATCGTACCCAAAGAGGACGACATCCTCGACTATACGCCGATTCAGTATCCGGCGGACAAGCGCGATAAAGAGATCATCACGACGCATTTCGACTTCCACGCCATGGATGACCGCCTCGTTAAGCTCGATATCCTGGGTCACGACGACCCGACCGCGCTTCGGATGCTGCAGGATCTCACCGGGCTCGACCCCGTAACCATCCCGCTGGACGATCCGGACACGATGCGCATCTATACCTCCAGCGAGCCGCTCAAAGTCGATCTCTCCGCGATTCGCTGCTCAGTCGGCACGCTGGGCACGCCGGAATTCGGCACGAGTTTTGTGCGCGGCGTGCTGGAAGCCACCATGCCAACAACCATGGAGGAACTGGTGCGCATATCCGGCCTGACGCACGGCACGGACGTTTGGCTCGGCAACGCGGAAACGCTGGTTGCCAATAAGACCGCGACGCTTTCACAGGTCATCTGTACGCGCGACGATATTATGAATTACCTGATTTTGCGCGGCGTGGACGCTTCCAGCTCGTTTAAAATCATGGAATCCGTCCGTAAGGGCAAAGGCCTTAAACCGGAGATGGAACAAAAGCTGCTCGACAACAGTATTCCAAGCTGGTATATCGACTCCTGCAAAAAGATCAAATACATGTTCCCGCGCGGGCATGCGGTTGCTTATACGATGATGTCGTTCCGCGTGGCATACTACAAGGTGCACTATCCGCTGGAATTCTACAGCGTGTACTATACCGTCCGTGCGGATTTGTTCGACGTTTCTCTTGCCTGCGGCGGTGCGGAGCAGGTATTGGAGCGCATCCGCGAGATCGACCGCTCGACGGCAAAGATGAGCGACTCCGAAAAGAAACGCACCGAGGATATCGTCACCATATTGGAAGTTGTGTACGAAATGAACCTGCGCGGCATCGAACTGCTGCCGGTCGATTTGTACAAATCGCACGCGACGCGCTTTTTAATCGAGGGTGGCGCGATCCGTCCACCGTTTAATTCTATCCCCAGCGTGGGCGACAACGCGGCAAAAGATATGGCGGCAAACCGCGGCAATCACGTGTTCCATACCGTCGACGAATTCCGGCGGATCACCAAGGCAAACAGCGCGGTGATCACCGCAATGGAAAAGTGCGGCTGCTTTACGGGCATGTCAAGAACCGATCAGATTTCGCTCTTCAGCTTTGGTGAAGAAGAAGAATCCTTAGCGGAACGCGCCGTGGATTTGGCTCCCGCGGACGAAACGGTGGACACGGAGGAAGAGGTCGTGGAGTCCGAACCGGTAACGGACGACTTTTTTGTTTCGGAATTTGAAGAAGAAGCGGAAGAAGACGACCAATCCTACCCGGATTAAGACAGAGTAAAGCCCTGATAAGGCTGAAAATGGGCGATCTTTCCGCCAAATGCTTGACGCGCGCATTTTGTTGATATATAATTTTTGGGAGTAATCCTGCACTCTTATGGTGTGTTCATAATAAATCGTTTTTTTGCAATACTGTGAAGCGGAATGATTCATATGAAGTGACCGTGCAGAGATGTGCGGTTACATTTTTTATAGATCGGAGCTATTATATGTGGTGGTTATACCTCATAATAGGCGCATTCGCGCTGCTCGGCGGATTCCTGTTTGGTTATGCATACAGACGCAATGTAGCGGAAGCGAAGGTCGCCAAGGCCGAAGACGCGGTCAAAAAATTATATGACGACGCCCAGCGCAAGGCAGAAGAAATTAAAAAAGAAAAAGTTCTGGAAGCAAAAGAAGAAGTCTACCGTCTCCGCTCGGAAGCGGAACGCGAAAACCGCGAACGCAGAGCCGAAGTGCAGCGAAACGAACGGCGTATTTTCCAGAGGGAAGAGATTCTCGACAAAAAATCCGACTCACTGGAAAAACGCGAGCTGACCCTAGCCGAACGGGAAACGGAACTCGAAACGACGCAGGCAGAGATCGGCGCTCTGCACGACCAGCAGCTCAAGGAACTGGAAAAAATCTCCGGACTGTCGATGGAAGCGGCAAAGGACATGCTGCTGGCAAACGTGGAGCGCGAAGCGCGTCACGACGCGGCCATCCTGCTGAGGGACATCGAAAGCAAAACCAAGGAAGAGGCGGACAAGCGCGCGCGCAACATCATTACCCTTGCGATTCAGCGCTGCGCGGCGGATCATGTGGCGGAAACCACGGTTTCGGTTGTGCCGCTGCCCAATGACGACATGAAGGGCCGCATCATCGGCCGTGAAGGCAGAAACATCCGTGCGCTGGAAACGGCGACGGGCGTCGACCTCATCATCGACGACACGCCGGAAGCGGTCATCCTCTCCGGGTTCGATCCGGTGCGCAGGGAAGTTGCTAGAATCGCGCTGGAAAAGCTCATTCTCGACGGACGCATTCACCCCGCCCGCATAGAGGAAATGGTCGAAAAAGCCAAGAAGGAAGTCGACAACACCATCCGCGAAGCCGGCGAGGCGGCGGTACTGGAAGTCGGCGTCAACGGTCTGCATCATGAACTCGTGCGCTATCTGGGCCGCATGAAGTACCGTACCAGCTACGGCCAGAACGTGCTGAGGCACTCCATCGAAGTGGCTCACCTTGCTGGCATCATGGCGGCGGAGCTTGGCGCAAACGTGGCTCTTGCCAAACGCGCAGGACTCCTGCACGACATCGGCAAGTCCATCGACCACGAGGTCGAAGGGTCGCATACGCAGATCGGCGCGGATCTGGCAAAGAAGTTCCGCGAGAACAACGCCATCATCCACGCCATTGCGGCGCATCATGGCGATATCGAGCCGCAAACCATTGAAGCCATTCTCGTTCAGGCGGCGGACGCAATTTCCGCAGCCCGTCCGGGCGCACGGCGCGAAACGCTGGAAAGTTACATCAAACGCCTTGAAAAGCTCGAAGAGATCGCCAACTCCTTCGAAGGCGTGGAAACGTCCTACGCCATCCAGGCGGGCCGCGAAATCCGCATCATCGTCAAACCCGACCGCATCAGCGACACCGATGCTGTCGTCGTTGCTAGGGATATCGCAAAGCGCATCGAAGGCGAACTGGAGTACCCGGGTCAGATCAAAGTCAGCGTCATCCGTGAAACGCGCACGGTCGATTTCGCAAAGTAACCAATTCGGGCGTCATGGGGCATGGGAGACCATGCCCCTTTCACAAGACAAACGCAAGTGCGGCGAAAGCCGCTTATTTTACGCGGAAGGCGTACCGTACAATGGAGGCAGAACCATGTTCCCTGTTTCGGATGGTCATTGCGACTATCTTTATGGCGCAATTCAATCCGGTTATGATATCAAGAACCCAAAACGCGAACAATCCACGAAAATTGCAGACATGCTCAGCGGCGGGGTGGCCCTGCAGTTCTTTGCGTGTTGGATCGATATCACCCTGAAAACGCCGACCCTGCATCAGTGCATCGCGATGATAGACGCCTACGAGCGCATGCTGGAAGCGAATCCCGAACTCGTGCGGCTGACGCGCGACTATGTGCCGGAGAGCGGAAAAATCGCGACGGTGCTGACGGTAGAAGGCGGCGAAGCGGTGGAAGGCAGCGCGGCGGTGCTGCGCGTGCTGCGCGAACTTGGCGTTTGTGCAATGACGCTGACATGGAACGACAACAACGAGCTCTGCGGCGCGTCTCTCGACAAGGGCAACAAAGGCCTGAGCGTGATCGGCCGTGAAATCATAGACGAAATGTGCCGTATCGGCATTGCAATAGACGTTTCTCATATCAGCGACAAGGCCATTGAGCAGATTCTCGAACGCGCCACGCGCCCGGTCTTTGCCTCGCATTCCAACGCGCGCAGCGTTATGGATCACCCGCGCGCTCTCACCGACGAACAGATCCGCGCCATCTCCGCGCAGGGCGGAACCGTCGGCGTCAATTTTTATTATCAGCAGCTTTCGAAAAAGCCGGAAGCGAATATGGAAGACGTGCTGCGTCATATCGACCGGGTTGTCGAAATTGGCGGAATCCAGTGCTGCGCCATCGGCTCCGATTTCGACGGCATGCAGAAATATCCGCCGGAACTGCGCTCAAGCAAGGATTTTCCAAAACTCACCGCTGCTCTACAGAAACGCGGCTACTCGGACGCGGATATCTACCGCATCATGTATCAGAATTTGCGGGATTATATCGTGCAGTTCGTTTGAAAGCAATAAAAACGTTTAATTTGTTTTTTGTAGGTGTATGTCTGATCTAAAAGTATTCGCAAAGACAATAGAGCCGGAAGCTCTTGCACAAGTGGAGCTTCTTTTAGCGCAACCCGCATTTCGCGAATGCAAAGTCCGCATCATGCCGGACGTGCACGCGGGTAAAGGCTGCGTCATCGGTTTTACAGCGAACCTCGGAGACAAGGTGATCCCTAACATCGTGGGGGTGGATATCGGCTGCGGCATGCTTATAACAGAGTTAGGGCGGCAGCCGCTCGACTTAGCGCGTTTAGACACGCTGATACGCGAGCACATTCCGTTTGGCCGCAATGTACACGCTAGCGCAGCCTCGTATTCCGCACTGCAAGAGCTGATGTGCAAGCATGCGCTCAAGGATCTCAACAGGCTTTCCTGCAGCATTGGCACATTGGGCGGAGGGAATCACTTTATAGAAATTGATGCTGATGAAACCGGCATGCAATATCTCGTGATTCATACGGGGAGCCGCTCACTCGGCAAGCAGGTTGCAGACTATTACCAGAATCTGGCAATCGACCTGCAGCTGGGCAAGCGTAAATTCATTGCTGATCAGGAAGCGTTGATATCTGAGTATAGAGCGGCTGGGAGAAGTGCAGAGGTGCAGGACGCGATCAAACAGCTGCGGCGAAGCCACGAACTGCTGGCAGCCACCTTGAACAAAGATGTGTGCTATCTGGAAGGCGAATGGCGTGAAGCATACCTGCACGACATGCGCATTTGCCAGGCGTTCGCCGTTGCGAACCGCGCCCGCATTCGGGATATCCTCTGCAGCAATAATGGACAGGATTTGGACAGAGCGAGGGAGACTTCGTTCGAGTCGATTCACAACTACATCGATATGGACAGCGGCATCGTTCGCAAGGGAGCCATAGACGCTTCCGCCGGCAAACGTCTGTTGATCCCGCTGAACATGCGGGATGGCTGCATCGTTGGTGTTGGCAAGGGAAACGAGGACTGGAACTGCTCCGCCCCGCACGGCGCAGGCAGACGTATGAGTCGCTCTCAAGCGAAAGGGAAGCTCTCGATGGCGGATTACCGGCGAGAAATGGCGGCTATCTTTACAACTTCCGTTTCGGAAGAAACGCTGGACGAGGCGCCGGAAGCTTATAAGCCCGCCGATGAGATACTGTCCCTGCTGAACGAAACGGTGACTGTTGAACGAGTCATCAAGCCGGTTTACAACTTCAAAGCGAGCGAATAAAGATTGACCATAAAAAATGACGCACTTAGCGTCATTTTTATTTTTGTGGTGGAAACACATGAAACAGCGGGTTCAGGTTCGAGTTTCAGCCCGTGAAATGAGGCGATTGAACAAACGTTCCAACGGGTTGGAGATCAACTTCAGGAGCAGCGCAAGAAGGATCGTACCGATCAGGTTCAGAACCGCGCACAACGCAAACAGCGCGAGCCACGGAAGCCCCTGAAATGCGGGAAGAACGAAGAACAGCAAACTGGAGGAAACGCCCTGCGCCAGATAGAAATACAGCGCGTTTTTGCCAACCCAGACAAAGGCGTTTTTCGGCGAGACGCTAACGAATTTCTTCACATAGAGCGTAATGGAAATACCGATCAGCGACGCAAAGAAATACTGCAGATTCGGCGGGAACTTTGCGCTCTGCAGGTCGAATCCGCTTCTGCCGGAAAGAACGATAAAACCAATCAGCCCGATCAAAACAATGGCAAGCGCTATCAGCAAATGACGCAGTTTCGGGACAAACCAATCCTTGGTGAGATAACCCAGCAGAAAGAAGAGTGCGTAAAAGAGGATTGTCTGCAGTGAACCGTTCGAAGAGTGCTGAAGCGAAAGAAACGCAAACAGAAAGAACACGAGCGCCGACAGCAATCGCAGAACACGGGACGCGGCGTTCTGATTTTGCGAAAGCCGTGTAATCAGCACGATTACGCCGGAAACGACAATGCTGACGCAATAATAGACCGGGAGAAACCACAACGAGCTGCCAACGACGGGGAGCAGGAGATTCTCTTTTGGAAACACAAAGAAAAACGTGTTCAGCGCGGAGGCGGGAGCAAATTCCGCACGGTGGAACACGAAAATGGCGATTGTGTATAGAGCGAGGAATACGGTGTACTTCAGATGCGTTTTAAAAACGTTGAGAAGCGATTTTTCAAAGGAGTTCGAATAGGAAAAAGCCCATCCGGCGATGAAGAAAAACAGGGGTACGTCGATGAGCAGCGTCAGGCTCTGAAACCACATCGGCACATACTGCGTTCCAGACCAGAATGCGGTATGGATGATTACAATGTTGATCGCGGCAAACCCGCGTAAAAAATCGATCAAGGTATTTCTTTGCGAAGATAGCGCAAACGAAGACGCATTCATCCAATTAGTCCCCCCCGGATTGCATGTTAACTGAATTGTAAAGGAATCCTGTTGATGCGTCAAGAAACGTCGTTTGTTTGACTGGCTTCTTTTTGGATTTCATAGGCATGAAAAACTGCTTGCATTTTGTCGGTGCATCCGTTAAAATACCTCTTGCGGACTGAAAAGAAAATAGCAATTTAGGGGCATGATGTAATGGCAACATAGCGGTCTCCAAAACCGTTCTTCTAGGTTCGAGTCCTAGTGCCCCTGCCAAAACAAAAGATCATCCAACGGATGATCTTTTGTTTTACATCTATACAAGAAAAAACGATTTAGAACTTTTCGCCGCATTCGGGGCAGAATTTGGGTTTTACGCCGTCCGCTGGAGCATAGCCGCACTTGGGGCATTTGAACCCTTCCGGTTTGGCTTTTCCGCAGTTGGAGCAGAATTTGCCCGTGTTAGCGCCCTGACCGCATTCGCAAGTCCAGCCGCCCGCGACGGGCTGCGGTTCGCCGCAGTTACTGCAGAATTTTCCGGTGTTGCCGGGATGTCCGCATTTGGGGCAAACCCAGCCTTGCGGCGCGCCCGCCTGCTGACCCATGCCGTAGAGCGACTGCGCGCTGGTTCCGCCTGCGTTCGCCGCGGCGTTCATTCCCGCAAAAGCTACGAAAGCGCCCGCGCCTTCGTTCTTTGCCGCGTCCTGCATGGCCTGCGCCTGCGCGCTGGCAAGCACCGCCGCCGCCATGGTGGGATCTTTGAGCGCGGCGGCCTGCTGGAGCTTTTTGATGAGTTCCTCGTCCTCTTCCGAAGCGGAAACGGAGCTGACGCCGAACGACGCAACCGCGATGCCGCGCAGTTCCTTCCATTTTTCGGTGAGCACTTCGTTGAGCGCGTCCGCAATCTCCTGCGTGTGCCCGGGCAGCGCGCTGTAGCGGATGCCCATGTCGCTGATCTTGGAAAACGCGGGCTGAAGCGCCGTCATGAGCTCGCTCTTGAGCTGTGAGTCGATTTCGTCACGGCGGTAAACGCTCTCGACGTTGCCGCAGACGTTGGCATAAAACAGGAGCGGGTCGACTAACTTGTAGGAATATTCGCCAAAGCAACGAATTGCAATGTCGATATCAAGCCCGATGTTGCGATCGACCACACGGAACGGAACGGGGTTGGACGTTCCGTATTTATTGCCGATGATCTCTTTTTTATTGAAGTAATAAATCCGCTGATCCTTGGCCGTATCGCCGCCAAAGCCGATACGCTTTGCGATCAGCTGCAGAGAGGCGAGGAGCCCTTTGCCGAACCCGCCGTAAAACAGCGAAGGCTCGGTGGAGGTATCGTAGAGGAACTCGCCGGATTGATCGGAAAACTCGACGACTTTGCCCTGTTCGACAATCATCATGAACTGGCCTTCGTTGACGGAGATCAGCGAGCCGTTCGAGATGATGTTGTCGGAACCCTTCGTGTTGGAACTGCGGCGTTCATTGACGCGCTTTTGTCCTTTGCTGACCAGGATGTCCGCGCCAAGCGATTCGCAGTAAAAATACTCTTTCCATTGATCGGCGAGAACGCCGTTGATTGCGCCGCCGACTGCCGCGATTAAGCCCATCGGTTTTACCCCCCTTGTTTAATACCGATATTATACCAATACGCGCTTGGTTTGTCGAGACAGGCATGCTGTTTTGCGCGGCCGCAAGCGTATAGCGCGGACGTTTGGCAAAGCGTCCCACTGCCCGGCACTGGTGTTTTCGCTCCCGCGTGTGAAGATAGCGCGCGGCGTAAAAAGATGGTATAATACCGAATGCGCAATGCAATCTTTCCTTGCATTGCATAAAAACTTCTTGACCGGAACGGCTCCATGCGGTTCGGTCTGCTGGAAGGGCAAGGGTACGCAATGGCGAAAAACGAAAAGAAATCGTTTGTCAAAGGCGCGTTCATCCTCGGCGCAGCCGGGCTGATCTGTAAGGTCATCGGCGCGTTTTTCCGCATCCCTCTGTACAATATGCTCGGCGACGGCATGCAGTATTACGAGGCGGTTTATCCGTATTATTCCACTCTTTTGGTGATCAGCTCGGCGGGGCTGCCCACCGCGATTTCGCGTATGGTTGCCGAGCGCTCAACGCTGGGGGACATGGAAGGCGCAAAGAAGGTCTTTCAAAAGTCGCTGATCATGCTTGTCTGCATCGGCGCCGTCACCACGGCCATGATGTACTTCGGCGCGGACATTCTGGCAAGAACCACCGTCGGCGCAGGCGCGGCCATGTCGTTTCGTATGATGTCGCCCGCGCTGTTGATCGTTTCGATCATGTGCGCTTACCGCGGGTATCTGCAGGGCTTGCAGCAGATGACCGGCACGGCGATGAGCCAGCTCGCCGAACAGGCGGGCAAGCTTGCCATCGGCCTGTATCTTGCGCATCTCTGGATGCCGCGCGGGCTCGAATACGGCGCTATGGGCGCGGTCGCGGGGGTCACGCTCTCGGAATTGCTCGCCTTGATCGTTGTTGCTCTCTTTTACGCGTTCCGCAAGCGCGAGCTTGCGCCTCTTGAACCAATTGAAACACAGGAGCCGGTTGAAAGCGCGACGCATATCATCCGCAACCTGCTCGCCATCGCGATTCCCGTGACCATTGGCGCTTCCATCATGCCGATCATGGGCATTGTGGACGCTTCGCTGATCAAGAGCTCTCTCATCGAGATCGGCTTTTCCGAAGCGGCGGCTTCCATGCGGTTTGTGGCGCTGCGCAGCAACGTGACCAACATCATCAACATGCCCGCCGTACTGACCATCGCGCTCGCTATGAGCCTTGTACCGGCGGTTTCCGCGGCGCGCGCGGCAAAGGATGCAAGGACGATTCATAAAGTATCCGCCATGGGCATCAAGCTGGCCATGTTCATCGGTATTCCGTGCGCGGTCGGGCTGTTTGCGCTCTCGTCCCCGGTGATCGACTTTTTGTATGATATTGATGCGGAACGGCTGTCCATTGCGGGCGCGCTGATGCGCACCTCCGCCATCGGCGTCATCTTCCTTTCGCTGGTGCAGACGCTCACCGGCATTCTCCAGGGCGTAGGCAAGCAGCATATTCCTGTGATTAACCTCTTTATCGGCGGCGTCGTCAAGGTGGTTCTGATGCTGACGCTCATGAAAAATCCGAATATCGAAATACAGGGCGCGGCCATCTCCACGACAGCCTGCTATATGGTTGCGGGCGTTCTGGACGCGATTTTCCTGATTCGCTACACAAAACTCAAGCTCAAAGTGATGGACACGTTTATCAAACCCATCGTGGCTTCGCTCGCGATGGGGTCTGCGGCATACTTCACGTACGGTTTCGTGTTGAGCAAGCTTTCTTCCAACACCATCGCAACCGCGGCGGCCATCGCCGTCGGCTTCGGGCTGTATCTTGTGCTGACGCTCTGGATGCGGATGTTTACCAAAGACGACTTTTCGCTGATTCCTGGCGGGCGGCTGCTTGCGCGTCTGCAATACGGGAAAGCGCGCTGAACAAAGCAATCAGCAGGAAAGGACTCGCATGCCGGATATCGTAATTATTCCGCTGTTCTCGCCAAAGACGATGACCGTTGCGGCAAAAGAAGCCATTTTAGCGGCAAACACACTGTTTCTGCAAACAGAGAAACATCCGAGCGCAAACGCCGTCCGCGCGCTGGGCAAAACGTTTGCCACGATGGACGACCTGTTTGAAACCTGCGCCGATTTTGACCAGCTCAACGCGGCAATCGCCCAACGGCTAGTTTTGGCGGGAGACTGCGTTTACGTTGCAACGGGGTTTATCGAACAAAGTCAGCTGCCCGTGATTATGCATGCGGCAAAAGAGCGAGGCGCGGCCGTTTCCGTGCTGCCGTATGTCTCCGTTTCCGCGGCAGCGTTTCCGTCGTCTGCGCCCGCAAGGGAATGTTCCGCGCATGATCTGACGCAATCGTTCGATCCGGAACTGGCTTATGTGGTTGGAGAAATCGATTCGCGCCTGATCGCGGGGGAAGCCAAACTTGCTTTGACGGAAGTGTTTGACGACGAGCTTCCTGTTTTACTGGCCGCGATCGACGCAAATGGAGACTATCAAGCGCGCGAGATCGCCCTGTTTGAACTCGACCAGCAATCGGTTTACGACGCGACCACCTGCCTGTACGTGCCTGGGCTACCGTATGAGCAGAGAAAGAGGCATACGCTCGAGGACGTCATGCGCATTGTGCGGCGCCTCCGCGCGCCAAACGGCTGCCCGTGGGATCGCGAGCAAACGCACGCCACGCTGAAAAACGCGCTGCTGGAAGAGTGCTACGAGCTTGTGGACGCCATCGACGAAGGCGACGATAATCATATCTGCGAAGAACTGGGGGACGTGCTGCTGCAGTTTGCGCTGCACGCCGTCATAGCGGAAGAACAAAGCGCGTTTACCGCGCGGGACGCGGCAAGCGATCTTGTTGAAAAACTGATCTACCGTCACCCGCATGTGTTTGGAGAAGTGCGCGTCGGCGGTTCAGCGGACGTGCTGAAAAACTGGGACGCGCTCAAAATGAGTCAGCGGAAGCAGGAAACACAGTCGGAAGTGCTCAAGAGCATACCAAAAAGCTTTCCCGCGCTTTTACGCAGCCGCAAGGTGCAGAAAAAAGCGGCGGACGTCGGTTTCGACTGGCCGAGCGCGAGGGACGCGTTTTTCAAAATCTCCGAAGAGACCGCCGAACTCGACGAAGCGATGCGCTCCGGCGAGCATGTCGCCGAGGAGATGGGGGACCTGCTGTTTGCCGTCGTCAACGTGTCTCGATTATTGAAACTGGAACCGGAATTTCTCCTGATGGAAGCTACAGATAAGTTCATCGACCGCTTCGAAGCTATGGAGCGGCTTGCCCTTTTAAGGGGAAACGCGCTCTCCGAACTAACGCTGAAAGAACAGGATTTATTATGGGAAGAGGTCAAAAAGTCCCGAATTAGGCAATAAATTCACAAATAAAGGCTTGATAAATACCGGGAAGGTTGATACAATATTCCAGTCACCAAAAAACTATGGAGGTTTACACAATGAATAAAACCGATTTAATCGCGGCTGTCGCGGAGAAGAGCGAACTGTCGAAAAAGGATGCGGAGAAAGCCGTTGGCGCTCTGCTGAGCGCGATCGAAGATTCCCTGAAGACCGGTGAAAAGGTCTCCATCGTCGGTTTCGGCACGTTCGAGGCGAAGGTTCGTCCCGCTCGCAAAGGCCACAACCCGCAGACCCGCAAGGAAATCGATATTCCGGCTTCCAAGCTGCCCACCTTTAAGGCCGGCAAAGCCCTCAAAGATTCGCTCAACTAAAAAACGAGCCGTTTTCTTACGCCGCACGGGTTGCCGTGCGGCGTTTCTCGTTTTGTTATTTTCGTTTGAAATATGTGAGTTACAAGCGCTGTTAAAGAGAAATCTATAAAAATTTCGTATGAAATCTTAAAGTCTCAAACGCTGCTTAAAAAATCTATACAAACTGTTTTTGCGATCTCGCCCGAAAGGCTTGATTCCTAGGCCAATTTGCGAGATAATGTTTGCATTATTTTACTTTGACGGGAGATGATGCGGCATGCGCCAGTTCCAGGATCGGATCCGCGCCGAGGGGCGCGTACTTCCGGGGAATATCATCAAGGTAGACGGCTTTTTGAATCACCGCGTGGATACAGCGCTGATGCGCGACATGGCGAAGGAATTCAAGAGCCGTTTTGATTTGAGCGGGTTAACGGCGGTACTCACGGTGGAAGCATCCGGCATTGCGCTGGCGACCATCTGTGCGGAAGAATTTGGCGTTCCGATGATCTTTGCCAAAAAGGCGAAATCGGATAATATCGAAGGTGGGCTTTACCACAGCGACATCTACTCCTACACTTACAAAAAGAAATTCACGCTGATCCTCGCCAGCCAGTGGCTCAAAGCACACGATAAAGTGCTGATCATCGACGATTTTCTGGCAAACGGAGAAGCGCTGCGCGGATTGATCGAAATCGTTCAGGAAGCGGGCGCGGAACTGATTGGCATTGGAGTAGCGATTGAAAAAGGATTCCAACCCGGCGGGCAGAAGATCCGCGACGCGGGGATCCATCTTGAGTCGCTTGCCATCATTGAAAACGCCGACGAAACCGGCATTACGTTTCGGGAGGAGTAACACATGCGCGAACGCGTCGTCGTTCTCGACTTCGGCGGGCAGTATAACCAGTTGATTGCGCGGCGTGTGCGTGAGGCTGGCGTTTTCAGCGAATTGATCCCGCATACGGCTTCTATAGAGCGCATCAAAGGAGACGCGCTTTCAGCGATCATCCTCACCGGCGGGCCGGACAGCGTGTATGCGCCGGACGCGAAAGCCTGCGACAACGCGATCTTTTCGCTCGGCGTGCCGGTGCTCGGCATTTGCTACGGCATGCAGTACATCGCAAAGGTGTTCGGCGGCGAAATCGCCTCCGCGAATATACGCGAGTACGGGCATACGAAGATTCAGTTCAGCGGACATCCGCTTTTTAACGGCCTTGGCGACGTCGTTTGGATGAACCATAACGACTCCGTGACCCGCGCGCCGGAAGGTTTTGCCGCCATCGCAAAGACGGAAGCCTGCCCGGTTGCGGGGTTTGCCAGCGAAGAAAAGAAGCTTTACGGCATCCAGTTCCATGCGGAAGTCACGCATACTGTTAATGGGCAGTTGCTGTTCCGCAATTTCCTGCGGGACGTCTGCGGCTTACGGTGCGATTACAGCGCGGCGAATTTGCGCGACGAACTGATCGCTCAGGTGCGCGCGCAGGTTGGGAACGCCCGCGTGATCGGCGCGCTTTCCGGCGGAGTGGACTCGTCCGTAGCTTCGGTACTCGTGCACGAAGCGATCGGTGAGCAGCTCACCTGCATCTTTGTGGATCACGGCCTGCTGCGCGAAAACGAAGCGGAAGACGTTATGCGTGTTTACCACGATACGCTCTCGCTCAACATCGTAAAAGTCGATGCGCGCGAACGCTTTTTGGAAAAGCTCAAGGGCGTGACCGAGCCGGAGAGAAAGCGCAAAATCATCGGCGAAGAGTTCATCCGCGTGTTCGAAGAGGAATCCAAAAAGCTCGGTGGCGGGGAATACCTGTTGCAGGGGACGATCTATCCGGACGTCATCGAAAGCGGAACCGGCAGCGCGGACACGATTAAGAGCCATCATAACGTCGGCGGTCTGCCGAAGGATATCGGCTTCATCGGCCTTGTCGAGCCGCTCAGGATGCTGTTTAAGGACGAGGTGCGCGCGCTTGGCGAATCGCTCGGCATTCCGCGGGAACTCGTCTGGCGGCAGCCGTTCCCGGGGCCGGGGTTGGCAATCCGCATACTCGGCGACGTGACGGAGGATAAGCTCCAGATACTGCGCCGCAGCGACGCGATTTTCCGCGAGGAAGTCAAAACGGCGGGTCTCGACCAGGCGATCTGGCAGTATTTTACGGTCTTTACCGGCATGCGCAGCGTCGGCGTAATGGGGGACCTGCGCACGTACGATTACATCATCGGCGTTCGCGCGGTCACCAGTACGGACGCGATGACCGTCGAGTGGGCGGAGATTCCGTTTCCGGTGCTCCGCCGCATCAGCGACCGGATTATCGGCGAAGTGCCGCATGTCAACCGCGTGGTCTACGACATTACCAGCAAGCCCCCGGGCACGATCGAGTGGGAGTAAACTAAGCAAAACAATGAAGGAGGAATTTCGATGTCTTACTATTATGTAATCGGCGTTCGGATGGATAACAGGGTGGGCAATGCTTCGAATTTTCAGCAGGTGCTCACAAAGAACGGCTGCAAGATTAAAGCGCGTCTCGGATTACACGAAGTCAGCGAAGACTCCTGCGCAACGGACGGCATGATCATCCTCCAGCCATTCGGCGAAAAAGACGAGGTCGAACAGTTGGTCAAAGAGCTGAATCAACTGGACGGCATCCAAGCAAAACTGATCGATTTGAACTGAAAATCGGGAAGAATAAGACAATATAAACAAAATACTTTTTAAAGATGCAACCCGAAAGCGCTTTGCTTTCGGGTTCTATATTTTACATGGATTTGCTTGAATAAGCTTATAATGCATGCTATTCTAACATTGTTAGAACAATAGAACGATGTTAAATATCGAGGAAACAAAGATGTCGGCTGAGGAACAGGCAAAGCGCAAGAACGATCTGGTAAAAAACGGATTTATTCAGGCGGCAAAGAACATCATTTTAGCAGAAGGCGTAACTGCTGTCAGCGTACGAAAAATTGCGCTGGAGACAGGCTATTCATACGCGACGATCTATCACTATTTTGCGGATCTCAACGCGCTGCTGCTTGCGGTAAAAGAGAATATGGTGGAGGATGTTGCAGCGCACCTGATGGCTGAGGACGAGGCACCGTTTCATTCGGTCGAGGATCTCAAGCAAGTCAACCGCAGCTACGTACAGTACTATCTGGACAGGCCGCATGTTTACTACTTTTTTTACTCTTATCGGTTTAAAACCGAAGAAGACCCGTTATACGATCTGCGTTTCCAGCAGGGGTGGTTTGCTGCGTACGATGCTTTTGTACAAAATGGCCTTTTGCGGAGCGAAGACGTCGTAACGGCGGCAAAGACAATGATCTATGTGATTCAAGGTTTGCTAGCGCTCTATTTTTCCAGCAACGGATTGACAAAGGATGCATTTTTTCAGGAATTGGACAATGCGGCGGATTATTTATTTCAAAACAGGAGGGAAATATGAACATCGGAATCATCGTTTATTCTCAAACGGGCAATACGCTCAGCGTTGCGGAGCGGCTCAGAGACGCGCTCATCAGCGGCGGCGCGGAGGCTGAAATTGCGCGCGTCGTCGTGGAAGGCGGAGACCCCAAGACCGGAGCACCGCTGAAGCTCGTTGCTGCACCCGATCCGAACGGCTACGACGCGCTGGTGTTTGCTTCTCCCGTGCAGGCGTTCTCACTGGCGCAGGCTATGGTGCTGTATTTCAAACAGCTGCCCAAGTTCGAAACGAAAAAGGTATTCTTCTTTACGACGCAGCATTTAAAAAAGCCCTGGCTCGACGCAAACCACGCGATCAAACAAGCCAAATCTCTGCTCGCCGGAAAAGGAACCGCCGTTTCCGAAACAGGCGTCGTGCACTGGTCAAGCGAACAGAAAGAAGAACAGATTGAAGCGTTGGTGAAACAACTGTCAAATGCGTTGCTGACGGGCGTGACAAAATGAAAAAAGCTTGGAAATGGATCGGACTTGGTTTTTTGGCGTTTCTCTGCGTCATTGCCGCAATGGCTTTTCTTGGAAAGGATCGCGCGCTGCAAGTTGAACTCAACAATGTGGATTTATCGCAAATCGAGGATGGCTCGTATGAAGGGACGTTCGATTGCTACCGTTTCACCAATCAAGTTATCGTAACGGTTCAGAATCATCAAATACTGGACATTACGGTTGTTAAGACGCAAAACGGCCGGGAAAGCATCAATCAAGAACTCATTGAGCGAGTTTTAGAAGCGCAGAGCCCCGCGCTCGATGCGATATCCGGCGCAACTGCCGATAAGAACGCGTTCCTTAAGGCGGTTGAAAACGCACTGTTGAAGGCGCAAGAATAACGTCAGGTGTTTTCATATATGTCACATAGGAATACATGCAGCGGCAGAAATCAACTTAAGCCTTACATTCCATAAGGAATGCGAGGCTTTTCTGTTCAGTCTATCTTCAAAGCGCCAAAATAGATCGTAGTCATAACGGCGTTTGTGCCCGCGTGCAAATTCTATGTTATAATATCGCCATGGTATTTTCGAGCCTGACATTTTTATTGCTGTTTCTACCAGCCGTTCTCGCGGCATATTTTGCGTGCCGCAAAATCTGGTGGAGTAACGCGGTACTGCTCACAGGCTCTTTAATCTTTTATGCCTGGGGTGAGCCGGTCTACGTGCTGGCCATGCTATTTGTCACTCTTACAATATACGGCGGAACGCTGCTGTTTTCGGCGGCAAAACGTCCGCAAGCGAAGAAGCTTCTCTTTGCGCTGACGGTGGCCGTTTCGCTTTCCGCGCTACTGTATTTTAAATATGCCGCGTTTTTCGTCAACCAGCTTCTGCCGATTTTTGGAAACAGCGCGTCCATCACAACACCGCGGCTTCCCATCGGCATTTCTTTCTTCACTTTTCAGGCGATTTCCTACGTCGTGGACGCTTACCGCGGCGAAGTTCGCGTGCAGAAGAACTTTGCGCTGCTGCTATTGTATGTTGTGTGCTTCCCACAGCTGATCGCAGGGCCGATTGTGCAATATTCGGATATTGAATATGAGCTCAACGAGCGTCAGACCACGCTGGACGACTTTAACTCCGGCATGCGCCGCTTTGCCATCGGGCTGGGTAAAAAAGTACTCATCGCGAACATCCTGGGCGAAATGCTCGCTTCTCTGCCGAGCGCAGACGCTTCCTTTACGGCGGCATGGCTGACTTCCATTCTGTTTGCGCTCCAGATTTACTTTGATTTTTCCGCGTATTCCGACATGGCAATCGGCCTTGGCCAGGTGCTGGGATTCCGGTATCAGGAGAACTTCAACTACCCGTATATCGCGCGTTCGGTCTCGGAATTCTGGCGGAGGTGGCATATTTCGCTGGGACGGTTCTTTAAGGAGTACGTGTATATCCCGCTCGGCGGCAACCGAAAAAGCGCCGCGCGCACCACGCTGAACCTGCTGTTTGTTTGGACGCTGACGGGGCTTTGGCACGGCGCGAGCTGGAATTTCGTGCTCTGGGGGCTGTATTACGGGGTGTTTATCGCGCTGGAACACGGCGTGTTTCGTGGCGCGGTCAAGCGGATCCCGCGCGCGCTGGGAACCGTGCTGACGCTGTTGATCGTGCTGTTCGGCTGGGCGCTGTTTTACCAGACCGATCTTGCGCTCTGCGCGCGCCAGATGCTCGCCATGCTGGGACTCAGCAAAACGGCCGGCACACTTGCGTTTGCCGCGCTGATCGACGAAACAAGCCTGCAGGCGCTCCGCACTTACACGGTTTTGCCTCTGGTTGCGGGATTACTCTGCGTACCGATCCTGCCAAAACTCAAGCAGGCGTTCGACCACCGCCTGCGCGCAAGAAGGACGGCGCAGCTCTTTGAAACGGTTCTGCTGACCGCCGTCGTTATATTAAGCATCCTCAACCTGGTTGCGGATAGCTACAACCCGTTTTTATATTTCCGCTTTTAAAGTTTTGGTGAAAGGAGGCGCCGCATGAGGCGAAAAATCGCGTTTGTACTCACGCTCTGGTGGATGATTCTCTGCGGCGCGCTCGGACTTTGTCTGATCCTGTTTGCTAACAGGGACGCCGTCGTCTCCGAGGATGAAAACCGCACACTCGCCGCAATGCCAAAGCTGACGCCTGGCGAGCTTGCCGGTGGAACGTTCGACGAAGCGTTTGAGGAGTTTCTCTGCGATAAATTTTTTCTGCGTACGCAGATCGTAGACATAACGACAAACCTCAAACATCTTTTTTCCGCATTGACCGTGGACGAACTGCTCGACCAGACCGAATCCGACGAGGAAGCGGTGATGGCGATCCTTCCGCAGGAAACGGATGAAACGGAGCAAGCCGCTCTGGAGATGCAGCCCGAAACGGAGGAAAACGAGCCAAGTCAGGATACGAGTGAATCCGCTGAGCAGGCGCAAAGCGCGGTTGTATCCAGCGCGGCCACTCCCGAACAGGCAAACGTCTGGCTGCTCAGCACGGACGGAACAAAAACAGCGCTTCTGACATACTCGAAAGAGGATATCGAGCGCGCGGCGCGTGTGTTCAACAGCTACGCGGCGCTGCTTCCTGCGGACGGAACGCTGCACGTACTGCTCGTGCCGCGTTCGCAGACAGCCAACAAGCTCGCTCTCCATCTGGATACGGAAAGCGGCTGGTCGAGCGAACTCGAAAGCGCGCTGGAACCTTTGGTGAGTTCGAATGTTGTGATTCATTCGGCGGTGGATATTCTGGGCAGCCATATCGTGCAGGGCGAATATATCTTCTTCCGTACGGATCACCACTGGACGGCGCTTGGCGCTTACTACGCGGCAAACGCGATGATCCAAAGCGCAGGGTACCAGACGGTGCCGCTCACGGCGTATTCTTACAAGAGCATCGAAGGATTCCTCGGCTCCATCTATCTGCACGGCCGCAGCGCAAAGCTCAAAGACCTTGCCGACACGCTGACCTATTACGAACCGCTCGCGCCCGCGGAATCGTTTCTGGTTTCCAATACGTACCGCAAGGGCGAACTTCCTGTGATCGACACGGTGCAGGAGGATTATAAGGTTTTCCTCGGCGGGACGCATGGACCGTACCGGGTGCTGGACGGCGGGTATCACACCGGGCGCAATATGCTGATGGTTTGCGATTCGTTTGGCAATGCGATCGCGCCGTTTTTGATGCCGTATTACGACAGCGTATACATGGTGGACTTCCGGGACGAGTACTACAGCAAGGAAGCCGCGCAGGGTGGCGTTGCGGAATACATCCGCCGCTGTGCGATTCAGGATATCTATGTCGTGCTCTCCGAGTCGGAAGGGGTCGGCACGGCGTTTATCAACCAGCTCATGCCGGAGAATTTAAAATGAGCGAACAAGGACGGCAACCGCATCAGGTAATCCATCCGCCGGAGGAGAACGAGCGTAAGAACGCAACGCTGATCTGGCGGAAACGTTCCGCGCCCGTCGGAAGCGCGCCGCGCGGAAGCGACAGGGCGTTTATTCGCCGTGCGCTGAGCGGCTCTCTGATTGTGGTGCTTGTGCTTACGCTGATCGGGTATCTTGCTTACCGCAACATCTCCTCAATCAAACAGGCATACGCGGGAATTTTGATCTCTCGCGGAGAGTATGAGCAGGCGGAACGCTGGATTGAAAAACTGGACGACGAAACCGTAAAAGACGAACTGCTCAGGCAAAACTATTACGCCTACGCGCTTCGTCTGGACGACGCGGGTAAGCTTACGGAAGCCGCGGCGCTGTATCTCGCTGCGGGCGACTATGCGGACGCTGTTTCACGTTGGCAGGATGCGACTTACCGGCTGGCCGCCTTATACGAGGCGGACGGGGATTATCTGGAAGCAGGCGAGGCGTTTGACAGCCTGGGCGACTATCTGGACGCTCCCGACAGGGGCGACGCCTGCGACTACGCTTACGCGCTGGAACGCCTGGAATACGGCTACTACGACGAAGCGATGCGGCTGTTTTACGCGCTCGGCGATTACGAACAATCGGAAGAATATGCCATGCAGTCCGCCGCCGCGCTTTCGGAAAACGAAGGAGCAGGGGATCTCGTCTCGCTGCTGGTTGGGCTGACAGACGAGCAGCTTGCCGCGCGCGCGGAACTGAAAACGGAGCGAGATACGCTGCCAAAGGGCATCCTTGCCACGGGATATCTGCATACCGTTGCGAGAACCGAACAGGGAACCGTTCTGGCGACAGGCTCGAACCTCTCTGGGCAATGCAATGTGACGGACTGGTCGAATGTCGTCTCCGTTGCCGCTGGCGCGTATCATACGGCGGCACTGCTGGGCGACGGAACAGTCGTTGCCTGCGGGTCAAACCAGTACGGCCAATGCGACGTTTCCAAATGGCAGAATGTCGTGAGCCTCTACGCGGGAGCGTACAATACGGTAGGCGTTACGTCCGACGGAACGATCCTCAACACGGGGTTTGAAGTCTATCAGACCATCAAGTGGCATAATCTCTCTTCGCTGAGCGTCGGCGACTACGCGCTCTGCGGCGTCATGTTAAACGGCAGCGCGCTGACCACGAGCGCGTCGCTCGTAACGGACGATTATTACGACCTCGTCGCTCTCGACGCGGCCAGCGCGAACAGCATAGGGCTAAAGGCGGACGGCGCGCTCGTTTCCAACGGTCTGGATGTCAGCGGACTAAGCGATATTCTGGCGATCGACTGCACGGAGAACGGCCTTTTCGCGCTCACACACGACGGCAAGGTGGAAGCGCGATTCTATAACGCTTCGGACGCCATAGACGTCTCCGGTTGGAGCAATATCGTCGCCATCTCCGCCAGCTCCACGCATGTCGTCGGCGTGACTGCGGAAGGGCGCGTGCTCTCCGCAGGTTGGAACGCAAAGGGACAATGCGAGGTGGGTGATTGGGTGCTCTTTACGCCGGAACCGACGCCTTCACCAGAACCGGTGCAAACGCCGGAGCCGTAACATAAAAACGATCCCTCGCAGGATCGCTTTTTTCAGTGGTGCGTCAGCCGCCGCCGCAGAGCGGCAGAAAGCCGATCACGTCGCCATCCTTTAGGACAGTCTTCTTTCCGTCAAAGAGGCCAATGCTCACGTCGTTGACAACAATCAGCGCGCTTTCGGCGGCTTTGAGGGCTTCCTTGCCATACTGTGTTTTGATAAACGCAAGAACCTCGCGGACACTGTTGGCGTCGGTCTCTTCGGATTCCTTTTGCAGCATTGCGCGCAGCGGCGCGTAATAGCGAATCGTCTTCATACTTGAATACCCAACCTCCTGAGTGTTCGCTTTTTGGGCACTCCTTTTTGGTTCCATCCGCGAACGCGGTAGTACACCGGCAGCATCTTGTCCAGGCGGACGACAGTTCTGGGATTACTCGGATCCTGCGGAACCTTAGTAAGCCTGTCGGGTAAAGAATCGTCCTTGTCGGTCAAGCCTTCCCGCATGTTGAACATTCGCTCCAAATTAAATCCTCGTTCGCCGAGTTTGACAAACGATCCGGTATAGAACGGCAGTCCGGTTGCCAGCCGCAGCGCTTCCGCCTGAGGGAAAAGATAGACGGAATTAAACCGCAAAATCGGCATCATCCAGAGCAGTAATCGAACGCCCAACCCAAGATGGGTGGCGATTTTGCCGACAGTGCGGGTAACAGGGTGATGCGGGCCAAGTTTGAAGAAGATGCCCGGCACGAACGACTGTGCGGTAAAGAGGCAAAATCCGCTTGCGGAGATGGCCTCCAGCGCGTTTTGCAGAAATATCGTCAGCGCGGGCTTTGCGCTCGTGGAAAGCGGGTCGGTCAGCAGCACGCCGACGGATTCCAGCAGCGCGAGATACCCGCCGTTGAGGTGGCATCCGCCGCGGTTGCTGGTTGCGTAGCCAAGCCCCATGCCGACCGAGCGGCGCGGCTCGTAGCTCGCCATTTCCAGCCCCTTGGAGTGCATGGCATACTCCTTGCCGCCGTACTGTTCGCTCATCCACTTGGAACCGTTGGCAAGATCGCTGTAAATCCCTTCGCGGTACGCAATCTTTTTGACTATTTCAAAAAGGCTTTCGGAATCGCCGAACGTAACGCCAAAGTCCGCAACGCCGTTTTCCTTGAGCTCCATGGCAAACGCAATGGTGGAGGCAAGCGAAATCGTATCCATACCGAGAATGTCGCAAAGGTAGTTGAGCCGCAGCATGTTTTCCATGCTGATGGCGTCGATATTCGGCCCGAAGAACCCGCAGGTTTCGTACTCCGGCCCTTTGACGTCGCGTCCGTCCACGGAGACGCGCCGTTCACAGCGAATAGGGCAGGAGATGCAGGAACTGTTGCGCAGCAGGTATTGATCCGTCAGCGTTTCGCCGCTCACAAAATGCGCATCCGCGCTGTGACCGTATTTAAAGTTATGCGTGGGTAAAGCGTTGGTCGAGTTCGCCTTGCTGACGAGTCCCGCGCTGCCGTAATTCGGCAGAGCTTCGCCGGTCATGGGGTGATTACGCAAAAACGCCACCCACTTTTTGACGTATTTATTGAATCCTTTTCTATTGTGAATTTCCGGGCTCTGCGTGCCATAGGCAACGATTGCTTTCACTTTCTTTGCGCCGAGCACCGCGCCCGCGCCGCAGCGACCCGCGACGCGCTCGCCGGAAACGGCGGAAGCATAGCGAACCAAATGCTCGCCCGCGGGGCCGATGACAAGTTTGCCGTAAATCTTGGGGAACGCTTCCTGCGTTTCCTCCGAATTTTTGCCCCAGAGCTCGCCGGCGTCCTTGACCGAGACTTTGCCGTCGATGATCTCAATGACGACGGGCGTTTCGCTCTGCCCTTTGAGGATGACGCCGTCGTAGCCCGCGCGTTTCATCATGACCCCGAACTGACCGCCGCAGTTGCTGCTGGCGATGCCGCCGGTGAGCACGTTTTTAAACGTCATGTTGAACCGGCTGGAGCTCGGCGCTCCCGTGCCGTTCATGGGGCTTGTGTTGACGATGACGACAGCCTCCGCTCCGAGCGGGTCGATTCCCGCTGGCGTGAAGTCGAGCAGCAGCCGCACGCCCAGTGTTTTACCGCCGATGTATTTGGTGTAATACGCCTTGCTAATTTCGTAAGGCGTCGCTTTTTTGCTGTCCAGGTCGATGATTGCGTAAACAGGCAGTTTCATGCTTGCGCCTCCGTCATCGTGATTGCGCCGAGCGGGCAATTTTCCTCACAGAGCGCGCAGCCGACGCATTTGGCAGGCTCATGCAGCTGGGCAAACACGTGAATATCGCCATGAAACGCGGGAGGGGAGATGCGCAGCGCTTCCGCGCGGCACCAGGTCACGCAGATGCCGCAGGCGCTGCAGAGCGCGGTATTGATGGAAGGCTTTTTCCAGTTTTTACGCGGAACACTCTTGCAGGGGTTGCCGTGACCGTCCAGCACCGCGTTCTTAGGGCAGACGCGTCCGCAGACACCGCAGGAAACGCATCGGCGAATGTTGATTTCGTATCGTTGTTTGGGTTCGCCGGAGATTGCGAGAACAGGACAAATCTTTGCGCAGGCTGAACAGCCAATACAATCGCCCGTAATAAAGAACGGCATGTCGGTTCTCCTTCATCGAAATGATTCGCAAGAGATATGGTTCACTTGTCACTTTAGCACAAGAACTGTTACCGCGCAATAACCCGCGGCAAATGGATAAGCAAACGCGTTCCGGCCTCTTTAGAAAGCCGGAACGCGGGTTCGCATGGAGTGAATTTCGTCAGTTCGGAAAGTGTTTTTCGCTTTGCTTCAAGTCAAAGCCGAGCGTACCGCCGGGGTTCATGATGTTGTCAGGGTCAAAGTGCTGCTTGAGCGTGCGGAGCACGTCGTACTCCTTTACGCCCAGCGAACCTTCCAGCCAGGGGGCGAACATCTTGCCGATGCCGTGGTGATGGCTCATGGCGGCGCCGGACTTCTGGATGGCACTGAGGATGCCTGCGTGATACGCGCGGAAGGCCTCCGGGTCGCTCTCCTTGATGATAAAGATGAAGTAGAGGTTCGCACCCTGCGGATACACGTGGGACATATGCGTCATGCAGATCGTATTGGGCCGCGACTTGCAGTAGGCGCGTACTTCCGCGTGGACACGGCTCATGTTGCTCCAGTTGACGGAGCATTCCATGGTGTCCGTCACGATGCCGAAGTCCTGCATGGTGTCCCGCATATAGGGGTCGTTGAAGCGGCCTTTCTCCCAACTCTTGGTCACATACCCCGTCAGACTCATGCCGCCGAATCTGCGGCAGACGCGGTGGACATTCTTTGCGCAGTTGCTGGAAAAGCCCTTTTCTCCGTTGGTAAACCCGAGGAAAAGGCACATTTCGTTTTCTTTTAAACCGCGCATCCTAAAGAGGTGCTTCAGCGGCGAATCCATCACGCCGTAGAGGTGGAGCATGACGCTCGTTTCTTCGGGGTCGGAGAGACGGAACACGGAAGGGTAGCCCGCCTCGCTTTGCATGATTTCGCGCGCGGCAGCCTGCGCGGTTTCCCAGTCCTTGAACATATAGGAAAAGCGCTTGATCGTCTCCGGCATATGGCGGAAGACTTTGAGAGTAACGTGCGTGAGCACGCCGTAGGTGCCTTCGCCGCCCATCAGGATCTGTCCCAGGTCGCTGCCGGTTGCCTTACGCGGGTAGCGGTCGGTTTTGAGCACGCCGATGGGGGTTGCGTATTCCTGTGCGAGAACGATATCCGAAATGCAGCCGTAATAGGTCGAGTTCTGTCCGGCTCCCCGGGTTACGACCCAGCCGCCGACGGAGGAGTACTCAAAGCTCTGCGGAAAATGCCCGCAGGTGTAGGCGCGCTTTGCGCCAAAGAGCTTAACGGCGTTGTTCAGCGTTTCTTCCAGCTTCGGCCCGCTCATGCCCGCTTCCACCGTAATGGTTTGATCGATTTCGTTGAAGTCGATCACCTTGTTGAATCGCAGCCGCATATCCAGCGAAACGCCGCCTTTCATGCACTCGACGCCGCGCGTTACGGAAGAGCCGCCGCCGTAGACATAAACTGGGATCTTGTGCTCGGCGCAGTAAGCGACAATCTGTTCGATCTGCGCTTTCGTGTCCGGGTAGAGCACTGCGTCCGGCACGTTTTCGACGATCTTGTTGCGCAGGCGCAAAATATCGTACATCGTTTTTCCGTAGGCAACAGAAAGGCGCGCGTAATCGTCTGTGCGCACAAACTCGCTGCCGACGATGGTGCGAAACGCGTCCAGATCACGTTCTTTCAAATGAATCGGGAGGTCGAACGCGACTTGATCGAACCCAACATCTTCCGTATACGCTTTAAAATCGTCGTCGGTTAAGCCGAACTTTTGTTTCATCATGCGGTAGAGCGATTCGCGCGGAGGCTTAATCTCCAACAGATCGCCCCATTTGAAGATTGAACGGTAGCTGTCCTTGGGGAATTCGCCGCGCACCCAGTTGGGTTCAAATCCTTTGTAAGCGTGAGACATAGAATAGTTTCGCTCCTTTCAGAGTTGCCAATTGCGGTTGTTTATGGACGGTGAACCAAGCGGTTGCTGGTGCAGATCATGTTGACACCCGTATTGCAGACGTTCGGGATGATCACATCTCCCATTTCGACCGGATGGTCGAGCGTTACCTTGCCAAGCGCGGTGAGCACATCCGGTATGCGGGACTTCTCAATTTCGCCGTCGGTTCGAACGCTGACGACGGGGGAGTCGGGGAACACGGTTTTTACGCTGGAAGTCAGCGAGCGCATGGGACGGATGAGCTCCGCTTCGGCATATGCAACGCCGCGCTTGCATTTGTTGCCGGAGAACGCGTATCCGCCTTCCTTCGGCGTGCAGTGGATGCGGCAGCCGTTCGGGCAGACGATGCAGACGATCTCTTTTTCGGATAATTGGATTGTATCACGCATTCGCGTTCACCTCCAGATGGAAGAGTACCGGATCGTCGCCGGAAAATTGACTGTTTTCAATAATTAGCGTTAAGCGTTCCATTTCCGGCGGGCGAAGGTGAGCATACTTTTTCTTGAGCAGAACTGCTTCGCCTTTGGTTACGCTCAAAACGGCGTCGTCCATATCCCGCGCGGAGCGAAAATAGAACGTGCGCTTCGTTTCTGCTGTGTTGCGGTCGAGCTTTTGGGGTACGACGTAGAGCAGCGTTTCGTCGCAGCTTACAGGCGAAAGCTCTCGCTCTTTGCCGAGCCGTCCTTTCGAATAAGTCGCCGCCGCGCGTCCCGCCGTTTCGCCGCTTTCGGAAACGTAATCAACCAGATCGTTGACGTGCAGCGCGTTGCCGCAGGCAAACACGCCGTCGGTCATCGTTTGACCGTGTTCGTCAACGATGGCGCCTTTGGTTTTGCCATCCAGCGGCACGCCGAGCGACTCGGCTAGTTCGTTTTCCGGAATCAGACCGACGGAGAGGATCAGCGCGTCACACTCGATGATCTGTTCCGTGCCGGCAATCGGGCGCATGCGCTCGTCCACGTCCGATATTTCCACCGCGCTGAGACGTTGATTGCCGAACACGCGGGTGACGGTCTTGCTCGTATAGAGCGGGATGTCGAAATCCAGCAGGCATTGGCTGATGTTGCGCGTCAGTCCGCTGGGCGTCGGCTTTGCTTCGTATACGCCGACCACATGAGCGCCTTCCAGCGTGAGCCGTCGCGCCATGATGAGCCCGATATCGCCGCTGCCGAGAACGACGCAGCGCTTCGTCGGCAGTTTGCCGAGAATGTTTGTGTAGTACTGCGCGCAGCCAGCGGTCAGTACGCCCGCGCAATGGCGGCCATGGATGCCGATCTGGCGGGACGTCCGTTCCCGGCAGCCTGTGGCGAGCACCAGTGAACGGCTCCGTACGCGGCGCATGCCTTCGCGGGTGACGAGAGTCAGGTAAAAGTTTTCGCCTATGTGTTCAATATCACTCACAAATGAAAGCGTGCTGACAGTAACGCCGCTGTTTGGCAGCTGTGCAATGAATCGCTCTGCATATTCCGGGCCGGAGAGCTTTTCACCAAAGCGAACCAATCCGAAGCCGTCGTGAATGCACTGTTTGAGGATGCCGCCCAGACGCGCTTCCCGCTCGATGAGCAGGACGCTTGCGCCGGAACGATCCGCTTCCAGCGCGGCGGCGAGACCAGCGGGGCCTGCGCCGATGACTGTTACGTCGAATGTTTTCGTATCAGTCATTCTGCGTCACCTCCTTGATTCCGCCAAAGAGAAGTTCGCTGCCGATGCCGCTTTTTTCCACTTCTTCCAGAGGCAACCCTTTATCCTCCGCGATGATGCGGAGCACCAGCGGCCCGCAAAATCCACCCTGACAGCGCCCCATGCCGGGACGAACGCGACGTTTTACGCCGTCCACCGTATCGCAGGGAACACTCCTGTGGAGCGCGTCGAGCACTTCTCCCCGGCTGATCTCTTCGCAGCGGCAGATGATTTCGCCGTAATCCGGATTCTGTTCGATCAGCGCGTTGCGCTCTTCAAAGGACAGTTCGTTGACGCGGACGACTCCTTTTCGAACCGGGTTGAAGTTTGGGTTCTTTGCGACTTTTCGCGTAAGCCCAAGCAGCTGCGCCGCCATTTTGGCAACGTCCACCGCAATGGCGGGCGCCGCCGTAATGCCGGGGGACTGGATACCCGCCGCATGGACGATGTTTCTCGTTCTGCGGCCTTTTCGGATCACAAAATCTTCTTCATAGGTCGCCGCGCGGACGCCCGTAAAATACGTAATCGCTTCGTTAAAGCGCAGGGCGGGGTCGGAGCGGCGCTGTTTGTCAAATACGTCCGTTACGCTTTTTTCGGTCGTTTCAAAATTCTCCTTTTCGCAGGTTTCCACCGCGTCGGGGCCGACGAGGATGTTGCCGTCGATGGTGCGGATCAGCCCGCCGCCCTTGGTGTGCTTCTTTTTTGTGCTGGAAGTACCCAGCGAGGAAACGATGGTGTTGAGCCGCACGGCGGATTTGCTGTCGAGGATCGTATTGGTGCCTCTGCGCGGATGGATCGAAAAAAAGCGGTCACAGGCCATTGTTGCGACGTTTTCCGAAAAAACACCCGCCGCGTTGACGACGACTTTGGGATAAATTGTTCCGCGGTTAGTTGAAACGCTCTTGATCTCGCCGTTTTCCACGCGCATACCGAGAACTGCGGTATCGAGCGAAAGACGAACGCCGTTATCGACCGCGTTTTCCGCATAGGCGATCGTCAGGCCGTAAGGCGATACGACGCCGGCGGAAGGGAAGAACAGCGCGCCGTGGATTTCCAGATTCATATGCGGCTCACGGCGGCGGAACGCTCGTTTGCCGATATATCTGCCGACGGGGCCAAACAGCAAAAAATACAGTTGAGCGATGAATCCACCCGCGGCATAGAGCTTTTTGAGGAAGCAAAGATATTGACCCGACCGGCGGAAGGGGACGTCGAGTTCCTTGCAGACTTCGTCGTACATGCGGTTGCCGCGCATGTTATACCGTCGCTTGACCTGACCGGGGATGAGGTCGATGCCGGGATGGATCATGCCGTCGTTGCGGGAGGAAGCGTGTAATGCAACGTCGTGCTCCTTTTCGCAGAGCAGGATGCTCATATCGTACTTTGCGCATTCCCGTGCGATGGCGCAGCCGACGATGCCGCCGCCGACGATCAGGATATCCGGCGCGGCGCCTTCGAGAACGGAATCCGAGATTGGGGGAACGCGCATGGGGGGAATTTCGCCGCCCGTAAAGCGAATATCGTTGATAAGACCGTCCGAACGGCTGCACTTTGCCGCGAGTAAACCCGCCTGCACAATATCGTCCCAGCGATCCAGCTCGCCTTCCAGAACGACGCAGCCATCGTTTTCGCGCGCGGCAATGCGGCCGCCGTAACGGTCGAATAATGTTTGATTGATGCGTTTCATCGATGACATACCGGATTCCCCCGCAACGGACGGTTCTGATTGGTGCAAACACCGTGTCGGTCGTGCGACCGACTTACGATTTGATCCTATCATTTTGCCGCTTTTTTGTCAAGAGAACGGTTGCGTCCTGCGCGGATAAAACAAAAAAAAAGGCCGTTTTTCGGCCTTTTCACTTCCAGTTATTCGGTTTCTCCCAGTTCGGAAAAGTGTTTGGACATCCATTCGATAAAGGCGTTGATGTCCATGCTTTCGTTCTGCATCGTGTTTTGCACCATCAAGCCATCCACCAGAGTAAGCAGGAGCCAGGCGAGCTGTTCGCCGTCCGCGCCGGGGAGACGCTCACGGATGCGCTCTTTGAGAATATTTTTAAAATGAGCGTATTGCTCGTTGAGGCGCTTTTTGATTTCGCTGCCTTCTTCACCGGAGATGGCTTCCACAAACAGCCGAAGACGAAGCAGACCGCTTTCGTCGAATACGCCGCGAATGAACGTGTACCGAACAAGACGGGGGATGGAGGTATCCTTTTCTTTGTTATCCACCCAGATGAGCAGATCGTTGGAAAGCTTGCTCCAATACCGCTCGCCGATATCAAGGTAGATCTCGGCCTTGCTGCGGTAGTGGTAAAACAGCGTGCCTTTGCTGACGTGCGCGGCTCTGGCAATCTCCGCAAGGGAGACGTCGTGCTGCTCCTGAAACAGCGCGATTGCCGCGTCGAGGATTTGCTGTTTGACATTGTCGTTTTTTGGGGCCGCCATGAAGCATTACCTCTTTTCCAGAAATGCCATCCCGGGTATTCAGCGAAGCGTAAGCAGGTATTGCGCGAATTCGCGCGCGCCGGACTGCGCCTGCTTGGTTTGAAACGAAGCCAGGTCGTCTGCGTCCCGCACGGAGTACATCCCATTATACCGCATTCCGTAGTGTTCGCACATGCGCTGGATGCCGATGACGAACGGGTCGGCGGCGTAAGAAGCGTCGTAACCGTGGGTGGCGAGGATGCAGACGCGTTTGCCTTCCACAAGATTACCGCTTGCGGAGCGATAAAACTTTGCAAATGCGTAGAACCTGTCGAGCACCGCTTTGAGTTCCGAGGTGCAATACCAGATGTAAATCGGCGTAGCAAGCACGATGAGATCGCTCTTGATGATTGCTTCCGCAATGCGCGGCATATCGTCCTGCTGGATACAGCCATACCCTTCCTGCACATCCTGGCAGTGGTAACAGCCTTTGCAGGAGCGGACGTCCATCTCCGCAAGAGGGAAATAGGAAACCTCCACGCTGCTTTTTTCAAGCTCTTCGCGGAAAGGTTTGAGCAGCTCCGCCGTATTGCCGTTTTTGCGGGGGCTGCCCATGAGGATGCAGACGTTCATACGTGTTTCCTCTCGATCCTTATTCAATTTGGAATCGGATATCTACTGGGACAGGAAAAAATGATCAGACTGTATGGTTTCGTTCCGCCGCGTCGACGACATGACCTGCGAGGATAACTGTGGTAACCGAACCGACGCCGCCGCGCGCGGGGGTGATTGCGGAAACGATGGGTTCCGCCGCGCTGTAATCGACGTCGCCGTATGGCCCGCCTTGCGCGTCAAAATGCATACCGACGTCAAGAACAGCCTGTCCCGCGCGGACATGCTCCGCGCCGATCAGCGAACGCTTGCCCGCCGCAACGACGAGGATATCCGCTTCGCGCGTGATGTTCGAAAGGTCTTTGGAACGCGAATGCGCAATCGTAACGGTGGCGTTTTTTTGCAGCAGGAGCATGGCGACAGGCTTGCCGATCACGAGACTGCGGCCGACCACAACCGCGCGGCAGCCCTCCAGCGGAATCTGCTCAAATTCGAGCAGCGCCATGCAGGCTTCCGCCGTGCAGGGGGCGTAGCCGGTCTGCGCGCCCGTAAACACGCTCGCCAGCGAACGGTCGCAGACGCCGTCCGCATCTTTTTCCGGCGGGATGGCGTTGCGCGCCAGTTCATCGTCGATCCATTTGGGAAACGGCCGCATCGGCAGAATACCATGGACGGAAGGATCGTCCGCCAGTGACTTGAACACATCCATGAGTTCGCTCTGCGGCGCGTTTTCATCGAGCTTTCGCGTTTCAACGAAAATGCCGATGGGAGAGAACGTCCGAAGTATGCCGCGCTCATAGGCAAGATCGCCCGCCTGATCACCAAAACGGACGATTACGAGCTTTGGGTTCACGCCGGCTTTTTTGAGCGCGTCCACTTTGATTTTTAACTCTTCCGAACGCGCTTTGGCAAGCGCGGCGCCGAGAATCTGATTTGCCATATCGTTCCCCTTAACGGCGCGGAATCATGCGCCGAGTTTTGCGTTGACTTTGCGGTAGAGTTCGTCCGCGCGCGCGCCGTAGTCCGAGAGCATGTGTTTAGCGCGAAAGTTGAGCCGCTCGGCATACTCGCGATCCAGCATCGGCTGGGTGTTGATAAAGACATTCAGGCTTGCGCCTTCGAGTGCCGCACGGCAGAGTGAAGCGGCAACGCCCGCGTCGCTGACGGCCATGACGGAGCCTTTCTCAGCGCAGACCGCGATGAGCTCGAGCGCTTCGCCGCAAACTTGCATGATGTTCAGCGGGGGTTCGACGGCGGTTCGCAGCGCCGCTTCCATCACTTGTTCACGTTCCTTCGCTTGTTCCGGCGTATCCTTTGGCAGGCGGTAAGCTTGCGCAAGCGGGGCAAAGGCCGCCGCGTCCTCGTCCATCAACGCCAAAAACCGTTTGGCGATCCGCTCGGACTCTAAAAGTACGCCCTGCATTTCATCTTCGACGTCGGCATATTTCGCCTTGCCGACGGTCAGCGCCGCGACCATATGCGCTAGCGACGCTGCAACCGCGCCGACCAGCGCGCTCGCGCCGCCGCCGCCGGGAACCGCCGCTTTGCTGGAGAGCAGTTCGATAAAGGAATCGATGGTCTGATCGTGAAATTCCATAATAAGCTCCTTAACGCAACGGCAATTCGACGGCCTGCATGTAAATGCTGAAATTTTCTTCTTAAAACAACCCGGTGATTTTGCCGGATTCGTCCACGTCGATCCGTTCGGCGGCGGGGGATTTGGGCAGTCCCGGCATGGTCATGATGTCCCCGGTGAGTGCAACGAGAAATCCCGCGCCCGCTGAAACGCGCACGCCGCGGACATTCACCGTAAACCCTTCCGGCGCGCCGAGCAAACTCGGATCGTCGGAAAAACTATACTGCGTCTTTGCCATGCAAACGGGCAGCCCGCCGTATCCCAGCGCGGTGAGCTGGTCAATCTGCTTTTTTGCCGCGGGAGCAAACGTAACGCCGTTTCCGTGATAGACGCGCTGGACGATGGCTTCGATCTTCCGCTCGATTGGCTGATCCAGCTCGTAGCAAAACGAAAACTGATTCGGCTTTTGGCAGAGACGGACGACTTCTTCGGCGAGAGCCATGCCGCCTTCTCCGCCTTTTGCCCAAACTTCGGAAAGGGCAACGTTAACGCCCAGCGCGTTGCAGCGCGCTTCAACCAGATGGAGTTCGGCTTCCGTATCGTCCGGAAACCGGTTGATCGCAACCACGCAGGGGAGGCGATAGACGTTGACAATATTCTCCACATGCCGCAATAGATTTGGCAGCCCGCGTTCGAGCGCTTCCAAATTCTCCATGGCGAGTTCCGTTTTCTTTACGCCGCCGTGCAGTTTCAGCGCGCGCACGGTGGCGACAACGACTACCGCGTCGGGCTTTAATCCGCTTGCGCGGCACTTGATATCGAAGAATTTTTCCGCGCCGAGATCCGCGCCGAATCCCGCTTCGGTGACGCAGTATTCGCCGAGCTGCAGCGCAAGCTTGGTAGCGGTAACGGAGTTGCAGCCGTGCGCGATGTTGGCAAAAGGCCCGCCATGCACCAGCGCGGGCGTGTGCTCCAGCGTCTGCACAAGGTTCGGTTTGAGCGCGTCTCTGAGCAAAGCCGCCATTGCGCCAACCGCTTTAAGATCGCCCGCCGTCACGGGCGCTTCGTCGCATGTATACGCAACCACGATGCGTGAAAGCCGTTCTTTGAGATCGGCTATTCCGTTTGCAAGGCAGAGGATCGCCATAATCTCGCTGGCGACGGTGATGTCGTACCCATCCTCGCGGGGAACGCCGTTGACCCGCCCGCCCAAGCCGTCCACAACAAAGCGAAGCTGACGGTCGTTCATATCCACGCACCTGCGCCAGACGATTCTGCGCGGGTCGATATTGAGCGCGTTGCCCTGATATATGTGGTTATCCAGCATCGCCGCGAGCAGGTTGTTGGCGGCGCCGATGGCGTGGAAATCCCCGGTAAAGTGCAGGTTGATATCCTCCATGGGCACGACCTGCGCGTATCCGCCGCCCGCCGCGCCGCCCTTGACGCCGAAGACGGGCCCAAGCGAGGGCTCCCGCAATGCGACGACCGAACGTTTGCCGATCTTGCGCAGCGCGTCAGCAAGGCCGACCGTTGTGGTCGTTTTGCCTTCTCCGGCGGGGGTGGGGGTCATGGCGGTGACCAGAATAAGTTTTCCATAGCTTTGTGGGGCGTGGCTCAGCTTCAGAACGTCGATTTTTGCCTTATAACGTCCGTACGGTTCCAGCGCATCTTCCGGGATGCCGAGAGCGGACGCGATTTCGCCGATGAGGAACGGGGTATTCGCCTGCGCGATTTCGATATCGCTTAACATTGCCACAAGAAGCCCTCCCTAATTTACCGCAGAACCTGCGTAATGACAAAAACGGATGACTATTTTACGCCGAGTGCGGTTCTTACGTCGCCCAGCAGATACAGCGATCCCAGCGCGCAGACGATTCCGTCCGTACCCGCTTTTTCCAGCGCCAGAGCAACGCCTTCCTGCACATTTTTACAGGCGATTGCGGTCAATCCGTGGCTTTGCAGAAGCTGAGCCAAGTCTTCCGCCTGCATGGCGCGCGGATTGTTGGGGGTGACGGTGACGAATTCTTTGGCAATCGGCCCGATCTCTTCGATCATATGCGGGATGTCTTTATCCGCCATAATGCCGAGTAAAAACGTAATCTTTCGCCCGGGGAAATGCGCTTTCAAACTTTCCGCCGCCGCCGAAACGCCCTGGGGATTATGCCCGCCGTCGGCGATAAAGATGGGATCGCGCCGGAGAACTTCGAATCTTGCCGGCCAGCGGACGCTGGCAAGCCCCGTTTTCAGCGCGTCGGTCGAAATCTGCCAGCCTTTTTTCTGCAGCAGCTCGACAGCCGTTATCGCTACCGACGCGTTATGCGTCTGATAACTGCCGACCAGTCCGCAGGTCAGTTCGCCGTATGGTGAGCAGTTGAACGTGAGCGCGTCGAGCGAGTGGGAGATGTTCGTAATTCTGTTGTGATCGGTCACGGTGAGACTTGCGCCGAGTCTGCGGCAGGTCTCTTCGAATACCGCGTCCGCTTCCGGATTCTGGTCGTAGATCAAAACGTCCCCGCCGGGTTTGATGATGCCCGCTTTGGCGCGCGCGATATCCGGAATGGTCGGCCCCAGTTCCCGCGTGTGGTCAAGGCCGATGTTGGTGATAATCGCGAGTTCCGGCGCATCGATAACGTTCGTGGAATCAAGCAGGCCGCCCATGCCGACTTCCAGCACCACGATATCGACATTCCGCCGCAGGAAGAACTCGAAGCCGATGACTGTGATCAGTTCAAACTCGGTCGGATGATCCGCCATAGCGTCCGCAAACGGCCGCACATATGAGGTGATTCCCGCGAGTTCTTCGTCCCCGATGGGTTCGCCGTCCACCTGCATGCGCTCGTTGAAGCGGTTGATAAACGGCGAAATGTAAAGCCCCGTGCGGTAGCCCGCCGCGGTGAGAATCCTTGCAAGCATGGCGGCGGTCGAGCCTTTACCGTTCGTGCCCGCGATATGGACGAACTTCAGCGCGCGGTGCGGGTTGCCGATCCGCTCCAGCAGCTCGTTGGTACGCTCCAGGCCAAGACGGCTGCCGCGCCAGGCGACCTGATGGATATAAGCAAGCGCCTGATCGTAGTTCATCGTTTCTTCCGAAACGCCTGTGCCTTGCTTGATGGAGCTTGCCTGCTTTAATCTGGCAAAACCCATACTTCTTGCCTGTTCTCCAAGCAGCCGGTCGAGAAGCCCGACGAGTAATGTGTTGGCGACGGTAACCGCGCCAACTGGTAGCGCGCGCGCTGCCAGCATGCCGAGAAACGGAATCCCGTAGAGCGTGGAAAGCGCGAAGCTCTTGAATAAAAATGAACCGATGAGTTCTGCGGGTATCACGCAGACGACGGCGCGCAAAACTGCGGGGCGGTTCTTCATGGCGAGCGAGAGAAGCCCGGACGTAGCGCCGATGAGGAAAAACGCAACCGTCAGCAGCGGAAAGTACGCGCCTGCGGTGGGAAAGAGCACGGTGCCAAGCAAATCCGCCAGCGCGCCGACGATTCCGCCCGCAAACGGTCCAAACCAGAGTCCGGCCAGCAAAATCGGCACACTGTCGATACTCAGGCGGATCGAGTCGGTCAGTTGGAGCATCAGGAATTTGGATAATACGATCTGAAGAGCGATCAGCATCGCCATCAGGGAAAGACGTTTGGGGGAGAAGAATTTATTGGAAGAATTTTTCATGTAACAGCCCTCCTTTTTCGAGCGCGCTGCACAAAAGACGCAACCTCATGCGAAAGGGGAGGACGTTTTTTGATTCGTGCAGTAGCGGACGCGATATTGCACCGCAAGCGCGGGGCGCTTTTCGTGCAGCGGCGACTTCCCATCCAACTGCCACTTGACGCGCAATATCTACTCTACCTATTATTTATTTTTTGATATTCTGTTTAGAATATCGGGTGACGCGCAATACCTACTCTACCTATTTTTACTTTTTTACGTTAGCTAAGTATCTATTTACAGCTAACCAATGAAACCATTATATCCTAATCGGAGTAAATCGGAAAGCGTGTGCTAGACCATACACACTATTGCGCACGACTCAATCCGGCGTCGCGCACAAGCGCCGCGACGTCCTCAAAATGATTCAGCGTATAAAGATGAATCCCCGCAACACCTGCTTCGATAAACTTGAGAACAAGTTCGACGATGAAGTCGTGACCCGCGGCGCGGAAGGCTTTCTCGTCTTCGCCGTAACGCCCGACCAGCGCCGCCACTTCCTTTGGAATCGAGCAGCCGTTGCTCAGCGTCATGCGCACCAGACCGTCGGGTTTGAGTATCGGCAGAATCCCGGCCACGATGGGCAAAGTCACGCCGCGATTTCTTGCGGCCTCGATAAAACGAACATAATTTTCCACGCTGTAGCAGAGCTGCGTCATTAAAAACGAAGCGCCCGCGTCCTGCTTTTTGAGCAGCATGTCGATGTCTAGCTCAAACGAGTCGGCAAGCAGGTGTTTTTCCGGATAACAGGCCGCAGCAATACAGAGGGAAGGCTCGTTTTGCAGAGCAAATTCAATCAGCTCGTTGGCGTGCATAAAGTCGCCGGTAGCTTTTTTTGCACCCTTTGGGATATCCCCGCGCAGCGCGAGCAGGTTTTCAACGCCCGCAGCACGGTATTCCGCGAGCGCGCGCAAAACATCCTCCCGCGTATTGCCAACGCAGGTAAAGTGCGACAGCGCGTCGCAAACGCCGCGTTTTTGAATGCTCTCGACCACTTCAAGATTGCGGCCCTTGTTGGAACCCAGCGCGCCGTAGGTGCAGCTGATGAAACTCGGTTGGAATTTGTAGAGCTTTTCCAGCGTTTCCAGCAAAGGTTCCAGCGGTTTGTCCGTTTTGGGCGGGTACACTTCAAACGAGAGCATTTCGTGATTTTTAATTCTATCCGTAATGCGCATAAACGAGTCCGTCTTTCTTATAAGAATTAAATGAATTACTGATCTAGGTCATTAACTATATGATTGATCTCTAAAACTAACATGGTTACTGATCTTCGCGCGGAAAAGACATCGCGTCCACATACCGGTCGGTAAACCCTTTATCGAGCGTCAATTCGATATAACCGGTCTCTTTGGCTAGTTCCTCCGTTTGCAGGAACAGTTCGAAGTTTCGCAAGTACAGTTTAGCACCCTCGCCTGCGGCGTTGCCGATGCTCTCGGTGCAAGCTTCCAGTTCCTTTGGCAACAGCCCGATCCCGCAAAGAGCCGAAGGGGAGAGATGGCTGCCGAATGCGCCCGCAAGGAATGTCTTCTTAATATGGCTGGCGTCGAGCGAGAGCGCGTCAAGCAGTGTTTCCACGCCTGCGCGCATGGCGGCTTTGCCAAGCTGCAGCTCACGAACATCCTTTTGCGTGAGCAGGATCGGCTTTCCGTCCGCGCCGTGTTCGGTTACGACAAACGCGCGCATGCCGGTTTCGTCCGTCACAATCCGCTCGTCGAGAATTCCGTTTTTCGCAAGGCGTCCGCCTTCTTCAATCACGTCCTCGCCGGAAAGCAGCGCCGCAAGTTCGATCAGCCCGCTGCCGCAGATGCCGAGCGGGGGAGCGTCGCCGATTGTTTTGATCGCAAGTACGCCGTGTTCGAGCCAAACATGTTCAATCGCGCCGCTTGACGCGCGCATGCCACGCGAGATATTCGCTCCTTCAAACGCGGGCCCCGCCGCGGTGGAACAACTGACGATGCGTTTTCCATCCGTCAGCGCAAGTTCGCCGTTTGTGCCGATGTCGATCATCAGCGTCGGCGTTTCCAGCGTGTCGAACGCCGTGGCGCTCAGGCAGCCAACCGTATCAGCCCCGACAAATCCGCCGATCACCGGCGGCAGGAGCACCATGCAGGTTTCGTGCGCGGTCAACCCCAGTTCCGGTGCGGGCAAAATGCGCAGATCGCTGAGAAACGGCACATATGGCGCGCGAACGAGCGATTCCACCGGGTAGCCGAGCAGAAGATGCTGCATGACCGTATTGCCGACGATGCTGGCGAGAACGACTTGCTCCGGCTTCCGGTTCGCCGCTGAACAGGCGGAGAGCAAAAGACCGTTGAGCGCATCCAGAGCGCATTGACGGAGCGCTTCTCCGCCATGGTCGAGCGCATGGGAAGCGCGCGCAATCACGTCCGCGCCAAACGACGACTGCGGGTTTTGCGCGCCGCGCACCGCAAGCTGTTCACCCGTTTTCGCGTCGAGCAGGTAGCAAACGACGGTCGTTGTGCCGAGGTCGAACGCGGCAAAACACGCGTCGTCAAGATTCGTTTTCGCTTCCGGGTATGGCGCAAACGAAATCGCCCGGCTCGCGCCCTCGCCAAGTGCTGCGAGTGATGAGTCGGATGGAATCGTAACAAAGCAGTTCGTCGTTACAGGCGTTTGACAGGCGAGCACGGATTTCGTTTCCCCAGCGGTCTTTAATAAAACCGCGCACTTTTTACAGGTGCCGTTTCCGCCGCAGGGAGCGTCCAGAAACACGCCCGCGCGTTTTGCGGCAGCGGCGATAGTCGTCCCCGCGCTGACGATTACGCTGACGTCGTCCGGTCTAAAATGTACGAAAAATGTGTTTTCCATACCGTCCTTAAGCGACAAACGCTTTTGCTTTGGCTGCCGCGCTTGCCGCGTCCGCACTGTAGGAGTCCGCGCCGATCGATCGAGCGAATTCCTCCGTAATCGGCGCGCCGCCGACCATGACATGAAACGAAGCGCGGTTTTCCAGCGCGTTGAGGGAGGCGACAATGTTCTTCATGGAAGGCATGGTCGTTGTCAGCAGCGTGGAAAGCGCGACGACTTTGACGTTGGCATATTCCTGCACGGTTTTGACAAATTTTTCGCAAGGCACATCGGTGCCGAGATCGATCACCTCAAAGCCCGCGCTCTCGATCATCAGCGCAACAAGGTTTTTGCCGATATCGTGCATGTCTCCCGCGACAGTACCGATGACGACCTTGCCGTTTGCGCCGGTGGCCCCGCTGCTGAGGTAGGGCTTGAGCGTCTCAACGCCCTTTTTCATCGTCCGCGCGGAGATTAGCATCTCCGGTACAAACGCTTCACCCCGGCTGAACCGCTCGCCGACGATGCTCATGGCGTTGATCATGCCGCGGTTGAGTATCTCCATCGGATCCGCGCCAGCCGCAACGGCTTTGAGCACCAGATCGGAAATCGTCTTGGCGCTGCCGGAAGAAATGGCGGACGCAACTTCTTCGATGATCGCATTTAATTCTTGTTCGCTCCTGTTTGCCTGTTCCAAAGGGAACCTCCTGATTGCTTAGCCGCATCAAGGCGGCAGAAATCGAAATTAATAAAATCGATATCGGATTCAGTCTTTTTTTGGGCCGATCCTGTTTTCGCGAAACGCCGTGATGTAACCCATGCAGTACTCGTCCAGCCCCAGCAGCGTTTCCGTTGAAGCGACAAGCCCCATCATCTCACGGTCGAGCGGGTCGAGGATGGCGCTGTCCATGCCTGCCTGCATGGCGAGCACGAGGAACGCATGGTTGATCAGCGCGCGCGCAGGCAAGCCGAATGAGATGTTGGACAGCCCGCTGACGATGTTGACATACGCCGAGCGCTTGCGGATTTCTTTTGCGCATTCGGCAAAGGTTTTAAACGCGTCGTCGTCCGTGGAAAGCGTGCGCACGATGGGGTCGATCAAAATCCGGTCTTCCGAGATGCCGTACTCCAACGCTTTCATCAAAATCTGCTCAAAGATGGATATCCGGTCTTCCACGCTGTTGGGAACGCCTTCGCTCGAGCAGAGCAGAGCGACGCATTTCCAGTTTGTTTTGGCAATCAGCGGAAAGATTGTTTCAATCTTGCCCGTTTCGAGGGATACGGAGTTGACGACGCCTTCGCGTTTGCAACTGCCGAGGACGGCGGCGATTGCCTCGGGATTGGGCGAGTCGACGCAGACGGGCAGGCTGGTGTTGTCTTCCGCAATGCGGATCAGCCAACGGAGTGTTTCCACTTCGATTTCGTTATCGACCGCCGCGCAAACGTCCAGATAATTCGCGCCCGCTTCTTCCTGTGCCTTGGCAAGAGAAATCAGGAAGGCTTCATCGTGGTTTTTAATGGCGCGGCCAACCGCGGGAATGAAACCGTTGAGCTTTTCACCAATGATCAGCATATAATATATTCCTTATTGTATTTCGGATAGCATACCAAATTTTGATGCGAATGGAAATACCTCATAGCATTGACAATTGAATCTGTTAATCATACAATATGTAGCATGACTGAGAGGCAAAGATGATTCAAAAGGAATTTATCGCCAGCGAACTGAAATACCGCTACCCTCAAATGACGGAGCAGATGGTTCATCCGCGCCAGCCGGTGAAGCGTCCGCTCTTTTTTGAGCCGGGAGAGCAAAGAATCAGCGCGCGCATTTATCTATGCTTTGCCAATCAAGTGGAGTTCATTCCTACGCAAAACAGCGAAAACGCTTTTTTTCTCTGCATCGGGCAGCCGAAAAATCAGTTGCTTTCGAAGCTGGATTACTGCGCGTTTCCTGCGGAAACCGATCAAACGGCGCTTTTTAACTTCGTTCAGCGTCTGTTCGACCGACTGGACGAATGGAGCCAGCGGCTGAAAGAGATTTCCGAAACGGGCAGCGACTGCGCGGAACTGCTGGAAGCGGCAGCAGGGATGCTGCAGAATCCCGTTTGGCTCTGCGACGAACGCTGGCATATGATTGCGCGCGCGGAACGCTTTTATCCGGAAACCGGCATGGCGGAATGCGAGTATTCCTACAAAATGATGGAACAAAATGCGAATGCGTATCAGGAAGGCGCTCCGTTTCGTATTGCCGGTTCGGATCAAACGGAGATGCTCTGCGCTTTGCTTGCTGCCGGAGGCGCGCGCTTTACGTTGATTTGCGCTGCCCGCGAGCGGCCGTTTTACGCCAGCGACGAATCGGTGTTTGAATTTTTATCGGGGTATGTCAAGCTCATGCTGTCCGAACGGAAGACGTCCGTGCGCGCGCTGCGCCCCAACCGCGAGTTCGACGCGCTGGAAAGAAGCCTACGCGATTTGATATCGCTGCCGCTGCCGCAGGACGTATCCCTGCAGACGCTGCAGCGCTTTGGATGGACGGAAGAATCGGACTTTCTGGTGCTCGCGGCAGAACCAAAAAACGGAGACCTGCGGGAAAATCAGGCCTACGCCGTCTGCGACAGTCTGGAAAACGAGATTCCGGACTGCTGCGCGTTTCTGATGGACTCGATGATTGCCTCAGTCGTTTCTCTGCCGCGCGGGGAAGAAGAGCGGGTAATCGCCGTTTTGCGCGCGTTTGCCAACGAAAGAGGGCTTCGTTTCGGCACGAGCGCGGTGATGAGCGGATATCAGTTTTTTCCGCAGCGGTTCAAACAGGCGCGGTTCAGCCTGGACGCTAAAAAAGAAAGCGGCACAAGCATCACGCTCTTTTCCGACGCGGCGGACGCTTATCTGCTGGGCTGCGCAACAGAGACGCTGCCTGCGGAGCTTGTGTGTATGCGTTCCGTCTGCGAGATGGCGCAAAGCGACCGTGAACACGACACGAACTATCTGGAAACGGCGGAACGCTACATCAAAAACCGGTTCAACGCAGTGAAAACAGCGGGGGAGCTCTATATTCACCGGAGCACGTTCCTCTACCGGCTGGAGCGAATTAAAACGCAGTTCGGATTGGATTTGGACTCGGAACAGCCTTCGCTGCTTCGGCTGCTGTATTCGATTCAGCTGATGATGCAGGAAGCGGAAAAAGGGAAGGCAACCAAGTAACCAGTTTTGCAGCTCTAGAATACGAGCTGCAGCAGAAGCATATAACAGGCAGTTCCGCCGAAAATACTCAACAGCGTGTTTCGCTTCCAAAGATGGAGTCCCACCGTTACCGCGACGGCAATCAACTGGGGCGCAAAATGTTCCGCGGCGGTGAACGTTACATTGCGCAGGCAGTATACCACCAGCGTTGTCATAACCGCCATGGGAAGTATGCCGCCAAGGTAATGAATGACGCGCGGCACCGGCCTTCCGCCAAAAATCAGAAACGGAAGTGCGCGTTCAATTTGTGTACAGGCAGCGCAGATTAATATGATCAGAATGGTTTGACCTGTTGAAAGCGCCATGCTAGTTGTCCTCCTTCCGAGACTGGGTAAACCCCATCTGCGTACGGAAAATCAGCAGCGCGGCAACGGTAATTGCCAGCGACGGAAGAATGAAATTTGACGTACCGAAGACAAGGATGCAGATGACGCAGGAAACGGCGGCGATTCCCACGGGGAGCAGGTTTTTTGCGCCCCGCATCTGATCCAGCAAAATCACGACGAACAACGCCGTCAGCGCGAAGTCGATGCCGGTGGTATCGAAGGTGATCCAACTGCCAATCAATCCGCCGAGCATGGAAAACGTGGTCCAATAGAACACGACGAAGCCGGAAGAAAATAGATTCACCGTCTTTTCGTTCGTACCTTCCTGCGGCTTACTGGAACAGAGCAGCGAATAGCTCTCGTCTGACAGCGAGTAGATCATGAAATATTTCCACGGGCCGTATTCCTTGAATTTTTCAACAAACGACAGTCCGTAAAAAATATGTCTGCTGTTGAGCAGCAATGCCATGACGATTATCGTGCCAATCGGCACGCCGCTGGCGAAAAAGTCTAGCATCAGGAACTGCAGCGATCCCGCCAGCACGGTTACGCTGGTCAAGCCCGTCCAGAGGAAACTATATCCGGCTTTCATCATTAAAATACCGTAAGCCAAACCCAGCGGAAAGAAACCCGCCATAATCGGAATCGTTCGTTTGAACGCAGAAAGAAAGCTTTTGTTCACTCGATTTCCTCCATGCGCTTACGGCTGCATTGACGGGCAGTATGATCGATGCTGCGATTGAAAAAAGTAAAGTCAACACTGCTCAAGCGCGTTTCGTTCGATTATATAAACTACGATTGGACCTGTCAATATAAGTAAAAAAAGAAGTATTATCTTCCGAAAAACAGAAGGATTACTTTACCCGAAAACAGAAAAAGCGCCGCTGTAAAACGACGCTTTCCTATTCAAGATGGATTCTCTTATTTTCCGTTGCGGAGCTGCTTTCTTACGGCGCGTTCCAAATAGCCGCCGCGCTGGGTTTTGATGTCGCTGACCGTCACGACTGCGCCCTGGCAGTTATGCTCCAGAATCGTCAGCGCTTCCGGCAGACGTTTGCGCTGCATGGTCATAAGCAGCATGGCGCGGTCATCGTCCCTGCCATGCACATCCAGCGAGGTGATGCCAAAGCCTTTTGCGCGGAGGCACTCCTCGGCGGCTCGTCCCATCTCCATATTCGGCAGTACGACCTGCATGGAGCTGAGCCCGAACGCGAGCATCTCATCCAGCCAGGAGCCGATATAGTTGCCGCAGGCAAAGGCGACCGCGTAGACGATTCCTTTGAGGAAGTCTTCACGAAACCCGGTTAAAACGCTGCTTGCAACGATGAGCCAGAGCGTGATTTCCAGTATGGCGATCAGCGAACCCACGGTGCGCTCACCGCGGTTGATCAGCACAATGCGCAGCGTGCCGAAAGAAACCTCCAGTATTTTACCGAAGAAGATAAACAGATATACCCAGACCGTCGACCCTTGGGCGAACCGTTCGATAGCCTGTAAAAATTCATTCATAGTATGCGCTCCTTTCAGCTTGCCGATTATACTGTACCCGTGTTAGCATTGTCAATGAACCGAATGTGACCAAACAGAGGCGAAACAACGCCGGGTTGAGATGCGTATGGATCAGGAAAAACAAAAAAATAAAGCCGTCTCCTATTCGGGAGGCGTTAACTGGAATCCCTGGCACGGATGCCATAAGTATTCCGCAGGGTGCCAGAACTGCTATGTCTACCGCATGGACGACCGGCACGGCAAGGACGCGGGAATCGTTTCCAAAACGAACGATTTTTACCTGCCGATTGCGCATGCGCGGGACGGTTCCTATAAAGTGCCGCCCGGATCGCTGATATGGACGTGCTTTACGTCCGACTTTTTATTGGAGGACGCGGACGTTTGGCGCAAAGAAGCCTGGCGGATGATGCGGGAACGATCGGATTGCGAGTTTTTGTTTATCACAAAGCGGATTACGAGGTTTTCCGCGTGTGTGCCTGAGGACTGGGGAGAGGGTTATTCGAACGTATCCATTTGCTGCACCATGGAGAATCAGGCAAAAGCGAACGAACGCCTGCCGGTGTTTCGGGAGGCAAAGATCCAGCACAAGGCCATCGTCTGCGAACCGCTGCTGGAACGCATCGACCTCGGCGCATATCTGGGCGGCTGGGTCGACGGCGTAACGGTCGGCGGGGAATCCGGCGAACGCGCGCGCACCTGCGATTACGACTGGGTGCTCGATCTGCGCGCGCAGTGCATTGCGGCGGGCGTTCCGTTTCATTTTAAACAGACCGGCGCAAATTTCGTCAAGGAAGGCAAGCGGTATTCCATCCGGCGCGCGCTGCAGCATTCGCAGGCAAAAAAAGCGGGCATCGACACCTGAACCTTACGGCGTGTACTCCTCAACGTAAACGCCGACGATCTTGTCGTTGGATTTGCAGGACGCGCTTTCGCTGAATCCCTCGCCGACGGCGATGGCGGGATCGTACGTGAGATTCAGAACGTCGCTGTCAATCGTATTTCCCTCGGCGTCCAAAAACTCAACCAGAACTTCCAGCTCCGCAAGCGTTTCACTACCAAGGTTGAGAAAATGAATCCGCGCGGTAGTCGTACCGCCGTCGACGGTCAGTTCACGAACAGTCGCCTCGATCTGACACCCGCCGTAAAAGACCTTGTATTCGGAGTTGAGGACGGTCGTGGATTCTGTTTTACAGGCGGCGGCAAAGAGCATAAGCAGTATCAGCGACGCCGCAAAAAGTCTTTTTTGAATCTTGGTCATATGGTTTCCCCCTGGTCAATGCAGGAAAAAGCGATCCGTTCGCTTTTTCGAATGCACTCATGTATGCTCTCATTATAGAAAAAGCAGCGCGCGCATGCAATCGCAACCGAAGATTTCTTTATGAACGGACGGCAAACACTGCGTGAAAAGCGAAAAAAGCCCGTTGTTTGACGGATTTTGCGCAAGTCGTGTGAAAAAACACTTCTTTGACACAGATTGATTCAGGCGTTGACAATTCGGAGGGGAATTTGCTATACTGCTAACGGTGCGTTTAAGGAGAGATGTCCGAGTGGTTTATGGAGCCAGTCTTGAAAACTGGTGATGCCCCAAAGGCACCGGGGGTTCAAATCCCTCTCTCTCCGCCAAAATCGAAAAACTTCATACGGAGAAGTACCCAAGTGGCTGTAAGGGGCTCCCCTGCTAAGGGAGTAGACTGGGGTAACCGGTGCGTGGGTTCAAATCCCACCTTCTCCGCCAAACCGCCTGAATGAGAATTCGGGCGGTTTTTCTTTTTGTAAAACAAGCTTTTTCTATTTAAATAAGCTGTAAAACTTCTTTTCGCGTAGTCGATGCGGCTTGTAACGCACACCACGACAATTTATAATGGATGCGTTAGCGTACCTGGGGGCAACGCGCTGTTTGAACAGCCTGAACCCTAAGAGGAGAGTTCAATATGAAATTATCGGAGCTGTACTGCATTCAAAAGACGGATTTAGAACGCTGCGCGGACGTTTCAGCGCGCGCGTTTTTACTTGACCCCGCGCTGAAATACCAGATGGGCGGCAAAACGCCGACCTATCCGCAGCTGCTTCACTACTTCAGAGTCATATTACAGACAGGATTCCCGTATTACGAGTTCTATGCTGTGAGTGATAGAATAGAAGGCGTCATCGGGCTGCTGCCGCCCAACGCAAGCTGCGCTCCACCGCTAGAATTCCTTATTCGAGGCGGATGGAAACTGCCGTTTACTACCGACCGTGGATTGCTGGGACGGCTGGATAAGTACGAAGCGCACTGTTTGGATATTCGAAAATCGGTTGACGCTATGGACGCCTGGTACGTCATGATGCTGGCGGTCGACCCGATGGCGCAGGGTAAAGGCAACGGTTCAACGCTCATGCGGGCGTTCCTGCAGGATATGGACGAGCGGCAAACCGCCTGCTATCTGGAGACGCATAAGCTCGTCAACACTGAAATCTACCGGCATTTCGGGTTTACAATCGTCAATACCGACACCGTGCCGGACGGAACGGACAAGCAGTACGCAATGCTGCGGCAGCCCGCTTCCGCACACAAAGAATAAGAAGTACTGCGTATTCCATCAGGAGGACAATATCTTGGGATTTTCAACTTTCGGGTCGTTCAATGACGCGATGTTCAGCATCGTGCCTGTTCTTGTTGTGGTCGGCTTTATAGTCGTTATCACCACAATCATTACCCGGTTGATCACCAGCGCAAATCAATACAGAAAAAACAACGCATCTCCCGTCCTTACGGTCTCTGCAAAAGTCGTCGCCAAACGCGCGGACGTCCATAGCTATCATCACGCTGCTACGGCGAATGCGACCCCTATGTCTACTTATACGAATACACAGTATTATGTTACGTTTGAAGTACCAAGCGGCGATAGGATTGAGCTTTCGGTCAGCGACGCGGAGTTCGGCATGCTCGCCGAGCAGGATCAGGGAAACCTGACGTTTCAGGGAACGCGGTATCTGGGGTTTGAGCGGGACATCACCTAATCAACATCTGCTTATTACTCCGGCTCCCTTGAAAAGGGGAGCTTTCTCTATAGAATTCGAGGAATCTACATGAAAGCGGATGTTTTTTTCTTTTCAGCGACTGGTACGACGAAAAAAATCGCGCAGGCAATCGCGAACGGATTACACTGTGAGCCGGTTTGGCATGATTTGACTCTGCCAAGCGCGAGAACAGCCGCTCCGGTTTCGGATGGTGATATTGTTGTAATTGCTTTGCCCGTGTACGGAGAACGGCTGCCGAGATTTATAATGGATTTTATTAATGGAATTTCGGGCAACGGACGGCCGCTTGTTGGCATTTCGGTCTACGGCAATATGGGGTTTGGCATCAGCTTGGAGCAATACGCTTCATTTGCGAAGACGAATGATTTCGTTTTAATTGCGGCTGGCGCGTTTGTAGCGCAGCATACCTACGCCAGCGCTGCCGCTCCGGTTGGCCTTGGCAGACCAAACACACTGGACCTGGCCGAAGCGGAGACGTTCGGTGAGCGTGTTCGTGAAGAACTCATCTCATCGCAATTGGTTCCAATCGTGCCGCCCCAAACGAATCTGCCGATGTTTTTAACGCAAATGCCGGACGGAACCGTGCGGGCAGTCATTTGTCAGCCAAAAACCGACCGCGCGCGTTGTAACGCCTGCGGAGCCTGCGCGAAACGCTGTCCGCTCGGCGCAATTGACCCGCATTCGTTCGATATCGATGCCGGCAAATGCCTTCGTTGCATGGCATGCGTCCAGATTTGCACCAAAGAAGCGAGGGCAGGGGAGTTTCGGCTCCCTGTATTTAAAACGATTTTTCGAAAACTGGGGGGTAAGCCTGCTCAAAACTCCGTCTACCTTGCTTAAACGCCCCGTTTTCTCGATATACGCAAATTTTGAAATTAATATGAAGTTCAAGTCCCCCCCCTTGACAAGCGGGGGACTATTATTTATTATGTAATAGTACTAGCTAATGTATAGTAGTGCACAAAGCGTTCTACCGGTGAACGCGGATGGAGGCTGGGACATGAACATTCAATACAAAAAGGGCGTGCTGGAGCTCTGCGTTTTGTCTCTTCTGCACGGACGGGATCGATACGGCTACGAAGTATCTGAGTATCTTTCCGGCAAGATCGACATCGCGGACGGAACGGTATACCCGATTCTGCGAAAGCTCAAAAGCGACGGGCTGGTCACCACATATCTTTCCGAGGAGAGCGGAGGCCCGCCGCGCAAATACTATTCGCTCACGAAACTCGGCAGGGAAACGTACCAAGCCGACCGCGCGGACTATCTTGGTTTCGCAAAAACCGTAGAAGAGATATTAGCGGAAGAAAATCAGAATCAAGAGAAATGATTTCAGGATCGAATCCATATCGGAGGAACAGGATTATGACGAAAAAGGAATATTTATCACTCTTAAAGAACGAACTCGAAAAGCAGGATGTTGCGGATGCCGAAGAGATTGTAACCGAATACGAACAACACTTTGCTTTTAAACTCGCGGACGGATTTGGCGAGGAGGAGATAGCCAAGAAACTGGGCGACCCCGCCGCGATCGCTTCGCAATTTGCGCAGATCAAAACAACCGCAAAACCGGGTGGAAAGAAAGCGTTTCTTGTTGTTTGGTTTACGTTTTTAGGGTTTCTGGAAGCGATCCTTTATACGGTGTTTGCCGCGTTTACCGCGGGCGTATTCGCCGGTGCAGCTGCTTCCGCGGCAATTGGCGTGATGCTGATTGGCAGAATCAACGTGTATGGAATGATCCCTCCTATGCCGTATGCTGGAGCGATATTGCTGGGACTGTGCATGATCGCGTTGGGAGTCATCCTCACGCTTGCTGGAATTTCTTGCGCAGCTTATTTGCGTCAGATCATCCGCGCAAGTGCCCGCTACAAGAAAAACGCAATCTCCGGCAACGCGCTGCCGCCGCTGCCGTTCAACCCGCAGTTTGCACCGAAAACGCGGCGCGCACTGCGCTCAATAATGGGTTGGTCGGTTGCGGTATTCGGCATTACGTTTGTCGTTGGGTTTGCAGTGCTGGTCATCCTCTCCGGCGCATGGGGATTCTGGCACGCTTACGGCTGGTTTGTATCATAATTTAAGCCCTTGGTCAAACGCGGGCTGACGACGGAATCGTCATAGAATAAGGAGCAAGAAAATGCATACCGTATTGATCACCGGAGCCACTTCTGGCATCGGTTTGGCAAGTGCACTCGAATTGGCGAGAAACGGATTCCGGATTCTCGGCATTGGACGGGATCAATCCCGCTGTGAACTGGCAAAACAGCAAATTTTAAATGAAACGTCAAGCGCTGAAGCAGAATTCTTTTGCGCGGATCTGATGCAGCAGCGCGAAGTGCACCGCGTTGCGGGCGAGATTATTGCGTACCTCAACGAGAGCTGCGGCGGTGAATTGTTTGCGCTCATCAATAACGCCGGATGTGTGCGCAGCTGGCATACGACTACCGAGGAAGGCTATGAACAGCAGTTTGCGCTCAACCACCTTGCCGGATTCCTGCTCACCTATCGGCTGCTGCCGTATTTACTGAAAGCGCAAGGCCGCGTGCTGATGACGTCGAGCGGGTCGCATCGGCACATGAAGATGCGCTGGAACGATTTGATGTTCCGCCGCGGGTACCACCCGCTGCTGGCGTACAAGCAGTCGAAGCTTTGCAACGTGTTGTTTGCCAAGGGACTCAACGATCGGTTCGCCTGGCAGGGACTGCGCGCGTACGCGGTCGATCCGGGACTCGTCTGCACGGAGATCGGCTGCAAAAACACGGGCGGGCTCGTGGATTTTGTTTGGAAACGCCGCAGCAAGCATGGCGTGAGTCCGGAGATTCCGGCAAAGACCTACGCGTATCTTTGCATGACCGATTCCGCGCCGGAAGGGATTTACTATTACCTCAGCAAAGAAGCGCCCTTCAGCCGCGAGGTCAACTGGGAGAATGCGGCAAGGCTCTTCCGCCTCAGCGAACAGCTCTGCGGCATTCAGTATGACGAAAGGAAGGAAAACGGATGAACGTTTTAATTACGGGTGCAAGCGGCGGGCTTGGCCGCGCGCTGGCCAACGAATGCGGCAGAAGGGGATACAACCTCTTTCTGGTGGATATCAACGAACGGGGCTTGATTTCGATTCAGCAGGGACTGGAGCGGCAATTCGGCGTCTGCGTTGCAATCAAAGCTTGCGACTTGACCAGCGATGCAAGCGTAGACGCGCTGATAGAAACCATCGATTCGCAGAAGATCCGGTTCGACATGCTGCTCAACGTGGCCGGAGTAGATTATGAAGGCGGATTCCTCGAACGGTCGCGCAGGGACGTTGTCAAGATCGTTTCATTGAATAACGAAGCTACCCTTCGCATCACTCATGCGATATTGAATCGCAGGCGTGAGAACAAGCCTTTTTCGCTGGTGTTCGTTTCGAGCCTTGCTTCCATGTATCCCATGCCGCTCAAGGCGACGTATGCCGCTTCCAAACGGTTTCTGCTTGACTTTGCGGTTGCGCTAAGGCAGGAACTGAAAGATCAGGATGTGAATGTCCTTGCGCTTTGCCCGGGCGGACTGGTGACCACAAAGGAAGCCATGAGCGGAATAGCGGCGCAGGGATTCTGGGGCGGAGCCACAACAAACGCGCTGGAAACAGTTGCCCGGCGCACCATCGACGGCGTGCTGCGCGGCAAAGGCGTGTATATTCCCGGAGTGCTGAACCGTGCTTTAACGTTTGCCGGCAAGCTCATACCGCGCGCCTGGATTGCGGCGGCAGTGTATCACCGCTGGAGCAAGGCGCAAAAGCGATGGCTCGAACCCGGTGCCGCGGCGAGCGATCGGGCCGCCTGATTCCGAACGGATTCGCTTGCTTATTCGTTATGCGCGCGGTATGCTTATTGCATAGATGCGCGCTTTTTATTTTGGCGCAAATGTAGGATCGAGGGTGCAGAATATGCGTCATGATATTGAACTCCGGCTTGAATTGCCGGAAGACTACGCCGCCGTGGAAAACGTTACCCGCGAGGCATTTTGGAATAAGCATGTGCCCGGCTGCAACGAGCATTTTCTTGCGCATGTGCTGCGTTCCAGCGCTGCGTTTTTGCCGGAGCTGGATTTTGTTGCGCTGCACGACGGCAAAATCATTGGCAATATCATGTATACCAAGGCGGTTATCCGCTGTGACGACGGCAGCGAACGCGCTGTGCTGAGTTTTGGCCCCGTCTCCGTCATGCCGCTGATGCAGGGGCAGGGGGTCGGGTCTATGTTGATCCGCCATTCGCTGGAGCGGGCAAAGGAACTGGGACACGGCGCCGTGCTGATCTACGGCGATCCGGGGTATTACTCCAGGTTCGGCTTCGGGTCTGCGGAACAATACGGCATCGGAACGCCTGACGACTTTTTTGCCGATGCGCTGCAGGCGATCGAACTGATTCCCGGCACGCTTTCCAACTGCGCAGGACTCTTTATTGAGGACGCCATTTATGAGGTGGATGATGCGGAAGCCGCGGCGTTTGACAAGAACTTTCTGCCGAAAGCCCTTCGGGACGATCTTCCGTCCCAGCATCGGTTTTTGGAACTCGTCAAAGCGAGAAAACCCAGAAAGAACGGTTAAATTAAGAATTCTTTTCAATGCCCGCGTTTCAATACGCGGGTTTGTTTTTTTATGCTAACTGTCATGATAATGATGATGAAACATTTTTATCATTTACTTTTGCATCTGTCATCCGTTAGAATACCAGATATGAAATTACAATATGAATGCATGACCTGTATCATCGCGCAGGTGCTCACTGTTGCGAAAATGCTCAACTTCGACGAAACGCATAAGGAAGCCGCCATGCGCGAATCCCTCGCGTACTTAAGCGGCGCCGATTATGAGGGCTGTACGCCGGAATCCATGGGTGAACTCTGGCAGCTGCTGCTCAAGCATACGGATCAGGACGATCCTTACGCCTCGGTCAAATCGCTCTGCAATCAGGAAGCAATGAAGATGGAGCAGCGCACCCGTGAGGCGATTACGCGCGCGGACGATCCGTTCACCGTTGCGCTGAAATACGCCATCGCCGGAAACATCGTGGATTACGGTCTCGAACATCCGGTCGGGCTGGAAGAGCAGAACCGCCAGATCGACGCGGTTGCCAATTCTTCTTTTTCCGTTGACGACAGCAAAGCGCTCTGCGATGCACTCCAGCACGCAAAGCGCGTGTTGTACCTTTGCGACAACGCTGGTGAGATCGTCTTTGACAAACTCTTAATCGAACACCTCAAGCGCGAATTCCCGCAGATCGAACCCGTCTGCGTGGTCAAAGGACAGCCGATTCTCAACGACGTTACTTTGGCGGACGCAAAAGAAGTCGGTCTGGACGCCGTTGCCCGCGTGATCGATAACGGTGACGGCTGCCCCGGTACGGTGCTGCACCGCACGAGTGGATCGTTCCTCGCCGAGTATACGGCGGCGGACGTCGTGATTTCCAAAGGCCAGGGCAACTTCGAAAGCCTGACCGGAGAATCAAAACGGAATATCTTCTTTCTGTTCATGACCAAATGCGACGCGATCTGCCAGGCTGTTGGAACCTCGAAGATGAGCATCGTCTGCATGGAAAACAAGGCGCACACGAAAAACGGTTGACAGAAGCGATTTTCATCCATAGTAATTACCGAACGCGCCGCGTCGCGCCATGTATCCCATTCGATAAGAAAAAAACGGAACTGCGGCAAATCCTGCGCGCGGTTCCGTTTCTTTTTTCTTGACAGCGTGATATAGATGTTATATTATAACATCGTTAAGAAATAATTTATCATTGCGTATGGATAAGGAGGCTCTTTATGGCGATACCGGTCATTATGCCGCGGCAGGGTCAGTCCGTTGAAAGCTGTGTGATCACCGAATGGAAAAAGAAAGTGGGCGACCAGGTTCACGTTGGAGACGTCCTGTTTTCTTACGAAACCGATAAATCTACCTTTGAAGAAGCAGCAAAAGCAGACGGCACGCTGCTGGCTGTGTTTTACAATGCGGAAGACGACGTACCCGTTTTGCTGAACGTTGCCGTCATTGGCCAACCCGGTGAATCCTACGCCGAATTTGCGCCGGACGGCGCGGCGCCAGCCAAAGCGGAGCAGGCGGCAGAACCCGCCGCCGTCGAAGCGGCAAAACCTGCCGCGCAGGCAACTGCAGCGCGGGCGGAAGGCGTTTCCCCGCGCGCAAGAGCCGCCGCAGAGCAGCTAGGCGTCAATCCGGCAAACGCCGCGCCGACGGGGCCGCACGGCCGCGTCATCGAGCGGGATGTGCTCACGCTGGCGCAGGAAAGCCGCACGGGTTCCGGCCTTGGCGGCAGAGTAACACCGGCTGACGCAACCTCGCAGGCTGTAATAACAACGCCCGCTGCACAGGAACTAGCCGCGCCGACCGGACTGGACTACGACGAAGTAAAAATGCCGAACCTTCGCCGCGTGATCGCCAAGACTATGCACGAAAGCCTCAGCGAAATGGCGCAGCTCACGCATAACACTTCGTTTGACGCTACTCGCATCCTCGCGTTCCGCGAACGGATCAAATCCGCGCCGGAGGGGATGGAACTGCCCAAAATTACGATCAACGACATCATTCTGTTTGCCGCCTCGCGCGTGCTGATGAAGCACGAAGCGCTCAATGCGCACTGCCTCGGCGACAAGATTCGCTTTTTCCATCATGCTCACCTCGGCATCGCCGTGGATACGCCGCGGGGCTTATTGGTACCGACGCTGTTCAACGCGGATACCAAGTCACTGGGTCAAATCGCGCTGGAATCCAAACAGCTCAGTAAGGCCGCGCAGGAAGGCAGCATCAACCCCGACCTGCTGCAGGGCGGCACGTTCACCATCAGCAACGTTGGCGTCTACGGGGTCGAGAGCTTTACGCCGGTCATCAACCCGCCGCAAGTGGCGCTGCTGGGCGTTTGCTGCATCACCGAACGCGTCCGCACCGTGAACGGGCAGATCACGACCTATCCCGCTATGGGGCTGTCTCTGACCTACGACCACCGCGCGGTGGACGGCGCGCCCGCCAGCAGATTCCTTAAGGATCTGGTCACGGCGCTGGAGCAGTTCGACCTGCTCCTGATCGGCTGAGGAGGGAAGAGCCATGACATTCGATTTAATTGTCCTCGGCGGAGGCCCCGCCGGATATCTGGCCAGCGAGCGCGCGGGACATGCGGGACTTTCCGTCTGCTGCATGGAAGAGCGGAATGTTGGCGGCGTCTGCCTCAACGAAGGCTGCATCCCGACCAAAACGCTGCTCTACTCGGCAAAGATCTTCGACGGCGCGGCGCACGGCGAAAAATACGGCGTGACCGCCGAAGGCTTGACCATCGACCACGCAAAGGTCGTTGCCCGCAAGGACAAAGTCGTCAAGACGCTCGTTTCCGGCGTGCAGGCGGCGCTCAAAGCAAACGGCGTCGTGCTCGTTAACGCGCGCGGCGTTGTCACCGGGCGTAATGCGGAAGGTTACACCGTTGACGCGGGCGGGGAAACGTACACCGGCAAACGGCTGTTGATCGCGACAGGCTCTTCTCCGGCTGTTCCCCCGATTCCGGGACTCAAAGAAGGCCTTGCCAACGGTTTTGTATGCACGAACCGTGAAATCCTCCAACTGACGCAAAAGCCGGAGCATCTCTGCGTGATCGGAGGCGGGGTCATCGGGCTTGAATTCGCGAGTTACTTTTCTTCCATCGGCTCCAAAGTGACCGTAATAGAAATGCTCGACCATATCGCGGGAGAAAACGATCCGGAATTGGTCGCCATTCTGAAGAAGTCCTACGAAAAGCGCGGAGTCACGTTCTATCTTTCTGCAAAAGTGATCGAAGTGACCGCAACAGCCGTCAAGTACGAAAAAGACGGCGTGGTCAGCGAAGTAATCTGCGATAAAGTGCTGCTTTCGATTGGACGCCGAGCCAACACCAAGGATATCGGTCTGGAAAGCATCCATGTTTTGACCGACCGCGGCGCGATCGTCACCGACGCGCAGATGAAGACCAACCAGCCGGAAGTCTACGCCGCGGGCGACGTCAACGGCAAGTCGATGCTCGCGCATACGGCCTACCGCGAAGCGGAAGTCGCCGTCAGCAACATGCTCGGCAAGCACGACACCATGCGCTACGAAGCGATCCCAGGCGTTCTGTACACGAATCCCGAACTCTCCGCCGTCGGCGAAACGGAAGCTTCCGCGAAAGCCAAGGGGCTGGACGTCAAGGTCGTCAAGTTGCCGATGCGCTTCTCCGGCCGTTACCTCGCGGAGAACGAAGGCGGGGACGGCATTATGAAGCTCGTGGTCGAGAACACGTCCCGCAAGGTGTTGGGCGCGCAGGTGCTCGCCAACTATTCGAGCGAGTTTATCGTGACGGTCGGAACGTTCATCGAGCTTGGGTTGACGGTGGACGAAGTCAAAGAGATCGTATTCCCGCACCCGACGGTCTGCGAAATCGTCCGCGAAGCGGTGTTTCAATTCTAATGGATATTCTGCGCTAACACGCGTTGATTTTTAAGGAGAAGCGTATGTCGAAACAATTGTTTGTCGATCCCAATCAGGTCAGAAAGCCGGAAACGCTCACGTTCCCGCCGATTCCGGTCAACGAGTACCAAAAAACGGTCAAGGACGAAAAGAAGAATTTCACCAAGGAAGAATTCCTGCATATCTACCGCGATATGTGCTATATCCGCGAGTTTGAGACCATGCTCAACCTCATCAAAACAACCAACGAGTATATGGGCGTGCAGTATAATCACCCCGGCCCCGCGCACCTCGGCATCGGCCAGGAAGCCGCGTATGTCGGCGCGGCGTACGAACTCACGCTGGACGACTACACCTTCGGTTCCCACCGCAGCCACGGCGAAATCCTCGCCAAGGGCCTGCGCTCCACCCAGATTCTGGACGACGAAAAACTCACCGCCATCATGGAGGGTTTCTTTGACGGACGCACGCTTTCGGTGATCAAAAACAGCGGCAAGACCGTCAAGGAAGTCGGCATCAACTTTTTGCTGTATGGCATGATGTGCGAAACCTTTGCCCGCAAGAACGGCTTCAACCAGGGGTTGGGCGGTTCCATGCACGCGTTCTTTACGCCTTTTGGCATCTACCCGAACAACGCAATCGTCGGCGGCAGCGGCAGCATCGCGCCGGGCGCCGCGCTCTATAAACTCATCAACAAAAAGCCGGGTGTGGTCGTCTGCAACATCGGCGACGGCGCGATGGCCTGCGGCCCCGTTTGGGAAGGCTTGATGATCTCCGCCATGGATCAGGTGCGTAAGCTCTGGGGCGAAGACGGCGGCGCGGTGCCGATCCTCTTTAACATCAACGACAACTTCTACGGAATGGGCGGTCAAACCCGCGGTGAAACGATGGGTTACGATATGGTTGCCCGTATCGCTTCCGGCGTAATGCCTTCCGCCATGCATGCCGAGCGTGTGGACGGGTTCAACCCGCTCGCCGTGATCGATGCTTACAAACGCAAACTCCCGCTGGCAAAGAGCGAAGGCCCCGTGCTGCTAGACGTTGTTACGTACCGTTTCAGCGGCCACAGCCCGTCGGATTCCAGCACATACCGCACCAAGGAAGAGATCGAAGCCTGGGAAGCGCAGGATTCCATCCTTACGTTCGGCAAGCAGATGCTGGAAGCAAAGATTTGCTCGCAAACGGAGTTGGACGAAATCTGGGCGGTCGTCAAAGAGAACATGCTCAATAACCTCAGACTCGCCATTGACGAAACCGTTTCTCCGCGCATCGATATCTTTGGCGCCGAGAGCGACTATATCGGAAATTTGATGTTCTCCAACCAGACCGTGCGCTCGTTTGATACGACGCGTACACCTGATATGTGCCTGCCGAAGGAAGAGTGTCCGCGCGTCCTCCAGCTTGCGAAAAAAGCGCGTTTCGGACTGGAAGCGGACGGCAAGCCCGTTGGCAAGAACCGTGTCTATCAGCTGCGCGACGGTTTGGCGGAACCCATCATCAACAAGTTCTATGAAGATCCCACGTTAGCGGCGTTTGGCGAAGACGTACGCGACTGGGGCGGCGCGTTCGCGGTCTACCGCGGCATGACGGAAGCGATTCCCTACAACCGCCTGTTTAACACGCCAATTGCGGAAGCGGGCATCGTGGGAGCGGCCATCGGGTACGCCATGAGCGGCGGACGTGCGGTTGCGGAACTCATGTACTGCGACTTTTTAGGCAGGGCGGGGGACGAAATCTTCAATCAGCTCTGCAAATGGCAGTCCATGAGCGCGGGCATGCTTAAAATGCCGGTCGTGCTGCGCATGAGCGTTGGCAGTAAATACGGCGCGCAGCATTCGCAGGACTGGAGCGCGCTGGTAGCTCATATCCCCGGCCTGAAAGTCGTGTTCCCGGCGACGCCTTACGACGCAAAAGGACTCATGCAGTCCGCGCTCAACGGCACAGACCCGGTCATTTTTCTTGAAAGCCAACGGCTTTACGATGTTGCCGAACTCTTCCATACGGAAGGCGTGCCGGAAGCGGAGTACGAAATCCCGTTCGGCGAGCCGGACGTCAAGCGCGTTGGCAAGGACGTCACCATCCTCTCCATCGGTGCGACGCTTTACCGCGTCACGAAGGCCGCCGATATCCTGCAGGAGCAGTACGGCCTTTCGGCGGAGATCATCGACGCACGTTCGCTCGTTCCGTTCAACTACGAACCGGTCATCGCCTCCGTCAAAAAGACCGGAAGAATCGTCGTCACCGGCGACGCATGCGAGCGCAACAGCTTTATGCGTAACCTCGCCAGCAACATTGCCGAACTCTGCTTTGATTACCTCGACGCGCCCCCGGTGGTTGTCGGTGCGAAAAACTGGATTACGCCCGCGCATGAAATGGAAGATGCGTTCTTCCCGCAGCCGGAATGGATCGTGGACGCGATTCACGAGCGGATTCTGCCGCTGTCGGGTCACGTCTGCAAACATAACTTCACGGTTTTGGAACAGATACGCGAAAACAAGCGCGGCATCTGATTTGGCTTGAATCATGCGGCGGCAAGTATGATATAATACTTGTCGCCATCTTTATACAGTTTCGGATTTTTGTTGATTTTAGTCGGATTTTTGTTGATTTTAGTTAGAATTGTGTAAACGAAGGAAAGGAATACAAATCATGAAACCCATTGAGCAAAAAGCGATAACGAATATTCGTTTTCTCGCGGCGGAAGCCGTGCAAAAAGCCAACAGCGGACATCCCGGCCTTCCGATTGGAGCCGCTCCCATGGCATTTACACTTTGGAAGCAGATGAAACACGATCCCGCCGACCCCAAGTGGGTGGGGCGCGACCGTTTTGTCCTTTCCGCCGGGCATGCCTCCATGCTGGAATATTCTCTGCTGCACCTTTTTGGCTACGGCCTGCCCATGGACGAGCTCAAACGGTTCCGTCAGTGGGGCAGCTTGACCCCAGGCCATCCGGAATTCGGTCACACAGTCGGCGTAGAAACGACAACAGGCCCGCTTGGGCAGGGAATTGCAACCGCGGTCGGCATGGCGATGGCGGAAGCGCGTCTTGCCGCCGAGTTCAACCGCGAAGGTTTCCCGGTTGTGGATCACTACACCTACGCGCTCTCCGGCGACGGCTGCCTGATGGAAGGCGTCGCATCGGAAGCGGCTTCACTGGCGGGGCATCTCGGTCTCGGCAATCTGATTCTGCTCTACGACCGCAACCAGATTACGATTGAAGGCAGCACGAGCCTTGCGTTTACCGAGGATGTCGGCAAGCGCTTCGAAGCCTATGGATGGTCGGTGCAGGAACTGCCGGACGGCGAAGATACCGAAGCGATCGATCATGCTATTCAAGCCGCAAAAGCGGACAAAACGCATCCTTCGCTCATCATCGTCCATACGGAGATTGCGCACGGCACCCCCAAGGCAAACACCGCAGGCGCGCACGGCGAACCGCTGGGCGAAGAAGCGATTAAGGCTATGCGGGAATACTACCATTGGAATGAAGAACCATTTACGGTTCCGGCGGATGTGCAGGCCTATTTTGCCGAATTGAAAGCGGGCTACGCAAAGGAACATGCGGCCTACGATGCTATGTTTGCCGAATACAAAAAGGCGTATCCCGACCTCTACGAAAAATGGGTTGCCTGGCACGAAAAGAAACTGCCGGAAGCGCTGAAAACCGACGCCCGCCTCTGGAACGCCACCGGCGCAAAAGCGACGCGTGCGGTCAGCGGGGAAGTGCTCAACATCTTTGCGGAATACCTGCCGAACCTCTTCGGCGGCAGCGCGGATCTTGCGCCTTCCAACAAGACGGAACTCAAGGGCAAAGGATTCTTCAGCGCCGAAAACCGCACGGGCGCGAATATTCACTTCGGCATCCGCGAATTCGCGATGGCCTGTATCTCCAACGGCATCCAGCTTTACGGCGGGTTCCACGCGTTCTGCGCGACGTTCCTCGTGTTTACGGACTATCTTAAACCCGCGCTGCGCCTTTCGGCCATCATGGGTCAGTCGGTGGTCTATGTCATGACGCACGACAGCATCGGCGTTGGCGAAGACGGGCCCACGCATCAGCCCATCGAACAAATTGCGGCGCTTCGCGCAACACCCGGTACGCTTGTATTTCGCCCCGCGGACGCAAAGGAAACCGCCATCTGCTATATCATGGCGTTTGAAGGCGACAAACCAGCCGTGCTGGCGCTGACCCGCCAGAACCTGCCGCAATACGCGGAAACGGGCGAGGGCGCGTATAAAGGCGGATATATTCTGAAAGACGCGCCCAACGGCAAGCCGGACGTCATCCTCATGGCCAGCGGAAGCGAAGTCGAACTGATCTACAAAGCGGCCGACGCTTTGCAGACGGAGGGAATTTCCGCGCGTATCGTCTCCATGCCGTGTCTCGACCTCTATGACGAGCAGGATGCGGGTTACCGGGAAACCGTTTTGCCGAACGCCGTCCGCGCGCGTGTGGCGGTGGAAGCGGGATCCGCTTACAGCTGGGATCGCTATGTCGGGTTGGACGGCAAGACCGTCTGCATCGACCATTACGGCTCTTCGGCTCCGGCGGGCATCCTCTTTCAGGAATTTGGCTTTACGGCGGAAAACGTGGTCAAAGCTGCTAAAGAAAGCTTGAATAACGTAAAGAAGTAAAGGTATCCAAAAAATCTGGCGAAACGAGGTGCCTCCCCGTGAACCGAGTCATCTTAACAAGCAGTGTCGATCCTTATCACAACCTTGCGCTTGAAGAAGTCCTCTTCGATTCCCAAGGCGACGGATGCACGCTGTATCTCTGGCAAAACCAGCATACGGTCGTGATCGGCCGCAATCAGAACGCCTGGCGGGAGTGCCGAGTGGAGCTTTTGGAAAGCGAAGGAGGATTCCTTGCGCGGCGGTCTTCCGGCGGGGGAGCGGTGTTTCACGATCTGGGCAATCTGAACTTTACGTTCCTCTTGCCCAAGGACGATTACGATCTGGTACGCCAGCTTTCGGTGATTCAAAAGGCGGCGGCAAAGTTCGGAATCGACACTTCGTTTACCGGAAGAAACGATCTCGTTCTGACGGCGACGGGGGAGAAGTTCTCTGGCAACGCGTTCCGCTTTTCGCAAGGGACGGCGCTGCACCACGGAACAATTCTGATCTCCGCGGACATGCAAAAGCTCTCGCGGTATCTTGCGCCTTCCCAAATGAAGCTGGAAGCAAAGGGCGTTAAAAGCGTTATCAGCCGGGTAACAAACCTTGGCCTGCAAAACCCGGAACTGAATGTGGAAACCATGAAGCGCGCGCTTGAAAAGGCCTTTTGCGAGGAGTATGGGGAGGCCGAACCGCACGCCGAGGAATCCGTTGACGCGGAGAAGCTGGAGCAGGTTCGCGCGCGGTACGCTTCCTGGGAGTGGCGGTTTGGCTGTACGCCATCGTTCAATGTTTCCTTCGAGAACCGTTTTTCGTTCGGCTGTCTGGAACTGCTGTTCAACGTGCAGGGCGGCGTTATTTCGAGCGCCGTCTGCTATACGGACGCGATGGACGCGACTCTCGCCTTGCGTTTGCAGGAACTGCTGACAGGAAGCCCGTACGGTAAACAACCGCTTGTTGACCGTCTCAGCTCGCAAACAGGCGCGGAAGAACGGGAAATTGCCGCATGGCTTGGAGAACAATCTATTTAGTCACGAAACAAATAAGCAGGCGGGGAAAATCCCGCCTGCTTTTTCGTTTTTGGTTCTGATTACTCGCCAAGTCCTACGTCGATGAGGGTATCGGCACCGCCGGAAACTTTGGGCAGCGCGCCATCCCACTTTTGGATGGTCTCGTAGCGGATCAAAAGATCGTTGAGCGACGCGGTGATGATGTTGTTGCTTTCGGCATTCGCCTCTGCAAGCAGCTTGATCTTGTCCGCTTCGGCCTGCGCCGCGATGACCTGCTTTTGCGCCTCGGTGTTGGCAATTACCAGCGCCTGCTCCTGCTCGGTGCGGGTCTTAATCAGGTTCTGCTCCGCAACCTGCTTGGCTTCGATGGCGATGATGTACTCTTCCGAGAAGTCCCAGTTGATGATGTTGAGATCATCGATGAAGATGCCGTACTCGTTGAGCTTAGCGTTCAGGCTTTCGTCAAGCTGTATGCTGACGTCGGCACGATTGCCTACGAGCTGCTGCGCGGTGTATTGGGCGGTGACCGCTTTGAGCACCTCGTTGATTGCCGGCGTAATCAGGACATCTTCGTAGCCGAGACCGACTTCCGTATAGATTTCGGCGCTCGAACTCTTGTTGATGTGGTAATTCACCGCAATGATAGAGGAAATCGTTTGCAAGTCCTTGCTGAACGCCTCGGTGGTCACTTCCGTTTTCACGATTCGGTTGTTGATCGTAACGATCTTCTGCACAAACGGAATCTTCAGGTGAATACCCTGATCCAGAACGACCTCACTTGCTCTGCCAAACGTGAGCACGACGCCGGATTCACCGGTTTGTACGACGACGATGCTGCCACCAAGAACGATGAGCACCAGCAGGGCGACGACAACCAAACTGACGATTCTTCCTACGGAAAGGTTGCCCGCTTTATCTCGAAACATAATACTTTCTCCTTTTCCCTTCTCTCTGGGTTGATTTGTATTCAGTATACCATAGCGGCATTGCGGCGAAAAGGCGGCAATGTTCGATTCCTCGTGTGTCATTCGACAGTCCCACCGTGCATTTGGCAACAGGGAACCCGGCAAACGAAAGAGAGCGGCTTGATGCCGCTCTCCTTCGAATGATGTAGAAACAGACTATTGTGTTTGTCTGTTCGTCACCGATACGCGCAGTCCGGATCGTTGAACGCGCGCGCCGGGGGAGGGTCGTAATAATACGGCAGCGCCAGCGGCATGATGATGGAACTTGCGTTACTTCTTGCAGTACGGCGTATCGTCTAGCGGGAGCTTGATACGAAAGATGCCGTCGCGGTTATAATACGCCAGCTGCACTGCGGGCGCGGTTGGAATGGAGCAGATCTCGCCAACGCCTTTTGCGCCGCAGGCAAGCCCGTCCCTGCTGGCTTTGCCGATGATGATCGGCGTAACTTCCGGCGTATTGATGGATTTGAACAAACCGAGTGTGCCGAATTTTCTGGTCGGCCTGCCGTTTTCCAGCGGGAAATCCTCGGTCAGCGCATAGCCAAGGCTCATCACTACACCGCCTTCGATCTGCCCTTCCAGCGCAACGGGGTTCACCGCAGTGCCAACGTCGTGAGCTGCGGTCACGAGACTAACCTTGCCCTCGTCGTCCAGCTCCACAACATGCGTGGCATAGCCGTAGGCAATGTGAGAAACGGGGTGATCGGTCTTGGTGCCAAGCGGATCGGTTTTACCTTCGTATTCGCCGTAATAGCTCCTGCCTTCGAGCGCTTCAAGCGAACCGGATTCCTCCATTGCCGCTTTGAGCAGCTTTGCCGCACGTACCGTCGCTTCTCCTGTAAAAAGCGTCTGGCGGGAGGCGGTCGTATTGCCGGAGTTCGGAGCAAGCGCGGTATCCGGCGCGTGATAGACGATCTGCTCGAGCGGAAGGTCGGTAATCTCCTTGACGAACTGCGTCTGCACGGTACCCATGCCTTGACCGATGCAGGCGGCGGAAGAGTGCAGGTGCACTTTGCTGTTTCTCACCTCGATGCGGCATCGCCCAAAGTCCGGAACGCCGACGCCGAGCCCGCTGTTTTTCATGGCGCAGGCAATACCCGCTTTGGGGTTTCGTTCCAGGATGGGGCGTACGGCGTCCAGCGTTTCAACCAAAGCCGTCGTTTCGTCCGCAATCTGACCGTTTGGTAACTCCTGACCCGGACGGATGGCGTTGAGATACCGGAACGCAAACGGCGTCATGCCGACCAGCTCGGCGAGCTGATTGATGTTGCACTCCGTGGCAAAGCAGCTCTGCGGAACGCCGAAGCCGCGGAACGCGCCGCCCGGCGGATTGTTGGTATAGTAGGCGTATCCTTCGATATCGATATTCTGGTAGTTGTAAGGTCCTGCCGCGTGGGTGCAGGCGCGCTGTAGCACGGGGCCGCCGAGGGAAGCGTATGCGCCGGAGTCGGCAATCAGTCGCGCGCGCATGGCGGTTAAATGCCCTGTTTCGTCGCAGGCGGTGGTGAATTCCATCTCCATGGCGTGTCGCTTCGGGTGGATTAAAATGCTTTCCGCGCGGGAGAACTTCACTTTGACGGGGCGTTTGAGCAAAAAGCAGGCGAGCGCCGCGTGATGTTGGACGCTCATATCCTCCTTGCCGCCGAAGCCGCCGCCGACCATCATGGCGGATACGCGAACTTTTTCGAGCGGAAGCCCCAGCAGGTGCGCGCATTCCTTCTGCGTCTGGTAAATACCCTGATCCGCGGAATAGATGCGGACGGTTTCGCCATCCATTTCGGCAACCGCGCATTCCGGTTCTAAAAACGCATGCTCCGTGAATGGTACGCTGTAGTGATTCGTCACCACATGCGCGCTATTACGGATCATTGCGTCCGCGTCCCCGCGCTTGACAAACTGGTAACTCAACAGATTGTCACGGTCTTCGTGGACGCGTTCCGCACCTTCGCGCCGGGCGTCATCCGAAGAGAGGATGGGAGTGAGCGGCTCGTATTCCACTTTAACCGCGGCCTTGCCTTCTGCAAGCGCTTCGGCGGATTCCGCAACGACGAGCGCTATGGCGTCGCCTAAAAAGTGCGTCACTGCACCGACGGAAATCATCACGTCGTAGTCCTGAATGAGATGGCCGATCTTTTTATCGCCGGGAACATCTTCCGAAGTAAAAACAGCCACGACGCCCGGAAACGCTTTTGCCGCGCTGGTATCGATCGAGAGCACGCGCGCGCGCGGGTATGCGCTGCGCACGGCGGAGCCAAGCAGCATGCCGTCGAGGTATAAATCGTCGGCATACAGAGCCGTACCGAGTGTTTTCTCCGCCGCCTCGATTCGCTTGATGCTTTCGCCGAGCAAGCCGGGCAGTTCGCCCGCGGGAACGGCGGTGTTTTCACGCAGGATCTTTGCGGCAAGAAGCACCGCTTCTTCGATTTTTTTATAGCCCGTGCAGCGGCAAATGTTGTTTTTAAGCGCTTCCTTTACTTCCGCGCGGGTAGGGGAACCGTTGACGTCCAGCAAGCCCTTTGCGCTGATCACCATGCCTGGCGTGCAAAAGCCGCACTGCACTGCGCCGCAGGAAGCGAACGCATACGCGTAAACGTCCCGTTCGCGCGGGGTAAGGCCTTCTACGGTCAGGATGGCTTTCCCTTCCAGCTTATCCGTCTGCTGGACGCAGGCTTTCATGGCTTTGCCGTCGACGAGCACCATACAGGTGCCGCAGGCGCCTTCCGAACAGCCGTTTTTCACGCTGGTGAGCCGGAGCGTGTCCCGCAGGAACACGATGAGTTTTTGATTTTTTCCTGCGGTGACAAGCCGTCCGTTGACGGTGAATGTGGACATGGGAATTCCCCCTCAAACTTGTTTTACGGAAGCAACCCGGCCTTGACGGAGCGGTTAACCGTCAAGGCCGGAGCGCTATGCTTAAAGCAGGTAGCTGTAGTCCCAGATGACGGCGTTGATGAACTGCTCGATCTTGGGGTCGATCTCGTTTGCGCCGAGGCGAACGGTGGAAACACCGTCCAGACGCAGCTTGATCTTGCCGCCGCCGAGCACGAAGAATCCTTTGTTCTCGCTTTCGTCAAATTCTTTTTCAGTCGAAAACAGCGTGAATTTTTCTTTGTAAGGCGAACTGTCGTACGGACAGAATGCGGTGCAGTTGCCGCACTCGTTGCACATGCGGTCAACATGAAGGATCTGCGGCATGCCGCCCGCCTGAACGGTAATGGCGATATTCGCGCGGTTCGGGCAGACCTGCACGCAGCATTCGCAAACGGTCGAGCAGGCGAGACAGCGCTCGGTTTCCTTGCCCGCGCTGTCGTAAACAGCGAGGGAACCCTGCTTAAGCAGGCAGTTGCCTTCGCAAGCTTTTGAATCTTCCGGCACGGTAACCGTATACGCGCCAACAATCGCATCCGCAACTTTTCTTGCGTCGGCAATGGCTTCCACAACGGTCGCTGGGCCGCGGTTCGCGTCGCCAATGACGAATACGTTCGGCTCGCTGGTTTCCAGCGTTTTGGCGTTGGTGACCACGCTGCCGCGGTCGCTCAGCGCAATGCCGTTTTCGGCAAAGTCTTTTGCTTCCACCTTTTCGCCGATGGCGGAGATGAGCAGCGAGCAGGGGAGGGCGACCATCTCGTCTGTCTCCACACTGGAAGGCCTGCCGCTGGTATCCGGCGCGCCAAGCTTGCAGACGCGGCAGATCAACCTGCCGTTTTCGAAACGGACTGGAGTAAGCAGTTCGCGGAACGCGACGCCGTCGTCTTCTGCGAGCTGCAGTTCCTCTTCATCCGCCGGCATATAGCGTTTGTTCCGGCGGTAGACGATGGTGCTGGACACAACGCCTTTGATACGCTTTGCCGCGCGCGCCGCGTCCATTGCGGTGTTGCCGCCGCCAACGACGATGACGTGTTCGCCAACGCCTTCAAGAGATTCGCACTTGTATTGTTCGAGGAAGTCGAGAACGTTCGTGCTCTCGCCGCTTTCCAGCTTGAGATGTCCGTGCGCCCAGGCGCCGGTGGCGAATATGACGTGCGTATAACCCTGTGCTTTCAGTTCTTTCACGCTCGGCGCTGGCGTGTTGACCTTGATTTCCGCGCCCATGGCTTTGACGAGTTCAACGTCATGGTCGATGCCGAAATCGCCGATTCGAAAACCGGGGATGACATAGCGCACGATGCCGCCGAGCAGCGAACGCTTTTCAAAGATCGTCGTCTTTGCGCCTTGACGGCCAAGGAAGTAGGTCGCCGCCATGCCGGCAGGGCCGCCGCCGATGATGGCGACCTTGGCGTCCGACTTTCCGGAGGGCTTCAGCGAACCGATCAGCGCGTCGAAGCCGTTGCGCGCGGCGAGCAGCTTGGAATCGCGAATATGCACGCTCTCTTCATAAAACCCGCGCGTGCATTTGTCCATGCAGTGATGGGTGCAGATGCGTCCGGTCATAAACGGCAGGGGGTTTCGCTCCAGAATGAGGCGCAGCGCTTCGGCATATTTACCGTCGCCGACGAGACGGACGTACTCCGGAATATCCTGATTGATCGGGCAGCCATAGGAACAGGGCGCGATAAAGCAGTCCGAAAGCGGCACTTTGTCCTTGATCTTGCGGACGGGCTGCGGCTTGATGGGCTTGGTATGCCGCTCGTCGGAGCGCGCGGCTTTGGCAAGATACGCCACTTTTCCGACGGAAACGCCGCCGAACGGAACGTAATCCTGACGCACCAGCGTTTCGGCAATCTGTTTGGCGCGCTGATAGCCGCCGGGCTTGAGCAGGGTCGTGGCCAGCGTGACCGGCCAGATACCCGCGTCGAATAGATCGCCAATGTTGTTGTAATCCGCGCCGCCGGAGAACGAAAGGCGCATTCTGCCGTCAAATTCGCGGCTGATGCGGTGCGCCAGCTCGATGGTGAGCGGAAACAGCGAACGCCCGCTCATATACATTTCATTGCCCGGCAGCTCGTTTCTCGCGATGCCGACGGGGAAGGTGTTGGTGAGTTTGAGCCCGAACTGCACGCCCTTGCACTCGGCGAGCGAAACGAGGCGCTTGAACATCGGGATCGCGTCGCGGTACTGCAAATCGTCGTTGAAGTGGAAATCGTCGAACACCAGATAGTCGTAGCCCATGTCGTCCATGGTCTTGCGCGCGAACTGGTAGCCAAGCAGGGTAGGGTTGCACTTGACGAACGTGTTGAGTCCCTTGACTTCGATCAAGTAGCTCGCGATGCGCTCGATCTCCTGCGGCGGGCAGCCGTGCAACGTGGAAAGCGTGATGGAAGAGCAGACGTGCGGTGAAATCGCTTCGATGTATTTAGCATCCACCTTGGTAAAGCGGGAGAGGTTCGCTTTTGCCCATGCGCGGCATTCTTCCCAGATGGGTGTAGAGACGGCATTTTTGAGCCCTTCGATAAAGGAGTCGATCTTCGGGCTGGTGATGCCTTCGAAGTTGTAGCCGACGCTCATGTTGAACATGAACCCGTCAGGCCTGCCAAGGTCGAATTCCCAGCTGATGAGTTTAAGCGCGAACCATGCCTTAACATATTCGTCAAACGCTTCGGGAACACGGAGTTCCGTCGACCACTCAACGTTATAGCATTCGTCGGTCGCGAGAATACAGGGTTTGGAGACAGGCAGGTCTTCGCCGTCGAGCGTCTGCACCGTTTTAAGCTCAAAGAAGCGGCAGCCCGCGTAATAGGCTGCTATGATGTTTTGCGCCAGCTGGGTATGCGGGCCTGCTGCGGGGCCGAACGGCGTTTCCAGATGTTCGCCGAAGAGGTCGAGGAGCTTGCCTTTCGGCGCGGTGAACGGGCGGCGGATTCCAAAGACACTGCCTTGCTTGCGTTCTTCCAGAATCCAATTCATCAAGTCTTGAAAGGGAATCGGCGTCATACGGTCGGACATGCTGAAACCTCCTGTTACCTATATAATACTGTGTCGTGGTTACGACAGCTTACGAATATGCAGTCTGATCAGCCGTTAATCGACTTCCAAAGCCGTGCCGCGCTTGCGCGGCATTCGCTCATCACAGCCGCTTCGTCGGCAACGAGCACCTTGCGGTCGCGCATGAGAACTTTGCCGTTGCAGATGGTGGTGACCACGCTTCTGCCGTTCATGCCAAAGAGAATATGACCGTTGACGTTCGTGCCATCCATCGGCGTCAGCGGGTCGTAGTCGGTCACGATCACGTCCGCATATGCGCCCTTTTTGAGAACGCCGAGCGGTCTGCTGAAGAAGCGCCCCGCGATCAGCGGGTTGTTCTCAAACAGCATGGCCGGGATTTCGCCCCAGGCGACGGTCGGATCGCAGAGGTTGTGCTTATGAATGATGTTGCCGACCTTGTAGCTCTCCAGCATATCGTTGGTATAGCCGTCCGTGCCGAGGCCGAGCAGAATACCTTCCGCAAACAGACGGATCACCGGGCCGCAGCCGACGGCGTTGCCCATGTTGGACTCCGGGTTATGCACGACCATGGCATCCGTTTCCTTTAAAATACGCATCTCCGCCGGGCTGACATGGACGCAGTGGATCGCCAGCGTTTTCTCGCCCAGAATACCCTGTTCGCTGAGCCGCTCGACGATACGCTTGCCGTATTTCTTCAGCGAGTCGACCTGATCGCCGGGGCCTTCCGCAACATGAACGTGAAAGCCGGTTGTTTCCGGCGTATGCGCCTTGCAGAGCGCAAGCGTTTCGTCCGAAAGCGTAAACGCCGCGTGCAGACCCATCAT
>JBDKRL010000007.1:0-128656 GCA_039683415.1 Clostridiaceae bacterium
TCCTAAGGTAGCGAAATTCCTTGTCGGGTAAGTTCCGACCCGCACGAATGGCGTAACGACTTGGGCACTGTCTCAACAAGGGACCCGGCGAAATTGTAGTATGTGTGAAGATGCACATTACCCGCGATCGGACGGAAAGACCCCGTAGAGCTTTACTGTAGTTTGACATTGGATTTTGGTAACGTATGTACAGGATAGGTGGGAGGCTGAGAAACCGGGACGCCAGTTCCGGCGGAGCCAACCTTGGGATACCACTCTTATGTTACTGAAGTTCTAACGATCAGCCGTGATCCGGTGATCGGACAGTGTCAGATGGGCAGTTTGACTGGGGCGGTCGCCTCCGAAAGAGTAACGGAGGCGTTCAAAGGTTTCCTCAGAATGGTTGGAAACCATTCGCAGAGTGCAAAGGCAGAAGGGAGCCTGACTGCGAGACCGACAGGTCGAGCAGATACGAAAGTAGGACTTAGTGATCCGGCGGTATGAGAGTGGAATTGCCGTCGCTCAACGGATAAAAGCTACCTCGGGGATAACAGGCTTATCTCCCCCAAGAGTCCACATCGACGGGGAGGTTTGGCACCTCGATGTCGGCTCGTCGCATCCTGGGGCTGGAGTAGGTCCCAAGGGTTTGGCTGTTCGCCAATTAAAGCGGCACGCGAGCTGGGTTCAGAACGTCGTGAGACAGTTCGGTCCCTATCCATCGTGGGCGCAGGAGATTTGAGAGGAGCTGTCCTTAGTACGAGAGGACCGGGATGGACGCACCAAGGGTGAATCAGTTGTCGTGCCAACGGCATAGCTGGGTAGCCACGTGCGGATCGGATAAACGCTGAAGGCATCTAAGCGTGAAGCCGACCTCAAGATAAGATCTCCCATTCGGTTAACGAAGTAAGACCCCTTGTAGACCACAAGGTTGATAGGTCGGAGGTGGAAGTGCGGTAACGCGCGAAGCTGACCGATACTAATAGGTCGAGGGCTTGATCAAAACGAATTACACTCTATGCAGTTTTCAAGGTGTTTACACAAACACCACACCTTTCCGGTGGTTTAGCTGAAGGGTTCCACCTGTTCCCATTCCGAACACAGTAGTTAAGCCTTCATACGCCGATGGTACTTGACTGGAAACGGTCCGGGAGAGTAGGTAGCCGCCGGGATCCAACAAAACAAAAGACCATGCATTGCATGGTCTTTTGTTTTGTCTGCATGTTTGCGCCTGACAACTCTTCCGTGCCTGCATTCAGCTTGCGCGCAGCGCTTGACTGGAAACATGACACAGCGGCGCGCTGCCAGTGGCAGAGGAAGCGCCGCGGAGGGTGAACACCGGTGCCAAAGGCACGAAACAATCCAGTGGATTGTTGAGAGGCGCGAACGGGCTGACTTTCATGGCAGCCCCGGGAGACAAGCAAGGGAGCGGAAGGAGCGGGCTTCAGCCCCGACGCGCCGCGACCATTGCGCTGCCGCCGGGAGAGTAGGTAGCCGCCGGGATCCAAAAACAAAACGTCCGCAAACGCGGACGTTTTGTTTTTCTGTCTCTGTGGCTAATTGCTCTTCCGTGTCTGCATCCGGTTCGCGCGTAGCGCTTGACTCGAAACATGACACAGCGGCGCGCTGCCAGTGGCAGAGAAAGCGCCGCGGAGGGTGAACACCGGTGCCAAAGGCACGAAACAATCCAGTGGATTGTTGAGAGGCGCGAACGGGCTGACTTTCATGGCAGCCCCGGGAGACAAGTAAGGGAGCGGCAGGAGCGGGCCTCAGCCCCGACGCGCCGCGACCATTGCGCTGCCGCCGGGAGGTGAGCGACGGTGCGCAGCAAAGACCTTGGGAATCAACAAAAATGATATACGATCCGCTGCGCAAACAACAAGAAGTAACGGAAATGTAATATTTCTCTCGATATTACATGAAAGACCGAATAAATGATAAAAAATAGTTTCGAATAAAGCAACAAAGTAACGATATTGTAATGATTTGCTTGTAAACTAGGGTACAGTAAGAGAAAGTTGAGGAATCCACATGAAAATTACGAAGAAATTGGCACTGTTTGCAACGCTCGGCCTGCTGGCGCTGACGCCCGCCGTGCTGCTCGGCGTCTATTTCTTGCCGAATCGGAATTCCTCAAGTGCAGCATTTGAGCGTAATGTAACAAATCAGGTCGTCGAGCGCATCGATGAATCGTCTGTGCCGCTTGCCGCACCGACCAGTTTCGATGCTTACACCGCGGGAGGAACAGTTCAGCTCACTTATCTTTCGCAGCAGAAGAAAAGAGTCAAACCCATTGTTCAACAGCAAATTTCTGAAGAGCCTGTGACCGAAGAGCCCGCTACGGAAGAACCTGCAACGGAAGAACCTACGACAGAAGAAACTACAACGGAAGAACCTGCAACGGAAGAACCTACAACGGAAGAACCTGCAACGGAAGAACCTGCAACGGAAGAACCTGCAACGGAAGAACCTGCAACGGAAGAACCTGCAACGGAAGAACCTGCAACTGAAGATCCCGCGACGGAAGAACCCGCGACAGAAGAACCTGCAACGGAAGAACCTGCTACCGAAGAACCCGCGACGGAAGAACCTGCGACAGAAGAACCTGCAACGGAAGAACCTGCGACAGAAGAACCAGAAGAAGAAGAACCTGCTGTAGAAGAGCCCACTCGTGCGGTAAAACCCAGCGACATCACGGATGTCAACGCCATGGCCAAATACCTCTATCTTGCGGGCGTCGAATTTTGGGCGACGGAAAAGGATTTTTGCGGAACGACAACCCGCCCCGTTTCCACCCGCGTTTCCGATAAAATCGGCGGCGGCACGGCGGTGGACTGCCCGGGCGGCGACACGACCCGCGTGGATGATAAAGGCGTTTCGCACGACAGCTACGCCATTGCGGATCATTTCCGCGCTTATGTGGGCATGCCCGATCTGCAGTACTTCAAGCTTTACCTGTCCGAAAAGGACGTTTCCGTGCATAAGTACGGCGCAAGGGAAGAAGTCATCGGCGCGTTCTATCAATATGGTTCGCAGCGCGCGACTTACTCTCCCGCGGAATAAGGCGTTTTACCGTTTGGCGGCTCGGTTTTTTCGAGCCGCCGGGTGTTTTTACGGGATGCCGTATTCGTTGGAACGTAAATGAAAAGCCGGAAATTCTGGGGTTTGTGAACGGTTTACACAAACTGTTCAACGTAAAATAATACATTTTTCATTTTGAAATAACAGTCTGTTCACATATATATTGTATGATCTAACCAATGAAAGAACTAGATGTTGAAGAAATCGGTAACTGAGAGAACAAGATTCTGTAGGGGGTGCGAAACATGCTGGATCGGTTGTACTTGATTGCGTATCTTTGGAGAACGAAATTTCGTCACACTGCTGCGAAAGCGAGCTGCTAACGCGGCAAAGAAATAATTCTGATTACCCTTGCTTTTTCGCGGTTGTTTGATCCGCTAAAAGGCCGGGGTTTGACCATTCCTCCGAACAGCTTGTTCGGAGGATTTTTTTTATGTGCTCAAATGCATAGACCGTCTGTGGAGGAGAATTGCAATGGTTTTCCGATGCGAAACATACAAGAATATTTCGTCAAGCTGGTTGTTATTCTCCCGCACTGTGTTAGAATGATCGGAACGGAGCGAGGAGATATCATGAAGGAACGAAAAATAGGTATTATCTGCACAGCGTCGTGCTATGCAATGTGGGGACTGCTGCCGCTGTACTGGCATATGCTCGACGGAGTCGATGCCGCCGTCATTCTGGCCAACCGGATCGTCTGGTCGGCGGTGTTCACGATTGCGCTGCTGTTTGCGCTCAAGCGGTTCGGGGACGTCAAAGCCGTCCTGCGGGACCGCTCCAAAATGCGCTTTGTCATTCCCGCCGCTATCATGATTACAATCAACTGGGGGCTCTATATCTGGGCGGTCAACGCCGGGCACCTGCTGGACGCAAGCCTGGGGTATTACCTGAATCCCCTGATGGTGTTCGCTGTCGGGATGCTGCTGTTCCGTGAAAAGTGCGGCGCGTTGGACTGGATTGCGCTTGCGCTGGCGACGGTGGGCGTATTGGTATCAACGCTGGCATACGGGGCGTTCCCCTGGGTTGCGCTGTCTCTTGCGCTCTCGTTTGGGCTTTACGGCACGCTCAAAAAGCTCGCCGGGATCAACGGGCTGACGAGCATCGCCGTGGAAACCATTCTGGTTGCGCCGTTTGCGCTGGCGTTTTTAATTTTTTCGCCCGCGAGCCACGCGGCCATTGCCGCGCTGACGCTCAAAACGGGGCTGCTGCTGCTCTTTACAGGCGTTGTGACCGCTACTCCGATGATTCTCTTTACGCATGGCGTCAACCGCCTGCCGTTTACCACGGTCGGATTTTTGCAGTATATCAGCCCCACGCTCCAGCTCATTATCGGCACGCTGATTTTCCACGAAGCGCTGACCCGCGACCGCATCGTCGCGCTCGTGTTTTTCGGCGCGGCGCTCATACTCTATTCCATCGGCATGGCGCGGCGCGCTAAGGCGGAAAAAGCGCTGGCACAGGGCATTTCGTAAGGGCTTTCCGGCTGCCTGCGGCGCTGAAAAAGAGCCGCGAAGCGGGCACTATGTCGAAATTCTCACAATTGCACCGCGTTTGTGAACCCCCCGTGTATTCGGGGGCTTTTTGTTGCGAAAAAGGCGTTTTTCTGCTATACTGCACAATTAGGATATTATGCGGACGGATGCCTTTTTGAACGCTGAAAACGAGCGGGGATCCCGTTTTTTTTCAGTATCATTCATAGGAATCGCACTCGCCCACGGAAAAGTAAAGCCAAAGGAGCTTCCGAATGGGATTTTTGGATACACTGCTCGGCAATACGAGCGCAAGCCGCCTCAGAAAACTGCAGCCATACGTGATCCGCATCAACGAACTGGAACCGCAGATGAAGGCGATGACGGATGAACAGCTCCGCGCACAGACGCAGCGTTTTCGCGAGCGGCTGCAAAACGGGGAAACACTCGACGACATCATGGTAGAAGCATTCGCAACCGTACGCGAAGCGGCGGTTCGAACGGTCGATATGCGGCACTTCGATGTGCAGCTGCTCGGCGGCATGGTGCTGCATCAGGGACGCATCTCCGAAATGAAGACAGGCGAAGGCAAAACGCTGGTTGCGACGCTTCCGGCGTACTTAAACGCGCTCACGGGCGATGGCGTGCACGTTGTGACCGTTAACGACTACCTCGCTAAGCGCGACGCGCAGTGGATGGGCAAGATCTACCGCTTCCTGGGCATGAGCGTGGGATGCGTCGTCAACGGCATGGAGCGCGACGCCAAACAGGCCGCTTACCGCAGCGATATCACCTACGGAACCAACAACGAATTCGGTTTCGACTATCTGCGCGACAACATGGTGGTCTTTCGCGAGCAGATGGTGCAGCGCGAACTTGTCTACGCCATCGTGGACGAAGTCGACTCCATCCTCATCGACGAAGCGCGTACCCCACTGATCATCAGTGGTGAAGGTGAAGAATCCAGCGAGATGTATGTCGAAGCCAACCGCTTTGTGCGCGGGCTGACGCGCGGCTCCAACCTCACGCAGCAGTCCAGTTCGGATCGTATTCTGGGCGAAGAGACGCCGGAGGACGGGGACTATCAGTGCGACATCAAAAAACGCACCGTGCAGCTTACCGCGGAGGGCATCCGCAAGGCCGAGGAGCGCTTTGGCGTGGAAAACCTCGGCGACCCGGCCAATATGGAAATCAACCACCATATCGTGCAGGCGCTGCGCGCTAACGCGCTGTTTGAGCTCGACAAGGATTATGTCGTGCAGGATGGCGAAGTGCTCATCGTGGACGAATTCACGGGCCGCCTCATGATCGGCCGCCGCTACAGCGAAGGCCTGCATCAGGCGCTGGAAGCCAAGGAAGGCGTCAACGTTGAAAAAGAAAACCGGACGCTTGCGACCATCACGCTGCAGAATTATTTCCGCATGTATAAAAAGCTCGCGGGCATGACCGGTACGGCGAAGACCGAAGAATCGGAATTCATGAGTATTTACGATTTGGACGTCGTGGAGATTCCAACCAATAAGCCGCTCAGGCGCACCAATCTGGACGATGCGATTTTCCCGACCGAAAAAGGAAAGTTCGACAGCATCATAGAAGCGATTAAGGAAATCCACAAGACCGGTCAGCCGGTGCTGGTCGGTACCATCAGCGTCGAACGCAGCGAGTATTTGAGCGCGCGCCTCACCCGCGCGGGCATTGCGCACGAAGTGCTCAACGCCAAACAGCACGCCAAGGAAGCGGAAATCGTTGCCCAGGCCGGTAAAAAGGGCCAGGTGACTATTGCAACCAACATGGCCGGCCGCGGCACGGACATCCTGCTCGGAGGCAACCCGGACTTCCTTGCCAGACGCGAACTTCGTCAGGACGGCATGGAGGACTGGCTCATTGAGGAAGCAGTCGGTCACGGCGAAACGACCGATCCGGATATTCTCGCGGCACGCGCGCGCTATCAGGAACTCTACGATGCGCATAAGGTCGTTACCATTAAGGAACACGACGAGGTGGAAGCCCTCGGCGGCTTGTTTATCCTAGGCACGGAGCGGCATGAGAGCCGCCGTATCGACAACCAGCTGCGTGGGCGCGCGGGTCGTCAGGGCGACCGCGGCAGCACGCAGTTCTACGTTTCGTTTGAGGACGAGCTCATGCGCCGGTTTGGCGGAGACCGGGTAACCAACACGCTCAACAAATTCGCTTCCGCCGAGATGCAGCAGGAGATCCGTCTGGAAATGCGGATGCTCACCAAGCAGATCGAAGCCGCGCAAAAACGCGTGGAAGCCATGAACTTTGAAACCCGTAAAAACGTGCTCCGCTATGACGACGTCATGAACAAGCAGCGCGAGATCATCTATGGCCAGCGCCGCCGTGTGCTGCTGGGGGAGGATCTCTCCGAGAGCATTCATACGATGACCCACCAGACGATCGATACCATGGCGGACGCTTCCTGCAACCCGCACGCCCCGCGCGAAAGCTGGGATTTCACCGCGCTTTCGATGGAGGTCTGCAAACTCTGCTGCCGCCAGCCCAAACCGCTGTTTACCGCCGAAGAGCAAAAGAAGTTCGGCATTGCCGAGATCAAAACCCGGCTCTACGAATACAGCGACACGGTCTATGCCGAAACTGAGGAAAAGCTGAAATCGGCGGAAGTCGACATGCGCGAAAACGAGCGCGTCATCCTGCTGCGCACCGTGGACGAACACTGGATGGATCACATCGACGCCATGGATCAGCTCAAGCAGGGCATCGGGCTGCGCTCCTATGCGCAGAGTGACCCCGTATACGCTTACACGAGCGAAGGGTTTGAGATGTTCGACGCGATGGTTGCCGAAATCCGCGAGCAGACCGTGCGCAGGCTCTACCAGATGCAGGTGACCGGCGGCCCGCTTCGCCGCGTTCAGCTGGCAAAGCCCATCGAGCCCAAGACCGACGGCGCCAGCGCGACGTTTTCACGCAGCGACAAAAAAGTCGGGCGCAACGATCCCTGCCCCTGCGGCAGCGGCAAGAAGTACAAGAACTGCTGCGGTAAGAACGACTGACTCCACAGCGCGCCGGGCGAATCTCCGGGTGCGGGCCAGCGCCTACCAAACCCGCAAAGAAACCGGAGCCGCGCCGCGATAAACCCCCTTTTTGCGGCGCGAATAAAACCAATACGGTACGATTGAGAGGATTCGATAGTTTATGATCCCGTTGGATGAATATAAAATGAATCTCGGAGCGTTTGAGGAGCAGCTGGATGAATGCCGCATCACCCTCAATCCGGAGCAGATACAAAGTGAGATTGCCGTTCTGGACGCGCAGATGGGCGCGCCGGATTTTTGGAACGACGTGGAAAACGCCAACAAGGTCAACAAAAGCGTCAAGCAGCTGAAACACAAACTGGAACGCTTTTCAAAGCTCTACGGCAAGTTCGAGGACCTTAAAACCCTCATCGAAATGGCCGAAGAAGCGCAGGACGACAGCCTGCTTGGCGAAATCAAGACCGAAACCGCCGTCGTTTCCAGCGGAATTGAAGCGCTGCGGCTCGAGCAGATGCTCAAAGGCCCCTACGACGCTTCCAACGCCGTGCTCTCGCTCCACGCGGGTGCGGGCGGTACGGAAGCGCAGGACTGGACGGAGATGCTCTACCGCATGTATACGCGCTATTGCGAAAACTGCGGCTGGACGGTTCGTGAACTGGACATGCTGGACGGCGACGACGCGGGCGTTAAATCCGTTACCTTCGAAGTGGACGGCGAAAACGCCTATGGCTACCTCAAAGCGGAAAAGGGCGTGCACCGGCTGGTGCGCATTTCGCCGTTTGACGCGAGCGGTCGAAGGCATACGTCCTTTGCCTCGCTGGACGTAACCCCCATCTTCGACGACGACTCGAACAAGATCGAAATCGACCCCGACGACCTCCGGATCGACACCTACCGCTCCAGCGGCGCGGGCGGTCAGCACGTCAACAAGACCAGCTCCGCCATCCGCATTACGCATTTGCCGACCAACACGGTCGTCCAGTGCCAGAACGAGCGCAGCCAGATTCAAAACCGCGAAACCGCCATGCGCATGCTGCGCGGCAAGCTCCTGGAACTGCAGGAGCGCGAGCGCGAGGCGCACATGGCTGAGATCAAGGGTGAAATGAAGAAGATCGAGTGGGGCAGCCAGATCCGGAGTTATGTGTTCCAGCCATATACCCTGGTGAAGGATCACCGCACGGGCGTTGAAAACGGCAACATCCAGGCCGTCATGGACGGCGATCTGGAACCGTTCATCCACGCGTATCTCGTGCAGTCCTAAAATCAGCTTTCTTTAAAAAAGAAAGCTGCAAAGAAACGCTTGCTGAACAACGCAGAAGTTCTTTTGTTTCTTTTCTTTTAAGAAAAGAAAAGGTAACCTTATGAAATTCGATTACGAACTCGTCGGCAAGATCGGCTCCATGGCGCTGATCCGCAAGGCCGATAACGACATCGATTACAACATCTTCTCCCGCCTTGGCGCTGAGCTCAAGCCCGGCATGATCTGGGTCAGCAGCGGCGCAACCGAGATCGGGCGGCTGGACTATGTCCGCAGAAACGGAAAGGAACTCCTCGGCGACGCGGAGGAGATCAAATCGGACTATGCGTCCCAGGGTCAGACAATCCTGATGATGGAGTACCGGCGGTACATTCCGGACCGTTACAGCGTGCGCCAGCTGCTGGTGGAGCATACGCACTTCAACGACGAGGAAAAGCGCAAGCATATCCGCTCGTTTTTACTGCGGTGCGCCAAACAGAACGCCATCCCGATTGTCAACTACAACGACCCCGTGAGCATAGAAGAACTGCGCAAAATGGAGCTTGCGCACCTGCGTGAGCAGGCGGAAAACGTCGTGGAGTGCATCGATAACGACGAGACCGCCTCCGTGATCTGCTCGCTAGTACACGCAAAATACCTCGTCATCCTCACCAGCGCGGATGGCATCTACCGCGACCCGAACGATCCGAGCACGCTCGTACCCGCCGTGGAAGGCAAGGACGCGCAGGAGATCATCGACCAGATCGAAGCGCTGTACGACAGCTGCGTCGGCGCGAGCCGCGCGGGCGCAAACGGCGCGAAAGCCAAACTGGACTTTATCAAACAGCCCATCCGCGAAGGCACGACGGTCTATATCGCCAGTGCGCACCAGCGCATCTCCGACCTACTCAACGGCAACGGCCGCTGCACCGTGTTTCGCGTGCGCTAGCACAATGAAACAACCATAAAACGATAAATATTTATTGACAAACAATAAATGCAATGGTAGACTGTTCCCATCCAAAGGGGACGGTCGAGCAGGTTCTTCCGTGTTTTCAACCGTCCCCGTCATCCCGGGGACGGTTTTTATTTTGAAGCGCCCTGCGGATAAAAAAATCACAGAACAACGAGGTGAAACGATCGCATGACAAATCCGAATTTTCGTCAAACGGTGCTCAACCGGCTCGTGCAGGTCTGCATCGTGCTGGGCATGCTTGCGGGCGTAGGGCTGATCGTGCATGTCTATGTGTACGAAATGCCCATCGTAAGGGAGTTCTTCCAGTTCGATGGAAAACCGCAGTCCTTTTGGGTGATCTCCGGCATAATTGCCACGCTCTGCATCCTCGGCGGGGAGTACATCGCGTTTGAACTCCTGCGCATGATGCACACGCTCGACGGCGACCCGTTTATCGAGCGCAACGTCCGTTCGCTCAAGCGCATGGGGTTCACGGCAGTCATCATTTCGCTGCTGGGGCTGAGTACGCTCTTGCTGCATCCCGTTCCGCTCGCGGTGATCGCGGCAATCCCCGTTGCCATGTGCGGGTTGTTTTCGCTGGTGCTAAGCGGTGTGTTCGCGCAGGCGATCGCTTACAAACAGGAAAACGACCTCACGGTTTAGGCGGTGAACGGTATGATTCAGGTGAATTTGGACGTGATGATGGCAAAGCGCAAGATCAGCCTCAACGATCTGGCCAAGAAAATGGATCTTTCTCTTGCCAACCTCTCGATCCTGAAAAACAACAAGTGCCGGGCAATCCGGTTTTCCACGCTCTCGAGCCTTTGCCGCATTCTGGAATGCGACGTGAGCGACATCCTCGTCTATGTGAAAGGAGAAGAACCGAATGGAACAGAATCCGATCTTAACTAGTCCGCAGGAGGCGCAGAAGCGCCCGCCGCTGACGAAATCCCAGCTGTGGCTGCTCGGCGGCGCAATTCTGATCGGGGTCGTGTGCGAACTCTGGATGGAGTTCGAAAACTATTCTCTATACTCGGCCTTTTGGCTCGTGACGCTGGCCGTATTCGTGGCTCTGAACTGGAAACGTGTTGTTTCGAACAAGACCGTGCTTGCGCTGATGCTGCCTGTGCTCGTGCTCTGCGGTTTATTGATGTTCGATTATATGAACATCGAGTTAGTCGGCTTTACGTCGCTCGCCATCCCTGCGCTGCTGATTACCATCGGCGTGTTCGCAACGCAACAAATCGCTTGCAAGCGCGAGGGCAAAGCCGTCGTCGGCGTGCTGCGCGCGGTGTTCGTTAAACCCTTTACGGCCATCGGCACGTATTTTCGCGCGTATGCGGGCGTATTCGGCGGTAAGGATAAAAAAGCGGCCAGCCATGGCTGGATTGGTCTTGCGATCGGCCTGCCGCTCGCGATTGTCGTCCTGGCGCTGCTCGCCAGCGCGGACGCGGGCACGGCAAAGCTGCTGGGAAACATCTTTGAAAACATCAGCATTTGGAAATGGTTCTGGCGCGCGGCGGTAGTGCTTCTTTTCAGCATGTTCATCTACTCGCTGTTTTACAACCTGACCTGGAGTAAACCCGACGCGGATTTGGCTCCGGTCAAACAGAACTGGAAGCTTGCCGGACCCGGCATGGTCATCGGCCTGTTGCTTGCGGCCTACGCGCTGTTTACCTATGTGCAGTTTACCTACCTCTTTGGAGGCATGCTGCCGGTGGATTTGACCTATAGCGAATACGCGAGGGAAGGGTTCGGGCAGTTCCTCGCTGTAACGATGATCAACTTCACCGTACTGGGGCTGAGTCTGAGCAAGAGCGAGCCGAAAAGCGCAATCAAGGCGCTTCAGTCGCTGCTCATTCTCGCGAGCCTCGTGGTGCTCGCCTCTGCTGCCTGGCGGATGCTGCTCTATGTCGGCGCCTATGGCCTGACCATGCGGCGTGTGATGCCGCTGTGGCTGATGGTGTACTTTGTGTTTCTCGCAGCCGTCGGCGCGGTTCGGGTGTTCCGCGAAAAGGTTCCGTTCCTGCGCATCGGCGCGTTTGCGCTGGTGTACTGGTACGCGGCGTTCGTCTGCATCGACTGGAACACGCTGATGCACACGTTCAACGTTGCCAACGGGTTCGGAGGATAAACTCTACTTTTCTTAAAAAGAAAAGTAGCAAAAGAACTTCTCTGTTCGTTCAGAGAAGTTCTTTATTTTGGAAAGAGTTCTTTCTGCTTCTCTTTCTTTTAAGAAAGAGAAGACTGGAGTTCCAGCGCTTTAGAGTAAGCTTCTTTCTTCGGCACGCCGCAGGCGGCAGCCGCTTCGGCGGCGGCGTCGCGCACGGAGAGTCCGGAGGAAAGGAGGCTTTTCAGCAGCGTCTCCAAGTCGGGTTTGGTTCCCGCCTCCGCCTGCTCGCGGCAATAGACCGCCAGCACGCATTCCCCGCGCGGGTCGTTCTCGGCATAGCGGGCGGCGAGTTCGCTGAGACGGCCGCGGGCGGCTTCCTCGTGCAGTTTGGTCAGTTCGCGGAGCACCGCCGCGTCGAGATCACCAAGGGCGTCGAGCAAGAGTTCCAGCGTAGCGTGAACGCGGTTGGGACTTTCGTAAAAGAGCACGAGGTGATCGGTCTTCTTGAGCGCTTCCAGGAGAGGCTTCTGCGTTTTCTTTTCGCGCGGGAAGAAACCGTAAAACGTAAAAGGAACAACGGGATACCCGCTCATCACGGCGGCGGTGAGCACGGCGGAAGCGCCGGGTAGCACGCTGTAAGGCAGGTTGTTTGCGATACAGGCGCGAACCAGAACTTCGCCGGGGTCGGAGATGCCGGGCATGCCCGCGTCGGAAACGTAAACCAGCGTTTCGCCCGCAAGAAGGCGGTTGACGACTTCGTTTGCGCGTGCCAGTTCGTTTTCGCGGTAGCAGGAGATCAGCGGCTTTTTGATGCCGCAGTGGTTGAGCAGAGTCAGGGTGCGGCGGGTGTCCTCACAATAGACCGCGCTGCAAAGCGAAAACGCCTCGCGCACGCGCGGGGTCAGGTCGCCTAGGTTGCCGATCGGGGTTGCACAAAGGTATAACATAAAACCTGTTTCTTTTTAAAAACGTATAGTCAGAACAGAAAAAGTCTTTTGCTTCTTTTCTACAGAAAAGAAGAGAGAGGAAGTCTTTTACTTCTTTTCTTCAGAAAAGAAGAGAAAAGCCCCCTAAATCGTCCTCAAATTGTCCCCGGTGAGCATGAGCACCTGCGTGGTGTTGCGGTCGCAAAGCCTGCTCATGAACCGCTCGTCGTAGAGTTCGGAAAGCTGCTTAAGCGTGCAGTTGCTGCTGCAAACGGTGGCGCGTCCCGCGATGGTGCGCTCGTTGATGACGGCAAAGAGCCACTCAAAGGAAACGTTGGGGATGTTCGGCTCGCTGCCGAGGTCGTCCAGTACCAACAGCGGAACGGTCTGATAACGCTGCGCCTTCTCCGTTCGCTCACGGATGTCCCGAAGCACCGTCTGCACAAAGGCGTAGGCGGTCACGCGTTCGGCGTCCACGCCGCGCGAGAGGGCTTCGTACGCGATGGCGTTGCCGAGGAACGATTTGCCAAGCCCCGGCATGCCGAGCAGCAGCAGGTTCGGCTTTTCCGGCGCGGGAAGCGACTTTGCGTAGGTTTCGCAAATGGATTTGGCGTTGAGGGTGCGGCGCTTCTGCTCGGGTGATGGGAAGATATCCGTGGAAAAGCGGGCGAAGGTTTCGCGCTCGTTGACGCCTTCCGCCGCGCCGCGCAGTTTTTCGCGGTGCAGCAGCCGGCAGGCGCAGGGGCGGTTGTTGGGGCCGACATAGCCTGTGTCGTTGCAGAGCTCGCAGCGCACCCGGAGACGGAGCGCATCCTGCGCCAGCCCAAGAACCTGCAGAATACCCTGTTCTTCCTGCGCAATGGCCTCCAGCAGGAGTTTACCCGCCTCGGCGGTGATCCTGCGCGCGCCAAGATCGGTAAATAACCTTGCGCGTTCCTCGTCCAGTTCCTTCAGGCGCGGCGCACGGGAAAACGCGTCGTCAATGCGGCGCGAAAGCGCATCGCGCTCCTCGGCACGGATGCGCGCGTATAGGTTATCCAGCGAGTCGTTGATCATGCGGGTTCCGTTTCTATATCAATCATTTTACATATCGCACCATCACGATGACGGCGGTAAAAAGTTAGTTTCTCAATCGATTGGCCTCATGCTGCAGTCACGGCGGAGGACGTCGCTTATTCGATATCCCGGTCGAGGTCGACCAACAGGTGATCGAGCTGTTCGTCGGTCAGGTCGTGCTGCGGGTATTGCTGCTTGAGCGTGCGCGGTTTCTGTGCGTAACCCTTGCCTTCCAGACTCTTTTTCGCTTCCTCAATAGTAAAGATCTTCTTATCGTACCACTCGCTCCAGAGTTTTTTCATCATGCCGAACGGCTCGTTCGCGCCGCGGCACTGCTCCGCGCCAAAGAGCATCAGCTCACGCGGGAGTTTGAGCTCGTTGAGAACCATCGATATCTGCGCCTTCTGCGTGCGCGTCGCTGGTTCCGCTTTGCCCGCGCGTTCAAACACGAGCTTGGCAAACGTCGTCTCCTCGGCGGCTTTCGCGTCCGCTTTGGCGATGTCCGGCGCGCTGGTCTGGCCGTCGCGGCGGAGGGCGTCGAGCAGCTCGTCGAGGTAGATGAAGTTTGGCGTGCCGGAAACCGTGAGCTTGGGCAGCGCGGAAAGGATCGCTTCCGGCGTAAAGCCCCATTCGCCGACCCATTTATCGTAGAGTTCCGTTTCGGCAACGGTGGGCTTGCGCAGTTTGTTCCATTGTTTGAGAATCGCGCTCGCGCCGTGTTGCTTTAACGCATACCGGTCGATATACGCGCGCGCTTTCTCGCGGGTTTTGATGCCGTCCTCCGACCAGGTGCGGGCGACGGAATCGATATAGTTCACGGACAGACGACGGCCTTTGATGTCCATGCAGTGCGAAACCAGTTCCAGCACGGTTTCTTCGTCCAGACCAAAGACCTCGATCCAGTCGTAAACGTGTTTGAGCTCGCGAAAATCGAACTGACGCGGCGCAATCAGCGAACTCAGCGCGGAAACAAGCCCCGCGTATTTGCCGGGCACGACGCCGCCCGTTTCCGTGGGTTCCAGGTCGAGATATTCCACAACCAGCGGCTGCTCGCCGCGGATATGCACCAGCCCCTGCTGCTGCCAGTATGTGTATGCGTCCCGCACCGCCTCGTCGGAGAGCCCGAGCGCGTCCGGCAGGGAAGAATCGCCCGAAGCGCCTGCGGAGCAGAGCATCAGGCCGTAGAGATAGACCCGGATGCAGGTTTCGTTTGCATGCGGCAGGTAATCGAGGATAAATCGGTTGTCGACGGGCGTGATCATGTGCCGCGCCGCGTCCAGAGAAAAACGTACTATCATGTGAGGGGGCATCCTTCGAGGTTTATGACGTTGCGATAAAATTCAAACCAAAAAGGTTTGTCGGTCAGCGTTATAGAAAACAACAGTCTATGCGCCCAACTGAAAGAGCGGGAACACAGTATGATTGAACCATTCGTATCCCAGATCGACCTTCGGCACGAACCCAAGTCCCATGAGTACGCCCGCGAGCGTCCAGAGCAGCAGGAGTAAAAAGACGATCAGCAGAAACACGCTGAAGCCCTGACCGCGCCGCGCGGGACCGCTTTTCGGTTCGCGTGCATGAGCGGGAGCGGTATCCTCACCGTCGGCGCGCATATAGGCATGCGTGCGTTCCAGCGGCGGCAGGTCGGCAGGGATGCTGTTTTCGGCCGCGCTGTCGGCAGACTCCTGTTCGGGGGCGACAAGCGGCTGTGCTCGTCCGGAACCGACGGAGTGCGCGCTAACGGCGGAAGCGGCATCGTCGCCGCCGCCGCTTTTGAGAATCTGGAGCAGCAGCAGCTCGTTTTCCGCCAGCTCATGGATGCGCACATGCAGGTCGATATCTTCGTTTGCACGCATGAGTTCGTGATGCAGGCTCAGAAACGTTTGCTTGACCACGGCGCGCGCGGCTTCTTCACTGCCCAGCTCATGGAGCGCGGTGAGGTAAACATCGCGTCCGTACTTGGCATAGACCGAGCGAAACGCTTCGCGATCGCCGTTTAAGATGCGTTTTTGCAGATCGTTTGTGATCATGGCGTTGCTTCCTTCTCTGCTCTTTTGCTCTTTTTTATCTTTCCATAATTGTAGCATGAAGAGTGTGAAAATAAAAGCGCAACGGGTTTATGGCGCGTTCCTTGCGGACGGGTGCGAAAAATATGCTATACTTTTCTCTATGGAACGCATGGATGACTTGCAGCATAACGGCCTCGTGCTCTTTCAGGACACGGATTACGCGCGTTTTAACGCGGACGCGCTGCTGCTGCTCGGCTTTTTACGGCTCACTCAGCGAGACCGCGTGGTCGAACTTGGCAGCGGCACAGGGGTGATCTGCGTGCTGGGGACGGACGTGTTCGGATCAATGTTCACCGGCGTGGAGCCGCAGCAGCGGCTTGTGGAACTCGCGGTCAAGAGCGCGGCGCACAACCGCCAGCAGATCCGCTTTGTCTGCCAGACGGCGGCAAACGCGCCGGAACTGCTGGGGCGCGGGACGTTCAGCGCTGCGGTGATGAACCCGCCGTACTATGCTATGGGAGACCAAAGTGGCAACGCTTCCGTCGCGCGTTCGCGCCATGCGGCTTCCGGTCTGCTGGAAGAGTTTCTTTCTGCGGCGTTTGCCCTGCTTGACAACGGCGGAAAGCTGTTTCTGATCTACCCGGCCAGCGCGCTGAGCAACCTGTTTGCCGCGCTGCGCGCGCACCGGCTCGAGCCCAAGCGGATGCGCTTTGCCTCGGCGCAGCCGGGGGAAAACGCCGCGCGTGTGCTTGTGGAAGCAAAAAAGCTCGGCAAAGCCGGGCTTGTGGTCGAGCCGCCGGCGCTGATACAGACGACATAAAGCAGAGGCTGCGCCCCCTGCGACTCACGTGAAAGAACGAAACCAGAGAGCCGCGCAGGAGCGCGGCTCTCTTTTCAGCATCAGTTGCTTATAACAAAATCAAAGCAGAGCATAAATAGCTTTTTACAGCATCAGTTGCTTATAACAAAAACAAGGCAGAGCGTAAGTAGCTTTTTTTAGCAGTTGTTGTTTTTAACAAAATCAAAGCAGAGCTCAAACACGCTCTCCTTCATGCCGCGGATGACGCCTTCGATGCCGTCGTCGGTTACATACGAGGTCATGCCCGTGCAATAGTTGGCAATGATGCCGAGAGCCGCGTAATGCATGCCCAAATCGCGCGCAAGCGGCGCTTCCGGCACCAGCGTCATGCCGATGATCTGCGCGCCGAGCATGCGGAACATCCTCACCTCCGCCGCGGTTTCAAAGCGGGGACCCTCCGTGCAGGCATAGACCACCTTGCCGGAGTAGGGCAGCTCGCGCGCAAGGATCATCTGCTCGAGCGCATCGTTCAAGTCGGGACAGCAGACGTCCTCCATGCCGGTATGCAGCGCCTGGCGGTGTTCGCGGTCAAAGGAATGGATACGGCTCTTGGTGAAGTCGATGAAGTCGTTGATCAGGCAGACCGTGCCGAGTTTGTAGGCGTAATCGCAGGCGCCGACGCTCGAAAGCCCGATGATATGCGTCACCCCGAGCGAATGCAGCGCGTAGATATTGGCGCGGTAGTTGATATCCGGCGGGTCGGCGCGGTAGAGCACGCCGTGGCGCGAGAGGAAGATCACGTCCTGCCCGTTATCGAGCGTGCCGCGAAAAACGATCACGTCGCCGTAGGGCGTAACGACGGGTTGCTCGCGATAGGGAATCTGGATTTCTTCGAGATTGGTTCCTCCGATGATGGCCACCTGCATGTTCGATCACCTCGGTTTGACTATACCATACGGAACCGAAAAAGTGTATACTGGAAACGGCCGCGAGGCGGCAAAAAACAAGCGAATCCTGCCCTGTGCACAGGGCGACGCCTTACATGTTAGGAGTACTGTCATGAGCCTGAGAGCCGATCACGATCTTGCGTTTCTGTTTCAGTTTGAAAATATCGCCTGGTACGAAGACGGCGCGGTTCGCATTCTTGATCGCCGTATCTACCCGGCGAAAGAAGTGTTCGTCACCTGCCATACGCACGGAGAAGTGGCGCAGGCCATTACGGATATGGTCACCCAGAGCTACGGGCCGTTCCACGCCGCGGCGATGGGCATGGCGCTTGCGGCGCACGAATGCCGGCACAGGTCTGCCGCCGAACAGAAAGCGTATTTATCCGCCGCCGCGAACGCGTTTGTCGGCGCGCGCCCGACCACCGCGCGAAAGATGCGCACCTGGACGGACGACTGCGAAAAAGACGCGTCCGCCGCCCTCGAAAGGGGGGAATCCGCCTGCGGGGCGATCATGCGCGGCGCGCTTTTAAAATTCTCCAGCCGGTACGACCGTTTCGACCGTGAAGCGAAGTTCTTTATCGAAAAAATTCCAAAGAACCCGACCATCATGACCCAATGCTACGGGGACGCGGATTTGGGGATGCTGCTGCGCGCGCTGCGGGAACGCGGCGACGAAGCAAAGTTCTTTACGCCGGAAACGCGGCCGTATCTGCAGGGCGCGCGCCTGACCGCGAGCGTCATCTGCGACATGGGTTTTGAGGTGACGCTGATTACGGACAACATGCCCGGCTACGTGCTTGGGCATAAGGACGTGACGCTCTTTACAACCTCCGCGGACGTCATCACGATGGACGGCTATGTGGTCAACAAAGTGGGGACGTTCCAAATCGCGCTCGCGGCGAATTATTACGGCGTGCCGTACTATGTTGCCGGGTTCCCCGACCGGACGCACCCAACTGTCGATACCGTAAAAATCGAGGAACGGGACGCCGACGAAGTGCGCCACGCCATGGGCGTTGTCACCTGCAAACCCGGCGTCAAGGCGTTTTATCCCGCGTTCGACATTACGCCACCCGCGCTGGTGACAGGAGTTGCGACCGATATGGGCGTGCTCAAGCCGACGGAGCTGGAACGGTATCAGCCAAGCGTGTAACGTATAAAAGGCTATGGATTTTTAATCAGAGTATAAGAAAACGGCGGGCTGCATACCCGCCGTTTGTGTCTTTTGGTTTTTCAGCCGGTATACCGAATCTTGATTGCTTTCGAAATGGGCGTCATCTCGATCCAGGTGTTGCCGGGTTCTAGGCGGACGACGGTTCCGTCGTAGGCTTTGTACGTCGTAACGTCGTCGAGCGTCGGCCTGCTCCAGCTGCCGATGATGCACTGGCCGTTAATAAAGAAATAGCAGTCCCCGTCGCCCACAACGTCGATGGTGCGGTAGAGCGTGTCAAACGACGTTGCGTACACAAACTGCACGATCAGGTTCTGCACGGTGATCGGCACGCTCTCATAGCCAAGCGCGCTGTCCGTCGGCGTGAGGGACTTGGAGATGCCGGGCACATTTTTGGAGTTCTTGTCGCTGCGGGTCAACAGGTTCGTCTTTTCGTCGTAGGTAAAGAGCACGCGCTCCTGATCCGAACTGGTAAACGGAATGCCGACGCTGATAAATCCCTTGCTTTTTTCATAGCTGACGCCGCTTTCAAAGGTAAAGCGCTCCGCGCTTGCGGCAACGTCGGCTGTAAAGTTCGTCTCTGCGTACTCGCGCGCCTTGAAAAACAGCGTGTGTTCTTCTATGGCGGTGACCGTTTTATCCGTATAGAAGTAGCTCGCCGCCGAACCGCTGTTTTCCGCGCGGAAGCGGAGTCCGGCGTCGCTGAGCACGGGGTAGCCTTCCCGCAGCTCCGTGGGGTCGCCCGCGGAAACATACAAGCCGTCCCATTCTAGCGCGGTTTGGGCAAGATAGGCGCGCGAATCGCGAATGGGGCCGACGCGCTCTGGAATCACGTCTGAAAAAACGGCCAGATACCGCGTGGTATGGTCGGTCCGGTCGAGGGGAAACTCGTACACTACATCCGCAAGCATCAGCGCCGTCTGCGGGCGGCTCTGCGCGGCGTTGTCGATCACAGCCAGCACAGGACGGTAAACGAACCCTTCCGGCAGTTCCCGGCCGGTGGTAAACGAAACGTTCGGTGCGGGCGTACCGGTTGGTGCCGGGGTATCGCTTGCGCTGCTCTGGTCGGCTTCCTCCGCCTGCTCCTCGGACGAGGAATCGTCGGAGGGGGCTTTCGTATCGGCAATGACCACAAGGTTTTCTTCCGACGGCGTCGTTTCCGGATTGCCGGTCACATCCAGCAGCGTTTCGGCAACGGAGCAGCCGGAAAACAGCGCAAGAGCGGCGAGCGCCGCCAGCGCGATGTTCAGCCGACGTATCGTCCGGCGTATGTGATTGTTTTGCGCGCTATCCAATGGTCACCGGCGTGTCCGACGGATGCACCGCAATCCAGGTATTGCCCGGTTCGAGGATGACAAGCGATCCGTCGTCCAGATAATAAGAAGTATAGTCTTCTGCGGTCGGCCGCGACCAGGTGCCGGTCACGTGCTGGCCGTTGATGAAATAGTCGCATTTGCCCGTGCCGATCATTTCGCAGGTGCGGCGGTGCTTGGTGTCGTCCTTGACGCTGCCGTAATTGCAGTACTGCACGATCAGGTTTTGAACGTTCATCTGCTCGGTCGTGTAGGTGTCGCCATTCTCGCTCAGCGTCCGGGTCATGGACGGTCCGCCGCCTTCACTGCGGAAAATGCGGTTCTTCTCCGCGTCGTAGGTAAACTGAATCCAGTCGGGGTTGTTTTCATATCCAAAAGAGAGCGAAACGGTCGAGTACGCTTCGCCGTATTCATAAGAGACGTTTTCCATAAACCGGAACCGTTCGCAGACCTTTGCTTCGTGGTCGTCGTAATAGTCGTTGACCAGAGCCGCAACGCGGTAATACAGCGCGTGGACGCTGCCGCGGCCGGATTCGGGTGCGCGGAACTTGTAGCCGCTCTTGGTTTCCAGATCGTCAAGCGCGCCTTTGCTCTCGTTATAGTTGGCGGAATAGCCCTTGAAATCGCCGCCGGGCAGGTAGAGCGTGATCAGATTCTTGGGATACCGACGGTAGGGCTTTGGCAGAACGACGTACCCTTCGTGCAGGTACATGCAGTCCCACTCCTGCACCATGTCGATAATGTAATACCGCGTCGAGCGCAGCGGTCCCGCGTAAATCGGATACGTGTCGTTGAACACGGCCTGAAAGCGCGTAATGGCCTGCTCAACGAGGAATTCGTAAACAATATCCGCCTGCATGAGCGAGGTCTGGGGCTTTGCGCCGCTGGCGTTGTCGATGGACATGATGAACGGTTTCGACGGCGTACCTTCCGGGATGACTTTGCCGGACGTCTGCGAGCGGTTCTGCGGCGCGGGGGTCGGTGTCGGGGTCGGAACGGGCGTCGGGGTCGGTTCTTCCGTTGGAGTCGGCACGGCGGTCGCAGTTGGCGCGATGGTCGGCGTTGCGGCAATCGGCAGTAATTCCGCGCAGCCGCTGAGCAAAATCAGCGTTCCCGCGGCGAGCGCCAGCGTGAGCAGGTGAACAGGGCGTATTGACGGTGAACTGTTTTTTCGGCGCATGTTACCGCTCCTTCCGGTTCGTTTTATCTACAGCATCGCCAGGTTTGCGCGCTTTGCTGCGGAGAACGACGCTGATGATGACGACCACGACGATTGCGGCGAGCAATCCGCCGATGAGGTAGTACACAATTGGATTAGCTGCCGAGGTATCGGCAGACTCAGCGACAGGGGTTTGCGCTTGCTGCGTTGCGGTTGCGGTCGGCGTCGGGGAGGGGGAAGGAACCGCTGTTGGCGAAGGCGAAGGGGAAACGGGGACCCAAGGAGTCACAAGCGCACCCGGGATCGATCCCGCGCCAACGCTCACGCCGCCGTTTTCCAGCGACAGATAAGCGGTCAGCTGGTTGTAGTCCGCGTCGATATAGGTCACTTCGCTTCCGCCAAGGCGGGACGTAACGGTCAGCGCGCTGCCCGTTTCGGTAAGGATCTGAAAGCGGATGGTCAGCAGCGTTCCGTCGCCTTCCAGCCCCAGCGCGCAGCAGCAGGCAACGCGCACCACGCCCGATTCGGCAATGTTGGTGATGCAGTACTCCGCGGGGAACAGATCTCCCGGCGTGACCGAGACGACGCTCAGCGCGGCGGGGTCGTAGTTGATGTCAAACTGAACGGAATCCACACCCTTGCAGTCGCTGAGCAGGACGGGCACATCCACCTCCGCGCCGACTTCTCCGCTGGCGCTGCCAAACGAGAGCCGGACGACCGGTTCCCCATCGGCCAGCGCGGCAGACGGCGCAGCAAGGCAAAGCACCAGAACCAGCGCGGACAACACCAGGATGAGTTTTCGCATTTGTTGCATCCCCTTAAGAAAAATGTTTAATATATATGGTACAGCAAAACCGGGTTGAAGTCAATTTTGCGCCGGACGCCGCACCTCCGCCGGAGGGATAAAAACTGCGGCGAAACAAGCGTTTGGGAGGCCTGTCCGATAACGAAAACGCGCCCCTGCCGGAACGCGTTTTTATGGCAAATCACTCGTTTGAAATCAAAATCGCCCGGCAGGGAGCGCCTTCCGCGCCGGATATTTTGAGCGGGGCGGCGGCGAGCGTATACCGTCCGTCCGGTACGCCGCGCAGGTCGAGATTTTCCAGCAGCGCAATGCCGTATCCCAAAAGCGCGGTATGCGCGGAAAGCTCATCCGAATACGTGCCCACGGACTGGCAGTCCGTGCCGAGCAGGATCAAACCTTGGTTGTAGAGGTAACCGATGGCGCTCTCGGTGAGCTCGCCCTTGCCGTGCAGCAGAATGCGCGGCGCAAACGGGCGCTTCATAAAATACATGGAATCCAGAGATGTTTTTGGCACCGTGAGCACCACGCATTCGCCAACGAACACATCCACAGGCAGCGAGGCGATGTCCTTGCCTTTTTCAATAAAGTGCAGCGGCGCGTCCACGTGTGTTGCCGCGTGTGTACTGGTTTCGAGCCGCGAGAGATTGTATTTTTCCCCGTCCTTCATGCGGTGCACCGCTTTCAGCGCGGGCGGTTCGTCGCCGGGGTACGGCGGCGTTTTCAGCAGTTCGCGGGAGATATCGTAAACTTTCATGTATGTTTCCCATCCTTTTTTTGTGGCAGGACTCATTATACGTGCTAACGGCGCAAAACGCAATTTTCTGAAAACAAGGGAAGAGAGGGTTTCCAAAGGGCTAGCCCTTTGGCAGGTGTTCGAGGGCAGAGCCCTCGAATGTAAAAAACAAGTACCCGCCGGGAGGCGGGTACTTGTTTTGCCGTTATTCGTTTCGGATTGCAGCCAGCGGCGAAAGCTTCATGGCTCGCAGCGCCGGATACATACCCGCGATCAGCGCTACGATAATGGAAAAGCCGACGGCGCCGAGGGCAAGGTACGCGGGGATAATACTTCGCAGCCCCGAGCTTGCCAGCAGCTGATTGAGCAGCGCGCCAACGCCAAAGCTCAGCACCAACCCGAGCGCACCGCCAAACAGGCCGATATAGGCGCTCTCCGCGAGGAACAGCCCCGCGATGTTGTCAATGCGGCAGCCGAGCACCTTGATAATGCCAATCTCCTTGGTGCGTTCAAAGATGCTCATCATCATCGTGTTCATGATTCCAATGGCCGCTACCAGCAGCGCGACTCCACCAATAGCGCCGAGCAGGTACTGAACGTTTTTCGTGCTCTCCTCGGCCATCTCCACCGCGTCCTGCAGGCTATAGGTGCCGTAGCCCATGTCCTCGATGGCGGCTTTGACGGTTTTAACGTCCTCAATCTCCTTGCATTTGACCAGCACGGTGTCGTACTTGGAGTTGTCGAAGCTCGTGTAGTCCTTGTTTGCCTTGGCGAGCTTGACGAGCTGATCCATATCCATCAGGCAGTAGTAGGAAAAGTCGTTGTTGTCGTCGCTCATGACGCCGGAGACCTTGACCTTGTAATAGTTGCCCAGCGGAAGCGTATCCGTATTGTCGGAATCGTCCGAAGAAATAAACACCTGATCCTGATAGATATTGCGGTAGTCGAACGTCAGCTGCATCCTGGACGATGTGGTGATGCGCGGGTTTCCACTGCTGTCCACCGCCTGACGGCCGGTATCGGGGTCGTAAAAGTTGCTCAGCACCCATGAGCCAAGCGCCATTTCATACGTCGTCGACCCGCCGCTGGTCGGTATTTCGCCCTCGCTGAGTTCAATGCCGAACTCTGCGGCGTCTTCTTTGGTAATGCCCAGAATAGAAACATCCGTAATATAGCGGCCGCTCTTGAGTATGCCGTAGGTCGTCACCAGCGGCAGAACGCTTTGCACGCCTTCGATCTTCTTCATGGCGGTGACCGATTTTTTGTTCAGTTCCGTCTGGCGGGAAGTTCCGCTGCCGTTTCCGCTGTCTACCCAGGAATAGGAGTTGACGCGGATGGTGGTCAGACTGCCGGTTCCGGCAAAGCTTTCGATGGTCGCCTGCTTGATGCCGATGCCGAGGGAAACCATCACGACGATGGAAGCCACGCCGATCACCATGCCCAGAACGGTCAGAAATGCCCGCATTTTTCGCCGCCACAGGTTGAGAAACGCTGTGGCCAGCAAATCGCTGATACTCATTGATCCTCCAATCGTTCGATCCTCGGAATTTTTTGATCGACGATGCTGATTCGTCGCTCAGTCGATCGATCCTATCAATTCGCAGATCGACGATGCTGATTCGTCGCTCAGTCGATCGATCCTATCAATTCGCAGACCGACGATGCTGATTCATTGCTCAGTCAATCGATCTTATCAATTCGCAGACCGACGATGCTGATTAGTCGCTTAGTCAATCGATCTTATCAAGTGGCTCAGATCGACGATGATGATTAGTCGTTCAGCCGTTCGATCTTCCGGAATTTACAGACCTACGATGCTGACAGATAAAATAGTCGCTTGGATCTGCCTGACGGCAGCGCGTCAGATATCCTCATCCTCAAGTGAGCGTTCGCGCTTTTTCTTGACGCGGACGATGACGATCGCGGCTGCCCCGATGGCTGCGCATGCGATCAGCGCGATCCAATACCAGGCAAGGCCGCTGCTGGTGGACGTCACTTCGGATTCGTCCGCCGGAATCACGGCGTTGGAGCCGGAAACGTAGATACTGGCGCCGCCTTCACCGTTGTCTTCGTTGACGAGCATCGTCAGCGGAAGGAGCTGTTCGGACTGGTTACCGTAAACGTCCTCATACGTCACGCGGATGTTGCCGGTGATCTCGCCGCCGACCAGCGGGGTAACGGAAAGATCCGCGTTCATGGTGCCGCCGCTTGCGATGTTGCCGCCAAAGTAGGTTTCCTCCATCGTCATGTTGGGGTTTTCTTCCAGCTCGACCATGCAGTTGTACAGCGGGGATTTGCCGAGGTTATACATCGTTACTCCAACGGAGACCGTGCCGCCGACCCAGGGATCGTCATACACGACCGGATCGTTGATGCGCACGCGCGCCTTTTGCTGCACCGGTACGCTGACGGAGGCGGTCTCCTCGAACTCCTGACGGTTGCGCGTTCCTTCGTAGGAGAGCTTGACGGTCAGCAGCTGCGCCTTGGCGTCCGCATCCGGCGCAATCTGAAGCTTGATGGAGAAGGCATACGCATCGTCTTTTTCAATATCGCCGATAAAGATGCTGCTGCTGCCGCCCGGCGCGGGTAAAATGGCGCCGGCTTCGTTGGAAAAGTCGAGCTGCAGGTTGGTGATCGCTTCGCGTGTAGAAGTGTTCGCTACCACAAGGCGCAGGGTCACGGTGCTGCCGGCATAGATCGTATCTTCGTCGAAGGAATAGGATTCAAGGATGACTTTCGGTTTGCTCTTGTAGCTGCTGCCGCTGCTGGAGGAGGACGACACCTCGCGGACGTATATCTTTACGCTGATCGTGTCTGTGCAGTCGGTTCCGTCGTATTTGTAGGAGACGTTAAAACTCAGATCTATATAACCGCTCGAAACCGCAGAGGCCACCGTTGCTTTCATACGGAAATATCCGTGTTCGCCTGTAAGCAGCGTGCCATCGGTCCAGCTGATCAGTTTGGTGCTGTCGGTCGGATCGACTTTCTTATAAGCTGCCGCTTCTTTCACGGTTTCCGTAGCGCTTCCGATAGTAAAGGGATACACCGTTGTATCCGTGGAAACGGGAATGGAGCATTTCATATCCGTTGCGGTGCCGGAGCCCGTGTTTACCATCGGTATATAGACGTAGAATTCATAATCGGGCTTAATGCCTGCCGTTGCAAGATAGCTGAGTTCCGTTTCGTCGGTCACGCCCGCGCCGGTGAAGCCGACAATATGCCCAGCATCGGCGGCCAGCGCAAAGGTAGGCAGCAGCGCGAGCGCCATGATAAACGCCAGCGTCAGCGCGAGGAAACGGGTCTTTCCGAATTTACGCATCTTTTCTTACCTCAGTTTTCCGAACTTGCGGTTCGTTTTGGTATTCTTCTTTTTTGGGGTTGATCTCTATATCGGTAATCATTCCGTCGAGCAGGCGGATAATCTTATCGCCAAAGTCGGCAATATGCGAGTCATGGGTCACCATGATGAGCGTTTTTTTCTGCTCGCGCAGGATGTCGATGATCACGCGCATGACTTCGTCGCTCGTTGCGGAGTCGAGGTTGCCCGTCGGTTCGTCGGCAAAGACGATCTGCGGGTTGGTCACCAGCGCGCGCGCTATGCCGACGCGCTGCTGCTGGCCGCCGGAAAGCTCGCTGGGCTTATGCTTCATGTGCGTTTCCAGGCCGACGATTTCCAGCATTTTTGCCGCGCGCTTTGTGCGGATTTCCCTTGGTATTCCGCGAAACGAGAGCGGCAGGGCAACGTTTTCCAACGCCGTATAATACGGCATGAGGTTGAACGACTGGAAGATAAACCCGATATGCCGCTGGCGGAACAGGATGAGTTCGCCCTGCGTCATGCGCTCCAGATGCTTGCCTGCGATGACGATTTCGCCCGCGGTGACCTTTTCGAGCCCCGCGAGGACGTTGAGCAGCGTGGACTTGCCCGAACCGCTTCGCCCGATGATCGAGCAGATATCGCCCTCTTCAATCTTCAAATCGACCCCGCGCAGCGCTTTCACCGTCACGGTGCCGACATGGTAATCCTTTTTGACGCTGCGAACGTCGATCAGCGCGTTTTCCTGCATGATCCCTCCATAACAGCTGTGACTGACGAGTGTATTACTCGTACTAATACGCCTGTATCTTACTCTTGTTTCGGTGTTCTGTCAATGACGTTTCCGGCGCAAATGAAAACATCGTTAAACAAATATGTTACTTCTTGTCTTTTTGCGCAATGCGTGTGTCATGACCCCGCGCGACTTGCGGATATCAAACCGCAGGTTTTCAGCAGCGCAGGAGAGTACAAAAGCACAGGTTGATGGCGCAAAACAGAGCGAATTGAGCGGCTATTTCATCGAATATCCGTTGCGTATGCTGCGTATATCTGATAGGATAGAAGAAATCTTCGTGCAGGGCGCGATACTGGGAAAACAAGCGAGGCGTCATCATGCAAAAAACGTACGGGTTCGATACTCTTCAGCTGCACGCGGGCTGGCGCGGGGATTCCGCAACCGGCGCGCATACCGTGCCGCTGTATCAAACGAGCGCGTATCTGTTTGAAAATGCGGAGGACGCCGCCGCCCAGTTCACCGGGGAAGCGCCGGGCAGCATCTACACCCGCATTGCTAACCCCACCGTCGCCGTTTTGGAAGAGCGCATCCGCGCGCTGGAAAACGGGCAGGCGACCGTCTGCTTTGCCTCCGGCATGGCGGCGCTGCTTTCGCTTGTGCTGACGCTCTGCGAACCGGGGGACGAAATCGTCGCCCTCTCCTCGCTCTACGGCGGGAGCTACGCGCTGCTGTTCGACCAGCTGGAGCACCGCTACGGCGTGCGCGCTAGGTGCGTCGATCCGGAGGACTTACTGGGGCTTTCGGACAGCATCAACGATAAAACGCGGCTGGTCTACTTTGAGTCCGTCGCCAACCCGCTGGCCAACATTCCGGATATCGAGGCAATCGTTTCCGCCGCGCACGACGCGGGCGTTCCGGTCGCCTGCGACAATACGTTCGGCACGCCGTATCTCTTCGACGCGGCGGCCAACGGCGTCGATTTTACCCTGCATTCCACAACGAAATATTTCTGCGGCAACGGAACGAGCATCGGCGGCAGCGTCAGCGACCTCGGCACGTTCTCGCTTTGCGGCTCCCCGCGTTTTCCGCAGTTCAACCTGCCGGACGCGGCGCACCATAACCGCGTTTACGCGGATCTCGGTCAGGGCGCGTTTGCCGCGCGCATCCGGGACTATTACCTGCACGATTCAGGATTCTGCATGTCGCCGTTCAATGCGTATTTGACGCTGCTTGGCATGCAGACGCTTTCGTTACGAATGCGTAAGCACGTCGAAAATGCGGACGCGGTTGCGAAGTTTCTCGTCAAAAACCCCGCGGTCGAGCAGGTGAACTATGCAAGACTGCCGGAGAGTCCGTATTTCGAACGTGCAAAACGTTATTTCCCAAAGGGCGTGGGGGGCATTTTTACCTTCCGCATCAAAGGGGGCCTCGTGGCCGGGCGGCGGTTCATCAACGCGCTCAAGCTCTTTTCGCTGGTTGCCAACGTTGGCGACGCGCGTTCGCTCGTGATTCATCCCGCCAGCACGACCCATTCTCCGATGTCGGCGGAAGACCTCGAAAAATGCGGCATCTCGCCCGATTTAGTCCGGCTCTCGATTGGTATTGAGGATAAGGAAGACCTCATTGCCGATTTGGAGCAGGCGCTCGGCGCATCCCAGATCGGTTGATTCAAAACGGATCGTTTGGTACGGGAGCGCCGGCAAGCCGCAGGCGCTCTTTTGCGCTTGAAACAAATTCTGACTCAGGAAAGTGAAGGATTACCAATATGCCTATTAAAATACCGGACGGTCTGCCCGCGGGCGAAGCGCTCGCCGAGGAGAATATTTTCGTTATGCCGCAGCACCGCGCAGCCACGCAGGATATCCGCCCGCTGCGCATCGCCATTATGAACCTCATGCCCACCAAGCAGGCTACAGAAATGCAGATTCTGCGCATGCTTGCCAACACGCCGCTGCAGGTGGAAGTCACCCTGCTCCGAACCGGCACCTACCAGAGCCAGAACACATCTCAGGACTATCTCGATTCGTTTTACCGCACCTTTGACGAGGTGAAGGAAGAGAGCTTCGACGGGCTGGTTATCACCGGTGCGCCCGTGGAAAATTACGACTTCAAAGATGTGCAGTACTGGGACGAACTCGTCCGTTTGATGGACTGGGCGGACAGCAACGTCTTTTCCACGCTCTATATCTGCTGGGCGGCGCAGGCGGGGCTGTATCATTTTTACAATGTGGAGAAACACCCGCTGCAAAAGAAGCTTTTCGGCATCTTTCCGCACGTGGTGCTCAACCGTTCGCATAAGCTCGTGCGCGGTTTCGACGAGCAGTTTATGGCGCCGCATTCGCGCCACACGACCATCTACGTTTCGGACGCGGCCAAGATTCGCGACCTCGACATCATCGCCACCTCGCAGGAAGCGGGGCTGTACCTTGCCGCCTCCCACGACGGGCGGCGCGTGTTCGTGACCGGCCACAGCGAGTATGACGCAAAGACGCTGGAGCTGGAATACCGGCGCGATCTCGCGGCGGGAAAGCCGATCCAGATGCCGAAGAACTACTACCCCAACGACGACGACACGCTCCAGCCCGTGATCACCTGGCGCGCGCACGGCGCGCTGCTGTTTGCCAACTGGCTCAACTACTTTGTGTATCAGGAGACGCCGTTCGACGTTACCGCCATCTCCGGCGCACGCCACGAGGGGTAAAACAAGAGAAACAACGCGGCTCCCGCAAGGGAGCCGTTGTTATGGGGTGGCTTTTATGGAGGCTTCGCCTCCAAACTTTTAACCTACTTGGGGCTTTGCCCCAAACCCCAACCAAAGGGCACGCCCTTTGGAAACCCGTTTCCGGGTGGGGTTCTCAGGAGTTTACCCCTGAGACAGGGGGGGGTGGGGGTGGAACCCCCAAAGAGGCTTGGTATTATGGTAAAATAAGGGAAATATGTGTTTGAGGGGAAAATACGATGCGGCGGCCTTTGCCAAAGGAGTATATCGAGAGCATGCGCGATCTTCTTGGCGAAGACGGCCTGAGCGCGTACCTTGCGGCGATGAAACAGCCGCAAAAGCGCGCGCTGCGGGTCAATACGCTTAAAGCAAACGCGGAAGAGTTTCGCGAGAAAGCGGATTTTCCGCTCGAATCGGTCGGACTTGTCCCGGACAGCTTCTTTTTTGACGACGACGTGCCAATCGGCAAACATCCTCTGCACGCGGCGGGGTTCTGCTACGTGCAGGAGCCTTCCGCGCAGGTTCCGGCGGGTTTGCTGGACGTCCGTCCCGGCATGACCGTGCTCGACCTTTGCGCGGCACCCGGCGGAAAAGCCACGCAGCTTGCGGCGCTGATGCAGAACAAGGGGCTGCTCGTTGTCAACGAGGCCATCCGTTCGCGCACGGAAGCACTTCTGGGCAACATCGAGCGGCTCGGGGTGACCAACGCGCTCGTTCTCAGCGCACGGCCGGACGCGCTGGAAGATCCGCTCTGCGGACTGTTCGACCGCGTTCTGGTGGACGCGCCGTGTTCCGGCGAAGGGATGTTCCGCAAGGACGATATCGCCGTCGGGGTCTGGTCGCCGGAGCATGTGACCTCCTGCGCGATTCGCCAATGGGAGATTCTGCACAGCGCGGCGCAGATGCTCAAGCCCGGCGGGCGGCTCGTCTATTCCACCTGCACGTTCTCCAAAGAGGAAAACGAAGGCGTTATCCAGACGTTTTTTGAAACGCATTCCGGGTTCAGCCAGATCGAAACCCGGCGGCTCTACCCGCACTCGTCCGTTGGCGAAGGGCAGTTCATGGCGGTGCTGGAACGGTCAGGGGACGACGCGCCTCCCGCGGAGCAGCTCGTTGAAACGCCGCTGGAGCATTTGCCCGCCTGGGATTTGTTCTGGCAGAGCACGTTTTTTGGCGAGCCTCCGGGCGTGTTTACCGTGCACGACGGGCGGGTGTTCCTGCCGCCGGAGACGCTGCCTGCCAAAGTGTCGCGCATGCACGTTCTGCGCGCGGGCGTGCTCGCGGGCGAAATGGACTACCGCGCCGGGCGTTTTACCCCCGCGCACGCGCTGGCAATGGCGTACCCCGCGGCCGCATTTCAGCGGACGGTGCCGCTGGAAGGCGAACCGCTTGTCCGCTTCTTCTCCGGCGAAACGGTGCCTTGCGAGGCCGCGCTTTCCGGCTGGTGCGCCGTCACCGCGCTGGGTTGGCCCATCGGCTGGGGCAAGGCGGTGCAGGGCGTGCTCAAGAATCACATCCCAAAGGGGTTAAGGTTTTATTCGTAAATATGGCTAATAAGTAAGGAGACATTATGGAAGAAGTTTTTAATCTGGAGAAATGTATTACTGCACTTAGAGATAAGCGTGAGATTTTCCATTCGGAAGCTGACTTTCAATTCGCGCTGGCATGGGAAATACAGCTTGCTTATCCGAAAGCGGTTGTGCATTTGGAATACTGTCCCAAGGCGATGCCTAACATGCACATAGACATCGTCGTGCTTTACGGCGGGAAGTTTTATCCGATCGAGTTGAAATACAAAACTGCGAATCTAGACGTTGATTTGGGTTCCGAAGCATTCCATCTGAAGAACCATGGAGCGCAGGATATAGGTAAATATGATTGTATGCTTGATATACAGCGCATTGAGTCAATGCGGGGTGTCATTCCGGGTTTTGAAAAAGGATATGCTGTTTGGCTAACAAATGATTCGTTATATTGGAAAGCACCTTGTAAAACCGGCGTTTTTTACAGAGAGTTTTCCATTCATGAAGGCAGTATAAAAAGAGGCGTTATGTCTTGGGATGAAAAAACGGGCAAAGGAACGACAAAAGGCCGCACGAAACCGGTTGTTTTGCGAGGAACTTACACGATCAACTGGAAGCCATATTCCACTGTGAAAGCAGATCGCAACGGGGAGTTTTATTACGCGCTCATCGAGGTAAAACGATAATACCCAAAGATGAATCAAGCACCGGAATGAGAACCTCTGGTTGAAACTAATGTAGTCAAATATTCTTATGTGATTAGGGCGAGGTATAAGGATGTTTATCAAAAAAGGCACATCTCAACCCTTCACCGCGGCGTTTTTCGACCGCGACGGGACGCTGCTGCACGGTGATCCCGCCGCGCGGGACGCGCGAAAAGCGATGATCGAGCGCTGGTCGGGCAAGCCGCTGGACGCGCCGGACGATCTGTTCCTGCAGGTGCTGGGCGACCGCCGCATGCTGACGGTGGAGAACGAAACTGCCTTCTGGAAGCAGTACTTTGCCGCGCTTTTGCGTTCGCAGGGGATTGACGAGCGAATCGAATCGCGCGCGGAGGAACTCTTTGACGCATACTGGCTCAAAGGAATCGTCGTCTACCCGGAGACTGTCTCCGTGCTGGACTGGTTCTTTGAGCGAGGTTTCCGCATGGGCGTTATCAGCGATACGTTCCCGTCGCTCCCGCTGACCATTGAGGCGGCGGGGCTTAGCAAGTACTTCTCCTGCTATGTCTGCTCCGATCAGGTGGGCGCGTTCAAGCCCGACCCGCGCATGTACCAAACCGCGCTGGACGCGCTGGGCGTTCGGGCGGAAGAGAGCCTGTATGTGGACGATTACGATGTGGAGGCGGAGGGCGCGCGGAAGATGGGGTTTACGGCGTTTCATATCTGCCGGGACAACGAACCAAAAGAGAAATGGGATATTGCGTCGCTGACGGAGATGGTCTCTTGCTTTTCTTGAAAGAAAAGTAAGCAAAAGAACGGAATCTCTTCTTCTTTTCTTTAGAAAGAAAAGAAGCAAAAGAAATTTATCTCACATACCAATAAAAAGTCTTTTTGTTTCTTTTTCTTCAGAAAAAGAAAGAGAAGAAAGATTAATAGTTCTTTTTGTTTCTTTTTCTTCTCAAGAAAAAGAAAAGAAAGACCTCCAACTGCGGAAAAAACAAAACTACGCGTCGACAAACCATTTTGGATCCTCATAATACAGGTAAGCGTCCCTGCTGCCGATGCGGCAGGTGTAGCGCAGGCCGTTGCCGCCCGCTTTAAGGCTCGCCGCGCGGCGCACGTCCGAGACGGACGTGATTTCGAACTTTCGCCCGTCCTCCCAAACGATCCGGCTGGGGTGCATAACGCCCGCCTCGTCGATGGTGAGTTCAACGGCCACATATACTTTCATGAGCGGCCTCCGATCACGTTGTCCATCGTGTTGTTCTGCAGATATCCGACCGGGTGGACGGTGTGGTCGTCCTTGGGGTTGATGAGCCCGATGCTCGCATCCTTCAAAAAGATCGCCCGCCCGATGGCGTGGTAGCCGAAGCGGCGGCGGATATCGTCCACGGCGGACTCCGCGGCTTCCGCGCGGCGGCGGGGCGCTTCGTCGTCAAAGAGCGAGAGCTGTTCGGGACTTTCCGTCGGGATCAAGTCCGAAGCGGAAACGGTCAGAGAGCGCACGGGCGTCTGCCAGGTGTAGTTTTCCCGAAAGAGCTGCATGCAGGCGCGGGCAAGCTCGCCGGTGATGTTGCTGGGGCGGTCGAGTTTGGTCTGGCGCACAAACGACAACAGCCCCGTATCGCGTACGCAGAGCGCCGCCGTCCGCGCGCGGAAACCGTGCTCCCGGAGCCGCGCGGAAACGCTCTCGGCAAGCATGGAGATGGTCAGGTAGATATCTTCGTCGTTGACGAGGTCGCGCGGGGTGGTAATGCCGTTGCCGACGGACTTGACGGGCTGCTGATCGACCGTGTGCAGCACGGGAGCCGCATCCAGACCGTTGGCGAACGCATGCAGCATCACGCCGCACTTGCCAAACTGCGCTTTGAGAAACGAAGCGGGTGTGGTTGCCAGATCCCCGATGGTGAGGATGCCGTAGGTGCGCAGCTTTGCCTGCGTGGCGCGGCCAACATACAGCAGCTCGCTTGCGGGCAGCGGCCAGGCGACTTTTTTGTAGTTCTCCGGTGAAACGACGGTGACCGCGTTGGGTTTTTTGATGTCCGAACCGAGCTTGGAAAATACCTTGTTGTCCGCAACCCCGATGGAAACGGTAATGCCCAACTCGTCACGAATGCGAAAACGGATCACGTCCGCGAGGCGGCGCGCATCTTCCATCGTTTCGGTGCAGGATGAAACGTCGATCCAGTTTTCGTCCAGCCCGAAGGCTTCCACGCGGTCGGAGTACTCGCCGTAGATCGCGCGCCCGAGCGCGGAAAATTTCTGGTAGGAGGCAAAGTCCGGCTTGACGGTCACCAGCAGCGGGCATTTCTGCTTGGCCTGCCAGATCGCCTCGCCGGTTTTAACCCCAAAGCGCTTGGCCAGCTCGTTTTTGGCGAGGATAATGCCGTGCCGCGCTTCCGGATTGCCCGCCACGGCCACGGGGTGCGGCCGCAGGGCGGGGTCGAGAAAGCATGCCACCGAGGCGTAAAAACTATTGAAGTCCGCGTGCAGAATCCTGCGGTCCAACCGAATGCGCCTCCGTTTCTCTCCGCCGGATTGCGCCCTGCCTGCCGGACGGGCGCCGGAATGGTCGTGAAATTACGAACACAAACAAATGTTCGTATCTATAGTATACCGCATTGCGAGAAATTGTCAAGGCCGGATTTGCCGTTTCCGTCAAAGTGTCCGCACGGTAGAAATTCGGTAAAAAAGCCGCTCGTTCCCTCGCTTTGACGCGCGCGCGTATGCTATACTACCGGTAAAGAGACGGAAACAGAGCGAATGGATCGAGATCTGCGACAGGACGAAACGGAAATCACCACACGGGACATTGCGCGTTCGGCGCGGAAACTGCTGCGCGCGCGTTTTGGCACGCTTTTGAAGCGATTCTATCTGCGCGCGGGGCTCGCGCTGCTGGTTCTTGCAACGGCGGGCGCGTTTCTCGCGGCGGCGGTTCTGCGCCCCGACCTGCTCGGCAGCGTGCGCGGCGAATACCGCGCGGATATGCTTTTGATTTTTTGCGGCGTTCCGGCGATTCTGCTTGCGGCGCTGTATGCTGCTTATCTGCACCCGCGCGCGGTGATTGCCGTGTACGAATCGTACGCGCAGGCGCTCTTTGTTGCTCCGCGCGGCGGAGGCAGCTTAGGCAAAACCCCGAACCGATCCTATGCGCGCGCAAAAGGCGCGTACTGGGCGGCGGCGCTGGTTTGGCTAGGCGGCGGCCTGCTCGCGGTCGGGGTATGCTGGCCGCTGTCGATTGCGGCGGAAAAAATCCCCAAGCTGGGCTTTTTGCTTTCCAGCGTCGTGCTGACGCTTGGCACGGTGCTGTTTTGGCAGCTGCGCGTGCCGCTGGGGCTTTCGCTCGCGGCGGCGGTGCGGGAAAACATCGGCGGGTTCCGGGCGCTCCGGCGCGGGTTTCTGCTGCACCGGCGCGTGCGCAATCCCGCAAGCTCCGTGCTGATGCCGTGGCTGATTGTCGTCGTGCTGACGGGAGTTGGCGCGCTGCTGGGTTCCCTGCGGCTTGCGGACGGCGAAGCGCTCAAACAGGGCGTCATTCTGGCGTTTTTGTTTGCGCTGACGCTGCCGGTTTGGTCGGTGCTGTTCGCCGCAATGGATACGGCGCTCTACGCCGCGGCCTGCCGGGGGCGGAGACTGGAAGCTGCGCAGAATAACTGCCTGCCGATGATGGAAACGGAAAACGATGATACCGCACATACGGACGGTTTACCGGACAGCAATATAAAAAATGATCGACGGAAGGAACGAATCAGTATGAAAACAAGGGATCAAATTGAAAACAATCTGAAGTGGGAACTAAGCGGCATTTACGAATCCGAGGATCTTTGGGAACAGGATTTTGCCAGCGCGCAGGAGCTGGTCGGTGCGTTTTCCGCGCATGCGGGCAAGCTGCATGCTTCCGCCGACGCGCTGTTTGCCGCGCTGACGGACGGCAGCAAGCTTTCGTACCTTGTGGAAAAGCTCTATATCTACGCGCACCTGAAAAAGGACGAGGACAACGGCAACGTCCGCTACCAGGGCATGACCGACCGCGCCATTCAGCTGCTCGTTTCGGCGGAAGCGGCTTCCTCGTTCGTCAAGCCGGAAATTCTCGCCATCCCGCATGAGACGCTGGTGAGCTGGTCGAAACAGGACCGCTTTGCGAACTTCCGTTTTGATTTATTCGATATCGACCGCCGCAGAGAACATACGCTCTCCACGGAAGAAGAGCGTCTGCTCGCCATGGCGGAGGACGCGCTCTCCGGCGCGGACAACATCTTCCGCATGCTGTCGGACGTCGATCTCGACTACGGCACCGTGACGGACGAAAACGGCGAGGAAGTCAAACTCACCCACGGCACCTACGGCATGTTTCTCATGAGCCCCGACCGCCGCGTCCGCCGGGACGCGTACGAAGGGCTCTACAAAGCCTACCGCGGCATGAAAAACACCATTACGGCAACGTACGCTACCTCCGTCAAGGCGGACGTGTTCCGCGCGCGCACGCATAACTTCTCCGGCGCGCTGGAAGCCGCGCTGTTTGGCAACGGCGTGCCAGTGCTGGTGTACGATCAGCTCATCGAGGCCGTCCACGAAAAACTGCCGACCCTGCGCAAATATCTCGATATCCGCAAGCGCGTGCTCGGCGTGGATCAACTGGAGATGTACGACCTGTATGTGCCCATTCTCTCCGACTGCGACATCCCCATGCCGTACGAAGACGCAAAGTCGCTCGTCAGGGAAGCGCTCAAGCCCCTCGGCGATCCTTACGGCAAGCTGTTGGACGATTCGTACACCAAGGGTTGGATCGACGTTTACGAAACGCCGGGTAAGACCAGCGGCGCGTTTTCCTGGGGCATCTACGGTGTGCATCCATACGTCCTTTTGAACTATCAGGACAAGCTGGACGACGCGTTTACCCTCGGCCACGAGCTTGGCCACGCGATGCACTCGCATTTTTCCAACACTGCGCAGCCTTTCGAGACCTCGCAGTACCGCATCATGGTTGCGGAGGTCGCGTCCACGGTCAACGAAACGCTGATGACCTACCACCTGCTTGAAAAAGAAACGGATAAGATGAAGCGCGCGTATTACATTACGCAGTTCCTCGAATCCTTCCGCACGACGTGCTTTCGGCAGACCATGTTCGCCGAGTTTGAGCGCAACAGCCACCGCATGGCGGAAAACGGCGAACCGCTCACCGTTGAGAGCCTTTCTGAGATGTATAGAAAGCTCAACGAGCTGTATTACGACGGCGCGCATGTGGACGACAACATTGCCATCGAGTGGATGCGCGTTCCGCACTTCTACAACGCGTTCTACGTTTACCAGTACGCCACCGGCCTCTGTTCGGCGGTGAAACTGGCGGACGACATCCTCCACCACGGCGCGGTGGAGCGGTATTTGACCTTCCTGCAGAGCGGCGGCAGCGACTACCCCATCGAAGAACTCAAGGCCGCGGGCGTCGATCTGACGAAGAAGGAGAGCATCCTTGCTTCGCTGGACGTCTTTACGCAGTATGTGGACGAACTGGACGAGCTGCTTAAATAACGCTGCCCGCGCCGGAGCAAACGCGGCGCAATACGAATGAAGGAGCGATAGAAAATGGATAACACCCCCGTTCAAAAGGAATACGACAAGGCTGAGGCCAGAGCATATATTCTGGACTGCTTTAACAAGCAGGGCGATTTCAAAGAGATCGTGGACGAAAAGACCCTCGGCGAAATGGTCGACGCGGTCATGGCGCTGGACGCGGCGTATATGCACGAGTCCGGCGCGGACGAAGGGCAGGTCTACGACGACGACGCGGCTTATGACTACATGCACGATAAGATGACGGCAAGGTTTGCCGAGCACAAGATGTATATGCTCCGCCTCGTCGAGGACTATATGGACTACAACGAGCGCTACCTCGACAGCCTCGGCCTCATCGACTGGGCGTAAGGCTGATTGGGGCTGCGCCCCAAGCCTGCTGACAAAAGGACGGTGAAAGCCGTCCTTTGGCGAAATCAGGAGAAAAAAATAATCGATAACTCGATATCGATTGTTTCTTTTTCGAAAAAAATGCGTTATACTGTACGGGATTTGATTTTTTTGTTGGTTTTGTTCGAAAGGAGAGACTATGTATCGAATCGTAACAAAGCGTTCCCTGCATGAGACGGTCACGCTCATGGAGGTGGAGGCGCCGTATATCGCGAAAAAGGCGAAGCCGGGGCAGTTCATCATTCTGCGCATCGACGAAAACGGCGAGCGCATCCCGCTGACCGTCGCCGGGACGGACAAAGAGCGCGGAACGGTGACCATCATCTTCCAAAAGGTCGGCTATACGACCAAGCGTCTGGACTGCCTGAACGAAGGCGATTCCATCCTCGACTTCGTAGGCCCGCTGGGAGTTGCCAGCCACCTCGACGGCATGAAGAAGGTCGCGGTCATCGGCGGCGGTTTAGGCGTTGCCATCGCCTACCCGCAGGCCAAAGCGCTGCACGATCTGGGCGCGGAAGTGGACGTGATCGTCGGGTTCCGCAATACCGAGCTCATGATCCTGATGGACGAGCTGGAAGCCGCGAGCACGAACCTTTACGTCATGACGGACGACGGCTCGAACGGCCACAAGGGGTTTGTGACTTCCGCGCTGGAAGAGCAGCTCAAAGCCGGCAAGCAGTACGACCACGTCATCGCCATCGGACCTTTGGTGATGATGCGCGCGGTCTGCAAGATTACCGAGCAGTACGATATTCCGACCATCATCTCCATGAATCCGATCATGATCGACGGCACCGGCATGTGCGGCTGCTGCCGCGTCACCGTCGGCGGCGAAATGAAGTTTGCCTGCGTCGACGGGCCGGACTTTGACGGGCGCCTGGTCGACTGGGACGAAGCCATTGCCAGAAGCAGGATGTACCGCAAGGAAGAGGCCGAGAGCCTCGAATGCAAAGCCTGCAATCTGCAGAATATCGAACTCCAGACCAAGCGGGGAGGAAACTGAACCATGCCGAATATGAGACTGACCAAACTCCCCTCGCGCGAGCAGGAGCCGAACGTAAGAAACAAGAACTTTTTTGAGGTGTCGCAGGGCTACGATGCGGAAATGGCCATGGACGAAGCCAAGCGCTGCCTCAACTGCAAGCATAAACCCTGCGTTGCGGGCTGCCCGGTGAACGTGCGGATTCCGGAGTTCATCCAGCTCACGGCGGAAGGCAAATTCATGGAAGCGTACGAAGTCATCCGCTCCACCAACGCGCTGCCCGCCGTCTGCGGCAGAGTCTGTCCGCAGGAGACGCAGTGCGAAGAAAAGTGCGTCCGCGGCATCAAGGGTGAACCGGTCGCTATCGGCCGGCTGGAGCGGTTCGTTGCGGATTATGCCATGGAGCATGGCGTATCCCACGCAACACCCCTGCCGGACAACGGCAAAAAAGTCGCCATCGTCGGCAGCGGCCCCGCGGGACTGACCTGTGCGGGCGATCTGCGTAAGCTCGGCTACGAGGTGACGATTTTTGAAGCGCTCCATACCCCCGGCGGCGTGCTGGTATACGGCATTCCGGAGTTCCGTCTGCCCAAGCAGCTCGTGCGGGACGAAATCTGCATTTTAACCGATCTCGGGGTCAAGATTGAAACCAACATGGTGATCGGCCGCAGCATTACGCTCGACGAACTGCTCACCAGCGAAGGCTACAGCGCCGTGTTTGTCGGCAGCGGCGCGGGACTTCCGCGCTTCCAGTGCATTCCGGGCGAAAACCTCAACGGCGTGTATTCCGCCAACGAATTCTTAACGCGCATCAACCTGATGAAGGCCTATACTTTCCCCAAGACGGATACGCCCGTGCAGGTCGGCAAAAGCGTGGCCGTCGTCGGCGGCGGCAACGTGGCAATGGACGCGGCCAGAAGCGCAAAACGACTCGGCGCGGAGAACGTCTATATCGTTTACCGCCGCAGCGAAACCGAGATGCCCGCGCGAGTGGAGGAAGTGCACCACGCCAAAGAGGAAGGCATCATCTTCCGCATGCTCACGAACCCGACCGAGATCCTCGGCGACGAAAACGGCCACGTCAAGGGCATGACCTGCGTGGTGATGGAGCTGGGCGAACCCGACGCAAGCGGTCGCCGCAAGCCCGTCGTCAAGCCCGGCAGCGAGTATTATATGGATGTGGACACGGTTGTCATCGCCATCGGCAACAGCCCCAACCCGCTGATTAAGAATACGACGCCCGGCCTCAACACCGAGAAGTGGGGCGGCATCATCGTGGACGAAGCCACCGGCAGAACCAGCCGCGAGCATGTCTACGCGGGCGGGGACACGGTCACCGGAGCCGCGACGGTCATCCTCGCGATGGGCGCGGGCAAGACCGCCGCCGCCGCGATTCACGAGGAATTGAGCAAGTAGTATTCTTCTTTTCTTAAAAGAAAAGAAGCAAAAGAACCTTTACTATTCTCCTTTTCTTGTAAGAAAAGGAGCAAAAGAACTCCTCTTTGCTGTACAATGAAAGGTACAAAGAAGAGAAGTTCTTTTTATTACTTTTTCTTTCAAGAAAAAGTAAATAGAAATTCGTACTTTTTATTACTTTTTCTTTCAAGAAAAAGTAAGAAGAAATCAATTCTTTTTGTTTCTTTTTCTTTGAAAGAAAAAGAAAGAAGAAAAGATAAGATGAAGATTAAAATCCCCAAAACTTTAGCCCCTATCCGGCGCGCGTTTGAACACGCGGGTGTGCCTGCGTACGCCGTCGGCGGGTTGGTGCGAAACACGCTTTTGGGGCTGGAGCCTTCGGATATCGACGTCTGCTCGCGCCTGACGCCCGCGGAGGCGGAAGCGCTGCTTTCGGGGTACGGCGTGCGCGTTATCGTCATCCCCAAAGCGGCGGAGATGGGCACGGTGGAGCTGCATGCGGACGGCATACGCGTGGAACACACGACCTTTCGGCGGGAAGCGTACGCCGAGAACAGCGGCGAGCACCGCCCGCGCGAGGTCGCGTTTGGCACGAGCCTGATAGACGACGCGTTCCGGCGGGACTTCTCGGTCAACGCGCTGTACGCGGACTTGTCCACCGGCGAAGTCACCGACCCCACGGACGGGATTGCCGATTTGGAGCGGCACGTCCTTCGCACGACCAGCGCCGACCCGGACGAGATTCTGCGCTCGGATGCGCTCAGGGTACTGCGGCTCGTGCGGTTTGCCTGCGAACTGGGGTTTATTATCGACGAAGCGACCTGGGCGGCGACAAAACGCAACGCGTTGAAGCTCAAGGACATTGCGCCCGAACGGCGGCGCGAGGAACTAGTCAAGATTCTGCTCTGCGATGCGCGCTACCCCAAGCTGGGGCGGGACGAGCAGCGCTCGCCCGTTCGCGCCCTGCGGCTCATCGACGATCTGGACGTTTGGGACGCGCTGGTGCCGGAGTTCAACCTGGCTCGCGGCATGGCGCAGCGGCCGGATCACCACCGCTACGACGTGCTGGAACACAGCTTTCAGGTTTGCGCCGCCGCCCCGCCGGAGGAAGCGCTCCGCCTTGCCGCGCTGCTGCACGACGTCGGCAAACCGGACTGCGTGCGCGAAACGGGCAAGTTTTATGCGCACGACGAATACGGCGAAGCGATTGCCAAGCGCGTTCTAACCAACCTGCGCTTTCCCAACAAGACGGTTGCGGAGGTCTCCGCGCTGGTGAGCGGGCATATGTACGATATCCAGAACCAGGCCAAACCGGACACGCTGCGGATGCGCTTTGCCTCATGGGGGCGCGAGCGCACGATGAACCAGATCCTCCTGCGGGAAGCGGATATCCGCGGCTGCGGGTTCGACACAAACTATGTCGCCGTTCGCTGGCGCGCGCTATTTAAGCAGATGCTGCTTGACGGCACACCGTTTAGCGAGCGGGAGCTCAAAATCACCGGCGAGGAACTTAAAAAGATCACCGGACTAGCGGAGGGCAAGGAGCTGGGCGAGCTCAAGCGCGAACTCTACCTGCATTGCGTCAAGCACCCGCAGGACAACAACCCCGCGCGGCTCAAGGCGTTGGCAAATAAGCGATGAGAAACAAACCATGGTTAGTTGCTGCCATTCAACGGAATTGTACGCTGAAGTAATCCGGTTGTTATTTATGGAGCAAATAAGAGTGCTTTGGGGGATCTTATGCGTATTCAATCTGGTGAGAGTGTTGGAAGTGTGAAATATAAAGAACTGTTGGATCGCAGCGACAATTGGTTAAAATATGCGATCCGGCTTCACCTGTGTCACGAGCCAAAGGACACCCTTGCAGAAATCAGAAATGCAGCATTGGCGGATGACCGTATTCAAAGGTACCTTTCGGATATCAAAAACTTTCATGGCACGGTGGTAACAAATCATAAAAATCCTGAATTACCGATATACAAGTTGCTGTTTCTGCTTGATCTTGGATTTGATATGGAAGTCCCGGAAATAAAAACGGCTGTTGACGAAATTCTTAAACACCGTGATGAGCATGGAGTATATCAATCACTAACCAATGTACCGAAGCATTTTGGGGGAACAGGCTTAGACTCATTTAGCTGGTGTCTGTGCGACGCTCCGTTACTGTTACTTGCTCTGCTAAAAGCGGGTGTGGATTATGATGAATTCATCAAGCCCGGTGTTGACCATCTGTTGTCTTTATTTCGTGATAACGGATTTCCCTGCGCCGTCTCCCCTGAAGTTGGCAAATTTCGCGGCCCGGGGAGGAAGAGCGATTGCTGCCCGTTTGCCACGTTGATAATGGCGGATTTATTGTCGTATATACCGGAATACCGAAACTCGCAGATTGCCGTTTCTTCCATCAACGCGTTGCTGAACCTTTGGGAAAACAGCCTTGATCAGCATCCTTACTTATTCTATATGGGAACGGATTTCCGCAAGCTGAAAGCACCGCCAATTTGGTATGATATTGTCAGCGTAGCTCTAGTATTAAGCAAGTATGAATTGGTGTGGAATGACCCGCGTTTCCTGGAAATGACAGCCTGCATAAGAGGCAAGCAGGATGCGGAAGGGTTTTTCACACCTGAATCGGTGTATATGAAATTGAAGACTTGGGATTTTGCGCAAAAGAAAATACCTTCTCCATACTTAACCTACCTATGCCTAAGGATTTTTAGCGATTGATGCGCTTGCTTTCTATATCGTTTGTTGCAATGAAACTACATAACCGATTTGTGCGTTTCCGTCATCCTTTTTTCTTCCCTGTCAAATGAGTATTGTAATCCTACATGTTTTTTATTCTAGTTTTCCCCCGCGAATTGACATTTCGGGATGGTTACCGGATAATGTATGAAGTAAAATTTTATGGGGGATAGGACGATGGAAGAGGCAAAACGCCCCAGGAACTTCATTGAGGAGTTCATAGAAGAAGACATGCGCATTCATGAGCCGCGCGTGCAGACCCGGTTTCCGCCGGAGCCGAACGGCTACCTGCATATCGGCCACGCAAAAGCGCTCTGCATCGATTTTGGCATGGCGGAAAAATACGGCGGCATTTGCAACCTGCGCTTTGACGACACGAACCCCGCCAAAGAGGACGTGGAATACGTGGACGCCATCCAGGCGGATATCCTCTGGCTTGGCTTCCGCTGGAACCAGGTGCTGTTTGGCTCGTCGTATTTTGACCAGTGCTACGAGCTTGCGGTCAAGCTCATCAAAAAGGGCGTCGCGTATGTGGACGAACTCACGAAGGACGAAATGCGCGCTTACCGCGGCACCCTGACCGAACCCGGCAAAAACAGTCCGTACCGCGAGCGCTCGATTGAAGAGAATCTTGACTTGTTTTCGCGGATGCGCGCGGGCGAGTTTGAGGATGGAACCAAGACACTCCGCGCCACGATCGACATGGCCTCGCCCAACATCAACCTGCGCGACCCTGCGCTCTACCGCATCAAGCACGTGCGGCACCACCAGACGGGCGATAAGTGGTGCATCTACCCGATGTACGACTTTGCGCACCCCATTCAGGACGCCATCGAGGGCGTGACGCACTCGCTCTGCTCGCTGGAGTACGAAGCGCACCGTCCGCTTTACGACTGGGTGGTCGATCAGTGCGAGTTCGACCCCAAGCCGCGTCAGATCGAGTTTTCGCGGCTCAACATGACGGATACTATCATGAGCAAGCGCTACCTGCGCCGGCTCGTGGAGGAAGGCTACGTTTCCGGCTGGGACGACCCGCGGATGCCGACGCTCTGCGGCATGCGCCGCCGGGGGTATACGCCCGTTGCGATTCGGGACTTTCTGGACCGCATCGGAGTAGCCAAAGCGGATTCCGTCGTGGACGCGGCGATGCTCGAACACTGCGTGCGGGAAGATCTGAACGTTTCCGCCATCCGCCGCATGGCGGTGCTCGATCCGGTATTGGTCGAAATTGAAAACTGGCCGGAAGGCAAGTTCGAAGACATCGAACTGGAGAACCACCCGAACAACCCAGAGATGGGCACGCGCACCGTTCGCTTCGGAAAGCGCGCGTATATTGAGCGGGACGACTTTGCCATTGAGCCGCCGCCCAAGTTCTTCCGTCTCAAACCGGAAGGCGAGGTGCGCCTCAAGAGCGCGTATATCATCAAGTGCGTCCGCTGGGAAAAGGACGAAACCGGCAAGGTGACGAAGATTTTCTGTTCTTATGATCCAGAAAGCAAGAGCGGCGAGGACGCGCGAAAAGTCAAAGGCACTTTGCACTGGGTCAATGCGGACGACGCGGCTGCCGCCGAGTTCCGCCTTTACGACACGCTGATGCGGAGCGTGGTGGAGGAGGAAGCGGAAGAAGAGGAAGAGACGGTCGAAAAGGACTTTACCGACAAGCTCAACCCGGACTCGCTGGTGACGCTGCATGGGTTTGTCGAACCCGCGCTGGAGGATACCGTACCCGGCGAACGGTTCCAGTTTATGCGGGAAGGGTATTTCTGCACCGACCTGGAGTCCAAGCCTGGCGCCCCGGTCTTCAACAGGACGGTTGGCTTGAAAGACAGCTATAAAGGTTGATTTCTTTTCATTTTAAAAAAAGAAAAGAAACAAAAGAAAAATTCTTTTGCTTACTTTTCTTTTAAGAAAAGTAAGAGAAAATAGGAGTTACTCATGGTTCGAACCCGGTTTGCCCCGTCGCCGACGGGATATATGCACCTCGGCAACCTGCGCAGCGCGCTGTATACGTATCTCTACGCCAAAAAGCACGGCGGCAAATTCATCCTGCGCATTGAGGATACCGACCAGAGCCGCTATGTCGAAGGCGCGGTGGACGTCATCTACAACACCCTGCGCGATATCGGCATGCAGTGGGACGAAGGCCCGGATGTCGGCGGTGCGTATGGCCCGTATGTCCAAAGCGAGCGCAAAGCCATGTATCTGCCCTATGCCGAGCAGCTTGTGCAGGCTGGAAAAGCCTACTACTGCTTCTGCACAAACGAGGAACTGGACGCGCGGCGCGAAGCTGCTTTGGCCGAGGGCGAAGTCTGGAAATACGACAAGCACTGCCTGCATCTTTCGCCGGAGGAAGTGAAAGCGCGCATTGCCGCGGGTGAACCGTATGTCATCCGCCAGAACGTTCCGCTCACCGGCGAAGCGTCGTTTGACGACGTGCTCTACGGGCATATCGCGGTGAACTGCGCGGATCTGGACGACATGATCCTGATCAAAGCCGACGGCATGCCGACGTATAACTTCGCCAACGTGATCGACGACCACACGATGGCCATTACGCACGTCATGCGCGGCAACGAGTACCTTTCCAGCACGCCCAAGTACAACCTGCTGTACGAGGCGTTCGGCTGGGAAAAGCCCGTGTATATTCACATGACGCCGATCATGCGCGACCTCAGCCACAAGCTCAGCAAGCGCGACGGCGACGCGTATTACGAAGACTATCTGAAAAAAGGGTATCTCAAAGAAGCGATTGTCAACTACGTCGCCCTGCTCGGCTGGAATCCCGGCGACGAGCGGGAATTTTTTACGCTGGAGGAACTCTGCCAGGCGTTCGACGTGGACGGCATGTCCAAATCCCCCGCGATTTTCGACGTCAACAAACTCACCTGGATGAACGCGGAGTATGTGCGCCGCCTGAGCCCGGAGGAGTTCACCCGGCACGCGCTGCCGTACTACGAACAGGCGGGAGTAGCAAATATGGATCACGGTGTGCTTTGCCGCATCCTGCAGCAGCGTACGGAGGTGTTTACGCAGATTCCGGAGATGGTGGACTTTTTAACCGCGCTTCCGGAATACGACGCGGAGCTCTTTACCAACAAAAAGAGCAAGACGGACGCCGAGGTTTCGGCGCAGGTGCTCGATATGGCCATCCCAGCGCTGGAAGCGTTGCCAGACTGGACGGAGGAAGCGCTGCATGATACACTCATCGGCCTTGCCGAGCAGAACGGCATGAAAAACGGCACCATGCTCTGGCCGGTGCGCATCGCGATGGCGGGCAAGGCGGTGACCCCCGGCGGCCCGTTCGAGATCGGTATTTTGCTTGGCCGAGTAGAGACGCTTCGGCGGCTGAAGCTCGGAAGAGAGAAACTATAACGCTTTCTTTCTTTTTATAAAAGAAAGAAACAAAGAAAATTTACCCGATAAGAGTTCTTTTGCTTCTTTTCTTCTAAGAAAAGAAGAGGAATAATTCTTTTGTTTCCTTTTCTTTCAAGAAAAGGAAGAGAAAAGAAAAGGAGAATCCCTTATGAAACTTGGAGTGATCGGTTTGCCGAACGTTGGCAAGAGCACGCTCTTTAACGCTATTACGCAGGCGGGCGCACAGGCGGCGAACTACCCGTTCTGCACGATCGAGCCGAACGTCGGCGTGGTCGCGGTGCCGGACGAGCGGCTGGACGTGCTGGCAAAGATGTATAACCCGGAAAAATACACCCCCACCACGATCGAGTTCGTGGATATCGCGGGCCTGGTGCGCGGGGCGAGCCGGGGCGAAGGGCTGGGCAATAAGTTCCTTTCGCATATCCGCGAAGTGGACGCCGTGGTGCACGTTGTGCGCTGCTTTGAGGACGACAACGTCGTGCACGTGGACGGCAGTGTCGATCCCGGACGGGACGTGGAAACCATCTCGTTGGAGCTGATCTTTGCGGATATGGAAACGGTGGAAAAACGCCTTGACCGCGCAAGAAAACTGCAAAAGGGCGGGGATAAAAAAACGCTGTCGGAAATCGGCTTGCTCGAACGCATCCAAAAAGCGCTCGAAAGCGGCAAACCCGCGCGCAGCGTCGATATGACGGAAGAGGAAGCGGAGCTCATGCACGCCTTCTTCCTTTTGACCAGCAAACCCATCATCTATGTGGCCAACGTCGGCGAGGACGAAATCGGCGCGGAACCGAGCAAGCATGTAAGCGCGCTGTATGAGATCGCCAAAGCGGAAAAAGCGGAAGCGCTGACCATCTGCTGCAAGCTCGAAGAGGAGATCACCGCGCTCGACCCTGCCGAAAAACAGGCGTTCCTGCACGAACTGGGCATCAAGGAATCCGGCCTCGACCAACTTGTCAAGGCCTGCTACCGGCTCTTGGGGCTCATCAGCTACCTCACCGCGGGGCCAAAGGAAGTCCGCGCCTGGACGATTCCGCGCGGCACGAAAGCGCCGCAGGCCGCGGGCAAAATCCACACGGACTTTGAAAAAGGCTTTATCCGCGCGGAGATCGTGCCGTTCACGGCGCTGGCGGAACTCGGCTCTATCGCGGCCTGCAAGGAAAAAGGACTAGTCCGCAGCGAGGGCAAGGAATACGTCATGCAGGACGGGGACGTTACGTTGTTCCGGTTTAACGTGTAAGCAAAGACAATCAAAAAAAGCAGCCGCGCGGCTGCTTTTTTCGTGATAATATGCTATTCTTCAATTTCGGGTATACCTAAAGATATGAAGTAACGGTATGTTTCGTCATAATAGGCTTTTTTACGTGTTAAGTCTTCATCATCTCCGTTTGGAATGAAAATGATTAGGCCTTGTCTTGCCCGAGTTAACAGCACCCGATAAGCATTTTTTAGATATAGACGATCTTCCTCTTTGCTAATATTGTTCCAGTGTGAACCAGTGAACCTATAAAACTCAAAGTGATTATCAACGAAACGGTAATCAGCATCCCAAGCGACAATTGTCCAATCAACTTCGAGACCTTGAATATCGAACTCAGTAGCAGTTTCCTCGAGAAAATAAGAGGAACGGACATCATCTTTATCGTTGAGGAACCAATTTTCCGCGCCGATTTCACTCTGTACCCAAATGCCAAAATTCCGGATACGCTTTGCACCGGAACTAGCCACAATGCCATAGCGTTCACTTCCGCGAGCTTTTGCTTTCACCCATTGCTTAGCGAGCGATAAATTTCGTGTGATTGCTATAGGATAATTCGGCGCAAGGGAGCGATAGAGCGCCTGAGCATTTGGGACATCGATATCGAGTAAAGCTTTAACAAATGCTGAAACATTTTCGCTTCGAAAGGAGCGAATCGATGTTGCCAAATGTAGATGATCAATCGTTGTTATTGCTAGATTGCTAAACAGCTCCTCGAGAGAGCAATCTCGCCGATACTCGTTGTCGAAAAGCTGCTGAGAAACGAAGACTTGCCAGTCAGAAAAGTGGTTGCGCAGCGCTTCAAACCATGCTGGCAGGCCTGCTTCGCCCGTGTTTATCTCTTGACCACCCCCAACAAGACATACGATAACCGCCCAATCTGGGTGTCGATCCATTACGCTGATCAAGAATTCCGGCTCGGACATGGTCCAGTCATGAATACCTCTGTCTGCCATGAAGCGAGCAGTTTGTTCCATTGTCCATGCTCGCTGGGCTTCATCAAATATAACGACTTTCTCAATCGGTGCTAAGGGACTCTTTATTGCATCATCACGAAAATGATGTATGTTTTGAATAAAAGCGCTCGATTTTCGATAAGAATCTTTCTTTCGAGTCGTATGATTGGAACGTTCATATTCATCACGTGCCAAAGCTTCGCGAAGAACTGCTACAAGAGGGCCGTTTCCCGATAAGAAGACAGCGTGCTCGTCCTCGCGAAAATTTTGCCTCGAATTTGCGATATTTAGTCCTGCGAGGGTTTTTCCAGCACCGGGAACGCCAGTTACGAAACAAATTGCTTTTCGGCCTTCGCTTTTACTCTGATCGATGATTTTGTTAATTGAGGCGGTAGTCAAGCTTAGATTGTAAGCTTCGGAATCACTACGAGAGATTTCATCCACTGAGTGCCCACGATATAAGGCTTGTGCAGCCTCGATTATTGTTGGTGTAGGCATATATTGGGATTCAAGCCAAGCTGAAAAATCGATCGGTTGATCGGATATTTGTGCTGTGAGCCAGTTTAAAACACTTTTTAGTGCAGAAGCATTTGTTTGAATAGGCTGAAAGACTCCATCTGTATCCATAGACAAATTATTTATGTGAACCCCGGCATGCGTGCACACGATAATTGGGACTACTTTTCGTGCTTGGCTTTCCTTGTGGAAATATTTCAAATCGAGAGCATAGTCGAGCACTTGCTCAACAGCGTGCTTCGGAAAAGAACGTTCTCCAACTTTGAATTCGATTAAGTAAATAATCCCGTTGAAGATGAATACATTATCTATTCGGGCACCAATACGAGGTATTGTGTATTCGAATGCAATACCTCCTGAGATATATTCGGCAAGAGCATTTTGCAAGAGTTGTATTTCATAAATCCAAGTATTTCGTTGTTTCTGTTCTAGAGCAAATTCATTATTGCGAGTGATTTCGCCAAGGATTTCATCCGGCATTTGTTGTAGAAAGGCAGATATTGATTGGTTATAATATGCCCTTTGCATCCATAAACCTCCAAATCGAAACTCTTATAAATTATACCACAACAACGATTTGTTAATATCAAGAAGGGCCAGAATGGGGTAATCCATTTTGGCCCTTCTAGACAACCATTCCGGGATATTGATCTAGGGTTATTCCCCCTTCATGTCGATCACTTTGGCTTTTTTCTCGATGACTTCCATGCTCAGCGCGACGGACTCGCCGATGGCCTTGTCGATATCGTCCGGCGTCACGCCCAGCGGCTCGCAGCCGAGCGATTTGTCGATGAAGAGCTCGCCGGTCTGCATGGCGACGAACTTCTCCATGAGCAGTCCGCCCTCCTTGCCTTCCTTCTTGCGGTCACGGTCGATCTTCTTTGCGCTCATGGCAAACATCCAGTCCGGAATCGTGATGATGCGTTTGCCGGGGCTGCCCATGTACTTGTACATGATGGCGAGCAGCTGCTTCCAGGTCAAGTTGTCCCAGCCGATGGGGTAGGCAACGCCGCCCTTCGTGCGTTCGATGCCGCCCGCGATCGCTTCGCCCACCTGGCGGACGGTAACCATGGTCGTGCCGCCGCGCGGGTAGAGCGCTGCTCCCTTCATGCCCTGCAGCATTTCAACGAGGAACACCCAAACGGGTTTTCTGCCCTTCTGCGCGCCGAAGATATACGGCAGTTCGAGAATGGCCACACTGAACGAGTCGTCCGCGAACGACAGCGCCATGTTCTCCTGGTCGATGCGGCTGCGGATGTATGGATGCCAACGGGTCAGCTCCATTTCGGGATGGATCTTGGCAAAGTACGAAAAGTACGATCCTGCGATGACCGCGTGCTTGACGCCGCTCGCCTTGCCAATGCGCAGCAGCCGCTCCAAGGGAACGATGTTGTACTTTTGAAAGAAGTCGTAGATGGGGGTAGGCCCCTCAATTCGTTCGTCCACGCCAGCGGCAAATACAAATCCTTCCACGCCCTTGAATTGTTCCTTGAGTTCGTCATCCGTCATGTCGTTAATGTTGCCGAGCGTCAGTTTCATTTCCGGCGGCAAAAGCGCGCCTTCCGGCAGAGGCGGAAGCGCGATGGAACGCACTTCGTGACCGCGCCGGATCAGCTCGCGCGCGCCCGCGCTGCCGAGAAGCCCCGTTCCGCCGATCATCAGTATCTTCATAATCGACACCTCCTTGTGTTTATTAATTTCAGTATAGCCCAAGCAAAACGCTTTGTCTGCCACAAAGTCACGCTTTCTCGTGCCAAACCCGGCAAAAAGCAGTGTATCCGGCACGGATGCGGCAGCCCATGTGCATGGAGCGTATACTTTTATCGAACGTATGGAAAGCCCGATGGGAAAAATGGTACAATACAAATAACGGGTACTTCCGGCGGAGGCGTCGCAATGAAGAAAAAAGACTGGCTGATCATCGGCGGAGTGCTGCTGCTGGCCGCGGCTGCGTTTTTTGTTTCGCAGCTGACCAAAACGAACGCGTCGGGAGTTACGGTGACCGTCTATGTCGGCGGCAAAGTGTATACGCGCGTTTCCGCGGACGATTACCAGACCATCACCGTCGATCAGGGCGACGGCAAGGTGAACGTGATCGTCATTGACGAAACCGGGGTGCGGATGGAATCTTCCACCTGCAAAAACCAGCTTTGCGTGCATCACGCGCCGATCGACCCAAACACCATCGGCGAGGTCGAATTTGGCAACTGGATCATCTGCATGCCGAACGGCGTTTCGGTGGAGGTCACCGGCGGGGAGGGCGAAGAATGAGCAAACAACCCATGAGCGCGGGCACCGTTGCCCGGCTCGGCCTTCTCACGGCGGTTGCGCTCGTGCTCGGCTACGTCGAGCATCTGATTCCGATTACGGCGATTCCCGGCATCAAGCTGGGGCTTGCCAACACGGTGCTGCTTTACGCGTTGTACCTGCTCGATACGCCCAGCGCGATCTTATTAATGATCCTCAAAGTGGGGCTTGGCGGCCTGTTCTACGGCGGCTTTGCGGCAATGCTCTACAGTCTCGCGGGCGGTATCCTGAGCCTTTTGGTGATGATTCTCGTCAAGAAAGCGCGGGGCGTCAGCATCATCGGCGTGAGCGTCTGCGGCGCCGCGGCGCATAACGTCGGCCAGATTCTCGTTGCGTGCGCTGTGGTTGGTGTCCGCGCGGCACTTGCGTACCTGCCGGTGCTGCTGGTTGCGGCGGCCGTCACGGGCATGCTTACGGGAATCATCGCGAAATACGTTTTGCATAGTTTTTCGCCCAAAACCGCAATCGCGCAGGACCAGTCCGCGCAAATCAGGAAAGCCGCTGCCGCGCCGCAAGCGGAAAATCCCGGTAAAAAACAGGGAGAGTCTTGATGAAATGCAAAAAACATGGAATAATGCCAACAGAACGGATCGACGCCACCGGGAGGAAACCAACGACGAAACACTCGAAAATCACCCTTGCGGCAATCCTGTCCGCCTGCCTGCTGCTTTGCGGGTGCGCGGGTAAAAGCACGGAGCCGCAGAGATACGAACAGACTTTTTTTGACGTGTTCGACACCGTGACCACGGTGATCGTTTACGATACCAACGAAAAAAACGCGGACGCGGTTCTGGAGCGCGCGCACGATCTGCTGCTGGAATACCATCAGCTCTATGACGTATACAACGCGTACGACGGCATGAACAACCTCTACACCGTCAACCAGAGCGCGGGGGGCACGCCGGTGACGGTGGACGCGCGCATCCTCGATTTGATCGAGTTTGCCAAGGAGATGTTTACGCTCACAAACGGGAGAACGAACATCGCCATGGGCAGCGTCACGGAGCTTTGGCGCGTCTGCCGCGAGGCGGGGCTGGAAGACCCGGACAATGCCGCCCTGCCGGCGGAACAGGAACTAGAGCGCGCTTCCCAGCACGTGAATATCGACAATGTTCTCATCGATCAGGCGGCGGGCACGGTTCAGCTGGCCGATTCCGGGATGCTGCTGGACGTTGGCGCGATCGCCAAAGGGTACGCCGTCCAGCAGGTGATAGAAACACTCAAGAGTGAAGGCGTTACATCGCTTCTTATCAGCGCGGGCGGCAACGTCGCCGCCATCGGTACCCGTCCGGACGGGACGAACTGGAAGGTCGGCATTCAGGATCCATATGGCAGCGGCCTGATCTGCGCGGTCAATGTGGACGCGCAAAGCCTCGTCACCAGCGGAACTTACGAGCGCTACTATACGGTGGACGGCAAGAACTACCACCATATCATCGACCCGGAAACGCTGTATCCTTCCGCGTACTTCGACTCCGTTTCCGTGCTTTGTGCGGACTCTGGCTTGGCGGACGCGCTGACCACGGGGCTGTTCTGCATGCCGCTGGAACAAGGCCAACAGCTCGTTGCCTCGCTCGACGGCGTGGAAGCGCTTTGGGTGCAGCCGGACGGAACGCAGGTCATGAGCGCGGGATTCGGCGCATTTATCATCCAAACGGCAGATTGAACGAGGGGTTTTCCCCTCTGGAATAAAGGCTTTTTACGCAACATATTTGGAAAGGGGCATACGGCCATGTACAACACAAGAAAAGTAAACGAAGATATCACCTGGGTTGGCGGAGACGACCGGCGGCTCGCCATGTTCGAGGGCGTGTATTCGATTCCGGCGGGCGTTTCCTACAACTCCTATCTGGTCATGGACGAACAGACCATTTTGTTCGACACGGTCGACAAGGCCATCGGCAAGGTGTTTTTTGAAAATGTATCCCACGTGCTGGGTGAGCGCAAGCTGGATTATGTGGTGGTTCAGCATATGGAACCCGACCATTCTGCAACGCTCATGGATTTACTGTGCCACTATCCGGAGGTCAAGGTTGTCTGCAACCAGAAAACCAAGGATATGATCGCCCAGTTCTTTGGCGAAGACCTTGGCGAACGCGCACACCTCGTGAAGGAAGGCGACACGCTCTCCACCGGAAAGCATGTGTTTACGTTTGTGTTCGCGCCCATGGTGCACTGGCCGGAGGTCATGTTTACGTTTGACAAGACCGACCGCGTGCTGTTTTCCGCGGACGCGTTCGGTACGTTCGGAGCTTTGGGCGGCGCGCTGTTTGCCGACGAAATGGACTTTTACAACGAATGCCTGCCGGAAGCGCGGCGTTATTATACCAACATCATTGGAAAATACGGCCTGCAGGTGCAGTCCGCGCTCAAGAAAGCCTGCGCGCTGGACGTTGCAATCATCTGCCCGCTGCACGGCCCTGTGCACCGCAAGGACTTTAGCGCGTATATCGATAAGTATCGCCAGTGGAGCAGCTATACGCCGGAGGAAACGGGCGTTATGCTCGCCTATGCCTCCATCTATGGCAACACGGAGAACGCCGCCGCCATCCTCGCCTGCCGCCTGCAGGACGCGGGAATCAAGGTGCGCATGTTCGACGTTTCGACCACCCCGGCTTCCGAGATCGTCTCAGCGGCGTTTCGGATGAGCCATCTGGTGTTCGCGTCCTCCACCTACAACGCGGGCGTTTTCATCACGATGGAAGAGGTCATCCATGACCTCGTTCTGCACAACATTCAAAATCGTACGGTCGCGTTTATGGAAAACGGCACCTGGGCGCCTGCCAGCAGCAAGCTCATGCGCGAAATGCTTGCGGGTCAAAAGGGCATGACCTTCCTCGACGAAACGGTCACCATCCGCAGCGCGCTGAAAACCACGCAGAGCGGGGAGATCGACGCGCTGGTCGCGGCCATCCGCGCAACGATTCCCCAAAGCCAGGCCGCGACGGGCGAAATCGACCCCGCCGCGCTTTTTACGCTGAGCTACGGGCTGTTCGTGCTCACCGCAAAGGAGGGGGAACGGGACAACGGCTGCATTATCAATACGGTGACGCAGGTGTCCAGCGTACCAAAACGCATCTCGATTGCCGTCAACAAGGACAACTTCACGCATGATATGATCGTCTCCACCGGCCTGTTCAACATCTCCGTGCTCACGGAGAGCTCGAAATTTGCGCTGTATGAGCGCTTTGGCCTGCAGAGCGGAAGTACAGTGGATAAGTTCGCGGGCTTTACGGCGTTTGACCGCAGCGTCAACGGGCTTGCGTATGTAACCGAGAGCGTCAACGCACTGCTGAGCTGCAAGGTCATCTCCGCGCAGGACTGCGGCTCGCACACGCTGTTCGTGGCCGACCTGACCGAGGCGAAAAAGCTTTCCAAGGAGCCTGCCGTCACCTATGAATACTATCGCCAGCACATCAAACCCGCGCCCGGTGCAAAAGCCGCCGAGCCAAGCAAACCCGGCTTAAAGAAGTGGCTCTGCACGGTTTGCGGGTATATCTACGAAGGCGAATCGCTCCCGCCGGACTATATCTGCCCGGTCTGCAAGCACGGCGCGGAGGTGTTCGTGCCGCTGGATGAGTCTGCCGCGGCAGAGCCCGCGCTCAAAGCGGATGCGGCTCAACCCGCCGAACCCGCCAAGACGACGGAACCCGCTCAACCCGCCGAAGCGCCCAAACCCGTCGAACCCGCTCAACCCGTAGAAGCGGCAAAGCCCGTAATCAAGAAATGGCTGTGTACGGTTTGTGGGTATATTTACGAAGGGGAGACGCTCCCGCCGGACTACATCTGCCCGGTTTGCAAGCACGGCGCGGAAGTGTTCATTCCGCTGGAATAGCGTCGTTTGTAAAGGGCGCGGCAGGTAAGCCGCGCTTTTTATATGCCCGTGTGAAATAATTTCGGATCTCTTTGCAGGGAAATGATGGGTTCGATCGTTTTATTGGTAAAGGGTTTGATTTTTTAAAACGGGAACTTGCTTTCAGTCATTTTGTTTATAAAGAAGTAGATTCTTGATCAAAGGAGGGGCAATGGAGCAAAACAGGCTGCCCGGCGAGCGCGAAATTGCGCGCCTGGTGGAAACCTACTCGGATATGCTGCTGCGCGTGGCTCTCAACCGCACGCAGAACCTTGCGGAAGCGGAGGATATCGTCCAGAGCGTTTATCTGCGTTTGCTGCGCGCGCGTCCGCGCTTTACGAGCGCGGCGCACGAAAAGGCATGGCTCTTGCGCACGGCGGTGAACCTCTGCAAGGACTATCAAAAGTCCGCCGCGCGTCGAATGAGCGTGCCGCTGGAAGAGGAAACGGCGGTTTCCCTTCCGCCGGAAACGCGGGAAGTGCTGGACGCCGTTGCCCGCCTGCCGGAAAACGACCGGTTCGCGGTGTATCTTTTCTATTACGAGCGCATGCCGGTTGGCGAAATTGCCCGCGCGCTGGGCGAAAAAGAGGGAACCGTGAGTTCGCGGCTGAGCCGCGCGCGCAAAAAGCTGAAAACGCTGCTGAAAGGAGAAGGCTATGAATCGTTATGAAGCCGGATTTGACGGCGTGACCGCCTCGTTGGCGTTCAAAAACCGCCTGAATGAGCGCCTCAACCGGGAATGCCGCGCGCTGGCTGCGGGCGTACCCGCGTCGGAACCGCGCATGAGCGCAAAGCGCAAGGCGCTGCTGATTCTGATTGCGGCCATTCTGCTGCTGCTTTCGGCCTGCGCGGCGGTCGCCGTCTACTGGAGCAGCACTCAGCGGGCGAAGGAGTATGCCCAAAGCGAGGAGGCGGTGGACGACCGCCAGGCGCTGGCCGAGCGCATCGCGGACGAAGCAATCGCGGGGACGACCTTCTACAGTCCGATCACCGGAACAGGCGAGGCGGACGGCGTTTCGCTGGAGCTGAAGGGCGTTTCCTATTGGACAAACGACGATCCGCCGGAATTTCACGTGGCGTTCGACGCCAGCGACGCGAAAACGGGGGATAACAGCCGCTTAACCGACTTTGAATACACGCTGTCGGCCGGCGGAAAAACCTACTCCGCTTATGGAAAAGCCGACGGAACGGTGCGGGAACTGGCCGCCGTTGCGCGCGCGGACACCGAAGCGCTCGGCGCGCAGTACGAAATCTGGTTCCGCATCGAAGATCAAACGATCGTCTCCGATCTGCCGATGACGCTGACCTGTACGCTCTACAGTTGGAGCGGCGATCAGCGTGGGGAAGCACTTGGAAGTTTTTCATTCGACTTTGTCTACACCGTACCGACGGAAGAGATCGAAGCAAGGCGTGAAGAGTGGGTTCAGGATGCGTTGGCCGGTTTGGATGAGGAAGCGCGGCAAAAGGCGGAAGCCCTTTCCGGCATGCCCAACGAAGCGACGCAACTGAACATCGTGCAGGGGGCGTTTACGCTCACGGACGCGGCGGCTTCGAAGGACGGCGTGCTGCTGGGAATGGTCGGCGAGTGCTCTTGGCAGAACAAAGGCGTTAATACGTATCACGACATGTATCTGGACGGCTACCAAACGTTAGGAACGCAGCTCAGCGCGGTATACGAGCCGCACACGGAAGAAGGTAAGAATTACTACGGCGATTATCCCTCCACGCTGACCTCGCTGACGTTGCTGCCCTGGTACGCGGACGAGGCGAATCTGCCGGAAACCGTGCTGGTGGCGGTGCTTGGGGAAGGAGGAATCGATTCAGCCCAAACCGGTGATGGAATTGATTTTACGATCGAAATGGAGCGGATACAGATTGCGTTCTATATCAATCCGCGCACGGGCGAAATCACTTTGCCGAAAGATGACGCGGAGCGCGAAGCATGGTGCGAAAAAACGCGGCAGCTGGCGGCGGACGGCCGGAACGAGAGGTCGCGCTGCCCGCTGGAAGGCAGTCAAACCGTGGGGGGCGTTTCGCTCACGCTGGAGCGGCTTGGATTTGACCCGACGCAGCACTATCTGTTTATTCGCTATACAATCGACGGACTGTACTGTCCGCCTGAGGCGGGCTTTACTGTCCAGCACATTTATATGGACGGAGTGGAGCTGGAAGGCTGGGATAAGGGAGGGCAGTATACCGTGGCGGCGGCAAAGCTATGGGTGGAAAGCTACGGAACGTTTACCACGTTTGACGACTGGGAAAGTTGCACGAACGGACACACCATGCCGACTGTGCCGCAGTACTTGCCCGATACATTCGAGATTCGGCTCGTATGGGACGTCTACGACCGGGATAAAGATTACAACCGGGTGTTCATTGGTACGTTCGACATCACGACGACCGTGCATAAGGCGGACATCGTCCCCGGTGAACTGTGGGATTACTAAGGTGTAAAACAAAACGGCGCGAGCTTTTGCCCGCGCCGTTTGCTTATTTGCATAGATGGGATTCTCGGGGGTTGACCCCTGAGTGGGGGTTGGGGCGGAGCCCCTGAATCTCCCCTTACTCGATCACTTCGATGGCGAGCGGGAACTTACTCATGTACTCGCAGCCGTCCTTCTGGATCAGGATGGGGTTTTCGTATCGAAAGCCGATGTCTTCGTCCGGGCAGGCGTACTGCATGGCGCAGATGAGCACTTCGTTTTCGAGATAGACGTGGTCCGGATCCGTCCAGTAGGGGAACGGACCGTCGTGCTTGCCGATTCTCCACTCATCGCCGAGCATACCGATGCCGTGTTCAAAGCCGGGCACCATAAAGTCCGCAAAGCCGCGCTCCTCGGCAAAGGCCATCATCTCTTCGGCGAGCGACGACGGGCTGATGCCCGCGCGGTAGGTCTTGAGCGTCAGCGCCACCATGTCCACAAAGTTATTGGCGTGCCAGAGCTGGCGGTCGGTGGCGGGGGCGATCAGGTAGTTGTGGCTGTGGTCGCCGCAGGCAAGAGCAAAGAGCGCGTGGATATCCACCATCAGCGGCTCGCCCGCCTCGACCTTCTTGGTCGTGGCGGGGGTGCAGGCGCCGCCCGCGAGACCCGTGCGGTAGCCCGCCGCGATCTCGTTGCCGCCGGTGAACGACCACTCGAACGTGCTGCCCGCTTTGCGCATGGCGTAGCCCGCAAGTCCGCCGATCTCGGTTTCCGTCATGCCCTTCCAGCCGCCGTTTTTAATGGCGGCGAGCACGACTTCGTGGCCGACGTCCACAATGCGGGAAGCTTCGCGGAAGCGGTTGATCGTGCCGATATCCTTGATCATCTGCAGGCGGTCAACGATCGGGTGCGCGTTGACGAGCGTGCAGTCCGGCAGTGCCGCTTCAAACGCCTTGTATTCGTAATAGGTCAGGTAACCTTCCGGCAGGTAGTTACTCATGCCGGCCTCCACGCCGACCCGTCCGCCATACGGCAAATATTCCTTGATGAGGTCGGAGATCTGCGTGATCTGATCTTGCCCGCCCATGGGGGCAAAGCCCATCACGTGGTCCTCGTCCAGCCAGCTGTCGTCCGCGGCGCGCGCGGCGTCAATGACGAACGTAAACGCAGTCGGCAGACCGTCGGCGGGGATGACGATAAAACTCCGCCACGGAAAGAACGCGTCCGTCGTCCAGCTCATGGTGCGCAGGCGGGAGCCGAGGTAGAGGTCGATCTTCTCCTTGGCCATCTCGGCCTGAATGGCTTTGATGCGGCCGGCAAAGTCGATATAATAAGGGCTTGATTTGTCAAACATGGCGTTTTCCTCCTCAGAATTCGGTTTCGATGGTGGCGATGATCTTGTTGAGACGGTCGCTCAGCGAAGCGAGCTTGAGGGCTTTGACCATATTGCCTTTGAGTTTGAGCAAGCCGCCCATGAGCGCTTTCTGCGAACCGAGTTCCGCACGGGAAATCTTGGCGAAGGTTTCGTAGTCCCCGCTGATGACGAATTCGGCTTTCGGGCCGTCGCCAACGCCGACCTGCACGCTCTCCACCGCGCCGTCCGCAAAACCAACAAAGAAATAGTGCGACTTGCCGTCCGGGCAGTTGAGGTAGAGATTGTTCATCGAGGAGGTGAGGTTGTTCATCTTCTCCGGGGTGAGCTGCTCGTGGAGTCGTTTTTCGACCTCCGCGCGCCATTCTTCGGACAGATACTTGACCATAGATGAGATGCTCCTTTCGATATTTGATGTGACATGCTTTTTTGGATCAGAAAATGGAGAAAACACCGCTCGCGCGGCGGAAAAGCCGGATGGGTACGATGCGTTTTTTACAACAAGGGAATAAGAGACTAACGCGGGAAGTCTATTTTTTGAGGATGCCGCCGAGCAGCAGATCGAGCGTGATGGGGAGGTAGCGGCTGGTATAATCTTCCTCGGCGTTGATATAGGTGTGGATAATGAAGTTTTTGTAGATGGAAAACAGCACTTCCGCCGCGCCGTCCGCGTCCACGGGCTGGAACTCCCCGGTCTCCCGGCCAAAGGCGAGGATACGCGCGATCATGTGCACGGATTCGCCGTTGATCTCCTCGTAGGGATCGACGGTCGGGAACATCGGGAAAATCGAGGGGTCGTTTTTGAGCAGGTCGCAGAACTCCTTGTCCCGGGCGAGGTAAAACAGCGCGTTTTCGCAGAGTTTGCTGAGCTTGCCGCGCGCGGTGGGTTCGCCGTCCACTGCCTGCTTGACGCTCGCCTGCCAGCGGAGCATGACGTAGCGCACGGTCTGCTCGTAGAGGTCGCGCTTGCTGGAAGCGTAGGCGTACATGCTGGTGTTGGTCATGCCGAGCTCGCTGGCGATGTCCTCCAGCGTAGACTTTTTATAGCCGTAGCGCGAAAACACCTTGAGCGCCGCGTCCAGAATTACTTGTTCGTCGAGCTTGTTGCGCATAGCGTCACCTCGTTGAGCGGGATTATTCAAATGAACCGGTTTGAGAATTTATAAACGAATGAAATGTTTAATAATTCAATTATAGCGCGAAGGATAAAAAACACAAGAAGAATTTTTGCGCAAAAAAATCCCCCGCGTTTCGGCGGAGGAAGAACTCGCTCATTCACCAAAATTTTCGTACTTGCCAGGGATAAATGACGTGAATCTGCGATTCGGGGTGCTTTTTCGCGTAGCGCAAGACAACTAAAAACCCAACGAAGATATACACGAAGAATAGAGCAAACGCGGTTTTTGCTATGATATTCCAAACATAGTCCGAATGCGGCATGGTAAAGAACAAGCTGGTACCGTTCGCATCCTCGCGCAAAATCTTATAATCGTTCGAGCTGGTTTGCATGCGATAGGTCGCGCCGTTCTGCGGGTCGGTCTTCCAATCCTCGCTCCAGATGTCGTAAAGAGCATTGCCTCGTGCACGTGTCTTTTGCACGACTTCCAAGTGGCCGGAGGTCAAATCGCTCTTTGCAAGATCGACAATGCGGATGTCGAGGGGATCCGCAATGGTTAGCATATCGTCGTCCGAAACGGAGAGGGCATATGAGCCTTTGTTTTCCGGAAGTAAAAACGTAAACCGTCCGTTCTCCACAACGTATAAGCCGCTGTTGAAGCACATATAGATGCGCTGTTCGTTGTCCACGGCAAATTCAACGGGTACGCCATGCGCTTTGCCGCCGGAGAACACGGAAATGAGGATAACCATGACTAGCACGGGGATGAATGTGTAAACACCATAGAAGAAAAGGTACTTCGGAGGTATCCTTGACTGATTGCTTACCATTCGTTATATCCTTCCATGAACTCAGCCCAAGCATCAAAGATGTTAAACAATCTTTCTACTTCAGAGGTCGATAGACCTGCATGAATGTCAACGGGTATACTTATCCCTACTCCAACATTTAAATTTACTGCTACCGAAAGTTTATTATCTTTAGAAACAACAGTGGCAACTTCTCCACCAACAGAAACAAACTCTCCGGCAGAGCCGCCGACTTCAACTACGGTGCCCACTAAATCTTCAATATTATCAGAATTGGAAATTGATGCAAATGCCGATATGTTCGCTTGAGGGGTTCCAGCATATCCACCATAAGTAGTAATGAGACCAACATCACCAGAAGTGTCCATTATTAAGCCTACACTGCCGGTTGGCCCGCCAACCCCTAGAATTGACGCATTCCCAGTCAATCCCAAACTGATCGTACCATGATCAATCAACTTGCATAAACCTTCTAGTGACATCATCGCGAGAGTTGTGGGAAGCATATACTTAAGGCCAATATATCCTTTTAAAATATCCTTTGCTAACAAGGCGAGTTCGCTTTTATTGTCTATGTTAAAGATAGTTTTTGGTATAGGCGTTTTCCTAGACTCATCGGAGCTATGCAACTGCTCCTTGTCCCCGAGTTTATCACGATCGCCCTCTTTTTGTCCATCCACTGAATCTAGCAGTTTCTGTTCCTCTTTGTCGAGCTGGGATAAAAACAGACTGCGCTGCATATCGGTAGCAAACGGCATTCCACCGTTTTTTACGCTTGTTCGAGCGCTGTCGATTTTGAGCAGTCCGGCAGAAATGGTATCGGCTTTTTCAGGGGTTAATCCGTAGGTGCGGCTATTGCTTTGAATATCTTGAATCGCGGCTATCGTAGAAAGCGACCCGCTTGCGTTCAGCAGTTTCCATTGCTCTTGCTGTGATAACCCGCTGGAACGAACCGCAAGCAACCGCTGTTGGGACGTCATGTTATCCCACTCGGCGATCGGGAACCCGCTGGGCAGCTTTGCTATCAACTCGGAAAGCTGCGCAATCTCTGGCGTTTGAGTTAAAATGCTCCCACCAGATGTTTTAGAAACAATCTGCGAGGCTTTGGGATCGGATTGTTTCGTTCCCAGCAAGGGCTTTTTGGGTAACGGGGTTAGTGCTCCTCTTTTGGGAACGGTACCCGATGGGGCGGAAGAATCGGATTGGCCATCATATACATCCGAGATATACTGCCTGAACAACTCAAGTTTTGATTTGGAAGGCAGAGATATGGTTCCCGAGCTGGTTGGTGCGGGAGTAGATGCCGGAGAAGTTTTTTTATTGGGAGTAACGCTGTCAGAAGCCCCGGATTTTTCAACTGGAAGAAATGACGGGAGCAGGCCTTCTTGTCTTAGCCGTGCAGTGATTATGTTGTCGTCTGGTGAATCGGCTCCTGTGTTTCCGGTTTTCTTATCGCTCTGCTTGCTACCGGTATCCTTTGTGGCTGTGATATAAGAACCGGTGCGGGTCAGCGGCAGAGTTGGGTCTTTCGAATATCCACCCAGTATTCGTGTTTTGTTCGGTTTTAACATCATTTTTCTCCTTTATAGAATTTAGTCTTAACCTGATTATATTCGTTAAAAAGTTGATTTTTTCTTACAATTCAAACAATGCGAATGATTGCGCAAATCAATCAAATCCAGAGAATTTTCATAAAAAACGAGTAAAAAACGCTAACAAAAATACAAAAAAACTGACTGAAATTTTCAGTCAGTTTGTGCTTATAGCAACATTTTTGAATTATATGAGGCTTAATCCGAGATGAAAATACTGTATGGTTTATCTCACCGCATTTTCCGCCATGCTGCCGCAGCTCATCCAAAATTCCTCCGCGCGGGCGGCCCAGACGTCGTAACCCGCTTCGTCGGCGGGGTAGTCGGCGTACAGCGCTTCCGCGCGGGAGCCGTTTTTCATTCCTTTGAGCAGCGTGCGGATGGTGGCGATGCTGAGCTTTCCGGTAAGCACGCCGCCGAGCATTTTGCGCGCCATGGTGAGCAGTTCGCGCGTGGAGAACCGGAGCGGTTCGCCGCTGCCGAGGCTTTGGAACGTCTTTTCGCTGAATACGACGTCCTTTTCGAAGAAGAAGTCGTTTTCCACCGCGGTGGAGGACACCGCGCCGATGAGCGTTGCGAGCTGGCCTGCAAACGCCTTGCCCTGCGCTTCGACATATTCCTTGTTGATCGGCCAGAGCCGCGCGCGAGTCAGGTACCCACCTTCGTTCAAGAGGCGACCCACGACCTTTGCGGCAATTTCGAGCTGCACCATGCTGGCGGTCACGCCTTCGCCCGCGGACGGCTTGGTGAGGCACGCCGCATCGCCGGAGACGAGGAACCCGTCCGCAACGAAGCTGTACGGCGGGCGGCGGTAGGGAGTTGTTCCGCGTTCGATGCGATTGAGCGTATAACGCGGCAGTGGCACCGCCTTTTCGAACGTAGCGAATACCTTTTCACCCTCGTCGAAGGAAAAATTCGCGCCGACGCCGAGTATGGCGCACGCGGGGTCGCCTTCCGGCGCTTCCCAGGTTTTATAGTACGTCCAGCCGCGCGTGCCGCGCACATAGTCGTTGGGATCGTGGTAGGTCACGTAGCGCAGGGTGACGTAAAACTTTTCCGTATCGGTGATGGCAAAGTTTTCCACGCCGTAGCCGCTTGGCAGCTTCGTGCGCGCGACCGACGGAATGCCGGAGCAGTCGCAGACGAGCTTGGCGCCCACCTCGTGCTTTTGATTGCCTTTTTCGTAGAGTACGCCAGAGATGTGGCCGTCTTCGTAGAGAAAATCGACAAACGACGCGCCGAGCTGGAATTCCGCGCCCGCTTCCTTTGCCCAGCGGTTCAGGCGCGCGATGTAGCGCGGCATATGCATGCCGACGGTGGTGCCGAAGTTCTTTTTCGGGTAGCGGCCAAAGGCGGAAAAGGTCTGCCCGCCGGAGAATTCAAACGCGAAGTCGTCGTTTGCTTCCGGAAGCGGGATGCCAAAGCGGGCAAAGTCCGGTTTGCCGACATGGAAGATATCCAGCCGCTGGCCAAGCGCGTGCTTATCGAGCTTGTCGAGCACGAGCACGCTGTGCCCAGTTTCCGCGATTCTGCGCGCAAAAAAGCTGCCCGCCGTCGCCGCTCCAATGATGACAACGTCAAATTGCTCCATAAAACCCTCCGCTGTTATTCAATTACGTGGAAAATGTGTTGGGAATTGTCACATGCTGACTGTTCTATTACCAGTATAGCACACAAAAAAAGAGCAAGAAAGTTCTTGCTCGATTGTCTTAGGGGTAAACCCCTAAGAACCCCCTACTTGTAAATGATAGAGGGATTCCCAAGGAGGTACCCTTGGGCGGGGTTTGGGGCGGAGCCCCTGAAAAACCTTAGTCGCTCGTTTCCAGCGAGCGTATCAGCGTCTGCGCCACGAGCCGGCGGGTCTGGCGCGCGTCCATGGCGAGTTTTTCGATATAGCGGTGCGCGGTGGCTTCGTCCATGCCGCGCCGCTCGATGAGCATCCACTTGGCGCGGTTGACGAGACGGATCTCCTCCATCTTCTCTTCCAGCGTGGCGGTCTTTTTCTCCATGTCCGCGAGTTTGGCGCGCGTGGCGGCCATCAGCGCCGCGGCCTGACGGATATTCTGCGCCGAGCAGGGGCGAGACAGCGTGATCACACCTGCGTCCTCGACTTTGTCGGTCACCTCTTCGTACGATTCGCTGGCGACGATGAGCGCCACGCAGCAGAGTTTGCTCGCGGCAAGGTCGAGCGCAAGCTGACCGCCGAACTCGTCCGGCAGCGGCGCATTGATAAACACAATCGAGTAGGGCGCGTCGAGCACGAGCCGCCGCGCTTCGGCGGCGGAACCGCGCATGGCGACGGGCGAAAAGCGAGACGGGGACAGAACGCCCGCGATGCTCTCCCGCGCGCGCTCGGAAGCCGAAACGATCAATACGCTATTCTGCTTTTCAAACCCGGACGCCAACTCATCGCCTCCGCTTTTCAGCCGTTGTAGGATTCATATGCACTCAGCAGGCCTTCCGGCAATACCGAGCGGACAAACGCGCTCTTGGACGCAAGCGCAAACGCTTCCTCGCGGGTTTTGGGCAGCGTCTTGAGCCCCTTTGTTACGGAAGCGTCCGCCGTAAAGAGGTTCACGTTGGTCGGCGGCGGCGGAACAAGCCCGCGACGCACGCCGTCCAACCCCGCGTAAAGGATCAGCGTAAAGGCGAGGTAGGGGTTGCAGGCGGGATCGGGCGAACGCAGTTCGAGCCGCTCAAACTCACCCTTTGCGGCGGGGATGCGGATGAGCTGCGAGCGGTTCTCCGGCGACCAGGTGACGTACCGCGGCGCCTTATGCTCGCCAAAGCGGGCATAGGAAGCAGGCAGCGGGTTGAGAAACGCTGTAATCTCGGTAATATGCTCCATCAGTCCCGCCATAAACGCGTCCCGCGCGGTCTCCGTATGCGGTTTGGCGAGAGAGAGGTTGATATGCATGCCGTTGCCGCTTTCGTTGGGCAGCGGCTTTGGCGAAAAGTCCGCGGCAAGGCCGTTGCGCATGGCGATGGTGCGCACCACCGAAGGGAACGTAAACGCGTTGTCGGCGGCGCTCAGCGCGTCCCCGTAGCGAAAATCGATCTCGTTTTGGCCGGGGCCGTCCTCATGATGCGAACTCTCCGGGCGGATGCCCATCTCGCAGAGCGTCAGGCAGACTTCCCGGCGGACGTTCTCCCCGCGATCGAGCGGGGCAATATCCATGTAGTGCGCGTTGTCGTCGGGAATCTTGGTCGCGTTGCCGTCCGCGTCGAGGCGGAAGAGGTAAAACTCAAACTCCGTGCCAAAGTTGACCACAACGCCTTCCTTCGCGGCTTCGGCGATCGCAATTTTTAAGAGGTTTCGCGTATCCAGCGAAAACACGGAGCCGTCCGAACGGCGGATCTCCGCAAACAGCCGCACCACGCGCCCGTGGCTGGGCCGCCAGGGCAGCGCGTTGAGCGTTTCAGGATCGGGAAACAGCAATAAGTCGGAATGCGCCTCGTCCCCGAAGCCCCGGATGGCCGAAGCGTCGATGGAAACGCCGTTCGAAAACGCGCGCGGCAGTTCCTCCGGCATGATCGAAATATTCTTCGGCAGGCCGAAGACGTCGCAAAAAGCGAGGCGGATGAACTTGACGTCCTCCGCGGCGGCATATTCTACGATTTCCTGAGCGGTATACATCTTTTTCTGCACCCTTTCCTGTATCAACTGATCTGGTGAGATTTCCTGCCGCCTGCCGCAACCGGCTGTTTTTCGAGCGCGCTGCCATCCGGATATACAAACCGGAACCGCAGGGTTTCGATTGTTTCGTCAAAACCGTCCGGTTCCGTTTTGAAAACGCAGCGCTTTTAAAAAGCAGAACTCAGTTGGTGACGTAAAGCTGACGGTAGGGGTCGTTGGAATTCGGGGTAAGCAGCCAAAACGGCGTGCTGTCGTTGGGAATTTGCTTATTGAACAGTGTAACATATTTTTCCATGTACGGCTCAATTTTGGCCAGGTCGTCGGCATTCGCTTCGCAGACGCGCACCTGCCGCGGGAGTTTTTCGCGCTTGATTTCGCCGCGGACATAGATCGAACCGCCGTGCATGCCCGTGCCGCAGAAATACCCCAGCACTTCGCCCACCTGATCGAGACCGAGCACAACGATGGTTCCGCCCGCCTGGTATTCGCCAAGAAAGCTCCCGCAACGTCCGCCGACCACCAGAACGGGGGACGTATCGCCATACGCCTTCATATGCACGCCCGCACGGTAGCCAGCGCTGTCGCGCACATAGATGCAGCCGCCGCGCATGCTGTAGCCGACGGTATCGCCAACCGAACCATGGACGATGATTTCGCCTTTGTTCATCGTATCCCCGGCGGCGTCCTGCGCGTTGCCGTAAACGATGATGCGCCCGCCGTTGAGGTAAGCGCCGAGGGCGTTGCCCGCCGTGCCGCGGATGGTGAGCGTGCCGCTGTCCATCGCGTCGCCAAGGTAGCGCTGACCGAGCGCGCCGACGATTTCCACGTCCGTCGTGGCCTGCCGGATGCAGGCGTTGAGCGCGTGGTAATCCGTTCCTCGCGCGTCGATGCGCCTTACTTCAGGGGTCTGGTTCTGTTCCATATTTTCACCTTATATTTCTGCTATAGGGGTTCTTAGGGGAGTAATCCCCTAAGGCAGGGGGTAGGGGGTGCAACCCCCAGAATTCTCTTACTCTCCCGCGTGCTTGACGCCAAGCACCCGGAGTTCCACTTCGTTGAGCCCGATGCCGCGCAGCATGGCGCGGTTGCCGCAGAGCGCTTCAATGGAGTTGATGCCCATACCGCCGAGGAACTCCCGAATCTCCCGGTTCCAAGCGGTCACGAGGTTTACGAGCCGCTGCGCGCCCTCTTCCGGGTCGAGACGATCCACCAAGTCCGGCCGTTGGGTCGCGATACCCCAGTTGCAGGCGCCCTTGTGGCAGCTGCGGCAGAGGTGGCACCCGAGCGCGATGAGCGCTGCGGTGCCGATATAGACCGCGTCCGCACCGAGGGCGATGGCCTTGACCGCGTCCGCACTGGAGCGGATGCTGCCGCCGACGACGAGGGAAACGCTGTTGCGAATGCCTTCGTCGCGGAGACGGGCATCCACCGAAGCGAGCGCAAGCTCAATGGGAATGCCGACGTTGTCGCGAATGCGGGTGGGCGCGGCTCCTGTGCCGCCGCGGAAGCCGTCGATGGCGATGATATCCGCGCCGCTGCGGGCAATGCCGCTGGCGATGGCCGCAATGTTGTGCACCGCCGCAACCTTGACGATAATCGGCTTTTGGTAGCCGCTCGCTTCCTTTAAAGAATAGACGAGCTGCTGCAGGTCCTCTATGGAATAGATGTCGTGATGCGGCGCGGGGGAAATCGCGTCCGACCCTTCCGGAATCATGCGTGTTTTCGATACGTCGCCAACGATCTTGGTGCCGGGCAGATGCCCGCCGATGCCGGGCTTTGCGCCCTGACCCATTTTGATTTCAATGGCCGCGCCCGCGTTGAGGTAGCCTTTGTGCACGCCGAAGCGCCCGGAGGCAACCTGAACGATGGTGTTTTTCACGTAAGGGTAGAGCGATTCATGCAGACCGCCCTCGCCGGTATTGTAGCAGGTGCCTAGCTCCGTTGCCGCGCGTGCGAGCGCTTCGTGCACGTTCCGGCTGACCGAGCCGTAGCTCATGGCGGAAAACAGAATCGGCAGTTTCAGTTCGATCTGCGGCGGCAGGTCGGTTACCAGTTCGCCGTCCTTTGTGCGCGCAATGGCCGTCGGCTTTTTGCCGAGAAAGACCCGAGTTTCCATCGGTTCGCGGAGCGGGTCGATGGAGGGGTTTGTCACTTGGGAAGCGTTGACCAGCAGCCGGTCCCAATAGACGGGATACTCGCGCGGATTGCCCATGGACGAAAGCAGTACGCCGCCGCTGCCCGCCTGGAGGGTAATCTCCTTGATGGCGTCGCAGCTCCAGTTGCGGTTTTCGCGGCAGGCGTTGGGATTTTTAACGATTTTCAGCGCGTGCGTCGGACAGTAAGCCACGCAGCGCTGGCAGTCCACGCACTTGGTTTCGTCCGCGACCATGCGGCCGGTGCGCGTGTCGAGCCGGTGGACGCCGTTGGCGCACTGGCGTTCGCAGATGCGGCAGTTGGTGCAGCGCCGCTCGTCGCGAATCAATTCAAATTCCGGGTAGATTTCGCTTACAGACACTGCTCAACACCTCCGTTCAGAGTAACGATGACCGGTTCGCCGCCGCGCGGCGCATAGAGGCGGTCGAGCGTCGGCTCCATAAAGCGGATGGCGCACTCTTCGCTTGCTACATAGACCATGTCCCCGCGTTCGCCAACCACCATGGAGCGCAGCTTGAGCCGGTCGTTGAGCGCGAGCATGCCGCCTTCGAACCCCAGCAGAATGGAAAACGGCCCCGTCACCAGCAGACTGCCGAATACGTTGCGCAGGTAAGTCAGGCGCTTCTGTTCGGCTTCGTCCTTCTGCGCAATGGTGCTCCAAAAGGGAGCGGCAATCACGCTGGCAAACTCGCTGAGCGTGAGCTTGACCTTCCTGAGCAAGTAATCCGCAATATAGGTCATCACCTCGGTGTCCGTCTGCAGGGTGCAGCGGTAGCCGAACATTTCAATAAAGCGGCGGTTCGCGTCGTAACTCGAAATCTCGCCGTTGTGTACAATCGTGTAATCCAGCAGCGCAAACGGGTGCGCGCCACCCCACCAGCCGGGGGTGTTGGTCGGGTAGCGCCCGTGCGCGGTCCAGCTGTAGCCTTCGTATTCATCCAGACGGTAGAAGTCGCCAATGTCCTCCGGGTAGCCGACGCCTTTGAACACGCCCATGTTCTTGCCGCTCGAAAACACAAAGCTGCCCTCGAACGTGGAGTTGACATGGATCACCGCGCGGGCGACATATTCTTTTTCGTCGAGCTGGCTGTCCCGCAGGCGGTTCGGATGCGGGGACACGAAATACCGCCAGATCAGCGGCTCGTCCGTTACTTTTTTTGTTTTGCGGATCGGAATTTTCGAGAGATTGACCACCTCGAACACCTGATCGAGATACCGCTCGCAGGCAGCGCGCGCGTCCGAATCGGTATAGAAAACGTGCAGCGCGTAAAACTCCTTGTTTTGCGGGTAGATGCCGTATCCGGCAAACCCGCCCCCAAGGCCGTTGGAGCGCTCGTGCATGCTGGTCATGGCGCGCGATACGAGGCTTCCCGGGATGAGCTTGCCTTCCCTTGAAAAAACCCCCGCGATCGCACAGCCGGACGGAATACGAACTTCGCCTTCCCGCAGCGCCATAGTCGTTTCTCCTTACGCGTTTGATAAACGGTGACCCGGCCTCGCGCCTCGGGCGAGAAAAAGCCGGTTCGATCTTCCTTTTTGTATAACACAACGGGTTTTCCGCCCGTTTTTTGTGTGACACAGCGGGCAGACACCCGTTTTAGTGTTATAATACGGGCCAACCGCCCGTAAATACGCAAAAAGCGCCCATACGGCGGACGATTGTGCCCGCGTGATGAACGCCGTTGTTCCACGGCAGTATACATAATATAGAATGGGCTGTCAAGCAAAAAATGAATGATATATACTTATAAACTGCAAAAAACCAAAATCAAAATATTTTTGGTGCTGCAAAAAAGAAATCCGTGCAGGAATTTGAGATTTCATGCAAGAATTCCTGCAAAAATTAAGGATTGACAAGGGTTTTTGCCCGCTGTATAATACCCGCATATTATTTCAAAACGGCAAAGGCGCCGCGGTTGGAACCGTGGTGTCGTTGCCTCTTTTTATAAGAGGCAGGAGGAGAAGCAACATGGGTACGGTAACGGAAACATTTGGCTGCAAAGTTTTTAACGACACGGTCATGAAGGCGCGTTTGCCCAAGGATACCTACGAGGCGATGCAGACCGCAATCCGCGCTGGGCGGCGGCTGGATCTTTCCGTAGCGAACGTCGTGGCCAACGCCATGAAGGACTGGGCCATTGAAAAGGGCGCAACGCACTATACGCATTGGTTCCAGCCGCTCACCGGCATCACGGCGGAAAAACACGACAGCTTCATTTCGCCCATCCCCGGCGGCAGCGTGATTATGGAGTTCTCCGGCAAGGAACTCGTGCGCGGCGAGCCGGATGCCTCCAGCTTTCCTTCCGGCGGCCTTCGCGCCACATTCGAAGCGCGCGGCTACACGGCATGGGATCCGACCAGCAACGCATTTATAAAGGAAAAGGTTCTCTGCATCCCGACCGCGTTCTGCTCGTACGGCGGCGAAGCGCTGGATAAGAAAACTCCGCTGCTTCGCTCCATGCAGGCTATCGACCGTCAGGCCATGCGCATCATCAAGCTCTTTGGCAACGAAAACGTGACAAAGATCGTGACCACCGTTGGCACCGAACAGGAGTATTTCCTTGTCGATAAGGCGATGTACGATCGCCGCCCGGATTTGATTTTTGCCGGCCGCACGCTTTACGGCACCCGCTCCCCCAAGGGACAGGAGCTCGAAGACCATTACTTCGGTTCCATCAAGCCGCGCGTGCAGGCCTTTATGGAGGACCTCAATCAGGAGCTCTGGCAGCTTGGCGTACTGGCCAAGACCGAGCATAACGAAGTTGCGCCCGCACAGCACGAACTGGCGCCGATCTTTACGACGACCAACATCGCCGCGGATCACAACCAGCTGACCATGGAGATCATGCAGCGCGTTGCCAAAAAGCACGGCCTGGTCTGCCTGCTGCACGAAAAACCGTTCGCCGGCGTCAACGGCAGCGGCAAGCACAACAACTGGTCAATGTCGACAGACACCGGCGTGAACCTGTTGGAGCCAGGGGAAACGCCTTTCGAAAACGCGCAGTTCCTTCTCTTCCTCTGCGCGGTGATCCAGGCGGTGGACGATTATCAGGACCTGCTTCGCATTTCGGTGGCGAGCGCGGGGAATGACCACCGCCTCGGGGCGAACGAAGCCCCTCCGGCGATCGTTTCCATGTTCCTCGGCGACGAGCTGTTCGAAATTCTGGAAGCGATCGATACCGGCGCAGCTTACGGAGCACGCGAAAAAACGCAGATGAAAGTTGGCGTACACGTGATTCCGCATTTCCCCAAGGACACGACCGACCGCAACCGCACCTCTTCGTTCGCGTTCACGGGCAATAAATTCGAGTTCCGCATGCTTGGTTCGAGCCAATCGGTTTCGGACGCGAACATGGTAATCAACACTGCCGTTGCCGAGTCTCTGCGCAAATACGCCGACGCGCTCGAAACGGCAACCGACCTGCCGCTGGCGCTGCATGAGCTCATTAAGAGCGTGATCCACACGCATAAGCGCATCATCTTCAACGGCAACGGCTATGACGACGCCTGGGTCATCGAAGCAGAAAAGCGCGGCCTTCTCAACCTGAGAACCACGACGGACTGCCTGCCCAGCCTTGTTGCGCAAAAGAATATCGAGCTGTTCGGACTGCATCGCGTTTTAAGCGAAACGGAACTCCGCGCGCGTTACGAGATCATGACCGAGAACTATAAGAAGATCGTCTGCATCGAAGCCATGACCATGCTGGATATGGCGCGGCGGGATATCCTCCCGGCGTCAAGCGCGTTCCAGGGCAAGCTCGCGGGAGCCATCGCGGCAAAACGCGCCGCGGGAAGTATGGCGGACAGCACCTACGAAACCGAAACGCTGGAAACGGCGGCGGCACTCACCAAAGCCGCTTACGAAACCGTAAAAGCGCTGGAAGACGCGCTCTCCGATACCAAAGCCACGGAAGAAGTGCGCGAAGCGGCGCTGCTCTGTAAGGACAGTTTGCTGCCCAAGATGAGCGAACTGCGCGCAAGCGCGGACGCACTGGAAACCCTTATCGCCACGAGCGACTGGCCGTACCCGAGTTACGGCGAACTGCTCTTTGGCGTTCGATAACGGCCGCGGGAGGCGAGAAACATGTGTTCAATCATGGGCTATCTCGGCAAGCGGATTCCGCTGGATATGCTTGTCGACGGATTTTACAAAACAATCGCGCGGGGGCCTGACCTCTCCCGCATGCTCAGCGTAGGCGACGGATACCTGATGTTCCACCGCCTGACGATCATGGGCTTGGAAAAGAGCGGCATGCAGCCGTTTGAACTAAACGGGGACGCGGTCGTCTGCAACGGCGAACTGTATGGATTCCGCAAGATGCGGGACGCGTTGTTCTCGGGATTTGATTTTAAGAGCGGCTCGGATTGCGAGCTGCTCTTACCCTTATACCAGCGTTACGGAACGGATATGTTCGCCATGCTGGACGCGGAGTACGCGCTCATCATCTACGACCATAAAACCGACTCGCTGATCGCCGCGCGCGATCCCATCGGCATCCGTCCGCTGTTTTACGGTTATGATGTGGACGGCAACATCCTCTTTGCCAGTGAAGCAAAAAACCTCACCGGCCTCGTGGAAACCGTAAATCCTTTTCCGCCGGGATATTACTGGAAGGACGGCGAGTTCGTGCAGTATGTGAGCCTGACGGACGTCGCTTCCTATTCCAAGGACGAAATCGACGCGGTTTGCGATAACATCCGCGAAAAGTTCACCCTCGGTGTGGTCAAGCGCCTGGACGCGGATGTGCCGGTCGGCTTTTTGCTCAGCGGCGGACTGGACAGTTCGCTGGTCTGCGCCATTGCCAATAAGTACCTGCCGCACCCGATCAAGACGTTCTCGATCGGCATGCGGGACGACGCCATCGACTGCAAATACGCCCGTCAGGTGGCGGACTATCTGGGCTGCGAGCATACGGAGGTGATCATCACCCCGCAGGATGCCATCGGCGCGCTCAGAAATGTTGTGCGCATCCTTGAAACGTACGATATCACGACCGTTCGCGCGAGCGTCGGCATGTATCTGGTCTGTAAGTACATCCATGAAAACACGAGCATCCGCGTGCTGCTCACGGGTGAAATTTCGGACGAGCTGTTCGGGTATAAGTATACGGATTTCGCGCCCAACGAAGAGGAGTTCCAAAAGGAAGCCAAGAAGCGCATCGACGAGATCTATATGTACGACGTGCTCCGCGCCGACCGCTGCATCTCCGCCAACTCGCTGGAAGCGCGCGTGCCGTTTGGCGATCTCGATTTCGTCAAGTATGTGATGTCGATCGACCCCGCCCTCAAGATGAACCGCTTCGGCAAGGGCAAGTACCTGCTCCGCCGCGCGTTTGAAGGCGACTATCTGCCGCAGGATATCCTCTACCGAGAAAAAGCCGCGTTTTCGGACGCCGTCGGTCACTCGATGGTCGATCAGATCAAGGCTTATGCCGAAAAACTCTACACGGACGAGGAGTTTACCGCCCGCAGCGCGAAATACACGTTCGCAAAGCCGTTTACGAAGGAATCGCTGCTCTACCGCGAGCTCTTCGAAGCGGAATACCCCGGCCAGGCGCATATGGTGAAGGACTTCTGGATGCCGAACCGCTCCTGGGAAGGCTGCAACGTCAACGACCCCTCCGCGCGCGTGCTCTCGAACTACGGCGCAAGCGCGGTGTAATCCCGCATTTCAACGATGTCCTCGAATGCCGTGGAAATTCGCTCCTTATTATAACGATTTCCTCGAATGCCGTGGGAATTCGCTCCTCTTACGGCATGTTTGACCGGCCTCCTCCCGCCTGAACATCGGGGAGGCCGGTTTTATTTTTGCCTCCGCACGCCTGCGCTTGACGAAAACTTGACGATTGCTTTACAATGACTTAACAAAAGAGATAGAATAGATGTTCCAAAAGAATGACTGTCACTGTGGCAGGAACACGAGGGAAGAACCCTCGAGCTTATCTTATTTAGGAGCTCTTAAAACCAAAGTAAATAATGAATGCCCCAAAGGAGTTAATGATACTATGACTTTAAACGCGGTTAGCTGGCTGGACTCGCTGCTGTATCTGGCGCGCGTGGCGTTGGCAGCGGTGCTTGCGGGTGCGATCGGCTACGAGCGCGAGCATGTCCAGCGCAACGCCGGCATGCGTACGCACATACTCGTTGCCATCGGCGCGTCGCTGGTGATGTGCTGCGGGGAGTTCCTCGTTACGAAATACTATGGCGTGATGAACCTCGATCCGGCACGGCTGGGCGCGCAGGTCATCAGCGGCATCGGCTTTTTATGCGCGGGCACAATTATCAAAGAAGGCATCTCCGTCCGCGGGCTGACCACGGCGAGCAGTCTCTGGTGCGTTTCGTGCATCGGGCTTGCCGCGGGCGCGGGGGCGTATATACTGGCCGTCGGCGTTGCGGTGATCGCGCTGATCGTGCTGAGGGTACTCAGAAGCCTTGCGCATAACCAGCGGAAAAAAAGCAACCGCCTCGTGATGCAGCTGGTGCTCTCCATGGAGGGCAACACGCTGGTTTCCCTGCAGGAGGACTTACAGCGGATGGGCTGCGTAATTGAGGAATTCAGCTTTGCCATCGATACCGACCAGCTCAAGCGGCACGTCTATCTGCACCTCATGCTGCCAAACCGCGAAAACCTGTCGCCGCTGATGGAGGGCCTTTCCAAGATCGACGGCGTGGTCTCGGTGGAGTCGGTGTACGAATAATGGGCAGAGGAATTTGGGGCGCTGCCCCAAGCCCGGAATTACTTTGGGGCGCTGCCCCAAGCCCAGAATTACTTTGGGGCGCTGCCCCAAGCCCCGCCAAAGGGATTCTCCCTTTGGAAACCGATCTCGTAAGTCCCGGTTCCAAGGGCGGGAAGCCCTTGGTGGGGGTTTGGGGGCGGAGCCCCTGTGAAAGCAAATAAAAAACGCGCCGTTACGCGCGTTCATTCCCCCGAAGGTCAGGCAGATCGCCCAACCTTCGGGCGTTTTTTTGCAGCGGTTGATTCAAGCGGGCTTTAGCCCTCGATCATGCCGAGGATGAACGCCTTGTTGCGCGCGCCTACGGCCTTGTCCGCCAGCTCGCCGTCGCGGAAGACCAGGAGCGTCGGGATGCTCATCACGCCGTATTGCGAGGCAAGTGCGGGCTGCTCGTCGATATTGACCTTGCAGACCTTGACGGCGGGTTTCTCCTCGGCGATTTCGTCCACAATGGGCGAAACCATACGGCAGGGTCCGCACCACGGCGCCCAGAAATCGACCAGCACGGGGCGATCCGATTCCAACACTTCGGTGCGGAAATTGCTGTTGGTAATGTTGACGACTGCCATGTTCAGGACTCCTTTTCAAGTGGATTTTGGCTGCGGATTCATTACGCTTTGCTATTACGGCAACATGGAATCATTAATTATAGTATATCGCATTTTTACGCGTTTGTGCGGGTAGAAACGTGAAAAGATTGCGGCGCTGCTTTGAGGCGAAATCGCTGTTTTAGCGCGTTCGCTTTTCTTTTTCCGGCGCGTGCGGTAAAGTAGAACAAAGCGCGCTTGCGCCGCGATGACGGCAGCAGGAAAAAAGAAACAGGGAAACTTCAAATATGCGCCCGCTCACACTCGCAATCGACGAATCCACCGCCGGACGAACGGTCAAGAGCCTGCTCAAAAACGAGCTGGCTGCTTCGGACGCGCATATCTCGCGCCTGAAACGCCGCGAAAACGGCCTGCTGCTCAATGGCGCGCGATGTTACGTCACCGCGCGCGTGCAGGTGGGCGATGTGCTGGCGATGGAGATTGGCGACGAGCCGGACGGGCATATTATGCCCATGGCGTTTCCGCTGGACGTGCGCTTTGAGGACGAATACCTGCTCGTCATCGACAAACCCGCGGGAATTGCGGTGCATCAGTCCACGCGCGACCCGGAAGAGCTCACGCTGGAAAATGCGGTTTGCCATTACCTCGGCGGCAACATCTCGCCGCATCCTGTGAGCCGCCTCGACAGAGGCACTTCCGGGCTGATGCTGTTTGCCAAGAGCGGATATCTCCACGAGCGGTTCCGGCGTATGCTCCATAGCGACGTGTTTTGCCGTATCTATGAAGGAATCGCCCTCGGTAAGGTGGAACCGGAGAACGGCAGGATCGAACGCCCCATCGGGATGGCGGAAGGGTCGACCTACCGGCGCGCGGTCGCAGAAAACGGCGCTCCCGCGCTGACCACATATGAAACCCTTGCGCAAAGCGAACGGTTCACGCTGCTGCGGCTCGTTCCGCATACGGGTAAAACGCACCAGCTCCGCGTGCATCTGGCGTCGATCGGGTATCCGCTGGCGGGGGACTGGCTCTACGGAACAAAGGATTTGGCGTTGATTGCGCGTCCCGCACTGCATTCCTGCTTCCTGGCGCTGACCCACCCGATCACGGGCGAACGGATCGAGCTGGCAGCCGAACTGCCGGAGGATATGCGCGTACTGACAAGCGATATGATTTTTTATGAGCGGGGTGAATGAGATGGAAACAAGGGTGGTAACGAAAAACGGCCGCAGCATCGCGGTGATCAAAAGCGGCGAGCCGGTGCTCACCAGCGTGCAGGCCGCGTTGGATTTGATGGCGACGGTGGAGTATGAAACCGGCTGCGAGCGCATCGCGCTGGAGAAATCCGCCGTGCCGGAGGAGTTCTTTATCCTGAGTACGCGTCTGGCCGGGGATATTCTGCAGAAGTTCGTCAACTACCGCAAGAAAATCGCGATTTACGGCGACTTTTCGCGCTATACCAGCAAACCGCTTCGGGACTTCATGTACGAAAGCAACGCGGGCAACGACGTATTTTTTGTTGCTACGGAACAAGAGGCAGTCGAGAAACTCGCGAATGCAAAATAGCCTTGCGAACAGCAAAGCCCGCGCAAACTGCGCGGGCTTTTGCGTGAAACGGCGAAGGTGTCAGATAATGCCCAGCGGCACGAGCACCGCGAGCAGCACGATGTTGAGGCAGACCAGCGAGAGGATCCACTTTTTCTGCGTCTTGGGTTCCTTGTCGTAAATCAGGTAGGAAGCAAGGAAGAACGGGATGTAGGTCGTGATGAACACCGGGATTGCGCCCCACCAGGGATAAACCCAGATGAATGCGGGCGTGGAGGCGAGGAAGATCTCCACCAGCGAGAAGAGCAGCGCGCTGCCGATGGCAAACGCGACGCGGTTGTTGACGCCGAGGATCTTCATGTTCTTGTCCTGCGGCAGGAGCTTCGAAGTGAAGCCTGCAACCGCGAACATCATGGAAAGCTCCCAGCTTACGCCGATGAGCAGAATGTAGGACGTGCTCTCGGGCGAGACCGTCCAGAGTGCGTAACCCGTAAAGTGCGCGATCACCGCGTTGGTGATTTCATACAGCCAGTGCACACTGTAGAGCATAAGCGCTGCTGCGATAGCCTTGAAGTTCTTCTTGTGAAATTCGTCCACATAGATCATGACGACAAACGCGAAGATCGCAATGAACGTCCATTGAAAATTGGACGTGTCGCGGACGGCGGCGCTTGCGGCATCGGCAGCGGATTTCAGGTTCGGGTCTCCAAAGAGCATACGAACATCTACCTCCCAAATTTGAAATTGTGGTGCTTGGTTGAATCAAGAAGATAATCTGGATTTGCTGAAATTTATTGTATTCCTCGCGCGGGTCGATGTCAATTTGAATGGCGGGAAAACTGCGGACTGCGCAACGCAAAACAAATCATCTTGCAGCAAGGAATCATGCGTGATATCATCGCGGCAGGCAGACAAAACGAACAAACCGGGAGGGGATTGTATGTCGAAGGCGGAAATCGGCTGCTGCGGCGCATACTGCAAAACCTGCAAGGTGTTTGTTTCGGGCGTCTGCAAAGGCTGCAAGCTGGGGTACGATACCGGAGAGCGGGACATTGCCAAAGCAAAATGCGCCATGAAGGTCTGCTGTATTGCAAAGGGTTTCGATTGCTGCGCGGACTGCGCGGAATTCGAAACCTGTCTTACCCTCGCGGCGTTCTACGGGCATGATGGCTATAAATACAAAAAATACCGCGAGGCAGCCGCGTTTATCCGCACGCATGGATACGAGGCGTTTCTCCGCCAGGCGGACGGCTGGAACGGCGCTTACGGGAAGCTGGAATAGCGCGTCCGGGCGGCCAACGGCTGCCTTTTTTGTTTCTCTATTGTTTGGCCGCGTACTCGCGCGGCGAGATGCCGTATTCGTTTTTAAACGCCTTGTAGAACCCGCTGTACTCCGAAAACCCGCATTTTTGAGCAACAAGCGTCAGCGAAAGCCCGTTCCGCATGAGGTTTCTCGCATGGATCATCCGCTTTTGCAGCAGCATCTGGTAGATTGAAACGCCCGTTTCGCGGCGGAACACACGCTCGAGATAGTACTTGGAGAGAAACACGGTCTGGCTCAACTCGTCGAGCGAAATGGGCTCGGCAAGGTGCGCGTCGAGATAGGAAGAAACGGTCTTGACCAGCACACTGACGCGGATGTCCGTGCGCGGCAAGGCGCGTTCCCGCCCGGCGAGAGCGCGGTTGAGCGTCACCAGCAGGCTCGTTACCAGCGAACGGCAGAGCACGTCCCGCCCGAACTGCTCGGCGTTGGTTGCGTTGAGCAGTGCGAAGAACTGCCGCGTAATGCCCTCGCGCTGTTCCTGCGTAAGGCGGTTTGCGCTGAGCCGCTGCGCCGAAAAGCAGGCGGAAAGATCGCTTTCCGGCGTGGAAAGCCGCTCGACAAATGCGCGCGAAAGCCAGAGCACGATCCGCTCGTATGGCTTGTCCGTCTGCGTAAAGAGCGGCCGGTGCAGCTGGTTGGGGCCGATGAGCAGCAGATCCCCCGGCAGAATGGTAAACGACGCGCTGTCGATCTGGTACCGGATGTTGCCGGAGAGCAGCAGGTAGCATTCGTAAAAGTCGTGAAAATGCAGCGAAACGTGCAGTTCCCGGCTGTCCTTATAGTGATAGATTTCGTAGTCTTCCAGCAGCATGTGCTGACGCTGCTGAAACACATGATGGATCGATTCCATCGCGGCCTCCCGTCAAACCGGTAAGAAACGGAGAATTCAGCCGATTTCTCGACACCGGTTCTGTTTTCTATGATTATAGAGCAAGATTGGCAATGTTTCAAGCAAGAATCGGATAGAACATTTCGAATCCTGCTGATATGATAAAGAAAATGGCGCAGGTGTTTCCGTCCTGCGCTTCGAACGAAAAACAAGTTCAAAATTTCTATCATATAGAAAGAAGGATCGGCTATGCCAGAGAAAGCCCGCTACGCCATCGCCTGCCCGACGAGCATGGGTGTGCGCATGACCCCGGAAGACCGCAGAAGCGTCCAGGTGAGCAACCGCTACCTGCTGCAGAGCACGAGCGCGGAATCGAACGTGCTCAACATTGCAAGTTCGCTGGGGCACGAGTGCCTTGTTTTGACCAAGTTTATCGAAGGAAGCCCCATTTCGCAGTTTATCCAGAGCGAATTGAGAGCGCGCAACATCCGCTACGAAGGCGCAGTCGTCCCGCAGGGCGGCCCCTGGGGCTACCGCCATCAGTTCAACATTGCCGACAGCGGATTCGGCCTTCGCGGGCCGCGCGTCTGGAACGACCGCACGGGTGAAGTCGGACGCACGCTTTCGATTGAGGAATTCGATATCGACCGCATCTTCGGCGAAGAGGGCGTTGAAATCCTGCATCTCTCCGGCCTGATTGCCGCGCTTTCGCCGGAAACCGCCACATTTTGCGCGGAACTGGCCAAGCGCGCCAAATCCTACGGCACAAAAGTCGCCTTTGACCTCAACTACCGCGCGTCCTTCTGGGCGGGCAGGGAAGCGGAGCTTTCCGCAATCTTCCGCGGCATCGCGGGGCTGGCGGATATCCTCGTTGGCAACGAAGAGGACTTTCAGCTTGCGCTGGGCATCAAAGGCCCGGAAGCGGGCGGCAAAGGTCTCGCCGCCAAGATCGAAGGCTTTAAGGGCATGATCGGCGAAGCGAAAAAAGCCTACCCCAACGCGAAGTATTTCGCGACCACGCTCCGCGAAGTGGAAAACGCCAACGAGCACCTCTGGGGCGCGATCCTCTCCGCGGGCGACCAATGGCTGGTGGAAGAGCCGCGCAAAATCCCCGTGCTCGACCGCATCGGCGGCGGGGACGGCTTTACGGGCGGGCTGCTATACGGCGTATACCGCGGCTTTACGCCGGAGCAGTGCCTGCAGTTTGCCTGGGCCTGCGGCGTGCTTGCCGTGACGGACTATACGGATTATGCCTCCCCTGCGGATGAAGAGCAGGTTTGGAGCATCTATAAAGGAAACGCGAGGGTAAAGAGATGAAAAAAGCGGATATCGGACTGATCGGCCTCGCCGTCATGGGCGAAAACCTGGTCATGAACATGGAATCGAAGGGCTTTACCGTCGCGGTATACAACCGCACGACGGAAAAAGTGGATAAGTTTGTCTCAGGCCGCGCCAGCGGACACAACATCGTCGGCTGCCAATCGCTGGAGGAACTCAAAGAAGCGCTGAGCGCGCCGCGCAAGGTCATGCTGATGGTCAAAGCCGGGCAGGCGGTGGACGAATACATTGAAAAACTGCTCGCCATTTTGGAGCCGGGCGATGTGATCATCGACGGCGGCAACAGCCATTTTCCGGACACCATCCGCCGCACGGCGCTGGTCGAGAGCAAAGGCTTGCTTTACATCGGCACCGGCGTTTCCGGCGGCGAGGAAGGCGCATTGAAGGGCCCCAGCATGATGCCCGGCGGCTCGTCCAAAGCCTGGCCGCTCGTCAAGCCGATCTTTCAGGCCATCTGCGCCAAGGTTGAGGGCGGCGTGCCCTGCTGCGACTGGGTGGGCGAAAACGGCGCGGGTCATTTCGTCAAGATGGTGCACAACGGCATTGAATACGGCGACATGCAGCTCATCTGCGAAGCATATCAGCTGCTCAAAGACGTTTTGGGACTCAGCGCGGGCGAAATGAGCGAAATCTTTGCCGAGTGGAACCGTGGCGAGCTGGACAGCTACCTCATCGAGATTACGCGGGATATCCTGGGCTACAAAGATGCGGACGGTTCCGCGCTCGTGGATAAAATCCTCGACACGGCGGGGCAGAAGGGCACCGGCAAGTGGACGGCCATCGCCGCGCTGGACGAAGGCCAGCCGCTGACGCTGATTGGCGAAGCGGTGTTTGCCCGCTGTCTTTCCGCCATCAAGGAAGAGCGCGTTGACGCGGCAAAGGCGTTTCCGCGTGCGATTCCCGCTTACGAAGGCGACAAGGCGGCGCTTGTGGAGTCCATCCGTCAGGCGCTCTACGCCAGCAAGATCATCTCTTACGCGCAGGGCTATTCGCTGATGCGCGCGGCGGCCAAAACCTACGGCTGGAACCTCAACTACGGCGGCGTTGCGCTCATGTGGCGCGGCGGCTGCATCATCCGCAGCGTGTTCCTCGGTAAAATTAAGGAAGCGTTCGACCACGACCCCGCGCTAAGCAACCTCCTTCTTGATTCGTACTTTACCAATACCATCAAGGCCTGCATTCCCGCCTGGCGCAAGGTCGTCTCGGCGGCGGTTGAGCGCGGCGTGCCGGTTCCGGCCATGAGCGCGGCGCTGGCGTATTTCGACGGCTATACCACCGAGCGCCTCCCGGCCAACCTCCTGCAGGCGCAGCGGGACTACTTTGGCGCGCATACCTACGAGCGGGTCGATCAGCCGCGCGGCGCGTTTTACCACACGAACTGGACTGGCGAAGGCGGGGATACCGCCGCTTCGACTTACACGGTCTGAGGAGGATACTATTTATGAAACTGGCTTACAAACCGGACTTTTCCGGCAAAGTTGCCGTAGTCACCGGCGGCGCGGGCGTTCTTTGCAGCATGTTTGCCAAGGCGCTTTCTCTCTGCGGCGCGAAGGTTGCCGTGCTCGACCTCGCGGGGGACAAAGCGGAAGCGTTGGCAGCGGAACTCCGCGAACTCGGCGGGGAAGCGATTGGAGTTGCGGTCAACGTGCTGGAAACCGAGAGCGTGCAGGCCGCGCATCAGAAGGTGCTGGACGCCCTTGGACCTTGCGATATTTTAATCAACGGCGCGGGCGGCAACAACGCCAAAGCGACCACGGACGACGAGTTTTTCGATCGGGATACGTCGCTTGCCGAAGGAAAAAAGAGCTTTTTTGACCTTGACCCGGCGGGCTTTGATTTTGTGTTTGGACTCAATCTCAAAGGTACGCTTTTGCCGACACAGGCCTTTGCGCGGGATATGGCGGAACGGAGCGCTGGCACGATTATTAACGTATCTTCCATGAACGCGTTTACGCCGCTGACGAAGATACCCGCCTATTCCGCGGCAAAGGCCGCCGTTTCCAACTTCACCCAGTGGCTTGCCGTTTATTTTTCCCAGTGCGGCATCCGCGTCAACGCCATTGCGCCGGGCTTTTTCTCGACGCAGCAAAACGCCAAGCTCCTCTGGAACGACGACGGAAGCCCCACTCCGCGCACCAACAAGATTTTGCGCAACACGCCCATGGGGCGCTTCGGCGAGTCGGAGGAGCTCATCGGCAGCCTGTTGTTCCTCTTGGACAACAATGCTTCCAGCTTTGTCACCGGCGTGGTGCTGCCCGTAGACGGCGGATTTTCCGCTTATTCGGGAGTGTGAAACAGATGGATCTTTGCCTGCGCGCTCAAACCGAAGCGGGGTTGACGGACGGTGAACTGAAAGCGGCGCTGACCACGCTGCTTTCCACGCGCCCGGCAAAGCGGGTGCTCATCCTGCCGCCGGACTTTACGCGTTTCCACAGCAAGGCGGGGTTTCTAACCAACGTCTGTTACCATTACTATGCCGACCGGGGCGCGGAAGTGGACATTTTGCCTACCCTTGGCACCCACCGCGCTATGACCCGCGCAGAGGCTTGGGAGATGTTCGGGGATATCCCGTTTGAGCGCTTCTTTGTCCACTCTTGGCGGGTGGACGTGGTCAAAATTGGCGAAGTGCCGGGCGCGTTTCTCAGCGAAATCACGGAAGGCCTCTGGACGGAGCCCATCGAGGTCGAAGTCAACCGCCGCGTGATGGATCCTTCCTACGACCTGATCCTTTCGCCCGGGCAGGTCGTGCCGCACGAAGTGATCGGCATGGCGAACCATTCCAAGAACATCTTCGTAGGTGTGGGCGGTGCGGAGATGATCAACAAGTCCCATATGGTCGGCGCGGTCTACGGCATGGAGCGCATGATGGGGCGGGACTTTACCCCTGTGCGTAAGGTATTCGATTATGCGCTCGCGCATTTTCTCGCGGAGCGTCCGCTGCTGTTTTTGCTTACTGTGACCACCGCGCCGGGCGGTAAAACCGTCACCCACGGCCTCTTTGCCGGGCGGGAGCGGGACGCGCTGGAGGCGGCGATTGCGCTGGCGCAGCAAAAGAACATCGATTTTGTGGAGCACGGCATCAAAAAGTGCGTGGTCTACCTCGATCCTTCGGAATTCCACAGTACGTGGCTTGGCAACAAAGCCGTCTACCGCACACGCATGGCCGTTGCCGACGGCGGGGAACTGCTCATTCTGGCTCCCGGCGTGGAGACGTTCGGCGAGGATTCGCAGGTGGATGCTCTCATCCGCAAGTATGGCTACTGCGGGCGCAAAGCCGTGCTGGAGCTGTTCCGTAAGCCGGAGTGCGAGGACCTTCGCGCCAACATGGGAGCTGCGGCGCACCTGATCCACGGCTCTTCTGACGGGCGCTTTACGGTGACCTATGCGGTGCAGCCTGATATGCGCGAGCAGATCGAGGGCGTACAGTTCCAGTCGGCGGACGTTAACGAGATGCTGCGCCGCTACGATCCGGCGAAGCTCAGTTATGGCTATAACACCCTGCCGGACGGCGAGGAGATCTTCTTTATTCCGAACCCCGCTTTGGGCTTATGGATCGACCGCGAGCGCTTCGCCCGCGAGGGCGGCGCGCTGGCATAAAGGGCTTTCTTTTCTTTTTCTTGAAAGAAAAAGTAACAAAAAGAACTTCCTGATTGGGAAGTTCTTTGTTTGTATAAGACGAAAATTCTTTTGCTTCTTTTCTTTTAAGAAAAGAAGATTATCGTTTCTTCTCGACCTTTTCCATAAACTTTGCGTTTTCAACGATGAACCGTTCCTGCGTGCCTTCGCCAATCAGCCCGGCTTCGTCGTAGGCGCGGCAGTGGAACACAAGCCTGCGGCGGTCGACTTCGACGAGCTCCGTTTCGCAGCGGACGCGCATACCGACAGGCGTTGCCGAGAGGTGCTTGATATTGATAGCGGTGCCGACGGTGGAGAAGCCCTCGTCGAGCAGTTCGCCAACGCTCTCCGCCGCGCAAAGCTCCATGAGCGTAATCATCGAGGGGGTGGCGAATACCGGCAGGCACCCGCTGCCGAGGACAGCGGCGGTGTTTTCCGGGGCGACGAGCAGGGTTTTTTCCCTTCGGATACCGGGAACGATGGGCTGCTGCTCCATATTGACTGATCCTCCGCAAAGTAAAAATGCGATTTGCGATTACTGCAAAGAATCGCTCCCGAATCCAGCGGGAGCGGTTCCTTGCATCAAAAAGGGGAAAAAGGAGAACCGGCCGGTTGCCAGTCCCAAAGTCGAATGCCAGCGCTCAGTAGGAGGCGGCAACCGATCGGTTCCGTATGAAAAATGGCAGCGGCGCTGAATACGCGGTTTCGCGTCAGCGCCCGACGTTGCCGGAAAGGCCGTGTTCACCCCACGGGCGGGATTGCCTGACGAGAGGCGGTGTTTGGGAGTTTTTGCACGAAAAATACATTATTCGTAGTCTACCACATCTACCCACCGAAATAAAAGCTCTCTTTCTTCGGGTTTGCCTTTGACCGACTGGGAAGCGGCAACAATGGGGATCCACTTCTGTACATACTGCCGCGCGGTGCTGCTCTTTTGGCAAAAGAGCGTAAGGTATTCCTCCGCCGTTTCGGTTTCCCCGGCGAGCGAAAAGAGCAGGTAGGTGCGCGCCGCGTCCGCGGAGGCGTTGCCCTGGGTCGCGTGCGACCAGTCGATGATAAACGGCGTGCCGTCGTCGCGGATGATGATGTTGGTCGGGTTAAAGTCCCCGTGGCAGAGCTTGTTATGGCGCGGCATGGACTCCAGGCGCGTATGCAGGTCGTAGCGGGTTGCGGTCGGCAGTTCGGTCTGGAGGATTTTGCGGTTCATCTTGTCCCTGAGCCGCGGCAGCAGCGGGCAGATTTCCCGGTGCATGGCCAGCTGCAGGTCCACGAACAGCTCCAGATATTCATCCTTCTTTTCTGGATGTTCCGCCATGAGCTCTGCGAGCGTTTTGCCGGGAATGTACTCCATGGTGATGGTCCACTTGCCGCCCAGCATGCCGACGCCGTAGAGCTTTGGCACATGCAGGGCGGTTCCTTCCACGCGCGCGTGGTTGAGCGCCTCGTTGAGCACATCCGCTTTTTGAAAGTCTTCGCCGAATACTTTGACGACTGTGTCTCCGTCGCGGTAGACGGTCTTGTTTGCGCGAACCGCGATTACATTCGATAACTCCATAACAGTTCCTCCTTCAGACGGTTTCGTGCGTTCCGTAGTAGGCGTTGAGATACATCTGCTTGATCTCGCTCATGAGCGGGTAGCGGGGGTTTGCGCCGGTGCACTGATCGTCGAAGGCCTGCTCGACCATCGCGTCCAGCCGGTATAGAAAGTCCGCTTCGTCAATGCCGTAGTCGCGGATCGTCTTTTTAATGCCGACGCGCGCTTTGAGCTCGTCCAGCGCCGCAATCAGCGCTTCGAGCTTATCGGCGTCGGTCTTGCCTTTAAAGCCGAGGTAGTCCGCAACTTCCGCGTACCGCGCGAGGGTATGCGGGTGATCGTACTGCGAGAATGTGCCCATCTTGATGGGAACTTCCACGGCGTTGAAGCGCAGTACTTCGTCGATCATCAGCGCGTTGGCAATTCCGTGCGGCAGGTGATGGAACGCGCCCAGCTTATGCGCCATGCTGTGGCAAACGCCGAGAAACGCGTTGGCAAAGGCCATGCCCGCCATCGTGGCGGCGTTGCCCATCTTTTCGCGCGCAACGGGGTCGTTCGGGCCGTTGTCGTAGGCGCGGGGCAGGTACTCAAAGATCATCTTGAGCGAGCGCAGCGCGGGTCCGTCCGTATAGTCGGTTGCCAGCATGGAAGCGTAGGCTTCCAGATCGTGCGTGACCGCGTCGATGCCACTTGCGGCGGTGAGGCCTTTGGGCGCGTTCATCATCATGTCCGCATCCACAATCGCCATATCCGGCATGAGCTCGTAGTCTGCCAGCGGGTATTTCACGCCCGTTGTTTCGTCCGTAATGACCGCAAACGGGGTGACTTCGCTGCCCGTGCCCGCCGAAGTGGGGATGGCGATGAAATACGCTTTTTCACCCATCTTGGGGAAGGTATAAACGCGTTTGCGGATATCGGAAAAGCGCATGGCCATATCAAGGAAGTTCGCTTCCGGATGCTCGTAGAGCACCCACATAATCTTTGCCGCATCCATGGCGGAGCCGCCGCCGAGGGCGATAATCACGTCCGGCTTGAACGCCGCCATCTGTTTTGCGCCTTCGCGGGCGCAGGCCAGCGTGGGGTCGGGGGCGACGTTGAAGAACGTTTCGTGGGAGATACCCATCTCGTCGAGTTTGTTGGTGACCGGCTTTGTGTAGCCGTTTTCATAGAGGAACGTATCGGTCACGATAAAGGCGCGCTGTTTACCGAGAACGTTCTTGAGCTCGTCCAGCGCGACCGGCAGGCTGCCTTTCTTAAAGTATACCTTTTCGGGTGCGCGGAACCAAAGCATATTCTCTCTCCTTTCGGCAACGGTCTTGATATTGATCAGGTGCTTGACGCCAACGTTCTCCGAGGTGGAGTTTCCGCCCCAGCTGCCGCAGCCAAGGGTGAGGGAGGGCGCGAGCTTGAAGTTATACAGGTCGCCGATGCCGCCGTGGGAAGAAGGAGTGTTCACGAGGATGCGGCAGGTCTTCATTCGCGCGGAGAATTTTTCAAGCTTGGCTTGCTCGGTTACGGCGTTGAGATAGACGCTGGAGGTGTGGCCATAGCCGCCGTCCGCGATTAAACGCTCGGCTTTGTCCAGCGCTTCGTCAAAACTTGCCGCGCGGTACATGGCCAGCACGGGCGAGAGTTTTTCATGCGCGAACTCTTCCGAAAGCTCTACGCTTTCGACTTCGCCAATGAGAATTTTGGTTGCCTGCGGAACCGCCACGCCCGCAAGGGAAGCGATGGCAAACGCCGTCTGGCCGACGATCTTGGCGTTGAGCGCGCCGTTGATGAGGATGGTCTTTCGCACCTTTTCGATTTCTTCCGCGTTTAAAAAGTAGCATCCGCGCGCGGCGAATTCTTTTTTGACTTTGGCGTAGATCGAATCGAGCACGATCACGCTCTGTTCGGAGGCGCAGATCATGCCGTTGTCGAAGGTTTTGCTGTGGATGATCGAACTCACCGCGAGCAGAAGATCCGCCGTGTCGTCGATGATGGCGGGGGTGTTGCCGCTGCCGACGCCGACGGCGGGTTTGCCGCTGCCGTATGCCGCTTTGACCATGCCCGGTCCACCCGTGGCGAGGATCAAGTCGGCTTCCTTCATGGCGAGGTTGGTCAGCTCGAGGCTCGGCGAGTCGACCCAGTCGATAATGCCTTCCGGCGCGCCGGCGGCAACCGCGGCGTCGAGCACGATTTTTGCCGCCGCGATGGTGGCGTTCTTGGCGCGCGGGTGCGGGCTGATGAGGATGCCGTTGCGGGTTTTGAGCGCAAGCAGCGTCTTAAAAATGGCGGTCGAAGTCGGGTTCGTGGTTGGAATCACGGCGGTGATGACGCCGACGGGCTCCGCAATGCGGACGATGCCGTACGCCTTGTCCTCTTCGATCACGCCGCAGGTTTTCGTATTGCGGTATGCGTTATAGATATACTCGCTTGCGTAGTGGTTTTTGATGACTTTGTCTTCGACCACGCCCATGCCGGTTTCTTCCACCGCGAGTTTGGCCAGCGGGATGCGCGCCTGATTGGCGGCGGTTGCGGCCGCAAGGAAAATCGCGTCCACCTGCTCCTGTGAGAAGGTGGAAAATTCCTTCTGCGCCTCGCGCAGGCGGGCGAACGCGCGTTCCATGGATTCTACGCTGTCAATGGCTTCTCTGATTCTCTGTTGTTTCATACGCTCCATCTCCTCTTTTTTCCTCTCGTGTAATCGCGCCTTACTACTTTTGGTGCATTCTTTTGGTGCGCGAGAGTGGTATTTGCTCTCACAATCGATAACAATAAATCGATTAGTGAAAACTGCCATTTTAAGTTTCCCTCCGGTTTGGCTGGAGAATTCGCGTTTTCACGGTGCTGATCCAGCGATATTGGCATTCCCGCAAGGGATACTCCTCTTGTTGACTATAGGATACCGGAAAACGAGCGTACAAAGAAGACAGAAATACGGAATAACGATATATATCAATCGATATGAGAATATCGATATAACGAAAAACGCGTGTGGCTGACCGGCTTTACGTTATCAATTTCGAGAAGGCATAAAAAAAGCCCGCTTCCGCGGGCAGAATCAGATGCCGGATTACCTGTCCGGAACGGACGCGGCGGATTCGCGCAGCTTTTCGAGAAACAGCTGATCTTCCCGCGTCAGGCGATAGCTTTCGCGCCAGACGAGCAGGTCGCTGAACGTGTTGTCCGCAAGGTCGCAGTGCTTCGGAACCAATCCGAAACACGTCCAGAAGCCTTCCGGCTCCGGCGAAACCAGCGCGTAGGTGCCGGGGATACTGCCGAGCAGCTCCATCTGGCTGGCGCGCTCAAAGACGGAAATGGTCTTTCTCGCTTCGTAGAGCTGCGAAAACTGCCTCGCCTCGGCAACCGGCAGAGAAGGCACTGACCAGTCGCCGTAAATAATCTCCGTAAACGGCGAAAGATCGTCCGCGTTAACAGCGTAAAGGTTCGAAAGCGGGTGCGCGCTGCTCATGAGCGCCACGCGGGAATAGCTGCGGATGGGTTCGTATTTCAGCGCGCGTTCGGCCAGCTCGCCGAGGAAATACCGCTCATACAGCGCCTGACAGCGGACGATGCCGAGGCGGTTGACCTCGTTGGAAACGCTCTTGATGACCCGCATGGGGCCGCTCTCGCGGTAGGAAAAGCTGATATCCGCATCGGAACCGATCTCGTTGACAAAGGCGGAAAACGCGCGGCTGATATAGCCCGCGCGCGGCGCGCAGAGGTCGAAACGGAGCTTGCGGTCGTTGGCGGGGTGATACAGCGCTTCCATCTCCGCAACCTGGGCAAGGATGCTGCGCGCGTAACCCAAAAAGTCCCGCCCCTTTTCGGTGGGGACGACGCCTTTTGCCGTGCGGTCGAAAATGGCGACGCCGATATCGTCCTCCAGCTCGCGGATGGCTTTGCTGAGGTTGGGCTGGTTCATATAGAGGTTTTCGGCGGCCTTGCTGATGGAGCCGGTTTTTTCCACTTCCACGGCATACTTCAGTTGCAGCAGGTTATTCATGGAACATCTCCTTTCGGGGGAAGACGGGCGGGCTATTTCACCCGCATGGCGCGCCCTGCGCGGCGGAAGGCGGACTCGTCCAGCGTTTCTCCGCTGAGCACGCAAACGCCGTTGACAAAGACTCGTTCGATCCCGAAGGCTTTCGGCTGATCGGGAATGCCGCCTTTGAGCGCCTGTTCGTCAAACACGGTCAAATCGGCAAAGTATCCGGGTTTGACCAAGCCGCGGCGCTCCAGCGTAAACCGTTCGGCAACCGCGCCGGTCATTTTGCGGATGGCGTTCGGCAGGGTATCCCCCTTGCCGTTGAGGGAAAGATGCAGAAACTTCGGGAAGCAGTCGTAGATGGCAGGATTCTGTACGCCGTGCTCTTCCACCCAGGCGTCGGTCATATACAGCGCGCTCGGGTGGCGGCTCAGACTCGTGATGATCTCCGGCGTGCTGTAGGGACCCATGTTGACGCGGCCCGCAAACTCGCTTTCCTCACAGAGCATGCAGTAGGCGTCCAGATCGTTCATGCCGCACTCTTTTGCGATTTCGTGTACGGTTTTGCCTTCGTAATGCTCGTATCCCGGCCCGATATAGGCAATCTGAATATCGTTGAATCCAAAACCGAGCAGTACGATAGAAGCGTTTGCCAGTAAGCGGAAGCGAAATTTGTTGACGAACTTGCGCTTGTCCTCTTTCGAAAGCGCCTGATACCAGGTCGGCATGATCACGGTGATGACCGAAACGCCGCAGATTTCGCTGTAAATGTCGAACATGGCGTCCACGCCGTTCTTGCGCATCCGTTCGATGATCGCTACGAGTTCGTCCTTGCATTTGAACGAACTTGTGCCAACAAAGATCGCGTGGGAGTATTGGAGCTTTACGTTCAGGCCGCGGGTGATTTCCTCCAGCTCGTCGAGCGCGCGCAAGAGATGCGGCCGACCAAGCAGCTCCGGATAGGCCATGGAAACGGCGGAACAGGCGCGCGGGTGAACCGTCAGCGGGCGGTTGTAGCGGGCGCAGAGTTCGGCAACCTTGCGCAGCTCGTCCTTTGGCGCGTAGATGCCGGGTTCGTACATCAACCCGAGCGAAACGCCGCAGGCGCCCTCCTGCAGGCTCTGCTCCAGCAGAGCGAGCATGCGCTCCATCTCCGCCGGGTCGAGCGCGCCGCTGTCGTAACCCGTAACGCTGGCGCGCGCCGAGCAGTGGCCGACGAGGGAAGCGATGTTGAGCGGCGTGTTTTGGTCGATTGCGTCGAACAGCGCGCCCGCGGAGGGATATTCCCCCGTGAGGTCGCGCATATGGAACAGCCCCGCGCCAATCTTTTCCTTATAAGGGCTTTCCGCTTCAAATCCGGTCATGGAGAGCCCGCAGTTGCCCGTGATGAACGAGGTGATGCCCTGCCGCACGAACGGCTCGAAATAGCGGTTCGGTTCGCGCTTGGCCGCAAACCAGTCGTTATGTGAGTGCGCGTCGATAAAGCCGGGCGAGACGGATTTTCCGCCGATATCGATCACTTCCGCGTCGTCGGCGTTGATCTGCGACCAAACGTCGATGATCTGATCGTTTTCAATCAGGATATCGCCGCTAAACGCATCCGCGCCGGTGCCATCGTAGACGCGGCAGTTTTTCAGTAATGTTTTCATGGATTCCATCCTCTCATCCCAATACTTTAGAATACCATACAATGCGCAAAATTTGAAGTTCTGTGCGTTGAGCGGCATAGAACCCCTGGCTTTTCGCGGCGGAGAAAAAAGAAAGTTGACAAAGGCTGATCGCATGTCTACAATAGTAGATACTGAAGCTCCAGCAGTAGACATGAAACGCGCACGGAACACACGCAATCCCGGCGGACGGCGAAAGGGGATCAATTTATGAAAGAGACGCTTTCGAGGCACGAATGGGTGATTATGGAAACGCTCTGGCAGCGCGCGCCGCTGTTTTTATCCGACCTGATGAGCGCGATGGAGACGAGCGTGGACTGGAACCGTTCGAGCTACTTAACATACCTTAAACGCATGACGGATAAGGGTTATATCGGTTACGATACCGTGCGCGGAAGCCGCCGGTATAACCCGCTGATCCGCCGCGAAGACTGCGTGGAGTCCGAGAGCGCGGCCATGCTTGAAAAACTGACGGGGCAGAGCGCCAAGCTCTTTCTGGTGAGCATGGTGCAAAAAAGCGGACTAAGCGAAAGCGACCGCGCGGAACTGCAGACGCTGATTTCGCGTCTGGGTGAAGAGCAAAAGGAGGGCGAATAGATGAACGTCCTCCAAACGCTGCTGGAGATTTCGGCGTACGCCGCTGTGATCTTCGTAGCTGTTCTTTTATTTCGCCGTTTACTCCATAAAAAACTCTCGCCCACGGTCAAGTACGCGTTGTGGTTTCTGCTGCTTGCGCGGCTGCTCCTGCCGGTGACGCTGGACGCGGGCGTGCGGCTGTTTACCGCCTCTTCGGAAAACGAACTGTATGTCGCGGTCGCGCCGCAAGAACAAACGGCGGAGGAGCCCGCAGCGCAGGCCGATGCGGATGTTGCTTTGCAGGAAGCGGCTGCGCCCGCGCAGACTGCCGGGACAAACACGGCAAATAAAACGCTGTCCACAGAATATATCTTGTTGGTGATCTGGCTATCCGGGGTCGCGCTGGTTGGCGGCTGGATGGCTGCTTCCTACGTTACACTGCGGTGCAAAATCCGCAGCAGCACAGTGCCGCCGACGGAGAAGCTGACTGCGCTGCTCAAGGAGGTAAAAACCGAACTCGGCGTGCGCGGAACCATTCGCCTCGTCTGCCAGCATGCGTACGGCGCGCCAGCGATGGTGTTTCCGGGCTTATTATGGATGCCGCTTAGCGCGCTTGTTGCCATGAGCGACGAGGAAGTACGGGATGCCCTGCGGCACGAGCTGACGCATCAAAAACGCTTTGACCCCGCGGTCAGCGTCCTGCTTGCGGTACTCTGCGCAGTCTACTGGTTCAACCCGGTTGTGTGGATCACGGCGCGGATGATGCGGGCGGATATGGAGCCTGCCTGCGACGCGGCGGTGACCAAGCGCTTTTCACGGGACGAAAAAGAGCGTTACGCGCATTTGCTTTTATCGCTTTATTCGCTGCCCGGGCTTGGCGCGCCAGCGTTGGGGCTTTCGGGGCGCGGGGTCGCCCGCCAGGCGGAAAAGCGTGTACGCAGCGTGTTCGAAGGCGGCAAATCCGCCCTTCCTGCCAAGGCGGCTGCCGTGCTGCTTGCGCTTGTGCTGGTGTTCGGGTGCTTCACGACCGCCTGCCAACCCGTGACCGGAACGGAGGGGCACACGCTTGATCCGAACAATCCCTGGATTTCGGATGTGCCGGTCAAGGTACTGGAGCATGTCAAGCAGGAGCCGGAAACGCTGCAGGACAACTTGACATTCACCGTGGATGCGGACGTGACGCAGCCAACGGCATATGAGCCTGTCACGGTGGACGTGGCTCGCCGGACGATTGGCTTTGCAGAGTTTCAGGCAATGCTGAAAGCGGTGATGCCGGAAGTTGCCTGGACGAGTACGCAAAATGAAGACGGTACCGAAATGACCGCGCGCGGCGAACGCAACGGAAAAGCTTATACGGCGTACTGCTTTGCGTATCAGGATGGAACCGTCAGTTTTTCGATTAGCCCGGAAGAATACTGTATGATTCGCGAAGGGTATTTGGTCAACGACAGCGAGATGAAGCAGGACTACTACACCGTGCTTCACCAGCCCATCAAAACCACCGCCGCCGAGGCACAGCCAAAGGCGGACGCGGTGGTAAAAGCGCTTGGCGCGGAGGGGCTGATGCTGCAGGGCGCGGAGCGCGCCTGCCGGTTTAGTATAGATATGCCGGGAAACGTAGTGCTCTCAAGCGGGTGGTGCTTTATTTACGTGCCGGACTGCGGCGGACTTCCGGCGTATTACCGCATGGGACGTTCCGCCAGCAATGGCACATATGGCGACGGGTATTACGGGGAACCGATTAAATCGGTGCTCAGCATATATGTGGACGAAACCGGTGTGTCGCTTGTGGAATGGCGCGATCCCTTTTCCGTTACGCAGACGAATGCCCTCAAAGAGCCTATGCTGGAATACGACCAGGCAATTGCGCTTGTCAGAGAGCATCTGATTGCGGAGAATGAAGACCGGGAGCTGACCACGCCGCTGAATATTACCGTAACGGAGGTTCAGCTGGCTTCCATCATCGTCAGCGACGAGCGCATGAGCGAATCGGCGGCGTTCGATTACACGGGTAATGCGGGGCGGCTCGTGCCCGTCTGGGAGATCGTCTGCGTGGAAAGCAATCCATCGGGAAGCTATTGGCGCTCGTTCGTTCTGCCGTTTACCGCCACCGACGGGATTGCACTCACGCGGCAGGAGTAGAAAGTTGCTGTTCGCCTCTCTGCCTGTTGACGCGGGCAGGGCGGAGACGATATAATACTGCTAAATGAATAGCGTGTGTATCTGCGTGTAAAAGCGCTGGCGTTTTGTAATAGAAGCGCCAAGGGAATGCGGATGAAAGTTCCGAGCTACCCCAGTAACCGTGAAGCGGACGAACGGACACTGTTAAGCCACTGCTGTATCAGCGGGAAGGCGTCCAAGTAGGATGAAGCCAAGCCGGGAGACCTGTTTACGCATGAAATGCTCCTGGGGTGGGGTGAAGCTGAACGGCGGATTGAACCGCGCGTGATTTTTTCATTGCTCCTCTCGCAAGAGTGGAGCAATTTTTTTATGCTCCTTCCTCTCTATTCATTTAGACGATTCGAAAGGAGTACCTCAAAAATGAAGTACAAAAAACAACTTGCCCTCCTGTTTGCGCTGCTGCTGACGCTCACCGCGTTCTACGGCTGCGCGGCGGCAACCGAACCCGCAAATGCGGAAGTGACCGCCGAAGCAACCGAAGCGGCTGCCGAGCCGACCGCCGAGCCAACCGCCGAACCCCTCGTTCTGACGGATATGACCGGGCGTGAAATCACGCTGGACGCGCCCGCCACGCGTATTGTCGCGCTCACGGCGGCGGACTGCGAAATCCTCTACGCCATCGGCGCAGGCGACACGCTGGTTGGCCGCGGCGAATACTGCGACTACCCCGCGGAAGTTTCCGACGTACCCGCCGTGCAGTCCGGCATGGAAACAAACCTGGAACAGATCATTGCCCTTGAACCGCAGGTGCTGATTATGAGCACTATGGCGCAAACCGAGGAGCAGATTGCTTCTCTGGAGGCGGCGGGCATCAAGGTTGTCGTGTCCGACGCGCAGAATATCGAAGGCGTATACACCGCCATTGCGCTCATCGGCGCGTTGACGGGAAAGTCTACCGAAGCGCAGACTGTCATCGACAACATGAAATCTACGTTTACCGCGCTTGCCGCGCGCGCTTCCGAACTGGAAGGCAAATCGGTCTACTTTGAAGTCTCTCCGCTGCAGTACGGCCTCTGGACGGCGGGCAGCGGCACGTTTATGGATGAAATCGCCACCATGCTGGGACTGAAGAACATCTTTGCCGATCTCTCAAGCTGGGCGGAGATTTCCGAAGAGCAGATTCTGGAACGCAACCCGGATATCATCGTGACCATTACTATGTATTATGGCGAAGGTCCGACGCCGGTCGACGAAATCCTTGCCCGCACGGGCTGGCAGGACGTTACCGCCGTCAAGAACGGCGACATTCTGAACCTCGCCAACAATGAGCTTTCCCGCCCCGGCCCGCGCCTTGCGGACGGCGCGCAGGCGCTGTTTGACTTTGTTCTTGCCGCCGTGGCGCAGGACGATGCCGCATAACCGAATGAACAAACAAGGGGACGCATCTGCGTCCCCTTCAGACCTTTCTTTGAGTGCAAAGAGCGGCGGATACAGCGCGGCGCAAATCGCGCTGTTTTCGCTTGCCGCGTTTGTAACGCTGTTGTTCTGCGTTTCTGCGGGCAGCGTCGGCATTCCGGTTAACGAAACGTTTACCGTCATCTGGAACGCCGTCTTCGGCTTGCCGCAGCCGGATTCCATGGCAGTTTCGATCATCCTTTCCGTGCGCCTGCCGCGCGTGCTCTGCGTGGCGCTCACGGGAGCCGCGCTTTCACTCTGCGGCGCGGCTATGCAGGGGTTGCTCCGTAACCCGCTGGCGGACGGCAGCACGCTGGGCGTTTCCAGCGGCGCGTCGCTCGGCGCGGTGATCGCCATTGCGTTTGGCATTACGATTCCGAGCCTGCCGTTAGCGGGAACGATGGTGCTGGCGATGGGATTTGCGTTCCTTTCGCTGGTGATCATCCTTTCCCTTGCGTACAAAATCGATTTTTCGCTTTCCACCAACACGATTATCCTCATCGGCGTGATCTACTCCATGTTCGTTTCGAGCATCCTTTCGCTGGTGATTACGTTTGCTTCCGACCATCTCAAGAGCATCACGTTCTGGACGATGGGTTCTCTGCTCGGCGCAAGCTACAACAACGCGCTCGTGCTGCTGATCGCTCTCATCGTCTGCGGGACGGTGATTTTGCGGTACGCCCGCGAACTCAACGCCTTTTCCATTGGTGAAGACAATGCGCGCCATATCGGCGTTCCGGTGCGGCGGGTGAAGTTCCTGCTGCTCGTTTGCGCTTCCGCACTCATCGGGGTCTGCGTTTCCATTGGTGGGAACATCGGGTTTGTGGGGCTCGTCACGCCGCATATGGCGCGCATGATCGTTGGCCCCGACCATCAGCGTCTGCTGCCCGCGTCGGTCTTTGGCGGAGCGGTGTTCCTCATGCTGGCGGACCTCGTTGCGCGGGTCATTCTCAACCCGCTGGAACTGCCCATCGGGGTCGTGACGTCTCTCATCGGCGCGGTTCTGTTTATCGTCATTTTTTACCGTTCGAGGAGGGTCCGCGCATGACGCTGCTCGAAGTAAAGGATTTAGCCGTGCGCTACGGCGCGCTGACCATACTGGACAAAGTAAGCTTTTCGCTGGAAGAAGGCGACTGGCTTATGCTGGTGGGCCCCAACGGCGCAGGAAAGAGCACGATTGTCAACGCCGTTTCACAAGGCGCGCCCTATTCGGGCGAAGTGCACTGCCTCGGCAAAGACGTCCGGCGTTACCGTGCGGGCGAGCTGGCAAAGTGTTTGGGCGTGCTGTCCCAAACGCATACGGTGGGGTACGCGTTCACCGTGGAATCGGTCGTTCGTCTGGGGCGGTATGCGTATGCGCCGGGTGTGTTCGGGGGCGCCAGAAACGAGGACGACGCAGCCGTCCGCCGCGCGCTGGAGCTGACCGGGATGACGGCGTTTGCGCATCAAAGTGTGCTCACCCTCTCCGGCGGGGAACTGCAGCGGACGTTTCTTGCGCAGTTGTTTGCACAAAACCCGCGCGTGCTGATTCTGGATGAGCCGACCAACCACCTCGATCTCGTCTACCAAAAGCAGGTGTTCGAGCTGATTGCGAACTGGCTCAAAACGCCAGGGCGCGCGGTGGTTTCCGTTGTGCACGACCTGAGTCTGGCAAAGGCTTACGGTACGCGCGCGCTGCTGCTCAATCAAGGCAAAACAGTATCCAGCGGGACAGTGAAGGAAGTGTTTACCCCGGCGCATTTGAACGCCGCTTACGATATGAACGTGTCCGAATGGATGCGAACCATGCTTGAGCAATGGCCGGAAGCATAAATCATTTGGAAAAACGAAATTTTTACATTACGGCGGTCAGCCGAAAGGATGTATCATGAACCTACAAGAACGCAACAACCAGATTCACCCGCTCAGCGAAACCGCCATCCGCGCAACCAAAGCCCGCTGGGACAGCATCGCAAAACCCGTCGGCAGCCTGGGTCAGCTCGAAGAACTGACCATTCGCATCGCCGGCATTCAGGGCGGGGAACCGAATATCGACAAGCGGGCGGTGCTTGTGCTCTGCGCGGACAACGGCGTCTGCCGGCAGGGAGTAGCCTCCACGCCTGCGGAGATCACCGCCGTGATGGCGGGGTTTATCGCGCAAAAGCGCTCGTCCGTCTGCGTGATGGCGTGCTGCGCCAACGCGGACGTGATCCCCGTGGACATGGGCATGCTTCGCGTGCTGGAAGAAAAAAACCTACTTGATCGCAGGCTCGCTTCCGGCACGGCGGATATGACCCAGGGTCCCGCCATGACGCGCGCACAGGCCGAACAGGCGATTGAAACGGGCATCGAACTCGTCCGCTCCTGCAAAGAGCAGGGGTACCGGATTCTAGCTACCGGCGAGATGGGCATTGGCAACACGACGACTTCCAGCGCGGTGGCGTCCATTCTGCTGGCGCGCGACCCGTTTGAAATGACCGGACGCGGTGCGGGGCTCAGCGACGAGGGGCTGGAACGGAAGATCTCCGCCATCCGCCGCGCCATCGAAGTCAATAAGCCCGACCCGGAGGACGCGCTGGACGTGCTTTCTAAGCTCGGTGGATTCGACCTTGCGGGGCTTTGCGGGGTCTTCCTCGGCGGGGCGCTGTACCGTGTGCCCGTATTGATCGACGGGTTCATCAGCGCGGTTGCGGCACTCATTGCGGTGCGGCTCTGCCCGAACGCGGGCGCATACCTGCTGCCGAGCCACGCCTCCGCCGAGCCAGCCGCCCAACATGTTCTCGACGAACTGCGCGTTCTGCCGATTCTGCATGCCAATATGCGCCTTGGCGAAGGCACCGGCGCGGTGGCGTTGCTGCCGCTTTTAGATATGGCGCTGGCGGTTTACCGCGAGCTGATGACGTTTGCCGATATCGGTATGTAATGGAATTCTTTTGTTTACTTTTTGTTATTAGCAAAAGGAAAGAGGTTCTTTTGCTTCTTTTCTTTTAAGAAAAGAAGAGAAAAAGAAATACTTAGGGGGGCGAGCGAATTGCGAATCCTTTTGACCGGCGGTTCCGCCTCCGGCAAGAGCACCTTTGCCGAACGGCTTGCTGCGCGGCTGCCGAAGCCGCGAACCTACGTAGCCACCATGCGCCCGTTTGAAGGCGAAAGCGAGGAAAAGATTCTCCGCCATCAGTTTCAGCGCGCGGACAAAGGCTTTTCGACCATCGAGCGGGAAACGGATCTTTCCGGCCTGCGCCTGCCCGCGCGCGGGACGGTACTGCTGGAGTGCGTCTGCAACCTTGCCGCCAACGAGATGTTCGACGATCTGGGCAATATCCGCCCCAGCGCGGAGGAAGCAATTCTTTCCGGCATCGACGCGCTGAGCCGGCAATGCGAAACGCTGATCGTCGTGACCAACGACGTCGGCAGCGACGGCGGGGGATACGACGAGAGCACCATGCGGTATGTCGATCTGGTCGGGCGCGTCAACCGCGAATTGGCCAAGCGGTTCGACTGCGTCTGCGAGCTGGTCTGCGGCATCCCGCTCGTGATCAAAGGGGAGTTGCCATGATCTTGCACTGCTTTGGTACGACGTCGTTTTTACAAGGAGAGTTATCATGATGGTTTTGCGATCGGTCGCGATGGCGTTTTTAATGTTCAGCCGCGTACCCATGCCGAAGGTGGAATGGAAGCCGGAAAACATGCGCTTTGCTCTTGCCGCGCTGCCGCTGGTCGGAGTGCTGATCGGCGCGCTTCTCTGGGGCTGGGCTTGGCTCTGCGGCGCGCTTTCGCTTGGCAAAGTCCTGTTTGCGGCAGGCATGACGCTGCTGCCGCTGCTCGTCTCCGGCGGAATCCATCTGGACGGCTTTTGCGACACGGTGGACGCGCTGTCCAGCCACGCCAGTATGGAACGCAAGAGGGAAATCCTGAAAGACCCGCATACGGGCGCTTTTGCGGTGATCGGCGTTTGCGCATACTTTTTAGCGACCTTTGCGCTCTATACGGAGCTTCCGAACGAGAAAAGTGCGGTTCTGCTTGCGTGCCTGATTCCGGTGCTGAGCAGGGGAGCGGGCGCGCTGGCGAGTTTTTGTACCCCGTCGGACGGTGCGGGGCTGTTGCATACGATGCGCTCTTCGGCAGACCGGCGAGCGGCGGTGGTGATACTCGCCGTGTGGTACGCGCTCGGCGCAGCGGGAATGCTCCTGCTCTCCCCGCTGCTTGGCGGCGGGATGGCACTGACGGCCGCTCTTTGCGCCGTTCTGACGGTGCGTCTGTCTAAGCGCGAGTTCGGCGGCATGAGCGGCGACCTCGCGGGGTTCTGCATTCAAGTCTGCGAACTTGGCATGCTCTGCGGGCTGATTTTTCTGCAAAAGGCGGTTGCGTTATGATATTGGTAATCGGCGCTCGCGCTTCCGGCAAGCTGGACTATGTAAAATCTTTGGGGTATTCCGATCAAGATATTGCAAACAGCGTGCTGGATGGGCGAAAGGTAGTGTATAATCTACGAAACGTCGTATTTCGCGATCCCGCGAACGCGCCAGGCTTGTTGGACGATCTGCTGCAAAAAGAAGTCGTCGTCTGCGATGAAGTCGGCAGCGGCGTGATCCCGCTCGAACGGAATGAGCGCGAGGCGCGGGAAGCGACGGGCAGACTCTGCATTCAGCTGGCAAAGCGCGCAAGCCGCGTCGTACGGCTCGTCTGCGGCCTGCCGACGGTCATCAAGGAGTAACAAAAACATGGAAGTTATCCTGCTGCGGCACGGAAAGACGGCCGCGAATCTCGACAACCGCTACAACGGGCGCACGGACGACCCGTTGTGCGAGGAAGGTCAGCGGGAAGCGGAGTTGTCGAAGAAGTATCCCGCATTTACGCATGTCTACGTCAGCTCGCTGCTTCGCGCGCGGCAGACGGCGGCTATCTGCTTTCCCAACGCCGAGCAGATCGTGGTGGACGACCTGCGCGAAATGAACTTTGGCGATTTTGAAGGCAGAACCGCCGAGGAGATGGAGCATGATCCCGCTTACCGCGCCTGGGTTGCGGGCAACTGCCTGGATGCCTGTCCCAACGGCGAAAGCGTGCCTATATTTGCGCGCCGCGCGGCGGGAGCGTTCGCCTGGGTCGTTGGCGACGCGGCAAAGCGGGGCTTACAGCAGATTGGCGTGACCGCACACGGCGGGGTCATCATGGCGGTGATGTACAGCTTTTCGCATACGGACAAAGCGTATTACGACTGGTATGTGCAGAACTGCGGCGGATTCCGGCTCGTGCTCGACGAATCCGCCTGGGCGGGCGGCAAGCCGGGGTTTGTTTCCTACGAGCGCTTCGGCGAGGCGGGGGACAGCCAGGCCATGCTGGAAGGCGAGAGCAAAGCGTAAGCAATGCCTCTCTTCTCACGGCATTTGGAAGGAACCTTAACTTGAAAACGTTATTCAACCTCACGACCAGCCCAAACGATATGGAGCGCTTCCCAACCCGCGCGGAACTGCTCGCGCTGATGGAAGGTTTCGACGGCGTGGAGCTGCTGGTCTGCGAGCAGGACGAGAAAAACATCGTTCCCAGAGAGCGCGTGTTCGGCATCCATATGGGGTACTTTCCATACTGGCTCGACTTCTGGCGCGGCAACGAACAAGCGTTAGTTGCCGAGTTCGGCTCGCTGGAAGTTTGCGAGCGTTACTACGGCGGCTCGACGCGCGAAGCGCTGCTCCGCAGGTTTCGCGGCGACCTGGCGGCGGCGGAAGCGTACGGCGCGGAGTACGTCGTATTCCATGTTTCCGATGCGTCCATTGCGGAATCGTTTGCCGGGGCGTATGCGCATTCCAGTGCGGAAGTGATCGACGCCACCTGCGAGCTTCTGAACGAGCTGTTTTCTGGCGCGTCCTTCCGTCCCGCACTGCTGCTGGAAAACCTCTGGCAGCCGGGGCTGACGTTGACCGATCCCGCGATGACGCGACGGCTGCTCGACGGAATCGATTATGAAAACACAGGCTTCATGCTCGATACGGGGCACTTGTTCCATACCAACGAAGCCATCTGTTCGCAGGAAGAAGGTTTACGGTACATCCACGCGATGCTCGATTCTCACGGCGCGCTTGTTGAGCGCATCCGCGGCGTGCACCTGCACCAGTCAATCACGGGGGACTACTGCCGGAGCTTCCGCGCGCATCCGCCCGCGCTCAAGCCCACCTATGAGGAACGCGCATGGCAGATGTTTGAGCACGCGTTCAAAGTGGATTTGCACCGGCCGTTCACCTGTCCCGGCGTGCGGGAGCTGATCGAGCGCATCGCGCCGGAGTATCTGACGTTTGAGTTCATCACGGAAAACTCCATTCAACACAAAGCATATTTACAGGAACAAAGTCAGGCGCTCGCCAAATAGCGAACGCCTGTTTTTGATCCGGGGGGTTTCACCCCCATGTCCCCTGACTCAGGGGCAAGCCCCTGAGAACCCCATGAGTAAAAAGGGGATCCCAAAGGGGTAAATACCCCTTTGGCAGGGTGCAGGGCCGAGCCCGTGCTTCCTCAAACCGTTCCCCAACTTATGCTTGAATGATCTTTGCCTTCTGCAGCGCGAGCACGAGCAAGGGGATGATGACGAGCTGGATGGCGATGCCCGGCAGCGCGGTAACGAACGCGGAGGTCGCCCAAATGGCAAGCGAATACTCACCCGCCTGGAAGATCAGCGCGTTGAGCGCACCGAACGTGATCCTGCCCAGCAGCATGGCGCAAACGAGCGCGATGTACACATCCAGCATGGGTTTGCCGGTTTTGACGAGCTGCTTGATCAGACCCGCGGAGAAGCCGTAGACGGCAAGCTCGCAGAGCATGCTGGGCAGGTAGGCCATCGGTGGCATGCCGGTAATGAGGCTGGAGAGCAGCGGCGTGAGGATGCCGCAGGCAAGGCCGTACGGCCAGCCGCAGATGATGCCGCAAAGCAGAACAGGGATATGCATGGGCAGAAAGATGCTGCCTGCGTTGGCAACGGAGTGGAACGCCACCGGCAGCACGACGCCGAGGGCAACGCAGAGCGCGGCAAACACGAGCCGCTTGGTTTGGGTCATGGACTGAGACTGAGACATCGTTTGATTACTCCCTTCGAATATGAAAAATAGCCGTAAAGGCGCGTCCCGACTGGGTCGGAGCGAAAGCCTTCATGGCTATATTGCGTCATTGGAAAGACAACGTTTGTTTATCTGCAGATAAACGCTACCGTGTCAGTTTAGCGTAAGTTTGCTGCCGCTGTCAAGCAAAACGAAGCGAAAGTTTACTCGGCGCGGCAGAACGCTTCCACCTCGTCAACCGCGAGCGCAATCAAGTCTTTGACGGACTGCGACGCCGCGCCGACGATGACGTTCTTGCAGAGGTTCATGGGTATCAAGAGCCGTTCCGCCGGGCTTTGGCCGACCGCTGCCGCCATCGCTGGGGAGATTTCGCCCATCATGGAGTCCGCAATTACGATGCCGAGCGGGCCTACGATCAGGTCCGCCGTGCGGCAGTTGACGATGACCGCGTTTTCTCCCGTTCCGGCGCGGTTTGCGCCCGCTTTCATCATGGTGCTGGTGGCAATGCTGTTGGTGCCGACGGCGGCGATGTCCGCTTCCGGCAGGCGCGCGCGGATGCCTTCGATGAGCTGCCTGCCGACTCTGCCGCCCTGCCCGTCGATCACAAGAATGGTGACTGGTTTCATACTGGTTTCCCCTTTGGTTTTGCTTCGACTATCTTATCATATTGCGCCGAAAAAAACTTTGTTCAGTTAAACGTTTCGCTCTCCAATCAGAACGCAAGGTACGCTCCGAAGGCACATAATAATACGAGCAGGCAGAGCGCGAGCAGTACCGTCTGCAGGCACCCTCCGCCGCTCCTGCCGCCACCCCCGCGCTTTTTACCGGAGGTCTCGTCCTGCGCCTGCATATAGTGGATGTACCCTTCGGTGCCTTTGCCGAAGTAGCCGTAGTCGTTTTTCATGTGGATTCCTCTTTGTATATAGTGCTATTCAGTACAATGCTCGTCTTCTAGCCCTATTATATCGGGTGTGTTTTTCTTTACGCGTTTTTCTTTAACTATTGACCTATAGAAGTCGCGTATGAGCGCATACTCCATTAAGTTATAAACCAGAGAAGCAATATCGGGCTGTTCAAGCATAAGAACACGATTCTTGGGTATGAAACCTAGTTCAACTCGTCCATTCTTCAGTAGTCGCGGCGCCTGTTCCTTCACCATTTCTAAAAGAGCATTGATAGAACCGCTACCAATGTTTCCAATGCTGATTCGTCCATCATGAGTTACAAGATAACCACCGTCAGCGCGAACCAAATTTTTGTCTGTTTGGATCTGTACAGAATGATGACGATGGCTACCTTCTTCAATTCCAACTGCAATAATTGTGTACACAGTTGGATTGCTGTCGGTAAAGTAAGATGACAAGGAAATACTGATGGTTAGTGTGCTTCCAGCAGATGTCACAACCTCGAAAGATCGATAATCTCCGTACATTGTTCCACCACTTGCACACCCATAGCTTAAGGAACGTACGCCACAGTCCCGCTTGAACTTGAATACCTTAGATGCGCGTTTTGGTAGCTTATGTGATTCATCTAGTAAACATTCATATAACCTAATCAGCGTGGGAATCTGTTTCTTATCGGTTGAATAACCAATGACGGAATTCTCTTGGCTCATATAGTATTCTCTGCAAATGAACGAATAGTGAAACAGGAAAGGAAACCTCTTGAAGGGCTTAGCCTTTTGAGTATGCAGTTTTTTGCGTCCCAGCATGTCGGGGTAAAGTGGTATGCGTTTTAGAAGCTGATAGGCATTTTCCTGCAGTTGAAATGCTTTAAACTCCACCCCGTTTGTAGTAAAAAAGTATGAGCATTTCAAAGCTCGTGCATAACGCTCGGCTTGCGCGGTTACAACTTCTGTTAACAGGACATTGGTAGATTTACATTCAATTACTGCCAGTGGTTTCGAATTATTCTTCCTAAATCCTCTTTGAGGATAAAGGATCACGATATCAACACGATCATTACTGGCAACATGAAAGTGTGCCATGTGTTGTTCGTATCTAATACAATCATGTGGAACATATAGCTTTTGTTCCACAAACATGCCGGACCATTGCCGTACATTTTCTTCTGGTTTTATCAGAATATTCTTTTGTCGATATGGATCAAAAAAGTATTCCCGTTCGTCATTCTTAAAACTGTTCTGCAAAGAGAATCTGCGAAATAATTTAATTACTTTCATAAATAATGTCCTCTGTGGTGTTGTTACAAGAATACCACAATTATTGGTTCACTGATAGAAATGATGATACAGGAATGTATGAATGAAGAAATATTTTATTTGTGTGCAAGCAGCATCCCAACGGGGATTCACCATATGGTATGGTATTGCAAGAAGAGAAAAATCCACTTTGAACATACGGGAGGGGCTTTTTATCCATGAAACGCTGGGTTTTGATTTTGCTGGCCGCAACTTTGGTTTGCACTTGCTTTGCCTGCGCTGTGCCTGGTGATTCCGCAGGCACTGCGGCGGACGTTACCCCGACCGCGGCGGTTTCCGCTGTGCCGGACGATCCGCTCGCGGCCATTCAAAGCGCGGCGACAGTGGAGGAAGTCGTACCCTACCACAAGGCCGCGCTGGAAGCGGGGGACTACGAAACGGCGATTGTCTGTGCAGAACGCATGCTGGAGCTGGAACCGGGCAGTCAGGACGCGCTCAATGCGCTGACGGAGGCAAACTTTCTGCGGCTGCAAGAGGACGCGGACGCGCTGAACGCCGCCATCGGACGCGGCGTTTCCGAAGCGGAGGATACCGCCGCTTATGCGGAATATGCAACGCGCCTTTTGGAAGGGCTGGACGTTGCGTTTGATGTGCCGTTCGTTTCGGACTACGGCGCGGCGGAAAACGCAAACACGAGCGGAATCACGTTTTCCAACCTCGTGCAGCGCGGCGTCTATTTAGGCTGGCAGGGTGGACTTTTAACCGCGCAGGCGGACTGGATTTATTTCTCTTCGCCCGCTGAGGACTGGGCGATCTATAAAATGCGGGAAGGCGGAGCGAAGAGAACCCGTCTGGGCGAAGCCTGCGGGTGTTATCTCAACGTCGTTGGCGACTGGCTGTATTACTGCAACACGGCGGATGGCAACCGGATTTATAAAATACGCACTGACGGCAGCGAAAACCAAAAGGTCTGCGAGGACACGGGGCGCTACCTTGCTGTGATCGACGACTGGATGTACTACGCCGTAGAGAGCGAGGATTACAACCTCTACCGTTCCCGCCTGGACGGCAGCGAACGCACCATGCTCAGCGGCGAACCCACCCGGGAAGCGTATTGCATAGATGGCGTACTCTACGCGGCGCTGCGCGATAATGACGGTCTCTACCGCGCCAACCCGGACGCGAGCGAGCCGATGCTGCTGTCAGCCTACAACACGGGAAGCTATTTCGAATACGAAGGGTCGATCTATCTGCTGACGTATATTAATGGTATGGTGATCTTCAAGATGTCCCCGGACGGAACGGGGGAAGAAGCGCTCATTCATTATGGCATCAATATCGCGGCGTTTACGTTAGCGGGCGGAAAACTGGTTGTTACCGGAAGAGCAGAAAAGGATCAGGAGGAAGGGATTGCGGTTTTCGATTTGGCAACGATGGAACCCGGCATCTTTATTCCCTGCTGGTGCGAAGGGCTGTATACGGACAAGCAAGACACGGTGTACTTCATCGATTGCGAGGATAACACCTGGCACTGGCTCAACGTCGAGAACGGCGAAACCGGCGCGCTGAACTGAAATAGAACATCAACCGCGCAAACGCGCGTGAGTTACTGAAAATAAGGAGGAGATTCTATGAAAAAGACACTTTGTATTCTGCTGGCCGTGCTGATGGCGCTTTCGCTGTTTGCCTGCGCGGCGAAAACCACGGAGCCTGCGGCGGAAGCCACGGAGGAAATTACAGAAGAGGCCGCAGCGGAACCGACGGTGGTGCCCGCGGAGGAAGCGGCTGCGGAAGCAGCGCCCACGGTTGATCCGAACATGGTCATTGAGTTCAACGACGCCGCGCTGGAAGGTCTGGTTCGCACGGCGATGAACAAGCCCGAAGGGGATATCCTCGTTTCGGACGCGCTGGCAATGACGGAACTCTCGCTGGAGATAGACTGCGGCGATTGGTCGATTGAGCGCATTCATGATCTTAGCGCGCTCAAGTACTTCACCAATCTGACGCAGCTTTCCATCTTCTGGTCAGTGCAGAACGGGGAGTATTACGACAACGATGTGGATATCAGCGCGCTGGCTGGCATGACGAAGATGAAAAGCTTACAGATCCGGAGCATCAGTATTTCCGATATCAGCGCGCTGGGGAATATGAAAGATTTGGAGCGGCTCCTGCTGACTGATACCAATCGGCTGAACGATCTTTCGCCGCTTGCCAACTGTAAAAAGCTCCTGACTGTCGATATGCCGGGCAACGCAATCACGGACATCAGCGTGCTTGCGGGTTTGACCGAACTGCAGGAAGTGATCTTAAACGATAATTACGTCAGCGACGTTACGCCTCTTGCGGGGCTCACGCACCTGACAATGCTGCATCTGAGCGATAACCCGATCAAGGACTATTCGTCGCTCGCCGGAATCCGGGCGGGTTTGACGGATTGCGACTTTGATCCGGACGGCGGCCCGCAGCCGATTGCGTTCAACGACGCTTTGCTCGAGCAGAAAATTCGCACGGCGCTGAACAAGCCGGAAGGAGATATTACGATTGCCGATACGGAAGCGGTGACGGAGCTTTGGATTGGCAACGAGTGGCAGCAGGAGATTCCGGAAGATCAGCAGATCAGGGATACCTCCGCATTGAAGTATTTTCCGAACCTGACTAAGCTGAATGTGCAGAACTGCGGCATCAATAGGATCGACGAGCTGCGCGTTATGAAAAACCTCGGTGAAGCGATGCTCGACAACAACAATATCCGCGATATCCGGCCGCTTCTGGCGTGCAAAAACCTGTATTACCTCAGCATGAACAACAACGAGTTTACATCCGCCGATCTTGCGCCGCTTTCGGAGATGACGGGGCTGAAATACATCGACATCTCGTACTCCAATAACGTATCGGACGTAACAATGCTTTCGGGCCTGACGGATCTCGATGCGCTGTACATGCAGGGTATTCACGCCGATCTTTCGCCGTTGGTAGGGCTGAAAAATCTCACGAAACTGTACCTGCCCGAACCGTTCGAAGACAAGTACACGCCGGATTACTCGATCTTTAAAGACATCTACCCGAACTTGACGGATAAGAACTTCGAACTGCCGCAAGAGTAAGCGAACAGATTATAGTAAACAAACAGCCCCGTTTTCGAAAGGAGACGGGGCTTTTTGGTGTAACAGCCGGTTTACCGTACATTTGTAAAGCTTTTTCGGGGATTCGGGTTCAGCGGAGTTCAATACCAGCTCGGCATTTGTAACCATACTGTGAAATGTCGCGAATTGAATCAATAAAGCAACATATTCGAATGAACTGTTATGCGTGTTTTTGCCGGCAGGTGTATGATATGCACTAGTACACTGGCTGTATACGGAAATATGCGGCAAACCGAATTTCAGCCGGACGCGGTGCGCCCGGCGCTGAACGGTAAAAGGAGAAATTGAAATGAAAAAAACATTGCTGTATCTTTGCGTGCTTACGCTCGCGTTTGTTATGACAGGCTGCTCGCAGGCAAAACCCAACGGTGCTTCCGCATCGGACGCGGCCACCGTCGTAATGGATATGACCGTCTCTGCTTCCAACGCTGTCGTCTCTGGGTCGAACGCTATCGCTTCCGCATCCAACGCGGTCGCTTCCGCATCGAACGCGACCGCCGCCTCGCCCAGCACATATGGCTACGATCCGAATATGGTGATCGTGTTCGACGACGCGGAACTGGAAAAAGCTGTCCGCGAATCGATGAAGCGGCCGACCGGCGATATTCTCGTTTCGGACGCGCTGGCGGTGGACGGTCTCGACTTCCAGCGCAACGGCGTGGACACAAGCGAACCGTTGATTCAGAGCCTGGACGCGCTGAAGTATTTTACGAACCTGACTTACCTCGGCATGGGATACGCGGTTGGCGACGGCGGCGACCCGGTCAACGGGATCGATCTTTCGCCGCTCGCGGGAATGACCAAACTGACTTCGCTCCAGATGGCCTGCGTGCCGGTGAGCGACATCAGCGTGGTCAAAAACATGCCGTATCTTGTGAGCTTTACGGCTTGGGGCGGCGGTCTGATAACGGATATCAGCCCGCTGGCGAGCCTTACGAACCTGCAGGCGCTGACCATCCGCGAGAACAAGATTACGGACGTTTCTCCGCTTGCCGGAATGACGAATCTGATCTATCTGGACATCTCCGATAACCAGATTACGGACGTGACCCCGCTGGCGAGCCTCGTCAACCTCGAACGGCTGTATATCTCCAACAACCCCGCCAAAGACCTCACTTCGCTGGCCGCCATCCGCGCCAAACTAAACGAATGGGACTTTGAAGCGGTTGTGCTGCCGTAACAACGCACGTAAAAAATAAAAGCACCGATGGTGCTTTTATTTTTTACGTTTTAGCTTTCTTTACAGTTCCGCTTTTTCGCGGTAGTAGAAGTATTCCCGATCGAAGATGGCGTAGTAAAGCCAGCGCGGGAGCTTGTCGTACATCGGCTGGAGCTCGCGCATCACGGCGGTTTGCGTTTCGTGCGCCTTCGTCACCGCGAGGCGGTATTTGCCGTAGCGGTAGATGCCGCACTGCACGTTCGGGCTCGGCAGGCCGTGCGCGGGGTCGTACCGCTCTCGAAAGGTCTTGGAGACCTTCATGGCGAGACGCAGCATGCCGCCGGGCAGCGTCATTTGGAACACACCTTTCACGCTCCGGCAGCTTTTGGCCGTCCGAACGGCGGCTTTCCCCGCGGCAACATGATCCGTGTGCCCGTACATGCCGATGTTTTCGTCAAACGTAAACACATACGTCGGTAAAAACGCTTCCATCTCCCGCCGGACATCCGAACAGACCTGCTCGAAATCCTGATTGGCAAGATAGCGGTCGGGGTAGTCCAGAATCACCATTTCGTCGAGCGAAAGGATCTCTTTTACCCGGCCGAGTTCCTGGGTGCGCCGCTCCTTGAGCCCGCTTTTTGGAACGAGGTCAAATGTCGGGCCGTCCTCGCCATGGGTGAGATACAGCGCCTTGACCGGCAGGCCGTAACGGCGTTTAAGCAGCGAGAGCGTGCCGGACATCAGCGTTTCGTCGTCCGGGTGGGCAACGACATACAGGATGCGGTCATCCTTTGTCAGGCGGACGCGCCGGGTCAGCCCGCGCACGCCGCTTTGATTGACAAACGCGTTGGCAAACCCCAGAACGCCAAAGAGCAGCGCCGCCAGCACGAACAGGATCCAAAGCCAGATCATGAAACGCTCACCCGATTTCCTGCGGGGCGGGGTTTTTGGGTTTGCGGTTGAGGCGCATCATCACGAAAAAGCCAGCCAGCGCGAACGCCGCCGCGATGGGCGCAACGGCTGTGACGCCGCCGGAATGGCCGATGCTGCTGCCGAGAATGTCATGCAGCACGCCAACAAAGAACGACGAGAATGCCGCCGCAATTTGGTTGACCAGTCCCTGCACGCCAAAGAACATGGCTTCGCGGCGCACCTGGAAGCGCGCGCAGTCGTCGTCTATGATTTCAGAAACCAGCACGTTCGGTATGACCATGAGTCCGCTGTACGGAAAGCCCAGCAGCGCCATGAGCACAAAGCCGAGCACCGTCGTCGGGATGGCGTGCAGCTGCGGCAGCGCCATGATTAAAAGCGCAACGAGCGCATAGCTGAACATGGAGATCATCAGCGAGCGGATGGTGCCGAACTTCCGCACAAAGACATTGTAGAGCGGGATAAACGCCAGCGCGCAGACTACCGAAACGATGAACAGCGTGCTGGACATGCCCTTTTCCAGCCCCAGCGAAACGGTGGTGACAAACGCCAGATTGTACTGGATCATCTGGAAGCCGATGTAGAACGTGGCAAAACCGATGATGTATTTGGTGAACTTATCGTTTTTGAATGCGCCGACGATGTTTTTGAATACGTTGTCGGTCTGGTTGGGCATGGGCTGGGGCACATAGTCTTTTCGAACTTTGACCACCAGCAGGGGGGATACCATCACCAGCGCGCAGAACACGCTCATGGCAACGCCCGCGCCGAGGTAACCCAGCGCGTTGATCAAAAAGCCGGAAGCGCCGAGCGAAAAGCCCATGCCGAGAATGCCGAACAGCGAAACGAAGCTCTGGATAAAGATGCGCTGCTTGTCGTTTTTGGCAATTTCCGGCAGGAGGGCAAAGTAGGTGTTGACCACCATGGTGTAGAAAAAATAGAACCCGTTGAGAAAGACTACAAGCCAGATGAAGCGCGCGGTTTCACCCATGGAGATCTGCGGCGTCAGCCAGATGCAGAGGAAGCTGATGATCATCGGCAGCGTGCCGAGCATCATAAACGGAATCCGCCGCCCGTAACGCCTGCCGCGGTGGTTGTCGCTCCAGTTAGCGACGATCGGGTCGGCAATGGCGTCCATAATTCGTCCGAGCAATGTTGCCGTTCCAACCAGCGTGCCGGAAAGGATGGGGTTGTCCGCGTTGCCTGTCATGAACAGCAATAGCCATGTGGTGATGAACTGGCTGAGCATGCCGGGACCGATGTGGCCGAGCGCGTAGAGAATCTGCTGCCCGCCTTTGAGCTCCTGATACGGCGTGAGAGGTTTTTGTTCCACTTGCAAAGAGTCCTCCTTATAGAAATTTGTGGGTTGCTTTTTGGAATATGTTCTGCTTGCTCAGAAGGGGATTGCAAAGGGGCTTGCCCCTTTGCTCGGGGGTTTGGGGGCGAAGCCCCCATTTGAAATCTTAGTCTTGGGGGCGAAGCCCCCATTTGCAATCTGGTCTTGGGGTCGAAGCCCTCCGGTTATATCTGCGTTCGAGGGCGAAGCCCGCGCCTGCGGCTGCTTACCGAAACACCCCGTCCGCGGAGTCGTGGTCAAGGACGAACGCGCCAAAGGCGCTCCAGCCCTGCAGCATGCCTCCCGGAGGATACGGCGGAGAGAAATACTCCACCGGGGCGGCAAAACCACGTTCGAGACTGTTGTTATACCAGCGCGTGAGCGGATAGCTGTAATCCATGCCGTACAGCTTTTTTGCAAACGCGTAGAGCGCGCTCAAATACGGCCATTCCGCACCGTTGTGATAGCGCAGCGGATACGCGCTTTTTTCCACGAGCCGCGCGGGATTCTGATAAAACGGATACACGCAGAGCACGCCGAACTCGCCGTAGCGGCTGTTGTTTTTCGTTTCGAGCAAGCGTTCCATACTGCGCAGCATGCGGATGGCGCGATCTTCCGAGGCAAGGCCGAACAGCAAAGCAAACACCGTGTCCAGCGAAAGGTTCCGTTCCGTTTCGGTCTTGCAGGTAAAGTTTACGTACCAGCCCAGCTCGTCGTCCCACAAGACGCGGTTGATGCCGCTTTTGATGCGTTCCGCGGCTCGTTTGTACGCTTCCTGCTTTGGCAGCAGTTTGCCGCAGAGGTTGAGCGCGCCGTAGGCAAGGCATTCGATATAGGTTACATACCCTTCGCGGAACACGTTGTCTGCCCAGTCGTGGCGGGACGAGGGACGGTACAGCAGCCCGTTTTCGTCCAGCGCGCCTGCCGCTGCATCCAGCATGACGGCGAGCTTTTCGCCGACGCCGTCGTTTTCCAAAATGCCTCTGTCTCCGGTCTGGCAAACGTAGGCGTACGTCAGCAGCGTAAAGAACAGAGGACTGTCGTAATGATTATTCCACCAGGGGCCGCCGTTTGCGTCCACCGCAGAGCCGCAGGAACCGTCCGCGCCGATGCCGCGCGCGAGAGTGAGTATCTCCTGCCGCACCCAGTCCGGCTTGTAGGGCAGCAGCGCCAGCGCGGTATAGTACCCGTCCCGGTAATACGTCCGCGCGGGTGCGGCGTACGCAACCCCCGCGAACAGCCCCGCAAACGAGCCAAAGCGCTTCCAGCTGGAAAACGCCGCGTTGAGGCAATAGGCTTTGAACGCCGCGTCCTGATTCGGGGCGGCGGTACGGAGCAGCATGGCGGAATACGCTTCAGATTCCCGCTCGGCTGCTTTAGCGCAGCCAATCAGCGCTTCCTGCGTCAGTTCGCCGCCAAGGTCGAAGGCAACGAGCAGTTCCGCGTAAGATTCGCCGTCGTTCGGTCGGCTGTCCGCGCTGGCGGAATAGTGGGTGTAGTCCCCTTCGCGCTCGCGCTCGGTCAGTTCGCCGGAAGTGAACATACGGAGCCGCCCCGGCGCGGATTGTACGCCAAAGTGATACAGGAGCGTAAACGAACTCTGCCGCTTGGCCGTGAGGCGGAAATACAGCACCGGCTGCGCGTCCCCCATCCACCATGCAGCGCAGAATTCCGTTTCGCCGCGGCAAAAGAGCGTTTTCCGCGCGCGAAAGCCGGACTGCACGGTTTGGGGCGCGAACGGATCGGAAGACGACGCATCCGTTCCCGCTTCCGCCGGGAGCGCTTCCGCCGAGCCATACGCACCGCCGGGCAGAATCACATCGTATCCGCCGGAGAGCGAGAGCTTTTCGGGGTGCAGGGCGCCGACGCGCGCGGTGATGGTTTCGTTGGAAAAATCGCTGTTCCATTCCGCTGCGGATTCTCCGCGGAATTCCCAGCTGCCGTCATTTTGAACGATACAACTCATATTCGCTCCTCCTCCAGCCGTAACGTCCGGTTCAGACGGTCGCAGAGCGCGACTTGCGGCTGGATGGCCTGGTTGCCAAGGTTTTGGTAGGCGACGCAGACTTCGTTCGGCAAAAACCGCATCCGGAATCGAACTTTCAAACAGTCGTTTTGCAAATACGCTTCGCTCGCGCCGTCGTCGGTAAAGAACTCGCGCTCCGTTTCACCCGTTTCCTGCGCGTAAACGGTAAAGCAAAGCCGCTCTTTTCCGCTGGAAGGGTAGGAGGAAACGTCGGCAGCCATCATGCCGCCGCCGCGGAAGAGCACCGTTGGTTCGCCTTCGAGCGGGCAATCCAGCAAAACGGATGTGCCGCCGGGGAACCAGCCGCCGTCGCTTTGGAACCAGCCGCCGTCGCTTTGGAACCAGCCGCCGGGGTTTTGCGGAAGCGTCGCCAAAACCGCCGTCTTGCCGGGGTCGAACACGCAGACGGCGAGCAAGTCCGCTCCAACAAAGAACAGGTCGCTTTCCGGATCGGCGGCAGGGTCGTAATAGACGAGCGGGCGCAGGATGGGCTCACAAAACGCGTGTGCGCGGTAGGCCGCGTTGTAGAGATACGGCAAGATACGCTGGCGAAAGGCAAAGATACGACGCGCGGCGTCCTCCGCGTCCGGATAGAACCAGGGCGTGGTCGCCTGGTTGTCGTCGTTCCAGGAGTGGACGACAAATCTTGGCGTCAGCGCGCCGTGCTGCAGCCAGCGCAAGAATAGCTCGCGCTCCGGGGCGCTGCCCGCAAACCCGCCGATGTCGTGGCCAAACAGATACAAGCCGGAGAGCGACATCGTCAGTCCCATAAAGTGGTTATAGCGCAGGGTTTTCCATTCCGTACGGTTATCGCCCGTCCAGGTGAGCGCCATGCGGCAAAGACCCGCGCACCCCGCGCGGGTAGAGACGAGCTGACGCTTGGATTTGCCGAAAAATTCCGTTTGCGCTTCCAGCGAAGCCATGGTCATGAGCATGGAAAAGACCGGCTTCATCCGGTGCGCGGGCGCGGGGCGGCCAAAGCAGTTTGCAAGGACGCGCTCGTCGAGCACTTCGTACTCGTTATTGTCGTTCCAGGTGAAAGCGATCCCGTTTTCGAGCAGCTGGGTTTTGACCTGCGCTTTCCAAAAGTCGAACGCGCCGGGGTTGGTAAAATCGAGAAAGCTGCCGAGCCCGTCCCAAAACGGCGCGAGCGCGGGTGTACCGTCGGGGTTTTGCAAAAACCAGCCGCGGCTAGCGATGGTCTTATAAAGCGGATGATCGGTTAAAAACACCGGTTTGATGTTGGCGATCAAATCCATACCCCGCGCTGCAAAATAGGCGGCGAGCGCTTTGGGGTCGGGGATCTTTTGATTGTTCCAGTGAAAGACGCAGCGCTTGTTTCCGATAGACGTGTATCCGGAGGAGAGGTAGAAGCCCCCGCAGGCAAACGCTTTTTGCCCGCAGGTATCGGCAAAGCGCCTGAGTTGCATATCCGCGTCGGGCGCGTCCGTATACGCCATCGTGCTGCCCCAGTAGAGCAGCGCGCGCCGCGGCAAAAACGCGCTTCCGCCTGTGAGCGCGGAAAACCCCGTGACGATTTCCGGCAGGGAACCCAGCAGAATGTAGTAGACGAGCGATTCGTCTTCCGAAGAAAAATACCGGTATGTGCCGGTGTAGTTGCTGATTTCCGCGCCAAAGTCGAACGAGCAGGCTTCGTGCGTATTATAATACAGCCCGACGCACCCCGCGTTGTTTTGGCAGATGGCAAACGGAACATGTTTGTAGAGCGGGTCGCTCGTTTCCGCGTCGTAACCCATCGCGTCCGTGCTGTCCAGACGGAAGCGCCGACCGCTCTTATTGAGAGAGCCGCTTTTGTCGCCCAACCCGTAGATGCGTTCGCCCGGTTCGCGCACGAGATAGTGCTTTTGCCCGCGTCCGAACTCCCCGCCCAGATTGACGGCAAGCGGCGCGCGGTCGGTCAGCAGCGGAGCACCGTCCTGCTCCAGCGCAAGCAAAAAGTTGACTGGGTCGATGGTCAGGCGGAATGCGTCCCAAACAAACGAAAACGCGCTTTCCCGAAGCGGCGTAAACAACGCAAACCCTTCCAGACTGAGCCGCGCACGGCCTTCATGCGGCAGGGACTCACCCGGCTGAACGGAATAGGTCGACAACAGCCGCGCGCCAGCCGGAACAACCGAAACGCGAATCAGCCGCGCGGTTAAGAATTCAACGCGCGCGTCCATGCCGTCCGCGCGGTAAAGCGAGGAAAACGGCGTTTCTTCGATTGGTGAAAATTGGTGCTGATACAGTGGCATAAAGAGAGGAATCCTTTCCGATACCGCTATTATAGTGCGCCTCAATATGTCCGCGCCATAGCAAAACGAATCGTTCTGATTGAAAAACGTGCTAACGGGATTGGGAACAAAATCAGAAATACGGCTTAATATTCCGTAAAATTTGAAAAACGTGCGCAGTCTTGCTATGATAAGCGCATGAGAAACTACTTTGCCTATCCCGTTAGCGCTTCCTGCCTGCCAAACGGCTTTGAACTCAACGCGTTTTCAGAAAACAACATTCAGCGCGTCTATTCCCACCACCATGAATTCTACGAGCTGTATCTGTTTTTATGCGGAAGCGCGGAGTTCCTCATCGAAGGGCAGGCAACGCCGCTGGAGCCGTATACGCTGCTGCTGATTCCACCGGGAAGAACGCACTCTTTGCGGTTTTTAGAAAGCGGGAGCATGTACCGCCGCACGGTGCTCTGGCTTTCGCCGGAGCTGTTCTGCCGCCTTGCGCCGGAACGCTGGGACAAAACGCTGGAACTGCGCCTTGGAAATGAAGACGGCGCGGATATCGAACGGCTGCTGCAGCTGCTGGAAGGCGAGCAGAACCGGCTGGAACGCGACTTTTCGGACTTTGCGGGAAAAGAAACGCTCTTTGCCGACTATATCCGCCTAATGCTTGTCCTGATTGCGCGGCTCAGCACCGGCGGCGCGGCAGATTCCGCGTTTCTTGGGCGGGCGCAGGGGTATATCGAAGCGCACCTGATGGACGACCTTTCCGCGGATGCGGTTGCCCGCGCGCTGCATATGGGCAAATCGCACTTAATGCGCCGCTTTGCGCGGGAGGCGGGGGTGTCCCTGCACCAGTACATCCTCAAACTGCGGCTGCAGCGCGCCAAACGGCTGCTCTCGCGCAGGGTACCCGCGGGGGAAGCGGCGGCGGGCGCGGGGTTTTTGGACTACACGACGTTTTACAAAGCGTTTCTGCGCGAATACGGGCTATCGCCTTCGCGCTTTCTCGGCGGGTTTTCCGTTTCGCCCGCGGGAGAGGGGGAAGGGAAAAGCGAAGATGAGAACAAATTTGCATGACCCCTGCGATTGCGTGTATGATGAAAACAGAGAGTGTTTCTAAACAACACAGCAACAAACGGACATTCTGGCACCACGGCGGACAGAACATTTTTTACCAATCGAACAAAACGAACACAACTCGCCTGCATTCGTTGTAAATCAAACAGACCGAACGCAAAAATAACAGTACACTTGCCACAGGATCGATTGCGGAGTGCGTGCGCGCCTCCGAAAAATCGGTTGACGGATCGGGCTTAGATTTCTGCTTTCTGCGGCGGGAGCCGCAAGAGAAAAAGGAGCCGGATCGATGCAAAACACCGTCCGAATCCAAACGGATACGGACAAAAGTGTTGAACAACGAAAAGGAGGAAACGACAGATGAGTATGTTTTGTTTTCAGTGCCAGGAGACGGCTGGCGGCAAGGGCTGCACGGTGCGCGGCGTTTGCGGAAAGACCGAGGAGGTCGCCCGGCTGCAGGACTTATTGATTTACACCGTTAAGGGAATTTCGCAGGTAGTCATCCGGGAAAAGCTGGACGCCGAACTGTTTGACGTGCTCAACGGCGAAGTGCTCACGAGCCTGTTTATGACCATCACCAACGCCAATTTCGACGATCTGGCGCTGGAAGCGCAGATTAGAAAAATGCTTGCCATGCGGGATTCGCTCAACAAGACTTCTGCCGAAGGCTGGCATGACGCGGCGCTCTTTACGGTTGGCGACCGTGCGTCGATGCTCGAAAAAGCAGCCGGCATCGGCGTGCTGAGCACGCCAAATGAGGACGTCCGCTCCCTGCGCGAAATGGTGATTTACGGCTGCAAGGGGATTGCCGCCTATGCCGAGCACGCCAGAAACATTGGCGCAAAGGACGCTTCCATCAGCGCGTTCCTCTACAAGGCGCTGGCAGATACGCTAAACGATTCGCTCACGGCGGACGAGCTGACTGCGCTGGTGCTCCAAACCGGAGAAGCGGGCGTAAAGGTGATGGCGCTGCTCGACGGCGCGAATACCTCCCGTTACGGCAGCCCGGAAATCACTAGAGTGAATATCGGCGTAAGGAACAACCCCGCCATCCTGATTTCCGGCCACGACTTGGTCGATCTGGAAGCGCTTTTTGAGCAGACCAAGGGCACTGGCGTGGACGTCTATACCCACGGCGAGATGCTGCCCGCGCACGCGTACCCCGCGTTCAAAAAGTACGATAACTTCGTCGGTAACTACGGCAACGCCTGGTGGAAACAGCTCACGGAATTCGAAACCTTCCATGGCCCGGTTCTGTTTACCACCAACTGCATCGTGCCGCCCAAGAGCGAGGAAATCCGCAGCCGTATCTTTACCACGGGCGCTTCCGGCTATCCGGGATGCAGGCATATTCTGCCGGACGCCAGCGGAAAGAAGGACTTTTCCGAACTGATCGCGCTGGCAAAAACGCTGCCCGCGCCGGAAGAGATCGAGCACGGCGAAATCGTCAACGGCTTTGCGCACTCTCAGGTGCTCGCGCTTGCGGACAAGGTGATCGACGCGGTCAAGAGCGGCGCGATTAAGAAATTCTTCGTCATGGCTGGGTGCGACGGGCGCATGCCTTCCCGCAAGTACTACACGGAGTTTGCCGAAAAGCTGCCCAAGGACACGGTGATTCTGACCGCGGGCTGCGCCAAGTTCCGCTACAACAAGCTGGGTCTCGGCGATATCGGCGGCATTCCGCGCGTGCTGGATGCGGGGCAGTGCAACGACTCCTACTCGCTCGTGGTCATCGCGAGCAAGCTGGCCGAAGCGTTCAAACTCCAAAGCGTCAACGAACTGCCGCTGGTGTTCAACATCGCGTGGTATGAGCAGAAGGCGGTCATCGTACTGCTGGCGCTGCTCTCGCTGGGGATTAAAAACATCCATCTCGGCCCCTCGCTGCCGGGCTTCCTTTCGCCGAACGTGGCAAAGGTGCTGGTCGAAAAATTCGGCATCGCAAGCATCGGCACGCCGGACGGCGACCTCGACCTGTTCCTGAACTAAACGACGATCAGCCAGCGCAAAAACATCCCCGGCGGAATGATCGTCGGGGATGTTTTTTGTATATCAGTGAATTGTCAAAGCTTGAGCAGATTCAGGCCGATCTCTTCTGAAAATTCGCGTTCCAGCGTCCCGTCCAGTGGCTGAAGGAAGAACTCCGCCGTTGCGCTGACCGTTGCGGAAACCAGATGCCCGCCAATCGCCTCCCCGCGCTCGGTGCCCAGCGCGGCGTGCAGGTGCGCGTAAGGCGCGCCGTCCTTCGTGGAGAGATTGCCGGTAAGGCTCAGTATTTCGAGCGGTTCGGAAAACGCGTTTTCCCGATACGCCTTCGTCGCGGGGTTGAAAAAGCCGAGCACCGCGCTGGAAATGGCGCCGATTCCGCTGACGGAGCCCGCACGGATGCCGTGTTCTTTTGCGCAGACAAGCAGGGTCGAAACAATCTCCTCCCCGCGTTCCAGGCGAACGACGAGGACGCGTCCGCTTTCAAAGCTTTCAGCTTTCATACGATTCTCCTTTCGTACCGCCGATCGTGGGCGGTATTTTTGCGTACAGCTTATTTTATCACAAACTGGATTCGCCGGCCGGAAGACCGATGGAAATTGTGCTGTAAAAAAATGATCGCGATTTTGCTTGCAAATGGAAGACGCCATGCTATAATATATCTAATAGATATACAGGAGCATTCATGCGGCAGACGGATTATGTGATACTGGGGTTGCTGGGCGAACGCCCGATGAGCGGCTACCAGATCAAAAAGATTGTGGATATCCGGTTCGGGTTCTTCTGGAACGAGAGCTTCGGGCAGATTTTTCCCTCGCTCAAACGGCTCGCCGAAGAGGGTCTGATCGCGGAGGAGGAAACTGCCCGGGAAGGCGGCCATAGCCCAAAACTCTACCGCGCGACCCCGAATGGCGTTGCAGCGCTGCAAAGCTGGCTTGCCATGCCGGTGGAAAAGGAAACCTACCGGCTGGAAATCCTGCTCAAGCTGTACTTTTCCACCTATGCCGACCCCGCGGTCATGCTGGGGCACTTATCGGCGTTTGAGGAATCGCACCTGCGGCAGCTGGAGATTCTGAACCTGTTTCAAAAGGAATTGGAAGGAATCCTCGATTTGGACGAGAACCACCGAGAAATCCTCCGCGTGATCGACTGCGGACAAAAGGTGAACCGCGCGTATCTGGACTGGAGCCGGGAGACGATAGCATATCTTGAGAAGAAGAAGGGTTTGCTGGCGGCTCCGCCTAAAAAGTAAACCGAAGAACGATTCGGCAAAGCAAGCATTGTACAAACCACTGTCATTCAGAAAGGAACCAAAGCCATGCGGCAAAAAATTCGTAAAACCATCATCTATCTTTCGTTGTTTCTGTTTCCCATCACGATGAACTTCCTTTCGCCCTACGTCTCCATCGACGGGGCGATGGCGGGCGTGCTCTCCGGCAGCATGCTGCTGTTTTTGCTGTTGTTTCTCTCCGGGCTGTTTCTTGGCCGCGCATGGTGCGGCTGGGTCTGTCCAGCGGCTGGCGTTGCCGAGCTCAGCCTCGGCATCAACGCAAAACCCGTGAACCGCAAGCGCCTCCGGATCGTGCGGTATTCGATTTTTGCGGTGTGGTTTTCGGTGATCGTGCTGGGTTTCGTCCTTGCGGGCGGGATAAAAGGCGTTGATCCTCTGCGCCTGACCGAGAACGGGATTTCCGTTGACGAGCCGGTCAAGTACATCATCTACTATTTCGTGCTGCTGCTTATCTTCGTGCTGGATATTACGCTTGGCCGGCGCGGCGCTTGCCACGCGGTCTGCTGGATGTCGCCTTTCTTAACCGCCGGCATATGGCTGGGGCGCAAACTGCGCTTGCCGCAGCTGCAGATCAAAGCGAAGACGGAAGCCTGCATCGACTGCAAGAAGTGCACGCAGAAGTGCCCCATGAGCATTGACGTCAACGCGGAAGTCAAAACGGGTGCGGTGCGCTCCTACGACTGCGTGCTCTGCGGCGAATGCGTGAGCGTCTGCCCCAAGGGCGTGCTCTCCTACCGCAAACAAAAGTAAGGCTCGTGTGAAAAACGGCGTCCGCAAGGGCGCTGTTTTTTTGCGCGACGGGCGGGTAACGCGCGGCGATTTGCTGTTTGTAAACGTAAAGCGGATGCTTTACAATAGTGAACAGGCCGCGCTCAGCGCGGCGTAAAAAATGTACGATTACGGAGTGAACGCATGAAAAAGTTCCTCTCCTCCCGATTTGCCAAACGGCTGCCCGTTGCGCTCGGCCTTTTCGCGCTCTGCGCCTTGTCTGCCGTGCTGCTGAGGTCCTACTGGGGCAGCCCGGAAGTTTGGCAGCGGTTTATCAACCTCGTTGCCGTGTTCGGCTCGGGGATTGCGGGCGTGCTCTTCCTGCTGGCGGGGTGGATCGGAATTCTGATGGGGTATGGCTTCGTGCTGACGATTACGCTGCCAATCGCGCTGCCGGAACCCTGGAGCGGTTATTTTGTCGTGCTGGAACTCCTCTGCGTTTTTGCGCTTCCGGTGGCAATGAAATACCTGAAAAAAGGGAAAAAGAAGCCAGATACGGCGGTCGTTTCTCCCGCCGCCAAAGCGCAGCGCCCGAAGAAGGATGCGCATATTTCCGCTTCCAAGCGCGCCGAAAACGCACCGATTCTGGTGCAGCGTCCCGTAGCGGGCGGCGCGTATCAGGTGTTTTTTCGCGACGGCGCGTTTCTCTTTTACCGGGTCGGCAGTTCCTGGGCGAGCATGGATCCGGGCAAGATTCTGCTCTCCGGCGATCCGCCGCCGCTCGGCAGGCGGGATTTCTCCATTCCCGCAAAGGACATCGTCAAGATTCGCTTCCGCAAGGTGGAGGAGGACATTTCTCCGTTCGACATGTTTGCGAAAGTCTGCACGCGAGGCAGACGATACGGCTTTTCGACGCTCTTAAATCCCGGCGGCAAAGCGCTCAAGGCGCTGCTGCGGGAACACGCGCCGCAGGACGCGCTGCCGCAGGAAGCGCTGCTGCCGAACGCCCGGAAAAAGGAGTTTACGCCTTCCCCCCACAAACAGAAACAGACGGTTCTCCAGCGCGTCTATCTCGGATTTTGCGCATTTTCGCTTTTGACCGATCTGGCGTGGCTGTTTCTGGATGTGCCGTACCGGCTGTTTTGCTGGTTTGCGCTGGCGCAGGTTCCCGCGTTTCTTTTGCTGTATTACCTGTTTCCCAACGAAGTGACGCTGACAGAATACAAAAAGCAGGCCAACGGCCGCGTCATGATCGCTTTTTCGCTGCTCATCACCGCATTTGTTCCGCTGTTAAGGCTGATGATCGACTTCAACATCCGCGCCTGGGGCACGCTGCTGCTGATTGCGGGGGTAACGGCGCTGCTGCTGGTGGCGCAGACGCTCTATCTTTCGCCGGAGTGCCGCGCTTATAAGCGCCTGCTGCTCACGGTTGGGCTCGCCGTGGCCGTTTGGTCGGTCGGCGCGGTCGGATTTACGAACTTTCTTTTCGACGGCAAGCCGCCTGCGGAACAGCCCGCCGTGGTGCAGGAAATGCAGATCACCCACAGCTCCAAGTCGCCGGACCGGTATTTGATCACGGCGGAAACGGAGGACGGGCAAGCCTTTGAACTCTCGATAGCAGAGGAACTCTACGACCAGCTCGCCGTCGGCAGCGAAGTGACGGTCTATCTCTATCAGGGCGCGTACAACATTCCCTACGCGGAAGCCGACGCACCGTAATCAAGGCAATCGATCAATCAACGGCTTTCGCCTGAACGCAGGCGGGAGCCGTTTTTCGTTTGCGCGGCGTTGACGGAACAAGCACGCGGGGACTACAATGAATCCGTATTGGATCAGCATTCAGCCGACCGAACCGCCCGGTATTTCGCGCGGTGACAGAGGAGGTCATTCCAGTGAAAAAAAACCGTATCGCGCTTGCGCTTTGTTTGATTTTTATGCTGCTGCCGTTCCCGGCCGCCAAAGCGGAGGGGGAGAATACGCCTACGGAAATTTCCGACGCGGCAGGCATGCTGGCCATTGCAAACGATCTGGACGGCAACTATGTGCTCACGGCGGATATCGACATGGCGGGTGTGGACTGGCTGCCGATTCCGTTTAGCGGCACGTTCGACGGCGGCGGCCACCTCCTCTACAACCTCTCGATTACGCGGGTGAGCGAGGACACCAGCATTACTTACGACGGGCGCCACCGCGGGTATCACACGGTGTACGCCTCGCTGTTTTCGGCGGTGCAGAACGCAACCATTCAAAATCTGAATCTGCTCAACCTCAAGATCAACGCCGAGACCGACCAGCCGTGCTTTGCAGCCGGAATCGCGGGGCATATTGAAAAGAGCAATATCATCAACTGCTCGGTCAAAGGGCGAATCGTCATCAACGGCACGAGCCGCCAGTGCGGCGTGGGCGGCATCGCGGGGTTCGGCAACGGCTTGATCCAGAACTGTTCGGTCGAGGCGGAGCTCACCGTCATCGCCGTCAATCCGGAAATCGCAAGCGAGGAGTACCTTGGTGGCATTCTCGCCAACGGTTACGCCGACCTCGACGGCTGCAGCGTCGTGCTAGCGGGGTATGCTTCCGTCCACGGCTACGCGCATAACGGCGGGTTGATCGGCATTGACGATATCAACCCGAAGAACCGCAAGCATTCGGGGTACGTCAAAAGCTGCACCGTCGATGCGAGCATTACGTTTTATGAGGAAACCGACGACCGCAGAGCCTACTGCGAAGCGTACCTTGGCGAAAACCAGAACGACAGCGTGATCGTTTCCGCCAATACGACCGTCCGCTTTGAGAGCAATGAGATCACCGATTTTTCGCGTCCGCTGCGGGCGGATATGGACGAAAACCCCGTGTACGAGGCGGTCGTCACTCCTCCGAAAGACACGGAGATGGGGTACACGACCTATACGAACAAGAACAACGGCTACAGCTATACGGACGACTACACCGCCCCCGCGCATACGCCCGGCGAATGGGTGACCGAGAAGGAGCCGACATACGAAAGCGAGGGCGTCAAGCGCCAGTACTGCAGCGAGTGCGGCGCGCTGCTCGGCGAGGAGACGATTCCCAAGCTCGTTGGCGTTACTTCCTGTCAGATCGACCAAACGCAACTTTCGCTGGAATACAGGAGCACGTTCCAGCTCAGCGCCGCCGTGCTGCCCGAAGACGCGCAGGATACGAGCGTCACATGGTCGTCCTCGGATGAAGCGGTCGCCACCGTCGATCAAACAGGGCTGGTCACCGCCGTGGAAAAGGGCGCGGCAACCATCTATTGCAGCTCGAACGACGGGTTTGCCGCGTCCAGCTGCAAAGTGGAGGTCAGTTTGACCACGGGGCAGTGGATTGTGCGGTATGTGCTGTTCGGGTGGGCGTGGGATCGGTAGTAACGTTTATCGAGTTTTACATAGCACTGATTTTGAAGTTGATGTAGTATTCACATAATCGTTTATTCTTCGGCTTTCCCAAATGTTTGCTATGGAGGATTTCATATGAGAATCAAGTGCGTACATATTGAAAACTTTAGAAGCATCAAGTTGCTGGATTTTACACCGAGCAACTACTGTGTTTTAGTTGGAGAGAATAATGCAGGGAAAAGCAACATACTGAAAGCCATCAACCTAGTATTAGGGGAAACATGGCCGAGCGAAAGAAGCTTTTCACAGGAAGACTTTTACAAGCAAGACACACAAAATGACATAGTAATCCAAGTTTTCTTTGACGAAGTTTTTGAGGAGTATAGGAACAATTGTAAGTGTGCTGTTGCAGGGTTTGAACTAAGATGTAAAGCTTATAAGAGAAGGGTTGGTTCGAAGCCTGCTGGCAGTTTAAAGGTTGAATATTGCGCTATAGATAGCAAAGGCAAGATTTGCGAGTATCCATCGGTACCATATCAGAAGGGCGAAAAAAACAGCAGTCCGAGATATCCGCTTAGCATATCAAGGGATTTACGAGAAAGAGTTCCATTTATCTACGTTGATGTTCTTAGGGATTATAGCAAACAAGATCCTGGGAGTAGATGGTCAATACTTAGAAAGCTGTTTACCGATATAAATACCAGTATTGCCTCAGACAAAACTAAAATTAAAGTTACTACTTCCGAAGGGGAGGTCCTAGTCACAAGAAAAGAAGCCTTTGAACTAAAAATACGAGAGGCTTACGGTTATCTAAAGACGGATGAGTTTAATGATATAGAGCAGAGAATTCGAAGGAATTCTTTGCAGCAGATGGGATTAAAAGAGGAAGAAGGAGATATCTCAATAAGATTTGATACCTATGACCCAATGAATGTTTTTAAAAATCTGCAGCTTTTTATTGAGCAAATGGGTATAAGTACAACTGCCGATATGGTCGGAGCAGGTTTGCAAAGCGCGATAGTGATTGCGATATTCCGCACATATGAGGAAATCAAGAAAGGGGGAGCTATTTTTGCCATAGAAGAGCCGGAGGTATTTCTTCATCCTCAAAAGCAGAGATTTTTCAGAAATGTGTTATGCAAATTGAGCGAAGACAATCAAGTATTTCTTACAACACATTCCCCAACTTTTATTAGGATATATGAGCCTGAATACGTATGCATTATCAGAAAAACACCTCAAGAAGGGACGACAGCGAAAATTTGCGAAAAAGACGAGCTTGTAAGTCGCGAAAAAGATGTTCTAAAAATCGAAAACTACTTTGACAACCAAAGAAACGAAATGTTTTTTGCACGAGGCGTTGTTTTTGTTGAAGGCTCAACTGAAAAGTTTGTATTCCCTTATGCAAGTAGGAAACAGGGTATAGATTTGGATCGTTATGGTATATCAGTTATTGAGTGTGGTGGAAAAGGCAATTTGAGGATTTTCGCGAAAATTGCTCATGCATTCTCCATACCTTTCGTTATTGTGGTAGATTCTGATATAATTGATACCACTCGAATTAAGGATGAGGCCAAAAGAAAGATAGCAGTCGCAAACAACAAAGAAAACGCAGAGAAAAACAAAGGAATACAAAGTTGCACTGATAGTACTGATATATTTTGGATGAGTTCCAATATTGAAGTAGTGCTTGGTATTAATGAAAGAAGCGAGAATAAAATACAAAATGCACTAGATGCTATTAAAGGTATGGAAGAAATTCCAGTAGACATAATGAGGCCACTTCAACGAATTCTTGAGATGGTTAACACTGAAGTTTAGATAATCCGAAGCTAGATATGTTATCTTGAGCAGCGTAATCAAATGAAGATGTTTCTCGCTTATTGAATCTGTGGTAGAGTAGAAATACAAGAAGTCTTGGAGGTACCCCATGAAATTTGACTATTACATGCCAACCCGCCTGCTCTTTGGCGCGGGAAAGCTCAAGGAACTCCACAAACACCCCCTGCCCGGCAAAAAGGCGCTGATCGTGATGACCGGCGGCAAGAGCCTCCGCGTAAACGGTTACCTGGCCGCGCTGGAAAACGAGCTTGCGCTGGCGGGCGCAGAGTTCGTTATCTACGACAAGATCACTCCCAACCCCACCAAGAGCGAAGTCATGGCGGGCGCGGCACTTGCGCGCGAACACGGCTGCGATTTCGTCATCGGCTTTGGCGGCGGCAGCAGCATCGACGCGGGCAAGGCCATCGCCGTAATGGCGACCAACCCCGGCGACTACTGGGACTACATCTCCGGCGGCACCGGCAAGGGCAAGGCGGTTGTCAGCGACCCGCTCCCCATTATTGCGATTACCACCACCGCGGGCACGGGCACCGAGGCCGACCCCTGGACGGTCGTCACCAAAGAGGACACCAACGAAAAGATCGGCTTTGGCTACGACAAAACGTTCCCTGTGCTCTCGATTGTCGATCCCGAACTCATGCTCACCGTACCGCCCGCGCTGACGGCGTATCAGGGCTTCGACGCGCTCTTCCACAGCACGGAAGGCTACCTCAACACCACCGCGTACCCCGTCAGCGACGCGTTCGCGCTCCGCGCCATTTCGCTCGTCGGAAAATCCCTTGCCCGCGCGGTCAGCCACGGAAGCGATCTCGAAGCGCGGACGGACGTTGCGCTGGCCAACACGCTTTCGGGGCTTGTCGAGAGCACGAGCGGCTGCATTTCCGAGCACTCACTGGCGCACGCCATGGGCGCGCTTAACCCGGAGACTCCGCACGGTGCGGCGCTCATCAGCATCAGTGCGGCGTATTATACCTTCTTTGCCAAATCCGGCGCTTGCGACGAACGGATGATCGACATGGCGCGCGCGCTCGGCAAAGCGGACGCAAAGACGCCCATGGATTTCGTCACCGCGCTGGTCGAGCTCCAGAATGCCTGCGGCGTGGACGCGCTCAAGATGAGCGATTACGGCATTCGGTACGACGAGCTGCCAAAGTATGTGGATAACGCGTTCGACACGATGGGCGGGCTGTTCCAGTTCGATCCCTGCCAGCTCGGCCGCACGGACGTACTGGCTATCTTCCAGGCGTCCTACCGCTGAGCAGTTCCGGTTACGCAAACGAACGACAACAAAGTCCCGCGCAGAATATGCTGGGGCTTTTTTTCGCCCGCCGTTTGACAGCAATGAAAATAAAAACCGAAATAAATGGTAATATTACGCGATAGAAGGATGAAACCGTTTGTGTTATTGAAGCAATAGAAGCAAGAAACGGCGCGTTTCAACGTTGCGCCGCGCGCAACCGCGTGCAGACACGTGTTTTCTTTGACAACTGGATTATGTTATACTATATTATATTCCTGATCAATCGATCAAGCAAACGAACGGACAGACTGGTTTCCGGTGTTTCCACCGTTTATCGTTATCATTTGACGATCAGAGAAAACAGCCCCAATGAGCAAACTTTGACAATACACGGAGGATGCGGATGCAAAACGCGTTGTATATCGAGGTCAGTGCCGTTGGCGTTGCTCTTTTGGTGGTGATTTTGGCCAACCAGAGCAAAAGCGTCGGCGCTTCTTCGCTGCAGCGGCAGTTCAACTGGATGATCTATTCCACCATCACCATTCTCATTATAGACGCCGCCTGCTGGGTCATCGACGGAACGACTTTTCCCGGCGCGCGGACGCTGAACTTCGTCGTTGAAACCCTGTATTACTTTTTCAACATCTTCATGCCGTTCCTCTGGGCGGTCTATTCGGAAACCGCGCTGAATAACGATCCCAAACGCGTGCGCCGGCGGGTTCGACTGATGGCCGCGCCGATACTCGCCTATATGGTTCTACTGTTTTGCAACATCAATAACGGCTGGATTTTCGTCATCGACGCGCAGAACGTCTACCACCGCGGCAGTTATCTGATCATCACATTTGCGCTTGCTTACGGGTATCTGCTGCATGCCTGTGTACGCGCGCTTCTGAAAGCCGCCAAATTTCAATGGCGGGGGGAAGGCAGGCAGTATACCATGATGGCCGCGTTCATCATACCCCCGACGATTGCCGGAATCATTCAAACGTTTTACTTCGGAATCAACTGCATCTGGATCAGCACGGTCATCGGAGCCGTGCTGGTTTACATCGATTCGCTCAACCGTCAGATTTCGACCGAACCGCTCACCGGACTCAACAACCGCCGCGAATTGCTCAAGTTCCTCTCGCGGGAAACGCGCGAAAACGGGCGGGGCAATATCCTTGCGCTGATCATGCTGGATATCGACCACTTTAAGGAAGTCAACGATACCTACGGGCATTTTCGCGGGGACGAGCTGCTGGTTACCGTTGCGGACGTTCTGAAGCGGTCCTGCAAGCAGACGCCTGCGTTTCTTGCGCGCATCGGCGGGGATGAGTTCTGCATCGTGTATCCCGCGGACAACGCCGAAGCGGTGGAGAGCCTGATTGCCAAGGTGGAATACAACGTTTCCGTCTGGAACGCTTCGCATAACGAGCTGATCCCGCTGAGCCTGAGCATCGGCTACGCGGTTTGGAATTCCGAGACGGACGGCGCTATTGGCGAGCTTTACGCGCGCGCGGATCAAAACATGTACGAAGCCAAGCGCGCCAGGTACGCCAAGTGTTAGGTTATACTTTTTCTTGAAAGAAAAAGTAAAACAAAAAGAACTATACACTAAAAAAGAACTCTCCTGTCTAGAACAAGGGAGTTCTTTTGCTTCTTTTCTTTTAAGAAAAGAAGAAGAAATCGTTGCTTTTGCTTCTTTTCTTTTAAGAAAA
>JBDKRL010000008.1:0-65250 GCA_039683415.1 Clostridiaceae bacterium
TTACGAGCGGCACCTTCAGCGTTTCGCTGACGGGTACTTCTGCCGAGTATGACGGGGGTGCGCATTCCGCAACGCTCAACGGCACGCAGAGCGGCGACGGCATCCAGTACTTCGTCAGAGAAGGCGGCGTTTGGATTCCGGTCAGCTACACGCCGAGCGTAACGAACGTCAACGACGGCCCGAAGGAAATCAAAGTCATCGTCTCCCGCACGGGTTATTCCAACGCGGAAGCCACGGCTACTTTGACCATTACCCCTGTTGAAGTTACCGTGACTGCGGACAGCCGCAGCATGACCTTTGGCAACACCACGACACTGACCCCTGCGGAAGGCGTGACCTATGCCGGCTTCGTCAACAGCGAAACCAGCAGCGTCGTCTCCGGTGCGGGCACCATTAACTATACATATAGGCAGGGCGCAACGGTTGTCACGGTGGATAACGACCTCCCGGTCGGCAGCTACTCGATCACGCCGAACATCGGTGGGCTCACTGCCACGAACTACACGTTCGTGCCCGGCAGCGGCACGCTGGCGGTAGGCATTGCGACCATGACGGTCGGCTCGCTCGGTTACAACGGTACTTATGACGGCGATCCGCATGACCTTGTGGCAACTGCGAGCATCGACGGCATGACGATTCTCTACAGCGCGACTGAAGGCAGTGGTTACAGCGAGGACTGCCCGAGCTATACAAACGCCGGAACGTACACCGTCTACTTCAAGGCGGTTGACCCGGACGGCAACTATGCCGACGCGACGGGCAGTGCGGATATCGTAATCACCAAGGCCGTACTCACGGTGACGGCGGATGACCGCTCCATGACCTATGGAGATATGGCGTCGCTTACCGCGGAAGGCGCAAGCTACAGCGGATTCGCCGATGGCGACAGTCTGTCGAACATCGGTATGACCGGCAGCGTCACCTTCGGATACTTCGCCGGAGCGACATCTGTCACGGTAGATGCAACCCTCGGCGCAGGCGGCTACACGATCAAACCGAACGTGAGCGCGCTGAGCTCGGCCAACTACACGTTCACTCCGGGTAACGGAACGCTGACGGTAAACAAGGCGATCATGACGGTTGGCGCAATCGACGTGACCCACGTCTATGACGGCACGGCTTACAGCGTCATCGCCAATGCAATACCGGATGATCCGAACACGGTGATCTACTACAACACCACCGGCGGAACGATGCTCTCCGACTACTTTGAGGAGATTCCGGAAGCGATTGATGTTGCGGACAGCACCCGCGTCTACTTCCTCGCGGTGAACCCGAACTACGAAGACGCGACAGGCAGCGCAATGCTGACGATCACGCCGGCAGTGATTACCGTGACTGCGGACAACCGCAGCATGACCTACGGCGACACGACGACGCTGACCCCCGCGGAAGGCGTTACGTATGCCGGTTTCGTCAATAGCGAAACCAGCAGCGTCATCTCCGACGCGGGCAGCATTACCTATACGTATCAAGAAGGCGCAGCGCTCGTGACGGTGGATAACACCCTCGACGCCGGCGGCTACTCGATCATCCCGGGTGTTGGTGGGCTCTCGGCTGCGAACTACTCGTTCGTGCCCGGCAACGGCACGCTGACGGTGAACCGTGCAACGGGTCTTGCGATCAACGCGACATCGTACAACGAAAAGTACGATGGCGGGGAGCATGGCATTGGAACATCGCCGACGCCTGCGGAAGGCACGACGCTGCTCTACAGCCTCACGGGAGGCACGAACCTCTCCGCTTATACGCTCACGAGCAATCCGATGTTCAAGAACGCTATGAGCGCAAAGACCGTCTATGTTGCGGCGGTGAACGACAACTATGTCACCGTGTTTGACCAGGCGACGGTTACGATTGCACGACGCACCATCAAGCTGGCTTCGGACAGCGAAACCCGCCCCTATAACGGATCGCCGCTGAGCCTGCCGGATGTGGCGGTTACCGGTGACGGGTTCGTTACAGGAGAAGGCTTTGTAACGGATCCGCAGTCAACCGTTTCCATCACCAATGTTAGCAGCGTGACGAACGCATACAGCTACCCCGCCTTCATTCCGGGAACGAACGTGGACAACTATGCGTTCCAGAAGACGGAAGGCACGCTGGAAATCACAGCGGTTGAAGTCACGGTGACCGCCGATGATCAAAGCATGACCTATGGCGATTCCTCCGCAACTCCGGCGGCAGGCGTCAGCTACAGCGGCTTTGTCAACAGTGAGACAGCGAGCGTTGTCTCCGGCACGGTTGGGTACAACTACTACGACGGTGCGACGGAAGTGTTCATCGGCAGTACGCTCGGCGCTGGCAGCTACGACATCACGCCGGACCTAAGCGGCATTACCGCAACGAACTACACGTTCAAAGCGGCCGATGGCACGCTGACCGTCAACCCGGCTACGATGGAAGTCACGTCCGACGGATATAACGAACTCTACGACGGCGCACCGCACGGACTGGAAGCGGAAGTGACCGGGCTGACCGGCATGACGATCACATACAGTGATTCCGTAACCGGAACATTTACGAATGCGTCGCCTGAGTATACGAATGTCGGCACATACACCGTCTACTTCAAGGCGGTTGATCCGGACGGCAACTACGCCGATGCAACGGGCAGCGCACAGATCATCATCCGCAAGGTGCAAGTCACGGTCACGGCGGACAACCGCATCATGACCTATGGCGACACCACGACGATGACCCCGGCGGAAGGCGTGACCTACGCTGGCTTCGTCAACGGCGAGAACGCAACGAGCGCAGGCGTAACGGGTCTTGTGAACTATTACTATTACGATAGTTTATGGGAGCTGGTTGGAGTGAGCAATACGCTTGATGCGGGAATCTACACCATTAAACCGAGTGTGTTCTGGCTCTCTGCCGCGAACTACACGTTCGTTCCCGCCGACGGCACACTGACGGTGAACAAAGCGACCATGACGGTCGACTCGAGCGGAACACTTGCCGTGTATGACGGCTTCCCGTATGACCTTACAGCAACTGCGAGCGTCGACGGCATGACGATCCTCTACAGTGCGACAGCAGATGGCACGTATGGGTCGGTTTGCCCGTCCTATACAAACGCCGGAACGTACACCGTCTACTTTAAGGCGATTGACCCGGACGGCAACTATGCCGAAGCGACGGGACATGCGGATATCGTAATCACAAAGGCTGTACTCACTGTGAGGGCGATTGACCGCTCCATGACCTATGGAGACATGTCCTCGCTTACCGTGGAAGACGCAAGCTTCAGCGGGTTTGCCTTTGGTGACAATCTCTCCAACATCGGCTTGACCGGCAGCGTCGGCTACTACTACTTCGACAGTGCGACGTTAGTAACAGTGGATGCGACGCTCGACGCAGGCAGCTACACGATTACCCCGTACGTGGGCTCGCTGAACTCGGCCAACTACACGTTCGTCCCGGCTGACGGAACGCTGACGGTATCTCCGGCGACGATGGAAGTTACGTCTCTTGGGTACGAAGACTACTATGACGGCGCGGCGCACGGTCTGACGGCAAGCGTGACAGGCCTCAGCGGCATGACGATCACCTACAGTGATTCGCCGAGCGGAACCTTCACCAGCGCGTCGCCTGAGTACACGAATGCCGGAACGTACACCGTCTACTTCAAGGCGGTTGATCCGGACGGCAACTATGCCGATGCAACGGGCAGCGCCGAGATCAACATCCGTCAGGTGGAAGTCACCGTGACGGCGGACGATCAGAACATGATGTATGGCGACACGACCGCTCCCGCGGAAACCGTTTCCTACAGCGGTTTTGTCAACGGCGAGAACGCAACGAGCGCGGGCGTGACGGGCGATGTGCTCTACAGCTACTATGACAGCCTGATGTATATGGTTGCCGTAAGCAGCACGCTTGACGCAGGGCTGTACACCATCACCCCGGACGTGGGCGGGCTGAGCGCAACGAACTACTCGTTCGTCCCGGCTGACGGCACGCTGACGGTGGCTAAATCCGACGCTCTGGATGTGAGTGCCGACGATGTGGAAGCGCCTTACGACGGATTTCCATACATGGTGAGCCCGAACGTAAACGACTGGAATGGCACCGATGTCTGGTACAGCCTGACCGACAGCACGGATCCGGCGGATTACTCGATGACGCCGCCGTCGCTTGTGAATGTTGGCGACAGCGCTAGGGTCTACCTGATGGCGACGAACCTGAACTACGAAAACGCCTTTGGCAGCGCGCTGGTCACGATAACGCCGGTGGAACTCACCGTTACGCCGGATGATCAGTACATGATCTATGGCGACACAACCTTGCCTGCAGAGAGCTCTGTTATTACGGGCTTTGTCAACGGCGAGAACGAAACGACTGCCGGTGTCAGTGGTTCGATTGACTACAACTACTTCGACGGCACAACGCCGGTAACGGTCAGCAGCACGCTGCCTGCCGGAGACTACACCATCGAGGTGGGGCTCAGCAATCTTACCGCCCCGAACTACACGTTCACCAACGCGTCTGGCGCGCTGAACGTTGCCAGGTCGGAATCGTTGACGGTGGACGCAACCGACATCAGCGAGATGTACAATGGCGGAACCCACATGGTCACGCCGCTTGCAAGCGACATGTCCGCCGATACGACCATCTGGTACAGCCTGACCGACAGCACGGATCCCGCGGACTACTCGACAACGCCGCCTGCACTTGTCAATGTTAGCGACAGCGCGACGGTCTACCTGATGGCGACGAACCCGAACTACTACCCGGCGTTTGGCGAGGCGGAAGTTGATATCACACCGCGTACGATCGCGATTGTCACCAACGGCGCAAACAAGGTCTACGACGCAACGCCGCTGACCGATAACGGCTGGAGTCTTGGTGCCGGCAACGATGGGTTCGCCAGCACCGAGGGCTTCCTGAGCGCAGAAGCCGTAGGCACGATTACGAACGCTGGTTTTGTGTTCAACACGTTCGACTACACGCTCACGAGCAATACGCTGCCCGGCAACTATGACTTCGATATCACGGAAGGCGTACTGATCATTAGCGCGCGGCCTGTCATAGTTGCGCTTGATCCGGCGGAGAAGAACTCCGGCGATCCTGACCCGGCATTCACCTTCCATTATCTGACGTTCCCGGGACTCTACGATGTATTGCCCGGAACCGGTGCTACGGTGAACCTGATCAGAACGGACGCTCTGGCGGTCACGAGTGAGGATATTGGCGTTCATACCGATGTGCTGAGCATCAATGTCGTCTTTGCTGACGCGACTGCGGCAAGCAACTACGCGATTGTTCCTCAGAATGCCGACTTCACAATCCACCCGCAGGTGACGTACAACCTCGACACGCTGGACGCCGTTACCGGCTTCCCGGCGACGGAATGGTTCGACTATCTGAGCGATGCGACCATTGCGGATGCAACGGGTGTTGCCCGCCTTGGCTACGTACTGACCGGATGGACGGACGACCTGACTGGCGATCCGATCGCTCTGGGCGAGACGATTACCGGCATCGACCGCAACTACAGCCTGACCGCTGTTTGGGAACTTGCCAGGTATAACGTGTTCTACAATGCGAACACTGCCATGGACGTCAACAACATGCCGGGCACGCAGGTGAACATTCCTTACACGAGCCTGACTGCTCTGTCCGACCGTGTTCCGACCCGCGCGGGCTTCACCTTCGTCCATTGGGATACGGCGGAAGTCCCCGGCCAGATCTCCTACGATCCGGGCGAAACGTTTACAATGCCCAACAGCGACGTAACGTTCTCCGCGGTTTGGGAACCCGACCTGACGCCTGTGTACTATCACGCGAACGGCGGCGTTGGCGGAACGATTGAAGACGGTCCGTTCGGAACGCTCACCACGGTGACCGTTGCGGGCAACGGCTTCACGAGACCCGGCTATCGCTTCATCGGCTGGAGCACCACGCCTACCGGCGCAGTCTCCGCACAGCCCGGCGATACCTTCATGATGCCGATTCTGCAGGTGAACTACTATGCGCAATGGGAGCAGGTGCTCTACACGGTGACGTACATCGTCAACGGCGGCACGACGGCCGGCCTGGATGGCGCGGTGCCGTACGCGGAATACACGGATCTTGCCTATGGCGACGCGATGCCGGTACCGGCTGATCCTGCGCAGGACGGCTACACCTTCGCTGGCTGGACTACGGCAGTCCCGGCGACCGTGCCCGAGGGCGGACTGACGATCTACGGCACGATGACCGAGAATACGCCGGAGATCATCCCGGATGAACCCACCCCGCTGGCCGGCGCATCCTGGGCGCTGCTCAACCTGATTCTTGCCATTGCCACAGCGCTCGGCTCCGTGCTGATGCTCATCGGCCTGATCGGCAAGAAGCGTAAGGAAGAGCTCGAAGGCGTGGTTGTGCGTGAGACCAAGAAGCACCCCGTTACCCGGCTAATGACGCTGCTGCCCGCGATTGGCGGAATCATCGCCTTCATCCTCACGGAGAACATGAAGAACCCGATGACGTTCGTCGACCGCTGGACGATCCTGATGGCGGTCATTGCGGTACTGCAGATCGCGCTCGTGATCCTCGGCGTCAAAAAGGACAAGGAAGTTGATCCCGAATCCGCCAAGTAACGAACCCGGCACATAAGCAAAAGCGGCGCCTCCAAAAAGGGCGCCGCTTTTTTCGGCGTTTCGGCAATTTTTTGTTAAAAGCGCATTGCGACTAATCTGCTGCAAGAAAGAGGCATTGATGCATCCATGGCAAAAACAGACGGGTTTCTCAGTTTGACCACCTGCGGCAGCGGCTTTCCCAATGAGGGGATCATAGCACAACCCGACGGCAGTTTTGCGGAAACAGAAGGTGACAGAGCCAGAATCAGTTACTGCGCGTAAAAAGATTCTTACACTGTATCTTGTATATTCATGAAATACAACCACAACATTCGGCGTAGATTTGATACAATGTAACATGAAACGGCGAAAATGCGCGAGTTTTTAGTTTTTGCGTGATGTTTTGCGGTAACAATTTGTTGCAATGTTGTAATTTACGGCTGTATAATCGGTACATGGAGAAACGGTCGACGGCCGGACGGCTGCAACAATGGATTCCGCGGCTGCTGATTTTCGGCTTCATCTGCCTGTTCGCGTGCTCAAAGACCCCGACGCGCGCGGTTTTGCAAGAGGAGACCGTTTCCGATGACGCGCCCGTAGCTCTGGCCGGAAATACGCCCGCTGCCGATGAAACGGCAGACAAGCTGCTGCTTCCGGAAGCTTCCGGAACGGTTGTATACGAAGGTCAGGGCGTTACCATCGACGCTTCCCACACGGATCAGGGATATGTGATGATTCGCTGCGAGCAGACCGAGAAGCGCCTTAAAGCGCGTGTTTCGACCAGTGCGCAGACGTATTACTACGATTTGCCGAGCGGGGAAGACTACAGCGTGTTTCCGCTGCAAATGGGCGACGGCGACTATACGTTGCGCATCATGGAGCAGGTGGAGGACGACCTCTACGCCGTTCGCTACAGCGTGGATATCGAAGTTGCGCTTGCAGACGAGACGATTCCCTTTTTGTACCCCAGTCAGTATGTCTGGTACGACGCTGAAAGTGACACGGTTGAGACTTCCCGCGAGGTGACGGGTGAGTTGACGGACGAAGAAAAAATCGTAAAAGCCTGCTACCGCTTTGTGGTTAATCACATTGCGTACGATACCCAAAAGGCCAAAACGGTGGAAAGCGGATATCTGCCCAATGCGGATGAAACGCTCGAAACCGGCAAAGGCATCTGCTTTGACTACTCGGTGCTGCTGGCTGTCATGCTCCGCTCGCAGGGAATTCCGACTCGCGTTGTGATTGGCATGGTGTCGCCGGAAAATCTTTACCACGCCTGGAACAGCGTCTACCTCGACGGCGAATGGGTCTGGATGGACCCGACGCTCGACGGCATGGGTCATCGCGAGAGCGATTATGTGACCGAGCGCATTTACTAGCGCTGCCAAAGCCGCAAATAACAGCGAAAACGGGCAGGCCAAGGCGACAACGTTTCTGGCAAGAGAGGGAAAAACGGTATGACGGACGAAACAAAACAAAAAACGCTCCCGCCGGAAGAAACGGCGCTCTTTTGCGAGCAGGTGGCAATGGTGCTCAAGGCCGGTATTCCTCTCAGCGACGGTATGGAAACGCTGGCCAAAAGCTATGCCGACAGCCGCTACGGCGCGCGCTTTCTGCAGATTCAGACCGCGCTCGAACGGCGCGGATCGCTCTCCGGCGCGCTGGAGGACGCGGGGATCTTCCCCAAATACCTTTGCGCCATGGTGCGTATCGGCGAGCGGGCGGGCAAGCTGGACGAAGTGATGACCTCGCTTGCGAATTACTACCAATGGGAAGCGGATATCCGTATCTCCGTAAAAAATGCGATTCTTTACCCGACCGTGCTGGTGATGATGCTGGCGGTGGTCATTGCGATATTGGTCATCAGCGTGCTGCCGGTATTCCAGCGCGTGTTCGACAGCCTGGGACTGGCGGCGGGGGCGCCCGCAAGCGCAGCCATGCGCATCGGCGTTGGCGTTGGCAAAGGGATGCTCGTGCTGGTCGGCGTGTTTGCGGTACTGCTCGTAGTGATCGGGATTTCTCTCAAATCTTCGCGCAGGGAATCGGTGCTTGCGTTGCTGTCCCGGTTTTTACCGCCGGTTCGGCGCGTCATCGCCCGGCTCTCCGCAGCGCGGTATGCCACGGTGCTTTCGATGATGCTTTCCGCGGGGTATCCGCTGGAAGATGCCATCCGTCTTTCGCCGACGGTCATTTCGGACGCAAAGTTCCGTGAGAAAGCGGAGCTGAGCGCGCAAAAGCTTAAGCAAGGCGCGTCGTTTGCGGATGCTGCGGAAGCAAGCGGGCTGTTTGAACCGATGCACGAAAAGATGATCCGCTTCGGTTCGGCAGCGGGTAAGCTGGACGCCGTGATGGAAAAAATCGGTACTATATATATGGAAGAAGCGGACGAGGCGATCCACGCCGTTGTTTCGATGATTGAGCCGACGCTTGTTGCGGTGCTTTCCATCGTGATTGGCGGGATTCTGCTTTCGGTTATGCTGCCGCTGCTCTCGGTACTGTCGGCAGTGGCGTAAGGGGACTTTTTGGAGGCGCTGCCTCCAAACCACCGCTCAGGGCCTAGGCAGCCCTGAGAACCCGCCGGAGCTCAGCGAGGGTTTCCAAAGGGCGTACCCTTTGGCGGGAGCTCGAGGGCGGAGCCCTCGAATAAGTTCGGGAGCTCGAGGGCGGAGCCCTCGAATAAGTTCCGGAACGCGAAAACGGAGCCCTCGAAAATCAATAGGAAGTTTTTATCGGAAGGAGGGGAACAAAGCCATGCATTTGTATGAAAACCGGCGTAGTGCCAACCGTGGTCTGATTGCCGCGGGCGCGATCTTTCTTGCGCTGATCCTGCTGTTTAGCGTCGCTCTGCTCTCCGCCTCCAAAAGGAACGCGGCGCAGGAAACGGAGTTGCTCGACAGCGCGATCAGGCGGGCGGTTGTCACCTGCTACGCGGTCGAAGGCAAGTACCCGCCGAGCCTCGATTATCTCTATAAAAACTACGGCGTGTATGTCGACGAAAGCCGGTATGCCGTGTTTTACGATGTGTTCGCGGCAAACGTAATGCCGTCGCTGACGGTCACGGCGATCGGGGGTGGCCGGTGATGGAGCGCTCGAATGCTGTGCGGGACGCGCGCGGGGATATCCGCGGCGTATTCGTGTTTGCGTTGCTTGCGGCGTTTGCCGTGCTCTCGCTCGTTGTGGTGGTCGTTGGTGCGCGCTCGTACCGGGCGATCTACCAGGCTTCTGACGAGGCACTTTCCTACCGCACGGGCATGAGCTATCTGATCGGCAAAGCGCGCGGCGCGGACGAAGCGGATATGCTGCAAGTGCGTTCGGAAAACGGAACGGACGTCCTCGTGCTCGGCAGTCTCTATGAAAACGAGCGCTACAACACCTATATTTACTGCAAAGACGGCGCGATTTTGGAGTATTTTGCCGCGGATACGCAGGCGTTTGACCCCGGCTACGGCGAAGAGATTTTGCAGGCGCAGGAACTGCACTTTACGATTGCTCAGCAGATGCTCACGATTTCACTGACGGATGCTTCCGGGAACACGTATGTTTCCGAGGTGCAGCTTTCCGCGGCGGGAGGGGATGCTTCATGAACGAGCGGCCATTGAAACCCCTAAAAAAGCGCGGCATGTTCAGCCCGGTGCTCATTGAGCTTTCCATCGTGATTCTGTTTTTCGCGCTCTCGACGGGCATCGTCGTGCAGCTCATCGCGTCTGCGAGCAGAATTTCGAACGAAAGCACGTTTCATTCGCAGGCATTGCTGGCAATGGAGACCGTCGCCGAGGAAACGAAGGCCGACCCGGAAGGGGACGGCGCGTTTGACGAGTGCGGCGTACGCGCGTTCACTAAAGCAGTTTCGGAACAGATCACGGTGGAAGGCGTCGTCACCCGCGACGAAAGTCCGGAGAACGGAACGCTGTATACCATCGATTTAAGCGTACTCTCGGCGGAAGGAACGGCCTATACGCTGTCCGCCATGCGCTACGTTTCAACGGGGGAGGTACTGCCGTGAAGAAGTATCCTTCCCGAATGGGTGTTGGCGCATCGAGCATCCTGCTCATCCTCGTCGTGGTCAGCTTGACGCTGTTTGCCGTGCTTTCTCTGGTGCAGGCAAGGGCGGATGCGGCGCTGACGGAGAAAACCGCATTGAGCGTGAGCGCGTTTTACGACGCGGACGCGCGTGCCCAGCAGATGCTTGCCCAGCTTGACGGCGCGATTACCGCAGGTCAGGACCCGACCGCGATCGACGGGGTCACGCGTACGGGAGAAAACGAATACGCGTTTACTATCGGTTCATTCGACGGGCATACGTTGGACGTAGCCATGCAGGTTGAAAACGGACGCGCGGATGTGACGCGCTACCGCTACGAAAGCGCGCAGGAGTGGGTCGGAGAAAGCACGGATACGGTTTGGCAGGGAGACGGAGCATGACGGAGATTGGTGAAATCCTCAATATAGCGATACAAACGGGCGGCTCGGATGTGTTCATCATTCCCGGAACGCGCGTTTGCATCAAGGTGTCCGGCGCGGTGCAGCCCATGATGCAGGACGCGGTGCTCAAGCCCGACGATACGCGCCGGCTGATCAAACAGGTGTACGAACTGGACGGGCGTGATATGGCGCGCCTGCTCGACCACGGAGACGACGACTTTTCGTTTTCCGTCAGCGGCGTGGGGAGGTTTCGGTGCAACGCGTATAAACAGCGCAACTCGCTTGCCATGGTGTTGCGCATTGTCTCGCTGAACCTGCCCGACCCGGAAGCGATGCATATCCCAAAGGAAGTGCTCGATCTTTCGACCGTTAAAAAGGGCCTCGTGCTGGTGACCGGCCCTGCCGCAAGCGGAAAATCGACCACGCTGGCCTGCGTGATCGACCGCATCAACGCTTCCCGCAGCGGGCACATCATCACCATTGAAGACCCCATCGAGTTCATCCACCCGCATAAAAGGAGTGTCGTTTCCCAGCGGGAGATTGAACACGATACGGACAGCTATCAATCCGCGCTGCGCGCCGCGCTGCGGCAGGCGCCAGATGTGATTCTTCTGGGGGAGATGCGGGACTTTGACACCATTCAAACCGCGCTGACCGCGGCGGAAACCGGCCAGCTCGTGCTCAGCACGCTCCATACCGTTGGAGCCGCAAAGACGATTGACCGCATCATCGACGTGTTTCCCGCCAACCAGCAGCAGCAGATTCGCGTCCAGCTCTCCATGGTGCTGCGCGCGGTGGTCAGCCAGCAGCTGCTGCCGACGCTGGACGGGTGTCTGGAACCCGCGTTTGAGATTATGCTTGCCAACAGCGCGATTCAAAACATGATCCGCGACGGCAAAGCGCATCAAATGGACAACGTGATCTTTTCCGGCATGGAGGACGGCATGCGTTCTATGGATGCGGATATTTTCCGCCTCTACGAAGCGGGGCGCATCAGCGCGGAAACTGCGCGCCTGTACGCTTCCAATCAGGAAATGATGAAGAAAAAATTTGCAGGCTATAAGAGTTAACCGAAGAATTTGCCGGGCAGCGCCCGAAAACCAGATAACGAAAAATCGAGCCGGGTAGCGCCCGAAAATATGTTTTTGAACTCAAGCGACGCAACAGGAAGGAAGGTCGGCATGTCCCAAACAAAGATAAAAATCAAAATGTTCGGCAATTTTGAAATTATTGTCAACGGAAACGTGGTGCTCTCTCAGCTCCGGCAGGCAAAAAAAACCTGCCAGTTTCTGGAGTACCTGATCCTCAAAAAGGATCGCGCGGTACCCCACGAGGAACTGCTGGAGATGCTCTGGTCGGATAAAGAAAACAGAAATCCCGCCACCGCGCTCAGGACGCTTTTGCACCGCTACCGCTCGCTCGTGGACGAAAGCGGCCTGCCGGAGCTTGCGGAATCCATTTTGACCGCGCGCGGCGCGTATCAGTGGAACCCGAACCTCGACTGCGAAATCGACGTGTTCAAGTTCGAGCAGCTCTGCCAGGAGGCAAGGACGCCCGGCATGTCCAACCGCGACTGCATCGAGCGGTATCTGCAGATGCTGCAGATCTATACAGGGCCGCTGCTCACCAATTCCGCCGAAGAGATGTGGGTCGTGCCCAAGAGCGTGTATTACCACGACCTCTTTTTAGAGAGCGTGTTTACGCTGCTCGATCTGCTCAAAACGGAAGAGGAGTACGATATGATTGTCCAGGTCTGCCGAAAGGCCATGGACGTGGATATGTTCGACGAGCGGCTGCATCTTGAGCTCATGATGGCGCTGGTGAAAACCGGCAAAAAGCGCGAGGCGCTCTCGCAGTACTATTTTGCCACCGACCTGCATTATAAACAGCTCGGCATCCAGCCCTCCGGCGAGATCCGCGCGGTATACAAACTCATCGTCCAGGCCGATCAGGAGATGGAAGCGGATATCGAAAAAGTGCAGGGCATGCTCGAGGAGGATTCGGACACCCACGGCGCGTTCGTCTGCGAGTATGAAATCTTCAAGGAGATCTATCAGCTCCAGCGCCGCATGCTCGAGCGCTATAACGGCACGATGTTTTTAGCGCTTTTAACCATCAGCAACACCTATGAGCAGCGCTTTGACAATCTGGTTCTCGACAACATCATGAAGCAGCTGCTGCATGTTTCGCAGTCGAGTCTCCGGCGCGGGGACACGATTTCGCGCTACAGTGTCATGCAATACGTCGTGCTGCTGCCTTCGGTCACCTACGAAACGGGGCGTCTCGTCATGGATCGTATCAAAAAGGCGTTCTATCAGGAATACGTCAAATCCTCGGTGGTGCTGACCTATAAACTGCGACCGCTTTGCATTAATAAATACGAAACACCAACCCCGAAACGCGTCAGCGAGCCGCGTGCGGACACCTGAAAAAAGCGTTGGATCAACGGAAGCCAAACGGCTTCCGTTTCTCGTTTGGCGCCTGCTTATATGAGAAAGCGCAGGCGCGCTGCGCGCGCAAAAAGTCGTAATGGATTACTGCTTTTGCCCGTCGGAATCAAAGCGGACTTCGGTGGGGAACCGCGTTGAAAAAAGGCCGAAAAAGGCTGCGATTCCCACGGGGTTCGATTGACACTTTGTCGCTTGCATGATAGAATTTTGGCAGTAAGCGGGGGAGAAGACCCGTTTGGTTTTTATAGGCAAAGCTACATAAAAAACAGTTGATTTACGTCCGCACGGCGGCAAAAAGGGCGGCTGAACCGCAAAAAACCAATCATGGCTGCAGAGACTTTTATTGATCGGCTCTTCGGAACAAACGGCGTTTGGCATGCAGGACGGGACTGAGTAAAGGGAACGGTTGGCATGAAGATATTGATCACGGGTGCCGGTGGTTTCATCGGCAAAAACCTGATCTCCGCGCTGCATACGCATGGATTTTTCGAAATCCTGCCGTTTGATGCGGACACGCCGATCGAACAGCTGGAACGCTACTGCGCCGAATGCGAATTTGTCTACCACCTGGCCGGGGTCAACCGCCCAAAATCGCAGGATGAGTTCATGCAGGGTAACTTCGGTTTTACCGATACGCTGCTTCGAACTCTGCTTCGCAACAAGAACCGCTGCCCCGTGATGTTTGCCAGTTCCACCCAGGCGGCGCAGCCAAATCTCTACGGCAGGAGCAAAAAAGCGGGCGAGGAGCTGCTCTTTCAATACCAGCGGGAAACCGGCGCAAAGATCTACGTGTTTCGCTTTCCGTACGTGTTCGGCAAGTGGTCGAAACCGAATTATAACAACCCCGTTGCGACGTTTTGTTATAACGTGTCCCACGATCTGCCGGTCGTCGTGAGCGACCCTTCCGCTTCGATCAGCCTGACGTATGTGGACGACGTTGCCGAAGCGCTCGTTGCTCTGATTGACGAAACCGCCGTGATGGAAGGACCCTATTGCGCGGTGCCGCTTGTTTACACGGCGACGCTGGGTGACGTTGCGGATTGCGTCCGTTCGTTTCAGAACATCCGCTCGCAGAACCTGCTGCCGGACATGAGCTCTCCGCTGACGAGGAAGCTCTACGCGACGTATTTGAGCTTTCTGCCGACGATGGAGTTTGCGTACCCTCTCGCCGCGCGCGAGGACGAACAGGGGCTCTTTGCCGAGTTCATGCGCTTACATGGCGGCGGGCAGGTCAGCGTCTGCGTCACCAAGCCCGGCGCGGTCAAGGGCAACCACTGGCACCATTCCAGAACCGAGAAAGTCCTCGTTGTTTCGGGCGCGGGTGTGATTCGCTTTTGCAACCCCGGCGCGGACGACGTGATGGAATACCATGTGAGCGCCAAAAAGCTCGTCGTGGTCGATATCCCGGTTGGTTATGCCCATAGCATAGAAAACACGGGCAAAACGGATCTGGTCATGCTGCTTTGGGCGAGCGAATGGGCGGATCCGGCGCACCCGGACGACGTTGCTTCGGAGGTTCCGCACTGTTGAATCCCCCGCCGGACACGGAATGCATTCGCGGCGCGGAAACGGCTGTTCCGCGCTGTTTTTTACGCCGGAACAGAAGGAGAAGAACCATAACGAAAGGCAGACCGCATGACAAAAAGCGAAACCGGAACACCGGAACAACCAAAGATTGCCGAACCGAAAGCGCATGTCCTGCTGCTGGGCGGAACAGGCCCGCTGCGCGCTGCTGACGCGCCAGCGCCCGCCGGGGACGCGGAGAACCTGTTTTGCGCAAGCGACTACCGCTGCAGCGCGCTGTTTTGCGATGCCGGAACACCCAGTCTTTCGGGCGAAACCGGGTCAAACGCGATTGCCTGGCTCAAAAGCGCGGGGATCAGCCTCGCAGCGCTGTCCGGCATATCCAGCGGGGAACTGGAAGGCACGCTTGCCGCGCTGGGAACCGTTTCCGCTATTGGGGTTGGCCAAAACCAGCCGCTGGCAAACCGTGCGGAGATCGTATCGATCAACGGCGTCAGGCTTGGGTTTCTTTGCATGAACGAGTGTACCGGCGACCGAGAGCGGTATGCGGCTGAAGCGGATATTCTGGAAGCGGATGCGCTTAACCGCGTGCGGGAGCTGCTGCCGCAGTGCGACCATATCGTCGTATTCTGCCGCACGGGGATTCCCGGTTTTGGGCTGCCGCTGCCGGAATGGCGCGCGCGGTACCGGCGACTGATCAAGGCGGGCGCGAGCGTTGTCTGCGGCATGGAGCCGGACGAGCCGAACGGCTGGGAAGAATATGGAAACGGGCTGATTCTCTATGGGCTTGGCACGCTGGCGGACGACCGTGCGGGGATGACCAGCCGCTCGCTTGCGGTGCTTCTCTCGTTTCAGCAAAACAAAGGGTTTGCTTACGGCGCTCGCCTGCTCGAAACGAGCAGCGGAGCAATCGCCCCCTGCATGGAGGAAGCGGCAAAGAACGCGCTCAACGCGCAGAATGCGCTGCTCCTAGACGAAACGGCTTATCTTGCGGCGGTTGAACAGCGCTGCGCACAGTATTACGAATCCGGTGAATTTGAACTGCTCTTCTGCGGGAAAGCACGCGGGCCGATTGCGGCTCTTTTACACCCAAAAGCGCAGGAAAACCACCGCGAAGAGGAGGAACGGCTCCGGCAGCTGCTCTTGAGCGAGTCGCGGCAACTGGTGGTGCTGCGCGCGCTGAAACATAAAAAAGAACACGATTCGACGGAAATTTAGAGGCTAAAAACGCACGGATACCTGTTTTTACGCGCCGATCTTTGGCAGGGCAGGCGGCGAAACGTCGCTTTTTTTACCCGGGTTTTATATAAATCAGGGAAAAAGTCACAATACTTGCGCAGAGCAAACGGGAAAGGCACCATAGATTGTGCTTCATGTATTGAAAAACGCAAGCGGTAGTGGAGGAAATCGGAACCATGACGCAAAAACGAACAATTATGAAACAATGCTCGAAGGTTGCGCGATTTTCTTGCGCTGTGATATAATATCGCCGTATATGTTGAGTTGTTGGCGGAGGAAACCGCATTGAAGCCGGCTGCGGTACTGGACATAGGTAGTTCAAAGATTGTCTGTTTGTGCGGCAGTTTTGTCAATCGGGATGGCATTACGGTGCACGGCGTATCTGTGTGCCCGTATCACGGATATCAAGGCGGAACCTTTTCGGATCATCGTTCCCTCCACAACGCGATCGTAGAGGCGGTTTCCCATACCGAGCAGGAAGCGCGCTTACGCATCCGCGAAATCGCGGTCAGCGTGCCAGCGCCGTTTTGCAAACTCGTGGTTACGGAAGCCGCGCTGCCCATCGGCAGCCGCTCCAAGCGCGTGATGGCGGAAGATATTGACGACGTCATCTCGCTCTCCCTCAAAAAGGTCAAACTGAGCGGATATGTGCTTATGCACAGTACGCCCGTGTCCTTTACGGTGGGAGGGGTGGTGTCTTCTACGCTTCCGACGGGTGCGAAGACCGAAGAACTCGGCGCGCTCGTTTCCCACATGTATGTTCGGGAAGATTTTGTCAAGGCGATGGAGCAGGTGCTTTTAACGCTCGACATCGAAATCTCCATGAACGTTTCCGCGCAGCTCTGCGGCGCGCTGGCCATTATCCCCGAGAAGGAACGCGTCCGCCCGGCGATCCTCATCGACGTCGGGTACACGCATACGGACGTTTCCATGGTGGAAAACGCCGCGCTGACCGATATGCGCACCATCGAGATCGGCGGCAAACACTTTGCCTCCGATCTTGCCTTCGGCCTTGACGTCCCGCTGGAAACGGCGGAGCAGGTCAAGCGCCGGTACGTGTTTTTGCAGGAGCCGCTGAGCACAACGGAGATCGTCCGTTCGCCTTCCGGCGCAAAGCGCGTCGATCATGCGGCCATCGAGCTCATTTTGGAAGCGCGCGCGGGCGAGCTGGTAACGCTCATTCGCGAAGCGCTCAAGGAGATGGGCGTGTCTCCGGAAGCCAGCCCCGTGACGTATCTCACCGGCGGCGGGTTTGCAATGATGAAGGGTGGAATCGATTACCTCAAGCGCGGACTGCAGCTGACGATTCAGCGCGACGCGCCCTGGGTTGCCGATATGGATACGCCCAATTTTACAAGCGCATTTGCGGCGCTGGATTTTGTTCTGCGCGCAACGAGCGACGACGTCGTAACCGACACATCGCCCGGAACGGTAGTGGATAGGCTTAAGAACCTTTTTACCAAATAAGGGGGACAAACTATGTTTGAACCGGATTTCGAAAACGCATCCTTTGCCCAGATAAAAGTGATCGGCGTCGGTGGCGCCGGCTGCAACGCGATCAACCGCATGGTTCAGTACGGCCTCAGAGGCGTCGAATTCATTGCGATCAATACCGATAAGCAAGCGCTGTACCTGGCAAAAGCACCCATCAAGATTCAAATCGGCGAAAAACTGACCAAAGGCCTCGGCGCGGGCGCGGACCCGGAAGTCGGCCGCAAAGCCGCGGACGAGAGCCGTGAAATGATTACCGAAGCGCTCCGCGGAACGGACATGGCATTCATCACCGCCGGCATGGGCGGCGGCACCGGCACGGGAGCAACCGCAATCGTTGCAGAATGTGCCCGCGAACTGGGCATTTTAACCATCGCGGTGGTCACAAAGCCTTTCTCTTTTGAAGGCAAGGTGCGCATGCGCAACGCCGAAATCGGCATTGCCGCGCTCAAACCCGCCGTGGATACGCTCATTACGATTCCGAACGACAAGCTCATTGACCTCGTTGGCCGCGCAAGCCTTCCCGATGCGCTCCGCGTTGCGGACGACGTGCTGCGCCAGGGCATTCAGGGCATTTCCGATTTGATCGCCGTTCCGGCAATGATCAACCTCGACTTTGCGGACGTCAAAACCATTATGCGTGAAAAAGGCCTTGCCCACATGGGCATCGGCAACGCCTCCGGCGAAAAACGCGCGGCGGAAGCGGCGCGGCAGGCCATCGAAAGCCCGCTGCTGGAAACCAGCATCAACGGCGCGCGCGGTGTACTCATGAATATTACGGGCGGCCCGGATCTGAGCCTGCTCGAAGTCAACGAAGCAGCCGAGATTATCGGCGAAAACGTCGATCCCGAAGCCAACATCATTTTCGGCGCGGATATCGACGAAGCCATGGGCGACGCGCTGCGCATTACCGTAATCGCCACCGGATTTGACCGCACCGACCGCAGCGGCGGCGCGCAGGTGATTCCCGGTTATGGCACGCCGTTCAGCTCCTACCGGCCGACGTACGGTGGTATGGGCATGGGCGGACAGGTTCCGCAGTCCCAACCGATGCAGCAGCAGCCCCAGCCGATGCCGATGCAGCCCCAGCCGATGCAGCAGCAGCCGCAGTACCAGCCCCAGCAGCCGATGCGTCAGAATCCGGGTCAGCCGGTGTATTCCTCGGCGTCGTATGCGCCGCGCCGTCCGGTTGTTGCGGACGAGCCGGTGGCGGCGCCCGTTCCCCAGCAGCGGCAGGAGCAGCCCTTTGGCGAAGGCGATATCCGCCGGGACTATTCGGACAAGCCCAAGAGCAAGCTGGACGTACCGGCGTTCCTCCGCAACCGGTAAACAGGATGAAACAAAAGCCCCGCTCGCGCGGGGCTTTTTGCGTACAGTAATTGTGTTCTTTTTGGGGGATTCTCCCCCAAGACCCCTGACCAAAGGGCACGCCCTTTGGAAACCCGCAAGATAAGAGAATTACTATAAGGGGTTTAGTGTTTGGGCAGGGTTTGGGGCGCAGCCCCCAAAAAGCTCAGTCGTTCGTCAGATTGCCATCTCCCCAGATGGGGATTTGCTCGCCAAGGTACGTCGGCTCCGGCATGAACAACGTATAGAAGAAGTCCTTGTTGCGCGCGAGGATTTCCCTGGCAACGAACATCGGCATGCCCGAATAGGTGTTGAGATCCGCCGCGAGGCCGTACGCTTCCAGCCCCATTTGGTTGGCAATGTAAAGCGCGCGGTAAAGATGGTATTCCTGCGTCACAATGAGCACCGTTTTCACCTGGAAGATATCCCGCGCGCGGTAGAGACTCTCATAAGTGGAAAACCCCGCGTGATCCATGAAGATGTTCTCTGAGGGAATGCCTTGCTCAATGGCGTATGTCTTCATGGCGTTGACCTCGTCGTAATCGTCGCGCCCATGATCGCCGCTCATGAGCAGCCGGTCGGAAGCGCCGCTTTTGTAAGCCGCGATGCCGGTAATCAGCCGATCCTCCAGGATGCCGCTGGGATTGCCGTTTTCCCGTACCAGCGCGCCGAGCACGAGCACGCAGTCCACGTCGAGGCTGCTCGCTTCTTCCGCCGTGATGATCTGATCCTTGACGGAAGCGCACATGCTTCCGCTGACGGCAAACGGCAGCGAACAGAGCACGATCAGCACTATGATTGCGGCAAGCAGGCGGCGTTTCTTTTTGCCTGGAGACAATTCACTTTTCTTCTTCATGCGGGTATTGTATCGTTGTGATGTGAAACCAGTTCAAAAAAAGACAAAATAAACTGTAAACAGTCATTATGCTAAACAATAGGGAGTTTCTTTGCTTCTTTCTTTTTTAAGAAAGAAGAGAGAAAAAGAGAATTCTTTGCCTCTTCGTTTTTCAAAAGAAAGAGGAGAAAAGAAACCCATAACCTGACAATGATACGTCCGGTTTAATCTGGTATACTGAGATTATTCCAAAGTAAAGGATGCCGCCATGCATTACGCCGACTATAAAACCATCCTCTCGCCGCAGAACGGTATGAACCTCTACCGCGGGTGTACGCATGGCTGCATCTACTGCGACAGCCGGAGTAAATGCTACCAGTTCGACCATGTCTTTGAAGACATCGAGGTCAAGCGCGACGCGATACGGATACTGGAAGAGCAGCTCAAAAAGAAACGCGCGCCCTGCATGATCGGCACCGGGTCGATGTGTGACCCCTACATCCCGCTGGAAGAGGAACTGCAGCTCACTCGTCAGGCACTGGAACTGGTCGAGCGGTACGGGTTCGGGTTCACGCTCATCACAAAGTCCGCGCGGGTGCTGCGGGATATCGACCTGCTCCGGCGCGTCAACGAAAAGACGAAAGCCGTCGTGCAGATGACGCTGACCACCTTCGACGAGGCGCTCTGTAAAAAACTGGAGCCGCATGTCTCCACCACACGGGAACGGTTCGAAGCGCTGTGTAAACTGCGGGACGCGGGGGTTCCCACGGTGGTATGGCTTTGTCCCATTCTGCCGTTTATCAACGATACGGAGGAGAACCTGCGGGGGATTCTGGACTACTGCGTGCGGGCGGGGGTGAAGGGAATCCTCAACTTCGGCATTGGAGTTACGCTGCGCGAGGGCGACCGGGAATACTTCTACGCCGCGCTCGACCGTGACTTTCCGGGTGTAAAGCAGCAGTATATCCGCGCGTTCGGCAACGCCTACAGCTGCAGCAGCCCGAACAACGCCAAGCTGATGCAGGTATTCAAGGCGGAGTGCAAACGGCACGGCATCCTTTACAAGACGGACGAGGTGTTCGGCTATCTTTGGACGTTCGAGTCAAAAGAAAAGCAGCTTTCGCTGTTTGAGGAATAGCCGCTTTTAAATAGGGAAAGACTTTATTGCTTCTTTCTTTTCAAAGAGAGAGCGCAAAAGAAGAATTACTTACTTTTGTGTTCCGCAAATCCTGCACGCATACTCCGTGGGATGATGGCAGCTGCAAGGTTCCTGATAGTCCGGGTCGCCATAGCCGGGGTCGCCGTAACTATATGAAGTTCCTTCGGGGTGTACGAACCCGGAGCCGTCGCAGTTCTGGCAGGTGTGCTCGATCCAGTCGTGCCCTTCATCCCGAATCGTTCCGCATCGTACACATTTGCAGCCGTTCCAAACGTGGCCTTCGCTCCGAATTTCGCCGCAGAGCGTGCAGCGGCAGCCGTCCCATTCGTGCTCGTGCGGTTGTACTTCGCCGCAGCGGCGGCAGTGCAGCAGGTCATCCCAGTCGTGGCCGCGTTTTTTGCAGAGATAGCGATTGCGCAGAGTTCGAATCTCTTCGGAAAGCGCCTCAATGCCCTTTACCGCAGCAAAGACGAGCGCCACGGCAAATACGAGCGCGTAGAGGCCAAGCAGGATCCACCATAGTATGTGATGCGTGGAGAAGTAGAGCCGCTTATCCAGAATTGCGCCGCCGAGGCCGTAAAATAAAAATGCAACGAGTAAGAGTGGCAAAAAAAGTCCGATGACCGCCAGCACAAAATAGCCGATCCCTTTGAAAAACCAAATAAAGACGTCTTTCATACTGCGCTCCTTTTCGGCCGTTTTTCAGCTATTTCTGTTCGGAAACATCTTCGTGCTTTCCGCAGATTGTGCAAACCCGTTCGAGGGGATGTTCGCAGCCGCAGCGTTCTTCGTAGTCACCCCACGAATACTCTTGATATGCAACCGCCGAGGAAACGGAGCGCGTCACGTACCCTGAACCGCCACAGTTCGGACAAGCCTCGATTTTCCAATTGTGTTCTTCGTCGCGTGTTGTTCCGCAGCGTACGCATTTGCAGCCGCTCCATTCGTGCGCTTCGTTCCGAACTACGCCGCAGAGCATGCAGCGGCAGCCGTCCCATTCATGCGCATGTGGTTTTACTTCTTCGCAGCGGCGGCAGTGCAGCAGGTCATCCCAGTCGTGTCCCTTTGATTTGCATTGGCGGCGAATGTGAGCGCGCCGGAAGAGTTCTTTGATGAGGTTGAAAGAACACCACAAGAAGCGAACGAAAAGGAAACCGACGAGCAAAGCGCCAAGTCCCAGCATGATCCACCAAAAGAGATGGTCAGGATATGGCTTTTCAAAGGCGCGCAGGATTCGCCATGTAATGCCGTAGATAAACCATCCAACAAAGAACGCAAATGGGATACCAAAGGCACTGAAGATTAACGTTTCGACTGCCTCGCCAAAATAATCATCATAATCGATGCGTTTCATTCTATCCTGTCTTTCCAGCGCCGAAACACCAGCTGTGTGCGCGCCGTATCTTCCTGTAAGCTAACGATACCGCAGTGAACAAGCGAAAAGGTGTGCTTTCTGCACACTTTCAGAAGAAAGACAAAGAGGGCGCTTTCGCGCCCTCTTTTTTGCACTTGCGTTGTTTTGGTTACGACTTCGCTCTCGTTGCGACTTCTTCGAGCAGTTTGGCGCGGAAGGCTTCCAGCGTCATGGTGCCGAGGTCGCCGTCCTTGCGGGAACGCACGGCTACGAGCCCCTGCTCCATTTCCTTGTCGCCCATCACGAGCATGTACGGCACTTTCTGCATCTGCGCCTCGCGGATTTTAAAGCCGATTTTCTCGTTGCGGAGGTCGCTTTCCACGCGGATGCCGTACTGCTCCAGCGACTTCTGAATCTCGACGGAAGCGTCCGCCGCGCGGTCGGTGATAGGCAGAACCTTCACCTGCACGGGCGCAATCCAGGTCGGCAGCGCGCCGGCGTATTTCTCGATCAACAGCGCCAGCGTGCGCTCATAGCAGCCGATGGACGTGCGGTGGATGACGTAGGGGAACTTCTTCTGCCCGTCCGTATCCGTATACACCATGCCGAAGCGCTCTGCAAGCTGGAAGTCGATCTGGATGGTGATGAGCGTATCTTCCTTGCCGTAGACGTTGCGGATCTGGATATCCAGCTTCGGCCCGTAGAAGGCCGCTTCGCCGTCCGCCTCCGTAAACTGCACGCCGAGGTCGTTGAGGATGGTGCGCATCATGTCCTGCGTGCTTTCCCAGCTCGCCTTGTCGCCAATGTACTTGGCGGTGTCGTTCTCGTCCCACTTGCTGAAGCGGTAGCTCACGTCGTCCGTAAAACCGAGCGTGTCGATCATGAACTTGGCAAGATCAAGGCAGCCCTTGAACTCGTCTTCCACCTGATCCGGACGGCACGCAAGATGCCCTTCCGAAATGGTGAACTGCCTGAGGCGGATTAGGCCGTGCATTTCGCCGGAGCTTTCGTTCCGAAACAGCGTGCTCGTTTCGTTGTAGCGAAGCGGCAAATCGCGGTAGGAGCGCGCGCGGTTCAGGTACGCCATGAACTGGAACGGGCAGGTCATCGGGCGCAGCGCGAAGACTTCCGCGTTTTCGTCCTCGACGTCCGGCGTGTCGCTCATGATGAACATGCCGTCGCGGTAGTGATCCCAGTGACCGGAGATTTTATACAGCTCGCGCTTGGCCATAAACGGCGTCTTGGTGAGCAGATAGCCGCGCTTCTGTTCTTCGTCCTCAACAAACCGCTGCAGCAACTGGATGACCCGCGCGCCCTTGGGCAGCAGGATGGGCAGGCCCTGACCGATGATGTCCACGGTCGTGAACAGCTCCAGCTCGCGGCCGAGCTTGTTGTGGTCGCGCTTCTTCGCCTCTTCGAGCGCGGTGACGTACGCGTCCAGATCGGCTTTCTTTTCAAATGCCGTGCCGTAGATGCGCTGGAGCATCTTGTTCTTTTCGCTGCCGCGCCAGTATGCGCCCGCCACGTTGAGGAGCTTGATGTTCTTGACGATGCCCGTGGAAGGCACGTGAGGCCCCGCGCAGAGGTCTACGAAGTCGCCCTGGCGGTAGAAGCTGATCACGGCGCTCTCCGGCAGGTCGCGGATGAGCTCGACCTTGTACGGTTCGCCCTTTTCTTCCATGAATTTCATCGCGTCCGCGCGTGGCAGTTCAAAGCGCTCGACCTTGAGGTCTTCCTTTTCAATGCGCGCGATTTCCGCCTCGATTTTGGCGAGGTCTTCCGGCGTGAACGCGCTCGGCGCGTCAAAGTCGTAATAGAACCCGTTTTCAATCGCGGGGCCGATGGCGAGCTTGACCTCCGGGTACAGCCGCTTGACCGCCTGCGCCAGCACGTGGGACGCGGTATGGCGATAAGCCCAGCGGCCGTTTTCGTCCGCAAAGGTGTAGAATTTAATCGCATGGTCGCCCGTAACCGGGCGGAACGCGTCGGAATGCGCGCCGTCGAGGTCGCAGCTCAGCGTGGCCTTGGCAAGCCGCGGGCTGATCTCCGCCGCGATTTCAATGCCGGTCATGCCGTCTTGAAACTCGCGTTTATTGCCGTCCGGGAATGTGATAAACATATATTGTTCTCCTCCTCATTTGGTTTATATACTTGCCCGGCGTTTTGCCGGATAAAACAAAACGCCCCGAAGCAGATTGTTCTGCCTCGGGACGATAGTTTCTTGCTACCGTGGTTCCACCCGCGTTCGCGCAAGTTAAATTTGTCCTGCGCGCGCTTTTTACCGCTGTATCGGGCGGATTCCCGCTGATTCGGTTGCCGGGCGGTCTTCGCGTCGTCGTTCGCCGCCGCGCTTGCAGCAAAATGCGCGGCTCTCTGAGGGGGAACGCTTGGGTGACGGTACTGCTTCCCGGGTCTTCCCGAAAGTAACTTATAGTATAGCGAAACGGGCGGATTTTGTCAAATGAGAATCTCTTTCTCTTCTTTCTTAAAAGAAAGAAGCAAAGAATTCTTTATTTTTCATTCACTTATGATACGGTTCGTGCGCGTTGATTTTGAACGCGCGGTAAATCTGCTCGGCTAAAAAGACGCGGCAGAGCCCGTGCGGCAGCGTCATGTCGGAGAGCGAAACCTTCGCGTCCGCGCGCGCGAGCACGGCGGGGGAAAGTCCCAGCGACCCGCCGATAAGGAACGTCACCGTCGGCGAATGATTCACGAACGCGTCCTGCAGAAAAGCCGCAAACGCGGGGGAGTCCATACGTTTTCCTTCGACGCAGAGGGCGACGGCGAACTCACCGGGATTGACTTTTGAAAGCAGGCGATCACCTTCCCGCTCCATCACCTGGCGTTCTTCGGCGGGGGAGAGCGTTTCCGGCGCTTTTTCGTCCGCAACTTCCGCAACTTCCAGCGTGCAGAAGCGTGAAAGGCGCTTGGCGTACTCCGCCACGGCCTCGCGATAAAAGCTGTCCTTCAATTTTCCCACGCAGGCAATTTTAATCTTCATATGTTCACTCTGAAGTTTTCTTTGTTTCTTTCTTTTTCAAAAGAAAGAAAAGCGTTTTTTGTATTCTTTGTTTCTTTCTTTTAAGAAAGAAGAAGAACCCCCTATATCTCGAACATCCCGCAGGGTTGGTAGCGGTCGGCAACGGTGACGAACACGCTCTCCAGCAAACCCGCGCTTTCCAGCACTGACTGCACGGTCACGAGCGCAAGCTCCGGCGTGTTGTTCTCCTGCGAGAGGTGGCCGAGGATGGCGTTTCGCACGCCACGCGCATAGAGCTTTTGCAGCACAAGCCCCGCGTCTTCGTTGCAGAGATGCCCGCGGGAGGAGAGAATCCGCATCTTGAGCGGGTAAGGGTAGCTGCCCGCTTTGAGCATGTCCACGTCGTGGTTGGCTTCCAAAAGGATCAAATCCGCCCCGGCGACGGCGTCCAGCATCGTGTTGGAAACGTGCCCGATATCGGTCATGATGGCGAGCTTTCGGCCGTCGTGCACAAAGGTGTAGCCGACGGGGTGGGCGCTGTCGTGCGGAATCGTAAAGGGGTGCACGCAGAGCTGCTTTAAATAAAAATCATGATCCGGCTCGAACACGCGCACATTCTTAGGCGCGAAAGCGCCAAGCGAAGCGGGCAGGCTCCGCCAGCAGGCTTCGGCGGCGTAAACGGGAATATCGTACTTGCGTGACAAAACGCCGACGCCCGCAACATGGTCGCTGTGCTCATGGGTTACCAGGATCGCGTCGAGCGTGCGCGCGGAAACGTCGATCATGTCGAGCAGCTGTTCCATTCGCTTGCCGGGCAGCCCCGCGTCCACGAGCAGGCGCACGCCGCCCGCCTCCAGAAAGGACGCGTTGCCGGAGGAACCGCTGCACAACGGAGAAAACATCATAAAAAAGATGCTCCTTTGCTTTAACGATAAACAGTATAACACAAGCCTGAACGAACGGACAGTAACGTATGGAGAAACAGGGGTTGTGTGTGGCAAGGCAAGATAATTCTCAGATAGCACAAGCCGGATCAACACGACAGTAACAGAGTCGTAACCCTCTGTTCCGGACGGAGCCGGCGGGGTGCGAAGAGGCCAAAAACCTGCTATACTGTGTTGCATGGACAGAACAAGCGAACGCGCCTACGCGAAACTGAATTTGACTCTCGGCGTGCTGTATAAGCGCAGCGACGGCTACCACGCGCTCGACTCGATCATGCAGAGCATCGACCTTTGCGACACGGTGTCGATCGAGCGCGCGAGCGATATTGTCGTCACCAGCACGGGTATGCTGCTGCCGTACGACAACACCGTGCGCCGCGCGGCGGAGCAATACCGCGCGCTGACGGGGCGCGGCGCGCATATCCGCGTGACGAAGCGTATCCCCGCGGAGGCGGGTATGGGCGGCGGCAGCGCGGACGCCGCGGCAACACTGCTGGGACTGCAGAAAATCTACGGAGAAGCGGACGAAAAAACGCTGTTCGAGCTCGGCGCTTCCGTCGGGGCGGACGTGCCGTTCTGCATGCGCGGCGGCGTTCAGCGCGCGGAGGGAATCGGCGAAGTGCTCACCCCGCTCAGGGGAATGAAGCTGTTTTTCCTCGTCGTAAAACCCAAAGAGGGCGTTTCTACTAAAAAGCTGTTTTCAATGCTCAAATTGCCGAGGATCATGCCGGAGACCACCGCCTGCATCAAGGCGCTCGCCGTGGGCGATCTAGGCGCGCTTGCGCCGCTTCTCTATAACGCGCTGGAAGAGCCGGCCATTGAGCTCGTGCCGGAGATCGGCGCGGTCAAAACGGCGCTGCTGGAAGCGGGCGCGCTTGCCGCCTGCATGACGGGCAGCGGAAGCGCGGTGTTCGGGCTGTTTGAAACACGCGAACTGGCCGAAACCGCTCTGCCAAAGGTGGAACATTTTGCTTTTTCCCGCGTCTGCGAGAGTATCGGGTGAACTTTGTCTCTCTTTTAAAAAGAGACATAAAAACTGTTTTCTGCTTCTCTTTTTGTAAAAGAGAAGAGAATAAAGTAAAGACCCAGCGGGGCGGCGCTGTGAACAATCCGCGAATATTCCAAAAATCCAGTGCCAAGCCCTGTAAAATTCGATACAATCACAGCACGGGGTTCTGTAGTTTGTTACATACCCGTTTTTTTGCAAATCAAGTTCGGGGGGACTACTGATCATGCGTTTCACCCGCTTCCGAAAAGGAACAGCACTCCTTCTTGCGCTGATGTTCTTGGCGCTGGTCATTCCGACAACTTCCGCGCCCGCGGATACGGGCGTGCAGTTCGTGCGCGTGCTGCTCTCAACGGAGTCTGCCTCGAGTATGAATATCACGGTCAAGGGCGCGTATTCGCTCGCGCAGGCGCAGCGGTCGTTTCAAAACGGCACGCTGACTGTTTCCGCTTCCGGCAGCACGGTCACGGTGACGCACTCGACGGAAGGCCTGCTGTATTCCGGGAGCACGGCTACGATTGAACGCACCGTCCTCGCACGGGACGCGGGATACCTGACCATGCGGACGGCGTCCGGCACGCGCAATTATCTCGGCAACTTTACGTTTACCGCCAGCGGTGGCGTTCTCACCGTGGTCAACAACGTTCCGCTTTCGCATTACCTCTACGGCGTGGTCGGCTACGAAATGAGCAATACCTTCCCGCTCGAAGCGCTCAAAGCGCAGGCGCTGGCCGCAAAAGGGTATGTGCTGCTCAAGATCAAGACATCCGGCAGCTACGATATCGGAGACACTTCCTCCGACCAGGTGTATAAAGGTTACGACGCATCCTATCAAAATGTTATCGCCGCCGTGGACGCGACCATGGGCGACGTATTGTACTATAACAACATGCCGCTCTACTGCTATTATGCGGCAAGCAACGGCGGCTGGATGATTCTGCCTTCGGACCGCTGGACTTCCACGCTGTATGACGGCGCGTATAACTATGGAACCGATCCCTACGACCTTGCCAATCCGTCCACACCGGTGGAAAGCATCTTCGTTCCGGCAAGCTACAGCGAAAAGGAGATGGGGACTTCCGCGTTTGCCTTCCTCGACGCGCGGCTCATGGCGGCGGTCGCGGCGCGCGGGGCGATTCCCAAGAACTTCTATTTCGGCGGCGTGCAGTCCGTGGACAGCGTCGTTTCCTCCGGCATAGGGGGTTACGCCGACGACCTCAACCACACGACAGTGACGGTCACGGCGACGGTGCGCGCCAACCTCACCGAATCGCTGATTCCCTCGCCGACCCCGACGTTTGCGCCGACGCCGTCGCCCACGCCGACATTCGAGCCGACGCCTTCGCCAACCCCGACGTTTGAACCGACCGCAACGCCGAGCGCAACGCCGGAAAGCGAAACGCCGACGCCGACGCCCAGCGGTTATACGCCTTCGCCAACACCGACGGCGACGCCGTCCCCTACGCCGACGTTTGCGCCGACGCCATCGGCAACGCCGACGTTCGCGCCCACGCCTTCGCCCACGCCTGCCATCGAAACGGTGCGCACGAGCCAGGTTTCCGTCAGCTTTACGTTTGCGGAACTGGCCGCGGCGGGACTCTTTACCAATACGAATCTCAAGATCTATTACGCCATCCAGACCCAGGGCGGCTGGCGGCTGCTGCACGCGCGGTACGGCCACGGCGTTGGTATGAGCCAGCGCGGCGCGCAGTATATGGCCAGCCTTGGCAAGACCTATCGCGAAATCCTTGGCTTCTATTATCCCGGCGCGACAATGGGCACCATGAGCTACACCTTCCCCGAAGCGGTCGGCAGCACGCAGCCGCAGACCGCGGCAACCAGCGCTTCCGCCGGTAAGGTCAAGGGCGGGACGGTCAACCTCCGCGCCAAAGCTTCCACCAGCGCAAGCGTGGTAGAAGCGCTCGCGGCCGACACCCCGCTGACGCTGCTCGGCATGACGGGCGAATGGTACTATGTTTCCGCGCCGAGCGGCAACACCGGATATATCCGCTACGACTATGTTCTTTTGACCGGCAGCAGCATGATTGCGCGCGGCGTGGTCAGCGGAAGCGCGGTGAACTACCGCACCGGCCCCGGCACGAGCTATTCAACCATCGGCCAGCTTTCGCTGGATACCCAGCTCGGCATCTACGGCATGGTGGACGGCTGGTACAAGGTCAAAGCCATGACCACCGGCACGGACGGGTTCGTGAGCAAGAGCTATGTCACCATTACGGCGGAGACTGCCGAAAATCAGACGGCGGCGACTCCGACGCCGACCGGCGCCGCGACCGCAACGCCAACGTCCGCTCCGACCCCGACCGTTGTGGGCGCAACGCCTACCCCCGTGGTCATCGGCGCGGCAACCCCGACGCCCACGCCAACGGCAACGCCGAGCACGACGCTCGCACCGGAATTTGCCGCCGCGGGCGTGCTCAACGCGGCGGGCGTGAACATCCGCGCGGGGGCGAGCACCTCCACCAAGAGCTACGGAAAACTGATGAAAAACACCGCCGTCGGCCTCTATGAAAAGAAAGGCTCCTGGTACCGTGTCCGCATCCTCTCCACCGGGCTGGAGGGATATATTTACGCAAAGTACATCACCATCACGCAAACCGCGTCCAGCACAAGCAGCTCCACAAGCTCGAGCGCGGGATACATCAACGCTTCCGGCGTGTATGTCCGCACAGGGGCGAGCACGCGCTATAACAGCCTTGGCAAATTCGCGCGCAACACAAGCGTAAAGGTGATTGCATCGTCCGGCAGCTGGTATCAGGTTGAGATTCCGTCCGCGGATATCACGGGCTACGTGCTGGCAAAATACGTTACGTTAACCAGTACGACCAAGGCCTCCACGCAGACCGGTGTGATCACCTCGCGATTGAACCTCCGCGCGCAGCCTTCGACCAGTTCGGGTTCGAAAGTGCTGCTCACGATGGACAAAGGTTCGACCGTGACCGTCTATTCGACCACGAACGGCTGGTGCTATGTCAGCTACAACGGAACGCTGGGCTACTGCGTCGCCTCCTGCGTCAAGATCGGGTAGCGTCGTTATTGGTCGTTTGAAGAGCGGCAAACGGAATACCGATAATAGGAACGGCAATAGTTAACCATGGATAAAAAGAAGCTCAACCGCATCTTTCTCCTCTCGGCCGCGGGCGTTTTTCTCCTGCTCGGGGTCATTGGTACGGTGCGCGCGCTGCAGCCGGAAACGCAGGCAAGCGAGCTTGTCATCTTTACCCAGCCGGAAGCCGAGGTAATTGCTATTGAGCCTGCGGAGGTAGCGCCTTCGCCCTCGCCGGAACCGGTTTCCTATGAAGGCACGGTGACGCTTCTGGTGGATCGCGTCCCGGTGATGACGCTGGCTTCCGAACTGGAGGCCAAAAAGATGCTCTGGGAATACCTCTCCGTTTCGGCCGCTGCGCCGGAGGGGGAGCGGTTCGTTTCCGCCAGGTTCGACTGCGAACTGATTTTGACTCAGGGCGACGCCTACACTAAACCGCTGGAGGCTTTTCAGGCGCTGTCCATGCTCCAGAGCAACCCGGCCATCGTGCCGATCGAAGTGGTGACGCAGCGCATCGAATACAGCGAATCGAGTCCGGTAGTGCAGGAATCTACGGAAGGCGCGCTTCCCAAGGGCAGCCGGATCGTAACCCAGCTTGGCGCGGGCGCGGTGACGCAGACCGTAACCGAGGCGACCTACCGCGCGGGCGAGGCAGCCCAGCTCGGCACGCCGCTGACGGTAACGCTGCAGGAAGCGCGCGCCAGCATCCTGCGCACCGGCACGTACACGAAAAAAGACATCTCCGGCACCGCCCAGCGGCTGGAAGGCCCGGAGGGCAAGAGCGCAGGGGATCTCAAGCTTGCCTACCCGATGCGCGGGCAGGTCGTCAAATATTTCGGTTATACCAACGGAGAGATGAACAACGGCCTCGACATCACCAACAAGGCCGGAACGGATATCACCGCGCCGGGTGAAGGATTGGTCGTGTACTGCGGCGAGCGCGGAGCCTACGGGTTTGTGGTCGATATCGACCATGGCAACGGGTTTGTGTCGCGGTTGACGCACTTAACCAACGTGCAGGTCGAAATGAACCAGCGCGTATTCACGGGGGATTTGATCGGTTCTCTGGCGGAGGACGAGGACGGCGGCAAGCCGGTGTTCCACTATGAACTGATCATCGACGGAATCCCATATAACCCGCTGTACTATATCAGTTAGAATTTTGTAAAGATGGGTTTCCAAAGGGCGTGCCCTTTGGGCGGGGGTTCGGGGGCAGAGCCCCTGAAATAAAATGAGAAATGGGGGCGAAGCCCCCGATATAGAATGAGAAACGGGGGTGGAACCCCCCGAATAAGAGCATAAAAAACAGCGGCTTGTGTGAGCCGCCGTTTGTGTTTTGGGGTTATCCCGCGTTTTTCAAGTACTCTTCCAGCTTCTTTTTCACCCGTTGTATGGCGTTGTCCACGCACTTGGTGGACTTTTGCAGCGCGTCGGCAATCTGCTGATACGAATACCCCAGCAGGTATAAATCCAGCGCGCCGCGTTCAAGCTTGCTCAGCGAATGCTCAATGCTGTCGGCAACGGCTTCGTAGCTCTCGCGGCCGATGAGCACCTCCTCCGGGTCGCTGATCTGCGTGCTGGAGAGCACGTCGATCAGCGGGCGCTCGGTATCGCCTTCGTACACGGAGCGGTTGAGGGAGATATAGGTGTTGAGCGGAATGTGTTTTTTACGCGTTGCGCTCTTGATGGCGGTGATGATTTGGCGGGTGATGCAGAGCTCGGCAAACGCCCGAAAGGACGCCTGTTTATCGAACTGATAATCGCAAACCGCTTTGTACAGCCCGATCATGCCTTCCTGAATGATATCCTCGCGATCCGCGCCGATCAAAAAATACGTTCTCGCTTTGCTGCGGACTACCTGCTTATAACGCGCGTAGAGCATTTCCTCCGCGAGCGCGTCGCCGCCCCGATGCAGCGTTAAAAGCTGTTCGTCTGTCAGCAAATCGTAATGGTTCATTCCTGCCCCTGTGCGTCCTGACGTTTCTTTTCAAACATGAGCACGGCTGCGGCCACACCCGCGTTGAGCGAGCCGATTTTGCCGTACTGCGGGATGGCAACGAGGAAATCGCATTTCTCCGTCACGAGCTTGCCAATGCCTTCGCCTTCGCCGCCGATGACCAGCGCGAGCGGGCCGTTGAGACCCTGCTTTTCCATGGGGTTGCCCTTCATGTCCGCGCCCGCAACCCAGAGTTTGGCGCGTTTGAGTTCGTCGATGGCGGAGCCGATGTTAACCACGCGCGCAATTTTGATGTGCTCCGTTGCGCCAGCGCTCGCCTTGACGGTTGCGGAGGTGATGGAAGCGCTTCTGCGCTTGCCGATGATCACGCCGTGCGCGCCGACGCACTCCGCACTGCGGATGATGGAACCCATGTTGTGCGGGTCGAGGATGCCGTCGAGTACGATCACAAACGGTTCTTCGCCGCGCTCTCTGGCAACGGCAAGGATATCCGCAACGGTGCAGTACTCCACGCCCGCGGCATAGGCAACGATGCCCTGATGGTTGCCGGGCTTATCGCCATGGCCAAACGGCATGCAGATTTCGTCGAGATGATGTTTGTCCGTATCGCGAATCACCAGCGCGCGTTCTTTGGCCAGCGCGATGATTTCACGCAGGGAACCGTCCGGATCGCTCAATACTTCGATACGGTCGATGCTGCGCCCGCTCTTGATCGCTTCCTTGACAGCGTTGCGACCAAGGATCAAGAATGGCAGTTCGTCCTGCTCGCGTGCGTCGTCCGGGAAGGTATCGTTCTGGTCGTTGGCGCGAACGTCTTCGGGACGGCTGTCGTAAGCTTTGCGGAAAACGCCCCTGGGCTTATCGGCATAGGTGCGTTCGCCCTGCGGCTTGTCGCCGTAAGTGCGCTCACCCTGCGGCTTGTCGCCGTAAGGCTTGTTACCCTGATAGCCGCTTCCCTGCGGCCTGTCGCCGTAAGGCTTTCTTCCCTGATAGCCGCTTCCCTGCGGCCTGTCGCCGTAAGGCTTTCTTCCCTGATAGCCGCTGCCCTGCGGTCTGTCGCCGTAAGGCTTGCTGCCTTGATAGCCACCGCCAGCGGGCTTATCACCATAGGTGCGTTCACCCTGCGGCTTGTCGCCGTAAGGTTTGTTGCCCTGATAGCCACTGCCCTGCGGCCTGTCGCCGTAAGGCTTTCTTCCCTGATAGCCGCTGCCTTGCGGTCTGTCGCCGTAAGGTTTGCTGCCCTGATAACCGCCGCCAGCGGGCTTATCGCCATAGGTGCGTTCACCCTGCGGCTTATCGCCGTAAGGTTTGTTGCCCTGATAACCGCTGCCCTGCGGCCTGTCGCCGTAAGGCTTTCTTCCCTGATAGCCGCTGCCCTGCGGCCTGTCGCCATAAGGCTTGCTGCCCTGATAGCCGCTGCCAGCGGGCTTGTCGCCATAGGTGCGTTCGCCCTGCGGTCTGTCGCCGTAAGGCTTGCTGCCCTGATAGCCGCTGCCCTGCGGTCTGTCGCCGTAAGGCTTGCTGCCCTGATAGCCGCTGCCCTGCGGTCTGTCGCCGTAAGGTTTGCTGCCCTGATAGCCACTGCCTGCCGGCTTATCGCCGTAGGTCTTCTTGCCCTGATAACCGCCTGCGGGTTTGTCGCCGTAGGTCTTCTTGCCCTGATAACCGCCCGCGGGTTTGTCACCATAGGTCTTTTTACCTTGGTAGCCGCCCTTCCGCTCGCCGGAAGAGCTATTCCCACCCCGGTATTGCCCGCCGGTGGAACTTCCGCCGCGGTCGGGGCTGTATTGTTGTTGTGTCATGGGGGTCATTTCCTCGTTTCAAATCAAAATTGGGAATCCTGCCGCATTTCGCTCATGCGGAAAACCGGACGAACCGCTTATTTGGCGTCCGTCTTTAAGAAGTACTGCATGAGCTCGCTGAGCCGCGTGTCCGAACCCGTGAGAAACAGCCAGCCGATCAGCGCTTCCAAGCCCGTTGCGGTGTGGTAGTCCGCCGCTGAGGCATTTTTGGGCATGGTGCCACTGTGGGCATTGCGCCCGCGCTTGAAAATCGCTGTTTCTTCGGGGGTCAGCGCCTGCTCCATCCGCCGGTAAGCCGCCGCCTGTCCTGCCGCGCAAACCATGCGCGACGCGGCGAAGTGCAGCTCCCTTGGCGAGCGCGCGAATTCGTCCGTCAGGCAAATGCGCGCGTAAAGATCGCAAACAGTGTCCCCGATCAGCGCGAGCGTCAGCGGTGAAAGCTGCTTTGCGTCCGACGTGCGCGTAAAGGCGGACGCGGTTCGGATTTCTTCGATCATGGTCATACAAAGTAATTATATCTGTTCACCGGAAACAAAGCAAACGAATCCTCATTTGTCGCGTAAAACGGGCAAAAACAGCGCGCCGGAACTATTCCGGCGCGCTGTTTGTTCGCCAAAGTGGGTTTCCAAAGGGCGTGCCCTTTGGCGGGAGCTCGAGGGCAGAGCCCTCGAAGCCCCTTTACACCATCAGTTCGCAGATGCTGTTGGAAAACGCCACCGGATCCTCTATGGGCAGGCCTTCGATGAGCAGCGCCTGATCGTAGAGCAGGTTTGCGTACTTACCCACGCGCGGGTCGTCCGCGCCGAGCCCGGAGAGCGCGCCAAACACAGGATGGGAAGGATTGATCTCCAGCACGCGTTCGGCCTTGATCGAACCGTCCGAAACCGGCATGGCGGCAAGCACCTTCTCCATCTCGATGGAGAGCGGGCCGTCACTGGTGAGGCAGACGGGCGAACTCTTGAGCTTATCGCTCAGGCGCACGTCCTTGACCTTGTCGCCAAGAGCTGCTTTGAGCGCGGAGAGCAGATCCTGGTGCGTCTTCTGCGCTTCCTCGGCGGCCTTCTTTTCCTCTTCGGAAACGAGGTCGAGCCCCGCGTCCGAAACCGACTGGAACGGCTTTTCCATAAACATGCCGAGCATACGGACGGCAAACTCGTCCACGTCGTCCGTCATGCAGAGGATGTCGTATCCCTGCTCGCGGACGCGCTCGGTCTGCGGCAGCTTCATGGCGCGCTGCACGCTTTCTGCGGACACGTAATAGATGTTCTTTTGCCCCTCAGTCATGTGCTCGACATACTCTTTGAGGGTAACGAGCTTATCCTCGGCGGCGGAGTGGAAGAGGATCAGGTCGGAGAGAAATTCCTTATTCGCGCCGTAGTCAGCGTACAGGCCGTATTTAATCGGCAGCCGGAAGCTCTTGTAGAACGTTTCGTACTTTTCGCGGTCGCTTTCGAGCAGTTTCAGAAGCTCGCTCTTGATGCGCTTTTTGAGCGTCAGGGCGATGGTCTTGAGCTGGCGGTCGTGTTGCAGTAGTTCGCGGGAGATGTTGAGCGACAGATCGCTGGAATCCACCAGCCCGGCCACGAACCCGAAATAGTCCGGCAGGAGGTCGGCGCATTTTTCCATAATGAGCACGCCGCTGGAATAGAGCTGCAAGCCGCGCTGATATTCTTTTGCGTAAAAGTCGAACGGCGCGTTTTTCGGGATATAGAGCAGCGCGTCGTAGCTGACCACGCCTTCTCCGCTGAAGTGGATGGTCAAAAGCGGGTCTTCGTAGTCGCGGAACTTATCTTTATAGAAAGCGCTGTATTCTTCGGGCTTGATTTCGGCCTTGGACTTCTTCCAAAGCGGGATCAAACTATTGAGCGTTTCGTCCTCGATGACGGTTTCGTATTCGCCTTCCTTGCCGTCCTTTGCGTGGGTGTGCTCCATCTGCATGCGGATGGGGTAGCGGATATAGTCTGAATACTGTTTGACCAGCGAGGCAATCGTGTGCTGCGAAAGGAAACGGTCGAAGTTTTCGTCGTCCGTCTTCGGCTTGATGGCGAGGGTGACTACTGTTCCGCACTCCGCTTTTTCCGCGGGGGAGAGGGTGTAGCCTTCGCGTCCGTCTGATTCCCAGAGCCAGGCTTCCTCGCTGCCGTAGGCGCGGGAAAGCACGGTGACGTGATCCGCGACCATAAACGAGGAATAGAACCCGACGCCGAACTGACCGATGATATCCACCGCGTCGCCGGTATCATGTTCCTTTTTAAAGGCGAGCGTGCCGCTTTTGGCAATGGTGCCGAGGTTTTCGTCCAGTTCCGTTTTGGTCATGCCGATGCCGTTGTCGGTAATGGAAATCGTTCGCGCCTTGGCGTCGAGCGCCAGACGGATTTCGAAGTCCGCGCGGGCTTTGCCGACTTTGTCGTCGGTCAGCGAGAGAAAGTAGAGCTTATCGATGGCGTCGCTCGCGTTGCTGATCAACTCCCGCAAAAAAATTTCCTTGTGGGTGTAGATGGAGTCGATCATCAAATCGAGAATCCGCCGCGATTCCGCCTTGAATTGTTTTTTCGCCATGGAAGTGCGCCTCCGGTTCGATATTGATCAATATTAGCACTCTAAATGAAAGAGTGCTAATACAGCATAGTACATTGATACGCTGTTTTCAAGCGGATTGGCGCGCTTCCACAAACTTTTCACAATCTTCTGATTTTTTCCAAAGAAAAACGTGCGGGGCGCTTTGTCCTCGCACGTTGTTATGCTTTATTTTAAAAAGTGTGGGGTTTCCAAAGGGGCGTACGCCCCTTTGGCCTCCGGAGGACGTTTCCCCAAACCTATGCATTCAGCAGCGGCGCCTTGGGTTCCGGCAGGCCGCGCAGAAGCGAAAGGAACTCCTCGCCGGTAATGGTTTCGCGCTCCAGCAGATACGCCGCGAGCTTATGCAGCGCGCCTTCGTTGTCCCGCAGAATTTTCAGCGCCCGCTGATGCGCGGCTTCCACGATGGAGACGATTTCCGCATCCACCTTGGCGGCGGTGTCGGAAGAACAGGTCAGCGAATTTTCTCCGCCGAGATAGGGGTTGGACGACTGGCATTCGAGGGCGACCATTCCGAATGTGCCGCTCATGCCGTAACGCACGACCATGGCGCGGGCAATGCGCGTTGCCTGCTCGATATCGTTGCTTGCTCCGGTGGTGATGGTGCCGAACACGATCTCCTCCGCGGCGCGTCCGCCGGTAAGGGTGGCGATCTTGTTTTCGGCTTCCTCCTTGGTCATCAGATAGTGTTCGGACTCGTCCACCTGCATCGTGTAGCCCAAAGCGCCGGAGGTGCGTGGGATGATGGTAATTTTATGTACCGGCGCGGACTCCGTCTGCTTGGCGGCAACCAGCGCGTGGCCGATTTCGTGGTAAGCCACAATGCGCTTCTCCTTGGGGGAGATGACCGCGTTTTTGCGCGCATAGCCTGCAATGACGATCTCGACGCTCTCTTCCAAATCGCTTTGCTCGACGATTTCCCGTTTTAAGCGGACGGCGCGGAGCGCGGCTTCGTTGATGATGTTGGCAAGGTCGGCGCCGGAAGCGCCGCTGGTTGCGCGGGCGATGGCTTCAAAGTCCACGTTGGGGTCGATCTTGACGCCGCGCGCGTGGACGCGGAGGATTTCCGTCCGGCCTTTGAGGTCGGGCAGCTCCACGTGGATGCGGCGGTCGAAACGGCCGGGGCGCAGCAGCGCGGGATCGAGCGAGTCCGGTCGGTTGGTGGCGGCGAGGATCACGACGCCTTTGCGCGCGTCAAAACCGTCCATCTCGGTGAGGAGCTGGTTGAGGGTTTGCTCGCGCTCGTCGTTGCTGCCAAGCCCGTTGTCGCGGCGCTTGCCGATGGTGTCGATTTCGTCGATAAACACGATGCACGGCGCTTTCTGCTCGGCCTGCGAAAAGAGGTCGCGTACCTTGGCCGCGCCCATGCCGACGAACATCTCCACAAACTCCGAACCGGAGATGCTGAAAAACGGCACGTTTGCTTCGCCTGCAACGGCTTTTGCCAAGAGCGTTTTGCCCGTACCAGGAGGGCCTACCAGCAGAGCGCCTTTGGGGAGCTTTGCGCCGATATCGGCATAGCGCGTGGGGTTGTGTAAAAAGTCCACGATTTCGAGCAGGGCTTCCTTGGCTTCGTCCTGACCCGCCACGTCCTCAAATGTTTTGCCGGTCTGTGCCTCCACATAGATCTTGGCGTTGGCTTTGCCAAAGGAAAGCGCGTTGCCAATGCCGCCGGGCATGCCGTTTTGCATGCGCTTCATCATAAAGCGCCCGACCCACACGAATAGCAGGATCGGCAGCACCCAGCTGATGAGGAAGCTGAGCAGCGGCGAAGCCTGCGTCGGGATACTGGCGGAGAATTCCACGCCGGCTTTGCTCAGGCGGTCGACCAGCGTTTCGTCCGGCCAGATGCCGGTTTTGTAATACTGCGTTTCACCGTTTTCCTCGGTGGTAAAGGTGATGGTGCCAGCGGTTTCATCCCGCGCGACTTCTTTGATTGTTCCGCTCTCCACCATGGTGAGAAATTCGTTGTAGCCAACTTCCTTCACTTCGGCCTGCAGCAGCTCGGGAAACACCAGCGCGTTGAGCAGCAGCAGCATAATAGCGGCGATCACGGCATAGTAGATGATCGGCCGTTTGGAAGGGGTATGTTCTTTCATAAATCCGATGTCCTTTCAGGCAGGCGCCGCTTTGTAGCGTTTGAAAACGGCGTATAAACAATGAAACCTTGTTGATCAAGCGCTTATGCTTCTTCGTTGACGGCGGAAGCGCCAAGCAGAATCATCTTCTCGGTCAGCTCCGCCATCTCGGCAGGGGTTTCGCGCATGCCGCGCTTAAACCACTCGCGGATGATGCCGATGCAGCCGGACGCCATGAACGAAAAATAATAATCGAACTGCTCGGAACTGAACTTGCGCTCCTGCAGCCAGTATTCTAAAACGCGGTCGCGGATCAGGCCGATAATTTTGTTGACGAACGTGATATCCCCGTTTCCACCCAAAAAGGCCGCGCAGAGATCCGCATTATCCGAAAAGAAGTTGTACAGATCGAGCAGCATGGGCAGGGGTTTATTCTGAATTTCACGCGGCGGGTGCGCGGAAACCAGAGCTTCGAACTCGGCGAACACTTCCTGTTCCACCTGGTCGACCATATCGTAGATATCCCTGTAGTGCAGGTAAAACGTGCAGCGGTTGATGTCTACCAGTTGCGCAAGCTCGCGGACGGTGATGTCCTTGATCGGCTTTTGGCGCATCAACTGGGTCAACCCCGCGCGCAGCTGCATACGCGTTTTTCTTACGCGCCGGTCCATTTTTTTCGATTCCAAAATGCAACGCCCCCTGTTTATGAATTTAGTTTGATTTTGAAATAAACCGCCGAGCCGGGCGGCAAAAACATGGCTGAACAGGTTCTTTCAACGATAAACCGCCGAGCCGGGCGGCAAAAACATGGCTGAACAGGTTCTTTCAACTGGGTTCAATATACCCTATTCCGGATGATAAATCAACAGAACGAAGTGAATCTGGTGTTAACGCAACGTGAACTTGGGGACACGAAAAAGACAAATTCGGAGTGGCTCCGGTGCTGCCGCAGCACGGCGCGAACCCGCGCAAAGAAAGAAGCGGCTGCGTTGCGGCAATCGGTGCCAGCGGGGTATCGGCGCGCGGGGAATATCCTTCAAGCAGACGGGAACGTCAGCGCTTTTGTTTTGAGAATGCAGCGCGGTTTTATCGGGCGCATCGGGAATATGATTCAACGCATAAGTATGGTAGAATGACGGCGGAGGGTTATTGAAATTTATGCTGAATATTGCGCAGTGCACGGATTCGTTTCTACCCGTTTCGGACGGCGTCGGCCGCGTCGCGTACGCGTACGCGCGCGCGCTTGCCCAGCGCGGAAACGACGTCAGCGTGATCACCCCGATGACGGATTCCGGGTTTCGCGGGAGACATACGTTTGAAATACTGGACTATATGGCGCTTTCACTGCCGGGTTTTGCGCGGAGAGTGGGCGTTGCCGCGCTGGATTTGCATTATGCCGCGCGCGCAAACGCCATGCGCTTCGACGTAATCCATACCCACAGCACTGGCTCTGCGGGGATTGAGGCAATCCGCCTTGCGGACCGGCTGCATGTGCCGCTGGTCGGCACCTTTCATCCCAAATACATTCGCGAGTACCTGACGGCCGATAAGGACGAGCGGGATTCGATTTTGACCAAGCTGTTCGCGTTTGACTATTTCAGCCGTTGTGACGAAATCTGGACGGCAAACGAAGAAGCGCGCGAGCTGCTGCTGGAGCGCGGCTTTCAGGGCAACATCGAAGTATTCGACAACGGCACGGAGCTCGAACCCGTCAGCGCGGAAATGCGGCAGCGCGCGCGGAAGGAATTCCACCTCACCAGCTCCCCCGTGCTGCTGTTTGCGGGCAGTCTGGAGCGGCAAAAGAACCTGCCGCGCATGCTGGAAGCGGCGGCCATCTTAAAGCGGCGGAATGTGAACTTTCAGCTGTTGCTGGCCGGGCGCGGGCCGGACGAAGCGCATATCCGGGAGCTTGCGCGCGCGCTCAGCCTGACCGGCACGGTGCGGTTATTGGGATATATCACGGACGAATCGCTCCTTGGCGGGCTGTACGCCGAGAGCGCGCTCTGCCTGTTTCCCGCGCAGCAGATCAGCGCGGGGTTCGTCGTGCGGGAAGCCGCGGCGCAGGGCACGCCTTCGCTGGTCATTGCGGGCAGCGCGCCGAGCAGTTTAATCGAAAACGGCGTCAACGGGCTGACCTGTGCGGACACGCCGGAGAGCATGGCGGACGCGATAGAAGGCTATCTCAGCGCGCCGGAACGGATGCGCCTTCTCAGCAAAAACGCGCGCGAACTGCCGTCCGTTTCCTGGGGCGCGGTGATGGATCGCGTGGTCGAACGATACGAAGCGCTCGCGTCTCTGGAGCGCATGCAGCTCAGCCGCAAGCGCGGCGTGTTCCGCAAGGAGATGGAAAAGGTCGATCTCTCGCTGGAAAAGCGTGCGACGGATCTGATTTGGAAGTTTTTGACGCAGGATACCCAACACCTCTATGTGTACCCGCACCGTCTGCAACAGCCGCCGATGGAGGCCAAACCGGAACGCTTTCCTCTGCCGCGCTCCACGCCGGAGCAGGAGGGGATTTCCTCCCGCGCAATCAACGCGCTGTTCGATTCGATCCATTCGGACGAAGCCGCGCGCGCGCAGGAGATGATCATCCTCCGCAACGGCAAAGTCATTGCCGAAGCGGCCTGGACGCCCTACGAGCCCTGCCTGCCGCATCAGCTGTATTCCATGAGCAAGTCCATCACCGCCACCGCTGTCGGCATGCTTGTGGACGAAGGCGGGTTGAATCTGGACGAAAAGCTCTGCGATATCTTTTTTGATAAAGCGCCGGAAAACGAGAACCATCCTTCGTGGAAGATGACCGTGCAGCACCTGCTAAACATGAGCACCGGTTCGTATTTCAACGAGGCGGGTTCGGCCATGGGATCTGACTGGGTCAAGGAGTTTCTGCATACGGGCGTTAAATACCCGGCGGGAACGGCTTTTGACTATAACTCGATGAATACCTACATGCTCGCGGCCATCATCCGCCGCAAAACGGGGCAAACGCTCACGGAGTACCTAACACCCCGCCTGTATGAGCCGCTCGGCATTGAAGAACACCCCTGGGAAACCTGCCCCAATGGCACGGAAAAAGGTGGCTGGGGGCTTTCGCTGACCATGGAGAGCGCGGCAAAGATCGGCCAACTCTACCTGAACAAAGGTCGCTGGGAAACAAAAACGGGTGTGCGCCAGGTCGTCAGCGAGCGCTGGGTACAAGAAGCCACCCGCCCGCAGATCGATACGCCAAAGGGTGAAATCACCTATGGTTACGGCCACCAAATCTGGATGACCGCGCGCAAAGGGGCGTTTCTCTTTAACGGCGCGTTCGGGCAGTATATGCTCGCGATTCCGGATCGAAACGCGCTGGTCGTGCTGTTTTCCGGGACGAGCCGTTTGTTTGCCAACGGCGGCGTGCTCGATCAGGTGACCGCGGCGCTGGATACCGTGCAGGATCCTCCGCTGCCGCCGCTGCCAAAGGACGAAGCCGGGCGCGAAGCGCTGCTTACGACGCTCAACAGCCTGACAGTTCGTTACCGCGAGCCGTACTTTGACCCGAATCTTCGTATCGTGCCGCTGGAGGAGATCGCGCGGCGGCTGGACGGGCGCGTATATACGTTCCCAACGAACATCGGCGGCATCATGCCGATGATTCTACAGAGCGTGCACAACAACTTTTCAACGGGTCTAACGCGCGCGGCGTTCGATTATCTGGAGGATGGAAGCCTTCTGGTTGAGCTTGCCGAAGGCTCGGAAACGCACCGCTTTACGCTTGCGGAAGACGGCTATACCGCCGGAACCATCTGCCAGCGCGGGGATACTTACGCCATCCGCACCGCGGCGCAGGCGGCGATGCTGGACGGGGACGATTTTGTTTTAAACGCGGTGGTGCACTTTGTTGAAACGCCGTTTACGCGGCTTGTGAAGTTTACGTTTGCGCAGGACAAGCTGAAGATCGAGTTCGACGAAAGCCCGTCGATTCGGGACGCTTCCGAGATGATGCTGGAACTCACGGGAATTACGCGCGTGCAGGTCGTGCGCAACCTCATGCCGCTGCTCAAGCGCGACAGGCTCCAGCATACGCTCCGAACGTTCACCACGGTTTCTGTGCAGGGAACGCTTTAGGGCTTTTGGCTTTTTCCGAGGGCTCTGCCCTCGTACTCCCGCCAAGGGGCAAGCCCCTTGGAACCCCTATATTGTGGGATTCCAAAGGGAGAATCCCTTTGGTCGGGGTTTGGGGCGAAGCCCCGAGTATTATCGTATTTGGGGCGAAGCCCCAAGAAAAGATAAAAAGCAAAAACGAGCGGAACCGTCAGGTTCCGCTCGTTTGTTATGCTTGTGTTACGCCGATTGCTTCGGCTTTTTGAGTGCCCGCTTTTCGCCGCGGCCTTCCGCCAGCAGCGGCGGGCAAACCTTGGCGATTACATCCGCGGTGATGTGGCAGGTGGCAACGTCCTCGCGGGAGGGGATATCGAACATAATATCCAGCATCACATCCTCCAGAATCGCCCGTAAGCCGCGCGCGCCGGTTTTGCGCTCGATGGCCTTTTTGGCAACGGCGCGGATGGCGTCCTCGTCGAACGTGAGTTCGACGCCGTCCATCTCAAAGAGCCGCTGATACTGGCGGGTGAGCGCATTTTTCGGTTCGGTGAGGATGCGCACCAGCGCTTCTTCGTCCAGGTTCTCCAGAGTAACGATAATCGGCATACGCCCGACAAACTCCGGAATCAAACCGAACTTGAGCAGGTCTTCCGGCAGGATGTGCTTGAGCACTTCGCCGACGTCCTTATCCACATTGCTCTGCACGTCCGCGCCAAAACCGAGGATCTTGTGGCCGATGCGCTTTTCAATGATCTTGTCCACACCCGAAAACGCGCCGCCGCAGATGAAGAGGATGTTCGTTGTATCGATCTGGATGAACTCCTGATGCGGATGCTTGCGCCCGCCCTGCGGAGGAACGGAAGCGACCGTGCCTTCCAGAATCTTCAGCAGCGCCTGCTGCACGCCTTCGCCGGAGACGTCCCGCGTGATGGAGACGTTTTCGCCCTTGCGCGCGATCTTGTCGATTTCGTCGATGTAGATAATGCCCTTGCTGGCCTTCTCCACGTCGTAATCGGCGGCCTGGATGAGCTTGAGCAGGATGTTTTCCACGTCCTCGCCAACGTACCCCGCCTCGGTGAGGCTGGTTGCGTCCGCAACGGCAAACGGCACGTTGAGAATGCGCGCCAGGGTCTGGGCGAGCATGGTCTTACCGCAGCCGGTCGGCCCGAGCATGATGATGTTGCTCTTTTGGAGCTCCACGTCGTCACCCTTGACGATGGGCGAGTTGATCCGCTTGTAATGGTTATACACCGCAACTGCCAGCGCGCGCTTGGCCATATCCTGGCCGATGACGTACTGGTCGAGCTGGCTTAAGATTTCCTGCGGTTTGGGGATGTTGCTCAGGTCGATGGGTTCGGCCTCGGCATCCTCCTCAATGATTTCACGGCAGAGCTCGACGCATTCGTTGCAGATGTTGACGCCGGGACCCGCTATGATGCGGTGGACGTCCTCCTGCGCTTTGCCGCAAAACGAGCAGCGCACGGCGGACGGTTCTTCGATTTTTGTCATATATACCTCATTTAGGTTATCTGCGCGGCGGGAAGACCTCGTCGATCAGCCCGTACGCGCGCGCCTCCTCGGCGCTCATGTAGTTGTCGCGCTCGGTATCCTGCGTGACCCGCTCGATTGTCTGCCCCGTGCGCGCGGCGAGAATTTCGTTGAGACGGCGCTTGATTTTAAGTATCTGTTCGGCCTGGATGTTGATATCGGTCGCCTGCCCCTGCGCGCCGCCGCTGACCTGATGGATCATGACTTCGGCGTTTGGCAGCGCTTTTCGCTTGCCCTTGGCTCCGGCTGCGAGCAGGAACGCGCCCATGGACGCCGCGAGGCCAACGCAGATGGTGGCAACTTCGCATTTGATGTACTGCATCGTGTCGTAAATGGCAAGCCCCGCGCTGACCGAGCCGCCGGGGGAGTTGATGTAGAGGTTGATGTCCTTATCGGGGTCGTCGCCTTCCAAAAAGAGCATCTGGGCCACGACGATATTGGCCGTGTCGTCGTCGATGGGCCCGCCGATAAAGATGATGCGATCCTTGAGCAGGCGGCTGTAGATATCGTAACTGCGTTCGCCGTGGCTGGTCTGCTCGATGACCATCGGGATTAAGTTCATATTCGTTCCCTCCTTCGGGGAGTAATAGGGGTTCGGCTCCGTTCATCCGCGTTTCTGCATAGGCAGAAAAGCAGGAATGAACGATGACGCCGTTATTCCTTCGGTTCGGCTTTTTTTGCCGCGGGTTTCTTGGCGGGCTTGGCTTCCGCTTCCGCGCCTGCTTCCGCCTTTTTGGCGGCGGCTTTCTTGGCGGGCTTCTTTTCGGCTTCGCCTTTAACGAGCACCACGCTGTCGGTGATGATCTTGACGGTCTTTTGCGCAATCACGTGATCGGTGATGTACTCCAGATCGTCCGCGGAAAGCGTCTTTTCGAACTCTTCCGGTGTTTTTCCGCTGCCTGCGGCGTATTCGGCGATGGCGGACTTTTTGTCTTCCTCGGTGCACGCGACGTGCTCCTTTTCGCCGATGGCTTCCACCACAAGCTGCATCTTGACGCGCGCAAGGGCTTCGGCGCGATAGCTTTCCTTCAAACCGGCCATGTCGGTGCCGGTGTACTTGCAGTAGTCGTCCAGAGAGAGTCCGCTCATGCTGAGCTGATAGGAGATATCGCGCAGCATATAGTTGATCTGGCGTTCGACCATGACGTCCGGAACTTCCACGATGGCGTTGTCGCTGGCGATTTTCAGAGCGACGTTTTCAATCGCGGTGGTGCGGTTCTTTTCGGCTTTTTCGAGCATCTTGGCCTTTTTATCGGCTTTGAGCGCTTCGAGCGTGTCGAAGTCCGAAATATCCTTGGCAAACTCGTCGTCCAGAGCGGGCAGTTCCTTGATCTGAACGGCCTTGATCTTGATGGCGAACACGGCGTCCTTGCCGGCAAGCGGCGCGGAATATTCGTCCGGGAAGCGAACGGAGATATCCTTCTCTTCGCCGGCTTTCAGGCCGATGAGCTGCTCTTCAAAGCCCGGAATAAACGTGCCGGAACCGATGACCAGCAGCTGGTCTTCGGCGGTGCCGCCTTCGAACTTTTCGCCGTCCACGCTGCCGGAATAGTCCAGCACCACGCGGTCGCCGTTTTCGATGGCACGTTCGACTTCAATGAAGCGGGCGCTCTTTTCGCGCTCTTTTTCGAGTTCGGCCAGCACTTCGGAATCTTCCACATTGAACTCCGGTTCGGGAACTTCCAGCTTTTTGTACGCGCCCAGAGAGACTTCGGGCTTTAGCTGCACTTCGGCGGTAAAGACAATGCCCTCGGCCAGGCTGATGGAGCTGATATCAAGAGCGGGTTTATCCACAGCGGTCAGGTTAAGTTCGGCAAGCGCCGCGTCGTACGCGTCGCCCCAGACGAGTTCGAACGCGTCTTCGTAAAAAACGCCTTCGCCGTACATGTTCTCAATAACCTTCTTGGGCGCTTTGCCCTTGCGGAAGCCCGGGATATTGTAACGCTTCGCGGTTTTGTAATACGCTTGCTGAATTGCGGCGGCGAACGCTTCGGGGGTTACGGGTATGGTCAGCTTTGCGCGGTTGTTTTCCAGTTTCTCTACGGTTGCCATTTGTTCCTCCATCTTTCGGCATCTATTACAATGAGCCATATCATTGGCATAATACGCCAGTATCAATAGATATTAACATAAGGAAACATTGAATGCAACCGTGATTCCGCAAGGGATTTGGGGCTTTTTGGTGTCTTTTCGGGGTAAAAGCGGCCGCGGAAAGCAAACGGGGAAATCCGCTGATGCGCGGCGGACGGTTTTTGAAAGTTTTGCGGATGTTTTTTATGAAAATGCGCCGAATCGCTGGCAAAAGCACAGGAATTCGTATATCATAATGTAAAATTATATACAGTTGTTTATTAACCAACGCTGAAAAAACGGGAGGTATCTATGCTCGATCAAAAGCGAATGGTCGTACTCGGTGGGCTGCCGCAGAAGATTCACATCAAAAGCGAGAACGAAAAGAACCCCGTTCTGCTGTTTCTGCACGGAGGCCCCGGCGTCTGCAACCGTCATACGATTATGAAGGACCATGCCGACCTTGCCAAAGTATTCACCATGGTCGCCTGGGATCAGCGCGGCAGCGGCGGCTCCTACTGGGGCGCAAAACAGGAAACGCTGACCGTCGACCAACTGGTGGAGGACGCAAACGAGCTGGTTGGCTGGCTCTGCGAAACGTTCCATAAGGATAAAATCTTCATCATCGGCGGCAGCTGGGGAAGCGAGCTGGGCACTTATCTTGTCCACCGGCACCCGGAAAAGATCGCGGCATATGTGGGCTTTGGCCAGGTCGTCAACGGCGCGAAAAACGAGGAGATCAGCTTCGATTTCGCCATGGCGGAAGCCGTCAAGGCGCGGGATGAAAAATCGATCGAACTTCTCAAAAAAGTCGGTCCGCCGGTGATGGGCGTTTACAAGGGCGGCTTCGACGGCATGATGGCGCAGCGCCGGGTCATGATGAAATACGGCGGCTATTCGCAGAGCGCGAAAAAGCGCAGTTACTTCCGCTCGTTCGTCATCCCGGTCGTACTCTCCGGCGAATACAGCCTCAAGGACTTGATCGGTCTTGTAAAAGGCTACAAATACGTGCTGACCCATATGTGGAACGCCGTGGGCGAAACAGATTTCCCCAACACCTGCACCAAATTCGACGCGCCGTATTTTGTGTTTGACGGCGTTTTGGATCAAAACACGCCCGCGTCCCTCGTGCAGGACTGGTTCGACACCATTACCGCTCCGCAGAAGGAACTGATCTGGTTTGAACAGTCCGGCCATAACCCGATGGGCGACGAGCCCGCGCGGTTCAAGAGCCTGCTCATCGACCGCCTGCTGGCGGTACGGGATAAGGAGAAAAACGTATGAATGAGACCGCCGCGCAGGCCATTCCCCGCACACGATTTCCCGAAAAGCTCGGATTCTGCACCTTTTCGACCGCAAGCAACGTCGTCTATCAGTTCAAGAGCATGTACTACCTGTTCTTCCTGACCAACGTGATGATGCTGGACGTCCGCATCGCGGGGCTGATCCTCACGATCGGCACGATCTGGGACGCGGTCAACGACCCGCTGATCGGTTTTTGGGCGGTCAACCACAAGTTCAAGAACGGCGAACGCGTCCGCCCGCTGGCCATCTGGTTTGCCGTGCCATGGGCGATAACGGTCGTGCTGCTGTTTACAAATTTCGGGCTGAGCCATACGCTCTCCATCGCGCTCGCGCTTGTGATCTACCTGCTCTTTGAGCTGTTCAACACGTTTGTGGGTATCCCCTACAACAGCATGGGGAGCTTAGCCACCAACCTCGACGCCGACCGCCGCTCGATCAACGTCTTCCGCAACCTTGGCGGGGCGCTTGGCGGGGGTATCGGTGCGGTGGCCTGCCTGCCGCTGCTCAATCTATTTGGCGCGCTGGATGCAGAAGGTAACCTGATCGCCGCCACCAGCTCGCGCGGGTTCATGCTGACCGCCTGCGTGATGGGCGCGGTCTGCGTCATCGGGTGTCTTGTGCATTTCTTTACGACTAAAGAGCGCGTTAAGCCCATTGGCGACGACGACGAGAAACTCTCGGTCAAAACCGTGTTCACGATGCTGTTCAAGTGCAAGTCGTGGGTGCTGAACATGTTCTATATCATTTGCTATGGCGTGATCAACCTGCTGTTGATGAGCTGTCTTACGTATTACGCAACCTATATCATCGGCAGTACGAAAGCGGCAACCCCCATTCAGGCGGCATACCTCGCGGCTTCCATCGGCTCGTCGTTCCTCGTTTCGGCAGTCGACCGCGCCATCGGCAGAAAGAAGACGATGCTCGTCGCCGCCGTACTCTTTATCCTCGGCAAGATCTGGTTTGTTCTCGATCCCTTATCGATCGGCGCGCTCTATGTCAACGCCATCACGGTGGGCATCGCGGTGACCATTACGTTTGTCATGTTCAACACCAACCGCAACAATATCGTGGATCTCATCGAGTGGCAGTCCGGTCGCCGCCTCGACAGCCTCGTTTCCACGGCGGACAACCTCGCCAGCAAACTCGCCGTCGCGGGCGCTACCTGGCTCGTGACCGCCGCGCTTTCCAGCAACGGTTTTGATGCAAAGCTATCCGTTCAGCCGGAAGCCGCCATCAACACGATCAACGCGGCGCTCGGCTGGGTGCCGATGCTCGTTGCGGTCGTGATGGTCGTCGTCATCCTCTTTTTGAATATCGACAAGGAAACAAAGAAGATGCTGGAGGAGAAGGCGGCGCAGGCTGCGCAGTAAAAGTTAGAAGCATTTCCAAACGCGAACATTTGGGTTTCCAAAGGGAGACATCCCTTTGGTGGGGGATCGGGGGTGGAACCCCCGAGAATCCCTCTTCTTGGTTGACAATTGCCGCTAAAAACGGTATATTGATCCCGGACAATTTCATATTCGGATGACGGCATCGGGAGAGACCGCAATAGTCGCGGCGCCGAAGGGGAATGCGCAACAAACTCTCAGGCAAAAGGACCGATACCCGACGAAGCTTCGGAAAGCCGCTTCCACTATTTTATGAGTAGAAGGGGCACCGACGAGGCAATTCCGCGTTTAAGGCACAGCAGGGAAACGCGGGAGAATCTTTCAGGTTCAGATACGGGGCGCGCGAAGAGTATTCGCGCGTCTCGTTTTTTGTGTTCAAAAATTTATTTACGGAGGAAAAACAATATGAATCTGCCGAACGACCGCAAGTACACGGCTTCCCACGAGTGGCTCATGGACATGGGGGGCGGCATCTACCGCGTCGGCTTGAGCGACTATGCACAGCACGCGCTGGGCGACATCGTATTCATCGATCTGCCCGCCGTAGGCGACAAGCTGACCAAGGACGTTTCCCTTGGGGACGTCGAGAGCGTCAAAGCCGTTTCGGAAGTGGTCAGCCCCGTGAGCGGAACCGTTTCCGCCGTCAACGACGCGCTCTCCGGCGCGCCGGAAACGATCAACGCCGCACCTTACGAAACATGGCTGGTCGAAGTAACGGGCGCAACCGCATTTTCCGATCTGCTGGACGCCGCCGCCTATCAGGCCGTCTGCGAACAGGCATAGCAAACGCAAAAACAGCCTCCCGCGCCTCTGCTGGAGGCTGTTTGTCTTCTTAATAAATAGCGCATCTTTTTTACATTCGAAAGGAGGGAATTTCCTTGGGAGATTACCTGCCCAATACGGAAGAACAGCGGCGGGAAATGCTGAGCGCCGTCGGCGTTTCAAGCGTTGGCGAGCTGTATGCCGATATTCCCGCGTCCCTGCGGGAGAGCGCGGCAAAGGCCGCCGCGGAACTGCCCAAAGGCGTTTCGGAATTCGAAGCGCTGGAACACCTGAAAACCCTGTCCAAAAAGAACGTCGTCTACGACGCGATCTTTCGCGGCGCGGGTGCGTACTGGCACTATATCCCGCCCGTGGTGAGCCGCGTTGCCGCAAAGGAAGCGTTTGTCACCGCGTATACGCCCTACCAACCGGAGATCAGTCAGGGCATTCTGCAGACGATTTTCGAATACCAAACCATGATTGCCGAACTCACGGGTATGGACGCTTCCAACGCTTCCGTTTACGACGGCGCGGTGGCGGCGGCGGAAGCCGCCAGCATGTGCCGCGAGCGCAACCGCAAAAAAACGCTCGTTTCGCTGGGGCTTCACCCCGAGTCGATCGAAACCGTGAACACCTATTGCTTCGGCGCGGACGAACCGGTTGAAACCCTGCCGCTGAAAAACGGCGCGGTCGATCTGACCGCGCTCAAAGCCGCGCTGGATGAAACGGTGTCCGGCGTGCTCATTCAGTCGCCCAACTTCTACGGCGTGATCGAGGACGTTTCCGCCATTGCGGAGATCGTCCACGCGGCGGGCGCAAAGCTCGTTGTGAGCACAAACCCCATCGCCTGCGCGCTGATCAAAACGCCGGGCGAGTGCGGCGCGGACGCCGCCATTGGAGAAGGCCAGCCGCTGGGCATGCCGCTGAGCTTCGGCGGGCCGTACCTTGGGTTTATGGCCTGCAAAAAGGACATGATCCGCAAACTGCCCGGCCGTATCGTCGGCCAAACTTCGGACGCGCAAGGTCGCAGATGTTTTGTACTCACCCTGCAGGCGCGCGAGCAGCACATTCGCCGTGAAAAGGCGAGCAGCAACATCTGCTCGAATCAGGCGCTCTGCGCGCTGACCGCGGCGGCGTACTGTTCCGCCATGGGGCCGCAGGGGATAACGGAAGTTGCGCGCCAGTGTTACGACAAGGCGCATGCGCTTGCGGAAGGGCTTGGCGGCGTTAAAGGCTATCAACTGCTTTATCCAAACGCGCCATTTTTTCATGAATTCGTCACCAAAACGTCTGCTTCGGCGGAAAAAGTTCTTATCTCGCTCGCAAAAAAAGGCATTCTGGGCGGTTTGCCCGTTGACGGCGGCATCCTCTGGTGCGCCACGGAGCGTACAACGAAAGCGCAGATCGACGCGGTGATCGAGACGGCAAAGGAGGCGGCAACGAAATGAAACTCGCATTTGAACGCAGCGTTCCCGGACGCGTTGGCTGCCGCATTCCCGCTTCGGGCGTGAAGAGCGCCGCTCTGCCGGAGTCGCTGCTCCGTAAATCTCCACTGCACTTACCGGAGCTTTCGGAAACGGATGTCAGCCGCCATTATTCCGAGCTGGAACAGCAGGTGTACGGCGTCAACGACGGATTCTACCCGCTCGGCTCCTGCACCATGAAATACAACCCCGCCGTCAACGAGCAAGCGGCGTCGCTGGAAGGCTTTACCGCCGTCCATCCCCTTCAGCCGGTGGAAACTGTGCAGGGGAGTTTGGAAGCGCTGGCGGAAACGGCGGAACTGCTCAGCAAGCTCGTCGGCATGGACGAGATGACCTTCCAGCCCGCGGCGGGCGCGCACGGCGAACTGCTGGGCTTACTGCTCATCAAGGCGTATCATCAGGCGCGTGGAAACGACGGCCGCAGGCAGATTATCGTGCCGGATTCCGCGCACGGAACCAACCCCGCCTCGGCGGCGATGGCGGGCTTTACGGTGGTCAACATCCCCTCCGCGCCGGATGGAACGGTCGATCTCGACGCGCTGAAAAACGCGGTCAGTACGGAGACGGCGGGGCTGATGCTCACCAACCCCAATACGCTGGGCGTATTCGACCGTAACATCCTGGAAATCACCAGAATCGTCCACGACGCGGGCGGCCTCTGCTATTACGACGGCGCGAACATGAACGCCATCATGGGCTCCGCACGTCCCGGTGACATGGGCTTCGACGTGGTGCACCTCAACCTGCATAAGACGTTCTCTACACCGCATGGCGGCGGCGGCCCCGGCGCGGGCGCGGTGGGCTGCAAAACAATCCTCGCGCCGTACCTGCCGAACGGTCTGCCGGTCAAGCTGGCGGACGGAACGTTTGGTCTGCGCAACTCCGAACAGAGCGTCGGGCGCATGAAAGCGTTTTACGGCAATTTCCTCGTTGTCATCCGCGCGCTGTGCTATATCAAGACGCTCGGCGGAGAAGGACTCAAGCAGGCCAGCGAAAACGCGGTGCTCAACGCCAACTACCTGCGCGTGCTCTTAAAGGACAGCTGCCCGGTTGCCACGGCGGGATTCTGCATGCACGAGTTCGTGCTCTCGCTGGAACAACTCAAAAAGGAAACGGGCGTTTCCGCCATGGACGCGGCAAAGACCATGATCGACTTTGGCATGCACCCGCCGACGATGTATTTTCCGCTCATCGTGCACGAAGCGCTCATGTTTGAGCCCACGGAGACCGAGGGGAAGGAAACGCTGGATGCTGCGGCGGAAGCGGTCAAGGCGATCCTCGCGCTGGCGAAAACCGATCCGGAGAAACTGCACGGCGCGCCGCACTCGACCCCCATCGGTCGGCCGGACGAAGTTGGCGCGGCAAGGAATCCTATGTTACGGTACGAATTTTCGGAGGGCGAAACAAAATGAGCGAAGCAAGCGAATTAAAACGCACGGTATTATACGACCGCCATGTGGCTGCGGGCGCGACCATGGTGGACTTTGGCGGCTGGGAGATGCCGATCCAGTACCCTTCCGGTATTGTGGAAGAGCATCTGGCCACCCGTTCCGGCTGCGGCGTTTTTGACGTTTCCCACATGGGGCGCTTCCGCATTACGGGCAGGGAAGCAAAGGCGTTTCTGCAGCATGTGCTTAGCAGCAACGTTTCCGCGCTGGACATGGAGCAGGCGCAGTACGCGCTGATTCCCAACGCGTCCGGCGGCGCGGTGGACGACGCATACCTCTACCGTTTTTATGAGGACGCCTACATCCTCGTGGTCAACGCGTCCAACGCCCAGAAGGATTGGGCGCACCTGACAAGCGCGATCAAAGGATTTGACGCGCAGATTGAAGATAAAAGCGAAGATGTCGCGCTCATCTCCGTGCAGGGGCCGAAATCGAAGGAAATCCTGAGCGAAATGGCGGACGGCGAGAAGCTCACCGAACCGGTGAAAAACGCGCTGGGCACGGCCAAGCTCTGCGGGCGCACGGCGCACCTTTCCAAGACCGGCTACACGGGCGAACCCATCGGTTACGAGGTGTTCGTTCTGCGCGAAGACGCGGCGTTCCTCTGGGACGAGCTGCTCAAACGCGGCGCAAAGCCCATCGGCCTCGGCGCGCGCGATACGCTGCGTCTGGAAGCGGGTCTGCCGCTCTACGGCCACGAACTGGGAACGGATAAGGACGGAAACGAAATCCCGATCTTCGCCATCTCGCTGGCGCGCTTTGCCGTGAGCTTTTCGGAAGAGAAGCGCTCTATGATCGGACGTAAACCGCTGGAAGAACAGTTTGCGGCGAGCAACCGCATCCTCAACCGGGATTTTTCCGACCTTTCGGTTCTGCCGCGCCGGGTGCGTCCCATCGCGCTGACCGGCAGGGGCGTGCTGCGCGGGGGATTTCCCGTCTACAAAAACGGAAAAGAGATCGGCTACGTGACCAGCGGTACCATGGTGCCGCGTTATACGGTAGAAAATCAGGGCAGCCTGCTCGAAAAATTCACCGACCAGAAGGCGCTGCGCTCCATCGGTCTGGCGCTGCTGGATTCGGACGTGCTCACGGACGACGTGGTGGAGGTCGATATCCGCGGCAGCCGCGTTTCCGCCGTAGTGGTCAACTACCATATGCGCGGGGACGCGCCGCCTTATGCGCGGCCCATCGTCTGCGACGTTCCGGAAGAACCCAAGGCCGAACCTTCCGCCAATCTTCCTCTCAGCGCGCTGACGCTGCTTAGGAAGGGGCTAAAAAATCACGTCTGGCGGCAGGAGCAGTGCGTCAACCTGATTCCGTCGGAAATGACCGCTTCCCGCGCGGTGCGCCTGCTATCAAGCAGCGATCCTTCGTTCCGGTACGCCGAGCATAAACAGGTCGCCTCATTCTACGATCACGACGTGTTCTACTATCAGGGCACAAAGTTTATCGACGAAGTCGAGCGCGCGCTGGTTGCCGAAATGCGCAAGTACCTTGGCTGCGCGGAGGTGGAAACGCGCGTGGTCAGCGGGCAGATGTCCAACGCCACGGTGTTTTCCGCGCTGATGGACTACGTCAACCGCACCGACCGCAAGCGCACGCCGCGCAGGCTCGGTTACATTCTCAACAACCACATCCGCAACGGCGGGCATTTGAGCGCGCAGCCCATGGGCGCTCTCCACGACTTTGTCGCCGTCGATCCGCAAACCGAGCGCTCGGCGGTGGTCAATTTCCCCGTCTGCCGGGACAACGTATTCAAAATTGACGTGGAGCAAACCAAGAAGGTCGTCGAACAGTACCGCCCGGAGTTCATCGTGTTCGGCAAATCCATGGTGCTCCATAAGGAGCCCGTGCGCGAGATTCGCGCGTTTGTGGACGAGATGAAGATTCCGACCACGATCATGTACGACATGGCGCATGTGCTCGGCCTTGTCGGCCCGCATTTCCAAAAGCCGTTCGAGGAAGGCGCGGAGATCGTCACCGGCTCGACGCATAAAACGTTCTTTGGCCCCCAGCGCGGCGTGATCGGCGTGAACTACACCGAGGACGAACTCAAATACGACCTCTGGAAAGCGATTCAGACGCGCGCGTTCCCGGGCGCTGTGAGCAACCACCATCTCGGCACGATGCTGGGATTGCTGATGGCGGCGTACGAAATGAATGCATTCGGCGACGCGTACCAGAAAGCCGTCGTCGAAAACGCCAAGTCGTTTGCCGCGAGCCTCAAAGCGGCGGGGCTGGATGTTGCGGGTGATCCCGCCATCGGCTACACCGAGACGCATCAGGTCGTCGTCCGCGTGGGCTACGGCCAGGGGCCGGAGATTGCCGAACGGCTGGAAGAGAACAACATTGTCGTCAACTATCAGGCGACGCCCGAGGAGGAGGGCTTTACCGCGAGCGGCGCGCTGCGCCTCGGTGTTTCCGAGATGACGCGCTTCGGCTTTGGCAAGGCGGAGTTTGAACGGCTCGCGCACCTGATGGCGGACTGCGTGCTGCGCAATAAACCCGTTGCCGGGGAAGTGACAAAGCTCCGTGCGGGCTATACAACGCTTGGATACTGCTTTAACGACGCGGAGGTTACCCAGGCGCTCGACGCGCTCAGCGCACAGAGCGGCATGTAAAAAACATACCAAACACAAGTGGCCGCCCGCCGGAACGAAAAATTCGGCGGGCGGGTTTTCGCTCGAATCGATGGATTTTATATTGTTGCTAAAGCGTTGAAAAGCACGCGGGAACGTTCTACAGTATAGGAAGGGCAACAAGTCTTATTAAAATGTTGATTCAGACAAATTCTGCAAACGGAGGGCTGATCGATATGATTCCGGCCTATATGCACGCGCTGGTCAAGGAAACCGCTGGAAAAGGGCTGACGCTCAAGCAGGTGAAAACGCCCGTACCGGGCATTGGGGAAGTGCTCATCAAGATCCACAAAACCGCCATCTGCGGAACGGACGTCCATATTTACAACTGGGACGCATGGAGCCAGAAGACGATTCTGCCGCCCATGACGATCGGCCATGAGTACGTTGGCGAAATCGCGGTGCTCGGCCCCGGCGTGGAGGACTATCACGTCGGCCAGATCGTCACCGGCGAAGGGCACATCGTCTGCGGGCACTGCCGCAACTGCCGCGCGGGCAACGGACACTGGTGCAAGTTTACCAAGGGCGTGGGCGTCAACCGCGATGGCGCGTTTGCCGAATACCTTTGCATTCCGGAAACGAACGTCATCGCCGTGCCGGAGACCACACCGGAGGAAATCGTCGCGTTCTACGACGCGTACGGCAACGCCTGCCATACGGCGACCATGTTCGACGTCACCGGCGAGGACGTGCTCATCACCGGCGCGGGGCCGATCGGCATGATGGCGGTCGGTATCTGCCGCCAGAACGGGGCAAGGCGCATCGTCGTGACGGACGTCAACGACTACCGCCTCGACATCGCTAAAAAGATGGGAGCCTCCGCAACCGTCAACCTCAAAACCCAGTCCGTCGAGGAAACGATGAAGCAGCTGCATATCGTCGAGGGCTTCGACGTCGGCTGCGAGATGAGCGGCAACGGCGCGGCGCTCAACCAGATGCTCAAGCTCATGCGAAACGGCGGCAAAGTGGCGCTGCTGGGCATCGCGGGGCCGGGCACAGTGATCGACTGGAACGACGTGATCTTTAAAGGATTGACATTGCAGGGCATATACGGACGCAAGATGTACGAAACCTGGTACAAGATGATGGCCATGGTCGAAGCGGGGCTCGACCTTTCACCGGTGCTGACCCACCGCTATCCCTATACGGAGTTTGAGGAAGCGTTTTCCGTGATGAACAGCGGCCAGAGCGGCAAGGTTGTTCTGGACTGGACGCAGAAGGAGGGCGCATGACAAAACTGGCATATGAACTCTACCGCACCACGCTGGAGGAAATCCGCGCGGCGGGCACCTATAAGCAGGAGCGCATCATCACGACCCCGCAGGGCGCGCGCGTGGACACCACGACGTCGAAACGGGTACTCAACATGTGCGCCAACAACTATCTGGGGCTGGCGGACAATCCGGAAATCGAAACGGCGGCAAAACAGGCGCTCGATACCTGGGGCTACGGGCTTTCTTCCGTGCGGTTCATCTGCGGCACGCAGGGCATCCATAAGGAACTGGAGCGCAGGATTGCTCGCTTCCTCGGCATGGAGGATGCCATTCTCTACTCCTCCTGCTTCGACGCCAACGGCGGCCTGTTTGAAACGCTTTTAACCGATCAGGACGCGGTGATTTCGGACGAACTCAACCATGCGAGCATCATCGACGGCGTTCGCCTCTGCAAGGCCGCGCGGTTCCGCTATAAGAACAACGACATGGTGAGCCTCCGCGAACAGCTGGAAGCGGCAAAGTCCTGCCGCATCAAGCTCATCGCCACCGACGGGGTGTTCTCGATGGACGGCTACATCGCCAACCTCAAGGGCATCTGCGACCTTGCGGACGAGTACGGCGCGCTGGTCATGGTGGACGACAGCCATGCCGTCGGCTTCATGGGCGAGCGCGGGCGCGGCACGCCGGAATACTGCGGCGTTCAGGGGCGCGTGGATATCGTCACCGGCACGCTCGGCAAGGCGCTGGGCGGGGCAAGCGGCGGCTACACGGCGGCAAGAAAAGAGATTGTCGACCTGCTGCGGCAGCGTTCGCGGCCATATTTATTCTCCAACACCGTGGCTCCCGTGATCTGCGGGGCGAGCCTGAAAGTGCTGGACTTACTGGAAGGTTCCACAGCGCTGCGCGACAAACTGCAGGAGAACACGCGGTATTTCCGCGAGAACCTCGGCAAGCTTGGTTTCGACGTGCTGCCCGGCGAACACCCGATCGTGCCGGTGATGCTGTACGAGGCAAAAACCGCGCAGGAGTTCGCCGCGCGGATGCTCGAAAAGGGCGTCTACGTCGTGGGCTTTTGCTATCCCGTGGTGCCGATGGGCAAAGCGCGCATCCGCACGCAGGTTTCCGCTGCGCACAGCAAGGAAGACCTCGATTTTGCCGTGTCGTGCTTTGCGGACGTCAAGCGCGAGATGGGGCTGTAACATTGAGAGATACCAACAGAACAACAACGTAAAAAAAGGCTGCCGTCAAGGCAGTCTTTTTGATGATACCGCGTGAAAAAACGCTACTCGCTCTTCTGCATCCGGAAGACGAATCCTGCGGTAAACAGAAACCAGACCCAGATGACGTTGAGCGAAATCTCAACAAACAGGAACGCTTCCATCATGGTTTCCGGCAGGGCAAACAGCAGCAGCGCGGGCATCAGCCGGACGCCGAGCGAGTCCGCATCCTTGAGGTTGGTAAACGAGAGCTTCGCGCTGGCAATGGCGAGCAGTACGAGAAACGCCAGAATGACGACAACTCCGGGAATGCCGAACGAAACGAGCGACGCAAGATAGGTATTATGAAAATTGCCAACCGGCGAGCCTTTTGGGAAATATTGCGCCATGATACTGCTGGAAAGCAGCGGCGTTGCCCCCGTGAGCAGCAGATCCGGGTGCTCCGAAAGCCCCTTGAGCGTGCCGAGCCAGATGTCCGTTCTTCCGCTGAACGTATCGGCGTTGGTCATTCCCCGGGAAGCGGCTTCTTCGGCTGCCGTTTCTGCCGTTTTTGCGGAAGCAGCGGTTTCCGCGGCGGTTTCGGCGGATGCGACATACCCGTTGTAAGCCGCGCGGACCAGACTGATGCCGATGACAAACGCGCAAAGAATCAACAGAGCCGCAACGGCACTAATGAGCACGCGCGCAAACGAATGCTTGATCCGGGTAAAAGACACGTTGGCGAAAAGGAAAATTTCCAGCGCCACGCCGATGCTTGCGCTGAAGATGCCGGTGCGGCTGTCCGTCAGCGCCATGGTGCAGTAAAACAGCGCTATGCCGAAAATCAGAAGGACTTTTAAGAACCATTTTCTGGTGCGCGTAAAGAGATAGCCGGACAAAAGGATCGCGGTGCCGCAGATGGGAGCTACGGTGTTGGGGTGAACGAGCAGATACAGCCTGCCTTCCGAACTGATACCGAACTTGCCCAGATTCGTGATTGCTTCGGGTACAGCGCACCCCGACAAAACGACGTACAGCCCTGCGGCGCAGAGCGCGGCGGCGCAGACGAGCATGACAACGGCGAACACGGAGAGCGCCTTTTTCAGCGTTTCTTTATCAAACGCGTAGGGAAGCGAAAAGCAGAGGAACGTGCTGGCGCACACGCAGTAAAACCAGGGGCTTGTCAGGGCGTTCTTCAGCCGCCAGTTGTTGAGGATCAAACCGACCATCATCCAAACGAACAGCGCCGCCATGATGCGGACTTCCGCATACTTAAAATACGGACGCGTATAGAGCAGCAGCGCAAGTACGCCCATGGACGCGGGAAAGAGCACGAACGCAAGCAGCATATTGCTGTATAGGGGCGCAAAAAAGTGATATACGCTGATAACGATGCAGCAGACGAACGCAATGGAAGCCGGGAGCTGCCAGGAAAGAAGGCCGATTTTTGCGTCGGCGGTATTACCATTTGGGAGGGATTGCGGAGCAGAAGTCGTTTTTTTCATGATCCATATCCTTATGTGAATGATCGTTTCGTAACAATTGGATGCTGCGGCAGACTTCGCCGGCCCATGCGCTGCAACCTGCTTGATGTTACACCGAACAGGCGCTTGCGTCAAGGCGAAAACAAAGATTGGCTGTTCTGCGTGGTGAATTTACATCAATCCAAGGTTTGCGGGCGCAAAAAAAGACTCGCTGTTTTCGAAACCGCTGACGCATAAGCGAAAACGTGGCGCGGAAACGTGGCGAATCTTTTTTATCCCGGCGTGTGGGCCTGGAGTAAATCGGCTATTTTTTCAGCAGTTCTTCGAGCTCGTCGGCGAGACCGTTCAGCCAGTCGCCCTCAAACAGTTCGATGAGCCCCGCGTCGCAGGCGGTGGCGAGTTCTTTTTGCATCGGCAGTTCGGCCACGGAGCAAATGCCAAACGACTTGGCGATTTCGTCAAGCGTGCTTTCGCCAAAGGGGCGGATCACGGTTTTGCATCCCGGGCAGACGACATAGCTCATGTTCTGTACGAGCGCGAGCACGGGAATTTTCATCAGCGCTGCCATGCGCACCGCTTTTTCAACGATCATGCTGACAAGCTGCTGGGGAGAGGTGACCACCACGATGCCGTCGACGGGGATCGACTGGAAGACCGTCAGCGGCACGTCCCCTGTGCCCGGCGGCATATCGATGAACATAAAGTCCACATCGCCCCAGATGACGTCCGTCCAGAACTGCTTGACGGTTCCGGCGATAATCGGCCCGCGCCAGACGACGGGGTCGGTTTCGTTTTCGAGCAGCAGGTTCATGCTCATGACCTCTACGCCGGTCTTGCTTACTTCGGGAAAGATCCCCTGATCGGAGCCGGAGGCGCGTTCGTGCAGCCCAAACGCCTGCGGGATGGAAGGCCCGGTCACGTCCGCGTCCAGGATGGCGGTTTTATAACCACGGCGGCGCAGCAGTACCGCGAGCATGGAGGTGACGATGGACTTGCCGACGCCACCCTTGCCGCTCACAACGCCGATCACGCAGCGCACGTGCGAGAGCGCGTTGAGGGGTTCGTGCAGGTCGGTTTTTTCGCGGTCGGCGCAGCTGGCCGAACAGCTGGAGCAGTCGTGGGTGCAGTTTTCGCTAGTTTCACTCATGATTCAGAGGTTCTCCGTTATACTAATGGTAGATTTGCCTGATGAGCCGGCGTTTTCATTATACCCCCGTGAGCGGAGGTGTCAACCGCGCGCGGTCGTTTTGTGTGAGCATGTCACATAAAGAAGCCATATACCCCCGTGAGCGGAAGTGTCAACCGCGCCGGGGTGCGGACTGCGTGCGTTTGTCACGCATGGGCAGGACTGCTGCTCTATTTTGAGGTGCGATTATCGTTTGCAATTTGTTGGTTTGCCAACATTTATGCGATATGCTATGATATCGATCGAAGGTGAAGGCATGACAAACGATCACAAAGAAGAATCCAGAGAGGTGCGAAAGCTCCACGTTGCAAGGCGCTCGATGACGTATATCGTGCGCACGCTGCTGCTCGTCATCATGGCGTGCATCGTGTGCATCGCGGCGTTTCTAACGGCGGAGCGCGTGAGTAACCTCTATATTCTGGCCTCCGAAGGCATGGCACTCCGCGCGGACTGCGTGATTGCCGACGGCGCAAAAAACGACCTCGAGGAATACTTTACACTGACGTTTCTCGAAAACGACGCCGCCATGGACGATACGACCTATGCCAACTACACCATCACGAGCTACAATTACGATTTGGCCATCGAAAGAATCGTCGTGCTCCCCTGGTCGATGTCCGCCACGGTCACCGCAGTCGAGCGGATCTCCCTCAACGGAAACATCAACGCCGACCAGCTCAGCGACGGACAGAGCGTGGGCGACTACCCCGTCCCGGAATGGACGCCGGTCAGGTACAAGATCAAGTTTATCAACGTCAATTCGCGCTGGTATATCTCCGAACTGACGGTGGTGGAGGAAAATCCGCCGGAGACCAACATCGGCACGCCCGATCCAAACGAAACGCCGATTCCGGCGGCGACGCCTACGCCAAAGCCGACGGACGAACCGACTGTCGCGCCATGATGGAGCGAATCCTTCCCAAAAACCGACCCGCCGTGCTGCTTGCGCCGATGGCAGGGTTTACGGACAGGACGTTCCGTTTGATCTGCCGCGAATTCGGCGCGGACCTCGTCTGTACCGAGATGATCAGCGCCAAAGGACTGCTCTACAGAAACGACAAGTCCCGCGCGCTTTATGACGCAAAACCCGGCGACGAGCCGTTTTTTGTTCAGCTGTTCGGCAGCGATCCGGACACCGTTGCCAAAGCGGCGGCGCTGATAGAACAGGAGCTTGGCGAACAACTGCTGGGAATCGATCTCAACATGGGCTGCCCCATGCCGAAGATCGCCGGCAACGGCGACGGCTGCGCGCTGATGCAAAACCCCTTGCTTGCGGGAAAGATCGTTGAGCAAACGGTTCGTGCCGTGCATGTGCCGGTCACGGTCAAGTTCCGCAAGGGTTGGGACGAGGCGCAACAGAATGCCGCAGAGTTCGCAAAAGTTTGTGAGCAGAGCGGCGCTTGCGCGCTGACCATCCACGGGCGCACGCGTGAGCAGCTCTATGCGGGCCGCGCAGACCGCGTCTGCATGGCGGAAGTTAAGCAGTCGGTGCAGATACCCGTGTTTGCCAACGGCGACGTAACAAACGGTCAAAGCGCGCTGGAAACCCTGGCGGAAACGGGTTGCGACGGGGTGATGGTCGGCAGGGCGGCGCTGGGCGATCCTTTTTTGTTTGAGGAAATCCGCTGCGCGCTCTCCGGCGAGGCGTATACGCGGCCACAGCCGGAACAGCGGCGGGAAATCGCCCTGCGGCACGCGCGCAATGCGCTGGAACAAAAAGGTCCGCACGCGATGATTGAGCTTCGAAAGCACCTTGCGTTTTACGCGCGCGGCGAGCGCGGAGCGGCAAAACTGCGGGTACGCATCAACGCCTGCAGAACGCTGGAAGAGTTGGAGGACATCTGGCCGGAGCACGGGTTGGGCGCTGACGCTGCCCCCGAAACGGAGTTTTTGGGCACGCAGAGGGAAAAACCCGCGCACGATGGGGAAAATCCGGTCTTGACATGATATTTTTGCACAAATATAATAGGTAAACACGAGCGGGCGCAGCGCGTCCGCACGGGAAATGAAGGAGAAAACGAACGATGGCTGAAACTTGGCTTACGCAGGAAGAAATCAAAAAGCGCGAGGAGCGTTTGGAGATTCTCAAAACGACCCGTCGTCTGGAGATTGCGGAACAGCTCAAGATCGCGCGCGCGTTCGGGGATCTTTCCGAAAACGCGGAATATGACGCGGCGAAAAACGAGCAGGCGAAAAACGAATACGATATCGTCCAGCTGGAGAACGAACTGAAAAACGCGCATGTCATCGACGAGTCGAGCCTCGATACGTCGACCGTCAGCGTCGGCGGAACGGTAAGGCTCACCAACATGCTGGATAAAACCAAATACACCTTCCAGATCGTTGGCAGTGCGGAAACGGATCCCGCCAACGGGCGCATCTCCAACGAGTCGCCCATCGGCAAAGCCGTTCTCGGGCACAAAGCCGGCGATGTGGTCGAGGTCGTCACCCCCGGCGGCGCGCTGAAGCTAAAAATCACGGCGATCGGCAAGTAACGCAGGAAACAAGGGGGCGGCAAGCCCCCTTTTATTTTGACCGTTCACCTTTCAGGCCTTTTGTGAACTGTCCGTCCCGAAAGGATTTTTGGAGTGCCTGTCTAGCGGCGCGTTTGCAAGCAGATTCGGTCAGAAACCGTTACGGTTCAAACGATTCAGGAAAATTCAAGCACTTGTTATAATAGAAGAAACGAACACGTTTGAGGAGACGAAACAGAATGGAACAACCGGTCATCGAACAGGAATTGACGCAGGAGCAGCTTTCTGAATTGCTGCAGATCCGGCGCGACAAGCTCACCGCGCTGCAGCAGGCGGGAAACGATCCGTTCTTCAACACCACATACGACGTTTCACATGTGAGCGACTATATTCTCTCGCACTTCGAAGAACTGGAAGGCAAACCCGTCTCGGTCGCGGGGCGTATGCTCTCCCGGCGCATCATGGGCAAGGCGAGCTTTGTGCACCTGCTCGACGGCAAAGGCCGCATCCAGGCGTATGTCAAGCTGGACGAAGTGGGTGAGGAAGCGTATGCCGCGTTCAAAACGTTCGATATCGGCGATATCGTCGGGGTCAAGGGCGCGGTGTTCCAGACGCGAACCGGCGAAACCAGCATCCATGCCACCGAAGTGACGCTGCTCAGCAAGTCGCTTCGCCCGCTGCCGGAAAAGTTCCACGGACTCAAGGATCCGGAGCTTCGCTATCGCCAGCGGTTCGTGGATTTGATCGTGAATCCCGAAGTGCGTTCCACGTTCATCAAGCGCAGCCGGATCATTTCGGAAATCCGCCGCAGGATGGACGAGCGCGGCTTTATCGAAGTGGAGACTCCCGTGCTCAACACGACCGCCAGCGGCGCTTCCGCGCGGCCGTTCGTGACGCACCACAACACGCTCGATCTCGACATGTACCTGCGCATCGCCACCGAGCTTCACTTAAAGGAATGCGTGGTCGGCGGGCTGGAGCGTGTCTACGAGATCGGCCGGCTGTTCCGCAACGAAGGCATGGACCCCATGCACAACCCGGAATTCACGACCATCGAGGCGTATCAGGCCTACACGGACTATAACGGCATGATGGAGCTGGCGGAGGATTTGATCTCCCGCTGCTGCGCGGTCGTCAACGACACCACGAAGATCACCTATCAGGGGCAGGACGTCGACCTCACTCCGCCGTTTCGCCGCCTGACCATGAACGAGTCGGTGCGGGAAGTCACCGGCGCGGACTTCTACGCCTGCGCAACGGATGAGGAAGCGCGTGCGCTGGCAAAGGGCCTCAAGCTGGAATTTAAGGATAAGTCCGCTACGCGCGGTAAGCTGCTCACTGTGGCGTTTGACGCCTTCGTGGAAGAGACGCTGATCCAGCCGACGTTTATCATCGACTATCCGGTCGAGATTTCGCCGCTGAGCAAGCGCAAGCCCTCCGCGCCGTACCTGACGGAGCGGTTCGAGCTGTTTATCGCCGGGCATGAGTTTGCCAACGCGTTTTCCGAGCTCAACGATCCGGTCGACCAGCGCGGAAGGTTCGTGCAGCAGGCGGGCGAACGCGCCAACGGCGACGACGAAGCCATGATGATCGACGAGGACTTCTGCCTCGCTCTCGAATACGGCCTGCCCCCGACGGGCGGCATCGGCATTGGCATCGACCGTCTCGTTATGCTTCTCACCGATTCCGCGAGCATCCGGGACGTCATCCTGTTTCCGACGATGAAGCCGGTAAAGTAAACGCGGCATTTCGATTGGCAGCGGATGTTCCCATGAGTATTCAACCATAAACCGCCTCAAATGCGAGGCGGTTTTGTGTTTTAAAATGCGCTTAAAAATGAGATCAAGTTTATTCCTGACGAATGACGAAAACGAGAGCATACGAGAGTTTGAGAACAAACGAGTAAAGCATTTTGAAATAGAGAGCGATTATGACTAAATATGAAGAATTAAGGCGGATATCGTATGCGGGTCCGCTTTGTCTTGCCTAGCCTGTTTTGCTATACTTTGGAAGCTGTCCCGCGAGAGAAACGAAAGCGGGAAAGCGGGCAAAAAGCGGGAGCGAAAGCGAGCGCCGGAAGCAGACGGCACCTTGAAAACTATATAGTGCAAGAAGCAAAAAACAAGCCAGTAATTCTGTGACGTGAAAACGAATAACAGAATGAATAACGCAACGAA
>JBDKRL010000009.1:0-9439 GCA_039683415.1 Clostridiaceae bacterium
GACATGACGATCAAGCTGATCACCCCGATCGCCATCGAGCAGGGACTGCGCTTCGCTATCCGCGAAGGCGGCCGCACGGTTGCTTCCGGCGTCGTCACCGAGATCCTGGACAAGTAACGAATCAAACAAAAGAGGCTCCGCAAGGAGCCTCTTTTTTGCGCTTTCCTTTCCAAAGAAAGCTTGGCAAAGAAATTTACTATAGAAGAATTTTTTTGCTTCTTTTCTTATAAGAAAACAAGGTTGTCTTATACCCTTACCCAGCGCCGTTCTTTGGCGCTCGTGAGCACCGCCTGACCGATCTCCATCTCGCGCAGACCATCCTCGATGGTCGCAAAGGTGCCTTTGGACACGTCACCCGCTTCGATTGCGGCATAGATAGCCTTGAAGTTCTGCTTGAACGTGTCGGGGTAGCCTTCCACATGCCCGCCTGGATAGCTGATGCCGGTGCGCGCAAGCGGGCTGAGCAGGGCGGGGTCTTTGGCGGCTTTTTGGTTGAATTCGTCGCGTCTGCCGATCCAGAGTTCGTTGGAATCGTCGCTGTTCCAGCTTACCGCGCGCTTGCTGCCGCCGATGGAGAGCAGGATCTGGTTCTTTCTGCCGGCCATCATCTGCGTCACGGTGCATACGCCATGCGCACCGTTGTCAAAATGATAGAGCACGGTGCAGTAGTCCTCGGTGGTCACGGGAACCTCCTCGTAATCCTCCGGGCGGAGCGTAACGCCGGAAAAGGTCGCAATGGGCTTCAAGGGCTTTTTGCGCACCGGGTGGAAGGTCGCGAAATCCGCCATCACCTCGGTGACGCGAAGTCCCGTCACGGTTTCCGCCATGTCGATCCAGTGCGAACCGATATCCGCAAAGACCCGGCTTTCTCCGCTCAAAGCGGGCTCGACGCGCCAGTTGTAGTCCGTATCCAGCAGCATCCAGTCCTGCAGGTAAGAGCCCTGAACAGCATAGATTTCGCCCAGTTCACCGCTTTGCACCATCGCTTTTGCCTGCAGCACCTGCGGATACCAGCGGCAGTTAAAGTTGACGCCGTTGATGATGCAGTGTTCCTTTGCGTATTCGGCGAGCCGTTTGGCTTCTTCCAGCGTCCGCGTCATCGGCTTTTCCAAGATGACGGCAATGCCGCGCTCCATGGCGTACATGGCCATTTCAAAGTGCGAGTCGTTCGGCGTGCAGATATGGACGGCGTCCGGCTGCTCGTTTTCGATCATCTCGCGATAATCCACATATCCGCGCGGCACACAGTGCGCCTCCGCCTTTGCCTGGGGGTTGTGAGTACTGGCAACCGCCGTGACGGACACGTTGCCCAAACGGCGAAGCGCTTCGATATGCGCTCCTCCGATATAGCCCATGCCGATCACACAGGCGCGGAATTGTTTTTTCACAAGTTAACCTCCCGAAGAACGAATCGATGAAAGAATCCAATACTGGAATCATATGCTATTTTTCGGTTCTATTGCAAGCTGCAAATCACAGAGGAAACCGCGAAAAGGGCGGCTGAAAGTTATAAACATGCTGCGCCTGCCAACTGGTTTGCAGGAATGTGAGTGATACAAACAATACACGCACATGAAAAGTGCATAAATATCAAACATTGTGATTAAAAATAACAATATACTGATATGTTCTAAGAAACGCAGAATGACTCTATGCAGTATGGACAAATTGTAGTATACTGTGCACCAGAATTAATGGTATGTCACATATGGGTGGCTGACTACCAGCTGCTCTTCAACACGCACCTGCCTCGCGAGCGCTTGTTTGGAGCCTGATCATGAGCAAAAACAGTCCAACGCAAACCGACCTGTCTGTGCAGTTGAAGGAAACGCTGCTTTCGGAGATTCCGTGCGGCGTTTGTGTTGCGCGCGCGGACGAGCGCATGACGCTGGTGTTTGCAAACGAGAGCTTCTGCGCCATGTTTGGCTACGCTGTGCTGGAAGAGGCACAGCGGGACGGTTTTACCGGCGCGCTCGATCGTTTTAGTGCGAGCGATACGGCTGCGGTAAACGAAATCCGCCGGTTTATTCAGAGCGAGTCTCCGTCTCTGGAGACGGAGGTGCTTCAGCGGAGGCGCGACGGTTCGCTTTTTTGGGCGATGATCCGCGTGCACCGCGCGGCATTCGAAGGCGGAGTGCTCGTTTGCGCGGTGATGGACGTTACCAGCCAAAAGGAGGCGGAAGAGGAACTCCGCATCCGCGAGGAGGAGTATCGCATTGCCGTGCGCCAGAGCGGAAAACTCGTGCTGCGGTATGACATTGCAAAGCAATCCGCGTTCTTAACGCCTGAGACCGCCGAACGGCTCGGACAGTCCGTGCTGCTTGGACTGCCGGAGAATATCGTCGAATCCGGCCTGATCAAAGCCGACAGCATGGAAGCCTACCGCAGGCTGCACGAGGAGATCGTTTCCGGCAGGAACGCATCCGGTTCCGCCGTGCTGGAACTCAACATCAGCGCGCTCAGCGCATCCGGCAACTGGTACCGAGCGGACTATTCCATTATCTACGGCAGCGACGGCGCGCCGGCTCAGGCGGTGGTTTCACTGCAGAACATTTCCGAGCAGTATGAGCGCGAGCTTGCGTATAAAAAGTGGGAGCAGACGTATGCTTCTTTGCCGCAGGGACAGATTGCCTATCTGGAATTCGACCTGACCCGCAACCGCTTCGAAACTAGAAAAGGCGGCCTCATCGGCGCGCTGCCGGACACGCTGGAGCGGAGCATGGAGAGCGTTGTACGCTATTTTGCCGAGCGCTGGGTGCATGAGGACGACCGTGCGCGATTAAAGAGCTATGCCGCGCGGGAACGCCTGCTGACGGAGTTTTTTGCAAAAGGGCAGGCGGGTGAGCTGGAATACCGTCACCAACGCGCCAAGGGGCTGTACGGCTGGGTACGCGTGAGCGTGCAGATGCTGCCGGATCCGTATACCTGCAATGTGCGCGCGTTTCTGTTGTTTCAGGATATCGACGCGCAGAAGCGCGAGGAGCTCAGCCTGCACGACCGGCTCACGCTGGATACGCTCACCGGCGTATTGAACCGCAAGGCGTTTATCGAGCGTACGGAAGCGCTGCTTGCGGCCATTGAGCCGGGGCACACCCATGCGTTTATCATGGTGGACGTCGACCACTTTAAGCATATCAACGACCGCTTTGGCCACGGTTACGGGGACCGGGTACTCACACGAGTAGCGGAAACACTCCAGACAACGCTCCGCGCAAACGATCTGGTTGCGCGCATGGGCGGGGACGAGTTCGTGCTGCTGCTGCTCAATGTCATCAGTCGAGAAGCGCTGGTTGCAAAGCTGATCTATCTTCGCGAACAGATTTTTCAGCGCGTGAGCAGCGACGTGGTGATCTCCTGCAGCTTTGGAGCGGCCTGCTGTCCGCTTGACGGCACCACGTTTGACGAGCTATATTTCAAAGCGGACGTCGCGCTCTATGCCGCCAAAGAAGAGGGGCGAAACTGCGCGCGCATCTACGAGGGGAGCATGCGTCCGCAAGCGCTGCTGGAAGAGCTGGGCGGCGGCAACGCGGAATGAAATATGATAAACAGAACGGACGCCCACGCGTCCGTTTTCTGCTTCTGCCAATCGATTGATCAATAAAGGCTTTTATAAATCCGTAAAGCTTGCCAGCGTGTAGTCCCGGTCGTCCTGTTCGGGTATCCGTTCGCATGCCGCAAGGCCGAGCGCTTTGTTTTCCGCGGCGGCGGCGCTGTCGCCCAGCGTGCGGTAAGCGCGGGCAACGGCTTCGTAGCCAAACGCGAGGTCGAATCCGCCAATGCCGTTTTCCAGGCAAAGCGAAAGCGAATACTTGCCGTGCAGCAGCGCAGGCTGACCCATACCGAGCAGGCTGTACACGCGGGAAACCTGCCATTCGCCGCGCGCGTTGTTGACGGGGCTGTTCGCTTCGCGCCAGAGAAAACAGGAAGCATGCGCCTTATGGAGCATGGTAATGTTATCCTCGTTCGTGCGGTCGGGTTTGTCAATCAAGTCCCAGGTTTCGTTAAACAGCGTTTTGGCAAGGCTCAGCGGGTCAATCATCGTTCGTTCCTCCAAACGTCAGAAAAAAGTATAAAAAAGCGCCGCGCGGGCAGTTGACCCGTGCGGCGCTGGGTGCGTTACTTGATGATGACCGTTCGCCGGTCGCGGATATTTCGGGTTTTAATCAGGCTCCAGAGCGTAAAGCCGCCGTCAACGAGGAGCGCCGCTCCCGCCACAATGGTTGCAACCTTGACCGCGTCAAAGGGGTTAAACAGCAGCAGCACGCCAAAGATGAGCGTGACCAGCGCGGTGATAAATAGCGCCAGCCAGCCCGCGCCGGTGACACGGCGGAGATTCAGGGCAATCTGAAGGCGGAGGATGCTGTCGATGATGACCGCGACCCCGATGATGGCCGCGAGCACCGAAACGACCGTATTCGCTTTGAAGAGCAAAAACAAGCCCAGCACCGCGCAGGCAATGCCAAGCGCAACGCCGAACTGCACGCCGCCTTCGGTATGCTGCTTGCGCGCAAAGTAGTCGACAATGCGAAAAAGCCCGTACAGCAGCGCTGCGGCGCCGAGCAGATAGCAGATGAGCTGCCGTGCCTGATCCGGCCAAATGATCAGAATAAGCCCCAGAATCATATACACGATGGAGGTAGCCATCATGGCTTTCTGGAATGGATTTGTCATACGATTATCCCCCCGAATTCACTTCATCATACCAGTACGGCGGCATTTTTGCAAGCGCGCGCGGCGCTAGATCACACCCGCATGCTCCAAAAACGCCTTGACGCAGGCGCGGTACCCTTCCGGATCGGAAGAGAGGCTTTTTGCGTGTGCCGCTTGCGGGAACGTCCGTATTTCCTTTTGTCCGGGTTTTGCCGCGTAGTTGATATGCACCATCTCGTATGGAACGAACGTATCCTCCTGACCGTGAATAAACAGCATCGGCAGAGCTTCGCATTTCGCCACGGCGTCCTTTGGCACGACCTGATGAAAGAACACGCCACCGCGCAAACGGAACATCAAACTGGAGAGCGGAACGAACGGAAAGCTAGGCAGGTGGAACGAGTGGCGGATGTTATGCCGCACCTGCTCGGAAAGGTCGCTGTAGCCGCAGTCCTCGATGACGAACGCCAGCTTGGGGTACTGCGGCGCATGGAGCATAACCGTCGCCGCGCCCATGGACTCGCCATGCGTGCCGAGCACCGCGTCCGCTCCGAAGCGCTCCAGCGCCCAGGAGCAGACCTGCGTCAGATCGCGGGATTCGAAATACCCCATGGTGGTCGGCGCCTTGCCGGAAAGTCCATGGTTGCGGTGGTCGTAGAGCACACAGTCGAAGCCGAGGTCGTGAAAGAGCATGGCGTATTTGACGCTGCCCAGCAGGCAGTAGGTGTACCCGTGTACGATGACCGCGACACGCCGCTTGCCATCCGCAAACGCGGCGTTCTCGCTGCGCGGCCAGAGCGCGCAGTGCAGGTCGTAGCCATACTGCGAACGGAGGGTGAACTCCTCCAAACGGCATTCGGCTTCGAACCAGGCGCGGGTAAAGTGGCCGCGCTTTTCTTCCTCATCCACAACGGTGGCATAGTCCCAGATTTTGGGATGCAGCAGCATGCTGGAGAGTTTCCATGAGAGGATAACCGAGGCGATCAGCAGCGCGGCGAACGCGTATAAAACGATCCACAGTACGATCAAGTAAAAAAGCGCCTCCTTCGGGAGAAAAATCAAACTGCATTTGTCGCAAAAGCAACATCCGTACTACTGGTATTATACACGTTTTGCGTGCCGCCGGCATAAAAAAATCTCCGTCCGCGCGCGGCAAAACAGCAGCGCAGCGGCGGAGAAAGATTTCGTGTTGTATTGCGCCCGTTCGGGCGAACGGGTCAGTCTTTCAGCGCGCGGTCAAGCACCTTTTTGACGTCCGCCATCTCCGCGTGGCCCTCGTGGATCTTTTCATCACCCAGATAGAAGCAGGGGACAAACCAGTAATCGTACTTGGCTGCCAGCGCTTTTTCGGCGGACTCGTCTACACGCTGGATTTCAACGTTTGCATAGCGGCTGTCTTCCGCGCAGAGGTCTTCGAGGCAGCGGTTGGCAAGCCTGCAGTGCGGGCAGCTGGGAAGGTAAAAATACGTCAGCTTTTTCATAGTAATTTCGTTCCTCCGTTTGGTCGGTATTTTTCTTTTGGTCTTGGGAAAAAGTTTCGTCTATCTGAACGCGCCTGCGTTATCGTTCTTCTTGCGGCGTGAGTATGCAATAAATACGCAGCAGCGTTTCCGGGTTCAGCGCTTCCGCGCGCGCGTCCTGCGAAACGCCGCAGGCCTGCAGCGCGTCCGGCACGCGAATATCCCGCATCAGCGAATTATTCAGCGTTTTGCGGCGCATGGAAAACGCCTGCTTCAAAAAGGCGAGAAACGCTTCGGGGTCTTGCACCGCGGTATTGTTTCTTTCCAGCCGGACGACCGCGGAAGCCACCTCCGGCGCCGGCGAAAAGCAACTGCGCGGAACGTCCAGCGCCGTGGAAGCATGGTAAAAGCAGCGCGTCATGACCGACAGCGGCCCGTACACGCGGTCCTTGCAGGAAGCGAAAAAGCGTTCCGCCGCTTCCTTTTGCACCATGAGCGTCATGCTTTCCGGCAGCAGCGTAAGCAGCTTCAGTACGATCGGCGTTGTCGCATAATAGGGCAAATTGCCCAGCGCATGCCAGAATTGGCCTTGCATAAGAGAAGCGACGTCGGCGTCGAGGAAGTCCGCGTGAACGAGCGTAAGCTTTTCGCCAAAGCGTTCGCGCAACACCTCGCAGAGACGGCCGTCCTTTTCCACGGCGGCAACGCGAAAAGCGCGGTCAAGCAACCCTTCCGTGAGCGAACCCGTTCCGGGGCCGATTTCAAGCACGGTTTTGCCGCGGATATCCGCCGCGTCCAGAATCGCGCCGATCACGGTTTCGTCGGTCAAGAAATTTTGTCCCAGCGCTTTGTTGGGCACAAAGTCCCGCGGCAGGAGATTCGATTGCGGTAGATGCATCATCATAGTATGTATGATAGCCCGACTTGACGAAAAAAGAAAGTAAGAAAGTCACAGTTCCCCCGCCGGAAGGCACAATCGGCGGGGAAGCGCTTTAGAAAAGCAGAAGGACAACGCAACCGGGAATGGAATCCGCTCGCAACACCCCGCTTGTGATCTCGCGCGGCATATGGGATAATGGGCGCAGCCGGGTTTTATTTTTCCGTCGGGTCACGTCTTCGGCTTGACCGGAAGGCAGATTCTAGAATGTGTAAATGCGCATATTGATGAAATTCCGCGATTGTGGCATAATCATTGTGATACATATAGATTCTGCAGCATGTAAAAAAGCACATCATTTACCGGCGCCAGCCGGAACGAAAGGAACAAAAGTCCATGGCAAAATTTATTCTTGCTCTTGATCAGGGCACGACGAGCTCGCGGGCGATCCTCTTTGATTTCGAAGGCAAAATCATCAGCAGCGCGCAGTATGAGTTCCGCCAGATCTATCCGGGCGCGGGGTACGTTGAGCACGACCCGTTCGACATCCTGGAAACGCAGAAACAGGCGGCGGCGGACGTGCTCAAGCGCGAAAACGTCCAGCCGGGCGACGTTGCCGCCGTGGGCGTGACCAACCAGCGTGAAACAACCATCGTTTGGGACAGGGCGACCGGACAGCCGGTCTACAACGCCATCGTCTGGCAGTGCCGCAGGACGGCGCCGCTCTGCGAACAGCTCATTGCTGAAGGCTGGAGCGAACATGTGCAGCAGACGACCGGACTGTTGATCGACGCGTATTTCTCCGGCACCAAAATCCGCTATATCCTCGACCATGTGGAAAACGGCCAACAGCGCGCGGAAAACGGCGAACTGCTCTTTGGCACCGTCGATACCTGGCTGATCTGGAACCTCACCGGCGAGCACGTGACGGACTATTCCAACGCGTCGCGTACGATGCTCTTCGATATCCGCAAGCTCGATTACGACGAAAAGCTTCTGTCTCGCCTCAATATTCCCCGCAGGATGCTGCCAAAGGCCATGCCGTCGAGCTGCGTATACGGCGCGGTCAAGCCGCATATCCTCGGTTTGGAAGCACTCGGTGGTGTACCCATCGCGGGCGCGGCTGGTGACCAGCAGGCGGCGCTCTTCGGGCAGGCCTGCTTTGAAAAAGGCTCTGCAAAATGCACCTACGGCACAGGCGGTTTTTTGATGATGAACACCGGATATGAGCCTATTATGAGCGAAAACCGGCTGCTTACCACCATCGCGTGGGGCGTTGACGGCAAGGTGGAATACGCGCTGGAAGGCAGCATCTTCAACGCGGGCAGTTCGATCAAGTGGCTCAGGGACGATCTCGGCCTCATTTCGAGCGCGCGGGAAATCGACACCCTTGCCGAATCCGTACCGGACGCGGGCGGGGCGTACTTCGTTTCCGCATTCACCGGCCTTGGCGCGCCGCATTGGGACATGTACGCGCGCGGCGCCATGCTGGGACTGACCCGTGCCACCACAAAGGCGCACTTTGCGCGCGCGGTGCTCGAAGGAATCGCCTATCAGGTGCGCGACCTTGCCGAAACAATGGAAAAGGACGCCCAAACCCCGCTTGCCGAACTCAAGGTGGATGGCGGCGCTTCCGTTTCCAACGTCATGATGCAGTTCCAGGCAGACTTGCTGGATACCCGCGTCAACCGCCCCAAGTGCGTGGAGTCCACTGCGCTGGGCGCGGCTTGCCTTGCGGGATTGGCCGTGGGGGTGTTTGCGGATAAGGACGACATTGCGGACAAATGGGAAAGCGAACGGATCTTTACGCCGCAAATGAGCCAGCAGGAGCGCGAAACGCGCCTCTGCGGCTGGCAGCGCGCACTCACGAGAGCCATGGGTTGGGAAGAAAAATAACCCTCTGATTCCGGAGCGGTGTGCCATAGAGAAAACCGGATGCGCGTCCCGTATCTTGCGGATACGGGACGCGTTGAATACATGATATGGATGTTGACTTTTTTGCGCAAAGTCTATAGAATATTGGGTGCTATCGTGGCGGCGTATGGGTAACGCATACGTTTTTTGCGAGGCGGCTTGTGCATCGTACGCGGCAATCGCGCGCGTATGCAGAACGAGTCTGTTACGCCGAATGCGCCGTCGGCGAAAGCGTGGATACGGCGTGCGGGTGTAGCTCAGTGGCAGAGCTCCAGCTTCCCAAGCTGGCTATGTGGGTTCGATTCCCATCACCCGCTCCAGCATCCGAATAAGGTGCACAAATTATTTTGCCCGCTGCCGTTACAAATTCCGCATGCGGGTAACAACAGATTTTTAGGAGGAATGGTTGTAATGGCAAAGGCAAAATTCGAGAGAACGAAACCGCACGTCAACATTGGAACGATCGGGCACGTTGACCACGGCAAGACGACGCTGACAGCGGCCATCACGATGGCTCTGGCGCAGCAGAGCGGAGCCA
>JBDKRL010000010.1:0-61717 GCA_039683415.1 Clostridiaceae bacterium
CGAGGCCGCGCTTCTCTATCTCAACAAGCGCACCGAAGACCGTGCGGATCGCGGTGTGCTCGGTACGCAACAGGCGTAGTTCGGTAAAAGAAACGAAAAACAGGCGGGATGTATGAAACATCCCGCCAGTTTATTTATACAGATAAATTTTGACATCAGTTGTGCACTTTTTTTGACATCAGTCGCGCGCCGCTACATACACAAAGGAATACCTCGCGAAGCTATTTAAAAAAGAGATGGGGATATCGGTCAGCGACTATATTCTCAAGGCACGTATTGACGAGGCGAAGGATCTGTTTGCGCAGGGGCGTTCCTGCGGCGAGGTGACGCATTTGCTGGGGTTTTCGTCCCAGAGTTACTTCATCCGTCAGTTCAAGAAAACAACCGGCATGACGCCGAAGCTGTTTATCAACGTCAATTCCTGACGCATTGTATAGCGTCAGATCTATGATGATAACACTGTAAAATTGCAGAATCATGAAAAAATACCGTAAATCTTCCCGCGCTATAGCATGATTGTGTGAAGAATCATGCTATTTTTTGAAGAATCTTGATAGGAATCCAGACGATCGCTTGCTATGATAATCACATGCAGCCGTTCGTTTATCCCGTTTTGTCTGAAATTGTTATCGCTGCAACTCTGCAAACTGCTTTCGCTTGACGAATTGTTTTATTAACAGGATTGAATTTGCTTCCGCTCGATGTACTGTTTTTACGACGCAACTGAACTTTGCTTCCGCTTGACGGAAGAAGAAATAGACGACAAAGAAAGAAGATGGGACTATGGCAACCGCAAAGGAACTCAGAAAGAACGTCTCCGCCGAGGTCAGTACGGAACGCGCGCGTAGAAAAGAACGCCGCAGGGTGATTCGCGCGCTGGCACCCAGCGAGCGCGCCGCGGCGCTGTCCGCGGACAGAAAGGCGAAAAAAGAAGCGAAAAAGACACGGAAACTGGCCGTTCGCGCCATGGCAAAACCGGACAGGCGCACCGCCAAGCGCCACGACAAACTCTTTCAGCGAATCTGGAATCGGCCGCGCCGCATCGTGATCTGGGCGGTCGTGCTCTGCCTGCTTGCGTTTGGCATTTACAGCGCTGCGCCGTACATTGGCGACTACGCGAGCCTGATGGGGCTCAAAATCGACTCAAACAACGCCGCGGGGGAAGCCGCGCGCGCAAACGGCGCGATTGTTGCGGAAGAGATTTCGGACGAAGGCATCGTACTGCTAAAGAATACGGATGGACTGCTGCCGCTGACAAACGGAAAGGTCAACGTGTTCAGCTATGCCGCATACAACATCCGCTACGGTGGGAGCGGCTCCGGCGGAGCGGACGCGTCGAGCGCCGTGGATCTCTTTGAGGGACTGACCAACGCGGGCGTTTCGTACAACGAAACGCTGGACGCCTTTTACCGCGCGCAGAAGGGAATCTCGCAAAAAGGCAGTTCAAACGGTCTTATCAGCGTCCTTTCCACCATGCTGATCGGAGAGGTAACGGACGAACCAGCCATCGACTACCTCACCGACGACGTGCTCGCGCAGGCGAAGAGCTATTCGGACACGGCGATCGTGGTCATCGGCAGCGACGGGGTGGAAGCTTCGGATTTCACGCTCGATGCGCTTGGACTGACGAAGAACCGCATCGACCTCTTCGACAAGGTTTGCGCGGCCTTCGATACCGTCATTGTTGTAGTCAACGCGGGCAACTCTATGGAACTCGGCTTTCTCGAACAGTATCCTTCCATTAAAGCGGCGCTCTGGATCGGGACCCCCGGCCCGTTTGGCTGCGACTCGCTCGGAAAGATTCTCGCCGGCGAGGTTAACCCTTCCGGCCGTCTGGTGGACACGTACGCTTATGACGCGGGCAGCAGCCCCGCGAGCGTCAATTTTGGCGACTATCAATACGACAATATCGATGGTATGTCCTTTCTCAACTACAACGAGGGCATCTACGTCGGCTACCGCTATTACGAAACCCGATACCTGGGTGACGAAGCGGGCTATCGAGCCGCCGTGCAGTTTCCGTTTGGCTACGGCCTGAGCTATACGACGTTCGACTGGGAGACGACGGACTTCACAAGCGATGATACTGCCGTCAGTGTGAGCGTTCAGGTAAAGAATACCGGTTCCGTAGCGGGCAAGGACGTCGTGGAGGTGTACTTCACCGCGCCCTATACGACGGGCGGCACCGAGAAATCCGCAATCGAGCTCGCGGGCTATGCCAAGACGAACCTGCTCGCCCCGGGCGAAAGCCAGACGGTCAGCATTTGTTTCCCGCTGCGCGACATGTCCTCTTATGACATGAACGATCAACAGGCGTATGTGCTCGACGCAGGCGAATACGCCGTCAAGATTGGGCGGAGCGTGCACGATATCGTGGATACGCAAATGCTCAGCGTGCCGGAGACAATCGTTTACAAGACGGACGACGTCACCGGCACCGAACTGAGCAACCTGTTTGGCTATGCGGACGGCGGCCTGACCTACTTGTCGCGGAGCGATTGGACGGGCAGTTACCCGAACAACGATACACTAAGTCATACCGCGTCCCAGGAGGTTTTGGATGGCGCGGCCGCGCAGAAGCCCGCCGCGGATACTACCTCCGCCATGCCGACGACCGGTGCGGACAACGGCATTCTGCTCAAAGATCTCAAGGGGCTGGATTATGACGACGAGAAATGGCAGGCGTTCCTTGACCAGTTCACCGTTGACGAACTGAAGGAAGTCTTCGTCAACGCGGCGTACCGAACGGTTGCCATCGAGCGCGTCGGCCTGCCGCAGATCATTTTGCTGGACGGTCCGGCGGGTATCAATGCGCTGTTCAGCAAAGTAACCGCCATGTCGTATCCAACCGAGGTTGTCATCGCATCCACATGGAACGACGATCTGACCTACCGCATGGGCGAGGCGGTCGGCGCGGAGGCAAATGCGTATGGCGTGACCGGCTGGTACGCACCGGGCATGAACCTGCACCGTACGCCGCAGGGCGGGCGCAACTTCGAGTATTTCTCGGAAGACCCGCTGCTTTCCGGCAAGATTGCCGCAAATATGGTCTCGGGCGCGGAAAGTAAACATATTCTGGTAACGATGAAGCATTTCGCGCTTAATGAGCAGGAAACCAACGCACGCTCGGGCATCTATGTCTGGGCAAACGAACAGGCGATTCGAGAACTGTATCTGCGTCCGTTTGAAATCACGGTCAAAGAAGGGCACGTCAACGGTGCGATGTCGAGCTTTATCCACATTGGCTATAAGTGGAGCGGCGGAAATCCCGAACTGCTGAACCAGGTTTTGCGCAACGAATGGGGATTTACCGGCTTTGTCACGACGGACGCGGTACTTGGCAAATTCATGGACGCAAACCTCGCGCTGCATAACGGCAACGACCTCATGCTCACCGTGATGCCGACGAACAACCGGCGCTACCTGAATGAACTCTATGCCGAAGACCCGGTTGGCGTAACAAAGGGTCTTCGCGAGCGGGTTCACAACTTCTGCTACGCGCTTGTCAACGATACGGATCTCTTTTGAGCGTGGCAGCCGGCAAGGAAAGAATGAAACAACTTCAATACACTGAATTACTGGAACGCATGACGCTGGAGGAGAAAGCCTCGCTGCTGTCCGGCGCAAACTTCTGGAATACCAAGCCGGTCGACCGGCTTGGTATTCCCTCCATCCTGCTGACGGACGGTCCGCACGGCCTGCGCAAGCAGGGCGGGAAGGCGGATCATCTCGGGCTGAACAAGAGTATCCCGGCGACCTGCTTCCCAACCGCCTCCGCACTGGCCAACAGCTGGGATGTCGAATTGCTGGAGCACATCGGTGCTTGCCTCGGTGAGGAAGCCGCGGCGGAGGGCGTAGGCGTACTGCTCGGTCCCGGGCTGAACTGCAAGCGAAATCCGCTCTGCGGGCGGAACTTCGAATATTTTTCGGAGGATCCGTACCTATCCGGAAAGCTCGCCGCCGCGATGGTACGCGGCATCCAGTCGCAGGGCGTCTCCGCGTGCCCCAAGCATTACGCCGTCAATAGTCAGGAAACGCGGCGCATGGTGATCGACGAAGTGGTGGACGAGCGTGCCCTGCGGGAAATTTACCTTGAGGGTTTCCGTTACGCGGTGACCGAGGGCAAGCCCGGAACAATCATGAGTTCGTATAACCGCGTCAACGGCGCTTACGCAAATGAGAACACGCATCTGATGCGGGATATTCTATACGGCGAGTGGGATTACGACGGTGTCGTCGTGACCGACTGGGGCGGAGAGAACGACCGCGTCGCGGGGCTGATTGCCGGGAACCAACTGGAGATGCCGTCCAGCGCGGGCATGACCGACCGCGAGGTTGTCGCCGCCGTGGAAAGCGGCGCGCTTGATCAGGCGCTGCTTGATGAACGCGTGGACAGCCTGTTGCGGCTTGTGTTTGAGGTAAGAAAAGAAGCGCGCCCAGCGGATGCGGGCATGATGAAGGAACACCGAAAAGCGGCTCTGGAAGCCGCGCGGCGCTCCGCAGTCCTCGTGAAAAACGAAGGCGGCGTACTGCCGCTGGCAAACGGGACGCGTGTTGCGGTAATCGGCGACTTTGCGAAGCGGCCGCGTTATCAGGGAGCGGGCAGTTCGCTGATCGTTCCGACGCGGCTGAAAAGCGCGCTTGACGCGCTGAAACAATCGGAATTGGAGATCATTGGCTGCGAGGCCGGGTTTCGCCGCTTTGGCGGCGCGGATGCACGTAAACTGCGAAAAGCGGCAGCGCTCGCGCGCCGCGCGGACGTGGCGCTGGTGTTCCTCGGCCTGGACGAAGGCAGCGAAGCGGAGGGCGTTGACCGGACGCATCTGCGCTTGCCTGAAAACCAGATCGCGCTTCTTCACGCGATACGCGCGGCATGCGGGCAGGTTGTCGTCATTCTGGCAAACGGAGCGCCGGTTGAGACCAACTGGTCAGCGGACGCGAACGCGGTGCTGCTGGGCTATCTTGGCGGACAGGAAGGCGGCAGGGCGATTGCCGATCTTGTAACGGGGAAGGCTGCGCCAAGCGGCAAACTTGCCGAGACCTATCCGGTCTCGTATGCGGACATACCCACCGCCGGGATTTTCCCGGGGGAGACGCGCGCCGAACACCGCGAGAGCATTTTTGTCGGTTACCGGTACTTTGACACGGCAAAAAAAAACGTCGCGTGGCCGTTTGGGTTTGGACTGACATATACGACGTTTTCCTGCGACGAGCTTCGTGTCGAAGGAAATGAAGTGCGTTTTTTCGTGCGGAACACGGGGGACCGTGCAGGTGCTGAGATCGTACAGGTGTACATTTCCAAGCAGGGCAGCGCGGTGTTTCGCGCCGAACAGGAACTCAAGGGATTTGCGCGCGTTTGGCTGGAGCCCGGCGAACGCAAACCTGTTGTGATCCGGCTGGACGAACACGCGTTTGCCTATTTTCATACAGCGGTCAACGCTTGGATCGAGGAACCGGGGGAATACGAAATTCGTGTCGGCGCGTCTTCCCGAGACGTCCGCCTGAAAACGACGGTTGACCGCCCGGGCATGCCCGCGTCCGCGCCTTACGATCAAAACAAGCTGCCGCACTATTTTAACGCGGATGTCGCGAATGTTTCAGATGCGGAATTTTTCGCGCTGATTGGAGGCGAACCCGTAAAGACCGATTTCGATCCGGCGGGAGCGCTGGGGTATGGGGATACAATCTGGCAGGGGCGGAACAGGAAGGGTCTCGCGCGGCTACTATACCGGCTTATTCTGATTGTCCGCCGACTATTTTTTTTGCTCGGCAGGCCGATTGCTGCGAACAATGTGATGTTTGCCATGCATCTGCCGTTTCGCTCAATGGCGCGTATGTCTGGCGGAAGAGTAGATATGGCGATGCTGGACGGCATCCTTGTGGTGGTCAACGGACGTTTTTGGGCGGGACTGTGGCAGACGCTGCGCGCTTGGAACGCCAAGAAACGCGCGGAAAGGACGGCGGCGAATGGAAACTGAACCCCAAAGCGGATTTCTTCGCTGGAAAGCCCAAAATGCTGGGCTCTGGCAGTTCATTATGTTTATAATGATGAGCGGAGTCACCACGCTGGTCGACCTCGGCACGTTTGTGCTCTTCAACTTCTGGCTGCTCGCGCCGTATCGGGAGCAGGCGTTTTTCTGGGGACCGTTTCGGTATTCCGTACAGAGCGGCGGGTTGACCGCGTTCGGTGCGTTCGCGGCGTCGTTTGCCGTGTCGCAGACATTCAACTTCTTCCTGCAGCGAAAGACGACGTTCAAGGCAAACACCAACGTAGCCTTGAGCGCCGTGATGTACGCGGTCATGGTGATTGGCGTATATGCCCTGCAGCTTTATCTGCCGGTGATCATGCGCGCACAGATTGTCGTGCTGCTTGGCACTGCAATGGGGGACGTCGCAATGAAACTCATCAACATGACGATCTCCATGCTGATTCAGTTTCCAATGAATAAATACGTGATCATGAGAAGGTCAAAGCCTTTGCGGGGATAACATGATCCGTTTCTGAGCGATATCAAAACGAGATAACCATCACACACAATCGCCCCGGAATGAATCAACAATGGTCAAAAGACGGCAACGCCGGATGCGCGGGTCAGTTCAACCGGCATTCGGCGTGTTTGCGCGTTATGAGAATGGAGTCCTGCTTTTGCTCCAAAAAGGCCGTTCGGACCGCTCCGAACGGCCTTTACTTGAGTGCGAGTAATCGAGAGTAAAAACCGACCTGCAATAAACGGATGATCAATTTTCAGCTGTCAGCCACCGATTGCAGGTTTACACCGGGTATATATTGCGTGAGAGGTTTGTGCATCACAGCCGCACAGAATGCGCGTGGCAGCAACGATAACGCGCGCTAGGAACGCATGGAGCGGATCAGCTCAAGAACCGCGTCTACCATGTGCCTGCCGAACGCCTCGCCCAGCATGGACGTATCGGTTTCGTAGCCACCGGAAACGAGCGATTCGGGCGTGTATAAGTACCCCGGCAGGCAGCCGTTGGTGAGCGCATTGAAGATCACCTTGCCGTAACCCGCCATCGCCTTGACATACAGCCCGTATTCAACGAATACTTCGCCCGGTACGCCGACAATGCAGGTATCCCCAAGCTGGATCACCTGTATTTCCGCGGGGGCTTCGTCCGCTTCCAGACTGATGCGAACGCCCTCGGCATGTAGCTTGACATACGCAAGCTGGTCTTCCGAACCGAGCGTTTTGAGGTTAGCGTTTTGCCAGAGGTAATACTCTTCGCGGTTCTTGGACTGCCCGTATTTGGCGTAGAGTTCACGATAGCGCGCGGTGTCCTCTTCAACCCGGCGCTCCAGCTCCTCAACGGAGCCGAAGGAGCGGATTTCAAGCGGCACTTCACCCTGCTTGACCGTAATGGGCAGTTCGCTTATCCAGACGGCATGTTCGAGCGTCGCATAGGCAGCTTTGCCAATCGTGCGCCCGACGCGTTCCGCTTCGTCGTAGCTTTCGCCCTGCCGGTAATAGCGGCTGGACTGGTTGCCGCTCGCGCCCTGAGAAAAGCCGATCACCGCGCTGCTTTCCCGCTCGCTGAGCTCGGCGCGCAGGTAGCAGGGGTAGTCCGCCGTAACGAGCGTGCTCCATTCGTGGATAAACGTCGGGTGGAGCGTGTAGTTGACGAAGATGCCGCGAATCACTTGATCGGAGGAGCGCACCGCGAGCACGCTGACCAGCGGATCGTGCGGCCCGCCCGGAATACGGCGGTTGCCGCCGACGCCGCTTTCCGCGCCGCACATGGCAAGGCAGCTCGTAAACTCGGCGGAAAACGCGCTTCGCTTTGCGTTTGAGATGACGGAAACGATGGTATCGATCAGCCAGTTGACGTATTCCGGGTTTTCCTGCTTGCCCTGCTCCAGGCTTTCCACGTCCAGCCTGCCCGCCGCCCAGGGGCCGGAATGCGTATGCGAGCAGCTGATCATGACATTGCCGCCCGGAATGCTGCAGGCAGTTTCCGCCAGTTCCCGCACGCGAGAGACATAGCGTTTGGAGAGAAACAGCAGGTCCAGCGTAACGAGCGCAGCCTGGTTTTCGCCGTTATCGAGGTAAAGGCAGGCGGCATACAACGGGTCGTGCACGCCCGTATTGTTGCGCGGATAATGCGGATAACCGCCCAGCTCCTCACCGGGTTTCGGGGAAATATCCGCAATCGCGGTTCCGGCACATAACATAATCAATCAACCTCTTTTCTGAATGGATCGTATTTCAAACGTAGTTATTCGCCATCCTGCGCCCAGAGCCGCCGCTCAATACCGCGGTAACGGGCGTATGCTACGGCGTACGCGTTTGCGCGCTCGCCGGGAAGGTATGTTTGTTTGATCGGGAGGCCGGGGGGATCTTCGCGGCTGAACGCGCCGGTACCGATTCCGGCAAGGATCGCAGCCCCCGCGCCTGCGGCTTCCGCAAGGCATGGCACTTGAATCGCAAGACCCGTAATATCCGCGATGATCTGGCACCAGAGTTCGCTCTTTGCCCCGCCGCCAAATAGAATCAGCGACATTTCGCCGTCCAGCGCATGCATGGCTTCCAGCATGCTGCGGATCTGGTATGCCACGCCCTCCATCACTGCCAGCGCGAAGTCCCCGCGCGTCGTACCGAGCGAAGCGCCGACAAAACTCCCCTGCGAGTTGGGGTAGTTATGCGGGTTGCTGGGTCCGGTCAGATAGGGGTAAAAAAACAGGGCGGGTTGCGTGCTCAGCGCTTTGGCCGCTTCATGATCGAGAATATCGTACCCGCAGCCGGGATACATTAAGTCTCTGAGCCAGCGGAGGCTGACCGCGGCGGTGTTGATGACGCCTTCGTTGACGCATGCGTTTGGACGAATATACGCCGACCACCCGATGCGCAGGTCGCCCTCGGTCTGCGCCGTTTCCCGCAGTACGCCAATCGCCCCGGCGGTACCGAGCGATATGGTTGCCACATCCCGCCTCAGCCCGACACCAAGGGAGGCGCAGCGCTGATCCTGCGCGCCAACGGCCACCACGCAGTTTTTCCGCAGCCCAAGCCGCTCGGCTACTTCCGGCAGCACGGTTCCGGCGGTTTCTCCGGCCCAGCGGAGTTCAGGCAGCAGGCGTTCGGAAAGGCCGCAGCGCGCGAGGAGTGGGGCGCTCCACTTCTGTTGATGAATGTCGTACAGCAGCGTGCCGGAGGCCATCGTGTGGTCGGTCACGCAAACGCCTGTGAGCTTGGCAGCCAGAAAGTCCATCGGCATGACGAATTTCCAGGTTTTTTGAAAGACTTCCGGTTCATTCTCCCGAATCCAGAGGATTTTACACGCGGCGTACGCGGCGTATATGCTTTTTCCGGTTTGACGGAACATCTCCTGCGAGCCGATTTCGCGCTCCAGAAACGCCGCCTGTTCATTGGCGCGCGCATCCAGCCAGCTGATTGCGTTGCGCAGGGGTTCAAAATGTTTATTAATCGGAACGATGGTGATGCCCTGCGAGCTGATGCCGATGGCGTCGATTGCCTGCCCGGTCAGGCCGGAAGCGGAAATGGCGCGCAGCGAAGTTTCCAGCGCGAGTTCCCACCAGAGATTCGCGTCCTGCTCGACCCAGTGTTCGCGCGGCGTCATCAGGCCGTATTCGATATAGCTGTCCGAAAGCTGCCGGAGCGAGCCATCGAACAATATGCTGCGGCAGCCGGTGGTGCCGAGGTCGATTGCCAGATAACAGGACATGCGCTGCTTCCTCCGTTTCGCCGGACGCTGGCGGCAGAAATTCGATGCTGGTTCAGATGCGGACGGCACGGATGCCGAGCATGGTGCAAAGGCATTCGATGCGCGCGGCACAGTCGCCATAACAGAGCGCAAAGTGTTGTCCGCCGTATTCGGAAACGAGCTTGTTGATATCGCCGTCCAGCCGGACGTCCAGCGCGGGCATCACGCCCTGCCTTAACTCACTGGGCAGACCCTCGCCGGTGAAGTAGAGCATATGGTAACTGCCGACATCCTCAATGAGCCGCAGAACCGTTACGCGGCCGGGCTTGAGGGTAAAACTCGTCTGTATGCCGGTAAAGCCAGGATGCGGCATAAAGTTGCGAACCACCGGTTCGCCGTCCGCCAGCGAAAACGGCGCAAAACCGCAGGAGGAGAATTTAACAACGTTTCCGATATGGTTGATGCTGTCGCCATAGGTGACGACCTGACCGGTCAGCAGAGCGAGGATGGTCATGGAAATCGTGTTGAGCATATCCCCTTCGCAGGAGGAAACGATGCCAAGTTCCGCGAGCGCGGAAAGCGGCACGCAGGCGGTCATCTTGTATTCCTTGGACAACTCGTATTGGCATTTTACGTTGACCGCGCCCAGCGCGTACTGCTTGCAGACCGTGCGGAGCGCGAATAGCAGGCGGGAAGCTTTGGTAAGGGACGCCTGCGAAACTTCCTTGTCGACCGCGGAACGTTGGCGGAGAAAAGTTTCCGATTCGGCAATGTCCGCCTGATCCGCGCTTTCGGCAATGTTCAGCAATGTGTAGTTGTCGATATGGTGAATCTCCGGCCCGATCATTTTACGAACGAGCAAGTGGTCGAACGTGCCGGGGTAGATGCTCATGGACGTGTAACCGACCAGCCCGATGCGCGTTCTGCGGAGTGCGGTTTTCGCCATGGCGGCGACGCAAAAATCCATTACGCTGCCCGCGGTTTCGGCAACCTCGCCGAGTACGGGTAAAAAACGGTAACCCGCCCGCACCATCGATCCGCGGAACATGGCGAACGAAACATACGAACCGGTGCTCTCCAGCCTGCCGTACCGCTCGAACATCGGCACACCCCAGAGACAGAGTGGCAGGTGTTCGACTTCGCGCAGAAACGCCATTGCCGTTGCGCACTCGACCCAGCTTCCTAAAAAGAGGACGACGCCGTCAAGGTCTTCGGCGCACATATTGATTCCGACGCCGAGCGCCTGATTCGCACTGCCGACAGGATGCGCGGTTACGACGTCCACCCCGCGCGACTGCAGCGCGCCGACAGCTTCCGAACCGAGGCGGCGAACCTCCTCGTCGATATAATCTTCATGACAGAGATTGACAATCCCGATTTTTGGCGCGCGCTGCATCTTGACATTCCTCCTGAAAATCCGTATTTTCCAATTCTGTTTCTTCTGTTTCTGCTGATATGCGGGAACATTCCGTCAATGCCTTCCGTTACTGTATCACGCGTATTTTCTGCTGTAAATTGCGTATGGACGGGTTTTGCCAGCCTTTGAGCAAGATCGTTGATTTTTACAAAACGGCTGAATAAAGCGCGTTTTTTTCAAGTTTTCACCGGTAGTTTTTCCCAATTTCTCAATTCTGCGTTCGTTGACCAGGCAAATGATGTACTGCTATCCTGTAGAAGACATCGGCATGTCTTTGCAGGCGATCATCGCCAGTATTCATACAGTTAAATCGTAACAGAGGTGGGAGAAAATTATGGAATCATCCGAAGTTTCGCGCGTTCGAAAAACGGACAACGGCGCAATCCGCGTGTTAAAAATGATCAACGAGGACTACAACATCCTTTATGTGCTGATCGCTCTGTTTATATTCCTTTCATTTTTCAGCAAAGCGTTTCTGACAATGACCAACATATTCAACGTACTTCGTCAGGTCTCTATGGTCTCCATCGTTTCCGTTGGCATGTTTTTTGCCATGGTCGGCGGCGGCATCGATCTTTCGGCGGGCGCAGCCGTCGGGTTCATCGGTATTTTCTTTTCGGATTTAATCGTCAGCAAGGGTGTTGATCCATATGTGGCGATCGCCTGCGGCATCGGCATTGGCGCGCTGGTTGGTTTGATCAACGGCGTGCTGGTTTCATATTTGAACCTGCTGCCGTTTATCGCAACTGTTGGAACGATGTCCATCTGCACCGGGCTTGGGCTGCTCTGGACGAACTCCTACCCCGTGCTCAATCTGCCGGAGAGCGTGGAGTACATCGGCCGCGGTTGGCTCTTTGGGGTGCCGTTTCCGCTGTATATCGTATTAATCGTGTATATCATTGCGTTTATCATTACGGAAAAGACACGGTTTGGCCGCTACCTCTACTGCGCCGGCGGAAACGACGAAGCGGCGTATCTTTCCGGCATCGATGTAAAAAGCGTGCGGCTTGTGAGCTACGTCATCTGCGGCGTCATGACCTCGATTGCTTCTATCATCCTCTGCGGGCGGCTCGACTCCGCTCAGCCCGCCAACGGCGCGAACTGGGGTTTTGACGCGATCACCGCATGCGTGCTTGGTGGAACAAGCATGATGGGCGGCAAGGGCAAGATCCTCGGCGCTCTTCTTGGCGCGGTATTTGTCGGTATCCTCGGTAACGGCATGACGTTGCTGAACGTCAACTCCAATATACAGACAATTGTCAAAGGCACGGTGCTCGTGCTGGCTGTCTTCCTCGATACTTACCGTAACCAGCGCGCCAACCGCGTGTAACGGGGGTGACCAGTATGCCGGATACCATATTGAGAATCGAGCACATCAGCAAACGCTTTCCCGGCGTGCTGGCGCTCGATGACGTGAGCTTTGAGGTGCAAAAAGGCACCATCCATGCGCTGGTCGGCGAAAACGGCGCCGGTAAATCCACACTGATCAAAATCCTCTCCGGCGCGAACTCGCTGGAGAGCGGAGCGATCTACCTCAACGGCAAATCCGTCCGTTTTGCCAAGCCGGTGGAGGCGATTGCCAGCGGCATCAGCGTGGTGCATCAGGAGATTAAACTGGTCGACGCGCTCTCCGTTGCGGAAAATATCTATATCGGCCGTCCGCCGCTGACATTCGGGCTGCTCAACCGCAGACAGCTCAACGCGGACGCAAGAAAACTGCTGGATAACATCGGCGCGGATATCATCGACGAAAAGAGCGTTGTCAAAAAACTCTCAATCGCCGAGCAGCAGATGGTGGAAATCTGCAAAGCGCTTTCCTATAATTCTGAAATCATCATTATGGACGAGCCTTCCGCAACGCTCACGGACAAGGAGCTGACGCTTCTTTTCAAAATTCTCAAACGTCTCAAGAGCATGGGCATTACGGTGATCTACATCTCGCACCGTCTGGAGGAGATCTTCGAAATTGCGGACAATGTAACCGTTCTGCGGGACGGACGGCATATCCATACCGGGCCTGTCGGCGAGCTCGACCGCAAAAAACTGATCTCCATGATGGTTGGCCGCGGACTGGAAAACGAGTACCCCAAGGAGTTTGCTGTTCGCGGCGAAGCGCTGCTGGAAGTAAGGCATCTCAACCGTCCCGGCGTGCTGCGCGACGTGAGCTTTACGCTCTATCAAGGCGAGGTGCTCTGCATCTCCGGCCTGGTGGGCTCCGGCAGGACGGAGCTGGCGCGGACAATCTTTGGTGCGGATTACAACAAGCGCATTACCGGCGAGATTCTGATCAACGGAAAGAAAGCGTCCATCAAGCGCGTACGGGACGCCAAGCGCTATGGAATCGCGCTGATTCCGGAGGATCGTAAAAAGCAGGGGCTTGTTCTGGGCATGTCGCTGCGCGAAAACGTCAGCATGGCAAATATCGAACGCGTCATGCAGCTTGGCTTTCTCAGCCTCCGCAAGGAAACCGCACTGGCAAGAGAATCTATCAAAACCCTCCGTATCGTAACGCCAAACGAGAACCGCCGAGTGCGCTATCTTTCCGGCGGCAACCAGCAGAAGGTCGTTATTTCCAAATGGCTCGCGGCCAATTCCGACATCTTGATTCTGGACGAGCCGACGCGCGGCGTGGACGTCGGCGCAAAGGCTGAAATCTACAAGCTGCTCAACGTTTTTATCGCGTCGGGGAAAGCTGTTTTGATGATCTCTTCCGAAATGCCGGAAGTCATCGGCATGTGCGACCGCGTACTGGTGTTTCGCGACGGCATGATCACGGCGGAGTTCACGCGCGCCGAAGTGACGCAGGAAAAAATCCTGGACGCTGCTATTAAATAGAAGCCATTAAGGAATCCCAAAAAAGAACGGGAAAGACTCGTAACACAGGAACTTTCCGGCAGCGCCGGATGGTATCATAAAGGAGAAAGAATGAGGAGGAAGACCATGAAGAAGTTACTTGCGTTTATCCTGGCAGCCATGATGCTCGTCGGCCTTGCGGCCTGCGCGGGCGCAACGGAAGCGCCTGCCGCCGCCGAACCCGCCGCAGCGGAAGCGGCCGCGGAACCCGCGACCGAGGAAGCCGCGACCGAACCCGCCGCCGAGGAAGGTTCCAAGGGAACCATCGGCATCGGCGTGTTCTATCGCCGCGACGAGTATTACATCGACATTGAAACCCGTCTTGTCGCCGCCTGCGAAGAACTCGGTTACGACGTTCAGGTTGTCGATGCGGATACCGACCTTGCCAAACTGGTTGCCGCAATCGAAGACTTCACCGCGCAGGGCGTGGACGGCATCATCTGCACCGGCTCGGATCAGCTCATCAGCGCGGTTGACGCGGCTGTTGACGCGGGTATCCCGGTCGTCTGCTACGATGGTTCCTGCAACAGCGAAAAGGTAACGGCAAACATCACCTTTGATCCGGTGCAGGACGGCGTTCAGGTTGGCGAATATGTTAAGCAGTATATCGCCGATAACTGGGCAAACGAAGAAACCGTAGAAGTTGCGATTCTGGACTTCCCGGCATCCTCGGAAATCTGCGTTGGCAGAACGAACGGCTTTATCTCCGTCATCGAGACGATCCCCAACGCCAAGATCGTAGCCCAGCAGGACGGCAAAGCCTCCCGCGCGGATTCGATGGCGGCAGCGGAAACCATCCTTCAGGCGCATCCGAACGTAAAGGTTGCCTACGGCATCAACTTCGATACGATCGCGGGCTTCTACGCCGCTCTCGACGCCATCGGAAAGACCGATACGATCTGCGTTGCTTCCGGCAGCTGGGGCGAGGAAGCCATCCAGTTCCTGGCGGATAATCATCCGCAGTACAAAGCGTTCACGCTGATGAATCCGTGGATCCAGGCGGACGCCGCGGTTCAGGCGCTGATGGACGCGCTTGCCGGCAAAGAGGTTGTGCAAAAGCAGGCCATGTCCGCGCCGACCTATACGGCGGAGACCATTGGCACGCTCGATTGGCAGGGCATCATTGCCGCGCGCAACAACTAGTTCTTTCATTCGTAATTGCAGCTGCGAATACCGCCGGCCTATGCCGACGGTATTCGCGCTTGACTTTGAAGCCGACTGTTCCTCTGGTATACTACAATTATGAAAAAATTATTCAATCGCCGTTCAAACAACGCGAGGCCGACCACTTCGCTCAGAACCCGGCTGCTGATTACCTACCTCATCATTTCTCTTTTTGCTGTTTTGATTATCGGCTCGCTCTCGGTCAATAATATCTATCAGTTTTCCCGCCGCGAGGTGGAACGCACCAGCATTGGCAACCTCAAGGCCGCGGGAAACACACTGATCGCGTCCATCGGCGAACTGCGTTTGGAAGGAATTCGTCCGGTGATCGAGCAGGCGTCTTTGCGCGCGATTACCTCTTATATGAATAACGGATTTGCGGAATACGAGGACATGCTCGAACTCAAGCTGCACCTCAACACGACCATGAAGTATTCCAATATCCATTCGCTGTTCTTGATCAACAGTGATAACACCATTATTTCAAACCGATCATCTAAGTCTTTTTCCTGGGAATTGCTTTCGTCGTTTCCCTGGTTTGACGACTGGTATTCCAGCCCGGAGAACTACCGTTGGGGATCGACCTATCAACTGGACGGGTTCAACGTGATTCCATATTTGAGAAAAATCATATCGAATGGAAAAATGATCGGGCTGAGCGTACTCAACGTTTACGAATGGTCGCTTTACGAAACCTGCCGGATTTATGGCAATATTGTCGTACTGGACAGAGATAACACCGTTCTATCCTCGGTCAACAAACAGACGCTCGGTCAGAACTTTTTTACGGCGTACGGGATTTCGCCTTCCAGTAAAGACGACGCGGGCAGCTATATTTTCTCCAGCGGGGATGAACAGTTTCTGGCGGTCTATTACGCAATTCCGAACAGTCCGTTTCGAATGGCGGAAATCCTGTCGTTCGACGCCACGCAGTCCGTCATGAAGGATATGCTCAGCTCGACGTTGGTCATCGTTGGAATCTGCACGGTGTTTTGCATTGCGCTTTCCGTTTGGATGTCGTCTCTGATTACAAAACCCATCAAGAAAATCCGCGCCACAATCGACGCGCTGGACCTGGGCTCGCTTTACAGCGGCATGCATGCGCATTCCAACGACGAAATCGGTTTGTTGATCGACAGCATCAACAATATGACCCAGCGCCTGAATAATTCCAAACTGGAGATACTGCATATCTCCGAGGAGCGGCGGCTTGCGGAGTTCCGCGCAATCCAGCTGCAGATCAATCCGCACTTTCTATACAACACGCTTTCCTCCATCTGCTGGCTGACCGATCAGGGGCAGACGGAGAGCGTTAAGTTCGTAACCAACGCGCTTTCCACGCTGTTTCGCATCAGCGTTAACCACGGTGATCAAATGCTGCGCGTGCAGGACGAAATCAGCCATGCGCGCTGCTATCTGGATATTCAGACCGTGCGCCATGCGGGCGAGTTTACCTACCAGATCGACGTCGATCCGGATATCCTCGACTATTTCATCATTAAAATCCTCCTCCAGCCACTCGCGGAGAATGCCCTTTACCACGGCATCCGTGAAAACAGCGTGAAAAACGGATTCCTCCGAATTCGCGGGTTCCGCAGCGGGGACGATCTTGTTTTGGAAGTGATCGACAACGGAGATACGCCGCAGACGCGCATCGATCACATGAACGAGATTCTCGACAACCCCGACGAAGTCAACGATGCAGGAATCGGCATGCTCAACGTCCACAACCGCATCCGTTATTACTATCAAAAAAGTTATGGCCTGCGCTACCGCAAGGAAGGCATATATACGATTGCCCGCATTCAGATCCCAATCCAGGAGGAATAACATGTATACGTTCCTAGTTGTGGAAGACGAGCAGTACGTTCGCGATTCCGTCATATTCATACTGTCCGAACTCAACGGCGGGCAAGGCGTCTACGGAGCGGAAAACGGCGCGGCAGCTTTGGCCGTTCTCGACAAAACGCAGATTGACGCGGTCATTACGGACATCATGATGCCCGCGATGGACGGCATTGCGTTGCTCAAAACCGTAACGAAGCGCGACGAACGGATCGCAACCGCGGTTTTGAGCGGTTACGACGATTTTGATTACATCCAAAACTCCATGTCCTGCGGGGCGATCGACTATATCCTAAAACCATTCGAACGCGGGGATATCGTTAAACTGTATTACAAGCTGCTGCGGAAGATCCGCAGCAGAGAAGCGCTGGAGCGGGAAGTATCCAGCCTGCTGCAGCGAACCAACGAAATCAAGCCGTATATTCGTCAGCGGTACTATTTCGACCTGATTGGCGGAAGGCTAAGCAGTCCGTCGTTTGATGAAATGAGCGCGTTTCTGGGTCTGCATATCAAGAATGTGCCGCTCAGGATCGCGCTGGTGGAAATCGACGAGGGCGAATCCTGTATCGTTGCCAGCAGCAGCCAAGGGCATGTGGGGCTGTATAAAGTTCTGGAAATCATGGAGTCGATCATTGCCGAATGGCCGGAATGCGACAGCTTTAACGTAACGAACAATACGCTTGCCGTGGTTTGGTGTCCTGCCGGCGGCGCGCAGGATGCCGAGGAACTTAAGGCGAACTTGAGCTTGCTGATCAACGAGCTCTTCGACGTTTATAAGATCGTGCTCAACGTCGGCGTCAGCATGCCGGTCTCCGGGCCAAAGGACGCGGGGTGGGCGGACGAGTCCGCGAAAAACGCTTTGCGCCACAAGCTGATTCTGGGTTCCGGGCAGATCTTTGACGACGGGGTTGTCAACCGCGATCAGGAAGTCGCCATTCTGCAGTTCGACACGCTGGATATCATCGAAAGCATATGGCTCAATAAACCCGAAACCGCAAAAGAGCTGATCAAAACACGATTCCACACGATCCGTACCGGGAATCCGCCGCCGAGGCTTTCGTCCATTCAGCTTTTTTGCTACAAAATGCTGGTCGACTGCCTGATGGAGCTGGAAAACGAGTGCGGTTCTATTGACGAACTCTTTACGCACTGGAACAGCGGATTATTTCAGCAGCGGTTTTCCGACCTTTCCATCAACGAAGCGGAGCACTTCTTCTGCAAGCTGACGGACGACATCTGCGCGGATATCAGCCGAAGCCGTAAAAACGAGTTCAAGCGAACCATTGCGCGCGCAAAGCAGATCATTTCCGCAAGATACGAGCAGGAAATCGGCATCGACTCTCTTGCAAAGGAACTGCATTACTCGAAGAACTACTTCGGTCAGCTATTCAAGAGCGAGACGGGCATGTCCGTCAACGAATACATCAACCAGGTTCGCATACAAAAAGCGAAGGAACTGCTCATTCGCCAGCAGCACCGCATCAACGAAATCGCGGAGATGGTGGGCTTTCACGATCAGCAGTACTTCGCTAAGGTGTTCAAACGGATTGTCGGCTGCATGCCTTCGGATTACGTGCCGTAAACAGAGCTTTCCCAGGTTTATTTGACGTTCGGTTCCGAAAAGAAGCGTGCCTGCCATCCATAGGTTGCTTTGTCACCGGGCAAAAGCGTCTTCAGATATCGGTTCTCGCGTGCTTTCAGGCGCCCTTCCGGCCCACAGTTGCCGGGTTCAAGACCCAACACGTAGTCCCGGACGCCCATCTGCTTCCATTGGGTGAAATGGTCGAGCGAACGCGTGTCGAACTGAATCTCCAGCCCGCAACCGGCAGCCGGATTCCAAACAGAAGCGGATCCACGCTCGCCGTGGAACGAATGATAATAGCACTGTTCCGTAAATCCGGGCGTCGGCGGCAATAGAGCGTTCCAGCTTTCGAGCCCTTCCGCGGCGCGCGCATCCCTTGGTGCAACTCTGCTGGAAGGGATGTTCAGGCAAGCGGCTTCCGAAAGCAGCGGATAACCGATGTTGATATGGTAGAGCACCATGATTGGACTTTCTTCGTCGCCTTCGTTTGTGATTTCATCCCGCAGCGTCAGCGTGTTCAAAACGTTGGAACAACGGATTTCGCGGCGCAGCTTCAGCTTTCGTCCGAACAGGCGCGCGTCGATGACCGTGGCCTCGATGACGATGTCTTCGCCGTCCTGCCGCCAGGATATGGTTTCACATGGTGTATTGGATATGGTTCCGTGCAGCGGCAGATGCTCGTCCCCGTCTTCACCGGGCGCGCCGACCGTGGTCAGGCCGCAGGTTGTAAAAAAGCCCGCCGTAAAACTGTTCAGAAAGCCCGCTCCTTCGCGTTCGTAATACGCGGGGGAAACATAGCCGCAAGGCGCGAAATACCCGCAGTTCACACCGCCAAACGTCAGCCGGGAAATGTCGGCGCATCGGTCGGCGGAAACCGTAAACGCCAGTCCTCGACCGTTCCGAACTTCTAAAAGACGCATCCCGTCGCCTTTGCCGCCGAGCAGCCGGTGTTCTTCAATGCCGCAGATTTGCGTGTCATGGCCGATGTAGGGGTTCATGGTGCAGTTCCTCCCGTTATTATGCTCGAATTCGCTCTTGCTCGAATTTGAATGCTTTAGAAACATTATATCAGAACATTCAAAAGGGGAGCGCATTCGTTTATTTTTTCAGGGACGAAACAGACCGCTGATTCTTCATAAGACAGCGGTTTTTCACAATAGAAGGAACGCCACGACAGAGAAATATGCTAATCACGAACCAAACCAAGTCGCTCGGTACCTCAGTAAACATCAATTAAACATCAGCTCGCATGTTCTTCGACATTACTGTGCCTAAATAAAATCTTCAGGCAACGCAAGAACCGCCCTCGGCAGGCGGTTTCAACTGGTTGCGGCGTCGAACTTCTTTGCTTATGCCAGACACGTTTGCTCGCGCTTTGCAAACGTTTTTTTAGCAAAGCGGCTGCTCAAAACGCCTATACATCGGTGTCTTTGCAGCGGTAAAGCGTGGGGCGGCCTCCGCTTCCGGCCCGTTTGAGCAACAGGGCAAATAAACAAAAGCCATCCGCTCTGAACTGAACCCGATGATTAGTCACAAATAAAAACCCCCTTTCACAGGAATACCTTAACGCACGCGGTCCAGGTGGCAAACAAACGGTCGGCGGAGGCATACATGTGGTTTTGCAGTGATTCATACACCGCATTGCTTATGATTGCGAAAAGACTATATAATGTGAAGTAATTACATTCAATTTTCGCTGGCAATCATTATGAGAGGAGAACCGCTATGACAAAACCCGCAACAAAACCGCGCATTTAAAAAGGCAGGATTGTTCTTATCTCACTTGCTGCGCTCATCCTGGTGCTCGCTGCTGCGTTTTTTGCATATACGCAGGACTACTATCATGCGGATGAAACAGCCAACGCGCTGCTTAAGACAGACTCTGCCATCAAAACGGATCAGAATCTTACGATTCTCACACCGGACGCGGCAAATGATACAGGCGTGGGTCTGATCTTCTACCCGGGCGGCAAGGTTCAGGAGACAGCGTATCTGCCGTTGCTGGAGCAACTGCGGCAAAACGGGCTGACCTGCGTGCTGGTCAAGATGCCGTTTCGACTTGCGGTGTTCGATATTGACGCGGCAAACGATGTGTACGCGCAGTTCCCCGCCATCTCGCGCTGGTACCTGGCCGGACATTCTCTCGGCGGAGCGATGGCGAGCAGCTATGTCGGAACCAACGCTGACCGCCTGGCGGGCTTGATCCTCTTGGGCGCGTATCCTATTAACGACGCAGCCCTGCCCACACTCGCCATCTATGGCAGCGAGGATCTCAACCTCGATCGAACGAAACTGGAAACCGTTGCCGATCAGCTCGAAATAGCAGGCGGAAACCATGCCTACTTTGGCAACTATGGCGAGCAGGAAGGCGACGGAACGGCGAGTATCTCACGAGAGGATCAGCAAGCGCAGGCTGTTGCCGCCATCCTCGAATTTATTCAAAAATCAGCGTAATTGCGCAAGCATGAAATGCGTAATCTAAATATAGCGTCGCTTTTCAGAAGCCAAGATATCCAGTGATTGAGGATGGAAAGGCGGCTGAACTGTGCAGAAGGAATTGCGCACGCTAATTCGAAAGGAGAACAAATGGAGTTGGACAGAGACAAAGAGAACGGCAGTGAAGACAGACTGCAGCTCAATGAAGAAACGATTCGGTTGTTGTGGTCGAGAACGTATAACACCAACGGCAAACCGGATTGGTCGCATATTTACACGTATTATCATGAAGATATCGTGTTTCAGGATACCATCCAGCGCATTGAAGGCAAAGAAGAGTTTGTGCTGCTTTGCAAACGCCTGACGGATCGATGCAAAGAATTGAAAATGGACCTCGGCACGATATTTGTCAAAAACAACGAGATCATGTTCGACTGGACTATGACCATGATGTTTACAAAATTTCCGAGTACGCCAATCTACGGCAGCACCAAACTGACCCTGCATCCCGACGGCAGAATCATCAGCCAGCGCGATTACTATGACCTATGGGGTGATATTTTTAACGGGATTCCTTGGTTTAAAAGGCCATACCGACGGTTCTTGCGCAAGAAGTTCGGTTAATGGGGCGTCAAGGCGGCCAAATCTAGCTGAAGTCGAGAAATCCGCCAGCCAAAGGTGGTTTGCAAGTCACAGTTGAATCCCTGCTGCGTTAAGAAAATCAAGTGTTCTGGCTAAAAGGGCTTGCGCAGCCTCCATGTCCTGAGCGGGAGGCGCAAGCTCTTCTTCTGTCGTCAGATGAAAAAAGATGTCGGTGGTTTGCGACAATTCCGGAGAAGTACCAAGAAAGTAGAGCGCTTCGGCGGAGACGTCAGCAGATGCCGAAAGTTTATCAATGACGGTCTTTTTATACCATTGATAGAATTTTCCGTTGTTCTTGCCGGTCTCTGTACGAACCATCCCCGGATGCATCGCGTTGATTGTCACCCGAAAAGGCGCTAACTCGGCGGAAAGGAGGTGCATAAACAGCAGCTGCGCCAGTTTTCCAGCTCCGTAAGCCTTGATACCTGAATACCGCCGACTTTTCCATTGCAGATCGTCAAGATTCAATCCCCAGGCCGCGAAGCGATAGGCTTCGGAGCAAACAAGAAGAATTCTCCCGCTTTTATCTCGCTGAAACTTTGGAAGTAACAGTTTGTTGATGATGAACGGACAAAGATAATGGACCGCGAAGTTTTCCTCGAGGCCAAGTGAATTTTCTCTTCTCGTTTCTAAATGTATGCCGGCATTGTGAATCAGCACGTCGATCGGCTTTTCTATGGTAAGCAGATGCTGACCCGCTCGATAGATATCCGATAAGTATGCCAGATCGGCAATAAAATATTCGATCGGAGTGCCGAATTCTTCGGCAATTTCTTTGCGTACCGCTTCGGACTTCTCCGGATTTCTGTTGATCATCAAGATATGGGCGCCCATAGAAGCATACTTGCGGGCGGAATAGTATCCAATTCCGGATGTTGCGCCTGTTATGACCACAAACCGATCCCGAAAAGGCTCCGCATTGATTTTGGGCGTACGGCGCATATTCCGGAGCATGGCATTCACATTCGACCATTTGTATTTGGACCAGTATTTCCTGACACCAGCGTTCATAAAGTGATCCCCCCTGTATGCTCGTCAAAGAAGCAAGTAGTTTTTCTCGTGAATTGTTGCACTTGACTTGACAATCTATACTCGAAAAAACGAATCGATCGACATCCACTATCTATTGTATTATCGCATAATCTATGGTTCAATGTCTTCATGAAAAAAGATTTGATCACAAAAAGCATCCTGTCATTCTTCCTGCTCATCATGGCTGGAATGATAGGCGCTGCCGTTTTCTTTCAAGACGCATTCATTGCACTTATGAAACAACCGGCCTTGCTCGACCATGCCCGGTTTATTCATATTGCAGCAGTTACACTGTTTTTTTCTAACGCAGTGGTTGGAATGATTTGGGAACACCGCAGCCTTGCTTCTGGCAATAAGGTAATCATTCTGCATACGTATAACACGGTAACGTTGCTGGACTCCCTGGTTTCAACTCCTCTGATCGTCCTTTCATTACTGGGCGGTCTTTCTCTTAGTTTCCAGCAAGGCGATCTCCTGCGGATCGGATGGCTATCCGTGAGCTTTCTTCTTTTTATATTCTCTGGTATCGTCTGGGTGATATCCGATATCCCAACGCAGTACAAGGTGAAGCGATTCCTTTCCAATATCAGTGAAAAGGATCAGTCCCTTCCCCCGGAATTGATTCGCATTATGAAACTGCGTTGGTGGATCGGCATAGTTGGTGTTTTACCCTTGGCTGTCGCCTTTCTTCTGATGGTATACAAACCGGACATAACGGCGGTGGCAGACTGGTTCAGATAAATATTGCATGCGTGGGTATATCTGCAAGCCGCATCAACAACACAGGATACGGCATCATACAAGGATTTTTCTGGAGCAGGCCAGGCAAACGAGCGCTAGACTCCAATTCGTATGTTTGCTGCGATGGGTAACGGCACAATGAAAATCAGCTGATTCTCGGCGCCCGATTCGTGCAGACATGTTTTTAATTTTGTCGATGCATTTCAATATTCATATAAAAACACACTCAACTTAATCTGTCTTCGGCTTCTGTACACAGGCTGATTCCTTGTTGAAAGCCGGTATGTTTATCGGAGGTTGCGAAGTTCTTTTTTCAGCGTGCTCTTTGCTCTGTAAGACGCTCTGCTGACTTCGGCGGCTACGTCCTCCAGAAGAGACTGGGAAAAGTCTTTTGCATAGGCGCGTCCCTTGCATAGCAAAGCATGGATTAAGGCGCTGTCCAGATGAAATGTCAATGAAATTTCAGCAACTACGCGCTCCAGCGCATCCTTGAGACTGCAGGCAATCAGCTCAGCGGCGATTTGAGAGGGCTTTTCTCTTAAAACGACAGAGGAGAGGAAACAATACGCATCCATTGCGGACAGACCGGAGGCGGCAAGACCGCTCAGCACCTCGTCACATTCCTTGCGGCAGGCGAAGTCCTCAGCAATGTCGGTTTTATCGTGAATATATCCCCATGCGGTGTCGTCGAGAAAAGTGATAAACATCTGCGCGTCTTCCACGCAGGTGTCGTCGTCTGCTTGCTGCGGCCGCTGGGCGGAAGACGCACAGGCGCAGGGCAGCTTCGGGTATACACGCCGATGCGCACGCGCCATGTCGATGAGCTTGTTGCCGATTATGGCGTTTACAAAGCGGAGCTGCTCGTCGGAAGGGAGGACAAGTATGCTGCCCAGCCGATCAAGACAGTGCATGGCGCAGGTGTCCAAGGCATCCAACGTTTCAATATCTGCGCTCCTGAGCACGGCGCGGTTGCGCTGCGTGCGGAGCGCCCCAAATTCACAGTAATTGCAAAAGGCTGTGGCGACCGTATCATATAAAGCTGCGTTTTCCCGCAGCGCCGCTGCGGTCATGCCGTGCGCCGCAAGGAAGGAAAGGGTCTGCTTCAGGCATGCCTCGTGTTGTTCAAACTGCGTCATGGTATTGTCCTCCCCAATTGCTTGAAAGAGCGCCGTTCATCGGTTTCTTTCTAAGCAATATGCTAAAGGACGGGTGTCAGGGGTTTACACGGGCAAGCGTCGGGTTTTTGTCAGGTAATTGTGATTGTCAGCAAATTGTCAGAGAATTGTTATTCCATATCGAAAGTGAATAAAACCATTCGAAGAATCTGAAAAACGCGCTCAAATATTCTACACAGCGTCGTCGATTTTTGTGTATAATAAAAAACAGAAACGTTGCGGGAGGGGGAAGACGGCATGCGAAAAATTGTGCGTTTTTCCACCACCTGCTATTTTGATTTCACGGGTTATTACCTGTATCGAGAAGGCAAAGAAGCCGTCCGGGTTCACGGCTACCGATACAAACTGCTGGAGAGATTTACAGAGAATCCGCGCGTCGCTTTTTCCCGCGACGAGCTCGAAAGGTGTAATCCCAAATACGATCCCGCGGTTATCACGGGGGGAAGAAGCGTTGACACGCAGATTTCGATTCTGCGAAGCTATGATGGGGCGATTTACAATCAGATAGTCCCCGTTCGAGGCACAGGGTATCAATACATAGGGGCTCGCCCAATCAACAGTGCGGACGAGGAAACGCCGAAAGAATACGTTAAAGAAGGCGAAGCGCAAAAAACGATCATTGGAAACAACGCGGGCAAGCGGGACGAACTGACGATGCCCGAAAGCGTTGACGATAAACAGAGGCTGTGTGATTCCAAACGCGCCCGCTTGCTTTGGCTGCTCGGCAACGCCGCGCAGGCCAGAACGGGCGAACAGATACAAAAGGCTATTATGGGGCTTCAAGCGTTCCGGGCTGGTTTATCGGAAGACAGACTGGATGTTTTACGCGTCATTGTGAATGTTACCGAAGAAATTTACGATGGTTTGCAGCAGGGGAGCCTTGAAGTGGCAGCGAGCATAGCCAGCTATATTTCCGAGTTTTATCTTAGACTGCTTCTGATGAAAATCGACGCAGAAATCACGCAAACGCGATGCGATCTTGAACGGGCAAGAATTGCAGACGACGCAAAACTGGTCAATCAATTGCAGTTAAGGCTTGCCCATTGGGAGAGCCTGCAGAGCGAGTTCGAACCGAGCTTGAATCGCTCAATTTCAAACGACGGCATGACAATTTAGCGCAGGAAACGAGAGGATTATTCGTGACAACGACGAGCTTTGAAAGCCCAAGCACCATAAAAAGGCATTACGCTTCCTTCAGCGTGGATACCGCGCGGTTTACGCGCCTGAAGGGATGCAAGTTTTCCGGCGGCATACCGCTGATGTATGACGCGGAGGAGCGCAAGGTGATCATTGATCCCACCGATACGCATACCCTCGTCTATGGCTCAACCGGGTCGCTCAAAACGCGGGCAATCGTCATGCCGGCGATTAAGATTCTCAGCTATGCCGGGGAATCCATGATTATCAACGACAGCAAAGGCGAACTGCACGCCCGTCTTGCGGGTGAACTGAAGAGCCGCGGCTACAACATTGTCGTAATCAACTTTCGCAATCCTTCCGTGGGCAACGCATGGAACCCACTGCACATCCCATATCAATTCTTCATCGAAGGCGATATCGACAAAGCCTCGGAATTCGCAAACGATATCGCCAATAACCTGATGATCAGCGACCGCGCAACCGACGATCCGTTCTGGGATTACAGCGCTTCCGACCTGTTGTTCGGGCTGATCCTACTGCTGTTTCGTTACTGCAAGGACCACAATTTGCCTGTCAGCGCGGTCAACATCGGCAACATCATTGAGCTTAGGCGTGCGCTGTTTGCAAATAAACAGCAGGCGAAGAACAGTTCGCTCTGGAAATACGCTTCGGAGGACGAGTTGGTCGCCGCCAGCCTGAGCGGTTCCATCTATGCACCCAACGACACCATGAACAGCATATTAAGCGTGTTCGACCAGAAGATGCGCACGTTTACGATTCAGCCGACGATTCAGGACATGCTGGCGAACAATGACTTCGATATAGCGGACATCGGCAGGAGCAAGACCGCCGTGTTCATAATCACACCCGACGAAAAAACGAGCTTCCATAAGCTGGTCAGCCTGTTTATCAAACAGAGCTACGAGTACATCATCTACACCGCGACACTGCAAAAAGAAAACAAAGTTGAAAACCGGATTACTTATATATTGGACGAGTTTTCCTCCCTGCCGCCGATTACCGATATGCCTTCTATGATCTCGGCGGCGCGCTCGCGTGACATCCGGTTTCTGCTGGTCGTGCAGAGCCAGAGCAGTCTGAAACGGCGGTACGCCGAGGAAGCGGAAACGATCATCTCCAACTGCACAAACTGGATTTTCTTTACGAGCCGGGAAGTCGGCTTGCTCAAAGAGATTTCGGATCTGTGCGGAATGCAGAAGAATCATCTGCCGAATATATCGGTATTTGATTTACAGCATTTTTCAAAGGAAAAACGCGAGGCCCTCGTACTGTGCGGAAGACTGAAGCCGGCGCGAGTCGCCATGCTGGATATCGACCGATTTGGCGACCGGGCATACGCTGTCCTTGCCTTCGAGAAAGGCGCGCGGCTAGAGCGACGAAGGCTGACGTTTGAACTCTCCGACGAACTCAAACAAAAATATGAAACCTATCTGCCTGGCGGTATACCGGGTACCGTTGGGCTAACGTCTGCACAGACGAACGATTGGCTGGCGGCTGCGCCCAAGCGGGACGACGCCGATGGGGATCTGAACATCGACGAGCTCATCAAGAAGATTGACGAGAGGATCGAGGCATTTGAAAAAGAGCAAGCGGCCGAGCAGACGACGCAAGCCGCACCAGAAGACAAATAAGCGGGGAAGCGAACAAACTCTGCCAAAAGAGGAGTGACTACGGCATGACGAAAGTATGGGAAACTATCATTGAAATCCCTGCAGAAGAAGAACTCGCCGCAAAGACGGAAGCGACAGCCGGTACGGTGGCCTATTTGCTGCCCATCAGCAAGGCGGCGTCGATCGCGCGGGGGTATCTGCGCGAGATTTATGCAAGCGAAGAGGACGACGAGGAATCCCGCCAGAACCTGAATGAGCTTGTCGAGCGTATCCTGAATCAGACAACGCAATCCGGTGATGCGGACGATTTTCACAATTTTGCAGTGGCGCTTGCGCGAAAGGATGAATACGCCCTCGCGTGCAGCGTATTGTCCTGCGGGTTACAGCTTTTCCCCAAAAACGTCGATCTGCTGGCGGATTTCCTGCAGTACGGCGTGAGCTGCGGAAAATCGGACGAGTGCTTTGAATGCTATCTTACGATGTCGAGAATTCCCAGGCTGCGCTGGACATGGCGTGGGTTTGTTTTTATTGTGGACTATTTGCTCTACCTGACCGAACAGATGGAAAGCCTGGAGGAAATCGAGAAGAGAAAGCAGGAAATGCTGTCTGTAACGGCGGACTTCAAGAAATTCTATCCTGACAGCGAGGAAGCATTCCGCACGGAAGCGGAAGTCTTTTCCAAGCTGGGCTCAAAGGCAGAAGAGCGCGCGGTTTTATGCGAAGCGCTTGAAAAACTGGAAGTTTGCCCGAAATGCGCGCTTAGGTATGCGGACATCCTCTTTGATCAAGGAAAATACGACGAAGCGCTCGAACAGATCCGGCGCGGCATCAGCGACGCAACGCAGACCCAGAGCAGCGTAAGTGAAGGATATATCTACTATCTTTCCGGATTGTGCTTGATCGCAAAAGCGCAGAAGAAGAGAGTCCCGTTGACGAAGAAGGAAATAAAGGAAGTCTATGCAGACTTCAACATCGCGGTCAAGGAGTTCGGTGACCGCTCAAGCTATCTGGATGTGATTCGCAGCAAGACGAACACGCTGATGAACATGACTGGCGTGGAAGTTACGGAGGAGTATGCTTCCCTCTATGAGTGCATAGCAGAGTATTAACAGCATTGAGAACGGATGGATATGGAGAACGACGAGAACAGCGTACTTGAAGAACCGACGTTTGAAAGCTGGCACAAAGATATTTGTGAGCAGTGTGAACACCTATTTGGCATACAGGATGAGGAGACGCGAGGCTATCTGCTTACCCGCGTCATAAACCGCATTCTGGAACGCCTCAAGAGCTCCGAAAGCAGTGTGGAAAATGCGATGTGCCTTGGGCTCTTGCAAGGCATACTCGTAAAATCAGAGGAGACAACGCTCATCAATGCACTGATTCTTCAAACCGGCATATCCGTTTACGAGGAAGGGAATTTTTTACTTGCGGAACTGCTTTTCCGTTTTGGGACGATCAATGGGAACCGGGGCGCCCAAAACAACCTTGCTTATATGATTCGTCGAAACGAAGCGGCAAATCCGACGAATCATTCGATAATAGAAGCATTTCGTCTGCTGCGTGACGGGGTGCGGGATAAAGAGGCGTTCTCCCTTGTGAATATGGCGCTTGTTTTGTCACTGCGGCTGGGAACTGAGGATGACTGGCTCTTCGCCGACCGGTTGATGTCGTTCGTTCCGTCCGAGCGCGCGCTGGGCGTTGCAAGCTGGTGGGAACAGGTCGAGAAATCGGGCGACCCGGAGGGGGACCTCGTCCATCTCTGGCTTCTGAGGCATAGGAAAATGGCGATCAGCGTTCTTGGCACGCAGGAATCGATCTTTAAACGCCTTTCGGTAAGCCTCCCTGCGCTGCCGGGCTGGATGCGCAGCCTTGCCTGACGGAAATCATTCCGACAAATAAACAGCATACGAGAACACAAGAACCGCGTTAACAGCGCGGTTTTTTGCTGCTCTGTTTCATACGAAAGACAGTCCGTCTCTTTTATTTTTGGTATTCTTTGGAGATACCGGCCTGCCGCACGTTGAAAAAGCAAAGAGGATGGGTGGATTCCATGGCTGCTATCCGAAACATAATCTGAGATCTGGAGCTGCAGTCCGGCGATACACCGAATATCGTTGCTTGTCCGAAAGGAGATGCGTGAGCCGCCCGACGGCGGCACGAGTGGAATGGTCGAATAGAGGTATAAAAATGTTGGAGAAACCCGCCGGAACGCGCGTTCTATAAAGCAGAAGAAAGCCCTTAGCGGGCAAACAGGTCTTCGGCAACAACCCCAACGCAACCAACAAATATGAAAAGGAGAGATTATAATGGAAAATTTGGATGAAGCGCTGAGCGTGGCAGAACAGGAAGCACAGGGTTATGGTGACGCCTTTGAGATCATCGTACAGCGCAAAACTACGGGCATGAAAGCCACTATGCAGGTCTACGCGATGAATACCTTGGAACAGGTTCTTACGGGAGCCGCCGACTTAATCAAAGTCAACGTTGAAAAGAAGATTCTTATTTTCGAAAATGCGAGCACACAGAAAAGCACGACCGACAGAACGCTGACCATCGCCGAAATGGGTCTTCAAAAGGGCGATACGCTGTGTATCTCGGAAGACGGCCCTGTAGCGGCTTGCTAGACGAGACAGGGGACGATTCACGCAAAGGGAGGGGGGGACATGCATATGGTACTGCTTACGATCGGCATCGCGCTGCTCGCCGCGGCCATACTGATTTGGTCCGTCACGGGGCTGCTCTCGCGCCGAAAGCCCGCGGCGCAGCGCTCTTTGCCGCCTCCTCTCCCGCGGCAAGCCATACGGAACAATGCGGTGGGAGCGCTTCCTCCAGCCGGCGCGCGCCGCTCACCGCCGCCGCTCCCACGGCAGGCAGCGGGTGGCGTACGTGCTCCAGCATACGGAAACGCAGGTTCACTCCCAAGGCAGTCGACCGTGGTTCCGCGCGTGGCCGGATTACGGAATATTTATGACTTTCCGAAGTGCCCGTATCATCGCATTCGAAATAGTCCGGGTCAGCCTCAGGTGATCTTCTGGGACGGCCAAAAAAGGGTTTTCCGTTGCTGCAAAGGACATGAATTTTCGGGAGGGGAAGATTGATATGAACGGCATGTTCAACCCGCTTAAGCTTTCAGAGCATCTCGCTCTGTTCGGCCATGTAAAAATCGCTATCATCGGGGCAGGAGCCGTTGGGAGTTATCTTGCGGAATACTGCGCCAAGATGGGCGTAGGTGGCATTACGCTGGTCGATTTCGATACGTTTACGCTGGAAAACGCCGCAAAGCACTCCGGCATCATCCGTACACCGGAGGACGTTGGCCGCAACAAAGCGCTGGCAGTCGCGGAACGCACGCAGACGCTCATGATTCCCGGCGGCAAAGCGAATGGGATCGACGCTAATCTATGCATGTTCGGGCCGATGGCGTTTTCACAGTACGACGCCGTTCTGCTGGCACTGGACAACTACGCCGCAAAAGTCTATTTCAACCAACTCTGGCTGCAGCTGCCGCTATCAGAGCGACCGCTTTTGATCTTTGGCGGCACGTATGAGGAAATGGCGCAGGCAAACTGCCTGGACGGACACGACGCCTGTCTGCAGTGCCTGCTGGACGAAAGCTCACTTGAGAATTCCGCTGCGAGCACAAGCTGCTCCGGCCCGCAATATCGGAATATCGACGGGGAGAGTGTTGTTGTGCGCACGTCCGGGCTGGCATCCAGTATGGCGGCGCATTTGATGACGGAGCAGCTGCGGACGTTCGTAATCGGAAACTCAGATATCGCCAACAAGCGTCTTTGCTACACCGCGTATCCGAATCTGGGAATCACGTCGTCCACGCCGATGCAGCGCAGAACCTGCCCGGACTGCGCGCAGTACCATCCACCGGAAGAAATCACCCGGCTGGTGGGTACCGTTCTGGAGCGGACGCTGGGAGAACTGTTTTCGGAATTAAGCCAGCGGTTCGGGAACGAAGAGTATGAGCTCCTCGTTCATCGGCTGATCTTTGCCGGGGTCGGGTATGGAGGTTTCATTCTGGACGACGTCTGCAAGAGCTGCGGACAACCGCTTTCTGGGGTTTATGCGCACGAAGGGCGCACATACTTTGGCGATCTGCTCTGCGAGGAATGCAGGCAAGCAGGAAACAAGGCGTTTTATGACTCTCTGCGCAAAGTTGGGACGTCGGTTCACGCATTTACGCCGCGCACTTGTTCCGAGGCATTGCTGGAGAAAACGCTTTTCGAACTGGGATACCCGCTTGGCGCATATCTCTGGACGAAACAAAGCGGCGGCGCGACCGACGCGATAGACGAAACCCCAACGTACACCTGCTTTACCTGCAGCGGCGACGCGGAGAGGATGAATACAATCAGCATCGCGCGGTAGAGAGCAAGATGTCTTCTAATACAGCAACATTGTCAAAGGAGGAGAAATTATGAGTTTTCTGCCGGTAACGATGACCAGAGATGATTCGATCATCGCGCTTCGTAACGATTATCAGGAACTCCTGAGTACATTCAATCCGCATGTGGTACAGATTTCCCGCGAATCGGCACCGCTAGGGGCTATGTGCCTGCTGAAGGTGCGCGTAATAGCGCCTACGTTTATGCTGCAGTCGGAAAACGACGCTACCCCGAAATCGGTTGGCGAGCTGACGTTTTTCGTGAAAGTTCTCGAAGGTTATCCCCAGGTGAAACCGCTGGTGTATTACCCTCCACAGCGCATGCTCGCATCGGTGAACGTCTTTCCGAACGGACACCAATGTACGGACGAATGGCTTATCAATTCATCTCTGCGTTCGCTCGTGGAGAAAACAGCACGGGATATTGCTCACGATCCCTGCGTGACAAGGTTCGATTCCATGGCAAATAGAAAGGTGGAAGAATGGCAGCGAGAGATGTTCAGAAGGAAGGCGTTCCCAACGATCGACCTGAAAGACCTTTTTGCCGTGCGCAGCCCGGCGCCTATGCCGCCGAACGCGTCACGTGGCGCCGCGGGCGGGCCGGTTCCCCTGCCGGGGAAACGGTAAATCGCGTTGAAGTTTCCCCGATGAAAGGAGATGGTACACACATGAAAGCGAATATGCCGCCTCCGCTTCCTGCCGTTCACAGGCAGACTGAGCCGCGCCGGTTCCCGGTCTGTTCGGCACAAGACGCAGCAAACAGGATTCATAAGCGCTGCGCTCCCTGCGAATGCACGGTCTACGGCGAGGGAAAACATACCGTGATCCTGCTGCCGGAGGCTTGGAGCGAATTGAGCGGGATGATCTGCTTTGGCAAACGGCGAGCCGTGAATTACTATGAACAACAATACCAAGGGATGGGTCACTTTTATGTTTCGGAAACCGGGAAGCTGAACATTATCATCAGCCACGTTCTGTATATTTACTCCGCCGATCGCGGGCGGACGCACGCGGCTGTAATCAGGGGCGCGGATACATCCTTTCTGGATCTGCTCGCCTCTGAACGCGCGATCTATAACCAATTTGAGGCGCAGTTCAACCGGGACGAAGCCGGGCGCGAGCTGGATCCGTTCCTTCGGGAAGGGGCGAGTGAAGTTGTGCTCTTTGGGCACACGCATCCGGACCTGGGCGTCTTTTTTTCGGGGCCTGACCGCAACAGCAGCTACGCGGCGATGAACTTTCCCGCCGTCACGTTTGTCTGCGATCCTATCCGTAAGCAGATGAAAGCCATGGTTGGCATCGAAGAGGCTGACGCGCGCGTGCTGGTGTTTTCCTATGCGTATGGCAAAAACGAGCAGCCGCCCGCAAGAATGGAAGCAGCCGGAAACGCGATCCCGAAAAAAACGGCCGTCGAGAGTATTGCACCGGCACCCGCCACCCCGGAGATTGCGCAGCCCGTGCCGCCCGTCCGGGTGGAAGCTGCAGCGGACGGCCCGCTTGAAGCGGAGCTCGGCAAAGTCTGTACAGCGCTGTTGGCGGAAAAGTATGTAAAAGGCAAGTTTCGGGTATACCGCGGGCTTTGGGGCACGCTCCACGTGGAGTTCGTCATGAAGCGTAGGATTCCGCGGAAAACCGCGCCGAAGAGCGCGGCGCTGGAACCGGGCGGGCGATAGGCGGTGATGGGCGATGTCCCTTACGTTTTACCGCCGGCAGCTGCGCACGCAGCAGGCCAAATCAATCTACGACGCGCTTTGCCGGCAGATAGAGTGCGGCGATACGAGCGGCGGGTATCATGTGGAGGTTCGTGAGCAGTCCGCCGCACTGGAGGATTCGTTTGAAGCCGCCAGCGCACTGCGGCTGGACAGACCCGATTTCTTCTTTCTGTCCCGCAGGTATAAAGGCAGCCTGAGCGGCAGCCAACTCACGATATCATTCGAACGCCTGTACTCACCCACGCAGATTCACCGCATCCGTGCATTGCTGGATAGGATGCTGAACCGCTTTGCCGACGGAACGCGAGAATTAAGCGCTTGGGAGCGGGAGAAAACCGTATATGAGCGCGTTGTTGAATATGCAGAGTACAAGGACGAAGGCGAGGAGCACGATCACAACGTCGTGGGGTTTCTTCTCAAAAAGAGCAGCGTTTGCGAGGGATTCAGCAGCTTGCTTACGCTGGGACTTCGCAGAGCCGGCATTCCCTGCATCACCGTTCTGGGAAAAGCAGGCGCGGACTCCTGTTGGCACAGTTGGAACATGGCTTGGATCAACGGCTCGCCTTGCCATCTGGACGCCTCCGCGGAGACGAAAACGGAGAACGGGATCGGGTTTTTCTATTTCAATCTGACCGATCGTGAAATCTGCCGTGACCGCGTCATCTGTACGGACGGCCTTCCAATGTGCCGCGATGCGTCGCTTTCCTATTGTGACCACGAACGCATCCATTTTTGCTCGCCGGAGCGCGCAGCGCAGTATATCGCCGAAGCGTTCCGGCGTGGCAGCGAAATTGTGCGGGTGAAACTGGACGAAGAGAGCCGCGTGGAGGAAAGCGTCTGCATTGGGATTCAACGTGCGCCGCGATCGGCGTATGCCTATCGCATCGGCGCGTCGCAAAACGCCGCCGTCATTGAGCGCCTATGAGAGGCAGAAACGAAATTCAGACCATTTGAAAGGAGCAGAACCATGTACCAATCTGTCATTCGAGATCCGGGCGGAGACCGGCTGGTTCGAATCGTACCGGACTTTGTGTGCGTCGATGGGAGCGTTCTGATCGTTCCGGCGGATACGGTTGCCTTTTTCATCTGCAACGGGATCGTAAGCGAACCATACGGCCCGGGGCGATATACGCTCAATACGGGCATCAGCCCCTTCTTTGTACGTTTGCGCAACATTATGACGAACGGGGATCCCGCGGTTTCGGTCTCCGTTTTCTTTGTTGCAACAAGCCGCGAAACCTGCATGCCGCTCGGTACGGGCGAGATCGTCTTTAACGAAAGGCGGTTTCAGCTTTCCATGAAAGCGAAGGCTTCTGTGAGCGTCCGCTACCGTATTTCCGATCCGAGTATGTTTCTCAAACGGCTTGTTGGCCGGTATTCCTCGCAATTTCACGAAGAGGATTTGGAACCGGCGCTTCAGTCGATGACAGCTGCGCCCGTGCGCGAGCAGCTGGGGCGGTATCTTGCGCAGATCAGCATCGCGGAGATGAACAACAATCTCACTCGAATCGGGAACAACATGGCCGCGTCGCTCGCTCCGATTTTTACGGAATACGGCATGCAACTGCGGGAAATCAGCATTGTCGGTGTAAACATTCCGGACGGGGAAATGGCGCGGCTGCAGGAACTTGAGCGTGAACATGCGCAGGGACGGGTGCAGACGGACGTTGAAAAGTACAACCTTGAGCAGGTGTATGGTACCATCGACCGCCGCACCATGGTGGAGGCGCTGACCGGCGTGCCAAGAGGACAGGCGCGTGGCGGACAACCCGCACCGCCCCCGCAGGGCGGCATGGGTGGTATGGCCGGAATGATGGCGGCGTTACCGGTACAGATGGCGCTTGCAACGCAAATGGCGGCGGCTATGCGCCCGCCGGTGGAAGAAATGACACGACAGAGCAGCCTCTTCGGCCCGCGGGAACCCGATGCGCAGGAAGGCGGCCGGCAGGATCCCGCGCCCGCAGGTGTACCGGGAGCAGCCGCGCGGCGTGTCATGAAAGTTCCGCCGCCTCTGCCCGGCCGAACGAGCGTCTGCGCTCAGTGCGGCGTGCGCGTGAGCGGCCGCCCGGCAAACTGCCCCGTTTGCGGAAGCAGGATGCAAAAATAAAAGGAGGAAGTATGCTATGAATAAAAAGTCGCTTTTGCTGCTCGTTTCTCTTTTGGGAATTGCTGCGATTCCGCAGCTGCTGTATTTCTGGCTCGCACCGGAAGCGGTCTGCGGGAATTTCGTGTACTGGTTCGGCACGGTCTTCATTGTGCTGCATTTGGGCTTGAGCTATTTGCTGTGGCAAACATATGATACGCGGCGTGTGGCGGCGTTTGTGCTCGTTGGTTCTTCTATTCTGCTTTGCACGCTCGTTGTTGGCGCACTGTTTCTGGCAATCGGCGCTGCCGTGCGGACGGCGGTATATGCGCTTGCGGTCATTGCCGTGTTATACGTCGTGTGCTCCGGTTTGCTGATAGCGCCTCTGCTGGCAGAACCGGCGGAACACGGAAGCACAGCCAGGGACTACATCCCGTACGTGCCGCAATACAACTGCGAATCACAGCAGGCTGAAGAGGAGGAGCCGTATGCACAGAACCGCGTATTTATGCCGGTTTCGCAGCGGGAAACAGCGCCGACGCCGCGAAGTTCGACGCCGCTGACGCGGGAAACAGCACCGTTGCCCCGCGCAGCTGCGCCGTTGACGCGGGAAACGCGGGAAACGCGGGAAACAACGCCGCTGCCGAGGCCGCGCGTGAGCAATCCGCCGCCGCTGCCGGAGAAACGCTGAAACAGAAGATAATTATTCGCGGAGGTGATGGATGATGAATGCAGGCTGGATTTGTCCCCGATGCGGCTGCACAGCCAGCCACTACCGGCAGAGCGAAATGCGCTTTGCCTGCGACCAATGCGGTCAGTCCGCGGACGATCCGCAGCAGGATCAGCAGAGGCAGGCTTTTGACCGCTCCATTCGCCTTGCGCAGGATCATCTCCGTGTGGGCAACTGGATGGAATGCGCGGCAATCCTCCGCCTACTGAGTCAGCAGCGTCCGGCGGACCCGAGACCGTATAAGCTGCTTCTGACGGCGCTGACGCAAAACTATACCGACTTTCTGCTGGGCAGTTCGCCCGCGCGTTCCGAGGCGGAACTCTGCTGGACGAAGCTGCAGAACCTGCGGGGGCTGGACGGCGCGATGCTTGCCTACGCGTTGCAGCGCAAGGACGCGTATAAAGGCGAGCTGGGCAGAAAGCGAATGGTCACCATGCTGGCGCTCTTCGCTGCCGCCGCGCTGCTGCTGACGGCGGCGATCGTTTCCGAGTATTTCCTGACCATGCTGGCGCTTGGCGCGACCACGATTGTTTTGTGGCGCGTACTGGGGTATCAGAAACCCTGGAAGGTGGTTGCGGAGCTCCGGCGGCTGGCTAGGGAGAGGGATTCGAATCCGTTTCGGCAGTTGCCGGGCGCGTAAGCGGGAGAGGAGACGAACCATGAAGACGTTTCACACAAAGAGCGGAACCTATGCCCTGTGTGCGCTGCACATCACGTGCGTGCCGTATGAGAAGGAAAAGAACGAAACGCCCAACATCGCAAAGGCGATTTGCGAGGATGCGTATTACCTCGGCAATGGCGACGGACGGCTCTCGATTGAGCTTTTGCGTGTCGCCGGGACGACCGCCGGGAACCCCATCTGCCATCTTTTAGTTCTGCGCTGTTTTAACGAAACGCAAAGCGGTTGCGAGCAAGTTGCAGCCGCGTTTTGCGAGAGCATAAAAAAACGGCTGACCGTCAGCGGCTACCGCTTTGGTGAAATGTCCTTTGAGGTGTTTGCCGGGCTCTTTCGCGCGCTGAACCGAACTGCGGTCTGGGCGCTCACTAAGCAGGAGATACGCGAATGCGAGTGCATGTCGCCGCGCACGTATGTGTCGCTGCCGGTGCTTTGCGGTTCGCTGGATTTCAGCGGCGTTTACCAGGCGCTCGACGGATCGGGATGCGCCGTTTCGATTCATGCCACGGCAAGCGCGCTTAAGCCTGCGGAATACCAGGCGGTGCAGCAACTTTATGCGGACTGCAGCCGCGCAGTCGAAGGGACGCTTGCAGCGGGACAGGCTCCACGGGACAGCCTTGCTTCGCTGGCGAGGGAGCGCTGGCAGTACTGCGTCCATAAGGCACACGGGCCGATGTTTTTTGCCAATTTTGTCGTATATGGGCCGCCGGAAGCGGCAGCCATCGTCGTTTCACGGCTTCGCGGAAGCTTCATCGAGATGCATACGGACGCACCAGCTTCGCTAAGGGCGATCGACATTTCCAAAGCGGATATTTCCCGTGTGTATGATCAGCCCTGGCAGCTGGAACGGGCCGTAGCGGAGCGCTGTCTGCTGCAGGGGTATTCTCTTTCAAAAACGGCGGAAACGAGCGGGTTGATCCGGCGGTTTTCTTCCGAGGAAGTGGGAGCCGTTCTGGCGCTTCCAAAGGCGGGACGCGCGTACTGCGGCGTCGGGAGCAACGCGTTTTCTCTCCTCAAGCCGGAGGAACTTTTGGATAAAGAACTCACCGCGGCGGGCGCTGGTACGGTACAGATCGGCCAGTCTGACGGGGGCAGAACCATCGCGCTTCCCATGAAGGATTTTCTACTCCACATGTCCGTATACGGAAAGACTGGGGTGGGCAAGACAAAACTTTTACAGTCCATCGTCGAACAGCTTGCGAAAAACGGCGTATCCGTGCTCGTGCTCGAACCGATAAAACGCGAATACCGGACTCTTGTACGCAGCGCGAACGCGCGCGTGTTTACGGTCGATTCATCCACGGCGCCGTTTGTGCTTAATCCGTTTTTGGTACCCAAAGGAGTAACGCTCGCGCAGTACAGGCCGCACCTGCTGAACGCATTCAGCGCGGCCTTCAGCATGCCGGATCCGCTGCCCAGTCTCTTCGGCACCGCCATAACGGAGGCTTACGCCCTCAATGGCTGGAAGAGCAGCAGCAAATCGGCCGATTCTGACGTGACCGTGTTCGGCCTCTGGGAATTCGTTCAAGTCTTTCAAAAGGTCGTGCAGAACAGCGCGTACAGCCCGGAAATCAAAGGCAACATGACAAGCGGCGGTACCTTTCGCCTGCTTTCGCTGATCGATCGCTGCCGTAATACTTTTGAAACGATTCATTCGACCGATGTATTGGACCTAATCAGCGGCCAGGTTGTGCTGGAACTGGGGCGGCTGGAAGGAGAGCAAAAGTGCCTTGTTGCTGCGCTGACGCTGATCTCCATACTCTCGTATCTGCGAACCGTGCGGGAGAGCGGCACACCGCTCACCAATGTAATTTTGATGGATGAAGCGCACGTGCTGCTGGATCCAACGGCTTCCCGAACGGAGGAAGGCAGCGCTGCGGGGGAGACGATGGAGAACCTGATTGTAAACCTGATTGCGGAAGTTCGTGCGCTGGGCGTCGGCGTAATCTTCGCGGACCAGTCGCCTACCCGCGTCGGCGGGAATCTGCTCAACAACACGGATACAAAGATTATATTCCGCCTTACAGGAGACGAAGCACAGGCGATTGCCCACGGAATTGGGCTTGACGAAGAGGAGACGCGCATGCTGCCACTACTGGAGATGAGGCAGGCACTGCTGGTCAACCACACGCTTCGTACGCCGTTGGGTATTACAACGTTACCTCGAGCGGAGACGAAGCCGGTTACCGACGAGGAGCTGACATATCGGCAGCAGGCGTATCTTCAGAGCCGCGCAGAGTTATACCGCCCGTTTCGAGAGTGTGAATTATTCGGCTTGTGCGAGCAGGACTGCAAGTTTTCCGTGCGGGACTGCGCCGCGGCACGCAGCATACGGATGTTTTCTGAGCGCGCCAAGCACATCCGTACGGCGGACGAACTCAGGCAGCATCTTCTTTGGATTCCCGCATCGCTGATCAAGCAGGGAAACAACCCGAAAGACCCGGATTTTCCGCGCCTGTGCGGATGTGTCGCGCTTCACGTATACCGACAGGCTTCTATGAAGCTGGGTGAGCGAATTCAGGACAAAGCGCTGCGTGGGATACTTGCGGACTATATGCAGCAGGCAGGGAGGAGCGGGATTGCATGATGGATTGGGACTGCGCGGACGATTATTCCGCCGGTACGGCTTCGGATATGCCCGCCGAACGGCTGGCGGACACGGCGGACGGCTGGGCGGAAACAGACCTGCCCGGCGCGGAGGAAGCGGATCTGCCGCCGGAAGGGGATTCGGCCTGGGACTGCGCGAACAGTTCCGCCGGTGCGGCGTCGGATATGCCCACCGAACGGCTGGCGGACACGGCGGACGGTTGGGCGGAAACAGATCTGCCCGGCGCGGCGGAAGCGGATCTGCCGCCGGAAGGGGATTCGGTCTGGGACTGCGCGGACAGCACCGCGAAAGCCGCAGGAGATGCCGCGGATGATACGGGGGATGCTCTTTGGGATACGCCGCGGACGGAAGCCGAGAAGGCCGCCGATTATATCCGCTCCTTCAGTGGATTTGAAAAAGCCGCCGACTATGTCGAGCGGCACTACGCGGGAGATGAGTTCGTTCCCGGAGACGTGATTTCCATTACGACTCGAAATCAGGAACTGGAGGGAGGCACGAGCAATCAGGGCGTCCCCTTTTCTCGCCGAGAAGTCAAGCTGGATGACGGTCTGGTGTTGGAGGGCGTTTTTCCGGAGTTCAATTCGCTCCATCATGTGGAACTGGGCGACGCGGCGAAGGACATGAACCGTTATCAGCAGTTTTCCGCCTGCAAAGCCGACTTTCAGGATCACCTGAGCGACAATCGAAACGCTCTTGAGAAACTCACGCTGGGGGACATGGAGCGTCTGAGCGAATCGAACCAAGCCACTCCAAGAGGATACACCTGGGACCATAATCCGGAAACGGGAGCCTTCGACCTTGTTCCATCCGGTGTGCACAGGACAACTGGGCATACGGGCGGCAACGCTCTTTATGGAAAAAGCTGAGCGTACAGCGGCTGGGAATTGCTGAAAGTCACCGAAACCGAATACGGAGATTCGCGCATTCTGCGCGTTGATATATCCGTAAGAAAAGCGCGTGTGCGCTACGCATAGGCGCGGCCGGCCAAACCGGTGGAAATGGAGGAGTTTCGATGAGCGAGTTGCTGTTTCCCAGCATTGTGACGAATATAGACGGACACGATCAAACTACAAATCTTATAAGCTACGATCTGACCAAGAACCGTACGGTTTACATCATCGGCGAAATTGATGATTTCATGGCGACATCCGTACTTTCGCAGTTTCGCTATCTGGCGGCAAAGTCGGGCGACGATATCACCGTCGTCATCAACAGCCCCGGCGGCTCTGTCACGGCGGGTATGGCGATACTGGACGGCATGAAGACTGGGTTCCGCTGCGAAATGGCAACGTTTGCAACGGGCGTCGCTGCCAGCATGGGCGCGCTGCTCCTTGCCGCGGGCACGAAGGGCAAGCGGCATGCATCCGCATCAACGGAGATTATGATTCACCAGCCGCTCGGCGGGGTGCAAGGGCAGGCGACGGACATTTCGCTCGTTGCGGAGCATATTCAAACGGTCAAGCGCAGACTGGCGGACAGACTGGCCGACTATTGCAAAAAGGAGCGGGACGAACTGCTGCGCGATATGGAGCGGGACTACTGGCTCACGGCCGAAGAAGCGAAGGCGTATGGGCTGATCGACCTCGTCGGTTACCCGGAGCAGTTTTAAGCGGAAGGAATGCGATATGATATCTGGTCAAAACAATAAACTGATTGGACTTACGCCGCTGAACGAAGCATTGGAAAGCATATGCGATAACGGAGCTGTGTATTCGCTCAGCTATGCCGCTCCGCCGCATTTTCTGCTCAATCTGGGGCCTGGCGATGGACAGAGCACCGTGGCAAGACATATTGCGCGCGTCTATCAACAGGCGAAGATACGCCGCTTCGGCGGTCTGGACGCATATTTGGAATTTTCGCTGGACGGTACCATGGTGCAGATGAAGCGGGTGTTTGGGGATATCAAATCCTGCGCGGTCTTTACAAACGAGTATGAAGGAATCGTCGCGCTGGATATTTCCGCGCTGGCCGCGCACATCAACGAGGCGCAGACGGAGTATTTCCTGCGCGAGATCAGGAAGACTTCGTCCTTTGCGACATGCGTATTTTTTGCCGTGTCCGGTACGCAGCGGAGCGTGGCTCGACTGACGGCAAAGCTATGCGAGGTTGTGGAAAACGTGCAGACGATAACGGTTATGCCATATACAAGGCGTGAACTCGCGGCGATCATCGAAGAGAAAATCAATGCGCGCGGTATAGAAATTGAGGAGCCTTCAGCTTTTCGGGAACGTTTGGCCGCGCAGCTTGCCGAAGGGGAGATCCATACAGCCAAGCAGGCGGTCAGCCTCGCAGAGAAAATAATGCAGCACGTGCGGCTGGAAGGAGCGACTGCGGCTATAGGACGAAAAGAGATGGAAACCGCTTTCTCCTGCGACGTTGAATGGGAAGGGTGTGTGAACCGATGAGAAGCGACCGCTGGGCATATCCATTAGAGATTAAGGAAGTGCTGACGCTGGAAGAGGCGTGCGGCAACGCCGGCGGACAGGTTCTCTATAGGGAGAACAACCAAAACTGGGTTTACGGCGGCGAAGGGCACACGATTATTCTCGGCGTGAGCGGAAGCGGAAAAAGCAGGCGCGGAACGCTGCCCATGGTACGCTCGCTTATATGGGCGGAGGAGTCGTTTTCCGTTCTCGATCCAAAAGGCGAAATCTATGACGAGACGGTTGAATATGCGCGGAGGCAGGGATTTGAAGTGCATGTGGTCAACCTTCGGCACATCCGAGAAAGCGAACGCTGGAATCCGCTGACGCTTCCGTATGAACTGGGCAGGTCCGATTCACCGGAAAACAAACAGATATCTGCGGAGATGATTGACGAGCTGGCGCATTCGATCTATAAAAAGAACGACAGTTCCGATCCGTTTTGGACGGATTCCGCGCGTTCGCTGTTTATAGGCGCCGTATATGCGCTCATGGAATACGCAAAACCGGAGCAGGTTACGATGGCCGGCGTATATCAGCTGATTGTTAACGGGGAAAAGCGCTGCGGACCCGTTTCGCTCCTCAAAGCGTTCGTGGACGAGATGCCGGAAAATTCAGTCACATCCATGCTACTGCAAAGCTACCTGAATACTGCTTCGGATACACGCGGCGGCATTCGATCGACTTTTTTAGAGGGCATCTCTACCTTCACCCGCAGCGAAGGAGTCTTGGAATTTTTGGTCGCGGACGATTTGAAGATCGGAGCGCTGGACGGCGCGCGAAAGACGGGCGTCTATATCATTCTTCCCGATGAGAACCCGATTTTCGACCGTCTGGCGGGCGTGCTGATGAGCCAACTGATGTCGCATTATATTCGCCTTGCACAGAACACGCTTGGCGGAAGGCTTCCCATCCGCATGAACGTCTGCCTTGAGGAACTCGGGAATGTCGGCGGAGCGCTCGCTAACCTGCCGCACCTGATGTCTGCGGGGCGCTCCCGAAACATTCGCTGCCAACTCGTACTGCAGTCTCTTTCCCAACTGACCGATATCTACGGCGCGAGCAGCGCGACGACCATCCTCAGCAATGCGGACGTGATCGTGGCTTACCGTACGAATCATTGGGATACGCTCACGGAGCTTTCCCGCAAGTGCGGCGAGCGTGAAGTGGATTACGGCGCGCATACCTCCCGCGAGGCGCTTATCACGCAAAGCCAGATAGGATCCATGCAGACGGGTCAAGCGCTCGTTATGGTTTCCGGCCGTTTAAAATTCATCACTTGTCTGCCAGATTACAGCGATATGTATCCGCGCGTGGAGTATCGGGAGCCTGTACGCAATAATCGCCAATACACGCCGCCGCCGGAAGCGATCTGTGTGGCGGCAATGATTCAGGAACTGAAAGCGAAAAAAGAGAGCCTTGAGGACGCAAAAGACGAGGAGAAATCAGAAGACGAGCCCGGTGAACGAGTTTCCTTTTTTGATCTGATGCTCGCGGAACTTAACTGCAACAACGACGACCCCAAAGCGCCAAAATCTGCGATTCAAGAGCGAATTGACGCAAGGATGGCGGAATTGCGCGAAGAAAGACTTGAAAAAAGCGGAAAGAAAGCGAACAAAAGGAAAGGGGGGTATGATGTGATGATTCTGCACGATGGGGGGAACAGGAGCGCGGTGATCAATGCACTGATCGCTACCAGGTCTGCGACTCGCGCACAAGCGTTGATCCATGCATCTGATTTGCCTATAGAGATACATCTCAAATCGAAAAGAACAGCGGATAAGCTGAAAAAATCGATTTCCCTGGCTGGAGGAACGGCTATCGTATATCCTGCTGAGTAAAGCGAGAGTGAAGGGAAAGCATCCCATAAAAGAGGATGCAAAAACGCGCCACAATACTGGAGCAAAACGGCGGATACCTGATTATATTCAGCGAGGTGTATGGCTTGGACGGGCGGCAGAAACGGAAACGCATGTCAAGGCGGCCGGAGCCGTGTAAGATAATACGTCAGACCAAGCAAGAACTTACGCGGCAAGAGACTCCTTCGAGCGCATCCTCCCGGTGAACGGATATATTCGTTTGGATAAGCGGCAGCCGCACCAGAATTCGGAGATGATGCGGCTGTTCCTTCTTAATGGGGGTACGGCGTGGAGAACTTTGCGGGCTGGGCTGGAAGGATATCGACTTAGGCAACCATATGATCACAATCCGCTTAACATCGCAGTATTTACCTGACAAGGATATTTTCACGAAAGGCATGAAAGCGGATTCTTCTGTTCGAACGAACAGGCTGCCGGAACAGGCGTTCGAAAGCTCAATGAGTTACGCATATGGCAGCGAAAGCGCGTTGTGATTGCAAATCGCTGGGCAGACTGCGGTCGGCTGTTTGCAAAGGAACGAACAGATAATTCCCTCATTGACTATTACTGCAAAAAGGTTTTGAATGGATTATATTGGAGAAGTTGTATCTCGGTTTCGTTTTCTGGCAGCGTAATAAAACCACTTAACTTATCTTTTTGAAGTTGTTTTTTAAAACTCAGTCGGACCAGAACCAACCAATGCGGGAGGCAGAACATGAAAAATGTTGTGATTACGGGCAGTACGCGCGGCATCGGATTCGCCATGGCGAAGGAATTTCTGAAAGCAGGCTGTCGGGTTATCCTTTCCGGCAGAGGCGAAATCCTGGCTACGAGCGTTCTGGAGGAACTGCAGTCATATCGGGGTCAGTTTCAATATGTTTGCTGCGACGTGCAGAAAAAGCCCGATCTGGAAGCGCTTTGGAATGCGGCTTCATCGAGTTTCGGCCAAATCGATATCTGGATCAACAATGCCGGACAAAACACACCGCATGCTCTCCTGCAGGATACGGAGGAGCGGTATATCCGTTCGGTCGTGGAGACCAATGTGCTCGGCATGATTTTTGGCGCTCAGGTAGCGGCGAAAGGAATGCTGGCGCAGGGGCATGGAGCGATCTACAGCATGGAAGGCCTCGGATCCAACAACATGATTCAGGTAAAAACGATTCTGTACGGCACCACTAAGCATGCGCTGACGTATTTTATGAAGGGGCTTGCCAAGGAATTCAGCGGAACAGGCGTTATAGCCGGGAGGCTTTCTCCGGGGATGATGCTGACCGATTTTATCACAACGACTCCGGACGGAGCGGTTGCCGCAATTGAAAGCGATCCGAGTTTCCGCAGGATTTTCAACATCCTTGCCGATAAGCCGGAGACCGTGGCAGCCTACTTCGTTCCTGCGATCCTGAAGAACACCAGAAACGACAGGCAGATCGCGTGGCTTACCGGCGGCAAAGCCGCATGGCGCTTCATGACGGCTCCGTTTCATAAAAGGGAGCTGCTCTAGATACCAGATACAAGCGGCATACGCTAAAATAAAGCAAACATGGGAGCATAACGCGATGATTCAAAACCAGTGGTACGCGGTACTGCCGTCGAAAGCGGTAAGGAAAAGCCGCATTGTCGCCGCAAAACGGCTGAACCTGGAACTGGCGTTTTTCCGCACCGAATCGGGTGAACTCGGCTGCGTTTCGGATCAGTGCCCGCATCGTGGCGCTGCACTGAGCGGCGGCACAATCAAGGGGGACTGCATCCGTTGCCCGTTCCACGGACTGGAGTTCGACAAAACAGGCATTTGCCGGTTTATTCCCGCCAACGGAAAGGCTTCGACGCAGGATATCAGTCGTTACAATGTGAAGCGTTATCCTGTTAAGGAAGCGCATGGCATCGTCTATGTTTGGTATGGCGAGGAGGAGAAAGCAACCGCGGAACTGCCTTTTTTTACGGATGAAATTGACGATTCCTACGCGTTCAGCGAACTGGTTGATCACTGGAACTCGCATTATTCCCGCTGCATCGAAAACCAGCTCGATGTGGTTCACGTACCGATCGTCCATTACAACACGATCGGACGCGGAAATAGAACACTGATCAACGGGCCGAAGGTGGAGTTCACTGACGGCGCAATCCTGACCAGCGCGAATAACGATCTGGACGTCGGCCAAAAGCCGAAACCGCCCAAAGAGTGCGTCATCAAGCCGACGTATTTGAAATTCATGTATCCCAATATCTGGCTGAACCATATCGCGGACAAAATCAAGGTGATGATTTACTTCGCCCCGGTGGACGACGAAAACACGGTTTTATACATCCGTTTCTATCACAAACTGACCAAAGTGCGCCTGTTGAATCAAGTGATCTGCTTCTTTGGCAAGTATATGAATCAGATCATCGAGCAGCAGGATAAGCGGGTTGTTGTCACGCAAAAACCGAAGGCGTCTTCTTTCCGCTCGGGAGAGAAGCTGCTCACCGGAGACGGGTCGATTCTGCTGTATCGAAAGATTCGGGATGAATGGAAAAACAAAGCCGGTGAATGACGATGATTGGATGCTGCGGCAAACAGAATAACAAAAGGAGGGGCGCAGAGCCCCTCCTTTTGCGTCGTTCAATGATTGTGCCACGGCGATACGGAAGCGCAGGCGCGCTTAGCGATCGATTATTCTGCGCAGGAACGGCACCTTGATCTGTATGGCGCTTTCCGGGCAAATTTCCTGACAGCAATAGCAGCGGATGCACCGGTCGTACTGATAGGACGGGGGATTGTCCCTGTTGCCGTCGTGCCAATCCACGGCTTTTGGCGTTACCGGGCACATATTCACGCAGATGCCGCAGCGGACGCAACGTTCGGCAAGGATATACGGCCTGGGGGTGATCGCGTTTTTGATAAAGCTGGGGCGCTCTTTCTGCGGCTTTGACTGTTCCGGCTCTCTGTTAACCTGAAAGTCGCATGCAATCAGCGGCTCAATCGGGTCTCCGAGCAGTTGAATCTCATCCTGCAGATAGGTGCCCGCGCCCATTTCCAATCCCGCTCGGTTCGTCAAAACCAGCGCGGGATCCAGATTCATCAAACGGCACATTGTTGCGTCCAGTGCGATGGGATCCGTTGAAAACAAGATTACTTTCATTTGTTTTGGCGTGCCGCCGCGAGGGCCGTTTCCTTCCATGGCGATGACGCCGTCCATGATATAAAGCCGGGGATGGACGCAAGCGTTCAAATCGATCAGCATTTTTGCGAACTCATACGCGTCGGGTACTTTTACGTGGAACTCGCTCTTCAGGGCGCCAGGGACGCATCCAAATTGATTTTTTACCGCGCCGGTGACGCGCTGGAACCCATGCGTTTTCATTTTTGGCAGGCTGATCACGCCGTCGCTGTCCAACACGGCGTTCGCGATCGTGAATTTCTTGTTCTGACGGCCTTCGGCAAAATGCACTTCCCGGCCGGATCGAAAGTCCGCGAGGGGAATCCCCAGCATTTCCGCAATTTCGGCGGCGCCGGTTCGTTTTGCCGCGGCATCCGGCGCCTGGAATCCCGGCGAGTCCCCGTAGGATACCGAAGCCCCCGCCTGCTGCAGGAGTTCGGCTGCCGCTCGAAAAATGGAGGGGTGCGTTGTGACGCACTTTTCCGGCGGATCGGCGGAAAGCCAGTTTAGTTTCAAGAGAATTTTTTCATTCGGGCGGGCGAACTTGGCTGCGCCGCCGAGCAAGGTAAAACCCCGTTCCACCGCTTCCCGCACCGTGAGGTATGCATAACTGCCGCAAGACACGATAGCTACTTCTGACATCATATTACTCCCTTCACTGTACTGGAAACTTTTATCGAATTTCATGCGCATTGGCGGTATTGCGTCAACGTTCACGACTCAAAAAGTCCTGTTTGCAACTCATATTACGATAGGATGCTTTAAAATACCATCACTATTTTGATATCGATTGGCGTGAATACAGCAGTTTCCGTCTAGCTGGGCGGCAGCCGTTTAGTTTAAACTGCGGCGGGGCTGATTCGCCCGGCAGGTTTGTAGCGGCAGCGAATCAGCAGATATGCGCCGGTGATAAATTCAAACGGTATAAAAGCGTGAGTGCAAACAGGGGTACCGCAACGCCAATCGTTGTCAGCGGTACGCCGATGACGGGACTGACGATCACATCTGTATGACGGCAACTGATGATGACCGTGTTTTCGCCGATGGCGGCATCGTCCGCCCCTGATTTCAGCTTAACGCTGGTCGCTGCACCGTTGGTTTCGACTGCGGTCAGAGTATCGTTCGGGCGAGCGGTTTTCAAAGAGACGATGCGCTGCTTGCCGATTCCGCCGCCTTGACCGTCTATTACGAGGATATTCATGCGTTGCATCACCTGGTTTAAAATGAAAGTTACCTTGCTTGTTTCTGATGATTGTGCAATGGCGCTTCAGAACGATTATTTACACATGAAAAAAGGACAGGCTATAATTGTCTGTCCTCTTTACTTGGCTAAACCCTAACGAAGTGAACCAATTGCGCGATACATAAGGGTTGGTGCAGCGATGAAACGATACTGGGAATATTGGCGGATATCAAATATCGTTTCTGCGCTGATGCTCGCGCTGCAGACGATTGGCAATCAAAAGCCGCTGGGCAACAGTGAAAAGGATGAGCCCCGCAAACAGCCAGGTCAGCAGGGAGAGCCGCGCGGGAAAGAGGATCATCAGCGAAAACAGGAGGAATCCCTCCGTGCGCTCCATGAGCCCGGCGGGATAATAAAAACTTTTATTGGTATGATTCTTCGCCAGCATGCCGGTGGTTAAAAACACGGTCATCGACAGCAGAATGCAGCTCACCAGCGCGAGAAGCGGAATCAAGCAGTCCGTATGCCGAAGCGCGAGCGCCCAGACAAGGGAGAGCTCCACGACGCGGTCAAAGGTTACGTCCAGCACGGCGCCGAACAGACTGCTATTGCCGGAAAGCCGCGCCATCGCGCCGTCCGTCGCATCCAGCAAGCCCGAAAGCCAGAGCAGGAGCACGGCAGGAACCGCGAGTCGGGCATACGTCAGCACGCCCGCGCCAAGACCGACGACAAACGCGAGCACGGTGACCGCGTTCGGCATGAGTTTCCAGCGCAGAAGGAGGGCGGCCAGGCGCGTAAACAACGGCTCTGCATATTTCCGCGCGTGGGTATCGAGCATGTTTTTTCAGTCCTTTCGTGGCTTGAGCGTGTTGATCAAGCGGTTTCCCCACCCGCGCGATTTGCTTTTGCCAAAGAGCAGCTCCAGCAGGTGCGCCGTACTGCGCCCTTCGCTGCTGAACGCGTCCACGCATCCGGCACAGTAGCTTACAACCGGCAACTCCGGTGGAATGGACGATAGCCTGCTGTTGCGGAGGGCGCCGCTTTGAGCGGGATTTCGCGCGCGCAGCATTGCGATGTTACCGCAGCAGCGCGTGTTTTCGCGGTTGTCCGGAAATTCCGCAACGGCGACATTGGCCTTTTTCAGCAGTGAGCGCACCGCCTCCTGCTGGGCACGGTCGCTGCGGACGGGGCAGGGATCGTGCAGCGCGTAAACCGTACTCCCATGATCCGCAAGATCGTCTTTGTCAACGATGCGCTCGAGTGTTTCCCAAACGGGAATCACTTCCGCGGCATTAAGCGCGGTGAGCAGGCGGGCGCAGTTGGGGCATGCGGTGTAGATCCGCTTTACGCCGTTTCGTTCGAGCAGTCGCCGGAGTCGTCCGGTACGACGCTCAAACAGCGCGGGTTCGAGATATTTCGCCGGCTGGCCGCAGCACCCACAGGCAAGGCCGATGCCGGGTTCCGCACGTTGTAATATTTCCAGCGTTTGTTCCAGCAAGGCGGAATCGTACGTCAGCAGCGCGCAGCCTGGGAAAAACACGGCTTCGGCACGCGAAACACGCATCAGCGCGCGTGAAAAAGAAACCGCCTGGTGCAGCTTCATTCCGAGCCGTCCGCTGGATTCCATACTCAGTCGTCTCCCTCGGCTTTTGTCGGTTCGTCATTTGGCTCGGACGAAGGGACGGCGTCGGCCGGTTCGTCCTTGGGTTTGTACGAAAGCGCGATGTTCGCGGCGGCGGCTTTCGCCTTCTGGCGTTCGTTGTAAAGCCCCTTGATGATTGCGACGATGGCGCTCAGAGCAAAGATGCAGAGAAGCGCGGTGACGAAATATTTCACTCCGCCGGTGAGCATGCCGCCTACATACGAATAGACGATGGTTGCGGGCAACTGGCCTAGTCCGGTGGCCAGCACGAACGGCCAGAAGCGAATGGATGTCAGCCCCGCGAAATAACTCACCGCGTCAAACGAAACAAACGGCAGCAGCCGGCAAACGAGAATCGTCTTGCTGCCATACTTGGTGAAGTAGGCTTCCACGCCTTTGAGCGCGCCCTTTCCGGCAAACTTTTCGACCGTATCGCGCCCCAGCGCACGGGCGATGAAGAAGCAGAGCATCGCACCGACCATCGCGCTTGACCAGGAGAGCAGCGCACCCTGCCACCAGCCAAAGACCGCCGCGTTGGCAAACGTGATCAAAAACGCGGGCAGCGGCACGATGATGGACTGGAATACCATCAGTAAAAACGAAATCGCCATGGCGTATACGCCATAGGAGCGGATGAATTCCACCACGCGGCCAACGTCCGCCGAGGCGAGCACCGACGCGATTTTGTTGATATATGTTTTTACCGGGGGAAAGACGAAATACGCCGCCACCGCGAGCGCGATGATCCCCAGCATATACCATTTCAGGTTCTTATTCAGACTCTTGCTGAGGTTCAGATCGGGATTCTTACTCAGACCCTTGTTGTTCTTCCGTTTCATGTTCCAGTTGCTCCGTTCGTTCGTTTTTGTCCGATTTGCGTTTTTTATCCGGAAACAAGACTTTCCCCAGCAGCGTGGTAACGATCAGCAGCGCCGCGATCAGCAGCACCGCGAGCCAAAAGGAAGGGGAAGTAACGTCCAGTGCTTTATCCCCTAAATTGATGAAGACAAACGTTCCTGGTATAATGCCGATGGCCGACGCCAGAAGATACGTGCCCATTCGCATATCGGTGAGCCCGAACGCATAGTTGATGAGATTATACGGCACCGCCGGAATCAGCCGCAGTATGAACAGCAGCAGGAATCCCTTTGATCCGCCTGCCTGCGAAAGACGCGCGCGCCACTTGGGACTGAACTTTTTTTCCACCAATTGACTGACGCGTGCATGCCCGACAAACCGGGAAAGCAGAAACATCAGAGAGCAGTTGAGGATTGCGCCGATAAAGGTATATAAACTGCCAAGCCAGAGCCCAAAGAGCAGCCCGCCCGCAACCGCAAGCACCGCTACCGGGAAGAATGCAGCGGGCAGCAGCGTAAACGCCGCGATATATGCCAGTGGCGCCAGTGGCCCGAAACCGGAGATCCAGGTTCGGAGCGATTCGGCGGAGACACTTTTCAGCACCAGAACGGAAAGCACTGCAAGCAGTATCAGGCAAAGCACAACCGTAATTACAGATTTTCGCGTACTCATCCGTTCGCTTTTCCTTTCGCACGCTACCGTTAACCTCAAATGAGTATAACGAAAGCGGAGCCATCTGTCAATTCACCTGACCGGTCGATTAACACGGTATTTTTTGCATATTCGCGTGTTGACGAGTGGAAGGGGCAGATGGTATGATTACGTTATTCTCGATTAGAGATAACGAATAAAAACGTTGGAGGAAGAGTTGAAAATGAAGAAACTATCCCTGATTTTAGCGGTCCTTCTGATTATTGGAACCGTGGTTGGCTGCGCGGCAAAACCCACCGCACAGGCCACTGCGTCGGACGCGCAGACCGCGGAAGCGTTCACAGGCAAATATATTGTGGATGCGCAGTATGTGCTGGACAATCTCAATAAGGACGGCGTTCTACTTGTTGACGCGCGCGGCGAGGACGCCGCCAAGAGCGGAACCGTCCAGGGCGCAATCGCGGTTACCTGGCAGCAGTTTGCCTCCGTTGGCGACGGTGCTGCGGGCGATGCCATGTGGGGTACGATCCTCGATACCACGCGCCTGAGCGAAGCGCTGAGCCAGACCGGCATCTCGCCGGATCAGGAGATCATCCTGTTTGCCGACGCGCAGAAGGGTTGGGGCGCGGATGGCCGCATCCTTTGGGAACTGGTTGCCGCGGGCTATCAGAACGTAAAAATGGTCAACGGCGGGTACGACGCGCTGGTTGCCGCAGGTGTTGCGACGACGACCGAGCCCGCCGCCTACACGTCCGCTGAAGTAACGATTTCGGCCATTGACGAAACCCACGTCATCAATACCGACGCGTTGGTTGCGGACTACGACAGCTTCAAAGTGGTCGACGTCCGTACCCAGAAGGAATATGACGGCGCGGCGGATTACGGCGAAGCCGCGGGCGGCCATCTCCCCGGCGCGGTGCTCGTGCAGTTCACCGATCTGTTCAATGATAACGGCACGCTCAAGAGCAACGCCGATTTGACCGCCATGTTCGAAGCGGCTGGTCTTGCCGCGGGCGACAAAATCGTGACCTACTGCACCAAGGGCATCCGTTCCGCATACATGGAACTGATTCTCGAAATGTGCGGGTATGAAAACGTCTATAACTACGACGAATCTTTCTACCGCTGGGCTGCCAGCCAGGAAGTGGAAAAATAATCTCACGATCGGAATCGCCGCGGCGCGGGAGGAACCGCGCCGCGGCGGCTTTTTTATGGAAACAGGTAAGCAAAAAGAGAAGCGCAGTCTACGTTTCCTGCGGGCGTCGTCCGCCGGAGTTTTGATTCTGCTGCTCGGTTTTTATTCCAGCATTCCTTCCGTTCACAGTTCGGTCAACGGCTGGGTCATGCTTTATACGCAAAAGAGCGCCCAGTCGATTACGGGCGCGATTCTGCGCGCTGGTCATCTTGCGCCGCTGAAGGCGGTTTTGCTGGCCGCGTTCCAAACTGCGGTTCTGCCATGGCTATTGCCGTATGGCGCTGCCGCGAACGCCGCTTGTTTCGGTCCGGCGCGCGGGTGCCTGATTTCGCTTGCCGGCGCGCTGGCGGGCGCGAGCGTTTGGTACGGGCTGATCCGTTTGTTGCTGGGCGGTATTTCTCAAAACCGCTGGACAGCATTGCCGCGGCGGGATTTCTGGTTCGGATACTGCCTGTTTGCCGCATCGAACTGGCTGACGCTCGGTATGCTGGCCGTACCCGCCGCGCTGGCTGGCGCGCTCAGAATATCCTGCCGCAGGTTTGTATTGTTTGCGCTGCTGGCGGAACTGCCTATTTTGACGCTTTATACGTTTTTTGGTACGGAGTATCGGGTGTTGCTGCCGAACCCGGTGGAGGCTGTTTTTCGCATTCTGGGCGTTGCGATGGCGCTTGTTGCTCTTGCAATCGGGGTTTTTGCGTGGAAAAAACACCAAGCCGCGAGACAGAATGAGAAAGTATCGAAGGTTTCGGAGCCGTAATCCGTCGACTCACAGGAGAATAATACCAATTCATGCACATGATCCCAACATGGTCTGGCTGCTCAGCGACACGCCGGATCTTGCGCCTTGGACGGACGGCGTTCCGGCGCACAAGGCGCTCGAAGTGATGCTGGAAGCGGACGGCAGCATCCGCTCGGCGTATATCCCAGCCCGGTAAAAACGGATGTTTTTGTATCAACGCGGCGGGACGATTTGTTGCCCCGCCGTGTCGCGTATGGAAGAAGAAGCCGAAGCGCAGCCGTTTTTTTAAGAGCCGACAACAACGCATACAGTACGCAACGAGGTTTTTTCTTCTCTATAAAATCATATGCTCCGCTTTTCTTGAAAGGAGAACCTGCGGTGTTTAAAATGAAAACAAGCCCTAACTTCTACGGCGTTTTGATTCAGCAGGCGCAGAAAGTACGCGATACGGTTTGCGCGTTGTGCGACTATTGCGATCGCCCGACGCCGGAAAACGGCGATCTTGTTAAAGCAAAAGAACAGGAAGCCGATCAGGTTCGCTATCAGCTCGTGGATGCGATCAACCGGACGTTCATTACGCCCATCGACCGGGACGACCTGTTCCGACTCTCCACGGCGATTGACGACCTTGCGGACTACGCTTGGACGACGGTGAAGGATCTGCGCATCTACGATATTCCGCCGGACAAGAACCTTGCTTCCCTCGTTGCGATCCTGCTGCAAATGGCCGAAGGGCTGCTCATTTGCGTGGAGAATCTGGAGAGTCATCATCCGGTGGTCGCGACGGAAGCAAATAAGGTAAAGAAGCTGGAAAACGTGATGAACGCCCGCTTCCACGAATCCATCGCGGAGCTGTTCGAATCCGACGACATCCGAAAGATATTGAAATACCGCGAGATCTACAGCCATATGAACCACGCTTCGGACAAAGGGGACTTCTGCGCCGACCTTCTGCAGGATATCATCGTCAAATTCTGAATGCTGCGGTAAAAAAGCGCGGAGCACGCTTGCCAAGAGCGGGCAATCACGTTATGATTTCAAAGTGGCTGAAAAGCAAACACCTGGAAAGGCGATTGTTCAATGATTCAAAACATCATATTCGATATGGGCGGGGTACTGATTCAGTTCGACCGCGTGTATTTTATTCGCAGACTCGGCGTTGCCGCAGAAGATGAGCAAAGCCTGCTCAACGAAGTATTCCGTTCGCTCGAGTGGGCGCGTCTGGATCGAGGCTCGATCACCGAGTCGAAAGCGATAGCAAACATGTGCGAACACCTTCCGCAGAGGCTGCATCGTGCGGCGGCGGATCTTGTGACAAAGTGGGATCAGCCCATCATCCCCATGCCGGGCATGACCGAGCTGGTGGAAGAACTCAAGCTGAAAGGGTATGGAATATATCTTCTTTCAAACGCCACCCTTCGGCAGCGTGAGTACTGGCCGCGCGTTCCCGCATCCCGGTTCTTTGACGGAACGCTGATTTCCGCGGATGTAAAGCTCGTTAAACCCCAGCCGGAAATCTATGCGCTGCTCTGCAAAACATTCGGCCTTGCGGCTTCGGAGTGCTTCATGATAGACGACGTGGCGCAAAATATTGAAGGCGCGTTCGAGGCAGGCTTGTCGGGATTTGTGTTCAACGAAGATGTGACCACTTTGAAAAACGCGCTGAGAATAGCGGGGGTGGAACTGTAACAAGGTTTGTCAGATCTTCTTGAGTTCCATGATTTTTCTCTTTTTTAGCGAACCATTTTTTAGGGAGCAGGTCACCACATCATATAAACAGGAGACGCTTCGATGTGATGAGCGTTTTTTCCGTATGGCAATTTGGATTGCCAATAGCAACATTAGGCTTTTCTAGTGCTTAGGAAAGAAATCTGTTGTTCAGCCATTAACTGTTTTGACAGCAATATAATAGATTTTTGATGAGGCAGGCGGTTTTACTGGTTGCGAGGGATGGATTTCTTTGCTCAAGCCAGACACGGTTGCTTGCGATTTGCGCTTGGCAAACGGTCTTTTTCGCAAAACCTGCCGTTGAAAAACACAGTCAATTCTTCATTTTTACCGTTAAATAACCGTTTGACAAGCGCTGCTTTTTTGTGCTACGGTGTACACATAGCGAACAAGCGAACAAGTGCTTAAAACATCGCTCGGAGGCGTCTTGTGAAAATCGAAAAAGTAGATATCTTTCGCGTCAACGCAGCATCCGACCCTATGTGGCATCCAATTCTCTGCCGAATCTATACGGACGATGGATTCTATGGCGACGGGGAAGCGGCGCTTGCCTATGGCACGGGCAGCCGCGCGGCGTTTGGCATGGTGCAGGACTTGGCAGAACTGATCATCGGCATGGACCCGCTGGAAACGGAAGTCATATGGAACAAGCTCTACCGGCGCACGTTCTGGGGACAGAATGGCGGGTGTGTCGTGACGGCGGGAATCAGCGCGATCGATCTAGCCTGCTGGGATATTCGTGGCAAGTACTTCAACGTGCCGGTTTATAAGTTGCTTGGCGGCAAGCTGAACGACCACATGCGAACCTATGCTTCCCAACTGCAATTCGGCTGGAAGGACTCCATGGGAGCGATGTTTACCACGGAAGATTATGTTGCCGCATCCCTGCGTGCAGTCGATCAGGGGTACGACGCGATCAAAATCGACTTTCTGACATTTCGGCCGGAGGGCGGCAGTTATACGGATCGTGACAGGACCACGCTGATGACGCCCAAAACACTTAGGGAAGTAACGGAGCGCGTTCACGCGGTGCGCAGTGCTGTTGGTACGGACGTGGACATCATTGTGGAAAACCATAGTTTTCTGGACGCGCAGTCGGCCGTGCAGCTGGCGCGCGCGCTGGAACCTTACAATATCTATTTCTTTGAGGAGCCAAATACGCCCGATCCGCAGACCGCGCGTTACATCAGCGCAAAAACGAGTATTCCAATCGCCAACGGCGAGCGCATCTACACGCGCTGGCAATACAAGAGCTTCTTTCAGGATAACACGCTTCAGGTGGCGCAGCCGGATCTTGGCACCTGCGGCGGGATTACCGAAGTAAAGAAAATTTGCGATATGGCTTACGCTTACGACGTCTCCGTACAAATTCATGCTTGCGGGAGTCCGCTTTGCAGCGCCGCCGCGCTGCAGGTGGAGGCGGCAATACCGAACTTCATCATCCACGAGCATCATCAGGTGAATCTGTGCCAGAGCAATATCATGCTCTGCAAGCATGACTATCAGCCGCAGAGAGGGATTTCCAGGGTGGCGGAACTGCCGGGACTTGGCAACGAGTGGTCGGACTATGTGCTCAAGGAAACGCCGAAAGTAACGGTGACCGGCGGAGGGGTTACCTGGAATATGTAACCTGGCGGCGAAAAGCGAATGCGCCTTTGGCAGAGGAACAAACAAGCCGCCGATAGGCGCAAAAAGGCTGGGCGAATCCGGTGAATATTGATATGATAATAAAAACGACGCGCAAAGAGGCGGAATATGGCAAATAAACCGGTAAAGCCGATTTCCCTGGTGGATCAGGTAGTCGAAAGAATGAAGACCTCCATCATGGAGTCCGAATGGAAAGCGGGGGAGAAGATGCCCTCGGAAGCGGCGTTGGCGGAAGAATACGGAGTGAACCGGCTGACGGTGCGAATGGCGCTGCAGAAGCTCTCCTCGCTGGGCGTTGTGGAAACCAGGATTGGCGAGGGTTCCTTTGTAAAGGAGTTTTCGTTTTCCGGCTATCTGCATGAAATATCGGCATTTTATCTCAAACCGGAGACAATTGAGGAAGTTTTTGCATTGCGCACGCTTCTGGAACTGGATTGCGCTAGGATCGCCTGCGAAACACGCAGCGAGCAGGAACTTGCCGAGCTGAGAGCGCTGCTGGAGGTGTATGAACAAAGCAAGCGCACATACCGCGAAACGAACGAAGGCCTCGAAGCGTTGGCGGAGGCGGACATGCGCTTTCACGACCAGATCTGCAAGATGAGCCACAACAGCGTGTATCAGGATGTTGCGGCATTTGCGCGCAATCTGATTAAGCGGTATATCACCCGCCTGATCTGTTCGAGAAACGAAAAATGGAAGCGCGGCGAACTCGGCGATCAGGAAGGGGACCAACACCGTCTGGTATACGCGGCGATTGCGGCGCAGGATCATATTGCCTGCAGAAATGCGTATCTTGCTTTGATCGATTACCGGCTGTAAGGGAATTGCGGGTATAGTCAGAAAAAACGTTTCAGCAAAGAGAACCGAAAGAAAGCATCGTTTGTTAACGGAAAACAGACATCCAATCGCAACAAAACGCACGAATTGATCGTAATATATCGAATAACCACGGCAGAGAACGACGGAATTCGTTTGACAGCTGTGGTGAGGCGTATTATACTCAAATCACAACAAAAACGTTTTAGTAAAAATCTCTCAACGTTTGAACGGGTCATTTCGCAACAAAAACGTTTTAGTAGAAAATTTAGCATCGTATGGACGGGTCATTTTTGTGGATAAGCGAACGACCATAACGGATATTGCCAGACTTGCCGGTGTTTCCATCGGCACGGTGCACTGCGCGCTCAGCGGCAAAACCGGTGTGAGCGAGGAAACGCGCCGCAAGATTGCCGAACTGGCAAAACAGATGGACTATCGCCCCAATGCCGTTGCGGCGTCGCTCAAACGAAGAACCATCCGCATCGCGGCGGCGTTCCCCGGACCTACGGAGGAAAGCCGCTATTACTATACGTTCATCTGGCAGGGACTGCGGGACAGCATCCGCTCCCGCAGCGACTATAATGTCAGCCTCGTGGAAGTCCCGTTTTATATGGGGCCGAACAGCCAGGGCAACGAGCTTGCCACTTTACTGGAAACGGAACAGATCGACGGACTGATCACCACCGGCTATACGGATTTGCGCGGAATGACCGCGATACAGGGTTTCCAGCAAAAGGGCGTGCCGGTTGTGCTGGTTGGGGACGATATTCCAAAGAGCGGGCGGCTCTTCTGCGTGCAGCCGGACTATCAGATCATCGGGCGGACGATTGCCGAGCTGATTACCCGGCAAATCCCGGCAAACGGCGGCATACTCGTTGCGGCAGGGGACGTGATGGTGCCGTCCCATTACCTCACGCTGCAGGGGTTCGACGCTTATTTACTGGAAAAGGGATACCACAACCCCGTTTACAAGGTGCACGAAAGCGGCGAGCAGAAAATGACGTACGAACATTTGCTGCGTGAGCTTTGCGGGCACGGCGAACTCTGCGCCTGCTGGTCGGTGAACGCTCGCAACAGTGTCCTTCTGGGGCGCGCGTTGGCGGAGTCCGGGCGTGCAGGCAAGCTCACGGCGATTGGCAGCGATCTGTTTATGGAAAACGTGCAGTATCTCAAGGACGGCGTTTTTACGAACCTTCTCTACAAAAACCCTTATGCGCAAGCCTATACCGCGGCCAAACACCTCTCGGAGTACCTCATCAAGGACGAGCGTCCGCCACAGGACGTGATTTATATGGGAAGCGAAATCATATTTCAAAGCAGTTTGCCGATGTACGACAACGGCTTGTTTCGGCAGCTGCGCTGAGCGCAGGCGGCGCAAGGCGAGGAGCCCGTATACGAATAAACAACGGATCAGAGGAGAAAATTCATGAAATGCGCGTTCAGCGAAGACCTGTTCTTCACCAACAAAACCGGCAGGCACCTGTATGAAACCTACGCCAAAGACATGCCCATTATCGACTTCCACTGCCATCTGCTGCCGCAGGAAATCTACGAAAACAAGCAGTTTACCGACCTTGGCGAGATGTGGCTGGCGCACGATCACTATAAATGGCGCGCCATGCGCACGTTCGGCATCGACGAAAGGCTGATCACCGGCGACGCGAGCTTCTACGATAAATTCATGGCGTTTGCGCGGATCATGCCGGAACTGATCGGCAACCCTCTCTATATCTGGTGCGCGCTCGAACTCAAGCGGTTTTTCGATATTGGCGAGCCACTGAGCGGGGAAAACGCCGCAGCGATTTATCAAAAGACGAAAGCGCTCATCGCCGAGAGAAACATGTGCCCCCGCTGGTGTATGGAACACTCGAAAGTGGAAGTGGTTTGCACGACCGAGGACCCAACCGACGATCTGCGTTATCACCACCTGCTGAAAGAGGATCGCTCCTTTGGCGTAAAGGTGATTTCCGCATTCCGGCCGGACAAGGCGATGAACTGCGAAAAGGCGCCGTTTGCGGGATACATTGGCAATTTGGAAGACGCCGCCGGTGAAAAAATCGGTTCGTTTGAAGAGCTGATCGCGACGCTGGAGAAGCGCTTGCAGGTATTCAAAAGTCTTGGCTCGATGATCAGCGACGCGGGGCTGGATAACTTTATCTGGCGCGAAGCGACGCCGGGTGAGCTGAACGCGATTCTGAAAAAAGCGCGCCGGGGCGATGAACTGACCCGGACGCAGGTCGACCAGTTCCGAAGCGCATTTTTGCTGCACATGGGCAGGGTTTATGCGCGAAACGGGTTTGTTATGCAGATCCATATCGGCGCGTACCGCAACGCAAACGGGGACATGGCCGCAAAGCTCGGCCCGGATACGGGGTACGACTGCGCGGACAGCGCAAGCGATGTGCGCAGCATGGCCGCCTTGCTGGACACGCTGAACCGGGAAGGGAATCTGCCGAAGGTGATCCTGTATCCGCTGAACGCTTCGGATGTGGAGCCTTACGCGATTCTGGCGGCGGCGTTCTGCAAAGGACCCATCCGCGGCGCCGTTCAGCTTGGCGCGCCCTGGTGGTTCAACGACCAGGCGCACGGCATTCAGCGCCAGTTTGAGGCGGTGGCCAACCTCTACCCCGTGGCGTTGTCCGTCGGGATGCTGACCGACAGCCGCAGCTTTTTGAGCTATCCGCGGCACGAGCTGTACCGCCGTGTGTTCTGTAATTATCTGGGCGGACTGATTGAACGCGGCGAGTATTTTTCCGAAGAGAAGCACTTAAAAACCATCATTGAAAACGTGTGCTATGGCAACGCAAAGGAATATTTCGGCTTGTAACACCGATTGGTTTCGAAACACAGCGGGCTGGCAAACCGCCGACCCGCAAAAAAGGACTTAAAGGAGATCAAACATGCAAACATACCCCAAATCGACGCATACCTGCGGATCGAGCGCCGTTTCCATGGTTCGCGGAGAAGACGCGGACTTTCTGAGCGTTTCCGGTTCGAACCCCGGATTTTTAGGCGAAACAAAGAACGGCGCGTTTCTTGCTCCGCTGACGCATGAAAACGCCGTCCTCCTGCGCAAACTGTTTCCGTTCACCGCGCCAAAACCGGTGCTGAGTCAACAGCGTACCTTTGGTGTAGGCGACCGCCTCGGCATCGCAACGCCCGGACATCTCCGTGTTTTTGAGCAGTACGACGCGCTTCCCATCCTTGCCCAGCAGTCCATACGCGAGCTGAATCTGACAAAACGCACGTTTGCCGATGTGCTGGACAGCGTGACGTTCGCCGTTTTTCGCGAGGATTTCCAGCGTGGTTTCGGCGCGGACGGGGATCATTTAAAGACGGATACGGAAGTGGAATACGCGCTTTCGAACGGATACACCATGATTACGCTGGACTGCAGCGAGCATATCCGCAACGATATCGAAGCGATGACAAACGAGCAGGTCGACGCCGCGTACCGCGCGAACGCTGAGTGGGAGAAGATCTACTGCAGCAAAACGTTTGCCGTTGAAGATCAGCAGGTGACATTCGGTGAGCAGGAATTCCGCCGCGCGTGCCTGATTTACGCCGCCGCGCTGGATCACGCCGTGCATATCTACGAAACCTACATCAAAGGCAATGCCGTCGATTTCGAAATCTCCATCGACGAAACGATGACGCCGACCACGCCCGCGCAGCACTATTTTGTTGCGAGCGAACTGCTCCGCCGTGGGGTAAAATTCGCCACGATTGCGCCTCGCTTCTGCGGCGAGTTCCAAAAGGGCATCGACTATATCGGCAATCTTGCGCAGTTTGAAGCGGAAATGCGCGTCCATGCGGCAATCGCGCGTAAGTTTGGCTACAAGCTCTCGATTCACTCCGGATCGGACAAGTTCTCCGTATTTTCCATCATCGGTAGACTGACCAATGGCAACTTCCATGTCAAGACCGCCGGGACGAACTGGCTGGAAGCCATGCGCGTGGTCGCCATGACGGAGCCTGCCCTGTACCGTGAAGTCCATGCGTTTGCGCTCAGCGTGTTTCACGAAGCGACGAAATACTATCACGTAACAACGGATCTCGGCAAAATCCCCGCGCTTGACTCGCTTTCGGACGCGCAGCTGCCTTCGCTGTTTAACCAGAACGACGCACGCCAGCTGATCCATATTACCTATGGCCTGATTCTGAACGCGCAGGACGGCAACGGCGAATACCGCTTTAAAACACGCCTGTACCACTGCTGGCGCGAGAACGACACGCTCTATTATGACCGTTTAGAAGCGCATATCGGCAGGCATCTGGCACTGCTGTATGGC
>JBDKRL010000011.1:0-2011 GCA_039683415.1 Clostridiaceae bacterium
CGGCAGCTGGAACTGCTGCGCTTCCGCAATTCATTCCCCGCGTTCGGGTTCGATTCCACCTTGCGCGTGTCGCAGCAAGAAGAGCAGAGCCTCGACTTTGTCTGGCAAAAAGAGGGTTATACCGCAACACTTTCCGTTGACCTTTGCGCGCTGTCGTTTACGGTGAGCGGGACGGATCCGTCGGGCAACACGGTGTTCACTATGCGGCAGGAAGGCGAGCAGTCAACGGAAAGGGAGACCAAGCGATGAACAGAACGGAATTAGAGCACGTGAACAGTAATAATATGGAACGCATGAACAGAACAGAATTGGAGCGCGTTTCGTCGGGCGCTGTCGGCATTTCCGCCGGAGCGATCGAAGCGTTTTTGGACGAACTGGAGTCCGGGTTTACCGAGATGCACGGGCTGATGATCCTGCGGCACGGGAAAGTCTGCGCCGAAGGGTGGTGGTCGCCTTACGCGCCCGGCATCCGGCATGGCCTGCAGTCGCTCTCCAAGACCTATGCGGCAACGGCGGTCGGGATCGCCTGCACGGAAGGCATTTTGCGGCTGGACGAACGGGTAGCGGAACTCTTTACCGATGAAATGCCCGCCGAACCTTCCGCCTGGCTGCGGCAAATGACGGTGCGGGACGTGCTCTGCATGGGCACGGGTATGGAGGTCATGCCAAGGCCGAGCATGAACTGGATTCAGGATTTTCTGGCTACCCCGATTTTGCATGAGCCGGGCAGCGCGTTTTTCTACAACAGCACTGGCTCGACGCTGCTCGCCGCCATGGTGACGCGCCGTGCGGGCGTCAGCCTGCAGGAATACCTGAAAACGCGCTTGTTCGACCCCATCGGCATAGACGCCGACAACCTCCGCTGGGGAACCATGCCGGACGGCGTGGAAGTCGGCGGTGGCGGGCTGTTTGCCACCACGGAGGATAACCTGCGGCTGATGAAGCTGTATCTCGACGGCGGCGTTTGGCAGGGTAAACGAATCCTCTCCGAAGAATATGTGCACCATGCAACCACGAAGCAGATCGACACCGCGGCCGAGGCGCTCGTCAACCCGCCCGCGCTGGATAATTTCGTCGGCTACGGCTTTCAGATTTGGATGTGCCGCCACCCCGGGTGTTACCGCGCGGACGGCGCGTTCGGGCAGTACTCCATCGTCAATCCCAAGCTCGACCTGATCGTCTCCATCAACGAAACAGCCGCCAATGCCCACTGGGCGCAAAAGACGCTGGACTGCGTCTGGCGCTTTTTCGAACGGTTGGAGCGGGAAGGCGACGCGCAGGACGCCCCGGCGGAAGCGCGCCTTTTCACGCGGCTCAAGCAACTGAGCCTGCCGCATCCCGTTTTTGCGCCGTATGGAAAGGGCGAAACCATGGAAGGAACCTACGCCGTGCGGGAAGGCGAGCTTGTCTTTGGCGAAGCGACGGCCGGCATGATGGGCGGTCAGCCGCTGCCACCTGCCGTGAAGCAAATCAGCCTGCGCTTTACCGCAGCCGACTGCCGGCTTACGCTCCTGCTTGCGGATCAAACGGAGCTGGATTACGTTGTCGCAACGGATGGTTCCCGGCGCGAGAACGACTGCGGGAGCGTGTTTGCTCCGCTGACGCGCGTACTGCTCAGCGGTTACTGGGAAGCGCAGGAGACGTTTGTTGTCCGCGCGCGCTGGATCGAGACTTGCTCTGAGCAGGCGTACGCCTTTACCCTCGAACAGGACACCCTTCGCGTGAAACGAAGCGCGGTCAACGGCTCGTTTCCGTTTTTCGCCGCGCTGGTTCCCGGCGAGTGCGCGGCGGTGCGGGTGAATGGATAAACGGGCGTTTTTACGCTGCCGGAAGCGACCTTGGAAGTGACGCCGCAAGTTGCGGAATGATTCCGCGCGTCCGACGGCTGCATATAAAAACCTGATGAAAACAGACAGACCGGTCTGGGTTTCCGGCGGGCAAACGAAATGTTCGGCCGATCGAATTGCGCATGAGCAAACAAGCCCGAAAAGAAACGAGCATGTGATATTCT
>JBDKRL010000012.1:0-46603 GCA_039683415.1 Clostridiaceae bacterium
GACGCGGGAAAAGTCAATATTAACCGCGGCTACCGCGTGCAGTTCAACGGCGCAATCGGACCTTACAAGGGGGGACTGCGGTTCCATCCGAGCGTCAACCTTTCGATCATGAAGTTTTTAGGGTTTGAGCAGACGTTCAAAAACAGCCTGACCAGCCTGCCGATCGGCGGCGCAAAGGGCGGCAGCGACTTTGACCCGCGCGGCAAGAGCGACGGGGAAGTGATGCGCTTCTGCCAGGCGTTTATGAGCGAACTTTACCGGCATATCGGGCCGGATATCGACGTACCGGCGGGCGACATCGGCGTCGGCGGGCGTGAAATCGGCTTTCTTTACGGCCAGTACCGCCGGATCAAGGGCGCGTTTGAAAACGGCGTGCTCACCGGCAAGGGCATGAGCTACGGCGGCAGCCTGATTCGTCCCGAAGCGACGGGCTACGGCGCGGTGTACTATGTCAACGAAGTGTTCGCGCACGAAGGCGATTCCATCAAGGGCAAGACCTTCGCGCTCTCCGGATTTGGCAACGTCTCCTGGGGCGTGGCAAAGAAGCTTGAAGAGCTCGGTGCACGGGCGGTTACGCTCTCCGGCCCGGACGGATATGTCTACGATCCGGCGGGCGTCTTGGGCGAGAAGGTGGAATACCTGCTCGAAATGCGCAACAGCGGACGCGACCGCGTGCAGGACTACGCGGAGAAGTTCGGCTGCGAGTTCCACGCGGGCAAGAAGCCCTGGGGCGTCAAAGCGGACGTGTACATGCCATGCGCCACTCAGAACGACGTCAACCTCGAAAGCGCGAAGCTGATTGCAAGCAGCGGCTCGAAGTACTACATCGAAGTGGCGAACATGCCGACCACGAACGAAGCGCTGGGTTACCTGATGGGGCAGAAACATCTGATCATCGCCCCCAGCAAGGCGGTCAACGCGGGGGGCGTCGCGACCAGCGCGCTGGAGATGAGCCAGAACTCGATGCGTTACAGCTGGACGGCGGAAGAGGTCGATCAAAAGCTGCACGCGATCATGAAGAACATCCACGACAATTCGGCCAAAGCGGCGCTGGAAAACGGGCTTGGCTACAACCTCGTTGCGGGTGCGAACATCGCGGGGTTTGCCAAAGTGGCGGATGCCATGATTGCGCAGGGGATATTCTAAGTCATTTAAACACAAAGCCCGCGCCGGAAACGGCGCAGGCTTTGCTGTTCTCAAGACATATTTTATTCGATACCGACCGGAACAAACGACGTTCCGTCGAAAATCCACCGCTCGGTAAACCTGCAGGAGCGCGCAAGTTCCTTTGCCAGATCGAACCCCAGCGCAAGGCCTGCGACGCTGTGCGCGTCCGAATTAATGGTGATCCTTCCGCCCATGCGCTTCAGCTCCAGCAGGAGTTTGCGGGAAGGGTAGGGCGTTGTGCGGTAACCGCGCGAAATCGCACCGGTGTTGATTTCAAAAATTTTATCGGCTTCAACCAGCGCGTCCATGGCTTCCAGCGCGGCGGCGGTATAGGAGGGGGAAGATTCGTTATAAAACCCGTGCGTTTCGTTGAACTTTGTCGGCAGGTCGAAATGCCCGATAATGTCGATCTCCGGCATGTTTGCCAACGCGGGCAGCTGCGTAAAATATGCCCGGGCGGAAGCGTCCGCGTCTCCAGCGAACGCGTCGCTTAAACAGGTTTTCACCGTTTCGGGAGTGGCGTCCGCCGAGTAGATGCTGCCGTTGACCGTTACGTGATGCACCGAACCGATGACGTAATCGAACCCCGTCGGCGGGATGGTGCTCATCACGTCCCATTCGATGCCGAGGTAGATTTCGATTTTATCCGCGAACAGCTTTTTGAGCCGCCGCGCTTCCGTTTTGTACGCTTCCATCTGATCCGCCTGCAGCGCCCAGCGGTTGCGGTAGGGCAGCGGGGAGTGCCCGCTGAAGCCGATTGCGTCGAGGTTTGCGGCGACGGCCGCGTTTGCCATTTCTTCGAGCGTGTTTTGTCCGTCGTCCCAAACGGAGTGCGTGTGCAGATCCTGCGAATTCATTCCACCATTTTCTCCTGCTTGATTTTGTGCTCGACGATGTGCCGGGAGGCCATCTCACGTTTGACTTCGTCCAAGCTTACGCCGGTTTCCACCATCAGCACCATCACATGATACATTAAATCGCAGATTTCATAAACCATATTCGCACGATCGCCGTCTTTTGCGGCAAGAATCACTTCGGTCGTCTCCTCGCCGACCTTTTTGAGGATCTTGTCGACGCCCTTTTCGAACAGGTACGTCGTATACGAGCCTTCCTTCGGATTTGCTTTTCTGCCGCGCAAGAGGTCCATCAAATCCTCGTATACAAAGCCCTTCGGCGTTTCTCCCGCATACACCGGCTGAAAAAAGCAGCTCTCCGCGCCCGTATGGCAGGCGGGGCCGTCCGGCCTGACCTCGACGAGCAGGGTATCCGCGTCGCAGTCGGCGGTGATGGAGACGATATGCTGGATGTTTCCGCTCGTTTCGCCTTTGCGCCAGAGGGCTTTTCGTGAGCGCGACCAAAAGCAGGTTCGCCCCTCTTCCATGGAGATATGCAGGCTCTCGGCGTTCATATACGCAAGCATGAGCACCTGTTTCGTGTTCGTATCGATGACGACGGCGGGAATCAGTCCCTGTTCGTCGAATTTCAGCTTGTCGATTTCCAGCATGGTTAAATCCTCCGCACCGTAATGCCCGCGTTCGCGAGCGCGTTTTTGAGTTCCGGTATCGTTACTTCGCCAAAGTGGAAGATCGAAGCGGCTAGCCCCGCGTCCACCTTGGGAAGCGTTTGAAACAGTGTGACAAAGTCCTGTATTCCTCCCGCTCCGCCGGAAGCGACGACCGGCACGCCCACGAGCTCGCTCACCGCGCGCAGCATCTCCAGGTCGAACCCTGTCCGCACGCCGTCCGTATCGATAGAGTTGAGCACGATCTCGCCAGCGCCCGATTCCACGCCGCGCCGGATCCATTCCAGCGCATCCAGCCCCGTATCCTCGCGCCCGCCTTTGGCGAACACGCGGAACCGGCCGTTGACGCGCTTGACGTCGACCGAGAGCACCACGCACTGGTCGCCGTAACGCTTAGCGGCTTCCTCGATCAGACGCGGGTTTTGAATCGCGCCCGAGTTGACGCTGACCTTGTCCGCGCCGCACTTGAGCACGCGGTCGAAATCTTCCAGCGTGTTGATGCCGCCGCCGACGGTCAGCGGGATGAAGATGGTTTCGGCAACCCGCGTGAGCACATCCGTAAACAGCGCGCGGCGTTCCGCCGAGGCGGTGATGTCGTAAAACACCAGCTCGTCCGCGCCGCTTTCGGAATAGTACCGCGCAAGTGAAACGGGGTCGGAAACATCCCCGAGGCCGAGGAAGTTGACCCCTTTGACAACCCTGCCGTCCTTAACGTCCAGGCACGGGATAATGCGTTTGGTAATCATACGGTTTCCTCACGGCTAAATAGCCGGTTCCTTGCGAATATCGTTTTTATTCTCTTGCCTAATAATAGGATCCCCTCGCGTTTTTTACGCTTCGTTCTTCGCGGCCAAAATGGCGGCTTTCAGGTCGATGGCTCCGGTGTAATATGCCTTGCCGACAATCGCGCCGTAAAGTTTCAATTCTTTCAGCGCCAGAATATCCTCCATCGAGCTGACCCCGCCGGAAGCGATGAACCGCATAGAGAACGACTCGCTGAGCGTTTGATAGAGCGCGCGGTTTGTGCCGTTCATCGCGCCGTCCTTTTGAATATCCGTGCAGATGACGGTCTGTACGCCGATCTCCTCGAGGCTCTTGCAGAACGCCAGCCCCGAAAGCCCGCTCGTCTCCGTCCAGCCCTTGACCGCGACAAGCCCGTCGTTGAGATCGACGCCGACGGCAATCGCCTCGCCATAACGCTGAACCATCCGCGCGGTAAAGTCCAGATCGGTCGCCGCGATTGTGCCGAGGATCACGCGGGTAACGCCCGCTTCCAGATAGCGCCGGATCGTTTCCTCACTGCGGACGCCGCCGCCAATTTCGATTTTAAGCCCGCTCGTCTGGGCGATTTTCGAAACAAGCTCGAAGTTCGGCGTTGTTCCGCTCTTTGCGCCTTCCAAATCCACCATGTGCAGGTATTCCGCGCCCGCGCGGACAAACGCCTCCGCAAGTTCCAGCGGGTCGCCGTAGACGGTCATTTGCCGATAGTCGCCGCGCAGCAGACGGACAGCCTTGCCTTCGAACAGATCGATGGCGGGAAGAAGAATCATGGTTTTACTCTCCTTCCAGTTCGCAGAACGCTTTTAGGATGTTCAACCCTACGCGCCCGCTCTTTTCCGGATGGAACTGGCAGCCCAGCACGTTGCTTTTGCCGACCGCCACGGTGAGTTCCACGCCGTATTCCGCCGTGGCGAGCACCGCGCTTTCGCAGTTGTCCGCATAGAAACTATGCACAAAATAGACGCAGTCGCCGTCGTGAATATACCGGAACAGCGGATGCTCCGGCTGTTTGAGCTTGAGCGCGTTCCAGCCGATATGCGGCGTTTTGAGCGCGGCGGGGATACGCGGTTTCATATCGACCACGTCGCCGGGAATCAGGTTCAGCCCCGCGTGCTCGCCGTATTCAAAGCTGCGCGTAAAGAGAAGCTGCATACCGAGGCAGATGCCGAGGATGGACTTGCCGGAGGCTGCCTGTTCCGCCACAACACGGTCAAGCCCCGTTTGCCGGAGCTTCTCCGCCGCGTCCGCAAACGCGCCGACGCCCGGCAGAATGACCTTATCCGCGCGGGCAATCTCGGCTGCGTCCCCGCTGACCACCGCGTCAAAGCCGATCATGGCGAGCGAACTCTTCAGCGAAAAGAGATTGCCGACTCCGTAGTCCACAATCGCGATCATTCCAATACCCCTTTGGTGGAAGGGATTTCGTTTGCGTATATTGGGTCGATTTTGACCGCCTGAGAAAGCGCGCGGGCAAACGCCTTGAACATCGCTTCCGCGATATGATGCGAGTTTTCGCCGTCGAGCTGGCGCAGGTGCAGAGTGACGCCCGCCTTGCGGGTAAACGCGAGAAAGAATTCCTGAATCAACTCGGTATCGAACGAGCCGATCTTCTGCGAAGGGATTTGTGCCTGATACCGCAAGCACGCCCTGCCGGAAAGATCGACCGCGCAGAGCACGAGCGCTTCGTCCATGGGCAGCAGCTCGCTGCCGTAGCGGACGATTCCCCGCTTGTCGCCGAGCGCGGAGCCGAACGCTTCTCCCAGCGCAATGCCGATATCCTCCGCGCTGTGGTGGTCGTCCACAATCGTATCGCCCTTGCAGCAAAGCGTCAGGTCAAATCTCCCGTGTCTGGAAAACAGCGTGAGCATATGGTCGAGAAACCCGACGCCCGTCTGGACGTCGCTGATTCCGCTTCCGTCCAGATTCAGGCTGAGGGTGATCGACGTTTCGGCGGTGGTTCGGCTGATTTGTGCGGTTCGCATGTTTCTTTCAGCGTCCTTTCTCATCTAGTATCGCTTGAATCCGGTCAAGCATAATATCCATCTGCTCGTCTGTTCCAATCGTGATGCGGCAGTAGTTTTGGATCAGCGGCTTGGTGAAGTGCCGCACCAGCACCCCGCGCGCCTTGAGTTCGCGGTAGAGCGTTTCGCCGTCCACCGCCGCGCTCGAGGCAAAGAGGAAATTCGCCTTGGACGGCAGTACCGTAAAGCCGAGCTGCTCCAGCGCCCGCGCGGTGCGCTCCCTTGTACGGATGATTGTTTGCGCGTTCGCCGCGTAATAGGCGCCGTCCTGAATGGCGGCGACGCCCGCCGCCTGCGTCATGCGGTTGACGTTGTAGGGGTTGATGGAATACTTGATCGTGTTCAAATCGCGGATCAGTTCTGCGTTTCCGACGGCGAATCCCAGCCGCGCTCCCGCGAGTGAACGGCTCTTGGAAAACGTCTGAATCACGAGCAGATTGTCGTAACGGGGCACGAGTGGCACACAGCTCTCCCCGCCAAAGTCGATATACGCTTCGTCGATCACCACCAGGCGGCCGGGGTTAGCGCAAACGATTCGCTCGATCTCGCCAACGCTCAGGCAGACGCCCGTCGGCGCGTTGGGGTTGGCGATGACGATGTGCTCACTTATGCCGAGGTAGTCCTTAACATCCACCGTAAAGTCGAGTTTGAGCGGGATTTCCCGCGCGAGCACTTGCGTGAGCCGGGCGAAGACGGGGTAGAAGCCGTAGCTGATCTCGGGGTACGCAAAGGGGTGCTTTTTGTCCCCAAACGCGAGAAACGTAACGTACAGCGCCTCGTCCGAACCGTTTACGGGGAGCACGTTTTCCGGCTTTACGCCGTAGAGTTCCGCCGCCGCATGCCTAAGAAGTGTGCACTCCGGGTCGCAGTAGAGGTTGAGGCGCGCGCTCTCCTCCGCGACGGCTTGCAGAACGCCGGGAGACGGCGGAAACGGCGATTCGTTGGTGTTGAGCTTGACGTACTGCTGGTCGCGCGGCTGTTCGCCGGGCGTATACGGGGTAAGAGAAGCGAATTGTTCGCTGAAAAACCGGCTCATGTTACCGCTCTCCATTCCGAATCAGTGCCGCGCGCGCGTGTGCTTCCAGTCCTTCCGCGCGGGCAAACGTTGCAATCTGTTCGCTCAAACCCGCCAACGCTTCCGGCGTAAAAAAGGTGTACTGCGTTTTCTTGATAAAGTCGTCCACGCCGAGCGGGCTGGAGAACCGCGCCGTGCCGCCCGTAGGCAGCGTGTGGTTGGGGCCTGCCAGATAGTCCCCCAGCGCTTCCGGACAGTAGCTGCCGAGAAACACCGAACCCGCGTTTTTCACCTGCTCCAACAGCGATTCCGGCTCGGTGACGCAGAGTTCGAGGTGCTCCGGCGCGAGACGGTTAGATAGCGCAACGGCGGAGGCGAGGTCGGCGGCGATCAGGATTTTTCCGTTGTTTTCGATCGAGACGCGGGCGATCTTCTCACGCGGGAGGAGTAAAAGCTGCCGCTCAACCTCCTCGCTGACGCGTTTTGCCAGCGCGAGGCTCGGCGTAATCAGAATCGCCGAAGCAAGCACGTCGTGCTCGGCCTGACTTAATAAGTCTGCCGCGAGAAACGCGGGGTTTGCGCTTTCGTCCGCAATAATCAGTATTTCGCTCGGCCCCGCGATCATGTCGATTGCAACGCTCCCGAACACCTGCCGTTTCGCTTCGGCCACATACGCGTTGCCGGGGCCGACGATCTTATCCACCTTGGGGATGGTCTCCGTTCCGTACGCCAGCGCGGCGATTGCCTGCGCGCCGCCTACCTGAAACACGCGGTCAACACCCGCGAGCTTTGCCGCGGCCAGAATGGGGGAGGCAATTTTGCCGTCTTTCGACGGCGGGGAGACCATGAATATCTGCTCGCAGCCCGCGATTTTGGCGGGAATGGCGTTCATCAGCACGGTGGAAGGGTAGCTCGCCGTGCCGCCGGGAATATAGAGGCCAACGCGCTCGATGGGCGTGATCTTTTGTCCCAGATACGAGCCGTCCGGATTTTGGATGCAAAACCCCTGGCGCACCTGCATTTGGTGGAACGCGCGGATGTTCTCCGCGGCGGTTTGCATGGCCGAAAGAAGCTCGTTTGGCGTTTCGGCCAGCGCGGCTTCCAGCTCGGCCTGCGGCACTTCGAGAGAAGTCAGCTCCGCGCGGTCGAACAGTTTTGCGTAATGGAACAGCGCTCTGTCGCCGTTTTCCGCAACGTCGCGCAGGATCTCGCTTACGACCGCGCCGACGCTGTTTACTTCCGCTACGCGGCAAAAGAGCGAACAGGATTCGATTTCGTTTTGCAAAATAATCTTCATTTGCTTTCCACAACTCCTTCCAGCTTCGCGCGCAGGGTTTCGATTTCTTCCTCCTTGAACTTGAAGCTGGCTTTGTTCGCAATCAGCCGCGCGCTGATCGGAGAAATGGTTTCCAGCACCGCAAGCCCGTTTTCCGCGAGCGTTTTTCCGGTTTCCACCAGATCCACAATCACGTCGGAAAGGCCGAGAATGGGCGCAAGCTCGATGGAACCGTTGAGCTTGATGACATCGATTTCCCGCCCCAGGCCGGTAAAGTAGGTTCGCGCGATGCTGGGGAATTTTGTCGCAACCCGCAGCGTTCTGGCGTGGTCGTCCCGAAACCCGGAAAATCCGGCGACGCACATGCTGCATTTGCCGATGCCAAGGTCGAGCAGCTCGTAGAGATCCGGCGCGCATTCGAGCAGCACGTCCTTGCCAGCGATGCCGACGTCCGCCGCGCCGCGTTCCACATAGATTGCCACGTCCGAAGGTTTGACCCAGAAGTACCGAACACCCGCCTGCTCATTTTCAAACGTGAGCTTGCGGTTGTCTTCCAAAAGCGCCGGGCAGTCGTAGCCCGCGCGCGCCATGAGCGAGTAAGCCTGTTCGCCGAGCCTGCCTTTTGGCAGCGCGACGCTGACGATTCGTTTCATAGGCGCGTTCCTCCGCTTACGTGGATCACTTCGCGGCAGGTCACGTCCGCTTCCGCTTCGCGCTGGACGCGGACGCTTTTGACGCGCTGTTTGAGCGCTTCCACCTCGCGAATCAGCTTCGCGGGGTCGGTATCGTCGTTATAGAGCACGAGCGCGTCCACGTCGAACGCGGGCGTCTGCTCCATGAGCCGCTCGAGCTGGTCTAGGTACACCGCAAAGCCGATGGCTTCGCCCTGTTTTCCCATGCGCGTCATCAGGTGGTCGTAACGCCCGCCCGCGAGCACGCCGCTGGGCACGCCTTCCACAAATCCGCGAAAGATCAGTCCGCTGTAATAGTCCATATCGTTGACCACCGAAAAGTCGAGGTTGATCTGCCGGATGCCGTATGCCGCCATCATCCGCGCGATCTGCCTTAGTCCCCGCAGGGGTTCGCGGCAGCTTTCCGGCAGGTTCAGGCGTTCGACCGCGTCGAGCGTCGGTTCCAGCGGGCCGCAGGCGGTAATCAGCGATTTGAGCAGCAGTTCCGTTTGCTGAGAGATGCCGAGAGCGGCGCAGACGGCGGAGAGCCCGTGCGCGTTTTTTTCGCCCAGCGCGGCGAGCACTTTTGCGCAGTCCTCCGCACCCACGGGTTCCTCGGCTAGCACGCCCGAGAGCACGCCGATATCCGAAACGTCCAGCGAGTACGACGGGCTGATGGCTTCGAGGCTCCGCGCGGCGAGCATCAGTACTTCCGCCATGGCGTAGTCGTCCACACGACCGATGCATTCGAGTCCCGTCTGCGGGATTTCGCGGAAGCCGCCCGCGTTTTTGGGCACGCGGTAGACGGTTTCCGTATAAAACACCTTATGGATGCGCCCGTCGTTTTTCACGTTTTTGACGATGGAGAGCGTGATGTCGGGCTTGAGCGCCATGAGCTTACCGTTGGTGTCGCTGAAGGTCAGCACCTGCTCGCTGGCGAGGAATTTTTTGTTGCGCAGGTATAAATCGTACTCCTCGAACCGCCCTACTTTATAGCGCGCGTAACCATACGAGCGGTAGAGCTCGCGCAGTTCGCTTGCGAGGCCTTCGAGTGTTTTTGCCGTTTTCTGCTTCATGTTCGGTGATTGTCTCCTTCGGGTACGGGTAAGAACGCCCTTTTGCGTTTATAGTTTAACATGATAGCACTTTAGCATGATAAAGTAAAGAACAAAATGGGCACTTTTTTCCCTCTCTTTTTCGGATCGGTTTCAAGTGTAATATAAGAAAACCCCACCGAAAAGGCAGGGCATTGGTTCTTATTCCATCGCAGGTTGAAACAGGATGTTTTATTAAATTAATAAGCCTTTTTGCAGAGCAGGCGCAGCGCTTCCAAATAACCTTCCAGCCCGTGTCCCTTGATGGTTTCGACGCACGCTGGACGAATAAACGAAACATGCCGGAATTCCTCCCGCTGGTCGGGGTCGGAAATATGCACCTCCACGGTCGGAACGCCCACCGCTTTGACGGCGTCCAGCAGCGCGATGCTCGTATGCGTGTACGCGCCGGGGTTGATGATAATGCCGTCCATTGCTTGATATGTGCCCTGAATCGCATCCACGAGGTCGCCTTCGTGGTTGGACTGCACAAACGAAACCTCCGCACCGAGCAAATCCGCTTCCGCGCGGATCAGTTCCAGCAAATCGGCATAGGTTCTGCCGCCGTAGATTTCCGGCTCGCGCAGCCCCAGCAAGTTCAGATTCGGCCCGTTAACGACTAAAATCTTCATTGAATTCCTCCCAGATGAACTGCGCCGTTTCTTCGGCGGAGGCGTCGTTTCGCACGCTCGCGTCGCAAAAACGTTCGTAGAGCGGTTGGCGTTCCCGCAGCATGGCCGCAAGGTCGGCACGCTGCGAAAGCGGCCGTCCCGCGCGGTCGAGTTTGGATAGCTTTCGCACGATTTGGTAGATGCGACCGTTCTGCTTCAACAGCGCGTAGTTGCGTTCGTCCTTGACGATGCCGCCGCCGGTAATCAGGATCAGGCCGTGTTCCGCGCCCCATTGCTGTGCGATTTGACGCTCCAGCTCGCGGAATGCATCCTCACCCGACTCGGCGAAGATTTGCGGTATTGTTTTACCCGCCGCGCGCTCGATCTCCCGATCAAAATCGACCGCCTCGCGCCCGGACAGACGGCCGAGCGCTTCCCCGACGGCGGATTTTCCGCTGCCCGGCATGCCGATGAGCACGATGTTCTGTATTTGTTTGCAAAGGAGGGTGTAGATGCGTTCCGATTCGCTTTCCGGTATCAACCGGTCAAAAAACAATTCCGCCGCCGCTGCTGCCTGCGCGCAAAGCATGAAAAGTCCATCCGAAACGGGGATGCCGAGCGCTTCCGCGCGGAGAGCAAACGCGGTGCGGAGCGGGTTATACACGAGTTCCAGCACGCCCTTGCAGTCGGGAAAATCCATGGGGTCGGCGGGCAGCGCGCCGTTTTTCGGGTACATGCCGACGGGAGTTGCGTTGACGAGCAGTTCCGCGTCAGCATGGCGGCTCAGCGTTTCGTAGGATTCCTGTCCGCTGCGGGAGATCACGACGATTTGCTTTGCGCCGTCCATCCTGGCGGTATACTGCACCGAGCGCGAAGCCCCGCCGCTGCCAAAGATGACGACCTTTCGTCCGGCAAAGGAGATGCCCGCGCGCCGTGCCAAACAGGTCAGCCCGTACACGTCGGTGTTATACCCGACCAGCTTGCCGTTATGGGAACGCACGATCGTGTTTACGCTGCCGACGGCGCGCGCCGTGTCGTCCAGCGCGTCGCAAAAGGGAATGACGTCCCGTTTGTAGGGAATCGTAACGTTCAGCCCGCCGATATCGCTCCTCCGGAAGAAATCGCCCAGTTCTTTCGGCTCCAGCTCGATCAGGCGGTAAGCGTCGTTGCCCAGCTCGCGGTGGATGAATACGGAATAGCTGTGCTTGAGCGAGCGGCCAAGCAGACCGTAAACGCGGCGTTCCACCCCTTACACCATGGAATAGTTGCCAAGCAGGACGAACGATTCGCTGATGCGCTCCAGCTCTTCGAGCAGCGCCAGCACACCCGGTTCGCGGACGGAAGCGTCCATCTCCAGGAAAAATTCGAATTCAAAGTTGCCGCCCGTGACGGGACAGCTCTCGAGCTTGCTCATGTTGACGCCGTGCGCGGCCAGCTTGCTTAGAATCTCATTCAGCGCGCCGGGTTTGTTCTGGCAGGCAAGAATCAGGCTGATGCGGTTTGCGCCCGCGTAGATGGCGGGTTTTTTAGTCACGCAGATGAAGCGCGTATAGTTGTTGTCGCTGTCCTGAATGTCGTCATTGAGCGTTTCGAGGCCGTAAAGCTCCGCGCAGGCATGCGAGCAGATGGCGGCCGCGCCGGGATCGCCGCTTTCGGCAACCATCTTGGCTGCGAGCGCGGTATTGGCGCAGGGCGTGACCTTTACCTTGCCGCTGAGCGTGGTAAGATAGCGTCCGCACTGGCCGAGCGCCTGCTCATGCGAGAAAATTTCCGTAATCTCCGCCATTTTGGTGCCGGGCTTTGCCATAAGTTCGTGGCGGATGCAGAGGCTCGTGCCGCGCACGATGGAGAAGCGCTTTTTTTGCAGCAGGTCGTACACCGCGCGGACGGAGCCGTTGGTGCTGTTTTCAATCGGGAGCACGGCAAACTGGCAAAGGCCGGATTCCACGGCGTTGAACGCCGCTTCGAAGCTCTTGACGTATACGATATGCCCGCGCGGAAAGAGCTTGTCGCTGGCGGCCTGGGAGTTCGAGCCTTCGATGCCCTGGCAGGCGATCACGCCCGTATGCGGAAACACTTCTTCCGGCGCGGCAAGCGCTTGCTCAATCAGCGCGCGGATGCGGGAAACCCCGGCGTTGAGCTCGCCCTGACGCGCTTTGGAAAGTTCGAAAAGGTTCGAAAAAAACTGGTGGACGTAAGGCTCCAGTTCGCCGGTGTTCTCAGTTACGCGCGCGAGGATTTCGCGCTCGCGCGTTTTATTGGTAAGCGGCAGGGAATGCGCGCGCTTGTACGCGGCGACCTGTTCGCTCAGCTCCATGCGCTCCAGAAAGAGCGCGAGCATGTTTTCGTCTACAGAGTCAATTTTTTCACGGAGTGCGTCCAGTTCCATTGGTGGCTCCTTTCGGGGGCTGTCGGTTACTAAAAATCATTTTTCATAAGGGGGAAAAGAATTCAGCGCCAAAGAGCAGCTTCTTCCAGCATACAGTCCAGAAGCACAATCGCGCAGACCGCCTCCACGACGGGCACCGCGCGGTGCGCGATGCAGGGGTCGTGCCGCCCGCGAATTTCGAGTTCCGTGTTTTCACGTCGGGAAAGGCTGACGGTCTGCAGCGGTTTGGCGATGGACGGCGTGGGCTTGACCGCCGCGCGGAGTACGAGCGGCATACCGGTGGTGATGCCGCCGAGTATGCCGCCGGCGTTATTGCTTTTTACCGCAATACTTCCGTCCGCCGCTATCTCATACGGGTCGTTGTTTGAAGAGCCTTTTAAAAGTGCGGCGCCGAACCCCGCGCCGAATTCCACGCCCTTGACGGCGGGGATGCCGAACAGCGCGGCGGAGAGCCGGTTCTCCATGCCGTCGAACATCGGGTCTCCCAAACCCGCTGGCAGGCCGATGGCCGCGCATTCGATCACGCCGCCGACGGAGTCGCCTTCCGCGCCTGCCGCGAGGATTGCCTCCCGCATGCGTTCGACGGAAGATTCGCTCACGACGGGGAACGGCTTTTTCGCAATGGTTTCAAACAAATTGCGATCAGGGTAGAGCGGAAACTGCTCGTCGGCAATACCGGCGATACTGGAGAGATGCGCGCCGACAAAGATGTTCTTTCGTGCCAAGATTTGTTTGGCGATTCCGCCCGCGATGCAGAGCGGCGCGGTCAGCCTGCCGGAAAAATGCCCGCCGCCGCGCAGTTCCGCTTTGCCGTTCCACTTGAAAAAAGCGGCAAGATCGGCGTGGCCGGGGCGGGGCGTATCGAGGATGGATTCGTAGTCGCCGGAACGCGCGTCGCGGTTTTCAATGATTGCGCAGAGCGGCGCGCCGTTGGTAAGGCCGTTGGATAGTCCGGAGAGAAAAACGGGTTCGTCCGCTTCCTGCCGGGCGCTGGAGAGCGGGGATGTTCCCGGGCGGCGGCGCTCCAAAAAGGCGGAGAGTTCCGCAAGGTCGACCGCTTCTCCCGCGGGCAGACCGTGTATGGTTACGCCGATGGCGCGCCCGTGCGATTCGCCGAATACACCGACGCGGAGGCGGTTACCGAATTCAGACGACATCCCAGTTTCCTCCCAAATGCGCAAAATCTTCAAAAAATTCGGGGTAGGACTTGTTCACCGCGTCCGCGCCTAAAATGGTGACGGGTTCGCGGCAGGCATTGGACGCGATAGCCGCCGCCATGACGATGCGGTGGTCGCGGCAGCCGTCCACGGTTCCGCCGGATAGCCGTCCGCCGGAAACGATCAGTCCGTCCGGCAGTTCTTCGGCATGGCCGCCCAGCGCGTTGATCAAACTCGCTGTTGTGCTGAGCCTGTCGCTTTCTTTATACCGCAGGCGCGCGGCGTTGACAAGCCTTGTTTCGCCCTTTGCGCTCGCCGCGAGGACGGCGAGAATCGGCAGAAGGTCCGGCGTTTCGCTGACGTCCAGTTCACAGCCGTGGAGCTCTCCCGGAGAAACTTCAACCACGTCGTAGCTTTGCAAAACCTTTGCGCCGAATCGTGTAAGCGCGGCAAGAATGCTTTGATCGCCCTGCGGAGACAACTTCGAAAGTCCCGTCAGGCGAACGTGGCTTTTGAGCGCGCCAGCCGCAAGAAAGAACGCGGCGTTCGACCAGTCGCCTTCCACTCGGATGATGCCCGGGGAATGGTAAACCTGCGAACCGGGGATACGGTAGGTTCCGTTCTGTTCATCAACGACCGCCCCGAACGAGCGGAGCGTGCGGAGCGTCATTTCCACATAGGCGGCGGATTCCAGTTTTGTGGTGAGCTTCAGAATGCTGTCCTCTTTTGCCAGCGGCAGCGCGAGCAGAAGCCCTGTGAGATACTGCGAACTGACGTTGCCTGCAAGCGCGAATTCTCCGCCGGAAAGTTGCCCTTCAGTAGAAAACGGCAGTCGTTCCGCCGAAAAGCGGACGCCGTGCAGACGCATGGTTTCCATGAGTTCGCCAATCGGCCGTTCGGGCAGCCTTCCTGCGCCGGAAAAGCGCGCGTTCACCCCGCAGACGGCGGCGACGGGTAAGAGAAAGCGCAAGGTCGATCCGCTCTCGCGGCAGTTGAGTTCGGGGCGTTCGGCAAAAGCGAAAATGCCGCGTACGATCAGCGCGTCCGGCGTGCGCCGGATCTCCGCGCCGAGCGCCGAGAGGCAGTCGATCGTGGTTTGAATATCGTCCGAAAGGCGGCTGATCTCCACCCGCGTCGTCCCGTTCGACAGCGCGGCGAGAATCAAAACTCGGTGCGCGTCGGACTTGGAAGGAATGGCTTCGAGTTCGCCGCCGAGGGGGGAAGGGGTGATGCATAGGTTCATGCGTCTTCCTCCATGCCCGCGCGAAAGATAGTCAGCAGTTCGCCCACCGGAATGCTCTTGAGCACGCAGTTGCCGATGCTTCGGGGCAGCACGAGGCGGATGGAATCGCCCGTGCGCTTTTTGTCGGACAGCGCGGCGGCGGCGAGATCCTCCGCAGAATAGGGCGAAACGACCGGAAGCCCGTTTTTGACCAGCGTTTGCCGGATGCGGCCTGCTATCGGCTCTTCCGCTTCACCGAGGCGTTCGGAAGCGCGCGCGATGATGTTGAGCCCAATGGCGACAGCTTCGCCGTGCGGGATGGCATATCCGCTGCAGACTTCGATGGCGTGCCCAGCCGTGTGGCCGAGGTTGAGGATGTTTCTTAGCTCGCTGTCGCGCTCGTCCGCTTCGACAATCCGCGCCTTGTAAGCCACGCACTGAGAAACGACCTGCTCGATCTGTTCGCGCGCTGAGCCTGATTCAAACAGGCCAAAGAGCGTTTCGCCGCCGAGTACGCCCGTTTTGATCGCCTCCGCGGAACCGTTGGCGATTTCACGCTCCGGCAGTGTGGCAAAGCAATTTGTGTCGCAGACCACAAGCGAAGGCTGGTAGAACAGCCCCGCGAGGTTCTTGCCCGCCGAAAGGTCCACCGCGGCTTTGCCGCCGACGGAAGAGTCCACCGCGGCAAGCAGCGAAGTCGGCGCCTGCACATACCGGATACCGCGCAGGTAACACCCCGCCGCAAACCCGGTCAAATCGCCCGTGACCCCGCCGCCAAGCGCGATCACGCAGTCCTCGCGTGTGAGCCGGTTTTCCACTAAAAATTCGAGAATCTCCGCGAGAGTGCCCATCTGTTTGCTGCCTTCTCCGGCGGGGAAGGCAAACGCGCAGACGTCGTACCCCGCGTCATCAAGGCTCTGCGTCAGCGCGTCCAGATAGAGCGGGGCAACGTTGGAGTCGGTAATCACGGCAACGCGGCAGGAACCGACCGCGCGGCTGAGCAGTTCGCCAAAGTTGGCGATCAGCCCGCGCCCGATGCAGACGTCGTAGCCGTTTTGTACTTGTACGGGGATTCTCCGCATGTCCATGGTTCAGTTTCCCCCCGCCGAATCTTTCTTTTCGCGCCCGTCTCGGAGCAGGGCGCAGAGGCGTTCGGCGTCCCGCGCGTTGAGGGCGGACTGGTATTCGCCGAGATGGTCGATTATAAGATCAAGCTGTTCGCTTAAATAGTCCGCGTTGTCCAAAAAGAGTTCCGTCCACATGGCTTCGTCGAGGTGCGCAACTCTGGTCATATCCCGGTAGCTCCCGGCGGAAAAGCCGCGCCGCTGCTGCGCTTCCGGCGATTTGATATACGCGCTGGAAACCACGTGCGCCAGCTGGGACGTATAGGCAATGATGCGGTCGTGCTCTTCCGGGGTAGAAAACGTCAGCCCCGCAAAACCGATATCGGTAAAAAACGTTTTCAACTTCTCGAGCATGATCATATCCGTCCGTTCGTCGGGCGTCAAGATCATGGAAGCGCCGCAGAAAAGCTCCTCGCTCGCGCTCACAAAACCGCTGCGCTCACGGCCTGCCATCGGGTGTCCGCCGATATACGAAAAGCCCTTTGTTTTGGCGATGGGCGCGATCTCGGCGCAAACCCTGCGCTTGACGCCGCAGAGGTCGACGACGATGGCGCTTTTGCTGATTTCGTCCGCATGGGAGCGCACCCAGTCCAGCGCGGCGTTCGGGCGAATTGCGATTAAAATCAAGTCGCACGAACCGAGGTTTTCGCTGTTCAGCGGCGCGTCGATGGCGCCGCTGAGCCGGGCGAGCGTCATGGTTTCCGCGTCCAGATCGACGCCCCGGACGGTATGCGCCGTGCGGAGCTTGATGCTCTTTGCCATAGAGCCGCCGATGAGCCCCAGGCCGACGATGCCGACGTTCATGATATTGCCTCCTGTATTTGGAGCAAGCTGCTTTTGACACAACCAGGTTTTACCTGGTTACAGTCAACAAGACGGACGTTCATTTAACGCCCTCCAGTTCGCGCATGAACCGGTGCAGCGCGATGAGCTTTTTGGCGAGCTGGTCGAACATGTCCGGGTTGAGCGACTGCGGCCCGTCGCAGAGCGCGTGGGCGGGGTCGTTATGCACTTCAATGAGCAGCCCGTCGCAGCCCGCCGCCACCGCGCTTGCGGACAACGGCGCAACCAGCGCGGAACGCCCTGTTGCGTGGCTTGGATCGACGATGATCGGCAGGTGCGTCAGGTGCCTCAGTACCGGCACCGCGCCGATATCGAGCGTGTTTCGGGTATAGGTTTCATACGTTCGGATGCCGCGTTCGCAGAGGATGACTTTCTCGTTGCCGGAGGCCATGACGTATTCCGCGCTCATGAGCCATTCTTCGTAGGTGGAGGAGAGGCCGCGCTTGATCATGACCGGCTTTTCCTGCGCGCCGAGGACTTTGAGCAGGTTGAAGTTCTGCATGTTGCGCGCGCCGACCTGAATGACGTCCACATTTTCAAACAGCGGCAGCTGGGAAGCGTCCATAATTTCGCTGACCACGGGCAGCCCCGTTTCCTGCTTGGCGAGTTCGAGCAGTTTCAGCCCGTCCGCGCCGAGACCCTGAAACGCATAGGGCGAGGTGCGGGGTTTGAATGCCCCGCCGCGCAGCATCGTGGCTCCGCTCGCCGCAACGGATTTGGCGACCGAGAGGATCTGTTCCGGCGTTTCCACCGAGCAGGGCCCCGCCATCAGCGTCAGTGTGCCGCCGCCGATTTGGGTGTTGCCGACGGTGATGACCGTATCCTCGGGATGGAACTTGCGGTTTGCGTTTTTGTAAGGCTCCTGAATGCGCTTGACGTCCTCGACGATATCCAGCGCCGCGATCAGGTCGATATCCAGCGTGGACGTATCCCCGACGAGCCCCAGAATGATGCGGGACATGCCGACGCTGGTGTGAATCTGGATTCCCTTGCCGGCCAGCCACGCAACCAGGCTTTCCAGCTGCGCCTGGTCGGGATTGGGCTTTAAAATGACGATCATACCGTTTTCCTCCAAATAAAAACCGCAGCCGGTTTGGCTGCGGTACTCATGCGTTTTTGATATGCCCCTATGGCAGCATGCTTACACTTTTTCAGCCAAACCCAAATCAGCCTTGCCAAAATAATAGTTGGTAAAGCTAAAGTAGCGGTATTCGGCTGTGGCTGTCATGTGTTGCATCGGCAAATTCCTTTGGCTTTTGGTGTTTTCGCTACGATACCATACATCCGGTTCGGTTGCAAGGGCTTTTGCGTAAAAATCATATAAAATATATAATAAACGGCGCGTTTTAGCGGGAATTCGCCCTCCCCGCGGAGGCGGGCAATATGATAAACTGTATTAAACCGTAAAACGGGTCAATACGGCGCAAATAACCGGGCGCGGGAAGAACCGCAGCAGAGAGGCAGGGACTACCGATATGCCGCTGGAAATCGTACGGAACGACATTACGAATATGCGCGTGGACGCCGTTGTCAACGCCGCCAACTCAGGCTTGGCGCGTGGAGGCGGGGTCTGCGGGGCGATCTTTGCCGCGGCGGGAGCGGCCGAACTGGAGCGGGAGTGTGCCGAAATCGGCGGCTGCGCAACCGGAAGCGCGGTGCTCACCGGCGGTGGAAAACTGCCCGCAAAGTTCATCATCCATACCGTCGGTCCCGTCTGGCAGGGCGGTCAAAACGGCGAGGAAGAAAAACTTCGCGCCTGCTACCGCAACTCGCTGGAGCTTGCCGTTTCGCGTGGGTTCGAGTCCGTCGCGTTTCCGCTGATCTCCTCGGGCATCTACGGCTACCCGAAGGATCAGGCGCTGAACGTTGCGGTTTCGGAGATCGGTTCGTTTCTGCTGGAGCACGATATCGACGTGTTTCTGGTGGTGTTCGACAGGGATTCCTACCGCCTCAGTGAAGCGCGGCAGCGCTCGATTCAGGCGTTTATTGACGACGCTTACGCAAAAGCGCATGAACGGGAAAGGGCGAGCCGCGCTGCGGAGCTCGCGATTCAGCTTATGCGGCAAGAGGAGCGCTCCACGCGGCCGCAAGCCAAAGACGCGCCCTGCGCCAGCCCGAAAGCCGCGCCGTTTTTTAAGCCGAAAGCGAGCCGGAAGCCGGAACCGGAGGAGCTGGAGGAGGAGGAAGCGGTCGATGCCGCGCCACATCCCGCGCCATCCGCGCTGGAACGGTTCATCGAACGCGCGGGCGAGAGCTTTACGCAGGCGCTGCTTCGCCTCATCGACGAGCGCGGGCTGACCGACCCGCAGGTGTATCAGCGCGCCAATCTCGACCGGCGGCTGTTTTCCAAGATTCGCGGCAATCCCCAGTACCGCCCCAGCAAGAACACCGCGCTGGCGCTGGCCGTTGCGCTGCGGCTCAATCTGGATCAAACGCAGGATCTGCTCCGGCGGGCGGGGTACGCGCTTTCTCCCAGCAGCAGGTTCGATCTGATCGTGGAATACTTCATCCGCGAGGAAAACTATAATATCTTCGAAATCAACGAAGCGCTGTTTGCGTTTGAAGAAAGTCTTTTGGGCGCGTAGTCGTATAAAACACGCCCCTTACAACGAACAGTATAAAAATGTCGCCTTCCGGGCGACCTTTTTGATGCGCGCACGCGCTATCCTTTGGGTAACGAAAACAAAATCATTCGTACAGGAGGATGGCATATGAAAACGGGATTGACGGAACTGGTGTTTGTGCTCGACCGCTCGGGTTCGATGAGCGGACTGGAGAGCGATACCATCGGCGGGTTCAACGCCATGCTGGAAAAGCAGAAAGCGCTGAAAGGGGACTGCGTGGTCACGAGCGTGCTCTTTGACGACCGGTATGAACTGCTGCACGACCGCATTCGCCTTGCGGGGGTCACGCCGCTGACAAGCGAAACCTACTATGTGCGCGGCAACACGGCGCTGCTGGACGCCATCGGCCGGACGATTGACAAAATCGGCGGCGTGCAGCAGCATACCGCGCCGGACGAGCAGGCGGAAAAGGTGCTGTTTGTGATCATCACCGACGGTATGGAGAATTCCAGCCGGGAATACCGCTACGAGCGGGTTCGCGAGATGATCGAGCGTCAGAAGGAAAAATTCGGCTGGGAATTTCTGTTTCTCGGCGCGAACATCGATGCCATCTCAGTTGCCTCGCGCTTCGGCATTGCGCCCGACCGCGCTGTGACCTACTGTCCGGACGGCGAAGGTACGCGCCTGAACTACGACGCGGTGTGCTGCGCGGCAGAATGCGTCCGGGAAGGCCGCCCCGTTGCCGCAAGCTGGAAAAAGAGCATCGAAGTGGATCATAAAAAGCGCGGCGCGCGCCGGTAATACTTATTAAAACAATAGAACTTTTTAAAACAAGCAACTTTAACGATAGGCCTTTTTAACAAGCAAACGGCGCGGGATACCCGCGCCGTTTGTTTACTTGTATTCCCTTATTCCGGCCAGACCTCGATGCTGAGATCGCTGAGCGGGTAGGAGCAGCAGGGGTGAATGTAGCCCGCGGAAACGTCCGCCATGCGGCGCTTGTCCAGATACGCGGGCAAAAAGACTTCGCCCTTATCCAGCTTGGCGCGGCACCAGCCGCACTCTCCGCCGCGGCAGCGGCTGGGGGCCGCAACGCCCGCGCGTTCCAGCGCAACCAGCACCGTTTTGTCGGCGGACATCGGCAGCGTTAACGTGTCCCCGTAGCGTTTTACGGTGAGGGTAAAGCGCTTGTCCGCGCCGCCGGGATAGCCCTTGAGCTTGCCGGGGGAAGCGGGGGCCGCGTAGAGCTCGTGACGGATAAACTTACCCGCGAGCTTAAGCTTTTCCACCTCTTTGTCCACAAACGCGTACATTGCGGCGGGCCCGCAGAGAAAGACGCTGCAGGGTTCCGTTTCGCAGGCGGCCTGAATCGCCTCCGCGGTGATAAAGCCGTATTCGTAGCCTTCCTTTTTTTCGTCGCTGAGGATATGGACGATCTTGACCTTGCCGGTCGCTTTGGCAATTTCCTCCAGTTCGCTGTGGTAGAGGATATCGCATTCCTTCCTGCTGCCATAGAGCAGGGTCAGCCGGAAATCCTCCACTCCGTCGCGGATGGCGTATGCCATGGAGAGAAACGGCGTAATGCCGCAGCCGCCCGCGAGGCCGACGACGTGTCTAGCGTCCCGCAGCGGCTCGTAATAGAACGTTCCTTCCGGGCCGGACACCGTGATTTCGTCCCCGACTTTCCAGTTGTCGAGAATCCAGCCGGAGGCAAAGCCGTCCTGCTGACGCTTGATGGTCAGCGCGTATTTGCCTTCCAGCGCCCATTTGGGAGAACAGGAGATGGAGTACGGACGCGTGAGCACGGCGGAGCCGATCTTGAGCGAAACGGAAACGTACTGCCCCGCGCGGAACGGCGCGAGGTTTTTGCCCGTGAGCACAAACGACTTTGCGTTTTCGCCGTGCTCGATTACTTCCGCGATGGTCAGCTTCTGCGCTTTCGGATGCAGACGGCTTGCCAGCTTGTTGGAGCCGTAAACGCCCGTCACATGGTCGGCCGAACCGCAGGCCAGCGCTTTTTGCCGCGCGGGCACCATCTTTTTAAAATGCAGCATGTCGAACAGGCCGATGGGTTTTACATGAAAGTTAAAGTCGCTCATTTTGCCGCCTCCTTCATGTCCGCAAGAGTGAGCTTTGCGGTGAGTTCGCCGTTGAGGTAGGTCGAGCTGTAGCCGTAGATGCGCGGCCCGTACCCGCCCGCAAACCGGACGCCCGGCACGATCTGGTCTTCCTTGAGCATCATGAGTCTTGGCAGCATGGTGTCCCAGTCGGCGCAGGAGTAGGAGTACATCGCGCCCTGCGGGTTGAGGGTGTAGCGCGCCATGGTCACGGGGGTTGCGATTTCGATTTCCTCGATATAAGGTGTAATGCTCACGCCCACATACGCTTCAAAGTCGCGAATCATCATTTCGGCCACTTCTCGCTTTTTATTCACATAGTCCTCGGCGGAAACCTCGCCCCAGACGTCCGTATTGTAGAGCGTGGTAAAGCTCATAATGCAAGTGCCTTCCGGCGAGCAGCCCGGGTTGGCGCGGTTGAGGCAGACGGTCGCCTGCATGGGATGATCGTTGAACCCGTCCGCGCGTTTGGCTTCCTTGACGGTGTCCATCGATTCGTAGATAAAGTAGCTGTAGTCTTTCAGTCCCAGCTCGTCGGCTGTTTTGTTGAGGCCGATGTAGACCACGAATCCGCGCGCGCCGATCCGGCGGGCGTTGACCATGCGGGTCTGCCGCTCCGGCACGTCGGCGGCGTCCATCATGTCCCCGAAGACCGCGTTGGGCGAACAGCAGGCGATCACGTGCCCGGTCTTTACATCCCCGTGGCTTGTGCGAACGCCTGTGACCTTGCCGTTTTCCGAGAGGATTTTCTCCGCGCGGGTGTTGTACCAAATCTCGCCGCCGAGTTCACGGATGCGCGCGTCCAGCGCAACGGAAAGCTCGTGGGAGCGCATTTTGGGAATCCACGCGCCCTTGGTCAGGTACTTATAGAGCATGGCCGCAAACAGCGCAAAGTTGAGCTGATCCGTACTGATGCCGACGTAGCACCAGTAGGCGCAGAGGATGCGCTGTGCTTTTTTGGGCATGCGCAGGGACTTCAGCACGCGGCTGACGCTGTAGCCGCCGCATTTCAGGAAGTTTGCGTGCTCCTTCATGAGCACCTTGGAGTCCGCCTTGCCGCCGGAAGCGCCAATATACGCCAGCGCCGCCATAATCCCCTCGCAGAGCGAGATGAACTTTTCCATCGAAGGACGGCTGCCGGGGACGTACGCTTCCATCTGATCGACGTATTCCTTGACACCGAACGGCATGACGATGTCGAGGTTGTCCTTGCCCTCGGCAATGGTGATGAGCCGGTACGCTTCCGGCACCGCCGCCCAGCCGACGGAGACGCCAAGCGTCTGCTGCAGCAGACGGCGCACTTCGCCGGGGTTCTCTTCCGAGCCGACGTCGCAAAGCTCGTGCAGCGACGGCTCAAACTCAAACCGCCCCCGTACAAAGCTGGTTGCAAACCCGCCCGGCAGGTTGTGCTGCTCGACCAGCAGCACCTTTTTGCCTGCTTTTGCCATGGTTGCGGCGGCGGTGAGCCCGCCATTGCCCGCGCCGATGACGACCGCATCATATGCGTGTTCCAATGTTTCAACACCCCTTTCCAAAATAAATCAGATTTTTCTGTATAGAAAAACGTTGCGATTATATCTACGACCAATGAAATCAAACCGGCTGGTTTCAAAAAACGGGATTATCAGGTCTGCGCCGCTTTGCCCGGCGGCAGAATCACTTCCAGATCCGAAAGCGGGTAAGTGGCGCAGGGATGGATAAAGCCGAGTTCTTTATCCGCTTCCCGCCGTCCGTCGCCGTCCGGCAGGATGAAGACATCGCCCGAAACAAGCTGGCTGCGGCAGATGCCGCATTCTCCGCTGCGGCAGCGCGAGTCGAGAATCAGCCCCGCGCGCTCGATGGCGGTTAAGAGCGGTTCCGCGCCGCTGGCGGGGATCTCGGTTTTCACCCCGTTGCAGAGCACGGAAACGGTAAACGTCCGCTCCGCGCACTCCGCCGGATACCCCGGAATCCGCGTCACGTCGCAGGGCGCGCCGGAGACTTCGTAGCGCGTCTGCTTGCGCTCCAGATGCGCCACTTTGGGGAACTCCTTTTGGAGGAAGCTGTACATGATCGCCGGCCCGCAGATAAAATAGGTCTTTTGTTCCGGCTCGGGGATGTGTTCCTTTATAAACGCCGCGTCGAGAAAACCCTTGCGTAGGCTCGCGTTTCCGCCGTTGTCCTCAAAGGTGTTGAACCTGCGGAAGCGCTTGGGGTCGGCCTGAATTACCGCGTCGATTTCCTTTTCAAACAGGATGTCCTCAGGGTTGCGGCAGCCGTAGAGCAGGGTAACGGAGAGCTCCGGTCTGTCAAGGAGGAACTGCTTCATCATGGAGGCGAACGGCGTAACGCCCGCGCCGCCCGCAATGGCTACGATTTCGTGCGTGTCCCGCAGCGGGGAAACATAAAAGTCCCCGTGCGGGCCGGTCGCAGAAAGCTCTGCGCCTTCGCGCAGATTCTGAAAAAGCCAGTCGGAAACGAAACCTTCCGGCTTCTGGCGGATCGTGATTTCATAGTAGCCGTCCGCTCCTTCCGCCTCGTACGGCGCGGAAGAGATCGTGTACGCGCGCGAGGTCGCGGTTGTACCGATCTGCAGCTTCAGGCTGATGTACTGCCCCGCCTGAAACACCGGCAGCGGCTCGCCGGAAACGCTTTTGAGCCGGTAGGTTTTTACCAGCGGCACCTCGTTTCGCACGCTCGTTACCTTGAGCGCAAGCGATTCGGGGTGCATGCGCTTTGCCATTGCCATAACGGGGTCGGGGCGGAACTCCGCGTCCGCCGCCTGAAACCGGCGGTTTCGATCGCCTGCCATCCGAAGCAGGGCGAACAATCCCGGGATGAGTTTTACATTCGACATCTTCTTTCCCCTCCTTCGTTATGCGCCGCGGTGCGCGATTTGTTCGATGGTGGCGAGCCTGCCCGAAAGGATCGAGCTTGGGAAGCCCGCAACCAGCAGCCCCGCGTTGCCCACGAACGACAGCCCCTCGATCAGGCGCTCCTTGTCCTGCGTCATGGCCTTGATGACGACGGAGTCGAACACGCGGTGATCGTAGGCATAGACGTTGCCCATATAGGAGCCGATGTAGCGCGCAAACGTCTGGGGCGCCGCCACCTCGATTTCCTCGATGTAGTCGCGGATGCGAAAGCCCAGCACGTCCGATGCGCGGTCGATCAAATCGCCCGCCAGCTCGTGCTTTTTGGCATAATACTCCTTGTCCGTGAGCTTGCCCCAGGGTTCGGCGCGGTAGATCGTTTCGAGGTGGAGGATGCTCGTACCTTCCGGAGAAGCGTCCGGTATCAGGGGGTTGGGGCACATGCCCGCAAAACATCCGTTGGGCGTTAAGTCGTCAATGCCCGCGTACGCGCCGTTGATATCCCCGTTTTTGGCAAAATAGTACATATAGTGGTTCAGCCCCAGCTCGTTGGCGCTGCGGTTGAGTCCCATATACATGGAAAGAAAGCTCGTGCCGACGGTGCGCATGTTCAGACGCTGAAGCGCTTTTGCCGGGATTTCGTTTTTGGGGTAGATGAGGTTATTGAATACGTTGTGCGGCAGGGCGTTGCTGTAGACATGATGGGTTTTGAATACTTCCCCGCGCTGGGTGACCACGCCCGTAACCTTGCCGTGTTCCACGAGGATTTTTTCCACGCGCGTGTTGCAGAGGAGCGTTCCGCCCAGTTCCACAAACCGCTGTGCCATTTTGGCGGAGATTTCGTAAGTCGTTTTCCTAGGTGCGTAGACGGGCACGGAGTCCATGCAGCTGATCACCGTTCCGTAGATGGGGAAGGCCACCGCGTCCATCGGCAGGCCGATAAACGTCCAGTAGACGTCCAGATATTCCAGTGCTTTTTTCGGAATCCGGAAGCGGTCGGTCACTTCTTTGGTCGTCAGTCCCGCGGCGGCGACGATGCCCTTGTGCTTGAGGATCAGCTCCACAGGTTTGATGACAGCGTCGTTGTCGTTGATATAGTTGATGGCGGCGAGCATTTCGTCGCAAAAGTTCAAATAGGCTCGAAGCGAAGGTTCGCTGTCCGGCACACGCTGCTCGATAAAGCGGATGAGTTCCTCTTTTTCGAGCGGAACGACCATTTTTTCGCCCGTGTCCGTCCAAGCCACGAAGCGCCCCTTCGTCATGCGCGGAAAGTCGATGTCGATGCCGAGGTCGTCCACGAGGAACCGGTAGATCGGGCCTTTGTGCTCTTTCGAGCCGTATTCCGTGATGCACTGCACGGAGATTTCGAACTCGAACCGCCCACGCTTAAAGCTCGTGGTGACCCCGCCGGGGATGTTGTGCTGTTCGAGCAGCAGCACCTTGAGGCCGCTTCTGGCCAGATTGCAGCCCGCGGCCAGCCCCCCCATGCCGCTGCCGATGACAACGGCGTCATACGTCCGTTCCAATAAACCGACACCCCTTTCCGATCTTCATTTTTATCTGTAAAAAACCGGCTGCCGGAGGCTGTTTGCCGCGGCATACCGAAACGACGCTGAACAGAAAGGCTTGCCTGTTGGAAGGATTCAGAACGGCGCGAACGGGATAGGCTTGCATATCGTGGCTTAGCCACCAACCACATCATACAGGATGGCATATGAAAAAACAAGCGGAAAACAAGCAAAAAATACGCAATGAAACACCCGTTTCGCCCTGCGCAACGAAGGGAACCCCTCTGGCCATATTTCGATCCGACTGTTGGAATAAACTCGACAAAAAAAGAGCCGTGAGGCTCTTTTTTGAAACGGGAATGAAATGAAAGCGATTTGCCGCCAGTTATTTGCTCAGGCTTTCGTAGATTTCCGAAAGGTTGTCCGCCATGCGCTCCAGATAGCTCAAATCGTCCTCGGCGCTCTCCATGGTGTAGATGGTTTTTACGCTCGCGCCAACCTCGTTTGCCAGCGTCTGGGAAACGTCGGGACTCGCCATCTCTTCGGCAAAGATCGTAGTTACGCCGTTTTGCTTGCAGTATTCCACGAGCTCGGCAAGCTGTTGCGCGCTGGGTTCGCCTTCGGCAAACACATCCTCTACGCTGTTTTGCGTTAAGCCGAAATCGCGGCAGAGATAGCCAAACGCGGCATGCCCGGTGACGAAGCTTTTCTTTTCGACGGTGGCAAATTTTGCGCTGTATTCGTTAAACAGCGTTTCGAGCTGGGCGATATAGTCCGCGCAGTTGGTTTCATAGTAGTCCTTGTTGTCCGGATCGGCCGCAACGAACGCATCCTTGATGTTCGTAATCTCGGTCTCCGCGCCCTTGATGCTCAGCCAAAGGTGCGGGTCGTACTGGCCGTGCTCGGCAATCTCGCCTTCGTCGGTATTCACAATTGCGTCCGCGCCTGTGGAAGCGTCCACAACGACGAGTTTTTCGTTGTTCGCGGCGGAAACCGCATCGTCCACCCAGGTCTCCATGCCTAGGCCGTTGTAAATAAACACGTCCGCGCTGCTGAGCCCAACGAGATCCTGCGCTTTCGGCTCAAAATCGTGCGGCTCCGTGCCGGTTGGTATGATCACGGAGACCGCGACCTGATCGCCGCCGACCGCTTCGGCAAACTCCTTGATCGCGTCAAACGTTACGGTTACGGCGAGCTGATCGTCAGCCTGCGCGCTTGTTTGCGCGCTGCCGCAAGCGGCCAACGCGACCGCGGCTAGCAGGCAAAGAAGCAGAATCGACCATTTTTTCATCACATTATTATCCTCCTGGGAAGTTTTACTTGCAAATGCGATCCATTCGCATTTATACTATTGCATGATACTTTGCACGGCGTGATTTGTCAAGCGCAAATAAGACGCATTCGCAATTAAAACCGGGCGCGGCTGCCCGATTATTTAAGAAGGGCTTTATTTCGATATTATAAACCGGGCGCGGCTGCTCGATTATTTAAGAAGGGCTTTATTCATGATCAAAGCGGAAGGCTTATTTTTTTCCTATACGGGCGCGGCGCCGTATGTGCTGAACGGGATCGATCTGGAGATCAAGGACGGCGAGTATGTTTCCCTCGTTGGCGACAACGGCAGCGGGAAAAGCACGCTGGTTCGACTGATGCTCCGGTTTTTAAAACCGACGTGCGGAACGATTTCCTGCAGCGCAAGGCGCATCGGCTATGTGCCGCAAAAAAACGATTACGGCAACTCGGACTTTCCCATTACGGTGTTCGAGTCCCTCAACTCTTACCGTCGGATTCTACGCGTTGCGGATAAACACGTCGTGAACCGCTGCTTGGAGCGCGTCGGCATGACGGAGTACGCCAGCGCCCGCATGGGTACGCTCTCCGGCGGGCAGGGGCAGCGGGTGATGATTGCGCGCGCGCTGATCGGCCAGCCGGAACTGCTGATTCTGGACGAACCGTCCTCCGGCGTAGACACAGACAGTCAAAAGGAAATTTACGGCTTTTTGAAACAGACCAACCAGCAGGACGGCATGACCATCGTCTCCGTTGAGCACAACATCGACGCGGCGGTGAAGAACTCCACGCTGATCTACCATCTGTCCGGCGGGTGCGGACATCTCTGCTCGCCGCAGCATTACGTCGAAGAATTTCTGCAAGGCAAAGCAAAGGAGGACTGAGCAGCATGTTTCAATACGCTTTCATGCAAAACGCGGTGCTTGTTTCCGTTTGCATTTCCATTCTCTGCCCGTGTATCGGGATCTTTCTCGTGCTGAGGCGGTACTCCATGATCGGGGACACGCTCTCGCACGCGTCGCTGGCGGGCATCACGATCGGGCTGCTTTCGGGCCAGAACCCGATTCTCGGCGCGTTTTTATTTACGTCCATTTGCGGCGCGCTGATCGAGTTTTTGCGCAGTTACTTTAAAAAATATACTGATCTGATCTTAACCATCGTGCTTTCGCTCAGCGTCGGCACCGCGATTACGATTATCAGCTCCGGTAAGCTGCATGCCAACGCGGACTCATTTCTCTTTGGCAGCATCCTCACCGTGACGGAATTCGACATCGTCATGGTGCTGATTCTCAGCGCAATCTCGGTCGTGGCGCTGGTGCTGCTGTATCACCAGATGCTCTATATTGCCTACGACGAAGAAGCGGCGCAGGTGGCGGGCGTCAAGGTGCGGTTGATCAACTATGTGTTCGCCATTCTCGTTGCCTCGGCCATCTCCGTTTCTATCCGGATCGTGGGCGTGCTGGTGCTCAGCTCGATGATCGCGCTGCCAGTTGCCACAGCGCTGCAGCTGGGCAAGGGGTTCAAGGTGACGCTGATTTGCTCCATCGTGTTCAGCGTGATCGACATCATGGCCGGGTTGTTCCTTTCCTATTATTTAAACGTCGCTCCGGGCGGCTTTACGGCGCTGGTTTCGGTCGGCGTGCTGGTGCTCGTGATGGCGGGTAAGAAAATCTACTCCAGCGCGGTTCGGGCGCGTGCTTGACGCATCCTCGCGGCGCATTCTATAATGAATGCGCGGTTTTGCGAATCAATCGCATTTACTGTGATTTTGAAGAACTGCCGAGCGAAAGCGGCGGAAAGAGGGGAGCAAGATGAAGGAAGCGCCATGCGCCTGGCCTGTAGGCATGAAAAAAACCAGGCAGCGCGAGAGCGTACTTGCCATACTCGAAAACGCCGATCAGCCGCTCAGCGCTATAGAGATCTGTTCGCGGATGGAAACGGGTGTCAAGCCCGCGTGGCTTTCCACAGTCTACCGCGTGCTGGAACTGTTCGTTGAAAAGGGGCTGGTGATGAAAACCAGCGTGCTCAACAGCGAAATGGCGGTGTATGAGCTTAACCGTTTCCGGCATAAGCACTATGCCGTCTGCGTCAAGTGCCACAAGATGATCGCCATCGACGACTGCCCGATGAACAACGCGTTCCCAAAACTCGAAGCGGAAGATTTCGAAATCATGGGGCACAGTTTGGAGATTTTCGGTTACTGTAAGGACTGCAAGCACGAAGAATAAGCGCTTATACCAATCCGCCCCTGTGTGCGGATACAAACAAACGAAAAGCAAAAAACGAACCTCGCATGAGGTTCGTTTTGTGTTTGAAGAGTGAAAATAAGAACTTTATCGCGATTATTGTTTGCCCTTTTTTGCCGCAACGGAGCGGAGGTAGGCAAACGTAACAACAAGCGCCAGAATGATCACGCAGGTGAGAACCGTGCTTACGATGGAGAGCAGGTCGTAGGTGATGAACGAAAACCCTTCCAGCGTAAAGTTCTGGGTAACGGTCGTGCCGCTTTCGAGCACCTGCTGGGTGAACATGCTGTTTTGCAGCATGTTTGCGCCCGCGTCCAACAGCGCAAGAAGCCCGCAGACGAGATAGACCGTCCGAAGCAGCTTATGCACGCGCGGCTGTTCCTGCTCCGGCAGGTCGAAAAAGCGGTACATCGTTCCGCTGCCCTTGATCGCGATATACAGCAGGTAGACCGCGACGATGAGCTGAAAGGAATCGAGAAACAAACTGGACAAGGTAAGCCCTCCTTGGGTGAATGGACGTATCCGCGCGGCGGATCACGCTTCACTCTATTATCATAGCGAAAGAACGCCCGCGCGTCAAAACAATCCGGCCCGGCGGAAAACCGGGAAAGAGGAGACCGGTTCCCCACCGGAATGCCGGATTGCGCAGGGGGAAATAGTGGTCAGCGCCCCATCCAGCCGCCGTCGACGATCAGAGTCGTGCCGTGGACATAGTCCGAAGCGGGGCTGCAGAGGAAGATGGCCGCACCGACCAAGTCTTCGGGATGACCCCACCGGCCGGCGGGGATGCGCATCGTAATTTGTTCGTTTCTTACGGGGTCGTTGACCAGAGCCACGTTCATCTCCGTGTCGATATACCCCGGCGCGATGCAGTTGACGTTGACGCCGAGTTTTGCCCACTCGTTGGCGAAGGTCTTGGTAAACTGCATGACCGCGCCCTTGCTCGCGGAATACGCGGGCACGCGGTAGCCGCCCTGAAACGAGAGCAGCGACGCGAAGTTGACGATTTTGCCGGAGCCTCTCTGCACCATGTGCCGACCGACTTCGCGGCAGAGCACAAACACGCTCTTTGCGTTGACGTTCATCACAAAGTCCCAGTCCTCGTCTGTAAAGTCGGCGCAGTTGTTCCTGCGCTGCGCGCCCGCGTTGTTGACGAGGATATCGATTCGTCCCCAGTCCTGGAGGGTTTTTTCCACCAGCGCGGGGATCTTCTCCGGCTCGGAGAGGTCGAACGAATACGCTTCCGCGCGGACGCCGAACGAACGGAACTCTTCGAGTACGTCCTCCGGCATGCTGCGGCAGATACAAATCAGGTTCGCGCCCGCCTCGGCAAAGCCTTTGGCAATGCCGTAGCCGATGCCGCGGCTCGCGCCGGTAACGATTGCGTTTTTGCCTTTGATGTCAAACAGCATTTCTCTTCTCCTTAAAACCGAAACATGACTTTGATCGCGTCGGAAGGCGACGTCAGCAGGTCAAAACCCTTCTGCGCTTCTTCCGGCGGCAGCTCGTAGTTGACGAGACGCTCATAAAGGGGTTCCATGGCGCAGAGCTTTGCCGCGATCTGGAAGTCCTTATGCGTATACACGCGTGTAAACTGAATGGAAAACTCCTTGAACATGCCCTTTTGATAGTTCATGGCCGGGGGCTTTTTGTAGCCCGCGATGATTTCGATTGTGCCGCGGATCTTGACCACGTCCGGCAGGATATCCGCAACGGACTGATGTCCCGCGCAGTCGAACACAAAATCGTAGCCGTCGCCGTTCGTTTCCTTCATCAGCGTTTCCAGCAGTTCCGGCCCGCTCAGTACGCAGTGGAAGCCGAGGCTTTTGGCAAACTCCAGCCGCACGGGGTTGGGTTCGCAGATGGTGATGTCGCTGGCGCCAAAGCGCCGCAATGTCACGGCGGTGGCAAGGCCAATCGCGCCTGCGCCGAACACCAGCGCGCTGTCGCCCGCTTGATACTGCGCCATGTGCAGCGCGTGGACAGCCACGGCGATGGGTTCGATGAACGCGCCGAGCTTTTCGGAAACGCCTTCCGGCACGGGAACGATCTTGTCGATGGGGGCAAGCGCGTATTCCGCCATGCCGCCGTCGCAGTCGATGCCGAGCAGCTTGAGCGTCTTGCAGACGTGCGAATTACCCGTTTGGCAGGGTTCGCAGGTTCCGCAGGAGAGCAGCGGGTTGACCGTGACCAGCGTGCCTTTTTTCAAGCCGGGGATATCCTGCATGAGATGACCGGAAAATTCATGCCCCATCACCAGCGGGGCTTTTGCGCGCGGATGTGCGCCGAGATAGATGGTAACGTCCGTTCCGCAGATGCCGGAGCAGACCACATGGATGAGCGCCCAGCCTTCTTTTGCTTGGGGGATGGGCAGGTCGCGCATTTCTACGCCGTTGGGGCCGGTAAACACAATTGCTTTCATGAGTGTAAGTGTCCTTTCAAAAATAAGGGTGCAATCAACGGCGGGCGGAGACGCCGCGTCGTGTAAAAATCAGAATTTGTTGAGCTGGTTGAGCAGCGGCTTTCCGGTGAGATAGCGCGCGGCTTCCTCGGCGGTCTTGGTCTTGAGGTCGGAAGAAGATTCTTCGGAGTACCAGGCCATATGCGGTGTTAAGACGATGTTCTTTGCCGTGAGCAGCGGGCTGGAAAGCGGCAGGGGTTCGAGAGCGGTAACGTCGATGCCCGCGCCCGCAAGCAAGCCTTCGTTCAGCGCCGCGGCAAGGTCGCTTTCGTTGACGATTCCGCCGCGGGAAACGTTGATGAGCACGGCTTCCCGCTTCATCTGCCGCAACACGTCCATGTGGACGAGGTTGCGGGACGTTTCGAGGTTGCAGTGCAGGGAAATCACGTCGCTTTCGCGTACGAGCGTTTCAAAATCCACTCGTTCCACAAAGTCCGGAACCGCCCGGTTCGGGTCGATTTCGCTGCCGAGAATGCGTCCGCCAAGCGGGCGAATCAGTTCGGCAAAGCAACTGCCGATGCGGCCGAGGCCGACGACGCCGAACGTCATTTCCTTGTACCGGCGGACAGGGATGCTCTTTGCGTATTCCCACTCGCCGTTTTTGACGGAAGCATCCATAGCGACGATCTTCCGCGTCAGCGCCATCATCAGCGCTAGCGCGTGGGAGGCGACTTCCTGCACGCCGTAGTCCGGTACGTTACAGACGGCAACATGATGACGCGTTGCCGCTTCGAGGTCGATGTTGTTGACGCCGACGCCGTAGCGCACGACCATCCTGAGCTCCGGCAGCGCGGCGAACACCCGCTCCGTCAACGGCGCGTACTGGTTGACGACGGCTTCGTAGCCACGCAGGTCGCGGATCAGATCGTCCTCGGTTTTGCAGTGAAACAACACATAGTCCACGCCGTATCGCGCGCAGACACGCTGTTCTTCGACCATCAGCAGGTGGTCGCAGTCGCTGATGGCAATGACTTTATTGCTCAAACGCTTGTCCTCCCGGAACACATGAAAGTTTATATGGAACTATGCCGCGGGCGTGGTAATTTTAACGCGCGGACGGCTGTTGACGACGTAGATGCCCGCGCAGACGAACAGCAGCGCCGCGAGGTTGCGCAAGGATAAAATCTGCTCGCCGAGGAACAACCCCGAAAGCAGCACGCCGAACACCGGCAGCAGGAAAAAGTAAATCGAAACCGAGGCGGCCTCGTGATCCCGCATCAGGTACGTCCAGATGGTGAACGCCGTTGCGGAAAGCGCAATCAGGTACAGCAGCAGCGCGATTCCCGGCAGCGATACCGCGTGGAGCCTGCCGCCGCCGAGATATCCGATGGCAAGCAGCACGAACCCGCCAAAGAGCAGTTGGGTTCCGGTCAGCAGAAACGGGTTTTCGTTCTGCGAGAGCATTTTGCTGATGACCGATCCCAGCGCAAAGAACAGAGACGAAGTCATAATCAGCAAGTCGCCGTTCCAGGTGAACTTGCTGGAAAGGCCGCCGAGGTTGACCACGATAATGCCCGCAAAACCGACCAGGCAGCCGACGAGCTTGCGAACGGTAACCTTTTCCGAGCGGAAGAACACCGCCGCAAGCAGCACCGTAAAGAACGTGGATACCGAGTTGAAGATTGCGCCGCGCGCGCCGGTGGTGTTGGAAAGCCCGATGTAAAAACAGATGTACTGTGCCGTGGTCTGCACAAGCCCTAATCCGAGTACGGGCAGGATGTGCTTTTTTTGAAACGAACGCGTGCCGGATTTGGTCAAAAACGCAATCAGCAGCGTGAGCAGCCCCGCCCCGGTAAAGCGGATGCCCGCAAAGAAAATCTGGTCGAACGGCGCGCTGCTGACAATGCCAAAGAGCGGATAGCTCAGTTTGACGCAGGGAATGGCGGTACCCCAGAGAAAGATGCAGAACACCGCGAGAAAGAACAGCTTCGCTTGCGGGCGCTTTTGCGCGCCGACCGACGGCGCGCTCATCGCTGAATCCTTCCGGTTGCTTCGCCGGAGGCGAGGCGCTCGATTTCGTCGGCGTAGGAAAGGTTGAAATCGCGCTCGATGGTCTGTTTAAGACAGCTCGCCGCAACCGCGAATTCCACGGCGTGCTGGGGATCGTATTCATGAATGATGGCGTAAAGAAGACCCGCTGTAAACGAATCTCCGCCGCCGACGCGGTCGACCAGATGGATCTGGTATTCCTTGGAAAAATACGCCCGGCCGCCGGTATAGAGCATGCCGCTCCAGTTGTTGTCCGAGGCGGAAACGCTCTCGCGCAGTGTGATGGCGACGCTCTGAAAACCGTAGATACGGGTCAGTTCCGCCGCCGCGACCGCGTAGGCTTCCCGGTCGATGGCGTCGCCTTGTGTATTTCGGATATTCGGTTTTACGCCAAGCAGCTTTTCGGAATCCTCCCGTCCGCAGACGAGAACGTCCACCAGCGGCATGAGGCGACGCATGGTTTTGGAGGCCGTCTCCAAATCCCAAAGCAGCGCGCGGTAGTTGAGGTCGCAGCTCGTGAGGATGCCGCGTGCGCGCGCCTGCGCGCAGGCGGCAAAACAGATGCCCGGCAGTTCGGAGCCGAGCGCGGGGGTGATGCCCGTAAAATGAAAATGGGTCACGCCGTTAAAAATGGAATCCCAGTCGTAGTCCGACGGGGAAGAGGTTGCAAACGAAGAATATTTTCGGTCGTAAACGAGGCGGGAGGGGCGCTGGGAAGCGCCTTTTTCGAGATAGTACGTGCCGATGCGCTCGCCGCCGTAAGAAATAAGCCTGACGCCTACGCCGAACTTTTTAAGTTCCGCAACCGCGCACTCGCTGATGAGGTTCTGCGGCAGACGGGTGACGAATTCCGTTTCCACGCCGTTGAGAGCGAGGCTGACCAGAACGTTCGCTTCCGCGCCGGTATAATTGATTTCGTAGCTGTCCGCCTGAAGGAAGCGCTGGTAGCCCGGCGGGCTGAAGCGCACAAGCAGGTCGCCAAAACCGACTACTTTCGCCATCCTTTTTCCTCCGCAACCGTGTCGAAAATGGCAACCAGTTCGCGCGCGGTCTTCGTCAGCGTGCCCCAGTCGCCCGCGAGGATGCGCGCTTTGTCGCAGAGCGAACTGGAAATGCCGGCACCCCGGCAGCCCGCGCGGAGGAAGTCGCCCAGGTTATCGGCGGAAATGCCGCCGGTTGCGAGGAGCTTGATGTGGTTGAGCGGAGCGGTGAGGTCTTTTAGGTATTTCAAACCGAGGTAGCTCGCGGGGAAGAGCTTGACATAGTCCGCGCCCGCGGCGTGCGCGCTCATGACTTCCGTCGGGGTCATGGCTCCCGGAATCGAAACAAGCCCGAGCGACTTGGTATATTTCACAAGGTCAATATCCGTATTCGGCGATATGATAAAGCAGGCGCCCGCGTCTTTTGCCGCGTCGACCTGCTCCCGCGTCAGCACCGTGCCCGCGCCGAACCGCATGGTGGGAAACGAGTCGCAAAGCAGATGAATCGCTTCGGCGGTGCGTGAAACGCAGTCCGGGTCGGATTGGTCAAACGTCACTTCCATGAGCGCAACGCCGCCCTTTTCCAGCGCGCCGGCCAGGCCGAGCAGGTGGGAGCCGTAGATTTTTCTGCAGATTGCGATGATGCCGCGCGCGGCAATGAGATCGACCGTAGAATCGGACATGCTTTTGTACCTCGCGATGTTGATAATGATGATTACGAAACGTGATTCCACGATGTGGAACGCAATAATTATAGCGCGAAAGGGATATTCTTGTCAATCCCAGTTTCCGCTGATTCGTAAAAACGCAAAACGCGCGCAGAGGAGAGGGATTCCAAAGGGAGGATTCCCTTGGGCGGGAGATTGAGGGCGGAGCCCTCAAAAAAAGCAAATTACAAAAAGAGCCTCCGCGAAAGCGGAGGCAAAAAACCATTCCTTATTCCCTGTTGGCGGGATCCTGTGTATATCCCATCCGCTTGGAAAGCTCTATGGAAGCCTGCTTCATCTGCTGGTAGATGTAGTCGATGGAGAAGCTGTCGAACAACCCCCGCCCGGAGATACTCATCGCGGCCATGACCTTGCGGGTGTAATCGTAAATCGGCACCGCAAGGCAGCTGCTGCCGACGGTGTGCTCTTCGATATCCAGCGCGTAGCCGTGTTCGCGGGCAAACTGCACTTCGCGTGAAAAAGCATCGTAGGAAGTGACGGAGTTCGGGGTGTAAGGCTTGTAGGAAAGCTGCCTGGCAATATGCGAAAACTCTTCTTCCGGCAGGGCGGACATGAGCACCTTGCCAAGAGCGGTACAATACAGCGGTTCTCGTTTGCCAATCTGCGTGTAGAGCCGGAGGCTGTTGAACTGCTCGGCGCGTTCCAGATAGACGACCTCGTTGTTTTCCGCAACGCCCAGATACGAAATTGCGTTGAACATGCTGGCCATCTCGTGCATGATGGGCGCGGCTTCGGTTTTCAGCACGATTTTGTTGAGGTAAAGGCTCGCGATCTCGACGAACTTGTGGCCGAGAAAATACGTGCTCGTATCGGAATCCTTCTCAATATAGTGACGCGAGGCGTAGCTCGCCAGAATGCGGTGAATCGTACTTTTAGGCAAGCCGGTGGCGGCGGAAAGCTCGGCCAGACCCATTCCGCCTTCGGACGTTGCCAGCAACTCGATTAAATCGAGCGCGCGATCCAGCACCTGTACGTGCGACCCGGAAGAACCTTCCATAAACACCTCCGACATTCTCTATGTCCCGTTTCTTTCTCGATCCTGCCGAAAACGAAGGAGCAGACAGCGAAAAAAACGAGTACCAATAAGCGGTAAAGACCGACGGAAATACGTTTTGCAAGCGCGATCACACCGCCAAATTTTTACAAATAGCATAATAACATAGTTTGTATGCAAGTACAACACCCGCAGAAAAATACGGGTTTTTATACAACACGCAAGGTGGAAGACGATTCTTTACAGAAAAATCAGTCGTTTCGACAAGCGTATTTTTGTTGATGGAGTGGAACGCTCGGCGAATTTGGTTCTCGTAAATCACACAGGAAACGATATGGCAGAATTGCCGAAAAGGGTGCGTCACAGCTTTCCGGCGCAGAGGGTAAATGCCGTTCAGAGCAGCGCATAGCAAAGGGAGAAAAAGCGCATGACATGATAAAAATCACGAGCAACACGGGAAAAACATAAAAATCCAGCTATTTTTTCAGTTATTTTTCATTTTTTTTAAAAACATTCTTATCTAAAATGGAACGAATTGACGAAAGAATTCGCGTTTCGTCAGTTCTTACGATATTATCTATACTCACGGGCTAAATTTCAAAACATGGGGTATTGACAGAGAAAAGCGCGTTGATATATGATGATTCCACAATGAATGAAAGCATTTCACGATGTGGAACGTCGAGCGCCGCAAACGCATCAAACCACGCTTCCCAATAACAACCCTTTGCATCCCGAAAACACTCCCTCAAAGCAAAAGGCGCTTTTCGCGCCGTTTGTATAATCAAATCAAACTCAGGAGGAAGACAATGAAAAAGTTACTCTCTCTTGCACTGGTTCTGTGCATGGTACTGGCTCTTGTCGCTTGCAACGCAGCGCCCGCAGCCACGGACACAGCTACCGCCGCGGATACGTCCACGGATGCCGCTGCTACGGAAGCACCCGCAACTGTTGAAACGCTGAAGATCGGCGTGGTCTGCCCCATTTCGGGCAACTCCGCAATCGCAGGCAAGTACATCACCCACGGTGTGCAGGTTGCCGAGCAGGAGCTTGGCGGCAAAATCACCATCAAGGGCGTCGATTACCCGGTAGAGTTCATCTACATGGATAACGAAGCTTCCGAAGAAAAGACCACCAACGTATTCCAGAAGCTGATCGAAGAAGAAGGCGTCATCGCCATCGTCGGCCCGGATATGTCCAAGTGCGCTCTGGCTGCCGGTTCCATCGCGCAGAACGCCGGCTGCCCGGTCGTCTGCACGTTTGCGACGAACACCGCGGTAACCGAAATTGGCGACTACATCTTCCGTGCCTGCTTCATCGACCCGTTCCAGGGCAAAGTTGCCGCGACTTACTGCTGGGAAGCCGGCTATAAGACCGCCGCGATCCTCTTCAACAATGCAGACGCTTACGCCACCGGTCTGACCGACGCGTTTGTCGAGAGCTACGAAGCATTGGGTGGCTCGATCGTCGCCAGCGAAGAATACTCCGGTTCCGACGTCAAGGACTACAACGTCCAGCTGACCAAACTCGCAGCCGCCGCGCCGGAATGCCTGTTCCTGCCGAACCTGCTTGGCGAAATGCCGCTGCAGATCCAGCAGGCCCGTGCGGTCGGCATGACCTGCCCCATCGTCTGCGGTGACTCCGCCGACACACCCGAAGTGGCAGCCGTTGCCGGCGCCGCCGTGGAAGGCGTTGTGTACGTCTCCGCGTTCTCCGCGGAATCCACGACCGATGCGGCCGTGAAGTTCGTTTCCGCCTACACCGCAATGCATGACGGCGAAAGCCCGAACTCCAACGCGGAACTCGCTTACGAAGCCACCATGATGGTAGTCTACGCCCTCCAGAACGCGGCGGAAGTGACTCGTACCGGCGTGCGTGACGCGCTTGCGACCATTACAAACCTCGAAGTGCCCTCCGGCTTCATTTCGGTTGGCGCAGACCGCAACCCCATCAAGGGCGCTGTCATCATGGAATATGACGCAGCGGGCGTTTCCCACTTTGTGGCGGCTGTTAACCCCAGCTGAAATCGGTTATAATCAGGTAAATCAATTCCCCTCGTAGATGGCGTACAACGATGTGCCGGTTGCGTTTTACACCAGCCGGCACATCGCCGTCATCGCCCTGTCAATCGCGATTCTGTTCCACATGAAGATTGGAGGCTTTTCAATTGTCCACTATCTTACAGTATTTGATTTACGGCCTTCAGTTAGGCAGCGTGTATGCACTGTTGGCGTTGGGCTATACCATGGTTTATGGTATCGTCGGCATGATCAACTTTGCCCATGGCGACTTCCTAATGATTGGTGCATTAGGCACGTTCTTTATCGCAAAGTTGTTTACCAGCTTTCAAATCGACGGTACTTACCCGATGCTCGCAGTTGCCGCGATTATTCTCATCGCAATGCTGGGCACCGGCTCCATCGGCATGGGCGTTGAGGCAATTGCTTACCGGCCGCTGCGCAACAAACCGCGTATGATCGCTTTGATCACGGCTGTGGGCGTTTCCATGTTCCTGGAGAATTTTCCCCGCGCGCTGACTTTTATTGGACCGAATCCGCGGTCGTTTCCGACGCTGTTCAAGGTCGTACGATACGATTTCCTCGGCGCTTCGATTACTTCCACGCAGATCATCATGATTACGCTGGCCGCCGTCGTGATGGTCGGGCTGTACTTACTCGTCAACAAAACCAAGATCGGCAGCCAGATGCGCGCAGTCAGCATGGATAAGGACGCGGCGGCTCTCATGGGCATCAACGTCAACCGCGTTATCTCGCTGACGTTCTTCATCGGCGGCGCGCTGGCGGCGGTTGCGGGCATCTGCTACGCAAGCGTCTATCCGCAGGTCGAGGTTTACATGGGTTCCTGGCTGGGAACCAAGTCGTTCATCGCGGCGGTGCTCGGCGGCATCGGCGATATCCGCGGCGCGATGCTGGGCGGCTTTATCATGGGTATTTCTGAAATCTTCGCCACCGCTGTGAACTCCACGCTCGGTTACGCGGCCGGCTTTATCATTCTCATCGTGATTTTACTGGTGAAGCCCGCGGGTATCATGGGTAAGCTCACCAAAGAAAAAGTCTGAGGAGGGCTGCATATGAATTGGAAAAGACTCTTCAAGTCAGCCTATCCCGCAGCGATTGTGCTCGCGCTTTACGTTGTGACGATGCTCCTGCTCAAGGTCGGCATCTTCAATAAGTATTACATTCAGGTCATGATGTTCGCGGGCATCAACATCATGATGACCGCGAGCCTGAACCTCGTCAACGGCTTTACGGGTCAGTTCTGCATCGGCCACGCGGGATTCATGTCCCTTGGTGCATACGGTGCGGCGGTGATTACGACCATGGTCTTTGACGGAAAGAACATCCCCTTAATCGCGCAAACGCCGGTATTTTTGCTCGGGCTGGTCGTTGGCGGGTGCGTGGCCGCGCTTGTTGGCGCGCTGATCGGACTTCCCTCGCTCAAGCTCAAAGGTGACTATCTGGCAATCGTGACGCTTGCCTTCGGCGAGATTGTCCGCGCGATTTTGCGGCTCATCAAACCCATCGGCGCCGCGCGCGGAATGATCGGGATTCCGAACTATTCGACGCTGGCCTGGATCCTTTTGTTCATGACGCTGACGTTGTATCTGCTCAAGAACCTGATCTATTCCCCTTACGGGCGGGCGTTTATTGCAATTCGTGATAACGAAGTTGCAGCGGACGTCATGGGCATCAACACCACCAAGTACAAGATCACTTCATTCTGTATCGCGGCGTTCATCGCGGGCGTTGCGGGCGGGCTGTATGCGCATGTGCTGGCGTTTATCCAGCCGGATTCGTTCAGCTTTACCAAGAGTTCCGACTTTCTGGTGTTTATGTACGCGGGCGGCAGCGGTTCGCTGACCGGTTCCATCGTGGGCGCGGCGCTGCTCACGGTGCTGCCGGAAGTGCTGCGCTTCCTCTCGGACTGGCGCATCGCCGTGTATGCGGCAATCCTTGTCATCGTCATGCTCTACCGCTCGGACGGACTCTGCGGCGGCAAGGAACTGCCGTTCATGCGCATCAAGCGCAATTCGCTGTATGACAAGCCGATCTTCCCGCGCAAGAGCGGCAAAAATGAGCCCGCCGGCTCGAACCGGTAACGGCGAAAGGGGAGAGTATTCATGAGCATTCTTGAAGTAAAAAACCTTTCGATCATGTTCGGCGGCCTCTGTGCGGTGGATGATTTCAACCTGAGCCTCGAACAAGGCGAAATGGTTGCCATCATCGGCCCCAACGGCGCGGGCAAGACGACCGTGTTCAATATGCTGACGGGCATCTACAAGCCCACTTCAGGCACGATTACGTATGAAGGCCGCAACATGGCTGGGCTTAAGCCTTTCCAATTTGCGCAGGCGGGCATGACCCGCACCTTCCAGAACATCCGCCTGTTTTCCAATGCGACCGTTGCGGATAACGTCAAAATGGCGCATACCATGCACAACAAGCAGAGCCTCGCGAGCTGTTTTCTCCGCACACCCGGCATGCAGCGCAGCGAGCGGGCGCTGGACGAGGAAGTCATGGCGCTGCTGGGCGAGCTCAACCTTGCCGACAAAGCGGACTTTCTTGCAAAGAACCTGCCTTACGGCGAACAGCGGCGGCTGGAAGTTGCCCGCGCGCTGATGACAAAGCCCAAAATCCTGCTGCTCGACGAACCGGTGGCGGGCATGATCACCACCGAGCTGGAAGAGATGGCGCGGCTCGTGGTCGATATCCGCAAGCGCTTCGACCTCACGATCATCTTAATCGAGCACCACATGAACTTCGTTATGCCGATTGCGGATCGCATCAAGGTGCTGGACTTCGGCAAGACCATAGCGGAAGGGCTTCCGGCGGAAATCCAGAGAAACCCCCGCGTGATCGAGGCTTATTTAGGAGGAGAATACGAAAATGGCAATGCTTGAAGTCAAGGATCTGCACGTATCCTACGGCGCGATCAAAGCCGTTCAGGGCGTCTCCTTCCATTTAGAAAAAGGCGAAATCGTAGCGCTCATCGGCTCCAACGGCGCGGGAAAATCCACGGTTTTGCGCACCATATCCGGGTTGGAGCGCGCAAAAAGCGGTTCGATCCTGTTTGAGGGGCACGAACTGGTCCGGATGAAACCGCATAAAGTTGTTGAACTGGGTATTGCGCATGTGCCGGAAGGCCGCCGCGTGTTTGCGGGACTGACGGTCACGGAAAACCTCAAGATGGGCGCGAATCTGGTCAAGTCCGCTGCGGAAATCCGCTCGAGCTTCGAGCGCGTGTTCACCATCTTTCCGCGGCTCAAGGAGCGCGAAAAGCAGAAGGCGGGCACCCTCTCCGGCGGCGAGCAGCAGATGCTTGCGCTGGGACGCGCGCTGATGACCAATGGCAAACTCCTGATGCTGGACGAACCGTCCATGGGGCTTGCGCCGATCATCGTGGAAGATATCTTCCGCATCATCCGCCAGATTAACGAAACGGGCACGAGCATCCTGCTCATCGAACAGAACGCGTTTCTTGCGCTCAAGACCGCTTCCCGCGCGTATGTTCTGGAAACGGGACATATCAGCATGGAAGGCTCAGCAAAGGATTTGCTCGTGGACGAACGCGTTAAGACGGCGTATCTCGGCGCATAGCGCAGAAAAGAAGAACAGAACGAAATTCAATCTTCCCCGTTTTGGGGAGGTTTGTAAAAGATTAGATTTCAGCGGAATATAAATAGAGGATACAGGAACATGCAACTATCGAAATTGGCACAGAATCTGGGAGGCTCCGCGATCCGCGCGATGTATAATGAAGCCTTGAAGATGAAGGATACCATCAGTTTTACCGTCGGCGAGCCGGACTTTATTACACCGCGCCCGATCATCGACGAAGCCTGCCGCTGCTGGGAGCAGGGGCTGACGCACTATACCCCGAACGCGGGCGTACTGCCGCTGAGGCAGGCGATTGCGGAATACCATAAAAACGACCTCAACCCCGACCCGGAAACACAGATCATGGTTTCCTGCGGAGCCACGGAAGCCATCCAGATGGCGCTGTTTACGCTGGTCGATCCCGGCGACGAAGTCATCGTTGTCACCCCCGCATGGCCGAATTACTTTGGTCAGATCGGCATGACGGGAGCCATCCTCAAGGTCGTTCCGGCGTACGAAGAGAACAACTTCGTGCCCGACCCAGAGGACATCAAAAAGGCGATCGGCCCTAAAACGAAGGTTATCATTCTCAACTCGCCTTCCAACCCCACCGGCGCGGTTATCGACAAAGCGACCTGCAAGGCGTTGGCCGAACTGCTGCGGGATCGAAATATCTATGTCATTGCGGACGAAATCTACAGCCGCCTCGTTTACGACGAGGAAGGCTACACCAGCATCACGTCCTTTGACGGCATGATCGAAAACACCGTTTATATCAGCGGCTTTTCCAAGATGTTCGCCATGACCGGCTGGCGCCTGGGCTATGCCATCGCCCGGCCGGACATCATCCGCAACATGACCAAGCTCCATGAAAACGGCGCTTCGTGCCTGCCCGCGCCGAGCCAGATTGCAGCAGCGGTCGGCTTAAGAGAATGTTTGCCTGAGATCGAAACCATGCGGCAGACATACCTGGAACGGCGCAATCTGATCTGCTCGCTGATCAACAGCACCCCGGGATTATCGATTCGTCCGCCCAAAGGCGCATTCTACGCGTTCACCAACGCCAAGGAACTTTCCCGCGCGTCGGGCATGAATTCTCTGGAACTCTGCATGGATCTGCTCAAAAAGACCGGCGTGGTCACGGTGCCCGGCAGCGGGTTTGGAGACGTCGGCGAAGGGTTTATCCGCATTACCTACGCAACCTCCACGGAAAACATCAAGGCCGGATTCGAACGGATCAACGGCTATGTGAGGGGGTTTGGGTTATGAGCAGCGTACTGGACCGCGTTTCCGCCATCGGCATTATGCCGGTGATTACGAAGATTGAATCCGTCGAGGACTGCGACGCGCTGGCAAACGCGCTGAGCCAGGGCGGCATCCCCGCCATGGAGATCACCTTCCGCATGGAACATGCGGATACGTATATCCGCTACACCCGCGAGCACTATCCGGATATGGTAGTTGGCGCGGGCACCGTGATTACGATTGAACAGGCGACGCAGGCCATCGCCGCGGGCGCGCAGTTTATTGTAGCCCCCGGGCTGAATCCGGAGATCGTGAAATTCTGCCAGCAGCAAGGCATAGAGATCGTCCCCGGCGTTGCAACGCCGAGCGAGGTCGAACAGGCCATGGGTTTTGGCTTAAAAGTACTCAAGTTCTTCCCCGCCGAGCAAAACGGCGGCATCTCCGCCATCAAAGCCATCTGCGGGCCTTACAGCGGGGTCGGCTTTATGCCCACGGGCGGACTCAACCTCAATAATCTTGCGGAGTACTTCGCGTTTGACCGTGTGGTCGCCTGCGGAGGAACCTATATGCTCGGCAGCCATATGGCAAAGCGCGAGTGGGCGCAGATTACGGAGCTCTGCAAAAAGTCCGTGCAGGCGATGCTCAACCTCAGGCTCGCGCATGTCGGCCTGAACACGGAAAACGAGGAAGCCGCGCGCAATACCGCATCTCAGCTTTCGAGCCTCTTGCGTCTGGACGTTGCAAAAGACGGCGCAAGCTCGGTATTTGTCGATAAGTTTGTGGAAGTGATGAAGTCGAAGTACCTCGGCAAAAACGGCCACATCGGCTTTTCAACTTCCTCCGTCGACCGCGCTGTGCGCTATTTTCAGGCCATGGGCGTGGCGTTCAACATGGACTCCGCCAAGTACGCCCCAAGCGGAAAACTGAATGCAATTTACTTTAATGAAGAAATAGGGGGCTTTGCGATTCACCTCGTCAACGCGTAAGGGATCGTAAAGGGAATATAGGAACTATGGCGAAAATCATTACATTCGGAGAGATCATGCTCCGGCTGATGCCGGAAGACGGACACCGCATCCTCCAAACCAACCGTCTGGAAGCAACCTTTGGCGGCGGCGAGGCGAATGTTGCCGTATCCCTTGGCAACTTTGGCGAGAGCGTTGCGTATGTCACCGCCCTGCCGGAAAATCCGGTCGGCCAGGCGGCCATCAGCAGCCTTCGCTCTTTCGGCGTGGATACGTCCCTGATTTTGCGTCAGGGCGAGCGCGTCGGCGTTTATTATGTGGAAAAAGGGCAGGCGCAGCGCCCGTCCAAGGTCGTTTACGACCGCAAGCACTCCTCCATTGCGACGGCAAAGCGCGCGGATTTCGACTGGGAAACCATCTTTGCCGGCTGCGAATGGTTCCACTTTACGGGCATCACGCCCGCGCTTTCCGACGAGCTGGCGGAAGCCTGCATGGACGCGGTCAAGGCCGCCAAAGCCAAGGGCATCACGGTGAGCTGCGACCTCAATTACCGCAAGAACCTCTGGAGCACGGACAAAGCGTTTTCCACCATGACGGCGCTGATGCCGTATGTGGACGTCTGCATAGCCAACGAAGAGGACGCCGAAAAGGTGCTCGCCATCAAAGCCAGCGGCACGGACGTCAACTCCGGCAAGCTCTCGTACGATGGATATAAGGACGTTGCAAAGAAAATCATCGAGCGCTACGGCTGCAAGGCGGTCGCCATCACTCTGCGCTCGTCCATCTCCGCCAACGACAATAAATGGGCGGGCATGCTCTGCGACGGCAAGGACTGTTATTTTTCGAAGGAATACGATATCCATATCTGGGACCGCGTCGGCGGCGGGGATTCCTTTGGCGCGGGTCTGATCTACGCCATGCGGAACGGCTATTCCACGCAGCAGACGATTGAGTTCGCCATTGCAGCGAGCTGCCTCAAGCATACGATTCAGGGCGACTTCAACCGCGTCACGCTGGACGAAGTGAAATCCCTCATGAACGGCAGCGGCACGGGCCGCGTACAGAGATAAAGCTATCACCAACGAACCGTATAAGGAACAGGCCGTTCGGCATGGTCCGGGGGCCTGTTCTGCTTTTTGAAGAACCATTTCGAATCCATGCAAAAGAGGAGATCGAGAGATGAAAAACGCCGTGAAAGAAAAGATGCTGGCAGGCGGCAAGACCCTTGGAACGTTTTTTGAGCTTGCCAGCGGCAACGTTGCCGAGTGCATCGGACTAGCCGGAATGGACTACCTGATTATCGACAATGAGCACGGCCCCTACAATCCGGAGACCACGCTGGAGTTCGTCCGCGCGGCGAAACTCTATGGTATTACGCCGTTTGCGCGCGCAAACGAAATCTCCCGCGCAGCCATCCTTAAACTGCTCGACGCGGGCGCGATGGGGCTTGTGATTCCCTGTGTCAAAACGGTGGAAGAAGTCGAGAAAATCGTCGAATACGGCAAGTATGCGCCGCTTGGCGCGCGCGGCGTCGGCGCGACGGCGGGCAGCGGGTATTGGTACGAGGACTACGCGCAGCACGGGTTGGAGCACTACTTTGAAGTTTCCAACCGCGAGACCATGCTTCTTCCGCAATGCGAAACAGCCGAATGCCTGAATAACATCGAAGAGATTGTCAAGGTAGACGGCATCGACGGCGTCTTCGTAGGTCCCTTCGACCTTTCCACCGCGCTGGGGAAACCAGGCGACTTCAACGACCCCGTTGTTAAGGAAGCGATTGCGCACGTGCAGCAGGTTTGTAAAAGCGCGGGGAAGTTTTCGTTTCTTTTTGCGGGCACGGTTGAAAAAGCGCGTGCGGGGTTTGCTATGGGATTCGACAGCATCACCTACGGCACGGACGCCGCGGTGCTGACCGACGCCTACCGCGCGGCAAAAAAAGCGATACTGGACACATAATCAGGCAACAACGGCCGGCCGTGTGCCGGCGTTTTTGCGTCCGGCGGCAGGAGCGAGCCGCCGGGCACGATATCAAAAATCATTTCAAAGCCATTCAGGAGGGCATTCATGAACGCGTACATTGAGCGGGTAATCAACGATGTTCGAACAAAGAACGGCGGGGAGCCGGAGTTTCTGCAGACGGTGGAGGAAGTGTAT